>NZ_JBCNHI010000012.1:0-96157 GCF_050482105.1 Paenibacillus jamilae | reverse complement strand
TTTTCAAAGATCAAACATTTCCTCGAATCAGCTCATCGCCTCATCAACTCTTATATCATATCATGTCCGAACCAACTTTGCAAGCATTTTTTAAAATCTTTTTTTCATTCGCTCGCAACCTTTGTATTTCTTGGCCGGAATTAGAGTATATCATTCTATATTTTTAAACGCAAGCATTTTTTATAAAATGTTTTTGCAATGTTTATGTTTGTTAATAGAGCTCTTCGGCCTTTTTTACAAACGGTTCTTAAATGTATATTCAATTTTTCTTTAATATTGATGATTTGACAAAGAAAGGATGGGTATAAATGATAAGAACCACCCGCTCCACTCCCCCAGCCTTTAATAGTTAGCACACAGCTATTATGGAACTCCGTTTTAACGTTTTACATGAAATGTTCATTAAGCCTAAACCACACCAAAGCAATTTTACTTCATATGAAATAGTTGATGATTAAATAATTACATTATAAAGGAGTAGATATTGAATGAATCAACGAAGGCGAACTTGGATGAGAATTGTATTGGGGATTATCTCTTGCTTACTGCTTGTCGTTATCTCTGGATTTGTGTATGAGTGGATTGCATCTAAACACGATAAATCGCAATATCCTCCTCTGGGGAAAATGGTCGATGCGGGAGGCTATCGTCTCCATATTCGTAAAATGGGTGCCGGCTCTCCAACGATAGTGCTTGAATCAGGAAGCGGGGAAAGCAGCCTGTCCTGGAGAAATATTCCCGAGAAGCTGTCATCCTTCGCTACCGTTGTATCTTATGATCGGGCAGGCTATGCATGGAGCGAGGAGGCAAATACACCACGCACCGGAAAAAACATCGTTCGGGAGCTTCATACTGCTCTAAAGAATGCAGACATCCAACCTCCTTATATCCTTGTAGGTCATTCCCTCGGGGGGATGTACTCAAGACTCTATGCACAGACGTACAGAGACGAAGTGGCAGGATTGGTTCTAGTGGATGCTAGGCCTGAGAATGACGCCCGCCGGACAAATAAGATCTATGCCAAAGAACGGCCTAAGGTCAATCCTTCGCCGCTGATATCCATTCTCCTCGAAAGATCAGGGGCTTTTCGTCTGTTTCCCAATTTAATGCTAAACGGTCGTGTGGAGTATCGAGATAGGAAATCTTTCGTGAATATTGTTGCTTCCCCCAAGTACTTTCGCTCTGTTGCCGAGGAGGGTGATCTGGCGAGCACTACCGAAGATGCCATACGCGGTCAGCATTTGGGTAACCTCCCTGTACGCGTGATTGCCCGAGGCATTCAGCAAGATTTGACTCAGTTCGGTATTAGTAAGCGTGGAAATGATCAGATCGAGCAAAGCTGGCAAATTGGGCAGCGCGAGATGCTCCACATCTCTAACAACAGTAAGCTTATTGTCGCCAAAAAGAGCGAACATATGATTATCCATGATCAACCTGAGCTTGTCATTCAAGTCATCCGTGATCTCATCTCCAATGTCCATTATTATCGGTCTACCATTGCTAAAACAAACACGGATCAGTAGAGGCACTACTCTCTACATGTTGAGGATTTCATAAATAAAAAAAGACGCCCGGGTTTCTCCTATATAAAGGAGCCCGGGCGTCTTTGTTGCCCACTACTGTTCTGGTTGATTAATCTTAGGACAAAATAGGCTTGTTTTTAGTTGAGGCTTCTGCAATTTTACCAAATATCCGTCTCAGTACTTTAGCATTCTCTCCAACAAAACCGGAATCAAGCAGCACATCGTGCGTTCCGATGACTTCGTATTCTTTGTATTGACCAAGTGTCGCCTGTTGCCATAACAATTTATCTAAAGATGCATCTGGACCAATACTATCACCCTCTGCAATCAGAGCATGGATATTCGCATGAACTTCACCTGCGTTAATAAGCTCATCGCGGTAGGTGGAGTAAACCAACATTTTGTCCATGACTCGCTCCCTGTCGGCTGGATCTGCGAGGAATGCTTTGTACTGCTCCCTAATGCTTTCCAGCACCGTCTCGACAATTTCTTCAAGCTCCTCCGGTGTCGATTCATCCTTGGACATCTTTCTCATAGCATCTACCATAATAATGTCCCCAACATGGTGGCCTCGGGTTTCCATGGCTTTAGCTACCTCGAAGGCGAGATTTCCTCCAAGTGAGTATCCCAGGAATACATATGGGCCCTCTGCTTGAATACCCACGATGGCATCGATGTATCGATCCAGCATGTCTTGGCCCTGGTAACGATCGCCGATAAATTCCATCCCGTACACCTCGCAAATCCCTTCCAGCTCCTTAGCCATCTCATAGTATCCCAGAGAGTGGCCTACCCGAGGAGGGAAGCAAAATACTTTAAGCGCTCCTTTTCCTGGGAAGCGGATAATCTCCATTTCTTGTTCATCCGCAGCAGTTGTTGCCTGCAGCTTGAAAATTTCATGTGCCATCTCTTCCACAGTCGGCAGATTAAACACGGCTTGAAGTGGGAGATGAACACCCATACTGGACGAGATCCTTTGGATCAAGCCCAATACTTTCAGGGAATGGCCGCCAAGTTCGAAGAATTGATCCCTGATCCCGATTTCCTGTACGCCGAGCACCTCGGACCAAATCTTAGTAAGCTCTACTTCTGTCTGTGTACGCGGCGCGATATACTCGGCTGTGCTCCGCAGAAGTGTTTCCGGTGCCGGTAGCGCTTTGCGATCCAATTTGCCATTCGGATTCAGCGGCATTTGCCCCAGCTGTACAAAAGCAGATGGAATCATGTAGCTTGGCAGCTCGCTGGCCAGTGCCTCGCGTAGTACGCTCGCTGCGAGCGCCTCCTCGGCCACAAAGTATGCACAAAGCTGAGTACTTCCAGCGGAATCAGCCAGTGCAAGAACAACCGCTTCCTGCACCGATGATACCTTCAGCATTTGTGCTTCCACTTCTCCCAGCTCAATGCGGTAACCGCGGATTTTTACCTGGTGATCAATCCGTCCCAAGTACTCAATATTCCCGTCAGGCAACCACCGAGCCAAATCGCCCGTTCGGTAAATCCGTTCACCCGACTTATACGGATGAGGAATGAACTTCTCTGCCGTCAGTTCCGGCTGATTGAAGTACCCTCTCGCTACCCCTTCACCTGCAATGCAGAGTTCCCCCGGCACACCTACTGGCGATACCTGAGAAGCGCTGTCCATCATCCATACTTGGACGTTAGCGTACGGTTTGCCGATAGGCACATGCGTTAGAGTCGCAGTCTCAGGACTCGTTGTATATCGAGTCGCATATACAGCCGCTTCCGTAGGACCGTAGATGTTCTCCAGTACTGCATAAGGCGATACTTTATAGTACTCTTCCACAAGTTTGGCAGGCAGCGTCTCGCCGCAGGCAAACAGATATTTCAGAGTAAGGAATCCTTGGGTACTGCTTTCCTTCAAATATTGAACGAGCACGCTGAGCATCGAAGGTACCAAATTAAGATGCGTGATTCGGTTCGTATCCACAGCCTCCAGCAGTGCCATCGGGTCTTTGTCCACGCCCTGCGGCAGAATTACGAGCGTCCCCTGTCCAAAGAACCAGCAGAACAGCTCTGGCACGGAGAAGTCAAAGGTGAATGTCGTTTTGAGCAGGAATCGGTCACCTGCCAACATCGGATATTCAGCTTCCAACTGGCTCAGTGTATGGACGGCGGAGCGATGCTCAATCATTACACCTTTCGGCTTGCCGGTTGAACCTGACGTGTAGATGATATACGCCAGATGCTCTGGTCCTGCAATTGGCTCCAGATTGGAGTCATCCGCATGATACGCCTGCGGATCATCCAGGGCCAGGATCGTGCCAGTGAATGGGAAACGATCCTTGAGATGGCTCTTTGTCAGCAGAAGCTTCGCTCCCGAATCCTCCAGCATGTGGTGAATACGATCCTCAGGGAATTCCGGATCAATCGGAACATAAGCGCCGCCCGCTTTTAGAATGGCATGGATGCCTATGATCATCTCAAGCGAACGCTCGACCATAATGCCGACTGGCTGATCCGGTCTAACCCCTTGCTCACGGAGTGTACGCGCAAGTCGGTTGGCCTGCTGATGAAGTTCGCCGTAGGTAAGCACCGTTTCGCCGTAGATAAGTGCTGTACGATCCGGTGTGAGCGCAGCTTTTTCCTCGAATATGCCGTGGAGGGTCTTCTCACGCGGATAAGGAGCTGCTGTGTCTCCCCATACCTCTATAATTTGTGATTTCTCCTCTGGCGTAATCAGCTCCAGCTCATCAATACGGATAGCAGGTTGTACAGATACGCTTGTCAGAATTTTCGTCAAGTGTCCTTGAATCCGTTCCACGCTCTCCCGGTCATAGACGCGAGCATTATAACGATACAAGAACTCCAGACTACGTCCCGGCAGCACAATGAGGTTAAAATCATAATTTGTCTGTTCAAACATTTGAACATCCGTAATTTTGTATTCAGCCTCATCATTGGCAATTTTCTCTTCTAGGTGCTCTTCTACCGGGTAATTCTCAAATACCATGATATGGGAAATCAAATCTTGCTTTTGCTCACTCTGTGCTTGAATCTCATAGAGCGGATAGGAATCATAAGCATGTCCAGCCAAATATAATTCCTGCTGTCTTTTCATCACATGAGAGAACGTTTCGCTTCCTTCGGCCTGAACCCGAACTGGAACTGTATTAATGAAGAGACCGATCATACTTTCGATGCCTGGAATCTCGGCAGGTCTCCCCGATACCACACTTCCAAAGACGACATCCTGGCTTCTATTGTAGCGTTGCAACACGATTCCCCAAGCAGCTTGCATCAGTGTGTTCATCGTCACTTGATGCTGTTTGGCCACTTGTTCCAAGCGCTCGGTCAATTCCGCATCCAATGTGAATACCACCTTCTCCGACACGTAGGCTTCTGCTTTTGCCGATGGCTGTGTGACGGCCTGCGGCAGCTTTGTTTGCTGCTCGTAGCCTTCCAGATACCCTCTCCAGTAGGAGGATGCCTCTTCCTCGCCTTGTTTCTCCAGCCATTGAATGTACTGGCTGTACGATACAGCTGCAGGAAGATCAGGCTCCCTTTGCTCACGCAAAGCTCCGTACGTTTCAAACACTTCCTGGAGCACAAGAGGCATACACCAGCCATCCAAAATGATGTGATGAGAGCTCCACAACAGATGGTAATGCTCTTTTGCAGTACGTAGAATAGCAACACGCAACAAGGCTTCATTCGCCAGATCAAAACCTCTTGCTTTGTCCTGATCCATATAAGCTGCAAGACACGTTTCCATTTCCCCCGGTTCCAGCTCATGCAATTCCTCGTATACGAAATCGCATGCTCTTTCTTTGAACACAATCTGTATAGGGAAGTCGCCCCATCCAGCATGGAAATTCGTTCTCAGTATGGCATGCCGTTTCATCAGATGCTGTAAGCTGCGTTTGAAATCCTCAGGATAGAATACTCCCTGAATTTCAAATGTGGCCTGCTCAAAGTAGACCTCTGAACTAGGCTCCAGCAAACTGTGGAACAGCATTCCCTTTTGCATCGGTGTCAGTTTATACACATTTTCAATGCTACCGATGTGCCGTGTCTGCTCTTCCAGCTCCTCGATTTCCTCCAAGCTGATATCGTTGAGGAGTACATCGCTTGGTGTAAGCTCGGTTCTATCCTTGCGCGCACAGTGTCCGATGACTTCACTGAGACGTTCCTTCAAGATACCGGCAAACTTTTCTACCGAATCCACATGGAACTGTTGATGGTTATAGCTGACCGAAAGCTGAAGCTGTCCTTCGGTAATCAGTCCATTAATATTCAAGGCCTGATGCTGCACCATCTCCTCACTGACCTCAGACCCTGCCGAGTAAGGGGACACCTCCATTGTTCCTTCTGCAAGATCCTGGTCAAACTGCCCCAGGTAGTTGAAGGTAATCTCCGGTTCTGCCGAGAAGGAGGAGCCAGCGGATACGTCACTCAAATATTTCAAAATACCATATCCTACACCTTTGTTCGGGATACGACGCAGACCTTCCTTAATACGCTTGATTCTGGCGCCGATCTCCATTTTGCCTCCCATCTCAAGGGCGACAGGATACTGACTTGTAAACCAGCCTATTGTGCGAGTGATATCTAATTCCGGTACAACAGGCTCCCGTCCATGTCCTTCCAGCACGATGCCTACACGTTCGATCCCCGTCCACTCGTGAACGGCCATACCTAGGGCCGTCAAGAGCAGATCGTTAACTTCCGTATTGTAAGCGCGATTCGCCTCTTTCAGGAACTGCTCTGTCTCTTCTGGCGACCATGTTACCGTAACAGCCTCGGTGTCTTTTATGAGAAGAGCGCCGTCTACCTTGTCTTTTGGAAGAAGGGCAAATCCCTCTCCTTCTACCTCTGCCCAAAAACTACGTTCTTGTTCAGCCGCCGGGCTGTTGGCATATTGCGTAATCCCATCAACCCATGCACGGTACGAATCTGTCTTTTGTGGGAGCTTGACCGCTTCTCCACGTGCTGCTTGTTCGTAGCCTTCCTGCAAGTCCTCAAAGAGAATACGCCAGGATACGCCATCCACAGCTAAATGATGAATAACGATCAACAAATGTTCGCCTTCCGCACAACGGAACAAACCTAGTCTAAAGAGCGGTCCATCCTCCAGAGAGATGCTGCGCTGAATGGCTTCCGCGCCTGCTTCTATTGCCAAAGCCGGGTCTTTTTCATCCTGCAAATCGTGGATTTGGAGGCTATACAGCTCACCTTCGCCCAAACTGCGGTTCCAGGCTTCTACTCCGTGCTCTCCTTGGCGGAATACCAGTCGCAGTGCATCATGGTGTTCTGCAATTTTTTGAATAACCTTGGCGAGCGCATCGGTATTAAAGCCTTCGCGTCGGTACAGCATGACCGACTGATTAAAGTGATGTAGATCCTTTGACTGCTCTTCGAAAAATCTGCGCTGGGCAGGTCCCAGTTTTACCGTTCCGTGTACCTCGCGCTGATCTGCAATTCGGCTGACTGCGCTAACACGCTGAGCCAGTTCCGCAATTGTTGGATAGCTGAATAAATTCTTCATTTCCAGTTTGTAGCCTGCGTGCAGAAGTCTTGATGAAACCTGAATCGATTTGATCGAGTCGCCTCCAAGTTCAAAGAAATTATCATGTATGCCAACAAGCGGTACGCCGAGCACACTCTGCCAAATCGAAGCCAAAATGTTCTCCACATCCGTCCGCGGAGCGGCAAAGGCGGCTCCTGCCTTCACACCCAAGTTTGGTTCAGGCAGTGCCTTACGATCCAGCTTGCCATTTGGTGTCAACGGCATTACGTCCATTTGGACAAAGTAAGACGGAATCATATATGCAGGCAGTTCGGCAGACAGTTCATTTCTCAGCTCGCTGACAGACATTTCCCGATCAGCTACAAAGTAAGCACATAGAGACTTCTGTCCATTGGCATCTGCCCATGCAACAACGAGAGCTTCCTCGACAAGTGGCATATCCAGCAACTTGGCCTCAATCTCACCAAGCTCAATACGATAGCCGCGGATTTTAACTTGATGGTCAATACGCCCAATGTATTCTATGTCTCCATTAGGAAGGCGACGAGCCAAATCCCCGGTCCGATACATATTTCCTTCCGCAGCGAACGGATTCCTAATGAATTTTTCTGCGGTAAGATCCGGACGGTTCAGGTATCCACGGGCTACTCCGTCCCCAGCGATGTACATTTCGCCCTCCACACCTAACGGTACGAGACGAAGCTGTTCATCCAGGATATGAATGTATATGTTGTCGGACGGCAAACCAATCGGTACGGATTCCCGTGTATCCTTCGCAGGATCGTACAGGTGAATCATGCAGCCGACGACGGTTTCGGTTGGACCGTATTCATTGTAGATTTTGATGTTGCCACCAAAGAGGTCCGTAATCGTTTTGGACAAATGAGTGGTCAGATTCTCTCCACCTACAATGAGCTGCTGAATGCGACTTTCCGCTGGAATAGTCATGTCTTTTATGAGACTGAGATGCGTCGGCGTCAGCTTGAGAATATCCACCGCATTTTCACGCAAAATATGCTGGACGACTTCTGCTTTATCTATACCATCATAAATCCGTACGATTCCTCCGTTTATTAACGGTGTAAACATTGATGTCATCGTCAAGTCAAACGAAATGGATGAGTACAGCGGGAAGTCCGTTGGCTGCCCTGCACAATAGACTTTATTAGCCCACCAGATGTAGTTTACGATCCCTTTATGGTTAATCATGGTTCCCTTCGGATTCCCTGTTGTACCTGAGGTATAGATTAAATACACCAGGTCGTTTCCTCTCACAGGAATATTAGGATTATCCACTCCGGTTCCGTAGATGTGCGGAGAATCCAATTCCATAACTATCCCCTCAAAGGAGACCAACTTCGTCAGATGGCTCTGTGTGAGCAGAATCTCAGCGCCAGAGTCCTTCAAAATATACTGAATCCGCTCCTGCGGATATTCAGGATCAATAGGTACGTAAGCTCCGCCCGCTTTGAGTACACCCATGATGGCAACCAGCAGTTCCACTGACCGATCTGCCAACAGGCCCACTACTTGTTCACTCCGCAGTCCTTGGTCTATCAAGGTCGAAGCCAGTCTGTTCGACTGCTCATTCAGCTCGCGAAACGTAATCTGTATGTCGCCACTTACTGCTGCAACTTTATCTGGCGTACGAGCAACCTGCTCTTCAAACAAGGTGTGCAGACCCTGATCACTTGGATAAGCATGAGCCGTGCCACCCCAGTCAAGCAGCTTTGTCCGTTCCTCCGGTGTTACAATCTCCAGCTCCTGTATCGTCGCTTGCGGACGAGTAGCTACCTGATCTAGCATTTGCAACAAATGTCCTCCGATTCGGGCAATGCTTTCTTGCTCGTAGACCGAAGCATTGTAGCGGATGCAGACCTTAATGTCCTCGCCTGGAATGACAACCAGGTTAAAGTCATAGTTGGTTTGCTCAAACATGGCGAAGTTGGCGACTTCGAGATTGTCTTCTGTGTGGTTACCCGACTGTTCTACCTGTTCGTCGAGTGGATAATTTTCAAAGATCATAATATGAGAAATCAGGTCTTGCTTTTGGGTTGTTTTCCCCTGAATCTCATACAGCGGATAGGTGTCGTAGGCACGACCAGCCAACGAATGTGCCTGTGTACGTTTCATCACATCGACAAAGGCCTCGTCTTTGGATGACTGTACGCGGATAGGTACTGTATTAATAAACAGACCCACCATATTCTCGATCCCTGCAATCTCAGCAGGTCTACCTGATACAACGCCACCGAAAACAACATCCGAGCTGGCATTGTAATGTTGGAGAATCAGGCCCCAGGCTGTCTGCATGAGTGTGTTGACGGTCACATGGTTGCGCTTCGCAACAACATCCATTTTATGGGTCAAGGATGCACCCAAATGGAGAACATGCTCATTCAGAACGTAATCCTCTACTTTAGCTTGAGATTTCGTTTTAGCTTCTGGCAATACGGTGTTGCCGTCATAGTCTTCGAGATATTGACTCCAATACGTTGAAGCTTCCTGATCATCCTGTGCATCAAGCCATTCTATATAACGGCTGTAGGGCTGAGCCGGCGGCAGCACAGGCTGTACTTGCTGACGCAGAGCAGAATAATAATCAAACAGCTCCTGTGTAATAATCGGGATGCACCAGCCATCCATGACAATATGATGGAAGCTCCACAATACAAGGCAGCTTTGTTTCTTTTGCAAAACAGTCACTCGCATCAGCGGATCTTCTGACAAGTTGAAGCCTTTAGCCATATCTTCAGTAGTGTAAGCCTGAATCAGGGCTTCTTGCTCCTGCAAGTTATCTGCACGCAAATCTACGTAGTTGAGAGAGATTGGGCGTTGCTTAAAGACAACCTGCAGCGGTACATCAGCGATATTGTTGTAAAAGCCAGTACGCAGTATGGCGTGTCGTTGTGCCAGAGCCTGGAAGCTCTCAAAGAAGATATCTACATCGAAGCTGCCACGCAGCTCAAACGTTGCCTGCTCGAAGTATGAAGAGGAGTCCGGTTCCAGCAAGCTGTGGAAGAGCATGCCCTTCTGCATTGCCGTTAGCTTGTACACATCCTCAATTTCTCCAATATGGGCCGTCTGGACCGTGAGTCGATCAAGCTGCTCCAGTGTCAGTCCTTGGAACAGAACATCACTTGGTGTAAGCTGCGAACGCTCCTGATTCACACAATGCTGGATGACCTCACTAAGGCTTGACTGTAATAATTCAGCAAAATGACTTACCGTCTCCTTACGGTACTGCCTGTTGCTGTACGTAATCGTCAGTGATAGCTGGCCTTCGGCAATCATGCCGTTCACATCCAGAGCATATTGCTGTGGTGTGTGATCGCTAAGCGCCTTACCAACGGAATGTGTAGACAAGCTAAGAGCATTGCCTTCCAAATCCTGATCAAACTGTCCAAGGTAGTTAAAGGAAACTTCTGGTTCTACGCTGAATCGAGTACCTTTCTCCGGTGCCATATACTTCAGCAAACCGTAGCCGATGCCTTTGTGCGGAACCTCTCGCAAATTCTCCTTGATCCGCTTGATTCGGGCAGATACCTCCTGCCCACCTTGCAGGTTCAGCAGAACGGGGTACTGGGTTGTGAACCAGCCCACGGTACGGGTAATATCCAGATCTGGTACGATCATTTCCCGGCCATGTCCTTCAAGGTTAACTAATATCTGCTCCATACCTGTCCAGCGCTGAATAGCTGCTCCCAGAGCAGTCAAGAGCAAATCATTCGTCTCTGTATGATAGGCCCGGTTTGCTTGTCGCAACAGCAGATCTGTTTCTTCAGCAGACCACGTTACCGTAACCGAATCGGTATCCCGGATGGTACCCGGCTCCTGTTCCTTATCCTTCGGCAGTGGAGCCAGAGCTGTCTCCTCAATCTGCTGCCAGTATGAACGTTCCTCGTCCAAGGCAGAACCTTCTGCATACTTCGCCGCCTGCTCGGACCATACAAGATACGAATCCGTCTTTTGCGGAAGGACAATTGCTTGTCCATTCAACGCTTGCTCGTATCCTGTTGCAATGTCCTCAAACAGGATGCGCCAGGACACGCCATCAACCAAGAGGTGATGAATGACAATCAACAAATGATCGCCATCATTACAATGGAACAAGCCTAGCTTGAACAGAGGGCCGTCTTCCAAGTGGAAGCTTGCCTCGATGGCATCAGCTTGGGCTTGAACAGCAGCTGCCTCGTCATTTGCCTGTCTCATATCGGCGATGTCTAAGGTGTAAAGTTCGCCTTCGTCAATTCCCCGATTCCAAGCTGTGTATCCAGCTGCTGTAGACCGGAAAACCATACGCAGCGCGTCATGATGGATCGCAATTTGGTCCATTGTCAACCGAAGTGCAGCTTCATCAAAGCCGTCTTTCCGATGGAGCATGACCGCATGATTGTAATGATGCGGCTCCGCTGTGTGCCGTTCAAAGAACCAGCGCTGAATTGGCATTAACTCCGCTGCACCTTTGATTTCACCCTGTTCTGCTGTACGTCCAGCTACCTGGAGATACGGGCTCAGCTCGGCAATTGTCGGATATTTGAAGAGATCCTTCATCTCTAATTTATATCCCAGTTGGAATAATCTAGAGGACACCTGAATCGCCTTGATGGAGTCACCACCCAGATCGAAGAAATGATCATGGATACCGACCTGCTGCGCTCCCAGCACACCTTGCCATACGGTTCCTCAGCTGCGTTCCTCGGCGCTTCATAAACTGCTCCAGTCTGCACATTGGCCTCTGGAGCGGGAAGTGCTTTGCGATCCAGCTTGCCATTTGGTGTCAAAGGCATCTGTTCCAATTGCATGAAGTAAGACGGAATCATATACGCCGGCAGTTCAGCAGCCAAGGCTTTTCTCAATTCGCCTACCGTCAGCATCTGATCAGCAGTGAAATAGCCAACCAGCACTTTTTGTCCACTTCCATCCTCACGGGCAAGCACAACGGCCTCCCTTACAGATGGAGCATGGAGCAACTTCGCCTCCACTTCGCCTAGCTCAATACGGTAACCCCGGATTTTAACCTGATGGTCAATCCGTCCCAAATACTCCATGCTGCCATCCGGCAACCAGCGTGCCAAGTCACCTGAGCGGTACATGCGCTCGCCCGCTTCAAACGGATGAGCTACAAACTTCTCTTCCGTCAATTCCGGTCGGTTCAGGTAGCCACGCGCCAGCCCTTCGCCCGCCACGTAGAGCTCACCTGGAATGCCAATCGGTTGTGGACGGCGTTGTTCATCCAAAATGTACGCACGTAGTGTCGGAATCGGGGTACCGATATTGCTGCGCCCCTGTTCAATTTCCAGTTCTGTAATTTCCTTATACGTTACATGCACGGTCGTTTCTGTGATGCCATACATGTTAATGAGCTGCACCTGTGGATATTTCGCTCTCCAGTCCTTAAGCAAGGCTGGGCTTAATGCCTCTCCACCAAAGATAATCATGCGGAGGCTCAATTCTGCCGCGCGATGACTAAGTTCTTCTTGTAGCAGCTGGTAGAAGTAAGTCGGCGTCTGGTTCAATACGGTGACCTTCTGATCCTTAAGCAATTGCAAGAAACGCTCCGGGCTCTTCGCAGTCAGCGATGGAACGATGACCAGACGACCCCCGTTTAGCAATGCCCCGTACATCTCCCATACAGAGAAGTCGAAACAGAACGAATGGAACAGTGTCCACGTATCCTGAGGGCCGAAGTCAAACATATTTTTATCATTAAAGAGCAAGCGAACTACATTTTTATGCTCGATCAGCGTTCCCTTTGGCTTGCCTGTCGTACCCGATGTGTAGATAACATAGGCAAGATGATTCGGTCCAGCCGTAGGCTCCAGATTTGAGACATCTTCCTTGTAGGAAGCCGTCTCATCCAGGTTGATAACGTCACCGGTAAAGGAGACACGTGTCTCCTGATGCGCTTGTGTCAGTAGCAGCTTGGCCCCCGAATCCTCAAGCATAAAGCGAATGCGGTCCTCTGGATATTCAGGGTCCACAGGGACGTAAGCTCCGCCCGCCTTCAAAATGGCTAAAATCCCAACGACCATTTCAAGGGAACGATCCGCCATGATTCCAACCAGACCGTCTGGTTGCAGACCACGCTCGCGGAGCGTTCTAGCAAGTCCATTGGCCTGCTCGTTCAGCTCGCTATAGGACAAGGACGCCTCTTCACATACGACCGCTACTGCATCTGGATGACGGACAGCCTGTTCCTCGAACAGTGCATGAATCGTTTGGTCACGTGGATAATCTGCTTTGGCTTCGTCCGCATCCTTCATCAGCATCGACTTTTCCTGCGGTGTCACGATATCCAGGGACGACAACGACATTCCCGGATTGGCGATAGCCTCCTGAATAAGCTGTACAAAGTGGCCTGCCATCCGTTCAGCGGTCTCCCGCTTGTAGATTGCAGTCGCGTATTCCAACGTGCAGTTCAATGCCCCATCCGCTTCACTCACTGTCAGCGTGAGGTCGAATTTGGCAGCAGGATGGACCTGATCGTAAGGAGTGAAACGCAATCCCTCTATTTCTTGTTCTCCCTGCTCGATATTTTGCAGAACAAACATAGTATCAAATAGTGGGTTGCGACTCAGGTCACGCTGAAGCTCCAGCTTCTCTACCAGCTCCTCAAACGGATAATCCTGGTTTTCATAGGCACGCAGTGCTGTTTCCTTCACTTCCTTCAAGTAAGCCTCGAAGGACTTTTCGCCCTCTGGATAAGTACGCAGTGCCACTGTGCCTACGAACATACCGATCAGGCCTTCGAGTGTGGCATGGGATCTTCCCGCCACTGGTGAACCAACAATGACATCTTCCTGACCCGTGTACTTGTGCAAGAGCGTCGTATAGGCTGCCAGCAGCACCATGAACAGCGTAGAACCTGTTCGGGTAGCCAGCTCCTGGAGTGAAGCGCTCAGAGAAGAGTCAATCTGGAAGTCAATCCGATCTCCCGCAAAGCTTCGCACCGCAGGGCGAACTTCGTCTACTGGCAAATCCAGCACCGGCAAGCTTCCGCGGAATGCATCCAGCCAGTATGCCTCCTGGGCTTTGAGACGCTCGCTTCCGAGCTGCTCTTGCTGCCATACCGCATAGTCTGTGTACTGAATTTGCAGCGCAGGTAATACGTCTTCTTCTTGGTAGAAACGGAGAAACTCTTCTATGAGAATATTCATAGAAACCCCATCCGAGACAATATGATGCATATCGAACAACAGTAAATGGCGCTCGTGTGCAATTCGAATGAGACCTACCCGCAGTAATGGTGCTTCGCCAAGGTCAAAAGGACGAACAAATTGCTGAAGGGCAGCTTCTGCCTCTGTCTCGCTCAACTCCGCATATTCCACCGTAAACGGAACATCCGGTAGGATCTGCTGCACAGGCTCACCGTTAACGGTCACAAAACGGGTGCGGAGCGAACCATGACGACGAATTAGACGACGGAATGCCTGCTCCAGCCGTTCGCGATTCAGGTCTCCCTCAACCGTAAGGATACCTGGCATATTGTAGCTTAGCTCTCCGCCTTCCAGCTGACTAAGGATAAACAGCCGTTTTTGGGCTGAGGATAATGGGTAGTATTGTCGCGCTTCCGCTGTAGGAATTTCTTCGAAATTCAGCGGTGTATGGCCCTCCATGGCACGAGCCAATTCTTCAATGGTAGGCGATTCGAACACTTCTCTTAGACTAATCTCGCGATTCATCTCCTTACGAATTCGTGAGACTAGCAGAGCGGCACGCAGTGAATGACCTCCGAAATGGAAGAAATTATCCTTCACTCCCGCGTTCTCTACACCCAGCACCTCTTGCCAGATTTCGGCCAATTGGATTTCTACAGGGGTCTGTGGAGCCTCAGATGAAGCAACCGCCCATCCTTGCTCACCCTGCAGCGCTTTTCGATCTATTTTTCCGTTCGACGTCAGAGGCATGTCCTCCAATTGTACGAAGCGGGAAGGGATCATATATCCAGGCAACATCTCTGACAAAATTCCCCGGAGCTCGGATACCTCAAGCTTCTGAGCAGCTACGAAGTAAGCGACTAAATCCTTGTAGCCATCATCGCCCTCCACAGCCAAAGCCACGACTTCTTGAACGGACGGTATTCTGAGCATGTGTGCTTCAACCTCGCCCAGCTCGATACGATAGCCACGAATTTTGACTTGGTGATCTATTCGGCCGAGGTACTCGATGGTTCCATTCGGCAACCAGCGAACCAGGTCACCCGTCCGATACATACGCTCTCCTGGAGCATACGGATTGTCCACAAACTTCTCATCCATTAACTCAGGCTGGTTATGGTAACCCCGTGCTAACCCGATACCCGAAATGCATAGTTCCCCAGCTACGCCGACAGGCAGCAATCTGAAATGATCATCCAAAATATACACACGATGGTTGGCAATTGGTTGTCCAATGGATACGATTTCTACGGTCTCTTCACTGTTCTGGGCATTCCATAGGGTAGTGCATACGGAGTCCTCAGTGGGACCATAGGCGTTGAAGTAATGTACATGCTTTCTCCACTTTTCGATCAATTCGACCGATGTGGCTGATCCGGCAGTTAGCAGGCATCGCAGTGTCGGCAGATGCTCCGGCTCAAGATGGATTGCGTAGGCGGGTGGCAAAGTCGCTACCGTAATCCCCTTATCGTTCATGAACTGCTCGAACAGAGCGTGATCCATAATATCTTGTGTAGAAGGAATGCATAGAGTAGCCCCGTGGCTCAATGTCGTTAAAATTTCCGAAACTGATGCATCAAACGACAGGCTTGCAAACTGAACAATCCGATCCTGCGGTGTAACTTCAAAGAGTCCGCGGTATACGTCCGACAGATTGCGTAGTCCCCGGTGTTCCACTAACACGCCCTTAGGCTGGCCCGTCGTGCCTGAAGTATAGATCACGTAAGCCAGGTCATCAGAGTCGGCCGTATCCTTCAAGTTCGACGTATCGACATCATAGGTCGACGGTTCATCCAGCAATAGGACATTTCCCGTCCAGCCTATATGCTCCAGAAGATGTGCTTGTGCAAGGATCATCTTCGTCCCCGAATCTTCAAGCATGTAGTTGATTCGTTCTTGCGGATACTCTGGATCAATGGGAACATAGGCGCCCCCGGCTTTCATAATGCCGTACATCCCAACGATCATATCCGTTGACCGTTCAACGATCAGCCCCACCAGATCTCCCGTCTTGATTCCTTCAGCACGCAATCTTCTCGCCAATCCATTGGCCTTTGCGTTCAGCTCGGCATAGGTCAGCATTTCGTTCTCAAATAGAACAGCCGTGGCATCCGGCGTGCGACCTGCCTGCTCCTCCAACAACCCGTGAAACGTGGTACGGTGTTTGGAGCTGGCTCCCGTGTCTCCCCATAAGTTCAAAATCTGTTCTCTTTCCTGTGGCGTAACCAATTCCAGAGCATCCACGGAAATTGCAGGATTCTCCACAACTTGTTCCATGAGGTGGAACAAGTGACCCTTGATTTGTTCAATCGTGGCTGGATCATAGACGAGCGCATTGTATTGGAACAACAATCTCATCTCTTTGCCCGGTAGGACAATTAAGTTAAAATCGTAATTCGTTTGTTCAAGAAGCTCCGCTTCCTCAATCTCAAAGGCAGCTTCGCCACCTCCCAGACGCTCCACTTCCTCTTCCACAGGATAGTTCTCAAATACCATAATATGTGAAATGAGCTCCTGCTTTTGGTCCGTCTGAGCCTGAATTTCAAACAAAGGATAGGTGTCGTACATGTGAGAAGCCATATACTGCTCCTGCTGTTGCTTCATCAGGACTGTAAAGGGGAGATTTTCTTCTGTCTTCACACGAACTGGAATTGTATTAATAAACAACCCGATCATCCGGTCAATTCCCGGAATTTCAGCCGGTCTGCCTGATACTACACTTCCGTATACAACATCCCGACTCCCGTTATAGCGTTGAAGCACAACGCCCCAGATGGACTGCAGCAATATATTCATCGTGACATGAGCATCTCTGGCCACTTTTTCCAGGCGCTCAGTCAATTCCCTGCTGACAGGATAATTCAGCTTCTCTGCTACGTAGCCTTCTCCCTTAGTTGCTCCACCGACTTGAGGTAAAAGCGTCTGCTGCTCATAACCGGCCAGATATCGGCTCCAATAGTCGGCCGCAGCTGCTTCATCCTGCTGTTCCAGCCATTCAATATATCGGCTATACGGCTGAACCTCTGCCAGCTGAGGCTCTCTTCCTTCCAGGAGGGCAAAATAGTGTTCAAAGACCTCCTGTGTAATTAATGGAACACACCATCCATCCATGACGATGTGGTGAAAGCTCCACAAGAGACGGAAGCTCTCTTCTTCTGTGCGTAAAATCGATACACGGAGAAGCTCGTCTTCAGCCAGGTTAAAGCCTTGCTCTTTATCCTTAGCGGCAAATGTCTGCAGGTAAGCTTCACGCTGCGATGCATTCATCTCACGTAGGTCTTCATACACCAATTTGGCGCCTCTGTGCCGGAATACGACTTGTAAAGGCTCACTTCCCCATCCACTGTAGAAGTTCGTACGCAGGATGGCATGGCGTTCCACCACTGCATCCAGGCTATGCCCAAAGGCAGCCGGATCAAAGCTACCCTTAAAGTCAAAGGCGGCCTGCTCAAAATAAGCACCTGTATGTGGTTCGAACATATCATGGAACAGCATGCCCTTCTGCATTGGCGTCAGACTGTATACATTCTCAATATCGCCTATGTGGCTGGTCTGCTCAGCAAGCTCCTCCAGATCAGTAATGCTCAGCCCCTTGGCAAGCACATCGCTTGGTGTCAATACCGTTCTTTCCTGGGTTACGCAATGGTGCAGAAGCTGCCGTAGGCTTTCTTCAATATATCCAGCGAGCTGTTTCATTGTGGATGACTTATATTGTTTTCCGTTGTAAGTCATCGTCAGAGCCAAGGCTCCGTCTGTCACCATGCCATTGATATCTAGCTTATAGGCTGACTCTCCCAACAAGCTTTGCGCGCTTCCGGTCGGATAAGGAGAAACCTGCAATGAGCTTCCTTGCAAATCCTGATCAAACTGTCCCAGATAGTTAAAAGAAATCTCAGGCTGTAAGTTGAAACTATCTGCGTCCTCCTGACTGGCCATCGTTTTGAGCAACCCATATCCGATACCTTTATTCGGAATACGACGTAGCTCTTCTTTCACAGCTTTAATCAGGACCGACAATTCTGGATCATTCCCCAAATCTAAAATGACTGGGTATTGACTCGTAAACCATCCGATAGTACGGGTAATATCGATATTTGGCACAATCGGCTCACGACCATGCCCTTCAAGGTTCACAGCAATCTTGTCTAAGCCAGACCATTTGAATACCGCCATGCCCAGAGCGGCCAATAACAGATCGTTCGTCTCTGTTTGGTAAGCACGATGGGCTTTTCTTAACAGTTGGTCGGTTTCTTCCACAGTCCATTGTGCTGTCACCACTTCGCTATCGCGTAATAAAAGACGCTCAACAGCTTCATCCTTAGGCAACTGCTCAAGCGACTGAACCCCCAGCTCGCTCCAATACGCTCGATGAATCTCGATTTCAGGGCCCTCCGAATAACGGGCAAGAGCGTCTCCCCAGTCACGGAAGGAATCCGTCTTCTGCGGGAATGTCAGTGCTTGTCCTTGAATAAACTGCTCATAGCCTGCTGCGAAGTCCTCGAACAAAATCCGCCAGGATACTCCGTCCACCACTAAATGATGGATCACGATCAGAAGGTGGTCTCCATCCTGACAATGGAAAAGCCCTAACTTCATCAGCGGTCCTTCTGCCAGATTGATGCTGCGCTGGATGTCGTCCGACAGCGTCGTAATGGCTGCAACCGGATCGGATTCGTTCCGTAAATCAGCAGTGATCAGGCTATACAGCTCTCCTTCTCCAAGATCACGGTTCCAAGCCTCGTAGCCATGCTCAGTCTGACGAAAAACTAGGCGAAGGGCGTCATGGTGCTCGGCCAATTTTCTCAACACATGATGCAAAGCCTTTTCCTCAAATCCCTGTTCACGATACAGCATGACTGCTTGATTGAAGTGATGAGGCTCTGCTTGCTTCCGTCCAAAGAACCACTGTTGGACTGGAGTTAAGCGAGCCGCTCCACGCACAACTCCCTGTTCAGCCGTATGCACAGCCGTTTGTATTTCTGCACCTAGCTCGGCAATGGTTGGGAATTTGAACAGCTGCTTCATCTCTAACCGGTAGCCAGCCTGCAATAACCGTGACGACACTTGAATGGCCTTGATGGAGTCTCCTCCCAATTCAAAGAAATTGTCATGGATACCTACCTGCTCGGCACCCAGCACCCCTTGCCAGACAGACGCCAAAGCTTCTTCAGCCGGTGTGCGAGGAGCTGTATACTTCCGTCCTGTATGCGCACCTACTTGCGGAGCTGGCAGAGACCTGCGGTCCAGTTTTCCGTTCGATGTTAACGGCATTCGATCCAGCTGGATAAAGTAGGATGGAATCATATAACCGGGAAGTACCTGCGATAGGGAGTGTCTTACTTCGCCTGCTGTGAGCGTACGATCCGCCACATAATAAGCGCAAAGCTGCTTCTCTCCAAGCTCATCGGCGCGAACGACGACTACGGCTTCGATTACTGACTCCACCTTGGCCAGTTGAGCCTCAATTTCGGGGAGTTCGATACGATAACCGCGTATTTTGACCTGCTCATCAATTCTTCCCTTAAACTCCAAATTCCCATCTGGAAGCCAGCGTACCAAATCACCAGTTCGGTAGCAGCGTTCTCCATCCTTAACAGGACTTGGGACAAATTTTTCTGCTGTGAGGTCAGGACGATTGAGATATCCGCGCGCTACACCTTCACCGCCGACAATCAGCTCGCCCCAAGCACCAATGGGCTGTAATTGAAGCGATCCATTGACTACATAAGCAGTCGAGTTACTAATTGGGCGACCAATCGGCACGCCCCCTTCAGCATGACCCGGAATCTTGTAGGTGGTGGAGAAGGTCGTATTCTCTGTTGGACCATAGCCATTGATAGGGACAAGATCAGGATTAGCCTCGATGACACGGTTCATATGAGATATGGACAGTACGTCGCCACCCACCAACAATGCTTTCAGTCCTCTAAACAGGTACTCATCCTGCAATGAAAGCTGATTGAAAAGTGGTGAAGTGAGCCACAACGTTGTAATCCCGTACTTGGCAATGGCCGCTTTGAGCCGATCGGCAATCAGGATATCGTCGTTCTCCACGAAATAAAGCTGTCCGCCATTAAGGAGCGCACCCCATATCTCAAAGGTCGAGGCATCGAAAGCCACGGCTCCCGTCTGCAAAATCCGTGTGGATTCATTTAACTCCACATAATTGGTTTCTTTGACCAGACGAACCACGTTACGGTGTTCAACCATAACGCCCTTTGGTCTACCTGTCGTACCCGAGGTATAGATAACATAAGCGAGTCTCTCCGGTCCCTGGACTGCTTCCTCAGTTCGACCAAGGTCGGACGCATAAGCCTCTTCACTGCTGAGGTCGACAATTGGTATACCGTAGTCTACATTTATAAGCTCGCCCTTTTGTACCAATAGTAGCTTGGCATCGGAATCTTCGAGCATATAACGAACCCGATCTTCTGGGTAATCAGGATCGATCGGCACATAGGCTCCACCAGCCTGAAGCACTGCGAGCATACCAACCACCATCTCGATACTCCGTCCACCCATAATAGCCACCGGCTGCTCACTTAGCGTCCCCAAACGACGCAGTGTTTGGGCCAATCGGCTCGCTTTATCTTCCAACTCAAGGTACGTTAACCGGACATCGCCGAATACCAAAGCCGTCTGCTCTGGTGTACGCTTGACTTGTTCCGCGAACAATTCATGAATGGTCTTATCCCTTGGATAAGGAGTAGCTGTCGCGTTGAATACTTCAATGATCTGTACTTTCTCCTCCGGTGTGATCATTTCAATTTCGGCCAATTGCAACTCGGGATTGACCGCGACTGCATGCAGAACCCGAAGCAAGTGCGTGGCCAGGCGCTCTACAGTTTCTCGCTGATACAAAGCCGTACTATACTCAAGGCCAAAGGCTAGTTCAGCACCCTTCTCCTCTACATTAAGAGACAGGTCAAACTTGGCTGTGACTGTGTCCATTGGATAAGGAGTAAAGTGCACTCCATCCATGTCCTGCTCTTCCTGCTCCGTATTTTGCAATACCAACAGGGTGTCAAAGAGTGGATTGCGGCTGACATCACGTCCTACGCCCAGTTTTTCGACCAATTTTTCAAAAGGGTAATCCTGATGCTCGAACGCCTTGAGTGCCGTTTCCTTGACTTCCAGAAGGTAATCCTGAAAAGTTTTTTCTCCTGCCGGGTAGCTGCGCAAGGCCAGCGTATTGACAAACATCCCAATGATGCCTTCAAGCTCTGCTTGTGGTCTGCCGGCTACTGGAGAACCTACGACGATATCCTCTTGCCCCGTATATTTGTGCAGCAGTACTGAATAAGCCGCCAGCAACACCATATACAGTGTAGTACCTGTACGGGATGCAAGCTCTTGTATCGCCTTATTGCCAGACTCGTCCAATGTAAAATCAATCCGGCTACCCTCGAAGCTCCGAACCGATGGGCGCTGGAAGTCGGTAGGCAAATCTAATACGGGCAGCTCACCTTCAAAGGCCTGCAGCCAATACGCTTCAAGGTCTTGCCACTCTCTCTCTGACTGTTCCTGTTGCCATACCGCATAATCCTTGTATTGAATATGCAGTTCTGGTAGTTGTTCTCCTTGGTATAATTGCGTGAGTTCCTCCACCAATATATGAATGGAAACACCGTCTGAAATGATGTGGTGCATATCAAACAGCAACAGATGACGCTCCTCCTGCAACTTCACCAGACCAACACGCAATAATGGAGCCTGGCTCAGATCAAAGGCACGAATAAAGTTGTGAATGAGCGTATCCGTTTCCTCCACCGTGTCCTCTGTGTAGTCCAATGCGAACGGAACATTCTTATACACACGTTGAACAAGCTCCCCATCCTGCATATAAAAGCCGGTTCTCAGGGATTCATGACGCTGGATCAATGCCTTGAACGCAGACTCCAGCCGCACGCGATCCAACGGTCCGTCCACTGAGAAGGCCCCTGGCATATTGTAGCTGAGCTCTCCCCCGTCCATCTGTCTCAGCACGTATAACCGTTTTTGCGCTGAGGACACCGGGTATGCTTCGCGTTTTTCAGCCTGTGGAATAGACTCGTACACGGTTGGAATTCGCTCTTTTACCAGTCGCGCCAGGGATTCAACCGTAGGCGATTGAAATACTTCACGCAGCGAAATGCTGCATCCCAGCTCTTTGCGAATCCGCGTAACGAGCAATGTCGCCCGCAAAGAGTGACCACCGATCTCAAAGAAATTATCGCGGACGCCCACGCGGGCAGCTCCCAGGATATCCTGCCAAATAAGCACCAGCTGTGCTTCCACTGCAGTTCTTGGAGCCAGATAATCCTCACCGGATTGTACGCTGCCCTCAGGAGCCGGCAACGCGCGGCGGTCCAGCTTGCCATTGGGTGTAAGCGGCATTTGCTCCAGCCGAACAAAATAAGTGGGAATCATGTATGCTGGTAATTCCGTTGCCAGCTGAGACCGCAATTCCCCTGGCGAAAGATCGCTGGAGGCTACATAGTAGGCGCACAGCAATTTTTGCCCCTGTTCGTCGTCACGCGCGAGGACAATCGTTTCCCGTACGTGCGGAGCCTTGAGAATTTGGGCTTCGACCTCACCCAGCTCAATTCGGTAGCCGCGAATTTTGACCTGATGATCGATCCGGCCCAAATATTCAATATTGCCATCAGGCAACCAGCGAGCCAGGTCTCCAGTTCGATACAAGCGCTCTCCCGCCCGATACGGATGCTCTACAAATTTTTCAGCCGTCAAATCTGGTCGGTTCAAATACCCACGGGCAAGACCTTCCCCCGCAATGTATAGCTCTCCCGGAACCCCGACAGGCTGCAAGCGTCTATGTTCATCAAAGATATAAGCGCTAAGCGTTGGAATGGTTCTACCAATATTGCTTTTGCCCGCTTCGATTTCATGTTCAGTGATTTCCTTGTAAGTGACATGGACCGTCGTTTCCGTAATTCCGTACATATTAATCAGTTGCACACCAGGATACTTTGCCCGCCAGTTTTTCAGAAGAGACGGACTCAAGGCCTCTCCGCCAAAAATAATCTTTCTTAGGCTAAGCTCTGTGGATGATTGTGCCAATTCTTCCTGTATCACCTGATAAAAATATGTCGGCGTTTGATTTAAAATGGTGACTCGATTGTCTTTCAACAGCTCCAGGAAGGCTGCCGGGCTTTTAGCTGTAAGGGATGGAACAATTACCAGTTTCCCTCCGTAAAGAAGTGCTCCATACATCTCCCAAACAGAGAAATCGAAGCAGAACGAATGGAACAGCGTCCATGTATCCTGAGAATTGAAATCAAATAAATTGTCATCGTTAAAGAGCAGACGAACTACATTTTTATGCTCGATCAGCGTTCCCTTTGGCTTGCCAGTTGTACCCGATGTGTAAATAATATAGGCCAAATGGTTCGGTCCCGAAATGCTCTCCAGATTAGAAGCATCTCCTGTATACGTTGCGGCTTCGTCCAGACTCACAAGCTTCCCGTCAAACGTGGTACTCTCCCATAGATGGCTTTGGGTGAGCAACAGACGGACTCCTGAATCCTCAAGCATGTAACGAATACGTTCCTCAGGATAGTCAGGATCAATCGGTACATAGGCCCCTCCTGCCTTCAAAACCGCCAACATGCCAACGACCATCTCTAGGGAACGATCCGCCATAATCCCCACGAGTACATCTGCACCTACGCCTTCGGTGCGTAAATATCTCGCAAGCTGGTTAGCCTGCTCATTTAGAGCTAGGTATGTAATGCTCTGCTCGCCCATCTGAACAGCTACGTGATCCGGCGTGCGCTCGGCTTGTTCCTCAAATAAGCCATGAATCGTCTTCTCACGGGGGTAATCAACTACAGCGCCTTCCGAAAGAGCCAGAATGGATTGCTCTTCTGCTTCTCCCAACAGGTTTACCTCTGCGATCGAAAGCTGCGGAGTATGAATGATCTGCTCTGCGATCGTAAGCAGCTGGGATACCATGTCCGTTACTTCACTGCGTTCAAACAGCTCCGTCCGATAATCGATATCCAGTACAAGCTCGCCTTCATCCAAGATCTCCACGATATGAAGCACGAAATCATTCACTTCATCGCCGCAAAAATCATAATCCGTCAAAATACGCACGTCATCCAAGTCAACCCAGTTGATAAGGCGGTATTCCATGGAAACACCAAAAAGCCGCTGAATATCCTTGTTGCCGTGCATTTCTCTAAGATCCTGAATTAACTGATTGTATGGATATTTCTGATGCCGCAAGACTGACATTTGGTCCCTGGCTACTTCCTGCAGGAAGCTTAACACCTCTACATCCTTGTCAACGTATGTTCTGGCGGCAGCCGTGCTGACAAACATACCAATCTTTTGCTTCTCTTTCTTGTTCCCCCGGTTTGCGAACGAGGTACCGATCACCACATCCGGCTGATTCGTCACTTTGTGTATGTAGATATACATCGCACCCATGAAGAATTGGAACAGAGAAATCCTGTTTTGTTGGCAAAATGCCTGTAGTTCGCGATATAGCGCCTCCGGCACAGTAAAATGTTCCCGCACAGCTTGGGTACTTAGCGATAATGGATTATATGACTTCCAACCTGTCAGTTCGGGCAAGTCAGAAAACTTATCCAGCCAGTATGCCTTATCCTTTTGGTATCTGTCAGAAAGCTCATATGCGTTCTCATCCGCAATATATTCAATATAAGAGCAATCATCGCTCAGCTTAGGTTCATTTCCTTGAATTAAATCCATATAAAAGGCTGTCAGTTGATTTCCATAAACGACCATAGAGATCCCGTCAGAAATAATATGATGCATTTTGATATTAATCCAATACTCTTCCTCGCTAATCTTCACAATCAAAAACTGAAAGAGCTCAGAGTCCAATAATGGCAAGGGTTTGCTTTTGTGCTGCTCAAGTAGGGCTTCGATCTCGGAAATGCTTTCGATGTGGGTAAGGTCCAGGCATTCCAACTGTCTTTCTTCATAAGGAACGACATACTGCTGAGGCACTCCATCCACCGAGGTAATACGAATGCGGAACGCATCATATTGTTTGATAATCAAATTAATGGACTGCATGAAGGCAGCGATATTGATGTGACCCTTCATCTTGGCTGTACCGGATAGCTGTGACACAGATGTATCTGGATAGAGTAATTCGGTATACCATATACGCTTTTGCGCATTCGTTAAATCAAATAACTGCATGTTATTCATCTCATTTCACTCCTATTTCCGTGATGTGAATATCCTCCCGCTGCACTTGGCAGTCAGGAGGACAAAAAGACAGTTTAACGCGCGCTTCCACCCCGTCATTGATCAAGTGAAACAATTTCTTCCGCCTCAGCTACCAATCGTTCGCCTACGGTAGCCCGGCCACTTCCGAGAATATAACCACGCCGACGCTTGACCACTTCAAAATAGAGATCTATTCGATCCCCAGGCTTCGCAAGGCTATGAAAGCGAACGCCATTGAGGTTGGTTAGGTATGAAATACCTCTTTTGTCAATCGCAGCGAATGCCGCTAATTGTGCGAGCGATTCCACGATCAGCATAGGAGGCATATATGGATTAGCCTCTGTAATAAACCACTCACTCCGGGTAACAAGCTTGTACCCCTTCGCCCATTGCGATGTTTCGTACCCGGTCACACCATCGAGCAGAAGAAATGGGTACCTGTGCGGAAGCACATCCTGGATACGGACTAGCTCTTCGCTCACAGGCTTATACCCCCTCCCACTTACGAACGGCAAGACAGACGTTGTGCCCTCCAAAGCCAAAAGAGTTACTAATCGCCGCACGAACTTCACGTTCCTGGTATACGTGCGGTACAAAGTTTAGTTCAGGAGCCTCGGGATTGTCGCAATTAAGTGTCGGTGGTACTTTGCTGTGGATTATGCTCTGGACCGTTGCAATTAATTCGACTGCCCCAGCGCCGCCCATTAAGTGGCCTGTCATAGATTTAATAGACGATATTGCCAAACGAGGAGCATGCTCGCCAAATACCT
This sequence comes from Paenibacillus jamilae, assembly GCF_050482105.1. GTDB lineage: Bacteria > Bacillota > Bacilli > Paenibacillales > Paenibacillaceae > Paenibacillus > Paenibacillus jamilae_B. Next base: position 70,008 of record NZ_JBCNHI010000012.1, on the reverse strand, counting down.
TTTGAATAGCATTAATCTCCATACGATCATTAAATGGTGTACTCGTACCGTGGGCATTAACATAGTCAATCTCCTGCGGTGTCAAGCCACCATCTTGCAGTGCAATGCTGATCGCTTCTGCCGGGCCGGAGCCCGACGGATCTGGAGCCGTGATATGATACGCATCCGTTGTGCATCCGTAACCTGCAACTTCGGCCAAAATAGTAGCTCCCCGGTTCAAGGCATGCTCCAACTCCTCCAGCACTAAAACGCCTGCCCCTCCACCGATAACAAACCCGTCGCGATCCGTATCAAACGGGCGACTGGCCTTCTGCGGCTCTTCATTGCGTCTAGAAAGAGCATGGATGTTCGCAAAAGATGCCAAATCAAGCTGACTAAAGTTGGCCTCTGCACCTCCAGCCACTACGACATCAGCCGTGCCGTACTGGATCGTACGTAATGCTTCACCGATGGCATTACTGCCTGTCGCACAGGCTGTAACCACGGCAAACGAAGGTCCTTTAGCTCCAATAGCAATAGAGATTTCACCTGGCGCAGAATTAATCATCATCGAGGAAACAAAATAAGGAGAGACCCTTTTAGGACCCAGCTCCATTAATTTTTTGTAGTTCTCCTCTATGACGTCGAGCCCACCTGCTCCAGAGCCGACAATAACACCCACACGACCTGCATTGCGCTCATCAATGACTAATTTCGACTGCTCGACTGCCTGGCGGGCAGCCGCCAAGGCGAATTGAGTGAATTGCGCAACCTTTTGAGCTTCTTTTTTGCTCATATACTCCAACGGGTCAAAGCCCGTAACCTGTGCACCAATTTTTGTTGGTATATTTGCTGTATCGAAAACAGTGACAGGTCCGATTCCACTTTTTCCTTCCAGCAGTGAATTCCAGAAATCTGTAAGATGAAGCCCGACCGGTGTTACGACTCCCTGCCCTGTCACTACAACACGTCTTCTCACCATACCCACGTCCTTCGCTGAAATTAATTCTTGGAAGCCTGTTGCTCGTAAAGAGGAAAGTCACCATAGACATGACTAATTTTCTCATGCACATCTGCAAGATCAGCAAACACCTCGACGACCACAAGCTTGTTCTCCTTGTACTTTTGCCAAGCAAGCTGAAGCTGCTCCCGAGCCTCCCCCTTGTTGCGGATTGCCAGACTTTCGACAAATTCATACTGGGGAATTTGGATTCCTGTCTTGGTCGCCTCCGAAACAAATGGGAAAGCCTGTCCTGAGATATGCTTATAGTTCATCTGATTTTGCAGCCAACCGTAGCCGCCATTATTAAGTACAAGATAAATCACTGGTATTTGATACTGTACCGCCGTCATAAAATCTGAACAAAATAGATTAAATGCACCGTCACCTACAAGCGCTACTACCGGGTGTTCTGTCGCCACACTTGCCCCCAGAGCAGCAGCCGCACCGAATCCAAGACTTGTTTGGTCACTGGGAACAATCGAAAGTGAGCCTGAGGCAAAACGGAAATATGGATAAAAGTAGGACCACATATCCTGCAATCCGTTCTCTTGTAAAAGCACCAGGTCTTCAGGAAACTCCGTCTGAATCATGTCCAACAATTCTGGAACGTGGATGCCAGGGGTCCTTTTCAGCTCTTCCAGATAATTAGCTCTCTCTGAAAAAGCCTTCTGCTTACATCTCTCGATCGTTTCAAGCCACGCTCCATCGGGCTCTTGTCCGCCCCGTTCAAGCCATTGCTCTACTGCTGCGTATCCGTCACCAAGCAACTTGACGCCCCTGAATTCGTGGGCAAAATCCTCCAGCTCTACATTGACTTGAATTAAAGGCGTATCCTGTAGCAAAATATCCCACTCGAACGTAGCCGTTTCTTCCAATCGGCTACCCAGCGTAATGACCACATCGGATTCCTGCCAGATTTCTCTCAGACTAAGATCGGTATAGAGCCCGGCAACACCACAGAAAAGTGCATGATCTTCATTAATTACGCTTCGTCCCGAGGCAGTCGCGAATAAGGCTGCTCCATGTTGGTTGGCGAACCGTTCAATGACATCGCTTGTCCCTGACTTCATTCCGCCTCCCACTAGAATGAGTGGCCTGCGGGCATTCTCAATAATGCTCCATGCCGCATCCAGTTCCCGAAGCGACGGGGAGCACGACAGCTTTTCTGGCGGGGCATACTGAAGCCCTGTTGGCACAGGCTGGTCCATCAGGTTTTCGGGTAGCTCGATATAGACTGGACCTGGTGCCCCATTAATAGTCAAAAAGGCAGCCCGCTCCATCGCCCATACAAGCCGATCCACATGCTCAACACGGTAAGCCCATTTGACGAGCGGCTTTACGAGTGAGATTTGGTCAGCTTCCTGAAAGGATCGGGTACCCAACTTGTCTCCTCCGGTACCAAGCGCCAAAAGCAAAAGCGGGGCGCCCAGATTCTTGGCTTCCAGCAGTCCCGTAAGTGTATTGCTGAGCGCAGGACCTTTTCCTACAACACATACAGACATCTGGTTAGTTGTGAGCGCATAGCCTGCGGCCATAAACACAGCATTACGCTGATCTTTACACAAAATAAAATCCATACCGGATGGGGGGAGTGACGCTACAATATTGAGGTCGTCACTTGGTAATCCAAAGAGATGCTGAACCCCAGCCGATTTTAAGTAGCCAATGACGGCATCCCATGGGGATATGCTCGCAGTCATACCAAACTCCTCTTTTCCGACAAATATTCTGCGACAATTTTTGAGATCAGGATCGGCTTCGAAACGAGCTTATAATCGTAAAAAATATAGTTCGACATCGTGCCATAACCACCAAAAGGCTTATTGCCTTGATCCACATCCTCAAGCGTTTGGTTAATGGTCAATGTGTGCTTCTTTCGTAGAACATCAGTCAGATGCTCCGACCCGTATAAGCTGCAACCCATAGCCCGTTCACTGAAATAACTAGAGGAAATGCGCTTGATCAACTGCTCATCGTCTTGATAGCTAACTACATTGAAAACTGGCGAGAAATACTCAATAATCTCCAGATTTTGATCCAATTCGCTATATACGACCGTTGGCTCCATCTTTTTCGTACGGAAATCAATGCCACCACCATAAATAATGAACTTATCATTTGTATTAAAATATTCAGAAACCGAATATAGCGTGTCTTTATAAAATATGGGGGAGTAGTTTGCATTCGGGTCATTGTTGGCCCCAAATACGAGTTCGTCAATCCGTTGAATCAGCAAATTTTTAAATGGCTCGCTCACATCTTGATGTACTAGGATGATGTCGGGTCCCAGGCAGTCCTGTCCAGAATTGAACAATCTCATTCGAATCACATCGGTAACCGCCAGCTCCAGATCGGCATCTGGTCCAATGATGAAAGGATTGATCCCTTGTCCATAAAAGATGTAGAGCTGATCCTTGCGAATCTGTTTTTTGATCTTCTCCGCATTGGTATAGCTTCCGGTGAACACCACAATATCAGCTGGCATCACGGAATTCTCCATGAACACCTTCTGGCTAACTTTGCGAATATAGATAGGTAATTGGTGTACGGCCTGAAGCTTTTCATGCAGCATATCGACGTACTCGTTTACGTGAGAAGAGGGACGAAAGTCTATATTTTCAACGTACAGGGACGGAATCAAGAGGTATAATGCATAGGAGTACAAAATGACGTTGGAAGGCATGAATACAGCCATAGATCGTTGCCAGCTTGGCTGATGAGTCTGCACTTCTTCTAATGCACCTTGAAGTGTGAGGATCGTGGAGTCAATTTCTGCATTAGCGGCTCGATAGGATGAAAATTGTGTGAGAATATCCATCACTTCCTGCCGATTTTCAATCAAATAATTGAGGCATTTCAGAATAGATTCATGCCTTTTCAGAAACAGCGTGTTTTCTGCCAGTTCTGGATTTATACTCATGGCACATTCTCCTTTTCCTATATGCAGTTTTGGTAAATATCCTGTTATGCTTTGCGAGAAGCAGCTTTCTCTAGAGCAACGCGCTCCATCTCCAGACGGTCTACTTTTCCATTGCGATTTAAAGGAAAATGATCGAGCGGAAGCAAAAGATCGGGAAACATGTAAGAAGGGAGCACCTGATTCATCTCTTTGCGAAGCACAGGTAAAACCTGCGAGGATTCATTTTCGATGAACGCAACAAGCAATGTCCCTTTTGCCTCGTCCTCCAAGGTGATCACACAGGATCGGTACCCTAGCGAACCAATTCGGTCTTCAATGTAGACTGGAGAGACCATGTAGCCCATCCGATTGACCGTCTTACCACTGCGACCAATAACATACAGCATTCCGTCATCCAGATAGCCCAGATCTCCCGTCTTGAACCAGCCATCCTGTAGAACGGATTGTGTCAGGTCTGGACGATTCAGATAACCTTCCATACATCCGGCACTTCGTATCCACACTTCACCTACGATACCGTCCACCTGCTCGTTACCTGCAGAATCAAGTATTTTCAAGTCCACGCCAGGTAATGGTTTGCCACAGCCCTTCGGACATTCCAGCGTCCCCAGCGTAACGTTGCCCAATTCAGATAAGCCGTAGCCATTCAGCAGGGGTTGTCCAAATATGTTGTTAAATTTCTCTTCGAGGTCTTGAGTAAGTGGAGAACCGCCTACGCACCACATGCGGACTGGAGATTGCTTGATCAATTCCAGTTGTTCGGGTTTTCGGCTTAGCATACGCAACAAGGTGTAAAAAGCAGAGGGGTTAGCGTCTACGACCGTCGCCCGGTCTTTCGTAATACTTGCAATGACGCTCCAGAGGTTTTTTGGATTACAAATGATGAGAGAACATGAGGTTAACCACCAGGAGAAGATAAGTGAAATTCCATAAAAATGAGAAAAAGGCACCACGGGGAGCATATGGTCAGACGGTATGTAGTTCATAGCGTGTATGGAATGCCTGATATTCTCCATAAAAGCTGAACCAGCTTTCACGATTCCCTTGGGTTTACCCGTCGTACCGGAAGAATACAGAATGAGCGCATCCGATCTCTCGCACCACTTGTTAAAGTCGAGGGCTTCGGGCTTTGGCTCTCCCACCCAATGCGGGTGTACTGCTTCTTCTTGAATTAGATCTTGAATCAAAATAACGAGAGCATGAGGAAGTTCTAAAGCAGAATCCGTCAGGATGCAACAGGCACCCGCTTCATCATAGATTTGGGCCACCTCATCAATTACAGTCTGCTCGTCCACCACAGTTACCGAAACTGCGAGATGACACAGGGAGAACAGAGATACAACAAACCAATAGGAATTGGCCGCCTTCAGAATCACTCTACCGTCTTCAGGAATTCCTCTGAGAGCCAGCATCCGCGAAAAGATCGTCACGTCTCGTTCCAGACGCTCTCTGCTCATAATTCCTTCAGGTGAGATAATACGGCAATCCGTATGCGTAATAAGCATAACGTTCCCCCCTTACATCCCCGTAATATGGTATCCAGCATCTACATGGATCACTTCACCTGTAATGCCTCTCGATAAATGGGAAAATAGGAATAACGCCGTATCTCCGACTTCGGACGTATCGACCGTCTTGCGTAGGGGCGTAGTTTCTTCAATATGCTTTAGCATTGTGTTAAAATCTTTAATGCCATAGGCGGCCAAAGTACGTATAGGACCTGCCGAAATCGCATTTACACGAATGCCATAAGTACCCAGATCATTCGACAGATAACGCATGCTGGCTTCCAGTGAAGCCTTTGCTACACCCATAACGTTGTAATTCTTGATGGCTCGTTCTGCACCGATATACGTCATGGTGACGATACTTCCACCCTCTGTCATCAGCGGGTATACACGGCGGGATACAGCAGCTAGAGAATAGGCGCTGATTTCTTGCGCAACTGCGAAGCCCTCGCGAGAAGTGTCGACGAACGAGCCCTCCAAATCCTCAGCCTTAGCAAACGCTACACTGTGGAAATAGCCGTGCAAGACGCCTACCTTCTCCTTAAGAAAATCCGTCAGCGCATCCAATTCTTCATCGCTCTGTACATTGCAAGGACAGACAATGGACCCTGGAATGGTTTCAGCGAGCTTTAGCACCCGTTCTGCAACCCTCTCATTTTCGTAAGTAAAAATGAGATTTGCTCCTTCAGCAGCTAAAGATTGGGCTGTCCCCCAGGCAATACTCCTGTTATTAGCCACACCCATAATCAAAATGTTCTTTCCACTCAGTAGTACTGCCACAGAAACCACCTTTCTTTTTTACATTTTTAAACATAATAACAACTTAATTGCGCTTGTCTACATATATAGACATATATAATCTTTCCTGGAATATTATCGCGTCAATTGCCAAACTTATATAGTCGCCGTTTTAGGCAGATGACAAGAATATTTTAAAAATTGTGAACTTTGCTTTATTGGTCTGTGTTCAAATCGGAAGGAATCCATGCGTGTGAAAAAATAGAGAGGCAACAATAAAGTAATTGTCAAAGCGGGTTCAACATAAAAATATCATACTTTTATAAATATTTCCATAAAAAATGACAGACTCACCCCGCTATCGGAAATAACCACTACATTTCCACCGTCCATGATCTTCCGATTTGAACATCCTGAGTACCAGCCTGATTCAGTCCCAAGCTTGAAGTCTTACTTTTCTGAGGCTAAGCCTTATGTTTATGTTTTTTAGGAGCTACCGTATAGCTAAAGGAGACAACAAAGTCGATTAACAGAACGATCGCCCAAGTTTGCATAATAGCCTCCAATGCCGCTGTACGCTGCGGATCCCCTACATATACAATGATGGCGAGCAACAAAGCGTTGCCTATAGCCCAACCCAAAAGGTGAAGCAACCAACCTATCCGTTCCTCTTTTGCATGTGCAGCACCATATTTACGTTCAGGCTTGGGTCCTTTACCAAACCAATGAGAGAACCGTACATCCGCCCATTTAATCAACCTATGACCAAACGCTACGGTAATACCAAAATAACAGGCCGCCAGGCCAGTAGCAGTTGTAATCTCCATGCCACTTCTCACCGTGATGAACACGGCAATCAGTAACAGGATATCAATAATTGGGGTAAATAGTAAAAGAAGACCTCCTAATTTCTTCAACCCAAACATATACCTTGCGACTAACCCTGCAACAACAAAAACCCAAAATAGAACCTCAGCACTAATAATAAATAAATACATAATTAGACGATTCCTTTCAAATTTGAATTGGTATTCCCCTAAGTTCCCCCCCTTCATGCCCACTATCATACAATATTATACATAAAATTCCTAGTATTTTGTCTATAATTACATAAAAGGAAACAAATAGCCGTTTTTTTACAAAAGAATTTGCGGTTGTTTAGTTCATTTCCTCTTATTCTCAATTTGGGCATTTTTCATAATATGCTGCAAATAAAGGATTATGTTATGTGCAATAAAAAAAGATGCATCCCTGTCATCAGCACGGGTGCATCTTTTATATACATAAGCTATCCAATTACAATATGTCCTTCGGGACGACGGTACAACGTCTTGGTCGAACGTGGGCGAATCGCATAGGCAATCGTAAGAGGGCCGATTCGACCAATAAACATGGTAATACAGATAATCAGCTTGCCTGCGTCAGATAAGCCTGGCGTCACTCCTAAAGACAACCCCACCGTTCCGATAGCAGAAGCCACCTCAAATGCAAGAGAGAGAAATGGGGCATCCTCGGTCATTAAGAGCAGTATTACTACCAATGAGAATATAAATAGCCCCAATACAATGATCGTCAACGCCCGCATCATAATATCCTGGGGAACCCTATGACGGAAAAACACAATCTCCTTTTGTCCTCGCATAACGGCGATTAATGCACCTACCATAAGCAGGAACGTAGTTGTTTTAATTCCCCCTCCAGTAGAGCCTGGAGAAGCACCGATAATCATCAGCAGCATGATAAAGAACTGACTGGCCTGCCTTAATCCGCTGATGTCGACAGTACTTGTACCCGATGATCTGGTGGAAACGGATTGAAAGACAGCGGCATATACTTTGCCTTCCCAGTTCAGCGCACCCAGGGTTCGTGCATTGGTAAACTCAAAAATAAATAGAACCAGTGCACCAATTACAATGAGCGCTCCCGATACGCTCAGCACCATTTTAGAGTGTAAAGTCAGTCTCCGGGTACGACGAAAATCGAACAAGTCGCTTAATACAAGGAACCCCAGTCCCCCCGAAATCACAAGCACAGATGCAATCATATTGAAGATAAAGTCTCCAGCGTATTGCTGAAAGCTGGCCCCAAACAGATCAAATCCTCCGTTGTTAAAGAGAGATACGGAATGAAATATCCCATAATATATCGCCTGTCCGACAGGCATCTCTCGCATCCACCGCAAAGCTAAGACGACAGCTGCAATCGTTTCAATGGTGAATGAAAAGATCAGCACCTTGCGAATAATGCGCACGATCCCTTCCATGCTGTCGGCGTTAATCGCCTCTTTAAGCAGCAACCGATCCTTCAACGACAGTCGTCGCCCCATTAGCAGCGCAAACAAGGTCGCTAAGGTCATAAATCCCAGCCCACCTAGCTGCATCAGCACCAAAATGACGGTTTCTCCAAATACGGTATAGGTCGAATTAACGTCAACAACGACCAATCCTGTGACACAAGCAGCAGAGACGGACGTAAAAAGCGAATCAATCCAATGCGGAGCATGTCCACTATGATTGGCAACAGGAAGCATCAGGAGTAAAGTACCCAATGCAATAATCAATAAGTATCCGATGACCAATATAAAAGGAGGCGATGCGAACCGACTAAGCCTGACGCTGCGTTTCATCAGAAGTATTCCTCTCCATCCGTTCTTATGAAAAAGAGGAACAAGACACGGGAGCCCCGGCTGATCCTCTATATTCATAATGTGATGTTATTCTACTGTACGGTTACGCATATGCGGGAAGAGCAGCACATCGCGAATGGAAGGCGCATCTGTCAGCAGCATAACCAAACGATCGATGCCGATACCCAGCCCGCCTGTTGGCGGCATACCGTATTCCAAGGCTCGGATAAAGTCATCATCCATTTGATGAGCCTCATCATTGCCATGCTCACGTTCCAGCAATTGTGCTTCAAAACGTTGGCGCTGGTCAATTGGATCATTCAGCTCAGTGAACGCATTCGCATGCTCACGAGCAACCACGAACAGCTCGAAGCGATCCGTAAAGCGTGGGTCCTGTTCGTTTTTCTTCGCCAATGGCGAGATTTCAACTGGATGTCCAGTAATAAAGGTCGGCTGAATGAGCGTTTCCTCTACAAAATGTTCAAAGAATGCATTCAGGATATGACCAAATGTCATGTGCGGTTCAACCGGAACTTTATGCTCTTTCGCAAGGCGATGAGCTTCTTCATCACTCATTTGCACACTAAAGTCCACACCTGTTACTTCCTTAACAGCATCGACCATGGAAACTCTGCGCCATTGCGGCGTCAGATCTACTTCCTGACCTTGATACTGAATGTGCTGTGTGCCCAGTACTTCCTGCGCAATATGTGCAATCATGTTTTCTGTCAATTGCATGATATCTTTATAATCAGCATACGCCTCATACAGCTCAATCAACGTAAACTCAGGGTTATGACGGGTCGAAACACCTTCATTACGGTATACACGCCCGATCTCATATACTTTCTCCATTCCGCCAACAATTAGTCGTTTCAAATGGAGCTCAATAGCAATACGCATATAAAGCTGTGTATCCAATGCATTATGATGCGTAATAAATGGCTTCGCCGCTGCCCCGCCAGCAATGGCATGCAACGTTGGAGTTTCAACTTCCAAATAACCGAGCGAATCCAGATAACGACGCATGGATTGAATAATACGGGACCGCGTAATGAACGTTTTTTGTACTTCTGGGTTCATAACCAGGTCAACATAACGCTGACGGTAGCGCAATTCAACATCCTTTAGACCATGGTATTTTTCCGGTAGTGGGTACAAGGACTTGGACAAGACCTCAATATCCAATACTTTAATCGTCGTTTCACCTGTTTTGGTCTTAAAGAGCACGCCCTTAACACCAACAATATCGCCGAGATCCAAAATACCAAATGCTTTATAATTAGCTTCAGGTACAGTGTCTTGACGAACATAAATTTGAATACGTCCGCTAAGATCCTGTACATGGGCAAAGCTGGCTTTCCCCATCACTCGTTTGGCCATGATGCGGCCTGCTATGCTAACTTCAATGTTTTTTTCTTCCAATTCTTCCTTGGTCAAGCTGTCATACTTGCTCAGTAGTACGCCCGCTTCAGCCGTGCGTATGTATTTGCGTCCAAAAGGATCAATGCCCAATGAGCGAAGCTCGTCCAATTTGGCACGACGAATTTGCAATAATTCGCTTAATTCCTCGCGGTTTTCTTGTAATTCCTGGTTAGTAGTTTCATCCGACATGGTGCTAAATCAGCTCCTTTAATATGAATAGACGGGCCGGGGTCCGTCTCGGCTGTAGAGAAAAAAAGCTTCCACAAGGAAGCTTTTACATTAAATTCCAAAGTCCGTGTCTTATTTTTTGATATCCACGATTTTATATTGAATAACACCTGCTGGAACAGTTACATCTACAACAGTTCCTTTTTTCTTACCGAGAATGGCCTTGCCAACCGGACTTTCATTGGAGATCTTGTTCTGGAGCGGGTCAGATTCAGCAGAACCTACGATAGCATACTCTGTAATATCCCCGAATTCCAGGTCTTCAACGGTTACCGTCGCCCCTACTCCCACAACATCGGTGTCAATTTCATCGCTATTGATAATACGGGCATTGCGTAGCATCTTTTCCAAAGTAATTACACGACCTTCAATAAAGGCCTGCTCATTCTTCGCATCCTCGTATTCGGAGTTTTCACTAATATCTCCGTATCCGATGGCTACCTTAATCCGTTCAGCCACTTCGCGGCGTTTGACAGACTTTAAGTTCTCAAGCTCATCTTCGAGCTTTCTAAGGCCTTCCTGTGTAAGAATGACTTCTTTATCGCTCATCTCAACCGATTCTCCTGTCATGGAAAAAGTTTAAAAGTGCATCGGAATGCACGCTTTCAAAACATAATATGCCACTCTGAGGGAATGAGAACATTTCCTGCTGTTGTCTTGAGAGCTGCATACAATTTGTAGTATACATCAAGATTTTATACTGAACGATTATAGGGCAAGCAATTGGAAAAGTCAATCGCGTGCACAAGCCGGAACAGCTTCCTTATTGCGCAACAGTAGCAAGAGAAGCAGCACCTGTAGAAAGCTCTTCGTTATCCACCATGTGCAATTGAGATACAAATTGATCCAAAATGCGTACCATATCGTCGCGCTTGGTTTCTTCCATAATTACATCCTTAATACGTGCAGAACCTTTAATCCCCTTGAGGTACCAAGCCAGATGCTTGCGCATTTCACGAACAGCTACTGCTTCGCCCTTCAGCGCCACCAGACGGTCCATATGCAGAATGGCAATACGGATTTTTTCTTCCGGTGATGGATCAGGCAACAGCTTGCCTGTCTGTAAATACTCAATCGTACGGTACAGCATCCATGGATTTCCTAGGGCGCCACGTCCAATCATAACACCGTCACAATTGGTCAAATCCAGCATCCGGCGAGCATCTTCCGGTGTTAATACATCGCCATTTCCAATTACAGGAATGGATACTGCTTCTTTAACCTCTTTTATAATATCCCAATTCGCGTGCCCCGTATACAGTTGCTCCCGTGTACGGCCATGTACGCTGACGGCCTGACCTCCAGCACGTTCAACAGCGCGAGCGTTCTCTACAGCGTAAATATGCTCGCTATCCCAACCGATACGCATTTTCACGGTAACCGGCTTGCTCACGGATTCCACTACTGCCGATACCATCTCATAAATCTTGTTTGGATCAAGCAGCCACCGAGCACCTGCATCACATTTGGTCACTTTGGGAACTGGGCAGCCCATATTAATGTCAATAATATCTGCATTCGTCTCCTGGTCTACGACTTTCGCTGCTTCTACCAAAGATTTGCGGTCGCCTCCGAAAATTTGCAAGCTAAGCGGCTTCTCGCGCTCATCTACAAACAGCATCTCACGTGTACGCTTGTTGCCGTGAATAATGGCCTTATCACTAACCATCTCTGCACATACCAAGCCTGTACCGAATTCCTTGGCGATCAAGCGAAAAGCAGGGTTGCACACGCCTGCCATGGGTGCCAGGACGACTTGGTTTTTCATTTCAATGTCGCCGATTTTCAACATATCTGTTCACCCCTTTATTCCTTCTTTTATATCATATACTTATCGTTAATCCGTCAATTCCCGGACTTCAATTTCTAGCGTTTGGGCAATAATGTTCAGCATGTCTGGGTCTACTGTACGATTACCTCGCTCCACAGCACCTAATACAGTCAAAGATATGCCCGTTCGTTCTGCCAACTCCTGCTGGGTAAATCCTTTTAGCTTCCGAAAGGCGCGGAGTCGTTGCGCCAGCTGCAAGTTTTCCAAAGCTGTATGCCGTCCTTTCCATCCACAGAATTCAATGCAGTATGCACGATACTGTATAGACCGGACGAATCCTGGTTCGGGACAATGTCAGCCAAGGGAACCAGCACAAAAGCACGCTCCAGCATACGAGGATGAGGAAGCTCCAAATCCGGCGTAGCCAATTGTGCCGCTTCCATCCACAACAAGTCCAGGTCAATGGTTCGTGGACCGTTAGGAATATGTCTTACCCTCCCCAGACGACTCTCCACCTCCAGCATATAAAACAACAGCTCCTCTGGAGCAAGTGCTGTCGATACGGCTACCGTCATGTTCAAAAAAGAAGGCTGATCCAGATATCCAACAGGCTCTGTTTCATACAGACTGGAGCAGCGCAGCACTCGTATCTCCGGATGTTCGTCCAGTGCGGTAATGGCTTCATGCAGGGTATGCTCACGCTCCCCCAAATTAGCCCCTAAAGCAATATAAGCCTCTGATCCCTCAGAGGTCGAATGTGCATTCATGTGTCGTTCCTACTTTCTTGCGCGATAAAGCTCAACCGTCACATCCTGAAAATGAATATCAAACGGCGGATGTGGCTTCGTCACTTTGACAGTCAGTGCATTGACACTAGTATAAGTGTCCAGTAGGGAAGATGCAATACGTTCGCCCAAAGCTTCAATCAATTGGTAAGATTCCTTTTCTACGATATCTTTCACGGTATAATGCACCTCAGCATAGTTAACCGTTTTGTCCAAAGCATCCTGCTCTCCTGCTTCACGCAGATCAAGCTCCAGTTCCAAGTCAATATAATAACGCTGCCCCAGCTTGCGCTCCTCTGGAAAAACGCCGTGATATCCGTAATACTCCATGCGATGCAATTTCATTTTATCCATCTTAGGTAAGTCCCCTTTTTTTGATTTTATCTATATAAGCTCCACTTAAAAGTTCTATATCGTGCCACTGCGCAGTCAGATGGTGCTTCCCATCGCCACCGCTTCGCTTGTACAGCACCATTCCGCCACTTTGTTCTCATTCGACTTCATCTATTCTTCTGATTACTTACACAATAATAGCTCCCTAAAAATACAGTGACTTAGTCTTAGCAGTTCAAAGAATCCCATTGCAACAGCAATCGTAGAATCAAAGGATTCGTGAAGCGCCTTCTAACCGCCATAACTCAGTGGATTTTTAGCCCCGTACACCATCGCATCACACATACGCACGGTGCGCTTGATCTGTGCCACATCGTGCACTCGTACAATCTGGCACCCTTGAGCAATGCCAAAGGCCACAGTAGCAGCAGTTCCCTCCACCACATCATTCACAGGTAAATCCAGTGCTGTACGGATAAATCTTTTACGCGACGTAGCCAACAACAGCGGGAATCCTAGCTGACTCAATGTATCGAGAGAAGTCATGGCATGAATATTTTCATCGTAATCCTTAGCAAAACCAATGCCGGGGTCTAAAATAATCTGTTCCTTACGTACTCCTGCGTCCAGTGCTAATTGGATACTCTCCTTTAAATCGGACAGCATATCAGAAACCAAATCGCTATAGTTACGGTCGTGACGATTATGCATCAAAATGACCGGACAATCGTATTCTGAGGCTACACGTGCCATATCGGGATCTGCCTTAAACCCCCACACATCATTAATGATATGTGCACCTGCCTCAAGCGCCTGCCTGGCTACTTCGGCTTTGTAAGTATCCACAGATAATGGGATGTGCGGTGCAATACGATGAATCGCCTCGACGACTGGAATGACCCGAGCCAGTTCTTCTTCCACACCTACTGGTTCATGACCGGGACGGGTAGACTCCCCGCCAATGTCAATAATATTTGCTCCATCCTCTACTAGTTTTAATGCATGTAAAACAGCAATCTCTGGATTATAATGTAATCCTCCATCGGAAAATGAATCTGGGGTTACGTTAAGTATGCCCATAATTTGGGTAGCATGTCCAAGTGTGAGCTTGGCATCCCCCATTTGATAGCTGCGTTCATAAAGAGTTGGTATATTCATTTCATCCCTGCTTTCTGCCTATAATCGTGCAACAGCAAAGCTGTTATGGACTCGGACTGTGCCAAAGGATCTGCTATATGGCTCGCTACTCCTCCCGGCTCCAACAACAAGTCCACGGGTCGTATTTCTTGTATAGAGTTGGTCATAAAAATTTCATCAGCCTGTTTCAGCTCGTCCCAGCGGTATAGCCCTTGTTCACATGGAATGCCTCGCAGGTTCGCCAGCTCTAAAACGAATTCACGTGTAATGCCTGGCAAAATTCCAGTAGATAAGTCAGGGGTATACAGCGTATTGTTTCGCACAAAAAACAGATTACTAACGATTCCCTCTGCCAGAAAACCGTTAGCCGTAAGCATTATTCCTTCGGCCTTATAACGGATAGCCTCGGCATACTGCTGAAGTTCCCGCTTCGCAAGAATATTATTCATATAATGGAGCGATTTTAACCGAACCTCACCCTCCGGAGTGTTTCTAGGGGTTCGCAGCAACTGAAGCGCCGTCGGCACTGAGGATCGCCTTGTTTGTATATTGGTAGAAGGCAGTGGCTTGGCGAACAAAATATGGTTGGGCCGCGTGTAGTCACCGGATGGCAAACCCAGTGCCTCTTCACCCGCTGATACGGTGTAGCGGATATAGGCTTCATCCAGCCCATTTGCCGCCATCAGATGCTGGATGTATTTTGTAAGCTGCTGCTCATTCGGTTGAAAAGGAATGCCGAGCATGCGGCAGCCTTCCTTCAGTCGATGCAGATGCCGATCCAGCAGGAAGGGAACACCTCTATAGGTGCGGAATGTTTCAAACAAGCCCATTCCGTATAAAAAGCCGTGATCACTTACGTGAACCACGGCTTTTGCGGCTTCCGTGAGGACGCCATTGACTCCGATATATTTCATAAATCAGACGCCTACCTTGCGTTTTAGGAAATTGCGCAACAGTTGATGCCCGTAGTCCGTAATAATGGATTCGGGATGAAACTGAACTCCTTCTACGGCAAATTCTTTATGCCGCAAACCCATAATTTCACCCTCTGCGGTTTCAGCAGTAATCTCTAGACATTCAGGCAGGCTCTCGCGCTCTACCAGCAGCGAATGATACCGGGTGGCTGTGAACGGTGAAGGCAGGCCTTCAAATACCGAGGTATTATGATGGAGAATTGGTGATGTTTTGCCATGCATAAGCCGATCAGCGCGGATAACCTTCCCGCCAAAAGCCTGTCCGATAGCCTGGTGACCGAGACACACGCCAAAAATCGGAATCCGGCCTTTAAAATGGTTGATTACATCCAGCGAAATCCCCGCCTCATTCGGCGTGCATGGACCTGGCGAGATCAAAATGTGTTCTGGTGCCAGTTCTTCTATGCCTTTCACATCAATCTCATCATTCCGTTTTACGGTTACTTCTTCGCCAAGTTCACCCAGATATTGAACAAGATTGTACGTAAATGAATCATAATTATCAATCACCAAAATCATTAGACTCACCCTCCTGTGATACCGCTCCTGCTCAAAGCGGCTTCTTCTTCTCCACATTGTACTGCCTTCATGACAGCTCTGGCCTTGTTCCGACACTCCCGATATTCCCTGTACGGGTCTGAATCAATGACGATACCCGCACCTGTCTGTAAATAGGCAGTGTTCCCCTTAACAGCTAGTGTTCTTATTATAATATTTAATTCCATATTACCATTATAGTCAATCCATCCAAGGGACCCTGTATAAGGACCCCGACGAACGGGCTCTAATTCTTCAATAATTTCCATGGTGCGCACCTTAGGGGCCCCGGTAATGGTTCCGCCCGGAAAGGTAGCAGCTATTACGTCTATAGCTGTACGACCCGAGGCTAATTTCCCCTCAACCTGAGAAACCAAATGCATAACGTGCGAATAATATTCGACAGTCAGCAATTCAGGGACATGCACCGATCCATATTCAGCAATCCGTCCGATATCGTTGCGCTCCAGATCGACGAGCATAATATGCTCGGCCCGTTCTTTTCCACTTGATAGAAGCTCTGCAGCCATAGCAGCGTCTTCATCAGGGGTTAGTCCCCTTCTTCTAGTACCTGCAATAGGGCGGGCGCTCACACGTCCATCCTCCAGCTTCACCAGCAGTTCCGGTGAGCCACTGACGATCCGCAAATCTGGTATGCGCAGCATCCCCATATAAGGGGAAGGATTCAGCAGACGAAGCCATTCATATATATTCTCAGGAAGGGCTGCAAGCGTACGTTGCTGACGAATCGACAAGTTCACCTGAAATACATCCCCTCGAGCAATGTATTCCTGCACACGTTTCACAGCATGTTCAAAATCTTGTTGGCTAAATGCTGCTTTCCAGCCGTCAGATTCTTGATGAACAGCCCCTAAACCTTCTTCGGACAGCCGAGCACAACGATGAGGGTAAGCTGGATCAGTCTCTCCCGCATGTATAATGTTCTTCCACTGAGTCAACATGCGTTCTGCACGTTGGACCGCTTCCTCATAAAGCTGGCCAAGTATAGGTGTAGTCTCATCCACCATAACCTCATTCGCCAAATCGGTCTGACTGCTGAGGTTACTAGAGCGGGCGGGATTAGGCATATGAACAGCACAATATAGGCACGAGGCTTCGTGATCATAAATCCATAGCTCATTTACCCGCATCCATACATAATCAGGTATATCGGTATCGTCTGCAGCTTGAGTTGGCAAACGCTCCAACGAGCGGGCTACATCGTAGCCCAGATAGCCCGCAAATCCCCCAGTGAAAAAAGGCATGCCAGGTACACGCGGCGCTTGGTAAGGGGCGATCCAATCGTTCATGACTGTCAAAGGTTGTCCATGTACATCACCATGCTCCCCGGTTTGCAAATCAGTCCAAACGGCATGTTCCCCCTTGCCTTCCAATATAGCAACCGGGTTCAAGGACAGATAGGTATACCTCCCGCCCTTAGCGCTCTCCAATAAGAAGGCATATGGCGACGAATCCTCCCAAGCCTTCCGCCACGACGACGGTAACCCGCTAACGGGCAATGGATACTCAGCAATATAGGGAAGTATACTCCAGCCTTCCTCCTGCCAGGTCAGCCACTGCGCCTCCGTCACTCTAGCTGTCCATTTCATCTGTGTGTGCTGCCCCTTTCTTTACTTTGCCAAAAGTCTGCATTTTTCTTCTTACAAAGAAACCCTCATCCCCCGGTTACAGGGAATGAGGGCTTCCTTACGTATAGTATACACAATTACGACATCATTACAGCTCGAAATTGTATAGTGGTGTACTCAGGTAACGTTCACCATTACTTGGAATAATGACAACAATCCGTTTACCCTTGCCTAATTGCTTAGCAAGCTTCAAGGCCGCATGAACAGCCGCGCCAGATGAAATACCGGACAAAATTCCCTCTTCCTTAGCCACTCTACGCGCTACCTCGAAAGCTTCATCGTTTTCTACATGAAAAATTTCATCATAGATATCGCGGTTTAAAATTTCAGGAATAAAGTTGGCACCCAGCCCTTGAATTTTGTGAGGTCCTGGCTTGCCGCCTGCTAGCAATGGGGAAGAAGCGGGCTCTACAGCCACGATTTTAATACCAGGGAATTCTTTTTTAAGCACTTCGCCGGCACCAGAAATGGTTCCACCAGTACCTATACCTGCTACAAAAGCATCCAATGTGCCGCCAATGGAACGAATCGCTTCTACGATCTCAGGCCCCGTCGTTTCACGATGAATTTTGATATTGGCTTTGTTCTTGAACTGCTCGGCAGCGAAATAATCCGGGTTTTCGCTCAATAGCTCTTCCATTTTCTTAACAGATCCATTCATGCCCTCTGAGCCAGGTGTTAGCACAAGCTCGGCTCCGTAAGCACGCAGCAAATTACGACGCTCTATACTCATCGTTTCTGGCATAACAATTACTGCTTTATACCCCTTCGCAGCAGCCACCATTGCCAAGCCGATTCCTGTGTTACCGCTAGTTGCTTCAATAATGGTACCACCTGGTTTAAGCAATCCTTCACGCTCAGCTTCTTCCACCATACTAATTGCAATACGGTCTTTTACACTGGAGCCTGGGTTCTGATATTCCAGTTTCAGATAAATTTCGGCGCTATCCTCCGGTACGATCCGGTTGAGGCGAACGAGGGGAGTCTCCCCGATAAGGTCGGTGATGTTATTAACAACTTTAGCCATGATAATTCCTCCCTGACTGTAGATGATATATTAAAAATTGCGAAAACATATTGTAGATGATTCTAGGTAAATCATTTTTCGTTTTATGCCGTCCATTTAATTTCCGATAAAAATAGTTGGTTTTATACGCTAATCATAACAATCTTCAATTCCAATGTCAATACGAGTAAATAAGCTACAATGCTGTTTACCCGCGTTATCCGCATCGTGTCTTCTTCAAAGCAAGATTCTTTTGCGATGTTATAGAGAAGCGGAAGGTACCTCTTTCTCAGATAAAATACGCGCTCCATATTTATCACGCAGGCTCTTCTCAATCTCTTCCAAAGGAGCAGCTTGTGCCAAGGCAAGCGACCGGCGGATTTGCTGACGAATCTGCTGCTTATTCGGGGAATTCTTTAGCCTGACATCCTGAACATAAATGACTGCATAGCCATCGTTAACAGAGATTGGACCTGCAACATCCCCGGAGCTTAGTTCTCTCGCTGCCTTCATGATCGCCTCCGGTTGAAATGGATCATATTCATCCAGCCATCCCTGCTGTCCGCTGTGATCTCCGCCGAGAGGGCTGCCTGGGCCTGAATGCTCCCGAAGAAGCGTGTCGAAGCTTTCTCCTTGCTTGACCCGATCCAGCAACGTCTCTGCTCCCTCTGCTGTAGCTACATAAATAGCTGCCAGTTTGATCTGCTTACCAACGGCAAATTCCTCAGGGTGCTGTCCCCAATACTCGTCAATCTGCGTTTCTTCAACCTGAATACCTTGGGTGGCTATTTTCTCCAGGCCAATCCGATACTCCGCTTCATTCCGCAAGTCAACCGGGTCCAAGCCAAACTGCCGCTTCATTTCCTCAAAGTAGGCGTGTTCTGAGTCGTACCCTTTACTATCCTGCTCCAGTACCTGCTGTAAATCCTCTTGGGTGACCTTAATACCGAGACGCTTGGTTTCAGCCTGCACGGCTTTACGATTCAACATTTGCAACAGCGTATTCGTTCCATATCGCTTTTTCAGTTCCGCTACCCACTGTTCCTCCGAAATGCCTTCCTGACCCATCTCCGCCACAGTATGATCGCCGTCATCCTTGCTTACATCACCCGGCTTTAACAGCCCCCGAAGCATGATAAGACCACCCAAGGCGGCGACGCTAACGGTCAGAATAATGACAGCTGTCCATAATCCCTTTTCCCGTGTAGTCATCGCTTACACCGCCTATCCGGTTAGGCCTTGGCTTGATCTAACAGATTTTGCAATTCATCCTTATTAAACTGATAAGCCTCATTACAAAAGTGACATACAACCTCAGCCTGTCCCTCTTCTTCAATTAATTGCTTTAGTTCACTTTCTCCCAGACTGATCAATGTTTTTTCTACACGCTCGCGTGAACACTCACATTGAAATTGGATATCCATTTCATCAAGGACTCGAACGTCTGGCAGCATCCAACGCAGCATTTCATCAAGCTCCAGACCTTGATCGAGCAGAGCGGTAACTGGTGGAATTGAGCCGACTGCATTTTCGATAGCAGTAATCTCATCGTCGTTCAGACCTGGAAGCAATTGAATAATAAATCCACCAGCCACAATAACAGAGTTATCCGTATCTACCAGCACACCCAAACCTACCGCTGACGGAGTCTGTTCGGATTTGGCAAAATAATAGGTAAAGTCTTCACCAAGTTCACCGGAAATAATCGGGATACTACCGCGATATGGCTCTTTTAACCCCAAATCCTTGATGATATGAATAAATCCCTCTGTACCTACGGCACCCGCTACATCCAGTTTGCCCATACTATTGCTTGGCAAATGCACATGTGGCTCAGTAACATACCCTCGCACTTCCCCTACAGCATTGGCATCCACGACGATTTGACCAATCGGCCCATCACCTTTGACTTGAATGGTCAGTCTTTCTTTCCCTTTGAGCATGGAACCCATAATTGCACCTGCTGTAAGAGTTCGTCCCAAAGCAGCAGTTGCTGTAGGATAAGTATCATGTCTTCTCCGCAATTCCTCTACCAATTGAGTTGTCCGAACCGCAAAGGCTCTAACCCTTCCATCCATGGCTGTACCGCGAATAAGTCGATCCTGCTTATTTTCCATATTGATATCCTCCCCTATTAGCCAAGGCAGCCATGCTGCTTATTTTCGTTAGTATTTCCTCATTCTTGAAGCATCATTTCCCACTATATAAACAACCTGCGTCAACAGATCACCGAATTGTTCAAAAACGTAACATATTTCAGTATAGACGAAAAACGCCGCTAATCCAAACCGATAAGATCATCGGCTTGACTCAGCGGCAGCTCATATCCACTTTTTATTCGGCGTTACGTTGGTAAATGATGCGTAATCCTTCGAGCGTCAACATCGGCAACACTTTCTGTATGCTCTCTGTCTCGGATGCGATTAGCTCTGCAAGACCCCCGGTAGCAATAACCGTAGGCTCCGCCTGCATTTCTTCCTTAATGCGCCTCACAATACCATCGACCTGTCCGGCATAGCCGAAAATAATCCCGGCTTGCATGGCATGGACCGTATTCCGACCAATAACCTTTTTAGGTTTCTCCAGCTCAATACGAGGGAGCTTGGAAGCCCGTTGATACAGTGCCTCTGTCGAAATGCCGATACCTGGCACAATGACTCCACCCAGGTAGTTCCCCTTATCATCAATACAATCAAACGTTGTCGCTGTTCCAAAATCCACCACAACGAGAGGCCCGCCGAATCGTTCTACAGCTGCAACTGCGTTCACGATTCGATCCGCACCTACTTCACGCGGATTCTCATAACGCAGGTTAAGACCGGTCTTGATTCCCGGTCCGACGATTAACGGCGTTTTGCCTATATATTTATCGCACATTTCTTCTAATACACGGACCAAAGGCGGAACGACAGAGGAAATAATAACTCCCTGAATGTCAGCCTTTAATACGCCGCCCATACTAAAAAGATTATGTATAAGTACGCCGTATTCATCTGCGGTTGCCTGTCGGGAGGTGCTAATCCGGTAGTGGTGCAACAGCTCGCGCCCTTCATACATTCCCAGAACAATATTGGTATTACCTACATCCACTACAAGAATCAATGGGTGTCACCTTTCTTTCTTTGCGTTAAGGTCAAGACTGATATCCAGATTGTGAAAAGAGTATGTCAGCCTGCCTACAGAAATCACATCTACGCCGCTTTCTGCCATCTCACGCACTGTATCCAGCGATACATTGCCTGAGGCTTCTGTTTTGACGTGTGGAGCTCGTTCACGAATGAAGCGAACGGCCTCCTTCATATCTGGGACGGACATATTATCCAGCATAATAATATCCGCTCCAGCTTCCAGGGCCTCCTGGATTTGCGTCATGTTTTCCGTCTCTACTTCAATCGTCATTGTGTGCGGTATGTGCTCACGCGCTCGGCTTACCGCCTGTGCAATCCCGCCCGCGCCCTTAATATGATTATCTTTAATCATAACAGCATCGTACAGACCAAAACGATGATTCGAGCCGCCACCTACACGCACAGCATACTTCTCCAACAGCCGATGTCCTGGCGTTGTTTTACGCGTATCCACCAAGCGTGTGGGAAGTCCTTGCAATTGATCTATATAACTCCGCGTCCGTGTTGCAATACCGGACATCCGCTGGAGTAAATTTAATGCCAATCTTTCCCCGGTCAAAATTGCATGGGTACTCCCATTCACTTCTGCCAAAACGCTTCCCTCTTCAATCCACTGGCCATCGGTCGCCAACGGAGTGAACGATAAGGAAGGGTCCACTACTCGAAATACAAGTGCAGCCACAGGTAAGCCCGCGATCACACCGCTCTCCTTGGCATGAATGATAGCCTTGGATTGGTGGCCGGGCGCAATCGTCCAGCGTGTGGTCACATCACCGGAACCCGTATCTTCCCGTAGCCAGCTGCGAATCTGTGCCGTCAGTTCTTCCTGATATCCGCTAAACTCTCCATTAAGCTCGCTGTTAGATGTCATGAACGCTCTCCTCCGTTATGCCTTGCTCACGTCGCTGCTGGACATGCTTTCGCCACATGCGATCATCTGTCTCAGGGAAGTCCTCACGATAATGCGCTCCCCGACTCTCCTCACGCAGCAACGCACCATCTGCTACTAATAAAGCACAGGTGAGCAAATTGGCAAATTCGATCTCCTCCCGGCTGGCGATCACAGCCTGAAACATAGGCACTAGACCGTGCAGCTCTTCTAAAGCTGCTTGCAGCCCTTCACTGTGCCGATGAACTCCAGCATAACGAACCATCGTTTCTTGCAGCTTATGTCGCTGTTCCACGACGGATGAAGCCTGAAGCTCTGCACGATTATCGCTGTAAGATATCAAAGTATGGCCGACCAGCGGTGGCAAAGAGTGCAGCCGCTCGATAATCCTGCTGGCGAACACAATAGCTTCAGATAAAGAATTGCTCGCCAGACGATTAGCTCCGTGGACACCTGTGGAGGAAGTCTCACCACAGGCGAATAAACGCCTGATGGAGCTTTCCCCGTATAGATTGGTCTGAACACCACCCATCATATAATGAGCAGCAGGAGCAATAGGAATCCAGCCTGTTGTCATATCCAAACCATATGACAGACATGTCCGATAAATCGTTGGAAAACGTTGCTTTACCCGCTCAGGCGGCTCGTGTGTAATATCCAGGTATACAAACGCAGTCGAAGTGCTTTCGATCTCATGGATGATTGCACGAGCTACGATATCTCTGGGTGCAAGCTCCTGCCGGGAATCATACTTATCCATGAAGCGTTCTCCATGAATGTTGCGTAACACAGCCCCTTCTCCCCGTACAGCTTCAGAAATTAGAAACCTTGGAGCGTCAGGATGGCACAACGCCGTAGGATGAAATTGTACGAATTCCATATCCCGTACAACTGCCCCGGCACGATATGCCATAGCAATACCATCCCCAGTCGCAATGTCCGGGTTGGTCGTATAACGGTATAATTGCCCGCTACCTCCTGAGCACAAAATCGTTGCATTTGCAGTGATATACGACCTTTCTCCATCTGGCATTTGGACGAGGGCCCCAATACACTCACCATGCTCAGTGAGCAGGTCGATGACCATGCACTCTTCCCGCACCTCGATACCAGGATGGGCAGCAACCTGCTCCGACAAGGCACGCGCAATTTCATAACCGGTGGCATCTCCATTTGCATGCAAGATACGGCGATGGCTATGTGCCCCTTCTCGTGTCAGTGCTAATTCACCATCCACACGATCAAAGACTGTTCCCATTCGAATTAACTCCTGAATACCGTCTGGTCCCTCATGAACAAGCATCCTGACCGCCTCGGGTTCACACAGACCTGCTCCGGCAATCAAAGTATCTTGCATATGATAAGCCGGCATATCCTCGTCCGATGTGACAGCAGCAATGCCGCCTTGAGCATAACGTGTGTTGCTTTCCATTAAGGCTTTCTTGGTAATCAGCAACACTTTCCGATTCTCCGCAGCCTTAATCGCCGTATATAAGCCCGCAATGCCGGAGCCGATAACTAAGACATCGGCTTCGTATTGGGTCAATTCCGCTACATCAAAATCAACTAGATATCTTGGAATCATGCCTTTCACCTGATTTCACAGAAGAATAGCGCACACCATAGATTGTACAGTATGCGCTCACGGATATGTTCAAAATGATAGTAAGTCGATTGCAGCGGCTGTTAGCCTTTTTAAGATAAGCAGGCGACAGCCGTTTATTTAACAATAAATGTACACAACGTTCCTGTGTCTGTCAAATCACGTTAACAATAATCTTCCATATTTAAAAAAGCTCCGGGAAACCATATCTGGTTCCCCGAAGCTTACATATATGCTTATTCAACTATCCACCAGATGATCAGGTTGTTGTCGGTGGAGTACCACCGGAATTGCCTGAATTGTTATCATCCTCTGGTTTTTGCAGATTAGGGATATCGTTTGGTTGATCCGTTGTATTTTTAGGCTCGTCATCCTTACCTTGAATACGTACACGGACATCTCCAATGTTGTCGATCACAGGCTCACCGTTTTCCGGTGTTCCTTCTCCCTCATTCGTATTGCCGTCCAAAGAACCTGTCTCGATCAAACGTTTGATTTGTTCAAGCTCCAGAGTTTCTTCTTCCAGCAAGGTTTGAGCGATCAAATGAACCTCTTTCGAATACTTCGTCAGGAGTTCTCTAGCACGCTCATAAGATTCAGTGATGAAGCGATTCATCTCCTGGTCAATCTCATAAGCGATCTGATCACTGTAGTTCTGCTCATGACCGATATCACGTCCAAGGAATACTTGACCTTGAGAAGTTCCGAACTGCATCGGACCGAGCTTCTCACTCATACCATATTCCACGATCATGCTACGCGCAATGCCAGTCGCTTGTTGGAAGTCACTATAAGCTCCTGTTCCGATTTCACCAATAAACAGTTCCTCGGAAACACGTCCACCCAACAGTCCAGTGATTTTATCCAGCAATTCCTGCTTGGTTGTCAGCATACGGTCTTCTTTTGGAAGCATGATGACATATCCGCCTGCACGTCCACGTGGAATAATGGTTACCTTGTGAACCATATCGGCATTTTCCAGGAAATACCCAATAATTGTATGACCTGCTTCATGATAAGCAACAATCCGTTTCTCGCGGTCACTGATTACGCGGCTGCGTTTTTCAGTACCTACGATCACGCGGTCGATTGCTTCATCTACTTCTCGCATCGAAATATCCCTGCGGTTGCGACGAGCGGCCAGCAAGGCAGCCTCGTTCAACAGATTTTCCAGATCAGCACCCGTAAAGCCTGTTGTACGTTTCGCAATGACGTCCAATTTAACATCCTTGGTTAATGGTTTGTTGCGTGCATGTACATGCAATACCGCTTCGCGACCTTTAACATCTGGACGGTCAACCGTAATTTGACGGTCAAAACGTCCCGGACGAAGCAAGGCTGGATCAAGAATATCCGGACGGTTAGTAGCAGCAACGATGATAATGCCTTCGTTTGCCCCAAATCCATCCATCTCTACGAGCAATTGGTTGAGCGTTTGCTCACGTTCATCATGTCCGCCACCCAATCCGGCGCCACGTTGACGTCCAACAGCATCAATCTCATCAATGAAAATGATACAAGGTGCGTTCTTCTTCGCATTCTCGAACAAGTCACGAACACGGGAAGCACCGACCCCGACGAACATTTCTACAAAATCAGAACCTGAGATACTGAAAAACGGCACTCCTGCCTCGCCTGCAACAGCTCTCGCCAAGAGTGTTTTACCCGTACCTGGAGGGCCTACTAACAGAACCCCTTTTGGAATACGAGCGCCCACAGCTGCGAACTTGCGTGGGTCCTTCAAGAATTCTACGACTTCCACAAGCTCTTGCTTCTCTTCGTCAGCCCCTGCTACGTCTTCGAAGGTAACTTTCTTCTTCTCTTCGTTATACAGACGAGCTTTGCTCTTGCCGAAGTTCATTACTTTGCCGCCACCGCCCTGTGCCTGATTAAACAGGAAGAAGAACAACAGGAACATGATCACCAAAGGAATGATAGAAGTCAAAAATGTCAGCCAAATGCTTTCGCCTTCCATTTTCTT
The DNA here is from genome assembly GCF_050482105.1 of Paenibacillus jamilae. Lineage (GTDB taxonomy): Bacteria > Bacillota > Bacilli > Paenibacillales > Paenibacillaceae > Paenibacillus > Paenibacillus jamilae_B. The sequence goes on along the minus strand of NZ_JBCNHI010000012.1, from coordinate 43,788 downwards.
CTGCACGTATTCAAACCCGTTCGCTTCACTGGCATTCACCAGTTCACTTAGTGCTTGATCCGTTGGCGGAACGTATACGGAAAAATTGGTTGATTTAGCATTAGCCGGCTGCTTCTTATATGCACCGGTTACAAGATAGGCGTAACCGTCAAATTGGACCGTTACTTTAGAGATGTTATTAGCTTTAACCTCTTGCCGTAATTGGTCATATCTAGGGAGATCGGAGGCTTCGTTACTGTTGCTAACAAACTGAACGATACCCACCACAACTAAAAAAAGAATCAAATAAAAACCAGAATTCCGGATGAACCGATTCATCCCCTACCTCCTCTCGAGACACTTAAGTTATTTTACCATAGCCTGTAAGCCCTTCTCAACAAAGGACCCTATTTAGTCCTAGGACTGGAGGCTGAGATTAGCTGGTGTAGATTTCCGGCTTCAAAATCCCTATGTATGGGAGGTTCCGGTAGTGCTCGGCATAGTCCAGACCATAGCCGACAACAAACGCATCCGGAAGTGTAAATCCGGTATAATCAGCTTCAAGATTAACGGTCCGGCGCGCAGGCTTGTCGAACAAGGTTACGACACATACCGAATTTGCATTACGATTCTTAAGCAATTCAATCAAATGTGTCAGCGTCAAACCACTGTCGATAATATCTTCGACAATCAGAACATCGCGTCCTTCTACTGAAGCGTCCAAATCTTTGATGATTTTAACGACGCCGGATGATTTGGTGGATACGCCATAACTAGACACAGCCATGAAATCGAGTTCCAACGGCACCGTAATAGCTTTAACCAGATCTGCCATAAAGATAAACGCACCCTTCAGCACGCAAATCACCAATGGATTTTTTCCTTCATATTTCACGCTAAGCTGTGCGCCCAATTCCTTGATTTTACTCTGAATCTCTTCTTCACTGATCAATACTTCCTGAATATCATTTTGCAACGGTGTAAACCTCCTAAGTTTATACTATGAAAGCCGTTCCTGCGCAATTACCGGTGCCCTGGACTCTCTCGTCTTTGCCATGTCATATATATAACCGAAGACGTGTGCTTTTGCACCGCAGCATGTACAGAACGTCGTACGCCCGGAATCCAGAGAACAGCTCCAGAGTGGTCGCAGACGAGGGGTGTAACGGAACGCATTAAAGGAGGTATTTTTTCATCAATAAAAATATCTTTAACCTTTTTTCTTCCGTTTAATCCCATTACATACATGGTATCTCCAGGTAATCGTGAGCGTACAGTCAACGGCAGAGTCAATTCATCTGCGTCGAACCATGCTTCTTCCTCATTCGCCGGATGGTGTTCATCCCAATCGGAAGCTTTCCGCCACCGGAGTATACCACCTGCTTCAGGCAACTCAAGCTCACCGGAAATAGGCAATACGCTCAGTCCATAGCTCCATTCACCCATAACGACTTGCGTACGGTCAAATAAAACCGCCTGGTCATATTCGCGGACTCCAACCGCACCGCCGCCCAAGTCCAAGCTCCATGTAGAGGATGTCTCTTGGAGAAGTCTTAGTCGAACGGTCTCAATTTTACGAAAATCAAAATTTCCACTGTCCGAAGGCAGATAATTTAATATTAGTTTAATCAACCTCCGTTGTAAAGCAACGGATAGCTTACGATATGAAGCGATGGCAAACATGTACCTGCCATTATTAAAACGCACCATTTCCTCATATGCCGACAGTGTAGCTGCCTCCATAAAATCATTTTCGTCAGCCATCGTTTCAGCCAGCCGATTCAGGGACGGTGTCAGTTGCTCATTATATTGCCCCAAAAAAGGAAGCACATCCATGCGGATAGCATTACGACGGTATTTAGATGATAAATTAGTACTGTCTGTCACATAGGAAAGACCATAAAAGTTGCAATACGCAATCAAGTCAGCCTTGTACATACGAAGCAGCGGGCGAATGAGTTGCACATTTTTTTCATTGCGTGCCAAACGCATACCCGCCAAACCCGCTGGTCCGCTACCACGCAGCAAGTGCAAAAGAACTGTTTCCGCTTGATCATCGCCATGGTGAGCCATAGCAATATGCTGTGCCTCCCACTTTGTAGCCGTATCATGTAAAAAACTGTACCGCAGCTCACGGGCTGCTTCCTGTGGACCCTTACCGCTCTCCTTCATATAAGCGGGTGCATCAACTCGAATCATTTCAAATGGAAGCTTGAGCTTTCGGGCAAATTTACGTACCTCTTCAGCCTCCGCATCCGATTCCTCTGGCCTAAAGCCATGATGAACATGTGCGCAGACGAGTTGTAATGGCATATGTATAACGGATATTTCATGTAATATGTGCAAAAGGGCCACCGAATCCGGCCCACCGGATACAGCAACCACAATGCGGTCTCCGGGGCTCCACAGTGAATGTTCTCGCGCCAAAGCGAGCACTTCCTGTACAACACCGGTCGGTTTTGTTGTTTCCATTCACGACCCTCTTTTCTCCCGACCGTAAAGATGATGATCCTCTGTTATCTTATGTAAGTCATGCTGCTACCTTAACGCAATCCAGAGCGCCCCGGCAAGCAGCAAAAGCGATACCGTAAAAGCATATCCTAGCCAGCGTGGATTTCCTCTTTTGACAGATGATTGCCTGACATGTGCGGAAGCCAGACGTGACCAGGATCGGGCCGCTGCACGAGTATCGGAATATTCTCCACGCACTGCACCCAGCAGCCACTCGGCGTAGGGGCGTAATACACGGCTGCGACGAATGATGACTGTCAATTCTGCCGTATTACGCAGCTGTGGCAGTCTGCTCGCAGCTGCCTTTAACGATTCGCTCTCCAATATATGAAGCGTTAGAAGAGCAAAGGCAAACAAGTCATACTGGGGATCAGCATTCCGGCTGCCCGCATTCCAGAATCCCCTGTCGTACCATTCTGTAAATTGTTTTACACTCCGACCTGCAAGGGACACCCCACCATAATCAATCAATTCAGCCTCTCCATAGGCATTGACCAATATATTCTGGGGCTTCAGGTCGCCAAACACCCATCCTGCCTGATGGAGATCAGCCAAACGATTCAGTATACCGGTTCCAGCCACACCATACCACTCAGACCCTTTGGCTGCCACAAATTTATGAAGCGGATCTCCTTTAACATATCGCATAACATAAAAGGGAATCTCCCCGCTGCGCAATACTAGATCATCCACCTCAAACAAAAAGGAAGGATTTCCATTACGCTGGAGGGCAGCCTGCGTCCCTTGAGACTGTAATGTGGTCAGCACATTAATCTCCGATTGCAAATCAAGCGTGTTCTTTCCCATTTTGAGAGCAAATTGCCGATCGGCCTGTGCTTCTTTTACCAAATATACAGTTCCGTTCGCCCCCCGGCCCAGCAAGCGCTGGATGACATAGCTACTCCGCTTCCACTTGCCCTTGATGACCGTTCCGGGTGCAAGAACGGGATCAGACGACGTAGTCACCGAGCATCCCTTCTCCTTTGCTATAGGATTCTTCCAGATCTTTCTGTTCCCCTAGTGTAACATATCGGTAATAATCAATCACTTGTAAAATGGCTGGTCCTGTCGGCGTCGCTCCTTTCATTCGCAGACGTCCGAATATCGATTTGATCTGGTCCAGCTCAGAGGTCCACCCGATATCCATAACTGCATCTTCTCCCATTCGTCCACCCGGGAAATGAAATACAGATATACGGCTAAGTCCGCTTCTGGACTGTAAGCTGAGCATTAAATCGCGGATACTATCCTCTACAGCAGGCAGCTTGGGCTTCATGCTTGCACTTGCATCTATGAGCAAAGCTATTTCCAGAGGACTTGTTTCTGTCAGTTCATCCATTACCTCGACTATCTGGGCTCGTTTGGCCGGAGGCAGTTCGCCGATATGACGGGCACCACCCTCACCCAAAATGTGCGTTAACTCTCTATTAACCGCCTGCTGAATGGTTTGAACCACTGTTTTGCGCGTCATCATTTGCATGGTCTGTGCCAACTGCTTTGTACCGACGATTTGGCTAAAGCCTCCCCCTGCTTTGGCAATTTCCTGAATCTCTGCGCTCCCAAGCTCGCCGATCGTTCCATAGTCTATAACCCCGGCAACGTTCACTGTAATACCCTCCCGTAAAGCTTGGGCAGCCGCCATGACCGGGCTGACCCCTACGTTGGAGCATCCATCTGTAATGATCAAAATTTGCTTCATCGCTTTTTGACCTCCGCTTCCTCTTAATCTATTCCGATAGATTCTATCTTTGCCTAATCCGGAACGATTCAAACGAAGGATGCGGATTTTTAAAAATGAATAAGGAATTTCCCGGGCAATGTCGGTCTAGCTCACCGTCCGTGGACGTTCCAACCATCTCATACCAGGTACATGGAGAGTTGCCCATTCTGGGCGAAAGTGATCTATTTTACTAACAACGACAGTCATATCATCATAGATTTGATTTTGTTGGTACCGGATAACCCGTTCTAGCAAACAGTCAGCCAGTTCCTGCGGGTCCTCACTTTCAATCTCTTGAATCATGCGTTTCATCCATATTTCCTTGTTGACTGCATAACCCGGTGAATCGTATATACCGTCTGTAATCATAATGAGAATATCCCCCGGCTGGAGCTGCAACGACACCAAATCAACCTCGATATCCTGTATAATACCAATTGGTAAATTGCTGGCAGATACAGGAATGACCTCTTCTCCCCTTTTAATAAAGCTCGGTGTAGACCCAATCTTCATAAAGGTTGTCCGGGCTGTATACTGATCAATCAGCGCCATATCCACCGTAGCATACATTTCTTCAGGTGATCGGAGCATCAGGACCGAGTTAACCGACTTGATCGCCAGCTTTTCGTCCATCCCTGATTGTAGTAACTCCTCCAAAATGTTCAGTGCTGCACTGCTCTCTTGCTGCGCACGTTCTCCATTTCCCATACCATCGCTTAAAGAGACTGCAAAAGTCCCATTCCCTAGCTCCATCGTGCTGTAGCTGTCTCCTGAGAAAAAATCGCCTCCTTTGGCGGCACTAGCTACTCCTGTAGCAATCTCATACGTTTTAGCAGAGCCGAACATAACGGTAGCCAAGCCTTGGCGGCGATCTGCCGCCGTTTCGCGCATGACAGCAATATGCTCGTCCAGTATGTCCGACAGCAGTGGAGCAATGATTTTCCGACATTCATCAAATCCCCTTGTATAGGCGTGGACAATCTCTATTTCAACCTGACCTGCATCCAGGCTAATAATCTCAATGGATTGGATGGACAAGCCCAGTCGATCAAGGGCCTCTCTGATTTGCTCCTCCTGCCGATGCATGGTCTGCCCTTCCCGCTGAATTTCCCGGGCTAAATCCTCCATAATTTGTGATACACCGGATAGCTGGTCAGCAACAAGCTGACGACTATCGTATACTTGGCGCTTCCACTGCATATTATGTTGGTAGAGACTATACTGCTGCTTCATTACCTGCAGGACAGCGCCCGTCTTGGCACATGCCTTGCTCCATTGTGGCGGCATCTGCTCCGGCTCCAAATCAGGATTATCCTCAATGGCGCTCATCATTTCCGTCATATACTGATGGGTTTGCATAAACTTGCCGTCCCAGCACTGATCGCACTTAAAGCAAGAGGCACATGTTCCTTCTGCCACCGCATTCATAAAGTGTTCGATTTCTCCGTCCGGTTTTGCTCCCTCACTCGCAGATATTTGATGAAAGCTGCGAGATAGCTGGCTAAATACACGAGAAAATTTAGTCACACGCTCGGCAGTGAGATCACGAACCCTTTTGGCATACTCATGCTGGGACTTAGCGTGGTCCTGCGTACCAGGGACATAGGTGGAAACCGCTTTAAAGAAACTTTTTGGGGTCAGTAAAAACAATAGGATCGCCGCACTGCTCTCCCAGGTGGATGTCAGCACATCTCCAGTTCCATCCAAATAGATCGTCAAAATGGAAGAGCCCAGCAGCATACCAAGGGCTACTGCACCTTTCCTTCCTTCACGCAGCATCCCTGCCAGCAAACCTGCAAAAGCAAGTAGACTCATCTGCACAATTGCAGACATATTAGCCAAGCTTAAAATTAAACCGGTAATCACACCGACCGAGGCGCCCAGCGAAGCACCTCCCACCAGAGCAAACACCAAGACCAAATATCGTGAAAGCACATGATCGACGGACAGTGACTGAACGGTCCATCCTACTGCTCCCGTCATCACAGAGGCTAATAAAATAATAAGACACAAAATTTCTTCGTTCTTCAGCTGGCTTGCCTTCTTGCGGTACGTAAATAGCGGTATGGCCTGTGTAAATACTAGGGTTAGCATAAAACTGAGCACCGCATCCGTCCCCACGATGACAAGCTCATACCATGTAAAGGCTGGAGCCATCACAGCATTAAATAAATTGACCATAAATACAGACAAGAAGACCATAAGCGGAGCATAGGATAATTCCAACCGATCGAAGGTACGCAGTCCGTGATACAGGAGGTAAAATACGATTAGCTCACCACCAATCATGAATAGGGATGGATAAGGAGCTAACAGGCTGCCTAGCACAACGGATACAGCTACAGGCAGCATCAGATCACGCCGAAGGAATGTAATGACCGCAAAATAAGCGAGGGCAAAAGGAGAAAGCTCGTCCAAAATAGTGGCGCGTCCCAGTAGAACTCCCATAGCTGACAGTAGCAGCATCCATCTTTGCGCAGTTACCCATTGCACCCCTTTATGTGAATCGATCCGTTTCTTGAGTCTGGAAGGCCAACCTTCCGTACGCTCTTTGGATTTGGACTTTCTAGATTTTAACCCCGGAAAATGTACCACGTTCCATTTCTCCATCATGCGTCAGGCACCCCATTCATCAATTTGATGTTCCCATCTTAAACCGGAACGATTGAGAAAGTTTGTCAGAACCTCACGGCTTATTCCAAGAAATTTCCGACAAAAAAACGTTCCGCGCGAAAGGACAGAGCATTCCCCTGTACATCAAGCTACGTCCGTATGGAAGCAGATGGAAGTTGCATCTCTCTGCGCCCTATATGCTCTCTCTATGTCGTCCATCCTGATGCCCAGACTAGCGATTTGCACAGAAGATAGACGGAAAACCGTTGGAGTTTGTCGGACGATTATGTTCACACGACAAAAAAAACATCCACATTCCAACGCAATGCATCTTCTCTTCTTCATGAAACTACTAACTCTTAAAAAAGCATCCGTACAACTCTGCTCAAGGGTATTGCCCTCATCCGCTGCTTCTTGCGTCTCTTGTCGGTAGAACGCAAAAAAACCGTAGCAGTCTTTCGACTGTACGGTTTTCCGTGTATGGTTGATACGGTTGTCAAAGTGAATTAAACACGCTTCGCGCCGCGTCCTCCGCGTTTACCTTCGGTGTTCTTTTTCAGCGACGAAATGCGTTCCTCACTATCTTTCAGGAAGCGTGACATTTTATCCTCAAATGAAGGTTTACCCGGTGCAGGCTTGAAAGAACGGCCTCCACGATCGCGGTTGAAACCACCACCACCGCGTCCCTGACTTGGACCTGAACCTCCGCCGCCAAAACGGTCTCCTCCGCCTGATCCTCCTGTACGCTCCGGTCTTGGAGCTCTTGGGGGACGGGCTTCACTTGCTGGCTTATCAATCGTTTGCTTAATGGAAAGTCCGATTTTGCCATCTTTGTCAACATTAATGACTTTCACCGTCACAACATCATTAATCTTCAGGTGGTCGTTAACATCTTTAACATAATTATCGGCGATTTCCGAGATGTGAACGAGACCCGTGACACCTCCAGACAAATCCACAAATGCTCCAAAATGCGTGATGCCTGTCACTTTGCCCTCTAACTTGGTGCCCACTTCAATTGCCATAGAATAAAATGATCCTCCCTTAAAATATACAACCGATTTTTTTTTCAAAAAAATCCCGCTGTGGTGATTTGATTATACAAAATGGCGGAACCAAGGTCAACTAAGCATTGGCCCAATAATGTTCCTATTTTTGATCTCCGATAATTGGCGTCTCTTCCGGTTTGTACAAACCGTACTTGCTTCTGGCAATTTCTCCGATGTATTCAGGGTCCTTGAGACGATTCACTTCGGTTTGAAGCTGTTGTTCCGTTTGTGTAGCAGCTTGCTTCTGTTTTTCCTTCTGGATGAGCTGTTCACTCCGATCGGCCATAATCATGCCTTGAGAAAAAAAGGTGAATATGGCCCAACTACCAAAGGCGGCAAGCGATAGCAACCAAATCATGATTCGCCTGCGCCCGCCCGCGTTGGACTTGGACGTAGGAGATGAATGGCGATCTACAGACGAATTACGCATGATACTACCCCCTTCCAAACCATCTTTTTGCTGTACTTTTCAGTCTGATACCTAGCTTTATGAGCGAATCTGGAGTTTTCAAGCGCGCTTTAAGCGGACCGATCAACCAAAGAATCGGCTTCCAAACCGGCATCAGGATGTATATCAGCATCCTTCCTAGGAACACAATAAGTGCCCATGTCCATCCGACCAGCTTGCGTAACAGCCGATACAGCGCTAACACCGGAAGAACAATCAGGATGCGCAGTATGCTGTTCACGATCAACGTTAGTCTGCGAACGATCTCTATTAACATTACCACAAAACGTTGGGTTGTAACACTAAAGGCCCAAAAATAGAGCCAAACCCCCAAAAGTAGTCCTAAAAAGACATAAAACCGCAGCTCACCGCGATTACTCGCGTACAGCACACGGAAAATGAACAAGGCCGAGGCCACCCAATACAGCACGTCCAACATATGGACACTCCAACGAGCAAAATGAAAGCGGATTGACAGTACCCGGTAACTGTCAAATACCACTCCCATCGCTATGCCCGATAACAGCATCCACGTCAATGTCAGCCATTGTGTATAAGGGTTCATTTGAAGAGCTTGCCGAATAGGCTTTTTCCGTTTTTGGCCGGGGCCCCAGGCTCCAGGTAGACGAGGGAATTGATCAGACCTTCAATGGACAGCAGCCCCTCTTCCAGACTGAGGTTTTTGATATGTAAATGCTGTCCGCGAATGGTGAGATGGCCCAGCTCGGTCTGAAGCAAAAATTCTTCACTGTCAAAGCTCTCCACATTGCTGACGCCTGAAATGTCGAGCTGCTTGCGGCTTTGCATGCGCAGATCATGATGCTTGGTCTTCCCTTGTTCAATCATGGCATGTACCCCTCCTTCTGTTCTTAGCTTATGAAGGGATGGGCATGATTTAGAACCGCTTCGGCTCTTCACGAGCATATATTAGACGAAGGCTATCATCAAAAAAAAGCACCCCTTCATAAAATATGAAGGAATGCTTCTATGTACAGCGCTATGGGAAAATCAGATGTCTGCTTACCAGTTCAAACCATTATCCCTGGCAATAGGCTCTTCCTTTACCAAAGTGTACATACTTGCAGCCTCGTCCTTGCGTGTAGTGTCGGCGAGCCGTTCCACTCGCACGGTCACCAGCTTCTGGCCAAATTGGACGGTAATTTCATCGCCTACTTTGACCGCACTGCTCGGCTTGGCTTCGCGTCCATTCACCAGCACTCTCCCTTGTTCAGAGACGTCCTTGGCTACTGTACGACGCTTAATCAGCCGCGAGACTTTCAAGAATTTATCAAGACGCATTAGTTAACGGCTTCTTTAAGCTTATTGCCGGCTTTAAAAGCAGGAACGGTCGATTCTGGAATTTCAATCGTGTTACCGGTTTGTGGGTTGCGACCTGTACGGCTGGAACGCTTGCGCGTTTCGAAAGTACCGAAGCCGATCAGTTGTACTTTGTCACCACTAGCAAGTGCATCTGTAATTTCGCCAAGAACACCATTCAATACAGCTTCAACGTCACGTTTGCTCAAACCGCTTTTGCTGGAAATATTGTTGATCAGATCTGTCTTGTTCATAAGATAAAAGCCTCCTAAATGTCAAAAAATAATCATCACGCTACATGTCCCTAAATGGAGCATACGTGAGGTCCAACTGTGGCCGAAGCCCTTCCTGAATACCACTGTAACATGCTCAACTATAAGCTACAGTTATTTTCAGATTTACTACAAGTTATTCTGGCTTGTCCTTAAAAATCCTGCTATAACAGGCGTTTTTTTATTCGACCCCAGTTAAGCCAACATCCTACTACAAAACTCTGCTCATTGGCAAGTCTGCTCAAGACGGGCGTATTTTCAACCCTGCATATGACTCATTTTACTGGCCTTTACAGCCAAAAACAAATCTAAGGAATCAATCTCTTTCGGGGAGCTTTTTCGCTTCCTGCCAGTAGGTCTCCATTTCATCTACACTGCTGTCTTCGGGACGACGCCCCTGCTCGCGTAATTTCTGCTCAATATACTGGAAACGGCTCACAAATTTGCGATTAGTGGCTGACAGCGCCTCCTCTGGATCTACGTCCATGAACCGGGCTGCATTCACGGCAACAAATAACACATCGCCCAACTCCAGCAACTGAGCTTCCACGGAATGCCCTTCACGAACCGCTTCCTTCAACTCAGCCACTTCTTCATCCAATTTGTCGAATACACCTTCAATGCTGTCCCAGTTAAACCCTACTTTAGCAGCTTTCTTCTGAAGCTTGTACGATTTCATAAGAGCAGGCAGATCACGGGGAACCCCGTCCAATACGGAAGGGGTTGCTGCCGTCGTACCTTTAAGCCGTTTTTCCTCCGCCTTCATCTGCTCCCAGTTTTGCAGCGCCTCTTCCGCATCGTTTGCTTGGTTGTCTCCGAACACATGCGGATGACGGAAAATAAGCTTATCATTCAGCCCTTGAATCACATCATATACATTAAAGGTTCCGACTTCCTCTTCCATTTGGGCATGCAACAAAACTTGTAACAACAGATCACCGAGCTCTTCCTTCATATGCTCAGGATCATCCTCATCTATGGTTTCAATAACCTCATACGTTTCCTCGATCAGATTCTTGCGGATCGATTGATGTGTCTGTTCACGATCCCATGGACAGCCTTCCGGACTGCGCAAAATATCGACAATTTCGTGCAGACGGTCGAAGGAACGCCGTTTCAGCGTCTCATCTTCACTGCGAGGTATGTATACCAAGGATAGGTTCCCGTAGCCCTCTACTCGATCCAGCTCGTACAGCGGCACCTTGTGTACTGCTTCCTGACCTTCTACTCCAAGCGCGTGGCCGACATATACCTCATAATCGTCAGGATACCGCTCCATCAAGCACAGCTTCACATCGGAAGCCGTAAAGGTGTCATATACCTGTCCGATCAGCGTATGTAACTGAGGCTGGAGCCAGCTTGCATCCAGTGTACCTGCGTCCAACAGCTGAAAACCCTCAATCGGATCAAAACCAAGCCGCACAAAAGCCTCATCCAGGAAACTTTCCCCCCCCAGGATGTTTAGCTCAATCCCTTGCGCAGGGCAACGCTCCTTGAGCAACTGCACCGCTGCTTCTGCCACCATCGGGTGACCGGGAACGGCATAGACGATTTCGCTTCCGTCTGCCGCCTTAGCAGCCTTTTCCATCAATTGGCTGGTAATTTCCTCATATACCTCTGGAAAAGAATCCTTTGTCTCATATACCGCGTCAAACGACTCAAAGCCCACTTCAAACTCATCCAGCACTTGAACCGCCGGATGTTCCTTCGTTCGCAGATAGAGCGCTGAAGCACTCCGCATTTTGTTTAATATCCCTATCGTAAGCTGATCAGGATCTCCCGAACCCAGACCTACGACCGTTAATGTTACACTCATATCCAATCCTCCGTTCCGCAAAAGCAGGATCCATGCTCCGAAAAAGTACCCGGCGCAGCCCAGCTTCCGCTTCCTTTGCCTTGGCATTTACTATACCACAAAGTTGTACAGGCTCATAAAATGGCTTGTACAGCTCTCCACACGGCGAGCTGTATCAAGGCATAGCTAAGCCAGCACACGCAGTCTGCGCAGCACGGTTGCCAGCGGGCGTCCGAGCTTGGGCACCGCCACAAGCTCGGCTTCCGAGATCAGCCTCAAGCGTACGAGGCCAATCACGAACACCACAGCGCCTGCTGCTACACCCAGCAGGCTCTCCGCTGCTGCCGTGGCGCGGCCTTCGACAGCCCACCCCAAGGCACCTAGCACAGCACTGGTGCCCCACATCGCCGCCCCGGCTGCAATAGCCAGGGCGATCAGCAATGCCGCCGGTTTGAGCACACTGGCGGACCAGCTCCCGCGCAGCCCCACCAAGCGGGTCAGCAGCGCGATGTTGATCGCAGCCGCCAGCAGATAGGCGACAGCTCCCGCAATGGCGGCTCCAGCCGTGCCTAGCTGCGGCACGAGCAGCCAGTTTAGCAGCGCCTTGACCACGGCGGCCGCAAGCATCGCCAGAGCTGGCGCGCGAACCGCGCCAAGCCCTTGCAGCAACGCAGCCGAGATGATGCTGAGCGTGCCGCCTACGGCGGTCAGCGCCATCCAGCGCATAACCGCGCTGCCAGCGTCGTCTGCATACAGCATCACATTGATGGGCACGGCCAGCACGATCAAGCCTGTCGCAGCGGCTAGTCCCAGCAGCCAAAACCAGCGCAGTGATTGCTCGCACTGACGACGTGCCAGCTCCGTACCGCCAGTCACCCGAGCCTCAGCCAGCGAAGGTATGAACAATGCCGACAATGTGGTAGCCAACATCATGACCAGCTGTACTAGCGGCAGACCACGGTTATACACGCCGAAGGCCACCATAACCGCTGTATCGTCCAAGCCCTCCTGCTTTAACAAGCGAGGGACGGTAAATGTATCTACCAGGTTAATAAGCGGAACAGCTAGCGCTCCAAGGCACACAGGCAAGGCATAGCGTAGCAGTGCCTTTAGCAAAGCACTGTTGCTCTCCACTGGTTGAAGCTCACCAGTCTGTGCCTGCACTGTCGTCATGCTCCTACCTTGCTGCCTAAGCCTCCTTTGGTGGCCCCGCCAATACAACAGCATAATGACCAGGCCCGCTGCTCCACCTGCTGCTGAGCCAAACACGGCTCCGGCGGCAATGACATCTGCCCCTGCTCCCTGTGACAGCATGAACAGCAGCAATATAATCATTACGCTTACCCTTATCGCCTGCTCCGTCACTTGGGAAACAGCCGTTGGAATCATATTTTGCAAGCCTTGAAAATAACCTCTCAGTCCCGCCATAACCGGTACAAACAAAAAGGCTACCGCTGCCGCCCTCACCGATGGAATGACATGAGCATTGTCAATCCACTGGCCAATTAGTGACGCGCACGTGTACATCAGCAGCCCCAGAATCAGTCCGAATAGGCCCAATACAAGCGAAGATAGCCGGGCAACACGTTGCCCGGCTGCCCGGTTTCCCACTGCCTCATACTCAGCTACAAATTTGGATATAGCCGCTGGGAATCCAGCAGCTGCAATGGTAATGAACAGCGTATAAAAAGGATACACCGTATTATAAATGCCAAACACGCCGTCGCCGCCAATATTCTGCAACGGGATTTTTTGCAATGTGCCGATTAGCTTGCTTGCTACCGCTGCCAGTGTCAAAATGACAGCCCCTCGTAGCAGCCGCGAAGCGGCGCGATTTTCCTGCATTCTCCGTCTCCACTCCCACCTGGAATAAGCATTTTTACGAGTCTTATTATACCGTCTCTTCTCCCGGAAAGAAAAAAAACCCTGTGCAACGTTGAATGGCTTTGGCCACTCTGTACGTCATACAGGGGTGAAACGGGGATTTACTGTTCCATTTGTTTGCCCAGGAAGCCAGCGGCTGTTTCAGCCATCTTGACCTCCATTTCGGACATTTTCACATTTTCATCCTTGTTTAGCAATATAACAGCACCAATAGGATCACCACCCGAAACAATGGGAGCCGTCACAAAGGACGAGAGTGTTTCTTCGTGGTCTCGCGTCAGCTCATAAGAGCCACTGGCTGTCTCCAGCACAGTCTTGCGATTATCCATGCTACTTTCGATAATGCTACCGATCTGTTTGTCCAGAAACTCTTTTTTCGAGCCTCCAGCCACCGTAATAATGGTGTCACGATCGGTAATCATCGTAATATGGCCTGTGCTTTCAAACAGGGACTCAGCATATTCTTTGGCGAAATCACCAAGTTCACCTATAGGTGAATACTTTTTCAAAATGACTTCTCCGTCACGATCCACAAAAATCTCAAGCGGATCTCCTTCACGAATCCTCAAGGTGCGGCGAATTTCCTTTGGAATAACTACCCGCCCAAGATCATCAATACGGCGAACTATACCAGTAGCTTTCATTTCACATGTTGCCCCACTTTCTCAAGAAGAATTTTGTAAACTACTGACGGTATCGAAAGACGCTTCCACTCCCCCAGAAGCGGTCACGAAGAACGTCGCGGTCATGGTGTTTATGGTGATATCTGACCATAGTATTCATCTGTTCCCAATTCCTTATGCATGTTCAGTTATTTACCTTCGTTTGTAGCTCCATCTTTAGCTGTCCCAGCTTTGCTATCGCCCGTACCGCTTGTTGTTCCGCTAGGCGTAGTCGTGCTGCCCGCACCGGACGTTGCACCACTTTTCTCTTGCGTAGCAGGTGCCTTCGGCAGATTGATTTTCAAATCAAGCTTCGCCAAATCATTTTCGGTAAAGTTTTGAATACTTTCCCCAGCCAATTTATTTTTCAGGGCAGCCTTTTCGTTGTCCTTCAATTTATCAAATGTTGGCTCATTGCGGGATTCCACTTTGATCACGTGATATCCGTATTCTGTTTCCACGGGATCACCAATTTTGTTAATCGGTTGAGTCTCGGCAGCCTCTTTAAAAGCAGGTACCCATTGCGCTACAGATGCATTCTCATACAGCCCACCATTCGATGCGGAACCTGGGTCTTCCGAATACTTCTTGGCAATCGTTGCAAAATCTGCTCCAGCGTCCAGTTTTGCCTTTACTTCTTTGGCCAGCTTGAGAGTAGCCTCTTTTGTACGTTGTTTCTTTGTTTTTGGATCTTCGAAATTAATCAATACATGACGCACAGTTGCTGTCGTGAACTGATCTTTATTTTTCTCAAATTCCTGTTTCAGCTGATCATCCGTTACTTTATTGGTTTCGCTGTTGATTACTGTCATTACACGCGTGAAGTAATCTTTTACACCTTGTTCAGTCAGCTTTTGATCACTCAAAAATGTCTTAAACTTATCTTCGCCAACCGACTTTTTATACTGCTCCAACTGCTCGTTCCCTTGTTTGGCGCCCTCTTCCTTGGCTTTGTCGTCCGCTTTGGCTGCCAAAAGCTTGTACACTACTTCCTGCTTTACAATCTGCTCACGTACCTGATCAGACGCTAAAGCAGCCTCATATTCCGGATACAGGAATTTCATCATGCTGATTTCTTGGTTGAACTCATTTTCAGTAATCGTTCCACCCTTATAGGTCACGACAACCTTGCTGTTGTCCTTCGGCTCCTCCTTGACCTTACTTTCATCCGCTTGCTTCGTACATGCTGCCAGCACCGATATAGCCAGCAACGCTGCCATGCCCAAGGAGAGCATTCTCCAAGGTTTTCTTTTATTTAGTTGTGACATTTTGCAGTTCCTCCTTCAATGTGAATGCTTCTTTCAATTCACTCAAAAATTGCTCCAGCAGTTCTAGCAACTGTGGATCGTCTAGACCTTTACCCTTTATGCGTGCGCTCATAGAAGTACCCTGTTCAAATTGTACACGTCTTTCAAAGCGATTGCCAATCTCAGCAAGTTTGGCAGTCTGAACCGCCTGTTGGCGCCCTTCATGGAATTTCAGCAATATATTGTCATCCCGCTGCACAATGGACTCGATTCCATACATCCGTCCATATACTTTAAGTCGAGCCACAGCAAGCAAATGACGAACCGCCTCTGGCAGATCACCAAATCGATCGACCAGTTCGTCCTCCAGCTCGGAAGCCTCGTCAAAGGTGCTGACCGCTGCAACCTTTTTATAAATCTCTATCTTCTGGATGCTGTCATAGATATAATCTCCCGGCAGGTAAGCATCGACACCCAAATCAATCGATGTACTCCAATTCCGATTAGACTGATCCTCTTCTCCAAGCACAGTAACTTTACGTTTATTGATTTCCTCAGCCAGCATTTGCGAGTAAAGGTCAAAACCGACAGATGCGATGAATCCGTGCTGCTCGGCGCCAAGTAAGTTACCCGCTCCGCGTATGGACAAATCACGCATTGCTATCTTGAATCCAGATCCCAATTCTGTAAATTCTTTGATGGACTGAAGACGCTTCTCCGCCACCTCTGTAAGCACCTTATCTCGCTGGTATGTGAAATAGGCATAGGCAATCCGGTTGGAGCGACCTACACGCCCACGCAGCTGATAAAGCTGGGATAATCCCATCTTATCGGCATCATGCACAATGAGTGTATTCACATTGGGGATGTCCACGCCGGTTTCGATAATACTCGTGCTCACCAGTACGTCATATTCGCCATCCAGGAAATCCAAAATGGTTTTCTCCAACTCCGTTTCAGACATCTGCCCGTGACCTACGCCCACCTTGGCATCTGGCACAAGCGCATTGATCTCGGCAGCCATCTCCTGAATACCCTGCACGCGATTATACAGGTAATACACCTGCCCTCCACGCGCCATCTCGCGTTCAATGGCCTCACGCACTAGAGTCTGGCTATGCTCAACTACATAGGTTTGTACTGGAAAACGGTTTTCCGGTGGCGTCTCGATGACTGACAAATCACGTACACCCAGCATGGACATATGCAGCGTACGTGGAATAGGTGTAGCCGTTAGTGTCAATACGTCTACATTCGTTTTTAGCTTTTTCAGCTTTTCTTTATGCGTTACGCCAAAACGCTGCTCCTCATCGACAATAAGCAGCCCCAAATCCTTGAACACCAGATCCTGTGAAAGTAAACGGTGAGTACCAATAACAATATCAACCGTACCTTGTCGAACTCCCTTGGTCGTCTCATTCTGTTCTTTGCGCGAGCGGAAGCGGCTCAATACCTGAATATTGAACGGATACCCGGAAAAACGCTCACGGAATGTCTCATAATGCTGCTGTGCCAAAATCGTCGTCGGTACCAATACAGCCACTTGCTTGCCCTCAATAGCAGACTTAAAAGCAGCGCGAATAGCCACCTCAGTCTTGCCGTAGCCTACGTCACCGCACAGCAAACGATCCATCGGACGACTCTGCTCCATGTCCTTCTTAATTTCTTCAATAGCCCGAATCTGGTCACGTGTCTCATCATACGGGAACATATCCTCAAATTCCTGCTGCTCTGGCGAATCTTTTTCAAAAGCAAACCCTGGTGCTGACTGTCTTTCCGCATATAGCTTGATCAAATCATCCGCAATGTCCTGAACCGAGCTGCGCACCTTGCTTTTAACACGCGTCCACTCATTGCCACCCAGTTTATAAATCTTGGGTTCCTTATCCTCTGAGCCCACATACTTCTGAATCAGATCAATTTGTTCAATCGGTACAGACAGCTTATCTCCGCCCGCATAGAGGACATGCATGTAATCCTTATGGATACCGCCAACCTCCAGCGTGCCGATTCCCATGTACTTCCCGATCCCGTGATTTTGGTGTACGACATAGTCGCCTACCTTCAGCTCGCTGTAGCTCTTAATCCGCTCTGCATTGTCTACATGTCGGCCCTGCTTACGTGCTTTCCGCTGCTTCTGGGAGAACATCTCACCCTCGGTAATCACCGCCAGGTGAATAGACGGCATCTCAAAACCGCTTTGCAGATTACCGATCGCCATGGTCGGTTCATCAATACCGTAGTCTTGAAGCACTCTCCGCATCCGATCCAGACGTTCATCTCCACTCGCCAGCATCATAACCTGTGTGCCTGCCTTGCGCCAACGATCCATCTCTGCCTTGAGTACATTCATTTGACCGTGGAAATCCTGCATGCCTCGGCAAATGAAATTCAAAATATTTTGCGGCTGCGTATGTGGAACCTGACGAAGGAAGATTGATAGGAACAGGGTTTGAAATCTCCGATTATACAGCAGATTATCCGAGTTGTCCGATAGCTCCAGTTGCGGTAGAGTTTTACCGTTTTGAAGCAAATGCAGATTCCATTCAGACTCATCCCGCTCTAGCTGTCTGGCTGTTTCCAGCATCCGCGCCGGCTCATCAATGATCAGAATTGTATCTTCCGGCATATAGTCAGCCAAGGTTTTACGTTCAGGATACAGCAAGGAGATATATTTATAGATTTCATCAAAATACACATGCTCCCGCAGCAGCTCAATTTCACGATGAATTTCTTCTTTCAGATGCTGCTTGGCCTGACGATCTGTCATTTTGTCCAGCTGTTCCCCCAACAATATTGCAGCGGCATCCGCAGCCTGATCCATACGCTGGTGGTTTGCAATAACTTCCTTACACGGCGTTACAGTAACATGCTGTACCTTTTCCACCGAGCGTTGATCTTGCGGATCAAACATACGGATGGAGTCAATTTCATCGTCAAATAACTCCACACGATAGCCCCAACGGGTTGTCATTGGATAAAAATCAATAATTCCCCCGCGTACACTCATCTCTCCACGTGATTCAACACGCTCTACACGTTGGTATCCCATCTCCACCATATGCAGCAAAAACGATTCCAGCTGAATCGTTTCTCCCTCTTTCAGCTCAACACGAGCCTCACGCCATGTTTCCGGGATTGGCAGTAAACGCCGGACCCCAGAAAACGGCACGACAACAATCCCACGAAAACCCTGGGCGCATCGTATCAATACATCAATTCGTTGGGATAATGTCTCAGGACTGGATATAGCCGCTTCAGCAGCTACCAGCTCGTTAGCAGGATATAATAAAACCTGATCAGGAGAAAGCGCTTCCTGCAAATCATCTGCAATTTTTTGAGCAGCAAACATATTGTGTGTCATGACCATTAACGGTCGTCCGGTATCTTCAGCAAGTGCGGCCATCAGTACCTGTCTTGAAGAACCTGATAAACCTGATATCAGCTGTTCCTTCATGCCTGAGGATATACCTGCCGCAATAGATGCATAGTCAGCATCCTTTGTAAAAGCCTGAATAAGTGCTTGTAACAAAAAAGGCACCCCTTTATGCTTATAAATAGTTACATGTAAACCGAAAAAGAAGCCTCAGCAATGCTGCCAAGGCTCCATAAGCGGAATTGCCGCTTCACCTCTCAAGCTGGTACTACAGACCAGTTGAACACCTGTTATTGGAGCGGGTTTACGAGCAGACTCAGCTCCGGATTATTCTCCAGTGCCTGACTGCAATGCTCGCAAATGACTCTAACGGTCACTTCACCACCCGAATTATACGCTATTATATCTCTACGTTCAGCAGGGGTCAAGGAATGGAAGCCCAACCTTTCTTCGGTTATTGCAGCGGAGTCAATCCGCCCTAAGAAAGTTCGACAATGTCTGCATACATAATTAACAACCATGTAATGTATATGCCTCCTGAAAGTTTTCTATACCTTTCAGTATGTCCAACAAACTTCCATTTAAGCCCGCCTACCTGCGTCTATACTTATTTGTTGAATTCAGCCATCGTCCGCTCAAACGGATGATTCAGGCTATATTCCAAAGCATTGCACGTATCTTCTATCATTCCGGTCAATAGCTCCTTTTCCTTCTTAGGAAAGGTGCCCAGAACATAATCGACAATAGCATGTCCAGGCTCTGGACGAGAAATGCCCATACGAATTCGGTTGAAGGACTGCGTCCCCGTATGCTGAATGATCGATTTAATACCATTATGGCCGCCTGCGCTACCTTGATAACGCAGTCTTATTTTACCGACCTCTGTATCCAGATCATCGTACACAACAATCAGATCCTCCAGATCAGCCTTATAGTAGTCCATATAAGCACGTAGAGACTCGCCTGAGAGATTCATATATGTCATAGGCTTAATCAGTACCGTTTTCACGCCACCAATATGGCCCTCACCAATCAACGCCTTACATTTGCTTTGGGTAATCTGGATATTATGACGTGAGGCAAGTGCATCTAAGGCCATAAATCCGACATTATGTCTTGTTTTCTCGTATTGGGGACCGGGGTTGCCCAATCCTACAATCCACTTCATTAACCTTGACACCCTCTTTCGAAGTCTTGATTTTTTGGTAAAATAGTTGTAGTGAACAGGAAGGTGCGTGCCGATATGCTCAATCAAGGTGATATCCTCTTATATGACAGCCATTTTCTATATCATTTAAAGCATTCCGTTCCTGTGCAAATTTATGACGGGAATGTACATGTTCAAATTGGCATCGTTGCGCGTTTTAATGAGCATTTCGTCGAAATAGAGGACACACTATACAATCGTCAACGCTTTACATTCATATCTCGACCAGGATTTTAGCCTGACATGCTGATAGGGGTTACCTTTTCCATACGGAAAAAGCAACCCCTTTTTTTAATGAGCCAGCGCTTATTCGATTTCAAACAGCTTGCTGATCGACAATTCTTCATGCACACGGATGATGGCTTCTCCCATTAACGGAGCCACAGACAGTACCTTCAGCTTGCTTGTCGGATTTGGGTGAACGATCGGGATTGTATCCGTCACAACCACCTCTTTTAATGGCGAATTCTCCAGTCTTTCCATCGCAGGACCAGACAACACAGCATGTGTACAACATGCATACACATCTTTTACGCCGCCTTCTTTAAGCGCATTTGCACCCAATACAATCGTTCCGGCTGTATCAATGATATCATCAATTAAAATAGCCGTTTTACCTTCAATGTTCCCGATGATATTCATTACTTCACTGACATTGGGCTCTGGACGACGCTTATCAATAATAGCGAGCGGCGCACTCAGGAAGTCCGCCAGCTTGCGCGCACGAACAACCCCGCCATGATCGGGTGAAACGACAATCGGGTTCTCAATTTGTTTGGAACGGAAATATTGGGCCAGAATTGGCGCTCCCAACATATGATCAACTGGAATATCAAAGAATCCCTGAATCTGCATCGCATGCAAATCCATACTGATTACGCGGTGAGCCCCCGCCTTTTCAATCAGATTGGCGACAAGTTTCGCTGTGATCGGATCACGTGAACGAGCCTTACGATCCTGACGAGCATAACCGTAATATGGCATAACAACATTGATACTTTTGGCAGAAGCGCGTTTAAGTGCATCAATCATAACCAATAGCTCCATCAAGTTGTCGTTAACGGGCAGACAAGTGGACTGTACAATATACACATGGCAGCCGCGAACACTTTCCGACAGCTTAACCTGAATTTCACCGTCACTAAACGATGTGGTATGGGATTCCCCCATTGGGATTCCGATGTAGTCCGCAATCTGGTGGGCTAACTTCGGATTGGAGTTACAAGTAAATATTTTGAGTTTGGAATCGCAATAAGTCATTAATAGAAACCCTCCGTGCTGGTTCATTCATTACAGATTCAACAGCTTGCTGATTAAGGTCATTCCGATCTTTTTTTCTTCGCTTTGGCGCGCGCGCGGATTTTGTCCGCATATCCCGCTTTGTTCTCTTGACGTGGTCTGGCAATGGCCAGGTCGTTCTCAGAAACAGCATGTGTTACAGTGGAGCCTGCAACAACATAAGCACCTTTTCCAATCTTAATCGGGGCGATTAGATTCACATTGCTGCCAATAAAGGCATCGTCTTCAATTTCTGTAATGGATTTATTATATCCATCATAATTGACCGTTATTGCCCCGCAGCCAATATTTACATTTGTACCCACCTTGGCATCACCGACATAGCTCAAATGAGACACCTTGGAATGATCTCCAATGGTCGCATTTTTCACTTCTACAAAATCACCAATTTTTACATGTTCGCCAAGCTTCGCGCCTGGACGCAGATAAGCAAACGGCCCTACAGATGTACTGCTTCCCACTTCCGCTTCGTTCAACACGGAATGTTTCACTGTTGCTCCTGAGTGGATAATCGTATTCTGAATCTCTGCCTGAGGACCAATCACACAATCTTCTCCGATTTGCGTTTGACCATGCAGCCATGTGTTCGGGTACAACACTGTATCCGAGCCAATGACAACATCGCTCCCGATGTAGGTAGAAGAAGGATCAATGACAGTGACACCATTCAGCATATGTTTGCGAACAATGCGTTCGCGCATATAACCCTCAGCGACCGACAAAGCAACTCTGTCATTTACACCGATAGATTCCGACACATCATTGGTCAAATACGCCTCAACCTGCTCACCTTCGCCATGCAAAATACCAATGACATCTGTCAGGTAGTACTCCTGCTGTGCATTGGTGTTCGTTACCTTGTCCAGCGCTGCAAATAACTTGGCATTGTCAAAGCAATATGTGCCTGTGTTAATCTCACGGACAGCATCTTCCTCAGGTGAGCAATCCTTCTGTTCCACGATCTTAAGCACGGCCCCGGAAGTATCACGGATAACTCGTCCATATCCTTTCGGGTCGTCCAACTCAGCGGTCAGAATCGTAGCAGCCGCTCCGCGGCTTTCGTGCAGCTGTACCAAACCTTCCAGCGTTTCCGCTGTGATCAAAGGAGTATCTCCACAGATGACAATTGTGGTGCCCTGTTCCTGACCTAGCAGGTTCTTGGCTTGCTTGACAGCATGGCCTGTTCCCAGCTGCTCTGCCTGAAGCGCATATTCTGCCGACGGTCCCAAATAAGACTGTACCGCCTCTGCTCCGTGACCCACGACGACTACACTTCGGGACACACCGATTTCACGAACCGTGTCGAGCACATGTCCGACCATCGGTTTTCCGCACACCGGATGCAGAACTTTATATAATTTGGATTTCATACGTTTTCCCTGCCCTGCGGCAAGAATGACTGCCAACCTTTCCAACAAGTCCAACCTCCTATCCTGAAAATAACAGTTACCCCTTGGCTAAAACGTTAATTCCCAGATCAGATTTTGCTTAACTTTTCACAATCCTCCTGAAAAATAACGGCGAACCTTTGGTTAATGGCTATTTTTTCAGGCCAGCTTGTGCTGGACGTTCATTCCCGGGACGCATTTCTGCCTAGTCCCTGTCTTATGAAAAAGCCGCTTCGGCAGCCCGGATGGCTCCAAGTTGCCTTAAAACTGACTGTTAACTCACTAAAGAATATATCTCATTCCAGACAAAAAGAAAAGAGAGCCACAGTTAGTGGCTCTCTTTTTCTTTTGTACCCCAATCCTGCTTTAGGCGAATTAAGCGCCTTCTTCAATAGCAACTTCTTCATCAACAGCTGCACGTTCGTACTCGGTCAATACAGCAGCTTGAATCTTTTCACGGGTTCCTGAAGATATCGGGTGAGCGATATCGCGAAACTCTCCGTCAGGGGTCCGTTTACTTGGCATAGCTACGAACATCCCGTTATTACCGTCGATAACTCGGATGTCATGTACAACAAACTCGTTATCAATTGTAATGGATGCAATCGCCTTCATTCTTCCTTCTGAGTTCACTCGGCGGAGTCTAACATCCGTAATCTGCATGTGTGTTTCACCACCTTTTTCCAAATAGGACTTGGTGTATACATTCCACACAGCATTTCGAATTCCTTCTTTTTTTGGACAATTCGTATCCTAAATTCAGGTAATTTTTTTGAAAAAATTTCTTTTCGACATATTTAGGTATTTTATGATGAATTGTGACAATTTACTGCCCTGTTAACTCATCAAAATAATTACCCAGCTTGACTGTAACTTGCTTGCTTCGAGAATCAACTGCAGTCAGATTTGCCAGTGAAATATAATCGTGCAACAGGCGCTCTTCGTTCTCAATCTCGCCCGACTCTACCAACACACCGACACCCGCTACCTCAGCATCAAACTCAGCTAACAAATCGACCATTCCTTGAATCGTGCCACCGGCCTTCATAAAATCATCTACGATAAGCACACGCGATTTCTCACGCATCGCACGTCTGGATAAAGACATCGTATGCAGGCTCTTTTGCGATCCGGAAACATAATTAATACTTACAGCCGAACCCTCTGTTACCTGATGGTCACGCCGTACAAGCACGACTGGCAGATTGAGTTGTGCTCCGGTTGCATATGCGAGTGGAATTCCCTTCGTCTCCACGGTCATAACCACATCAATCTGACGATCGGCAAAAGCGGTAGCAAATATTTTTCCCGCTTCGTTCATCATCGCCGGTTGGCCCAGCAAATCAGACAGATACAGGTACCCCCCTGGTAATATGCGATCAGGCTGCTCCAGCTGCGCACACAAGTCGTTCGCAAACGCAAGCGCATGCTGCTTGGAGAGCCTTGGAATCAGTTTGACGCCCCCAGCCGCTCCTGCCAGTGTCAGAAGCTCGCCAGTACCCTCATCCTCAAATACTTCTTTGATTATCGCCAGATCCTCGCTTATGGACGATTTAGCTGCCCCGTATCGATCTGCAAAATGAGTAAGAGGCACCAATGTATGCGGCCGTGACAGCAAAAATTGCGTCATTTCCACCAAACGTGAGCTTCTTTTAAGTTTTTTCACAACAATTCCTCGCGATCTATTATCCTGCCGCCCGCTTCGTACAATAAAGCACCGGCGGACTGGCCGGTTGCTGGCGGAATGTAAGTGATATAGTAAAACCCGAATATTTAATAGTAAATATATCATCTTCGTACGTATTTGTACAACATTTGCCACTATAATATGAAAAAAAATTCTAAAATCAGGTCAAAAGTCGTACTGCGTATACATCTTTGCAAAAGCCTCTTAGTCCGTTATAGATCCGTGGCACTTTGGCTTCCTTAGATACCAATCCGAACACTGTGGGTCCACTGCCTGACATCAGCACGCCATCTGCTCCTAAACGGATCATGGAGTTTTTAAGATGCTCCACTTCCGGATACAGCTTTAATGTCACATCCTCCAATACATTCCCGAGGGCGTTGCATACATTAGTAAAAGAAGCATTACGAATTGCCTGCTCCATCTGCCGGGCCGAAGGATGGTGCGTAATCCGATCTGCTTTGACGCGACCATACACCTCAGCTGTCGATACATTAATCGGCGGCTTGGCAAGGATCACCCAGCATTGTGGCGGATTCGGAAGTGGCTTGAGCAGTTCTCCGCGTCCGCTCGCTAAAGCTGTGCCCCCTGTAATACAGAAAGGTACGTCTGAACCCAATTCAGCACCCAGTACTCTCAACTCCGCATCCGAGATACCGAGCTTCCACAGCTTGTTCAGCCCACGCAGTGCTGCGGCAGCATCGCTGCTTCCACCTGCTAATCCTGCCGCCACTGGAATATGCTTATCCAAATGGATATGGACGCCTGTAGACACGTTATAACGTTCCTTGATCAGACGCGCAGCCTGAAAAGCCAAGTTCTTTTCATCCAACGGTATGTATCCGGCCTGGCTTGAAATAATGATGGTATCACGTGGTAACTCGGACATCGTCAATCGGTCAGATAGATCGACCATAGTCATAATCATTTCGACCTCGTGATAACCATCGTCCCGCTTACGCAGAACATCAAGCATTAAATTAATTTTCGCCGGTGCTTTTTCATATATCTTCAAGGCGTTCACCCACCTTCAACTTTTCCCTCAAGACAGCTTAACATATTATATCAGACTCAGCCTGTCAAGTCATGAGGTTCAAAAAAGCGGAGATGCCCTGGTATGAACCCGGATATCCCCGCTTTTCATCAGCACCACCGATGGCTACGATTTGCGAGAAGCCGCCTGCTCCGCAAGCTGAATGGCCCGCTTGACCATATTGCCCGCATCCTTGGCTTTAATGCCTCCCCAGCCTTCTTCCTTGACCGTGTCGTAAAACCCAAGATCTTTGGCCAGCTCGTACTTTAGCTCTTCCGACATAACACTCCGTCTTCTTCGGCTCATGCATACGCCTCCTTCGGCAATGGAATAAGGAAGATCATTCCCGCCTTAGTATGTGCAGAGATATCATGCTTCATCCTGCTTTGTGAATACAAAACGACCCCGCCATTAAAAATGACGAGGTCGCCGTTAAACCTGCAAAGCTGGTATAAATCGCGTTGAAATGAATTAAGGTGCTTCGAAATATTCGACTACACTTGAGTGAGAGTCGGGATCATATACACTGACCTCCACCGACTCGGTAAGAATGTCAGCATAGCTGTAGGAGACACGTTTAAACGTCTGTTGCTCCTGATCCAGCTTGACAATAAAAACAGAAGGGTACGTTTCTTCCAAGACACCAGTTCGTTCGACGGTCTTACGGCGTCCGCCGTTAGCCCGCAGCAAAATTTTTTGCCCTACATGTGCGTCGAGACTGCGTTTGATTTCCAACAGCGTATTTTTAGCCATTGCCTAACGACCACCTCTTTCCTTGTCCATTATAACCAATTTTAGAGGCATTGTCAAATCGAGCTAAATATTATAACAACACTAAAAATAAGTTGTCAATTTAATTTTTTGCGAACGGGAATAATATACATAAAAAATGACAAAAAACCTCTAAAAAGAGGCCTTTTGTACGGATACATCCTATCAGGCACGCTTGAGTCTCAAATTGCTGAAGGCGTTACTTTTAGCGTTGACAAATTTTCAAGCTTCGGCAAACCGATGCGGTAGCTTCCCCTTGTTTCAATTCCACCCACCCCGCGGCTGCCACTAATGGTCTGATGAAACAAGTCCCCCATATTGACCGTATCACGGATCGAAGTAAATGCGGCCTTGGCAGCCACGTAAACGGGGTCCAGAGCGTGAATCAGGATACGCCCCGGAGAACTGGCAAAGTTGGCTCCCGCACGTAACAGCGCCTCAAAATGGGACTGGCACGCTCCCGCTACAATCGTCAGTGAATCCAGATGACGCTCATACTGTCTTGCTACCTGAATCGCCGCCACAAAATTTTGCGAATTCTTGTAGCTTTTCAAGCTGTACAAATCGTAAGGCTGCGGCTGCTTCAGCACACCATCATGTCCAGTGATGACTACAATATCAGGACGAATGCGGGGAAGCAGTCGGTACAGCGTATCCGCCATTGCCGATTCGTGAACGTGATGTCCCTCTGCGGGAACACGAAGCTGTTCATATAGACTGAGACATTTTCTTAAATAGCCAGAATCTCCATCTAGATGAAGAACCTTTCCCGGCATTTCAAAATATGTTGACTCCACCGGATCACTCCACTCTCCAATCAGAGCCGCCTGACTACGGGCAGCTTGCTGTTGGCGTGCCCGTTGCAGCAGATTAAGAGACTCCCCTGCCTTAATATGGGCCTGTTGAGTCTTACCGCTAATCTGGTCTGCAGGCACTCTGACCAGATCGTTCACCGGGGAATCGGCCAGTAGCCGAAATTCGGTCCCCTTAATGATCGCTTTATCCCGCTGGATGTCTTCAACGCGAAACGTGACATCACCGCCGTACGATTTCCGAACGACCAAGTCTCCTAAACTCATCACACTGTATCACCCCTCCTATATCGTATGGGTGAATGCACAGTTTGGTTCCAATTTAGGATAGTCCGGCCTCTAATAGCACGGCGCTGAGACGCGCAAATTCCTCGATACTCAGCGTTTCCCCTCGACGGGAAGGCTCAATATCAGCTTGTTGCAGCAGCGGCTCCAGCGTATCCCTGTTCTCTTTGGTAAAGAAGCGGCTTTTTAGGTTATTTGAAATGGTTTTACGACGTTGGGCAAAAGCGGCATGAACCACTTCGAAGAAATGTTTCTCATCTACCACTTCCACCGGAGGGACTTCCCGTACACGTAGCCGAATAACTGCCGATTCAACATTGGGCTGGGGAATAAATACTGTATTCGGCACCGTGCAGACTAGCTCAGGCTCGCTGTAATATTGCACGGCTATACTTAAGCTTCCGTAATCCTTCGTACCAGGAGACGCAGCCATACGCTCAGCCACCTCCTTTTGGATCATAACCACGATATTCTCCAAAGGTAGCTTGTCCTCCAATAGGCGCATCAGAATCGGTGTAGTGACGTAATACGGCAGATTAGCCACGACACTCACTTTACTCACGTCTGCAAAATCGGCTGCAAACACCTCACGCAAATCCAGCTTCAACACGTCTCCATGGCGAACCTTTACATGCTCGTAAGGAGCCAGCACTTCTTCAAGAATGGGCAATAGCCGCTGATCAATCTCAACAGCGGTAACTGCCTTAGCGGATTGTGCCAATTTCTCGGTCAAAGCTCCAATTCCCGGACCGATCTCAAGCGCACCCTTCGTATCATCCAATCCAGCTGCACTGACGATCTTGTTCAGAATATTTTGATCAATCAGGAAGTTTTGACCCAAGCTTTTTTTGAACGAAAAACCGTGCCTTTGAATAATTTCCTTTGTACGCCGCGGTGTTGCTATATCTTGAATCCCTGTCATACGGATATCACAATCCTTCACTTTCAATTTGTGCCAGTGCACTGGCAAATTCCTCACGGCTAATCTGAAATACAGAGAGCCGCTTATGTAGCTGCTTACCGTTACAATAGCCAATACCCAGTACATTCCCCAAGGCCATGCGACGCGCAGCAGCATTGGGGTGGGTGATAAGTCCAGCGTCAATCAGGTCCGCCCATTCAATCAGCGGTTCAGCGCCTTCCACTGTCGTATGTACGCGTGCAAGAGCATGTCTAATAGCTTCCGGCGAGGCATTCTCCACGCCAATATCCCCTTTGCGCGTCGCCTCTGCCTCAGGTATGAAAGCCTGCTTGCAGCCGGGCACCTTGGAGGCGATAATTTTACGGATACGCTCCCCTGCATGATCGGGATCAGTTAAAATAATGACCCCCCGCCGCTCCTGCGCCAATGCAATTTTGCGCAGTGTCATTTTATTAATGGCAGAGCCGCCGGTTTCTATTGTATCTGCTTCGACAGCACGGCGAATGGCTACCGTATCATCCCGGCCCTCCACCACGATCACTTCCTTGATCATCTTCGTGTCCCTCCACTGCTACACAGCAACATATATTTATCTTTCCCTGCTTTTGAAAACAAAATAAGAAGAGGGTATCCTCTTCTTAGCATGGCATAACTATGTTGTTAATACTATCTCATTGCCCTCAACATACACAACCTGTTTTAGTTGATTTCCGGCTTTACAGGTCCGATCACATATACGGTTTTACCGTGCTTGCGACCAAATTGGTTGGCCCGGCTCAAACTCTCATAATACACATCGATTTTGTGGCCTTTAATCGCGCCACCGGTATCCTCCGCACGGCGGAAGCCTACCCCTTCAATATATACCCACCATCCGATTGGAATTATACTCGGATCAACAGCGATGGTGCGTCCTTCCGTGACACGCGTCCCGGAGGCGGTACGTGTACCGATACCTGGCTCCTGTGCGGAATACGCCGTCATGGAGACGTTTTGTAAAACTTTGCTATATTTAAAATTAATACCTGCTTTACGGACAGCATTGCCCGAACTAACCTTTGTAGCCTTAACCGTATCTTTAGGGCTGATGGAAGCAGCTAAAACGACTGGTTTTTTCTTCGTTCCTACTGCAATTACCTTATCCACACGATTCTGTGTGACTTCCTTGTTGACCAGCTGTTTGGATACCAATTTTCCATCATGGTATACCTTTTGAACATGCTGGACTACCACACCCGATTTGCCACTTTGAATGACTCGATTATCGCCTTTATAAAGACTTGGATCTGCCGTTTTGATGACCTGATAAGGCACTTGTTTTTTCTGTTCGACCTGCTGTTTCTTCACACGGACGATTTTTATGTCCATGTTAGCCGAAACAGAGGCATCCAACGCAGGGTAAACTTTATCGGTTGATGATAATTTATAGCCCGAAGTGCGAATGGCACCCTCTACTGTATTTTCTGTTGTGTACAGCTTTTTCGTCTTATTGCCTGAGGATACTTTAACCTGATTGGCTCGTTTAATGACTACGCGATCCCCATCCTGTACTGCTCCATTTAGCGGCATGGAAATTGTATCATGCGGCTGAAGTGAAATAGAATGCTCGTTGAGCAAATCTTGGAGCTTGGATTCCCGGGTTTCTACCGCAGATGCCTTACCATCGATGACAAAAAAGACTTGTTTTTTAGATTGCGTGTACATCAGAATTGAAATCATAATCGTTAGTGCGATTAGAAAAATAGCAACCAAAGCAGCTTGGCGCACATTCTCTTGCTTCCAACGTAATACGTAAGACATGCTGGATGAGCGTGACTCATGGGTCTCCTCTTTTCGGAAAATGCCCATTTCCTCCGTCCTCCTTACATAGCCCGCCGTCTGGAGTAAGACATAGCTGATCGTTGACGTGACTATAACAGATTTTCTACAAGACAAGCCCGTACTGCGACTGTCCTGCACCATGTACCCGTCTTCGCGGCATGCTGTCCTCCCTGTCTAACCACAGTATGATGACAGATTTTCTTTTATTCACAACAAAAAAAGCCAAAGAAAGAGACTAGAGAGCTCTTTCGTGGCTTCCGACATGTGTGAATATGCGGGAAAACTCATGCACGAGATGGCTTCTCTCTTGTTACGCTTACGGGGTTAGCTGTCGGGTTCGGACGTAGAGAGTCGCCCTAGCTTAGGTCAACCGCTCATGGCGGTCGCCTTCACATTCACCCCGAAGACCCAGAAAGAAATCGAAATACGGCTTCTCTACCTGTTCATCCCATTCGGGAAATGAATTTCGGTCGAGCCGGCTGCTGAAGAGACAGTCTCTCTTGCACATACGCCGGACGTACGGTAAGCCATATCGGTTCCCCCGTTCCCTTGAAAGGGACTCAGCGAGACTGGTTCATGAAATGATTTGTTGATGTTTACACTCAACAACAATTCACTGAAAAGATGATATCCTGTTTCCATGCATGTTGTAAAGCAGGTTTCAAGTACATTTTTTAAAATATTCGGTTAAAAAATTGTAATATTCTTCAGTTTTCTGCAACAAAATTATAATTAGCTCCGTCTATCTCTTTATTTTGATTGATTTCTTCGCTTTTTCACTGAATGTCAAATCGTTCCAAGGCATTTTGGGTCGTAATGGATACCAATTCCTCTACCGTAATTCCCTTAATTTGGGCAGCTGCCTCTGCCACCAATCTCACATGTGCCGACTCATTTCGCTTCCCACGAAACGGATGAGGCGTCAGGTAAGGCGCGTCCGTTTCAATGAGCAGACGGTCCAGCGGAACCTGGGCCAGTACCTCTTTTGGCTGCTTGGCATTTTTGAACGTTATAGGCCCACCGAAAGAAAGATGGAAACCCATATCCAGCACCATTTTAGCGGTCTCCCAACTCCCAGAAAAGGAGTGCATGACTCCGCCAACCTCACTCGCCTTTTCCTCACGTAAAATTTTCACAATATCTTCATGTGCATCCCGGTTATGGATAACAATTGGCATGCTGAGCTCACGTGCCAAACCAATTTGATTTCGAAGCACCCGCTGCTGCACATCCTTTGGTGATGTATCCCAATAATAATCCAGACCGATCTCTCCGATCGCTACAACCTTCTTATGACTGCATAACGATGCAATCCATTCCAAATCTCCCTCCTGCATTGTAATGGCATCCTGCGGATGCCATCCAACGGCCGCATAGATAAAATCATACGTCTCAGCCAGCTTCATGGTGGATGGAATGGTCTCACGATTAAATCCGATATTGATCATCCGTGTTACTCCTGATTCGACAGCACGTGCTATAACTTCTTCACGGTCTTCGTCAAATTGTGGCGCATCCAAGTGAGTATGAGTGTCGAATAAATTCAAGGTTTTCATCTCCTCTTTTTACTTACATTTCTATATATTCGTCTATTGTTTGACAAAATAATTCCTTATTTCGGCAGGAAGCCTGTCTTTTACCCCGTTCAGTTTATTCTGGGGAAAATACATATGATATTTCCCTCGGTGAATACCACTTATTGAACGCACAATTTCTGAAACTTCGGATATTTCTCGCACCTCACCCTGACGTCCAAGCAGTAAAATCTGGTTGTCCGTTGAACCGCCTTGTCGAAACACATCATAAGGAAGATCTGTCGGAAAATCAATTTCAAGGTCATATTCAGGATGCAAGCCAGCTTTTTCTAAAGCTTCTCGAATACTGCCAATGGTTTCTGTATCCATATTTTCAATCTCTACATATTTATACAATCTACGGTCCATAAAACGACTGCTCAAATCACTCAGGATTTCGTCCTTTTCTCGTTTCCATTGGCTAAATACTGTCTGAATCAAGGACTCATCGAGCAACAAATACTGCTCTACTGTAAGTGCTCCTCTTAACAGATCGGGCAACGGATCAAGCAGAAAGCCAAACTCATATCCGTTTTTGAACAATTCCTTTGCTCTTTTGAAAATTTTACGTAACAGGATTTCCGAACTGCGTGTTACAGGATGGAAATAAATTTGCCAGTACATCTGATAGCGTGACATTAGGTAATCTTCCACTGCATGCATACCCGATTCCTTCACAACAATTCTCCCATTATGAGGACGAAGCAGACGTAAAATACGATCCAAGTCAATCGTTCCGTAGTTTACACCTGTCGAATGAGCATCTCGCAACAAATAATCCATACGGTCAGCATCTAGCGGACTTGTGACCAGATTGACAACAATCGGCTTATCATATGTTTTGGCTATAACCGCAGCGACCTGGTGTGGTAGCTTCTCATCGACTTGGCGTAGCACAGCGTTGATCTTCGTGTCCCCGAGTACAATGCGGCATGTCCAATCCTCATGGTTCATATGGAAGGCTTCTTCAATGGAATGAGAAAATGGCCCGTGCCCCACATCGTGCAACAGAGCGGCGCATAGAGCAACCAGCCTTTCTTCCTTCGGCCAATCGGGAAAATCTCCACGTTCAAATTGAGAAATAATACGTCGTGTAATTTCATATACGCCCAATGAATGTGAAAACCGGCTGTGCTCTGCTCCATGAAACGTAAGATACGAAGTGCCTAACTGCCGAATGCGTCGTAAACGTTGGAACTCCGGCGTATTGATTAACCGCCATATCGCAGTATCCTGAACATGGATGTAATTATGTACCGGATCCTTAAAAACTTTTTCTTCACTGAGTGGCTGGTGCAAGATATCAGCTCCTTTAATATTCGGAATAATGGATTAAAATACAATAAAATCCTAAAGACCCTCCCTTATTCGACATTGTTTGTCGTAATATGTCGAATTATCGTTTTTCAACATTTCCAAATCGACAAATAAGACAAATCATCCGTAAAATAAGGTAATTCACATGAATAAAGCTCTTTGTTCTAAATACTTTTGCATAATTAGGCTGTTACTACTTTTTTTAGGTTGACTGTTTTGGGAATCGTTGGTATAGTAAATATCAGAAAAGAGAAAATTTTGTCGAATCATGACACTTATATTATTTTAAACGGCGAGAGGAGCCTGATTTATTATGATGAAATCCACTGGTATTGTAAGAAAAGTTGACGAGCTCGGACGTGTTGTTATTCCAATCGAATTGCGCCGTACCTTGGGAATCGGAGAAAAAGACGCTTTGGAAATTTATGTTGATGGCGAGCGCATCATGCTTAAAAAATACGAGCCTGCTTGTATCTTCTGCGGCAATGCTGAGAACGTAATTTACTTCAAAGGGAAAATTGTTTGCCAAGATTGCATTTCAGAAATCCCAACACCTGTGACAAACTGAGAATTTTAGTATATAATAGACTTATCAGAGATTGTTAATTCTAACCTTTTTCATATATACTCCTTGTTGCCTTCCACGGTTTGAACCCAACCGTTGGAAGGCCCTTTTTTGTTTAGACATGTACTTCATAAGAGTGCGTTGTATACATCCCTCTTGGAGATTGAACGGTCTGTAGCCGTACGCTTCATGGCATCCTTGCGAGTAAGCCCCTCTGACTCGTAATGCGCGACATGAGACTCCAAAGATAAGGCCTGCCACCATGCCTGACGCTCCTGTTCCTCTTCCGCTTCGTTTTTCCCCTCAACGACCAGACAGTATTCACCAATCGGCGGGTTTTCCTCTAGTTTTGCAAGACACTGCTCCACGGTTCCCCGTACCCATTCCTCATGCAGCTTGGTCAGTTCACGAGCAAGCACCACTTTGCGTGATCCTAATGTTTCCTTTAATACTGTCAACGTCTTTATAATGCGATGAGGCGATTCATAAAAAAGAATCGTGCCATGGGATACCTGAAATGATTGTAACAACTTCTCTAAATCCTTTTTCTCCCTTGGTGGAAAGCCAGCGAAGGTAAACCTCTCCGTATCCAGACCTGAAGCGATTAAAGCCGATAGTGCCGCATTTGCGCCAGGAATAGGAATAACGCTGATGTCTGCTTCAAGTGCCAGTTTGACCAGATCCGAACCGGGATCAGAAATGGCCGGTAGACCTGCATCGCTAACCAGTGCCAAATTTTTTCCTTCTATTATATAACGTATCAGTTCAGGCCCACTGGCAACCTTATTATGTTCATGATAACTGAAGAGCATTTCTGGCGTGATGTCGAAATGTGTGAGCAGTTTGCGTGTTTGCCGTGTATCCTCAGCAGCGATAATACTACATGATTTTAGGGTATTAATCGCTCTAAAGGTCATATCGTCCAGATTGCCAATCGGTGTGGCAACGAGATATAACTTTCCCCGTTCCTCTTCACGGTTACTAAAGCTTTTTTGTACAGCTGCCGTCACAGTGAATCCCCCTTGCTGACTTCTCCATAGATTTCTCTTATTTCCTGAGTATAGTTCCCATCTTCCTGATATACAATGAGTGGGGGTAACAGACGAACCTCCGGTTTGCCGTCACGCATAGCTTCAACAAGTACCATATTTGCTTCCATATGAACTCGTGGATGAACAAAACGTATCCGCTTGGGTTCCAGACTATAGCTGCGCATCAAAGTTATAATCTCACCCAGCCGCTGTGGGCGATGAACCATTGATACTTTCCCTCCATTACGGACAAGGCGTGTACATGCCTGAATGACTTCTTCGAGTGTGCAGTTCACTTCATGGCGCGCAATGGCCTGATGAGGATTCAGCTTGATATCGCTGCCATTAAGCGGCATATAGGGAGGATTCACCGTAATGGCGTCATACACACCATGTCCCGTGATTTGAACCAGTTCACGCAAATCTCCCTCCCGGATCTGAATTGCTGATTCTAATCCATTCAAACTGACAGACCGTCTAGCCATATCTGCCAGACGTGGTTGAATCTCAATTCCTTCAATAGATGCTTTGGTGCGTGTCGTCAATAGTATGGGAACAACCCCATTGCCCGTGCACAAATCGAGAATCTTCCCATGCTGAAGCGGAATACTGGCAAACCGTGCCAGTAAGACCGCATCCATTGAAAAGCTGAACACTTCATCACTTTGGATAATGCGCAGATTGTGTGAAAGCAGATCATCAATTCGTTCAGACTTCTTTTCATTTTCGTACATAATGTTCTCCTGTCCTATAACCAAAATCGCTTTTTACTCATACTTCCTTACAAAAAAGCCGTAGGCATCTTACTCCTACGGCTTGTTTTTATTTATTCAAAAATGACAGACAGAAGAGGCAATCGCCTTCTGTTCGCAAATGTCCGTAATACACGTTGCATATATGAAATCCTTCATGATACAGCCTTGCCAGATTGTCGTAGCCTTCGCCCACGACCTCACCCGTCTCCTCTTCATCTTTAACGACGATCGGAGGAGAAAGCTTCGGCTTGCTTGCCATCTCTTCTTCTCCAGAGGCTTCACGTTTGAGCATCTTGCGCACCTGTTCGTTTTCAATCGTTAGTCGTTGATTTTCCTCCAGCAGCTCTTTTACTGCCAGTTTCAATTCACCCAGATCGCTATGCAACTGTCCCATTTGGGTTTCCATTTCGTGAATACGCGCAAAAACATTTAATTTATCCAAGTTTCCACCCCGAAGCAACCTAATGGTTTACTTGACGACTACATCGTCCATTGGAAGTTCCTTGACCTTGCTGATCTCAAACAGTTGAACATGTACCGTACGATGGCCTGCATTGACCCCTACGACTTTACCTTCTCCCAGAGAGGTGATAACCATCTTGCCTACCTGAGGTAGCTCTTCTCGCATACTCTCGTAGTTATCATGTTCGAACTTGAGACAGCACATCAATCTTCCGCACAACCCGGAAATCTTCGTCGGATTCAGCGACAAGCTCTGATCCTTCGCCATCTTAATAGATACCGGGTCAAAATCCCCCAGCCATGAGGAACAACACAGAATACGTCCGCAAGGTCCGATTCCACCAAGCATTTTAGCCTCATCCCGTACTCCGATCTGCCGCAGCTCAATTCGTGTACGAAAAATGCTGGCCAAATCCTTTACAAGCTCTCGAAAATCAACCCGACCCTCTGCCGTAAAATAAAAAATGATCTTATTGCGGTCAAATGTAAATTCCACATCTACCAGCTTCATTTTAAGGTTATGGTCTTTAATTTTATTTAAACACGTACCGAATGCATCCTTGGCCGCCAATTTATTCTCTTCAACAACAAGAGCATCATCATCTCCGGCAATACGAATGACTTTTTTTAAGGGTAGGACAACATCCGAATCATTTACTTCTTTTTTGCCTACCACAACCTTGCCATATTCAATTCCGCGTGCGGTCTCTACTATGACACAGTTTTCTTTCTCCACGGGAAGATCCAGTGGATCAAAATAATAAGTCTTGCCCGCCTTCTTGAAACGGACACCCACTACACTATACAAAAATTAACCCCCTTGTATGCCACTAAACCTCATTTGTAGCCGACATTGTACAAAATGGCCGCAATGAAGTCTCACTGTCGCACAAACCGGGAACCTGGCGTCGCGGATTGTGCAGAGTGGAACAAGCGCGCCTTCCTGTTAGCCGGTGATAGAACCGCTTGTATCGGACAAGCCAATCAGAAGCTGCTCTACGCATAATTGTCCATTGACGTGAAAACGGAGCTTCTTCCTGCAATTCGCGGCCAAATCCATATAAGAGACCCATTGTTCCGTGCTGCGGGTGATTGCCAATTTGGAGACGGACTCCAAATGATCTATGAAAACAATGCTTTCGTGCCTTCCGTAACGGAAATGAAGCATATCTTTGAACCACAAATGAAACAGATGAAACAGAATATCCAGGTGTTCAGAAAGTCCAGTTTTAAAAATCTTCTGTTGAGCCAGAATAATTGACGAACTCCCCCGGCTCATGGACTCCTTCACTAATTGTAACACTACGTTTCTAATTTCTGCAAACCAATTCTGCTGGAGAATTTCTCTACATGATTCCAGTCCTGAAGCCATATGAACCACTGACCGGACAAGTCCTGCCGTATAGCCTTCCCCAATTAACGCCTGCATCATCACCTCTGGCTGTAAAGCGTGGAAAGGCACCTGCTGCGTCCGCGATTGAATCGTAGGCAGCAATGCCTGTCCATTTTCAGAAATGAGTATACCGACCACAGGAATCTGAGGCTCCTCCAAAAATTTAAGCAGGCTGTTGGCAGCTTGCACTGTCATGGTATCCGCCTGCCGAATAATATATACCTTCGGGTTTGAGCTTTCAGATTTATACGAAAATATCCGTTGAAGTCCGCGGATCTGATCAATTTTAATCGTTGCTCCATCAGGCTCTACAATATGCAAATCCGGGTGATTCCCATGCTCCACCTTGCGGCATGACAAGCACTCTCCGCATGCATCATCCGTCTGCTGCTCACAAAATAAAGCCTTGGCAAAGGTCTGTGCCATGTGGATCTGTCCGCTTCCCTGCGGTCCGCTAAAAACATAAGCATGGCTGACTGTGTGATTTCGCAATGCACTTTGCAGCATCTTTTTGGCTACATCCTGCCCCAATATATGTTGGAAAGACATATTCCCTCACTTTCTCCACTGAAAACAACGCTGAATCCTCAGCTAACCGTTGTTTTCCGGGCAAGTTTGTTGCTGTTCTGGTGATCTCACCCTCAAATCACGGCCTTCAGTATAACTGTACTGCTGTTGGTATATTATGTTTGCCCCGTACACATAGTCAAAAATAATCTGCCAGCATGATCAGCAAGCAGATTATTTCATCGTGGCAACAGCCCGTCTGTATTCATTTATAACATAAGACTGCATTTAAAATGAAAGATTAATCAGCAAGCCCCTGATCTCACCGACTCCTTGCAAAAGCTCAATCTTCCCTTGCTCGGTTTCGAGTAGCTCATCTGCCATTTTGAGCAATATATCATCCACTTCATCAATCAGCTTATAACGCTTACTGCGTCCCCGACGATCCCATCCCTTTGTGTCCTTCATAGACACGCCTCGCCGAACTGTATCTTCCAAAAACCGTTTGACCAGCATCTTGTAGGCCTTCAGCTCACGAATCGTCATTGAGCGAGCAAGACGGTCTCCCTGCATTTGAATTTCCTTAAAGCGCCGGTTCAATTCCTCCTTCGAAGCCTGCTCCCCATTTTGCTGCATAACATCAGAGAAACTTTTCGGCTGAATTGGCTTGGCACTCGTTTCATTCGTAGACAATGTACTCTGTAAAGGGCGGTAGCCCGGATTTATTTTCATATAAACCTGCTTTCTCCCCGGATGCTTTCCCTTTTCCTTCACGAACAGTTCAATAGAGAACTCAGGAGTCTCTGTGGATTTCCGGGGGCTGCGCTGTAGCGCTGCCGTTTTAGTGGACCTGCCTCTCATTCCCATCATATGAGCGAGAAACAGGTATTTCCCCTATCATATCGGCAGAATAGGTTCTATTGTGTAGTTTCAGAAATGCTCGAAACGGTCTACAGGCATCACGAAAACTGTCGCTCCACCCACCTGTACTTCAACAGGCAACGGCAGATAGGAGTCCGTCGTCCCACTCATAGGGGTAACGGGGGTGACCAGCTGTTCACGTACCTTGCAACTGCTGCGAATGACATTCATCAACGAGTCTACCTGATTGTCATCGACACCAATCATAAATGTCGTATTGCCTGCACGTAGAAATCCCCCTGTGCTGGCCAATTTAGTAGCACGGAAATTAGCCTTCACCAGTCCACTGGATAATCTATTGCTGTCCTTATCCTGTACAATTGCAATAATCAGCTTCATCCTGTATTCCTCCTTCAAGTCATATTAGAGACATCCTTGTCCCTAGCTCAATTTTACCGTATATTCTTCAACAATTACACGCTAAAATTCTGAATAAACCGCTTTTTCAGCAAATCCTTTAATACTTGCTCTACCTGTTCTGGTGCAGGAGATGCATCCACAACCGTAATTCGCTCCGGAAATTTGCGAGCCAGTTCTAGATAAGCCTCTCGCACCTTATGATGAAATGATATGCTCTCCATATCAAGGCGGTCCATTTGTTCTCCCCTTGACGCATTAATTCTTGCTAATCCTAATTCGGGCTCAATATCCAAATAAAATGTGGCATCCGGCTCCCAATCATCTACCGCAAAGCGATTAATCGATGCTACCTCTTCAATGCCGATCCCTCTTGCGAACCCTTGATAGACCAGGCTACTATCCACAAAGCGATCACACAATACGATAGCTCCTTGTTCAATAGCCGGCTTCACCTTCTCGACCAAATGCTGGCGTCGCGCTGCCGCATATAAAAGCGCCTCTGTTCGAGCATCCATACTAGTATGAGCAGGGTCCAGAATGATAGAACGAATCTTCTCAGAAATTTCGATGCCGCCTGGTTCCCTCGTCGTGACGACTGGATGGCCCTCTTCCTCCATATACTTCGCCAGCCGTTGGATCATGGTTGTCTTACCGGAGCCGTCTCCCCCCTCCAACGTAATAA
Organism: Paenibacillus jamilae; assembly: GCF_050482105.1. GTDB lineage: Bacteria > Bacillota > Bacilli > Paenibacillales > Paenibacillaceae > Paenibacillus > Paenibacillus jamilae_B. The sequence goes on along the minus strand of NZ_JBCNHI010000012.1, from coordinate 4,123 downwards.
AAATGCCTTTGCGATTCATGTTATTCCCTGCTTTCCTGCCTGAAAAATAAAAGTCATCCACAGGCTGCGTATGCTTCTTTTATCCAGTCTTCTGTATTTGTTCATTCTCTAGTATCTAATCTTTATTGTAAACGGAATACCCGAATCGTAAGCATACTTTCATCAGCTACCCCTTGCCATTTAGCTCCTAGCTCACGTAGACGACTCATCCGCAGAGCAATCGTTTCTGTGATCATTTCCCCTGCATATAGCAGTGGGATACCTGGTGGATACGGGATAATCATTTCAGCAGCTATCCTGCCAGCCGACTCCTCCACAGGCACGATCTCCATCTGATCTGGATGAATCGGTTGGAGTCCGAACTGCACCGGACTGGAGTAAGCCTCCACCTCATCAATGTTCCACGTGGAAAAATCTAATTCTAGTCTCTGCTGCTCTTTCCCCGCTAACCCCGGCTCACCAGCCGTTCCTTTAAATCTTATATCATTATTTATATGCACAAGAGCCTGCAACAGGTGACTCGCGTCCCCAGCCGTAGAGCCTAGCGTAAACAATAAAACAACATGCTGCTCGTCACTCATCTCCGGGATACATCCGTAAGTCTCCAACTCACGCTTTAATCCAAAACCATCTAGTACGCCCCATGTATCATACAGCACCATTTTAAAAGGGTCCTGAGTTGAGTACCTGCTTCTCCTCTCCTCAGCCCTTTCCAGAGATTTAGAAATCCTACTCTGGGCGTCACCCTTTTCCATTGCCTGCTGTGTAGGCTCTACTAAGCGAAAGCGTGGGATCTGCTTCAGCCCCCTTCTAAAGGTATCCGCTACCGCTAAGCCCTCTGTAAAAGCATCTGAGCCATAAGCATCGATATGCCACCTTGCCAAATCCAGCGAAGCCATTAGTGGATACGAAGGGCTGGAGCTTTGTACCATAGCCAACCGCTGACGGAGCAGTTCCCGATGAATTCTCTGTCCCTGCACATGTAACATAGCTCCCATAGTCATAGCAGAAAGCATTTTATGTGTCGATTGGACGACTACATCAGCCCCACAGGAAAGAGCAGAGACTGGCAAACGAGGATGCAGTCCATAATGAGCACCATGTGCCTCATCTACCATTAACGGCACATTGGCTGCATGACAAGCTTCAGCTGTAGCGGTCAGATCATGCCCCATCCCATAATAGTTGGGCAACGTAAGTAACACTCCTTTAGCCAATGGATAGGCCTGGAGTGCAGCCTTAATCGTGTCTGTCGATGGAGCAACTGCCAGCCCGCTTAGGGTATCTATTTCCGGATCTAGAAATACAGCCTTGGCCCCCGATAACATGAGACCGTTTAGAACAGATTTGTGTACATTTCTCTGTACCAGCAAAACATCGCCCGGCTCTGAGCATACGGTCAAAATCATGGCCAGATTACCGACCGTGCTGCCTCCAATAAGCCAAAAGCTCTCTTCCGCACCAAAACACTTCGCAGCCAGCTCCTGTCCTTCACGGATCACATCTTCTGGGTGATGCAAATCATCCAGTCCAGTAATTTCCGTCGCATCAATAGACATCACCTCTTGCAACAAAGACGCCAATTCCTCGTGCCTATAGACTTGCCCATTTTTATGGCCTGGTACATGGAAAGAAGCATTTCCCTGAGACCTATAACGCATTAGAGCTTCCACTAATGGTGCATGAACCGCCTTTTTCCCCATCATTCTGCAATCCTTCCAAACAAAGCTTTATATCTACCCTATTTTATCGTAAAATCAAGCGGAATCCTACTTTTACTCACAGAAAAAAAGGCCCGTATCGACAGACCTTAGAATGCCATCCTTCAAAGATTAGCTAGCGAAGGATATTATGCATTTTTCTGTACCCAAATTTGCTTTAGTTGATCAATGAAAAAATGATATTTGGCGTCAGTTGCATCCGTGTGTACCATTTCAGCCTCACACGTATCACAGATAAACTCGGAAACGATAAAAATGCCTTCATGTTTGTGTTGTCCGCATATGATGCAGCGGTGGTCACCTTGATCATGCATATCCATCCCACCTTGTTTCTTTTACTATTTAGTATGGGTCACTTTCTAGTATTTTAAACCTTTTCATAGCCCAGTTCGACGATATACTCTATATATATTCCCCTTGGGCTAATATGGTGTTTGTACCTCGTATGTTTAAAAAACAGCTACATATGCCGATATAATAAGAAAGGCTTCTATGTATGGATGCCCTTTCATTGAAGCCTTTGTATATGTCATCAGTGAGAGCTTTTCCTGTAATTATAGAATAGGTTAGCTAACGCTAGATGTCGTCTTTCTATACTTTTGCAAAAACAATTGATACTTATTAAAGCGGCATGAGCGAAGTACCGTCCCTTTTTCCGGCTGTGGACGGGAAGCCACTTGTGATGCAGTAGATTAATGAAAGGACTGTTCGCATGACAGAGGAAACCGGAACTAAAGCTACCTACTATCACTACAAGCTCATCAAAAAAATCAATATACCGCGTCAGCTGATATGGAGTCACCTCACACTGCCAGTTATTATGCTTCTCTTTCTGCTTCTTGCCTTTTCCTGGACTAGCTTATTTTTGTTTGCACTTGCCTTTTTCCTAACCTTATGGGTACACTTCGTAATTTCACGATCTGTCCTATATATAGGTGGCGGGACAGCCTTCCGCAAACGCTGGGCATTCCATCGCAGACTCCCCTGGCTAGGCTATATGACAGACCAGTACATAGGCTATAGAATTTTTCGTCGTGTGCACATACATACACTCTGGATCGGTATCTGCCTGTCAGCCGTATTCATTCTCTGGTCTCCACCGGCTTTTACCGTATCCTTACTCTTCTGGCACCTTTGGCTCATTGCGCCCCGCTTATACGTCTTGGGTCGGCTTACAGGTGAAAGAAAAGATGGCATGTTGAAGTTCACTGATGAGGAAGCCTCCTACTATCAACAGTAAATCAACTAGTTAATATCTGTATAGCTCGGAACTTCATACCTCAATTAACACCTGTCCGAATGATTCAGCCTAAAACTATAAAAAAGGAGCACCCGACTTGGGTTGCTCCTTTTTTTTGTCTTATCATCAATCGCTTTATTCTATCATTAATTAGGACTTTACTCACACTTCGACTTCTTTATTATGTCAAAAATCCGAATCGATATACTATTATATAAAAGGAAGCCACTCTCTACACAACGGCAGTTTCAAGTGCTTCCCCATCATTCACCATTATACTCACAGCAATCAATAAGCTGTAAAATAACACTGATCCTACATTACATCTTATGCTACATACTTGCTCAAAAACCATACCCTTAATTAAGGTCTACACTTTTACTCTTCACAGTAGCTTTTCTGTCTTTTGGAACCAATACGGTAAAAGAACCATCATGCACAGACAAGTGCACCATGTGTTTATTTTTCTGGAACACCTTCTGATTCGAGGTAGACAAATTCGGTTCCTCAGTCCAGCCCCAGGCTGCAATCTCCTCCAAATAAGGAGCAGGTAGACTATCACTTTCCTTCAGCGCTGGTAGCGCATAACGTACATAGTCCATATCCGAGTTGCTGCTGGCCCGATCGGTTTTACTAGCTTCTTTGGGAACCGGAAACGTCTTCTCGTTCGCAGCACCCTCAAACGATGTCCAAGTAGGCTCCTCTTCCACGCACCCGGTAAGAATCGCGACAGCGACACTGAATAGCACCAATAGAGCAAGCCATTTATTTCGCCGCATGATCTTCCCTCCTTACCAGCCTGATTGACTATCCAAATCCCTATAATGGAATTTGCATAATTCTGCAATATAGCAGCGTATGTGTATGGGATTCAATACCTATATTATACAGGGTTTGCTCTTACATTCCGTAACAAAAATGTTACCTTCCTTTTGTAAGGATGTTCCTAAATTACACCCATATGCAAAAAAAGAACCATAATCTCAATAAGATCATGGTTCTTTACTCGTTGCTTGGCAACATCCTACTCTCCCAGGACCCTGCGGTCCAAGTACCATCGGCGCTGGAGGGCTTAACGGTCGTGTTCGGGATGGGTACGTGTGGAACCCCTCCGCTATCGCCACCAAACATGAATCTGCTCTGCAAATTCGACCTTCAAGGT
>NZ_JBCNHI010000011.1:0-577117 GCF_050482105.1 Paenibacillus jamilae | reverse complement strand
ACAACCCGTGCAAGGTGCTAGGCGGAAAAGTCTTGTTCGTGTTGTTGTATAATCGGATAGCTTCCTCATTCTCTATTTCAATTTTCAAATTTGAAGAATTCATTGTATTTAACAAAAGAGAATCAATGATTTGCGTAAACTGCCTGAACATACCTTCAATCATTTCTGGCGCAAACAATTCCTCTACATAATCCCAAAATACCCATAATTCATCCGATACTAATGTTGCCTGAAAATCAATATAGACCTGTGAAGTTTGCGTTATTCCCGTTTTCAAGTTTCCTAATTGTTCAAGACCAGGTGTGCGCTCTGTCTTATTTTCAGAAAGCACAGAAGTAAAAACATACGGAATTACTGCCTTTCCATGTCTAATCCCATGATGTCTCACAATATCTCTAATAAACTCAACACCCTCATAGTGACGGTGCTCCAACGCATCAATTAAGACAGACTGAACGGCTCTGGCCTTCTCCCAGAATGACATACCCGGTTTAAATGAAATGCCAAGCAGAAGGTTTGATGTAAAGTCACCTACTATATGTTCTACCTGCTCATGAAAAGGATAACGATTGAAGACTGTAAGATTAATGGACAAGTTCTCTTGATTGCCCCATATGGAAAGAAGATATGAATAAATAGTCGCAAGCAGAGCGGATGGAGTCACTCCATTTTGTAAAGCCAGCTGTTTTAAAGAAACCCACTGCTGCTGATTGTATATCTTCTCTTTTCTTTGGAATTTTGGTGACTTTATTTGTTCTGGATCACAACGTAAAGGGAGAACAGGCGCTAAAGGAAAGTCTTCCACTTTATTAAGCCAATATTTGCGATCCAGCTCATATATTTCAGATTTCTTCAAATCTAAATAAGCAAGAATATAATCGCGGAAGGTGAAGTCCAATTTGGACAATTCGGCATTTGGATTGTGATAGAAATACATCAGGTCACGACCGATAATATCCATACTTGCTGCATCAGCAATGAGCAAATCCCTGCCCATACACAATAGATACTTATCATTCTCAAGCTGGAAAGCCTTAAATTCGAACATCGGCCACTGTTCAGGAACAAACACATGGTGTGACATCCGACTTCGCTCCAGATGAATTCGTTCCTCTTGTTCTCTTCTTGTCAGAAATCGAAGATCTTCTATAGCCATTTTATACTCAGGCACGTCTTTAAGAATAACTTGCTCGCCGCTTGGCATGATAATCGCCCTTAGCATTGGGTGTCTTTGAATGACTTTATTCAAGCATTCATTAAAACGAACCATGTCAACGTCAGTCTCCACCTCGGTATATACATGAGTGGAAACGCCGCCCATTTCAAGTTCATCATTTCGACCTAGGAAATATGCCATCTGAATATCAGTTAACGCAAAAGGAGCGTTTATTTTTTCTAAATCGGGAAGCGCTGTCGGGTATATTTTTCCACTAAGCTCTTTTGTCCCGCCTGTTACACAATGATTAATAATTTCCAAGAGATGATTTTTGAAATTTAAGGCAACTTCGGTCAGGGTATCTTCATCATACTCATGCTTGTTGTATATAAAAGAAATTTTCAACTCGTCTTCCATAACTGCTGCCGTTATATCCATGGAGTAACTTCGCTCTGATTGTGGATCAAGCATTTGGCCCTGAGGCATATCAGTAAGCGTAAAAACTCCCTGATCTATACTTTGAGAAAATTCACCTAAATAGTTAAAGCAAACTTCTGGATTGAGCTTCCACTTCATTAATTTTTTGTGTTCCAGAGCAGTAACATATTTTAACAGACCATATCCAATCCCTTTTTTCGGGATTTGGCGTAATGTTTGTTTTATATGTTGAACAGTATCCTGAACAGAACAAGATGGCGGAAGATCAATTACTACAGGATACATCGTTGTAAACCAACCGATTGTCCGAGAAACATTAATATCAGAAACTATGTCTTCTCTCCCATGCCCCTCTAAACCGATTAGAATCTGAGTATGCTGTGTCCAATCTCGGAATGCACTCCCTAATGCAGCTAACAATAAGTCATTAATTTCCGTATTGTAAGCCTGATTGGAATGACGAAGCAGATTGTCTGTGTCCTGCTTGGATAGTTGAATATTTATCGATCTTGTATCCTTGATAAAGTTAGTCGAACATGTGCGATCCTTAGGTAGAGGCTCAAAATGCCGCTGATCCATATTCATCCAATATGGAATCTCATCAAGTAATATCGGACTATTCGCATACTCCTCCAGTGCACTAGCCCAGCTCTTATAGGAAGTAGTCTTATACGGTAATGAAGGCTTTTCTCCCGAACTAAGCTTTTTATAAACCTGTGTGATATCTTCCAGTAATATTCGCCAAGAAACACCATCGATTACCAAATGGTGCGCAACCATAAGGAGATAATCTCCTTCTATGGTTTGGAATAGCCCCGCTTTCAGTAGAGGACCTGTAGTTAAATCCATACTCTTTTGAATCTCTTCTGAAAAATTTGCGATACGCTCCCTTACATCTAGTTCACTTGAAAGATCCATAACCTGCAACCAAGCTGACTCTTTTATGGCCTGATTTGTTTGTACAATAGAGTCTTGCTCGCTTGCATACACCATACGCAGAGCATCATGATGATAAATAATATAATTCATCGTTTCTTGAAGGGTCTCAGGTTCAAAACCTTCTTTTCTATACAACATAAAAGACTGATTCCAATGATGACGTTGTATCCCCTGATGCTCAAAAAACCACTTTTGAATTGGCGTAAGCGGAACGATCCCCTCAACAACATTCTGATCTACAACTTTGGTTTGTATAGCTAACACTTGAGTTAATTGTGCAATCGTCGGATTCGCGAAAATATCTTTGATTCCGATATGCACATGATGACGTTGTAAACGTGACGACACTTGAATGGCTTTGATAGAATCTCCCCCGAGTGCAAAAAAATGGTCATGAATGCCCACTTTTTCTACCCCCAGTACTTCTTCCCATATCTCTGAAGTCACGGTTTCAATATGATTTCTTGGCGGTGTGTAGCTAGCAGATACCTTTACTTTGATGTCGGGTACTGGTAAATTCCTACGATCAATCTTTCCGCTTTGCGATAGAGGAAATCTATCTAACTTTATAAAATAAGACGGCACCATATAATCTGGAACCCGTTGGATAAGGTATTCTTTTATAGAATTTTCATTGATAGATCGGGACTCCATAATATATGCGCATAAATGTCCATTATTTTTGGCATCCATATATACTGTGACTAATGCCTGCTGTATACCTGAATATTGATGCAGAACGTTTTCTATTTCTCCAATCTCAATTCGATACCCACGGATCTTAATTTGAAAGTCTTTTCTCCCCATGTACTCAATATTCCCATCACTCTTCCATCTTGCTAAATCGCCTGTTTTGTACATTTTTTGACCCGCTCTAAATGGATCCCTTACAAATTTCTCTTCAGTTGCTTCTGGAAGATTCACATATCCTGCTGCTACACCTGTACCCGAAATACATAATTCTCCTGCTACTCCAATTGGCTGCAATTGACCATCCTGATCTATTATATGCATTTGAATATTATCGATTGGCTTGCCGATTGGTATGGAATCCATCTCAAAATCAGAAGGACAATCAAAATAAGAATCATGTATAGTGCCTTCAGTCGGTCCATATAGATTAGAGAAAACAATGTTTCTATCTCTTCTCCATCTATCGTTAAACCGTTGAACATGCCAGCATGTCAGTGCTTCTCCACTGGTGAATACTTTTTGTATAGACGATAAACGCTGAATATGTCCCTCTCCATATTCTAAATAGTCTAAAAATGCATGTAACATGGATGGAACAAAGTGGATCACAGTTACTTTTTTTTGTTCAACTGTGCGGATTATGCTCTCAGGATCTTTTTCAGCTCCAGGCTCCAATAAACACAGGGTGGCAGCGCCCTGAAAATACCACCAGCACAATTCAAATACAGACACATCAAAAGTGTAAGATGTTTTTTGCATAATAACGTCCGCTTCGGTGATCGAATACTTTCGTTGCATCCACAACATATTGTTGACAACGGACCGATGCTGAACTATAACCCCTTTTGGTTTACCAGTAGAACCTGATGTGTACATAATGTAAGCCATATCCTCAGGTTTATTAACACAATTTAGATTGGTGTCATCCTCGTTATCAGACAAGCCTACATCCATAAGCAGGATTTCTGTTTCAAAACCTGAGAGGCATTCCTTCCACTTTGTCTTTGTTAAGACAAGGTGGGTTACGCTGTCTTGTAGCATATAACGAACCCGCTCTTTGGGATAAGCTGGATCGATAGGTATATAAGCCCCTCCAGCCTTATGAATCGCCAGTATAGCTATGATCATTTCAAATGATCTTTCAACCATTATTCCAACGCTCCGGTTACTACCTACCCCCTTGCGTCGTAGTATTCTGGCTAGCTGATTGGCACGTTTGTTGACCTCTTCATAACTCATATGTTGTTCACCCAAAATGAGGGCAGTTTTATTAGGATAAGCTATAACTCTATCCTCAAAGTATTCGTGTAAACATTGTTGACCAGAAAAAGCTTGGTCTGTGTTGTTGAATTCTGTTAATATACGTTCTTTTTCATCGGGTGTGAGAATTGAAATGTTTCTAACAAGTATGTGTGGATTTTCAGTGATGGCAGTAGTGACCGCACGAATATGTCCGGCAACCTTTTGCATATCCTCATGCGAATAGCAAAATGCATTATATTTTAAACATACAGAGATTTCTTCGGAGGGGATGATAATGATATTGAAATCATAGTTTGTTTGGTCCTTTAATTCAATATCATAAATTCTCAACTCATGTGCATGCTGTCCGTCTAATAAATTGAATTCCAAAGGCACATTTTCAAAAACTACAATATGATTGATTAAATTCTCTTTCAATGGCGTAGCCGCTTGTATCTTCATCAGAGGATAATGACTGTGCTCTTGGGAGTCAATCATTTGCTTATGGATGAGTATCAATAGGTCTTCAAAATCGATATCTTGCTCAAAATTTATTCTTACTGGATTGGTATTAATAAATATTCCGATCATTTGGTCGATTCCGGAAACCGCTGCATGCCTTCCTGAAACGACTGTTCCAAAAACCACATCATTGGTATCATTATATCTTTTTAGCACAATACTCCAGATTGCTTGAATAACAGCATTCATTGTTACACGATAGGCAAGTGCCAATTCTTTAAGTTTTTTAGTCATTTCCCGATCTAAGGTAAACTTAACTTGTTCCTGCAAGTAGCCTTCCTTTTTCTGTTTGGGTTGCCATGGTAGAGCAGTGGACTGTTCAATCCCCTCTAAATATTGGTTCCAGTATAAACTTGCAGAATCTTGATCCTGATGATTAAGCCATTCGATATAATTTTGAAAAGAGTGAATTTCCCTTAGAACAGGAGATCTTTGCGCAGATAAGGCACTATATATTTCAAAAAGCTCTTGTACAATCGCGCTCAAGCTCCAACCATCTACAATAATATGATGAAAGCTTAGCAGTAATCGAAAATGTTGCAGATTCGTCTGGAATACCGCAAGCCGAACAAGCATTTCAGCAGTTACATCGAAGCCTTTCATTTTTTCCTCATCGGCATAGTTAGAGATATACTCCATTTGGCAATCATGATTTTTTTCAGTTAAATCCTGAAAAACAATTTTATGTTCCAGATGGTCTACGACCATTTGAATGGGTCGCTTCGCTTTATCGACATTAAAAAGCGTACGGAAAACATCATGTCGCTGTACAAGCAATTGCATACTCTTATTCATAATATCTAGTGAGAGAGGCCCTTCCACACTGAAAAAAAGCTGAACTATAAAATTCCCCTGATTTTCTTCACGCAATGTATGATATAGAATTCCTTCTTGCATCGGTGTTAGCGAATAAACCTTTTGTAAAAGTTGTTTAGACGACATGACTAGTTCCCCCTGTTAATTGATCTTAGAATTCAACTCTGTTTGAAGTTCGTGCAGATCACTTGCGGAAATCCCTAATTCGTCATAGCCATTTTGGATCACAGTAGTATTCACAGACTGGGCCTGCTTAGATTGTCCCTTTATAATAAAGGTGCTTAAATCCGCTACACTAGGATACTGGAATATATCTTTGGTAGTGACTGTAATATCTTTCACTCGGAGTTGCGCCGAAATTTGAATCGCTTTTATTGAATCCCCTCCCAATGTATAAAAATCCTCAACTACACTTATGTTTTCAATCCCCAACACCGTTTCCCATACACGGGCTATCGTCTCTTCAGTACTGTTCCTTGGACGTATCGCTTGATTCTGAAAAAGCTGACTTGTATCAGGAATTGGTAGTTTTTTATGATCCACTTTGCCATTTGCGTTTAAAGGCAACTTCTTTACCTTTACGAAATAGGCAGGGATCATGTAGTTTGGCAATCTTTCGGATACCCACTGCCTGATTCTTTCGGTATTCATTTCTTGATCTGCAGCAAAATACGCACATAAGCGCTTATCTCCTTGTTTATCTGCCTGCTCCATGATGAATACTTCTTTAATGGCCTGATTTTCAAGGATACACTTTTCAATTTCACCTAATTCAATTCGGAACCCCCTAATCTTTACCTGATGGTCATTACGTCCTGTAAATTCAATTTCTCCGTTTGCAAGTCGTCGCCCTAAGTCACCTGACTTATATAATCGTTTATCGTGCAGATAGAAAAATTTCTCTTGAGTTAGTTGATCATTGTTGAGATAACCTCGTGCGAGACCTTCTCCAGTAATACATAGTTCCCCAACTGCCCCAATTGGCTGCTGCTGATTATCCGAATTAAGAATAAGCACCTCCGTATTCTTAATGGGTCGGCCGATCGGAATCGTAAACATCTCCTCATTAACTTCTTGAACTTCATGATACATCGCATAAACGGTACTCTCTGTGGGGCCGTACATATGAATAAATTTCCCTTTACCCATCAACTGAAAAGCTTTATTTACATGTACTATGGATACTCGCTCGCCACCAAAAAGTACCTTTCTTACATTGGCCAAGCAATGAATTTCAAGGTCTACGAGTGTATTAAAAAGGGCCGTTGTCACAAAAAAAACGGAGACATTCTCTTTTAAAATCAATTGGGCTAACTCAGATACATTAAGCATTGTCTCTTTATCTACTAAAACAAGTCTTGCTCCATTCAAAAGGCTCCCAAATATATCAAAAACAGAACCATCAAAAGCAAAGTTGGACAATTGGAGAATGGTATCTTGTGGTGTAATTTGTACATAATCTGAACCCTTCACAACTCTCATTACATTGATATGTTCAATCATGATTCCTTTAGGTATACCGGTTGAGCCAGAAGTATACATTACATAAGCCAAATGGTTAGCCTCTGATATGCGTAGTGGATTACTCTTATCACGATCATCTGTTTGTTCCAGCACATCCTCAAGAACCAAAATCCGATGTCTTTCGGAACCTTCCAGTTGAGCTATTAGCTTTGTAATTATAGAAACGTTTGATCGCGAAACTACAATGATTGATAAGTTAGCATCCTGCACAATAACCTTTAAACGCTCACTTGTATTTTCCGGATCAAGAGGAGTATAGCCTGCATTGGATTTCAAAATGCCTAGTATCCCAATAATCATCTCTGGTGAACGCTCAGTAAGTAGTCCAATTAGTTGATCAGGTTGAACACCTAAATCTTGTAAAACATAGGTAAGCTTGTTGGCTTGCTTATTTAACTCTCCATAAGATAGATGAGTTTCTCCATAGGTAAGGGCCGTTGCAAATGGCGCAACTTCAACTTGTCTTTCAAATAAATCTGCAAGTGTTTCTGTACCACTGCGCTCCATACTCTTTGAGCTTCTCAGTGCCATAAGTTCGAATTCCTCATCAGCACTCAAAATACAGATATTTTTCAAGCAAGCAGAAGGTTCACTATAGATTTTCATTGCGACATTATATATATGATTTGCCATTCTTCGCACAGTATCTTCAGAATGAATATTGGAATTATAGATAAATGTTATGTTTGTTTCATCTCCCGGAAGCACTGTAATACTTAAGTCATAATTAGTATGTTCTATAACATCAACTTCCTTAATATTTACATCCATTTCTGCTAACATATGTTTCCATGAGGAATTTAAAGGCGTATTATCAAACACATAAATATGATTAAACAGGCTTTGTCCGATCGACTGATTTTGAATCTGTGAAAGTGACAAGTGCTCATAGGGCTTAGATTTTAAATTCAGATGATGAATATGCTGTATTAGTGAGGTAAAAGTTTGGTCTCCCGCTGATTGTATACGTAAGGGAACTGTATTAATAAACAATCCTAGCATTCGCTCAACTGCTGGGATCTCTGGTGGCCGTCCTGCAACAACTGAACCAAATACAACATCGTTACTATTATTATATTTTTGCAGCACAATCCCCCAAAGACTCTGATAGACCGCGTTTAATGTAACTTGGTTGTTTCGAGCCAATTCTTTTAAGAAATTGGACAGTCGACGCTCTAATTGAATAGAATGTTTACTCAAGCTATAATTTTGAACTGATTTTTTTCCATTACTGCGTGTCTGATCTAGTAGAATGGAGCATTCTTCAAATTCGCTTAAATAATCTTTCCAGTATTCAAGAGCACTGTCTTGGTCTTGTATTGCCAACCATTCTATATACTGACTATAAGGCTGCTCCATACAAATGGATTGGCTTTGTCCTTTAACTAAAGAAGTATAGATTTCAAATAATTCGCAAAGGATTAAATCGGAGCACCAGCCATCCATTAAAATATGGTGAAATGTGAGTATACAAGTACTTTCACCAGGGCTTGTCTGTAGCACGGATAGCCTAATGAGCGGATCTTCCGTTAGGTTGAATCCTTGCTGACGATCCTTTTGTAAATAATGCTGTATCCACTGTTTTTTATCCAGATTTGATATATCAGCTCTACTTTGATAAACAAATTGAAGAGGTCTTTCCGTCAACACTACCTGAAGCGGCTGTTTGACCTTTTCCCATAAAAAAGTAGTTCTTAATACATTGTGCCGTTGGATAAGTGTCAAAAAGCTTTGCTTCATAAGTTCAACATTAAGATGACCTTCCATAGTTAGAATTAGCTGTACTAAATAAGTGTTGGGTTCTGTATCTGACAGAGAATGATATAATATGCCTTCTTGCATGGGGGACAGCGTATATATATCCTGAATTTGTTCTTTTGAAAACGGGTTCACTCTACTCACCTGCCTAATCTAGTGTTTAGAATTTAAGGAACTGAGAAGCACATCATAAATCATATCTAAATCCTCTTCCTTTAAATTTTTTAATGTAAAATCACTTGGAGTGCGCAACTGCTCCTTCTTGTCTATACAATGCTGAATAGTCCTGATAAGATGGTTTTCATATCTCCCTGCCAAATGTTGGATTTCCTGTCCACTAATCCGTGCACTATCATAGCCGATAGAAAGATGCAATTGATCTCCCGTGATATATCCTGTTATTTCAAGTGCATAACACAGTTCATTATTAGGGCTGATATTCCCTAATCCCTCGGGTCCAAAGGAAGCTGCACTGCTGTAAGAAGAGAGTTGGAAATATGGAGAACTTGAGATTGGGTCAAGTTGACCTAAATAATTAAAATTAATTTCTGGCTCAATAGAAAATACCAAAGGTGCCCTCAAACTTTCCGGGCTAAGATATTTGAGTACCTCATAGTCCAAACCTTTATTTGGAATAGTTCTAAGATTCTCTTTGGTTTTTATAATCCATTCAGACAAATTGTCAGGCTCATACATACATAGAAGCACTGGGCACTGAGATGTGAACCAACCGACTGTACGTGTAATATTTATATCAGGTAAAATATCTGTACGGCCATGGGATTCCATATTGATTACAACTTGTTTGACTTTAAGCCAGTCATACAGAGCTATCCCTAAAGCAGTTATCAAAACATCATTTATATCGGTGTTATATGCACGATGGACTTGGCCAAGAAGCCTTTTTGTGTTTTCTTTTGACAGAGCAAATTTTAAATTACGTTTGTTCCTTTGTGTTGACACCTGTACTTGATCATTTTTCCACAGTAATAATTCTTGATTAACTTTTGCATTAAAATTCAGCCAATAAGGGATGTATTTTACTATTTCCCTACTATTCGAATAATTCTCCAATGCTTCAGCCCATTTTTGGTATGAATCTGTTTTTTCTTGCAGTATAGCCACCTGTCTGCCTTTAATAATTTGCTCATAGGACTTTGAGAAATCTTCGATTAATATACGTAAGGAAATTCCGTCCATCACTAAATGATGTATCGACAACAGCAAATGATCTCCTGACTTGGATCTGAACAGTCCTAAATGTACTAATGGACCCTTCTCCAAACTTTTACTCCCTTGAATCTCTGAAATTTGGTCAATAATAAATTTTTCTTCATCCTCATGCGGCACGTCGAATACATTGAAATTGAATACCTCGGGACTCACGTCCATGTTCACCTGTTTTAAATTACCGCTCTCCATCTGGTAAGTCATTCTAAGCGCGTCATGGTGCTCAATCAGTGTTCTCAAAACTCTGAGCAATGCTTCTGTTTCATAGCGTTCCGGATTATGAAATAGAACAGATTGATTCCAATGATGCTTATCAGTTAACTTTTTTGTAAAAAACCAATGCTGAATAGGGGTAAGGGGGACATTCCCCAAAGTTTTGCCTTGGTCACTCTTACGGTGAATCTGTTGAATGGACTGGCCAAATTGTGCAATAGTAGGTTGTTTTAAAAGATGATGACTACTGAGCTTTAGATTATGGGAGTTCAACTTTGCAGATAATTGAATGGCTTTAATTGAATCACCACCCAAATCATAAAAGTTATCATATATACCCACCTGGCCTACGCCAAGAACCTCGCCCATTAGTAGGCATAGAAGTTCTTCTAAATCAGTGCGAGGCTGCTGATGATTAGGTTGCTCCGATAAATCCCTGGTTGGCATAGGAAGAGCTTTTCGATCCACTTTTCCATTAATGGTCATAGGAAGTTCAGATAAATAAATAAAATAGGTAGGCATCATATAAATCGGTAATTCTTGCTTGATAAACTGACGCAACTCCGCCGTGCTTATCGTACTTTGGGCTACATAATACGCGCACAACTGCAACTGATCCTGCTCATTCTGAATAGTCTGCACCACTACTTCTGTGATTTCTTTATGTTTAAGTAGAATCGCCTCAATTTCTTCTAATTCGATCCGATGTCCACGTATTTTTACTTGCTGATCCAGTCTCCCACGATATTCCAAATTCCCGTCAGGAAGCATCCGAACTAAATCACCGGTTCTATATATTGTTATTTCCGGAATTGTTGGATGTTGGATGAATTTTTGTTTTGTAAGCTCTGGACGATTCAAATAGCCTCTTGCCAGCCCACAGCCGCTTATGAAAAGTTCCCCGATTTGTCCAGCATCAACAGGATTCAGCTGCTCATCAAAAATAAATAAATGCGTATTCGGCAATGACAAGCCTATAGGAACTGAATTACCTTCAAAATATGCTGAAGGAGCCATCCATAAAGAAGCACATATGCTCGCTTCCGTGGGCCCGTATGCATTTACATAAGTTGTATACGGACTCCATTGATTTACCAAATTACTGGATGATGACGATCCTGCTGTTATCAGCAACCTTAAATCCGAAACTCGTGATACTTCCAAGTACACTGCATAACTTGGAGGCAGTGTTAAGACAGTAATCATATTTTCTGAAACATAGGATTCAAAATCAATGGGATCATGTATTATTTTCTGAGGAATAATATATAAGGTTGCCCCATTAAAAAGTGCCATAAAAAGTTCCCATACAGAGGCATCAAATGAAAAGCTGGCAAACTGACCGATTCGATCTTTTGAAGTAATATGGAACTTATTTGTCCAAATTGACTGCAAATTTTCAATTCCCTTATGTTCTAATAAGGTTCCTTTAGGCTGTCCTGTTGAACCTGAGGTATAGATTAAATAGGCGAGATCGCTTGAGCAAACATTCCGCTCCAAATTATCAGTCGAACGATTGGAATACAGTTGTTCAGTCACTACTAATTTACTTAATCCTGGATGATTAGGAGTTCCTAAATGCTGCTGTGTAAGCAGCAACTTCACATTGCTGTCACTTAGCATGAATCTAATTCTCTCCTCAGGGTAACCTGGATCGATTGCCAAATAAGCTCCTCCAGATTTAAGGACCGCTAATACTGCAATGATCATATCGACGGAGCGTTCCATCATAATTCCAACAATGCAACCAGTACAAACATTATGCTCAACCAGTACTTTAGCTAATTGATTGGATTTTTCATTTAATTCGCGATAAGTTAGGCATTTTTCACAACTGACAACAGCGGGATGATCTGAATTAGCTACTACTTGCTTTTCAAATAGACTGTGGATAGTCATATTGTTACTCCTCCCTGCCGAGGTTCCATCTTCTATTTACTTGAGTCCAACTTCAATGGAGTGCAGCATAACCTGACTCGAATTTAGTTTGAAATATTTTTTAATTTTCCGGAAATTCATATCCCCAATAGAACACAACCCTACCTGCTCCAGCTCAGCTACTTGAGTTAACAGCTGCACCATAATTCCACAGTCGATAGCAGCATACAAATAGCCCATTCCCCCATATTTCGGCATCGTTACCTCACTGTCATAAACCATAAATACAGAAAAAGCTGATGTGCTAAATATTTCTTGATTTTGGGCATAATGAGCTTCTTGTGTGATTACACAGGCGCTGCTTACCATTTGTAGCATATTACGTACTGGATTATAGTAATATAAGCCTGCCTTTACCTTTTCTATGCGGGCGTCCTTAACATAAATGAATATATCGATTGGATATAATCCACCATCAGTTGCGTAAAAATAGCGAATCTCCCCATTAGTTATCGTCTGCTTAAAAACAGAGATTAGCTTTGAAAATGTTTTAAATGGAAGTTTGCGATTTATATCAAAATTACGATAAGACCTGCGGTTTACAATCTCTTCTGTGAATGAAACATCCTCTAGAGGAAGTTCATACTCCATAACATTCGAAAATGAGCGTTCAAGCTGTTTTTGTTTGAAGTGATTGTAACGTTCCGGATCAATGAAAGTGTCTTCGTGGTGAGGATTGTGTACAAGATAATTATGCGGATAAAGGAGCTCTTGAGGGGATAAAATTGAATTTACTAATATGCGTTCATTAATTAAATGTTTAATAAAATCAACAAGGTGTTCCTGATTTAAATGAGAATAATGCTCGATAAGAGATTCCAGCTTTATGCCTTTTTGCGTTATGTAGTACAACTCAGGGAATAATTCAAGTGCTATACCAGAGAATATGGAATGCTCAATTTCAACAGCGTCCTCTGTTTTGCACCAACGAACGGATGGAGACCAGAAATACACAGTTTCATTCTGGATTAATTTAGATAATTGCATAGGGGCTTGCTTATGCATAATAGTTCCTCCTCTAAATATGATCATTTAAGGTATCTGACCACTGACTTATTATGCTGGTTGTTTTTTATGATTGAATATCCATTCCATTTCACTATGCCTGCCGATACACCAACGACGGTACAATTGTCGGGAACATTTTTTAATACAACTGCACCTGCTCCTATTTTGGAGTAATCGCCAATTCTAATAGGGCCTAATACTTTAGCTCCCGCCCCTAAAACAACCCTGTTTCCAATAGTAGGATGTCTTTTCCCCACATCTTTCCCAGTGCCTCCTAAAGTAACATTTTGATATATCGTCACATTGCTTCCTATTACAGCAGTTTCACCTATCACAACCCCAATACCATGATCTATAAAAATCCCATCCCCCATCTTTGCGCCTGGATGTATATCTATTCCTGTAAAAAATCGTCCCCAATTAGATAACATTCGCGCAAATAAATACAAATGAACCTCAAAAAGGAAATGGGATAATCGATAGAATATCAGAGCATGAAAACCTGGGTAACATAATACTATTTCAAGCCAACTATTTGCCGCTGGATCCATTTCTCTAATAAACCGGATATCCTTGATTACCTTGCTTAACATTTCGGATCACTCCCCTTGCAGAAAGTACCTTTCCGATGAAAATGTAAGCATCATTATTGACTGTTCATATATTTCCACCTCTCTAATAGAATAGAAAACATTAATAACTATACATTTTTTAAAAAATATAAAATACTAAATATTTAGTATGTTACACAAGAAATATTCTACCTCCATATTTTCGTAAAGTAAATATTGAATTAATGTTTTTCAGGCTAAATTTATAATCGCAAACTGTATAAATTTAATCAGATTTAATAAATAAAAAAACTTTATTTCGCCAACACGGCTTCTTTTGAAGAGACACAGTGAGGAACGCAAGTAGGCAATAAACCTTTACATCATTGGACTGTAATGATATAATCCGACTATAATCCTTTACTAAATATTTAGTATAAAACATTTAGCAATAAAGTTATGGAGGAGATATCATCATGAGTACAACACGTGTAATGGTTCTTGGGCTCTTGCTGCAATATGGAGCAATGTCAGGATATGAAATACAACAGAAAATGCAATCAGCACAGACGGATAAATGGGCTTATGTGCAACCAGCTTCCATATATCATGCCTTAAAAAAACTGGATTCAGAAGGAATTGTACGTTTAGAAACATTAGAACAGACAGGGAATCGGTCCAAAGCTATATATGCTATCACGGAGACTGGAAAAGGCGAGTTTAGTCGGCTTTTAATCGAATCATTTAAAGAAACTTCTGTTGTGTTTCCAACAGCCCTGTACACAGCTTTGACTTTTATGGATGAGGTCGGCCTCCATGAAATAGAAGAAGCTTTAAGTTTTCAGCATCAAGCCATTGAAAAAATCTATAAAGAAATGAAATTAGGTCAGGAACAAAAAGCTGAACTTATGGATATCCCTGTAAACGTCATGTTAATTTTCAAAAATATTTATGATCAATGCGAGCTGCAATTAAAATTTGTTAAGCAAATTAAAGAGGAAATCAGAAGAAATTTATAGGAGGATGTAATGATGAAAATGAGTAAAGGAGCACACTATAAGCAAAAAGCTGCTCTAACGGTTGTCGGATTAGCTGTATTCATTGACATGTTAATCTATGGATTAGTCGTTCCCATTTTGCCAAGATACGCAGATTCTCTTGGAGCAACTCAAACCGAAATTGGATTTTTGTTCAGCAGTTATGCAATTGCACTGTTTATAGCTACTCCTATTTTTGGTCTGTTAACGGATCGAATTGGGAGAAAGACTCCTCTGTTATGGGGGTTAATTGGACTCATAGCTTCCACTTTAATGTTCGCCATAGCCCACACCTTCTGGCTGCTTGTACTGGCACGTGCTCTTCAAGGGGTCGCAGCCGCCATGACCTGGACAGCAGGGCTCGCTCTGCTGGCTGAGCTATACCCATCTGAAGAACGCGGCAAAGCCATGGGCTTGGCGTTGTCTGGGCAAGCCGCTGGAACCCTTCTCGGACCGACAATAGGCGGTTGGTTGTATCAATGGGGAAGTTACCAGTTCCCTTTTTACTTTGCCATCGCATTGGCCGTCGTCGATGCTGTACTTCGACTAGTACTCCTGCACGATATTCCAGAAGAGAAAAATGAAAAGTACTTATCTCCTTTTTCATTCATGAAAAATAAAGATTTGCTTTTGGTTATCGGGGTTGTAATTATCGGTGCATCCGTCCCAAGCGTACTTGAGCCAACATTACCGTTACACCTACAGCACAATTTTAACGCAAATCCAGGAGTTATCGGACTGTTATTTGCTATTCCCACACTTGCTTATGGCCTGGCAACCCCCTTTATAGGTCAATTCTCCAGCAAGATCGGCTATAAAAATGGAATTCTCCTCGGTCTACTTATGGTATCCATTGCTCTTCCTCTAACTGCACTTCCAGCAATATTATCACTCCAAGCTGTTATTTTAGCTGTTTTAGGAGTTAGCATGGGTATGGTTCTTGCTCCCTGCTTACCTCAACTTGCTGATATTTCTCAACGAAGTGGAATTCATTCTTATGGAATTACTTTTGCTCTCTATAACACGGCATACTCGATTGGTCTAATGATCGGCCCTATTTTGAGCAGTACTCTCACCGATTTAATGAATATTAAATTATCTTACTTAGTCATTGGTATTATTGTATTAATATACATGTTGGTACTCGCTTCAGCCTTAAGGAAAGCCAAAAATTCATCAAACAATATAAAACTAAGTAAATAAGTAAACAACAAATTCATATCACCTATAAGAAATAAAATACTTCCTTTGCAGCTATCCATCCCAGAGCGCCCTAATCCATAGAAAAAGGTATCCCTCCAAACTTATCGCTAGGGGATACCTTTTTCGTCCATCTATGACTTAACTGGCTTAACCTTCATTAGCGCTTCAAGTGCGAGATTCAGCTTGAGCACGTTCACACGCGGCTCACCGAACACCCCGGCGCTGCGGCCTTCTGTCTGCTCCTGCACCAGCGCCTTCAGCTGGTCCTGCCCAATTCCCGTCAAGCTGCTAATACGTGGAATTTGAGCCTGTGCCGCCTGTGGCGAGATGTGCGGGTCCAGTCCAGAGCCCGAATTCGTAATCAGGTCCACCGGCACCTGGCTGACGGGCACAACCGGGTTATGCTTCTGCCAATCCGCTATAGAATCCTTGATCCGCTGCACCAATGCTGGGTTCGAAGGTGCGTAGTTGCTTGAGCCAGAACCAGCTCCATTATAATCAATACTTGATACCCGGCCTTGGAAAAACGCCGGATTGGTAAAGGACTGCCCAATCAGTTCAGAGCCGATTACCCGGCCCTCCGTGTTACGAAGCATACTGCCGTTTGCCTGCTGCGGAAACAGGACTTGCGCCACTCCTGTGCTGACCAGCGGGTATGCCAATCCGCACAATAGGATCATTAGCACAGAAGTTCGCACAGCCACTCCAATAACCGCGCTTCCTCGCATCTCTTGTCTCTCTGGTTGTTTTTCCGATACTGCCTCCGTCTCTGTATGCATATTCTGGCCTTGTCCACCAGATCCGGCTTTCTCATGTGCAGCAAATCTGCGTCCAGACAACATCCGATAAAAACCACTCATGTCGCTCACCCTTTCTGCGCTAAATCCACAAATGCACCAGCAAATCGATGGCCTTGATGCCGACAAACGGTACCACCATACCGCCTAGACCATAAATCAGCAAATTCCGTCCCAACAGCCGATCCGAGCTCATGGGCTTATACTTTACACCCTTCATTGCCAGCGGGATTAGAAGTGGAATAATGACTGCATTAAAAATAAGCGCCGATAAAATAGCCGATAATGGGGACCCCAATCCCATGACATTCAATGCACCCATTTGCGGAATGGCCAGCATGAACATCGCCGGAATAATAGCAAAATATTTGGCCACATCGTTCGCAATACTGAACGTTGTCAGTGCCCCGCGCGTCATAAGCAGCTGCTTACCAATGGCGACCACCTCAATAATTTTGGACGGATCAGAATCCAGGTCCACCATATTCGCTGCTTCCTTGGCTGCGACCGTACCGCTATTCATGGCAAGACCGACATCTGCCTGGGCCAGCGCAGGGGCATCATTGGTACCGTCACCGGTCATGGCTACCAGCTTGCCCTGCTCCTGCTCCTGGCGGATAACCGCAATTTTATCTTCCGGCTTGCTTTCAGCAACAAAATCGTCCACACCTGCTTCTCGTGCAATGGTAGCAGCGGTCAGCGGATTATCACCGGTACACATAATCGTGCGGATGCCCATTTCCCGGAGCTGATCAAAGCGCTCCTTCATGCCCGGCTTCACCGTATCCTTCAAATAAATAATGCCGTATATCCGATCATCCAGCGCCACTGCCAGCGGTGTACCTCCTTCTGCGGCTACCTGATTCGCTTTTTCCTCCAGATCGGCTGGAACGCTGCCTTTTTGCGCTACAATCCACTGCCGGACAGAGTCCACGGCGCCTTTGCGTACTCTTCGTCCATCGGCGAGATCCAGACCACTCATCCGGGTTTCAGCCTTGAACTCGATAAAGGTCCCGCCTGCTGCCAAGGATTCATCCAGCGTGTATTCCTGCTTGCGCATCAATTCCAGCACCGAGCGTCCTTCAGGCGTCTCATCCTTTAGTGAGCTCATCGCCGCCCATTTCGCTAGCTCTGCCTTTTCTATACCATCTACGACCACGAATTCACTCGCCATCCGGTTTCCGAAGGTGATGGTACCCGTTTTATCGAGAATCATCGTGTTGATGTCCCCGGAGGCTTCTACCGCCTTGCCTGACATGGCCAGCACGTTAAACTGGGTAACCCGATCCATACCAGCAATCCCAATCGCCGACAAAAGTCCGCCAATCGTAGTCGGAATCAGACAGACCAGCAACGAAATCAGCACGGGAACAGGCAAATCAATCTTAAAATGACGGGCTATCGGGGCCAGCGTCACCACCACAATGAGAAAAATAATCGTCAAGCTAATCAGCAATGTATTCAGCGCAATTTCATTTGGCGTTTTTTGTCGCTGTGCGCCTTCCACGAGCGAGATCATTTTATCAATAAACGTCTCACCCGGCTCAGTCATAATCCGCACCTTAATGCGGTCACTGACCACCCGCGTCCCACCAGTTACCGAGCTAAAGTCACCGCCTGATTCCTTAATGACCGGAGCTGATTCTCCCGTTATCGCTGATTCATCCACCGAAGCCAGGCCTTCAATGACCTCACCGTCGCTTGGAATCATTTCGCCCTGAGAGACAATAACCACGTCACCTTTACGCAATGCTGCCGAGCTGACCACCTGAATCTCATTCCCAACGAGCTTATTAGCTTGTGAATCCTGCTTGGATTTTTTCAAGGAAGCAGCCTGTGCCTTCCCCCGTCCCTCCGCGAGCGCTTCGGCAAAGTTAGCAAAAAGCAGCGTGAACAACAGAATAATAAATACAGCCAAGTTAAAGCCCATTTCCTCGCTGGCTCCAAAATAACCGGGAAGCAGCAGCATGAGCAGCACGACCAATGTACCGATCTCTACGACGAACATGACAGGATTTTTCATCATGATCATCGGATTTAATTTGATAAAGCTATCCTTGATCGCCTGCTTCAAGATGCTTCTATCCAGCATGCGTTTGCGTTCTTCCTTCATGATCAAGCACCCCGTTCATCCATTCTCATTTTCCTTCTATGCTCATTTTTCATCACATGGTCAAAAATTCAGCTACAGGACCCAATACGATCACCGGCAGAAAGGTTAACGCACCAATCAACAGGACCACTCCGATTAGGATGGCTCCAAACAGCTTGTTGTCTGTGCGCAGTGTGCCCGTCGTCACTGGGGTCGGCGCTTTGGCATTCAACGAAGCCGCCACAGCCAGCAGTGCAATCATGGATACATATCGTCCAAAGAACATAACCGATCCTGTTGTAACGTTCCAAAATACGTTGTTATCCGAAAGACCTTCAAATCCCGAGCCGTTATTTGCTGCAGATGATGCATATTCATAGAGCACCTGAGTCAACCCGTGATATCCGGGGTTAGAGACCGAATCGTATCCCCAATGACTCATAAACGCAAGCGCAGTTGGAGCAAGAATAAGAAACGGATGTACCAAAATGGCAATTGCAATCAGCTTCATTTCCTTGCCTTCAATTTTCCTGCCCATAAATTCCGGGGTTCTTCCGACCATCAGTCCGCATATAAACACTCCCAGAATCGCATACATCAGCATATTCATCAGCCCAACGCCTTTGCCGCCAAAAATGACGTTTAGCATCATTTCTCCCAAAGCAGCCATACCACCTAGCGGAGTCAGTGTATCATGCATATTATTGACCGAACCTGTCGTTGCCGCCGTTGTGACCGCAGTGAATAATGCCGATTGTCCAATGCCGAAACGAACTTCTTTCCCTTCCATGCTTCCCTGAGATGCATCCATACCCAGTGCCTGGATTAACGGATTACCTGTTTTCTCCGACACATACGTTATGGATAGAAAAATAAGGAACAAGACCATCATCGAGCTGAAAATAATCCAGCCCTGCTTGCGATTACGGGCAAACAATCCAAATGTATACGGCAGCGAAGCCGGCATTACCCACATTGCCAAAATTTCCAGTACGTTCGTCCAAGGACTTGGATTCTCAAAAGGATGCGCAGAATTAGCTCCCGCAAAACCGCCCCCGTTCGTGCCCAAATGCTTGATGGATTCCAATGAGGCAATGGGTCCCATAGCAATCTGCTGCTGTGTACCACTTAAAGTCGTAATATCAGCCGTGGACTGTAGCGTCTGTGGTACTTTTAGTCCCACCAGCACCAGCGTAAGTACAAAGGCAAGCGGCAGGAAAATCCGTATGTTGGCTTTAATAAAATCTTGAAAAAAATTACCCAGCCCTTCACCGCGCCGCGTCAATCCCCTCATAAAAGCCGCAGCAACCGAAAACCCCGAAGCAGCCGAAGTAAACATCATCATCGTGACGAACGCCATCTGCGTCAGATACGTAAGCCCGCTTTCTCCGCTGTAATGTTGAAGATTCGTATTGGTCATAAAGCTGATTACCGTATTAAAAGCCAATGATGCTTCCATACTACTGTTCCCAACCGGATTGCCCGGAAGTATAGCCTGCAAGCGCAGTAGCAGGTAGCTGATGCCCACAAGCACCACATTGGTTGCAATGAAACTCATAGCGTACGTCGTCCAACGCATGCTGTCCTGTTTCTTCAAGCCTACAGCCTTGTAAATCATCTTTTCCGTTCCACCGAAAATCCGATCCGTCCGGTTCGGTTCATTCGAGAATACATGATACATATAGGTGCCCATCGGCTTTACCAAGAGCAGCAATATGATGATCACAATCCCAATTTGCAGTAGCTCCATCCTCTATTCCTCCTTAAAATGCTCCTGCATTTGGAACAACAGACCTGATTCAGACCATCCATTGAGTGCACACGTTTGCGAAAATCCGCATCTCTGATGCTGCATTCTTGATCTGCTGTTCCCGCCTGCTCGATCCTATAGTTGACTAGAATTTTTCAGGATTCAGGAGTGCGTAGATTAAATACACGAACACAATAGCCGTGAGTCCTAGCACAACGATCATCCTCTTCGCCCTCCTTTTGAGGTCTGCGCATCACACCAGCGTACAAACAGCAGTATCACTCCATAACTCACAGCCATTACGAGCAGCATGTATAAATCCATCATGTTCATACCCTCCGTATCGCTCTCAGATTGTCATTTCCGATTCCATCATAAAATCATAAATCAGCTATGTTATAAGTGCTTATCCGTTCAGCAGGAAACCCACCTCTCCGTTCAATGTGTAGATCACATGGTCCGCTCCCAATCCCCGATAAATTCCTTGCGGATTACAGCCGTGCGTAATAACATAGATCAATTCTGATGTTAGTGGCCGACATATTTGCAGGAAACGGCAAGTCAGATTCAAGCTGTTTTCGAACAAATACACACTACCAATTTCTTTTTTAGGGAAATTCCATTTTCCCGCTTGCATCGTATTGATGCGCACAATGTGCTCCACACCCATTTTTTTGAGCTGTCGTTCCTCCTGGGTGCTATTTGTGAGAACTGCAAACGCCAATTTTTTGAACATAAGCAATTTCACAAAACTTCTGCCCGCTTCATTCGGTGCAGTGACAATAATTAACCGACCTTCCATCAGTAGCTCCTCTCCCGGTATAAAAAGACAACAAAAAGAAGCCGAAGGAAAAAGGCCTCCTCCGGCTTCATACATTCCATGATAAAATAAACCATGGCTGCACACGGCGGTTTGTTGCCTCTCCCTGTACGCTTACGAGGTTAGCTGTCGGATTCGGACGTGAGAGTCGCCCTATTTACGGCACTTGGCCGGAAAATTCACCCCATGAGACACACGGCCTGCAAAGCCGTATATACTCGTTGGTTCCCCCGCTTTTGCAACTGCAAAATTCAGCGCTTTAGACAATTCGTTGTTGCTTCATTGTTGTTAATTTGAAATTACGTCTTGAATCATACACCCGTGCAAGGAAGACTGTAAAGCTCAACGGCAAGGCTATAAATCACCCTTTAGAGCATAGAAGATTAAGGATAACGCTTACAACGATCCTATGCTTCTCGTATCTCTCTAAAACTCTGTATTTCACCCCTTTTTGAAATTGAAAGGCATGTCAATATTGGCGTAGGGTATGGTATAGTTGCCCTTTATTTATAAAAAAGAAAGAAAATACGCTATATGTACTAGATAATTATCGAATGAACCTGTTTTATGAGAAGAAACACCTCAATTTGCTCCATTTGAAGTGCAATTTACCGTTTTGAACAAAAAATGATTTTACAATAGTTCAATACTTGTTTGCTCTTCCAGACTTGCAACCCTTTGTTGAGTTGTTTACAATTTAATTGTAGATTATTGAATGAGGAGGGATCGCATGAGCGTATATGAATATGATGCACAAACCCTGCAAGGGACACAAATTCCGTTATCCACATACGAAGGGAAAGTTCTTCTTATCGTAAATACTGCCAGCAAATGTGGGTTAACCCCCCAATACAAGGCACTACAAGAGCTATATGACCAGTATCATAAACAGGGGCTTGAAATTTTGGGATTTCCCAGTAACCAGTTCGCCAAACAAGAGCCGGGTTCAAGCGAGGAGATCTCTGAGTTTTGCCAACTCAATTACGGTGTGACCTTTCCGATGTTCGCCAAGACAGATGTCAATGGTGATCAAGCCCACCCTCTATTTCGCTATCTGACCCACACTGCTCCGGGCGTCTTGGGCTCCAAAGCGATCAAATGGAATTTTACTAAATTCTTAATTACACGAGAAGGTAACGTATATAAGCGTTATGCGCCGCAAACTACTCCAGATAAGCTTGTAGGGGATATTGAAAGGCTATTGCAGGGAAAATGACGATCTTTCTTCATTAAAGTTAACGAGCGGTCCGTTATCCACACGACCGCTTCTGTGACGGAATGATGTAACGAAAAATGTTTAATAAAAAAAGCATCCCTTCACGTAAAACGTGTCAGGATGCTTTCTTTTTAAGTGGTATTGCACATAATGCGGTCGAGAGGACTCGAACCTCCACGGGCGTACGCCCACTACCCCCTCAAGATAGCGTGTCTGCCATTCCACCACGACCGCATGTCATAATGTATTGAGGCAACAGATTTATTATACTCTCTCAGCAACAATTTGTAAACAAGAATATAATAATTATTTGTAATGTCATATAATATTACACATATGAGCCATAAAAACAATTTATTTGACATAATGGAGCTATAAATGTAAGTATATATTACATAATAATTTGTATTTGTTATCCAAAGGCAAGCTTTGAGTCAAAAAAATTGCGCAAATATTCACTCGAAGGAGGCGAACCGTCCTGCATAAAGGTAATCGATTGCTAAACTACGCATTATTGTTGGACCCTTCCCTACCCATTGGTGGTTTCACCCGATTTTACGGACTAGAGGAACGTTTCCGTAACGGGCACTTGAACAGTCTACAGGACCTGGAACATTATATGCGGAACGATTGGTATCCTCAAATTACAATCCTTGACGGTATGGCCATCAAAAGTCTGTATGTCGCCATCCAGCAGAATGACGGTTGGAGAATCGCCCTTATTGATAAAATGCTGTATACCCAACACCCTTCCTCGCAGCATGTAAAAGAGTCACGGCTTTCCGGTCAGCGTCTGCTCAAGCTTACTAAGGCTCTCTATCCTTGGCTTGAATTTGACCAACTGGAGGACATACTCACTCAATACAACGCAATCGGCACACTTGCTACTGTCCATACTTGGATTAACTTTCTCCTCGGAACTGACATCAAACAGACCGTCCACGGCTATTTGGCCACAGCGGTATCCTTCTGTGCCGAAGATGCCTTCAGACTACTCAATCCTCCTTACGAGGAAAAAAATCCTCTTATCGAGCGTATGACCAGCGAATTGCTCACCACCTGGAAGAAATCTAACGATCCTAAGCCAAGCTCATTGCAGCGCCATCTTCTCCACACACATCGAACTAGCTCCTACATCACTCAGCCGCCCTATGTGAGCCATAGCAGCCAATGGGATGCATTCCGACTCTTTTCCTCCTCAGACCTATTCAAACGCCTTCCAGCGTCCCTCTGATGCGTCGTTTCACCAATTTAGCAGTCACAATAAAAAATACTCTGTCCTTTCCTCAAGCGACAGAGTATTTCTTTATTCATCTATTCCATTTCACACCACTAGCAGGCTATAGCTGAATTTTTTTCACTTCCAACACTTAAATAAGTAATTTTTTTCATTAAAATAACGTTTTTGCGATTGTATAAACACGTATAAAAGTGTATCATAGTTTTAGATGGTTAATTCTAACATGTTTACTGATGATTATTATATCACACCAATTATTCTGCAAGAATCCGTAAGGGGCGATTTCTCTTGAACAACAAAATGCCTGTCACCTCCTTCGGGTGGGCCATCAAACAAAGGCTTGTCGAACTTCGACTGGATCAGAAAACATTTTGCGAGACACACAACATTCCGCCTTCACGCTTGTCCAATCTGATTCACGGCACCCGCAAAGCACAAAGGTACAGAAAAAAAGTTGCTGCAATTCTGAATATTGACGATAACGATTATAAGGAGGCGACACCACTCTAATCCCAACAAGTATTTCAGCATCCGATACGTCGCCATATGATCAAGGAAGCAAATAAACCCGTAAACCGAACTCCTCAGTCCGTTTTACGGGTAATCCAATTAGACACTCAGCCATAGATTATTCAGGCTTTGTTTTGTCCTTCTCCCTTTTTTGCTTACGGTATTTCGCAAATTCAACATATTCTAAAATAAAATTTTGTTCTTCTGTCTCAAGATCTTCTGCCTGGCAATTCAATGGCCCCATCACCCCAAAAAAATAAGCAGCCTTCTGCTCCTGAAGCACGCCTTCCCCCGGCTTGATTCCTTTCATCAACCAATCGAGCGATACATTAAAAAAGTCCGAAATCTGAATCAAATGGGCAGTACCCGGCGTTGTTTTTCCCCTTCTCCAATCACCGAGATTCCCTGAACTGATTTTGAGCTTTTCACAAAATGCCTTTTTGGTCATTCCCCGATCCTTAATTAAAGCCTCAATGCGCTGATAAATAGTTTGATCTCCCACAATGCTTCCCCTCCGACACTGTAACTTTTTCTAATTAGTTAATAATATTTTATCCATTAGACCGTCCTCATCAAAGCCCACAGCAAACATTAGTCAGTAGTTGAATTATGCTGGCTTTTCTCTTTACGAAAGCGGGTAAATTCAATATACTCAAGTATAAAATCTCTTTCCGCCTCACTAAGCGATTCCCCCTGGCAATTCAGTTGCCCTGAAGCTTCAAAAAAATAAGGGTCTTGCGACTCCTTTAGCACTTTACTCGGCACGTCTCGTCCCAACATAATCCAATCCAGACTGGCATCAAAAAACGAAGCGATTTCAATGAGTTTATTCGTGCCCGGTGTCGTTTTCCCTCTTTTCCAATCTCCAAAGTTTCCTGTACTAATACCCAACTGCTGGCAAAACGCCTTTTTCGTCATACCTCGTTCCTTAATGAGCTCCTCAATGCGCTGATAAATAGATTGCATAGAAGTTCCTTCCTCCCTAGCAGGCTCTCAAATAACGATATCATGTGCCTTGTTCCCATTTCAAAGATCACGTGTGCTAAAATTACCGAATTATGTATGTTGGCTTTCATTATACCACAATATGCAACAAAAACCGCCCGTTTTCCGAAGAAAGGGCGGTCTTTAAGTCAGTTCGCGTACGCCAATCACGTAGCAGAGTTGTCGATTTTAAGTAAAATCTGCTTCAATTCGTTCAACGTTTCACTCAAGTGCAATAAATCTTCTTCTGGTAGATATACCAGGCGCTCTTGAATTTTATTGGAGAAGGTGTGAAACACCTGTTCACAAAAAGCATCGCCCTCTTCTGTAATGGCCACATTCACGACTCTGCGATCCGAGTCACACGACTGGCGGTCCGCCAACCCATGCTCCACCAGCTTATCCAAAAGAGGAGTCATATTGGGACGAGAGACATTTAGTTGTTTGGACAAATCTGATACCGTAGACGAACGCACTTCACGCAGAAGCAAGAGCACCTGAAAGTTATTAGGCGACAAATGCAACGGAAAATCAAGCGGACCGTAGGTGAAAAATTTCTTCTTCACAATCGGAAACAAGCCCAAGATATTTTCTGATATATTTCCTAACAGTTGAGTGTCCATATTTTTCACCGTCACTTCATAAGTTTATATATTTATTATTCTATAACATTATGGCGTTATATTATACTATGGAATCATTATTTCATCATAATCATTGTTTAACTGCATCAGTGCACAAATAAAAAAAGCCTCTAACACGAGAGACTTTTCCGTTTATTCCATTGATGCGGTCGAGAGGACTCGAACCTCCACGAGCGTACGCTCACTACCCCCTCAAGATAGCGTGTCTGCCATTCCACCACGACCGCATAATAAAATATAAATGGTGAGCCATGAAGGACTCGAACCTTCGACACCCTGATTAAAAGTCAGGTGCTCTACCAACTGAGCTAATGGCTCATGCTGTTCATCCAAGCTGTCCGCCATTAAACCAGACCTCAGGAATTCTCCTTAAGCATGCAACATGTAGTCTATAAAAACAACAATGACCCGTAGGGGATTCGAACCCCTGTTACCTCCGTGAAAGGGAGGTGTCTTAACCCCTTGACCAACGGGCCTTATCATTGTACACCAACTTGGCGACAAGAAAGAGTATATCAAATAAAATAGCGAATGACAATACTTATTTTTGAAATTTTTAAAAAAGCTATTTTTTATAAATATAAAATGCACATTCACTTAAAACCCCTTATTTTTGATCCTCTAATTCCGGAAAAGTCACAAAGAATAATTGCAATATCACTTACATTTACTTATAATCACTTACGAGATACCGAAATCATTATAGATTAGAGGAGTTTTCTATGTATCAGGAAGAACGAATGTTGAAAATCGTGGATTACTTACAGCTTCACAAACGTATTTCGGTGGATGATATTTGTGAAATTTTTAATGTTTCACGGGATACAGCCCGTCGAGACCTGGTAAAACTTGAGGAGCATCAAAAAATTATCCGCACCCGCGGTGGCGCTCTTCTCCCCAAACTGCATCACGATCCAATTGGAAATTATAACGAAAGGCTGCTTACTGTATCTGAGGAGAAACAAGTGATCGGACAACTGGCTGCCAGCATGGTACGAAATAGGGATCGTATTATATTGGATTCCTCTACCACCGTACAGGCATGTGCAGAAAGACTGAATGTGGAGGAATGCTCGGTTATCACCAATTCAATCAATCAGGCTGACGTGCTATCTGGAAAAGACGGCGTCTCCATTCATCTACTGGGAGGCCGCCTGCAAAAAGAGCACCGATATGTATATGGTTCCTCCGTGATCGCCACTTTGTCTCACTATTTTGTAGACAAAGCCTTTATCGGAATTGGAGGTATATCAACTCACGGGCTCAGCCTGATTCATGAAGAAGACGGTATGCTGAAGCATCAGATGATGAAACAAGCCGACCAGGTGATCATCCTTGCGGACCATTCGAAATTCGGTATTAATTTTCCGTATCGTTTTGCTGATTTGTCCGAAGTTAATATCGTGATCACCGATCGTTTGCCAGAACCAGCAATGCTGGAAATTTTGCAACATCACGATATTGAAGTGGTTGTCCCCTCATAATACCGAAGCCAATCGTTCTTACTAGATTCAAGATATATAACAGAGATATCAAAAGACAGGAGCTGGAGAGAAATGAAACTGTTTGCGATTGATATGGATGGAACGCTATTGAATGAGGAAGGAAAAATAAGCAAAGCAAACGCAGAGGCAATCCGCAAGGCACAGCAGCAAGGTGTTCAAGTGACGATTGCCACTGGAAGAGCCGCTTATGATGCCTGGACAAAGCTAGAAGAAGCAGATCTGGTTACTCCCGTCATCGGGGCAAACGGCGCCACTGTGCACGATGTGCATCGTCGCCAGCTAACCTCTACTCCTATGGGCCGGAGCGAAACATTTGAAGTGCTGAGCTGGCTTGAGGGCAACAACTTCTACTATGAGGTCATGACAGACCGGGCTATTTATTCTCCACAAAAGGGACATCAGCTACTTGCTGTTGAAATGGACCGCTTGCTGAGCGCCAACCCGGAAATATCGCTGGATACTTTATTACATGCAGCTGAAAAACAATATGAACAGACCGGGCACACCCGCATCGCTTCATATGAGGAGATTCCACTGGATGTAGAGATATATAATGTGCTGTGCTTCTCCTTTGATCAAGCCAAATTAGAACGGGGACGTGAACGATACCGAGATTTTCAAGGTCTGAACATGGTCATCTCCTCGGATCGCAACTTTGAAGTCGAGCATAAGGATGCATCTAAAGGTAATGCATTGTATTATCTCGCAAATCATCTGGGCATCCCCATGCAGGAAGCCGTAGCAATCGGAGACAGCTATAACGATATTTCCATGCTGACGATGGCTGGAAGAGGTATCGCCATGGGCAATGCAAAAGACGACATCAAGGCTGTCTGCTCTGAAGTTACCCTGACCAATGTGGAAGATGGCGTTGCTCATGCTCTGTTGAACCTACTCAAAACCGTCGAGGCTGACGCCGTGAAATAGAAGGGATTCGTTGCGTACTGCGTACAACTCAGGCTAACGCTGCTTCATGCTGTACGCAACATGTCCGTCTTACATATAACAATTCTTAAAAAGCAGATCTAGACGAAAAAGACGCTCGTAAGCATCATACCATGCATACGAGCGTCTTTATTCTGCTTAAAACACCAACGGAGAGAGAGGGATTCGAACCCTCGCACCGCTTACGCAGTCTAACCCCTTAGCAGAGGGTCCCCTTATAGCCACTTGGGTATCTCTCCATGGCTCCCCGAACAGGACTCGAACCTGTGACAACTCGATTAACAGTCGAGTGCTCTACCAACTGAGCTATCAGGGAATATTACTGTAAATTATCATACAGTATGGTTAATTTACCATGAATCAGGGGGTTACGTCAAGCGTCAACAAGTGAAGTTTGCCTCCACATTTTCCACAGCGATATCGCTGTGGGTTCATTTTACGCTTGCGCATATACTCGTGTTGACAGGAAACACACACCAGCTTGTAACGATAAGGCTGAGGTTTTCTTCCCACTCTTCCCGGCAGAGTCTGACAATGCCTGCTCCCTCCTACACGGGCCAGCCAAGCTTTGAAATCAGCATCGCGATGCTGATAACCCATTCCACGCAGATGCAGATGATAGTGGCATAGCTCATGCTTTATTATTTTTTCCACTTCAGAGCGTCCATAAGCGGCGAGTTGATGCGGATTAATTTCAATATGATGACTTTTCATAAAATATCGGCCGCCTGTAGAAGACAGGCGCGCGTTAAAGGTAGCTTGATGTCGAAACGGCACGCCGAAGTTCTCCAGCGAGATACGCTCTACCCATTCTTGGAGTTCTTCATTACTCATGGAAGAATTCATTGAATTGTTCAGAGACTTGGACTCCATCCTTATGGTGTACCTCCTTTGCTTCATACTGACAAGCATATTATAAAATAACGGTCGAAGTCTAACCTTGATTCATAAGCACACTTTAGGTATCCACCCCATATGCTAAACATACAGATGTAACGCAGAGGAGGAGATCGGCTTGCCTCAATGGCTCAGCAACCAGCTCATGCGGGCCTTTTACAAAAAGGACCGACGCCAAATCAAACTGTTGAACGATTGTTGGTTTTTTTATCATAAAGCACCTGGTATAGAATTTGACGCCAACAACGGGTAAAAGCAGAAACATCCAGAAATGAAAAACCGGAGTCTCCGATACAATTCGGAGATTCCGGCTTTTTTTTATAACTACAAAAGGTTATACAGCCTTATTTAAAACCACTATGCCTGTGACTGCGCATCTGCGGGAGGTTTCATGGTCAGACCAACTCTTCCTTTTTTCAAATCAACATTCAGCACCCACACTGTTACGTTATCACCGACAGATACAACATCCATCGGATGCTTAACGAAGCCACTGCGCAGCTGTGAAATATGAACCAGACCGTCACTTTTAATACCGATATCAACAAACGCACCAAAATCAATGACATTGCGTACCGTTCCCTGAAGTTCCATGCCCGGTGCCAGATCCTCGATCTTCAACACATCCTTGCGGAATACAGGCAAGGGTAGCTCATCGCGCGGGTCACGCCCTGGCCGTTGAAGGCTGTCCAAAATATCCCGCAATGTTGGCACACCCACTTCCAGCTTCGCTGCCAACTGCTCAATATTAGACACATTCAGCGCTTCTGTCGCAACTTTCGAACCCAGATCATGGGCACTGATGCCCAGCTCCGCCAACAGGCGGTCTACGACAGCATACGATTCAGGGTGAATCGGCGTGCGATCCAATGGATTTTCTCCACCTGGTATACGGATAAAGCCAACGGATTGCTCGTAGGTTTTTGCACCAAGACGTGGCACCTTCTGCAACTGACGACGGTTGCTGAATTTACCGTTTTCCTCACGGTACTTAACGATGTTTTTAGCAATAGTCGCGTTGATCCCTGCTACGTAGGACAACAGCGCCGAGGAAGCTGTGTTCACATCCACACCGACGTGGTTAACGGCCGATTCTACAACGTCCTTCAAGCTTTCATCCAGATGTTTCTGCGACACATCGTGCTGGTATTGACCTACACCAATGGCCTTCGGCTCGATCTTGACCAGCTCAGCCAGCGGGTCCTGCACACGACGTGCGATAGACGCCGCACTGCGCTCAGCTACGTCCAAATCAGGGAATTCTTCCTGTGCCAGCTTGGAGGCAGAGTATACACTCGCACCTGCCTCATTAACGATCAGATAAGCGAGGCTGCTGTCGCCAATATCCGCGATAACCTCGGCTACGAATTGCTCTGTCTCGCGCGATGCAGTTCCGTTACCGATGACAATCAACTCGATATCGTACTTGGCAATCAGCTGCTTGAATGTTTCAGCAGCCTCACGTTTCTTGTTGTTTGGCGGTGTCGGATACGTCACAGCCACTTCCAGCAGCTTGCCCGTGTCATCGACAACAGCCAGCTTGCAGCCTGTCCGATAGGCCGGATCGACTCCAAGCACACGACGCCCCTTGATCGGAGCCTGCAGCAACAGGCTGCGTAGATTGCCTGCAAAGATAGAGATGGCCTGCTGCTCACCCTTCTCTGTCATTTCAGCGCGCACTTCACGTTCGATCGATGGAGCGATAAGTCTTTTATACGCATCCTCAATGACACTTCGTAGCAGGTCTTCCACCACAGACGATCCTTTAATCACTTGACCTGCCACATAATTGTAGATGGAATCTGGTGCTACCTCCAGACCAACCTTAAGAATGCCTTCCCGCTCCCCGCGATTAATCGCCAGAATACGGTGAGGCGGCATTTTTTTAGCCAACTCACGATAGCTGTAGTAATTCTCATACACAGACTCTTGCTCGGTGTCCTTCGCTTCAGAGGTCAGCATCCCATGATCCAGTGTATATCTGCGCACCCATTGGCGAATAGCCGCATCATCGGCTATATTTTCGGCCAAAATATCCAGGGCTCCTTGGATGGCGGCCTCAGGGGTTTCAACTCCCAACTCAGCATTCACATACGCTTCAGCTTCCTTCAGAGCATCACCCTGCTTCGGCTGGTCCCAGATCCAGATGGATAGCGGCTCCAATCCCCGTTCCTTTGCCACACTGGCGCGAGTCTTGCGCTTTTGCCGATATGGACGGTACAGGTCCTCCACTTCCTGAAGTTTAACCGCAGAGGTGATAGCAGCCTGTAGCTCTTCTGTCAGCTTGCCCTGTTCATCGATAATGCGGATGACCTCTACCTTACGTTCCTCCAGATTACGTAAATACAGCACACGATCTTCAATTTCACGCAGCTGATTTTCATCCAGCTCTCCTGTCATTTCCTTACGATAACGCGCGATAAAAGGAATTGTATTCCCTTCATCCAATAAACTGATCGTTG
Source organism: Paenibacillus jamilae (assembly GCF_050482105.1). Taxonomy (GTDB): domain Bacteria; phylum Bacillota; class Bacilli; order Paenibacillales; family Paenibacillaceae; genus Paenibacillus; species Paenibacillus jamilae_B. The sequence goes on along the minus strand of NZ_JBCNHI010000011.1, from coordinate 544,987 downwards.
TCCGGATTTGCTTGAGTGCCAGCGACAGCTCTCTCGCCACTTGTTTGACAATCCGTTCTTGGCGTTCTGCTTCGTTCGGCTCCTGCCCAATTTCCGTCTTCGTTTCTTCGTTAGACAAACCTATCCCTTCTTCCTCACAGCTCTTGTCATACATCATGTCTTTTATTATCACAAAAAATGATTCAAAGCGCCAGCAGGTGACGTAAAAGCAAGCCCTGCCTGTATTTTTCTTCGAACACGCAAAAGGACAGCGCCCAAGCGCTGTCCTTTTCCCGTTTCACTCGTCGTTCCATCATGCTAAAAATCAATCAAACCGAGACTGATTTGTAGCGAATCGCTCACTTTGCGCATGGTTTCTTCATCCAAATGGGTGATTTTGTCGGTAAGCCTTTGCTTGTCGATCGTCCGGATTTGCTCCAGAAGAACAACAGAATCACGATCAAAGCCATGCGTCGCCGCGTCGATTTCCACGTGTGTAGGCAGCTTTGCCTTCTGAATCTGTGCAGTGATGGCTGCTACAATCACGGTAGGGCTAAACCGGTTGCCGATATCATTTTGAATGATCAGCACAGGTCTGACGCCACCTTGCTCGGAACCGACTACGGGTGAAAGGTCTGCAAAAAAAACGTCGCCGCGCTTTACGATCAATATGGATTACACCCCGCTAACTGTACGGCCCAAGGTGCTGTTTGCATCTTCCTCCGCGTGAAAGGCTTCGGATGCCATGGTCAAGTTAATTTTAGCCATTTCCATGTATCCACGCTGCATAGCTTCACGAATGTAACGTTTTTTACGTTCACTTACATAAAGCTTCATTGCCTGCCTAATAAATTCACTGCGGTTGGAATTTTCCATAGCTACGATCCCGTCCACTTCCTGCAAGAGATGATCTGGCAAACTGATCATTATTCTTTTGGTGTTCTGCAAATTGGCCAACTTCTCTTCCACCCCCAAAACCTTGTCGCCATTGTACCATTATAACGTTATTCCCGGTAATTTATTCAAAAGAATACAAGAGAATGTATATGATATTCGTATATCATCTATGCTGCATTCCATTATAAACTACGCAGTTCGTTTTCGTACAGGCGTTTGATCCCCGAAATACAAGTGTCAGCGGAGCCTAATGCGTCTTTTGACAGATATAGCGCTCTTTTCTTTCTTTTGTACATATTTCGGGACGTTATACGAAAACTCCTGCTTTTATCCGGTAATTTGCGTTATGAAATTAATTCCAGTGGGTTGGAAGAAGCGAGTTCACCCGAACGACAGGAACATGACCTCGCGTGTACACACGCGGTACTCTATCTGCGATCATGCAGATCACCTCGTAGTGGATCGTACCAAGCTTGGATGCCAGCTCATCCGCCGCAATGATTTCGCCGGACTGCTGACCGATGAGAACAACCTCTTCGCCGGTTTGGATTTCTTCCGCATCCTCTGCGAAAGATTGTAAGGATACCATACACTGGTCCATGCAGATCGTACCGAGTACAGGGACGCGACGACCGCGTATCAACACTTCGACCTTCCCACTTAGCATGCGAGAGTAACCATCCGCATAGCCGATTGGCAGTGTGCCGATCCGTTCTTCAGTGGAGGTCACATACCGGGTGCCATAACTAACTCCCCAGCCGGGAGGAAGCGTCTTGGTATAAACCACCGCTGTCTTTAGTGACAACACAGGCAGCAGTTCAATGACTTCCTGGTTAACCTCATCAGATGGATACAAACCGTATATACTGATGCCAATCCGCACCATATTGGGGGAAAGGGAAGGGGTATCAATGGTGGCCGCGCTGTTGCCCGTATGTATAATGGGAAAAGTAATACCTTGTTCCCTTAGCGCATCCGCCACGCCCTGAAACCGATCATATTGGAGCAGTGTATAGCTTTTATTTTCTTCATCCGCGCGGGCAAAATGGGTGTACATGCCTTCCAGCAGCACCTGCTCTAATTCGTGTGCCTGCTGGACAAAAGCCATAGCCGCTTCTCCAGGCAACAAACCGAGTCTTCCCATGCCGCTGTCTATTTTGATGTGCACCTTCAGCTTGCGTTCGCTTCCTTGGCGGTCCAGTCTACGGATGCCCTCCAGCACTTCCTCACTAAACACAGTCAATGAAATATCATGCTCCCAAGCCGTTTGGACAGATTCAGGCGAGGTATAGCCGAGTACAAGGATCGGCAGCCCAACCCCTGCATGACGAAGCTCCAAAGCCTCGTCCAGAAAAGCGACGCTCAAATAATCCGCACCAAGGCGTTCCATTTCCTTTGAAATTTCTACGGCACCGTGCCCGTAGGCATTAGCCTTGACGCAGACCAGCATCAGCTTATCCGCAGGCAATGCCTTGCGAAAAGCTTCATAGTTGGCGCCAAGGTGATCCAGGTTGATTTCGGCCCGGGTCGATCTGTATTGTGCTTGCAAAATCCAGTCACCTTCTTCAATTGTTAGCCTCTAACATAACCTTTTACCATTCAGATGTAGCAAATCCTTGCTTCCAAAGGTTAATGGTAATGTTCAGAAACGTGGCTGTCAATGGCAGGAGGCGTTTGCCAGCATCCTCTACAAGAACACAAAGGTATATCAGCGGTGCACATCCTAGATTGCGAATGAAGCAAAAAGACGGATACGGGCGGCAGCAGAGCATTTTACACTCTAGACCGTCTGCATCCGTCTATAAAATTTTATTTACCCGATTGATCCTGTATAGAAGCGGCAATTTGTATCATTTCGCTCACAGGCAGGTCAGCACTGGTAATTCTGAACTCTATCCCGTCATTCATCCAGGTCATTGTTTGTTGTTCGCTTCCTGTCAGAACGGCAAAGCTTCCCCCAATATCAACCAGCTCGCCTGCGGTCAATGCGACCGCCCGATCCTTGGGACGCGCCTCCACAATGGTATAGTTATACGTTCCGCTATATCGCAGCATCACTGCATGTGTGCCGTTATCCTCCAGCTCCGGCGTATCCTTAAGCTGTACTCCGGCAGGTGTGTAGGACGGTTCAATCAAGCCAAACTCACCCATTACTGCTTCTGCGGCATCCGTTTCCGCTGACGTTCCGGTTGCAGCATCCGCCGTGCTTGATGTCGGTTGCTGATCCCCTGCGTTAGCTGCTGCTTCCGGCTTGGATGTATCGCCTGTGGCAGTTCCGTCTCCCTTTGCCTTACCAGACGATTGCTGGGCACCGTCTTCTGCGGTTGCCTGCTCCTGTCCAGCTTCACTCGATGGCACACCGGTCGTTCCTTCTATCGTACCGGAAGAATCCAACGGTCCGCTGGAATCGACTGCTCCTGAAGATGGAGATCCCTCGCTACCTACATTCGTTTTTCCTGAAGCCATGTTCCGCTCCATATCAAAAGAATCCTTGTCAAACTTCGTATCAAATGCGAATTGATCGAATTTCAGATCGACGACCACCTTGGCATTCGCATCAGATACCTGTACCTGAGTAGGGGCATAGTTGTTTTTGGACAACCAAATCTTTTGCCTTACCAGCGCATGGCTGTTGTAGTTCGCCGCCACATCAAACACATAGGATTTATCGTCAGTAGCCAACTGACGGGAGGCGTCACCGATAATGCTGCGAACCAGCGTTTCATATAAATATACCTGACCCTGATTGTTTGGCCAGTCGCTTTTGAAACGGAAACTCTTGTTCAGGCTGGGTGTCAGCACAAAAACACCCTCATCATTACGAAGCACAATTTGTGTAACGTCCTTTTTCTCGTTTGTCATGGCAATTCGGTAATAGGATGGCTTGCGATAGGAAATATCCACCTTGTATTCCTGCGGCGTGTCGCCGGTATGCAGCGTCATCACAGCTGTACCGTGGTAGCTGTTCAGGTCGCTCACCACGTCACTCAAATCTTTAACCACATCGTCTGCGCTCTTCTTGCCGCACCCGGCCAGCAGCAACGTTACACACATGACCATGGCAAGCATCCATGAAATCCGGCGCATGTCATCAACCCCTTCAGCACATGTTTTAAATGAATTAGTACATGTCTATGAAGGACTTGTTCGATTTATGCAGACTGGCATGACAAGCTTGAGCGCATCCTAGTACAAGGCTATAAAATCTTTTGGAGATTGATAATGAATTGGTACAGGAAATAAAGAGAAAAACCAATTAAAACCACACCAGCACAGATCGTAACCCACTTGATGGCGGTTCGGTTCATGGCTTTTCGTGTTGTCGCTACGAGGGTCATTAAGCCTAAATCATGAATAAGAATACCAAACAAAATACCTAAGCCAACAATCAGGAATTGCCTTGTATTGGACCGATCAAATGAACTTGCCAGCACAGTCCCAAAAACACTCACCCAAAACACTAAATTCCCTGGTGAAATAGCGACAAGCAGCCCATTTTTATAGGAAGAAAATAATGATTTCGTCTTTTTTTCTCCTTCTAGCGCAATATCATGATCTGCATTTTTAATGCTGTCGTATCCCACATAGCACAAAAATACAGCTCCGATGAGCCACATGATCACCTGTACAACCGGTAAGGACAAAACAGAGGCCAGACCAAAATATAAACCAATGATTAATAACAAATCGACGGTCATTCCCCCAAGACCCACGATCCATCCATGCATGAATCCATTCTTTAGCCCCTGCTTCGTCATTTCAACCGTAATGGTACCTACAGGTAACGCTATAGAGAAACCTAGTAAAACATATGTAATGAACAATGCCATTTCAAAACCCCTTTCAAATGTATAAAAACGATATTCTATACCATAAAAAATGACAAATCAATAAAATGTTGAAGCACGTATGAGCTAAAAACACATGAGACTCATTTTGTACAAAATCGAATTCATTGACCAAGTTTGTCCATTGAGTATTGAGGGCTCAGCGCTTATCATTGCTTTGTGATAATAATTCTCATTGGCAATATTATGAATCATTCTATTATATGGAGGTTGCTATGATCAACAAAAATTTTACTCGACAATACACTGCTCTGATCTGCCTATTCTCTCTTATGGGGGCATTGCTGCTAGGGTGCGGCGCATCTGGCAACAATCAGGGTACAGACAGCAGCACAACAGCAGCAACAAAAACATCAGAAGCAGCCACAACTCGTGCCTACACAGACTATAAGGGACATAAAGTGTACATTCCCACTACTCCTGGGCGCATTGCTTACTTCGGAGAAAACTATGGGGATCTATTGGTTTTAGGTGTACAAGCTGTGGGTACATCGACTTCTATGCTCGAGGGAAAGGTATATGAGAAAAAAGTTAAGAATGTGTCAGACCTAGGGTTTCCCATTGATCTAGAAAAAACTTTGGCTCTACAACCAGACCTAATCATTACCGCTGATACTGACGAAAAGCAATACGCAGCGTTAACAAAAATCGCACCTACAATTATGTTCGATACCTTTGCTCCCTTAAACGAGCGTTTGGTACATCTCGGAGACATTTTGAACAAGAAAAAGACTGCTGAGGACTGGCTTGCCCAATATAAAATCAAGGAAGCAGAGATGTGGAGCAAACTTCAGGCAAAAGGTGTAAAACCGGGTGAAACAGCCTCGGTCTTTACCTACTATCCTGGTGACCGTTTGTTCGTCATGGCACGGACAGGCTTGTCGCAAATACTGTATGAAAAGAATGGTCTCAAGCCTACTCCTCTTATTCAGAAAGCGCTGGATGAGGACAAAGGATTCGTGCAAATATCGCAGGAGGTGATTGGAGAATACGCTGGAGATCGGATTTTCATACTGAACATTCCAAGTTCAGAAGCCCGGCAATCTACCGAGCAGTTAATGAAGAGCAAGCTGTGGCTTCAGCTCCCTGCCGTCAAACAGGGACATGTCTACATGCAGGACATTGGCAAAACTGAAAGTGATGCCTCTACCCGAGAATGGCTGCTGGAGGAATTGCCCAAGCTCATAAAATAAGTTTGAGAAGCTTATCGACATTTGTTGATAGGCTTCTTTTTTGTTGAGTTTAAAGGAGGTATACTTATGCATATATGATAACCATTCTCAATAAAAGGAGCATTACATCGTGAACCAGTCTCTGTCGTCTGTACATTCACCATCTTCCAGCTCAATGCTTTTTCATTTTAAGGGAATTGTGCTGGTTAGTGAGCTTAGCGATGGACTACGATCTTGTCCACCTTCAGATCACTGTCTGCTTATGTTCATCGGCGGAGCAGGTATGGTGAATATTGGACCAGAACAATATGTATTCCACCCAGGTCATGGATATTGGTTAACTCCTGGGGAATCCTATCACATCGCTCCCTTGGCTGGAATTGTGCCTGAATACTACAAAATCGAGTTCAAGGTCATTGCAATGCCGTTGGAGCCACAATCAGACGTGAGCTTAATTGAAGACAAACCGAGCATGCCAACCATATATCTTGGCCCCGTCCTGCCAAAACCACGTGAATTCATCGCTTCCTCTTCTTCCAAGATTATTCAGCTGGCCGAAGAGTTGTTTTATAGCGCCCAAATAAGGATGCAGCCGCATAACCCAACCTCTGCATTGCGACAGCAAATCATGTTTCAAGAGCTGCTCTTGCTGTGGCAAGAAGCCCACGTCCATAGTAAGCGTGACGATGACACTAATCCGACATTGCCAGTATCGGTGGAAAGCACTCTTACATATATGGAAAATCACTATAAAAAACCCATTACCGTCAAGCAGCTTGCCGAACAGGCAAACGTTTCTATATGGCAATACTCCCAGCTGTTTCGCAAAATAACGGGTAAAAAACCGTTGCATTACCTCACTGAGCTGCGCTTGAACCATGCCAAGCGGCTACTGCTGGAATGCAAACGGCCTTTACGTGAAATTGCCCGTCAGGTGGGTTTCTCTGACGAATATTATTTTAATCGGCGTTTTAGGCAAATGACCGGGGTTCCCCCCGGTCAATATGCGCTTTCCGCTCCCGGTTCTGTGTGCGTTAAGGATTGGACAGGTCACCACATTCATATCCCACGCCAAGCGAACCGTATCGTCTATCATGGAGAAACGATGGGCGATCTGCTCGCGTTAGGAGCCAAAGCCATCGGCGGAAGCCTGCAGCTCAGTGAATACAGCGTCTATAAACATCGTCTTGGGAACGTAACTGACGTGGGACTTCCGCTGGATACTCGCTTGACCAGCGCTCTCGATCCTGACCTAATCATCATCACCAACTCAGATGAACAGGAATATGAGCGCATTGCAAGCATCGCGCCCACCGTCACCTTCAACTCCTTTGCCGCCCTGGAGGAACGGCTGCGTACACTTGGTGCCTGGCTTGGTAAGGAACGAGAGGCCGAACGCTGGTTATCTGCCTTCGCCGCTCGTAATCTAGCGATGTGGGAACAGCTCAGTAGCCATATCACAGCCGGAGAAACTGCCTCTGTCTTTATCTTCGATCATGGGAATCGGCTTTTTGTCATGGGGATGTCCGGATTCTCATCGGCTCTCTATCACCCGCAAGGCTTCCAGCCTGTCGAGCCAATCCAAAAGGTGCTCGACAAGGGACTAGGCTTCGCGGAAATTGATCCGAGCGAATTGCCTGATTACGCTGGCGACCGCATTTTTATGCTCGTCCCTACAGCACCAGATTCCAAGCATACACTGGAATCCATGCTCAACAGCCCTCTCTGGCACAGCCTCCCTGCTGTACGTCAAGGCCGGGTCTATTTCGTAGAAGCAGACCGCTGGAACTGGAGCGATGCCATGACTCGGCAAAAGCTGCTTACTGCACTACCCAAACTGCTCGTTCATTGATGCTGAGATGCTGCTATTTTTTCTAAAAATACTACATGAGTCCTTGAATAGTCCCATCTGCTTCCAGCGACATATGCTCAGCTGCTGGAGATTTGGGCAGTCCTGGCATCGTCATGGTATTACCTGTTTCCACGACTACAAAGCCTGCGCCTGCGGACAATGATACGCTGGACACGTGAATAGTGAACCCCTCCGGTGCTCCCAGCAAGGAAGGTTGGTCTGAGAAAGAATACGGCGTTTTGGCCATGCATACAGGCAATTGTCCAAAACCAAGCTGCTCCATACCAGCCAACGCCCGTTTGGCCGCAGGCGTGTAAGCCACATCTACCGCACCGTAAAGCTCCTTGGCAATGACATTAATTTTCGCTTGCAAATCAAGCGTATGATCATATAGCGGAGCAAAACGGGCTTTGTCCTCCTGAAGTAAGTTCAGCAGGCTCTGGGCCAGCTTTTCTCCCCCTTGGCTTCCCTGCGCCCATACTTGTGAAAGCTCTGCGGGTACATCCAGCTTGCGGCATTCCGAGAAAATCAAATCCAACTCCGCTTCGCTGTCTGTTACAAAATGGTTAATCGCCACCAATACAGGCACGCCAAATTTTTGCAAATTCCGTACATGTCGGCTCATATTGACTAATCCGAGTTGCAAATGCTCTAGGTTTTCCGCATCCAGCTCCTGTTTAGCTACACCGCCGTTATATTTCAGCGCTTTGGCGGTTACGACCAGCACAGCTGCATCCGGCTGCAAGCCGGACTGACGACACTTGATGTCAAAAAACTTTTCCGCTCCCAGCTCAGCCCCGAACCCTGCCTCTGTAACAACGACCTCTCCCAGCTTCAATGCCAGCTTCGTACCGATCAGACTGCTGCATCCATGAGCAATATTGGCAAAAGGCCCACCATGCACAATAACCGGGGTTCCCTCCAACGTTTGCACCAGATTAGGCTTTAATGCTTCCCGAAGCAGCACTGCCATACCTTCCACCGCATGCAGTTCCTCTGCTGTTACCGCCTCACCAGCTTCGTTATATCCAATCACCATTCGACCCAACCGTACTTTAAGATCGTTCATATTTTCACTTAAGCATAGCACCGCCATGACTTCCGAGGCCGAGGTAATCAGAAAGCCGCTTTCTCTCACCGCTCCATTTCCCGTTCCCAATCCGGTCACAATACTTCGCAAGCTCCGGTCATTCATATCGACAGCCCGTTTCCATACAATTCGGTCTGGCTTCAGCCGTAAAGCATTTCCATGGAACAAATGGTTATCAATCATTGCTGCCAGCAAGTTATGTGCTGCCGAAATCGCATGTATATCCCCTGTAAAATGCAGGTTAATGTCTTCGGCCGGAACAATCTGGGCCTGTCCTCCCCCGGTTGCTCCCCCTTTCATCCCAAAGCAAGGTCCAAGGGACGGCTCACGCAGCGCAGCTACGGTTTTATGCCCCATCGCGTTGAGTGCCTGGGACAGCCCGATGGTTGTCAGTGTTTTTCCTTCTCCAGCCGGAGTGGGATTCATCGCTGTAACCAGCACCAACTTGCCATCCGGGCGATCCTTCAGTGCCTCCCACAGAGACGGATTCAGCTTCGCTTTATATTTTCCATACGTCTCCAGATGCTCTTCTTCAATTCCTGCTTCTTTGGCAACATCAATTATCCTCTTCATCCTTCGTTATGTACCCCCCGTTTTATAAGTCTGACCCATGGTGTCGAACCCTTTATCATTTTATTCTACCAAAGTGTACGGTTTATTGCGCTATGATTCATTTCATCGCAAGCATGACTATCCTGTGAGTTATAAAAAAAGCATCCCCTGCCGCATGACTTTGGAGGATACTCTTTTGGCATGTCCTATTCAGCATAAATCCTTAAGAAAATCAGGACAGCTTGGAACAACTAATCATCCATATGTAAGCACTTATATATGAAGTCAAATATTCGAAACTCTCAACTACTCTCCACTTTATAATGCTTTTCCAGCAGTTCTTTAAAAACGTCAATCGGGTACTTGTATTGATCCGTTTTGAACACAATTCGGTTATTCCACTGGTTCTTTTCCAACTCGCATCCATGCTCCATGTCCAGTTCCTTCATAATAAATATAATCTCATCTAAGGTTACCGTTACACAATGTCTATTCGTCGTAGTCGCCAGCATCTGCTCACCTTCCTGTGTGTATGCCTTAACGATCTGTTCATCAAACCCTTCGCTGATCATTAATTCCTTCAAGGCTTGTACAAAAAGAGAGGGCAGGTTTTTGTACTGCGATTTTTTAATCCCAAACAGCGTGACGCTTAAGCGGGAAATATCATGCATAAACACAATATTTTTTCTCCGGTTCAGTAAAAATAAGCTGGCATGCCAACTATTCAGAGGCGGATAAATATCAACTTGAAGTGGTTCAGTCTCCCATTCCTTAAGTAGTTTTTGTGATCCCCGTATAACAAACATCATTGCTCTCCTTTATTGACGGTCCTGTACCGTAATGCGTAATTCATGATTCGACATACCAGCTCTCTGCATAAGACATGTCTTATAAATCATAACACCGGATTTCTAAAAGAGCCTGTAAACTCTTTCAGAATAATATAGGATAGCAGAATATGAATATTAAATATATTACATCTTGTGTTAGGAGTGATCATGACTGCTCCAATGATTTTATTCATTCTCTTAAACAAAAAAAACGATGAACGACTTCTTTTGGAAGACGTTCATCTTTATGTTCATATAGAGATTTCCTCAAAATAGGTGGGGTCATGGATTATAATTTTTTTACCTGAAACTGTAATAATATGATCCTTCTTTAACTGGTTTAACACACCGCTAACCGTTTCCCGAGACGTTCCGGATATTTTAGAAATTTCGATTGTTGTCAGTGGACATGAAATCACAATCTCTTCCCCATTTTGTTCCCCTAGATCCTGCCTTAAATAATTTAGTGACTGTATTACCCGATCTTGCGCATTGGGGATTGTAATATGTTGTATACGATGTTCATGGAGTTTTAAGATTAAAGAAAACTGCTGAACAACAAATATTAATTGTTTTTGATTGGCTTTTAGCATATCTTCAAAAATCGCTGTAGGAATATAATATACAACTACATCTGTCAGTGCTTCTGCCGAGTAATTGTATCTTTTATCTGTAAACATGCCGCCATAAGGAAAAATTGAATATCGTTTTACATAGTCCTCATATAGCAAGTTCCCACTTTGATTTACCCGCTCTACCTTTACAAAACCGTCTAACATAAGGTAAATTCGTTCCCTTGAATCCCCTTCCAGAAATAAAAATTGGCCCTTCTTATAAGTCCGCGAATAGACAAACTCTGTTAAGCTTTGTAGCTTTCTTTCTGATAATTCAGCAAATAAATCAAACTGCTTTAAATTTTCCATCACATTCCGTTTATTCATAAATCCACCTCTGCTATCTTTAAGCTATAAAGAATCAACGAAACAAGCAGGCCGAATTCGGGAGCAAAAGCCCTCCCAAACTCGACCAATGGGTTTAAAAATCCGTATTTTTAAATGTTATTTATACATCACAGATTCCTCTTATTTAGAAATAAGCGTACCTGCTTTTCCTTCTAATGCTTCATATACCTTCTCTAAAGAAGTAATAATGGCTATTCGCGCTGAATTTGTATTAATAAAATGAACAGCAGCTTCAATTTTTGGAAGCATGCTTCCCTCAGCAAAATGTTGTTCCTTTATATATTGTTCTAATTCATCAACAGTTACAGACTCTAATCTTTTTTGATTAGGCTTGTTAAAATTCACATACACATAATCAACTGCAGTTAGAATGACAAGTGTATCGGCATCTACTAATTCGGCTAATTTCTGAGCAGCGAAGTCTTTATCAATAACTGCTTCAGTTCCTGTTAATCCTTCTTTAGACTGAATTACCGGTATTCCGCCACCTCCAACAGCAATGACGATATTCCCATCCTTCACTAAAGAATCAATCACTTTATATTCAAAAATGCTTACGGGTGCTGGTGACGGTACCACTCGTCTCCATCCTCTTCCTGCATCTTCTTTGAATACTGCTTTTGTTTCCTTCATTAATCTTTTTGCTTCGTCCTCTGTATAAAAAGGCCCTATTGGTTTTGTGGGATTGTTAAATGCTTCATCGTTTTCATCGACAACCATTCTTGTTATGATTGTTACCACATCTTTATTTATGCTCTGTTTTCTCAATACCTTTGCAATCGCATTTTCCATCCAATAGCCAATCATTCCTTGACTCATCGCACCACAAGTATCCAACGGCATGGCAGGAGTTTTCTCCGATTCCGCCGCTTTTTGCTGTAATAAAATATTTCCTACTTGCGGACCATTCCCATGGACAATGATGACATCTACATCACTTTGTATTATTTTCACAAGTTGTTCTGCTGTTTGTTCTAATGCTTCTTGTTGTGCCTTTGCCGTAGCATCACCGGATTGTATAGCATTTCCACCTAGAGCCACTACAATTTTTCTACGCGCCATATTTCAACCTCCATTTATATTTATTTCCAAATATATCAAATCGTTATATTTCCCATAACTAATTCATAGATGGTGAAAACTGCTAAAGCAGTAATAGCAAGAGATAAGATCAGTTCCACCCGGGTTAATATTCGCTTGGGATGATTTTGCTTTTGCAGCTTATAATAGATGAGGATGCCTGGTGCATATAAGGTCATGGCTAACAACAAGTAATCAAATCCAGCGGCATAAACTAACCACATTCCATAGATGCTCGCAACGATACCAATGACTATATTGATGGTTCGGTCTCTTTCTTTTGATTGCAAGCTATACTTCAATTGATAAAACGCTGAAAACACATAAGGAATTAAAATAGCGGAGGATGCCAGAGAAAACGCAAAATGATATGCTTGATCTGAAATAATGAAGGTTAATAAAAAAAGTTGAATTAAACCATTCGTAATCCATAATGAATTTACAGGGGCATTATTTTTATTCTCTTTCGCAAACCATTTTGGAAAAAGCCCATCTTTAGAAGATAAATATGGAATCTCAGATGCGAGTAAAGTCCAGCCTAGCCAAGCGCCTGAGGCGGAAATAACCAAACCTAGGTTAATGAATGTTGCACCCCATTTTCCAACAACACTTTCAAACAAATAGGCCATGGCTGGATTTTTTAAATTAGCGATATCTGCTTGCTGCATAAGCCCGAGAGATAATACTGTAATCAATACGTAAATAATAAGTGTCCCTATCAAGCCAATGACTGTCGCTTTCCCGACATCACTTTTATTTTTTGCACGGCCAGATAGGACAACGGCCCCTTCAACACCAGTAAATACCCAGAGAGTTACAAGCATGGTGCTTTTAACTTGGCTGCCTACCGCCCCCCAATCCAATGTACTGCCTTGTCCCCAAAATCCGTCTACGAATATATTGATTTGAAAGGTAAATATCCCCACAATGATAAATACAAACACTGGAACTAATTTCGCGATTGTAGTTACTAAGTTTACAAGCGCCGCCGATTGTACGCCTCGTAAAATCAGCAGGTGAACACACCAGAGCATGATGCTCGCGCCAATAATCGACGCTATATTTTGTCCCCCATCAAAAATTGAAAAAAAATAGCCTAATGAACTAAACAATAAAGTTGCGTAAGCTACATTACCGAGCCATGCGGCTACCCAATATCCCCACGCACTATTAAAGCCCATAAAATTACCGAATCCAGCTTTTGCGTAACTAAAAATACCGCCTTCCAAATCCGGTCTTTTTCGAGTTAAATTCTGAAAAGATAATCCAAGTGCAATCATTCCGATTCCTGTGATTATCCACCCGATAATAATAGCTCCGGGGCCGGCTCCTTTGGCCATATCACCGGCCAGGTTAAATGCTCCACCACCGATCATCGAACCGACAACAAGGGCTGTTAAAGTAAATAGTCCTAATTTTTTTTCTTCACCCACTACTCTCGCCTCTCTCTTTTGGATAGTGATAGGGAAGAGAGATTAAGAAGGCATAGTAAACTCCCTCTTTACTCCATATTTCCTAAAGTAGCTGCTAAAACCGCTTTAATGGTATGCAATCTATTTTCAGCTTGATCGAATACTTTTGAATGCTTGCTGCGGAATACCTCATCAGTTACTTCCATTTCTCTCAATCCATGTTTTTCATAAATTTCTTGTCCATACATGGTTTCGATATCATGGAATGAAGGTAAACAATGTAAAAAAACAACATCACTATTCCCTGTTTTTTTAATCATTTGCTTATTTACCTGGTAAGGTGAAAGCAGCTCAATACGTTCTGCAAATTTATCTTCTTCCCCCATAGATACCCATACATCTGTGTAGATTACATCTGCACCTGCAACAGCCTCATCAATACTGCTGGTTACCATGACCCGGTCACTAAACTTTTGCGCCAAATAAATGACTTCCTGTGCTGGCCATAATGATTTTGGTGCACAAATCCGAACCTCCATTCCAACGATTGAACCACCAACTAATAAGCTATTCGCAATATTGTTTCGGCCATCGCCAACATAAACGAGCTTTACATTTCGCAAATGCCCTATATGTTCTTGGATGGTTAATAAATCCGCGAGCGTTTGGGTTGGATGCCACATATCCGTTAGACCATTCCACACTGGTACACCCGAATTCTCAGCTAAAGATCTCACTGTTTTATGAGCAAAGCCGCGGAACTCAATTCCGTCAAACATGCGGCCCAACACTTTCGCCGTATCTTCTACAGATTCTTTTTTACCGAGCTGAATATCTCCTTTACCTAAATATTCGGGATGTGCGCCTAAATCTGTACAAGCTACTGTAAATGCGCACCGCGTACGAGTAGAAGTTTTTTCAAATAAAAGAGCTATGTTTTTTCCTTCCAAATAACGATGGGGAATGCCGTTTTTCTTTTTCTCTTTTAAATCTGCTGCTAAATCGAGAAAATATAACAATTCCTCTTCTGTAAAGTCTATCTCCGCAAGAAAACTTTTCCCTTGTAAGCTTGAAATCGTTTCTCCCATATTTATCCCTGCTTTCTCTATGATTTAAATATCTTTTCGAACGATGGGCATACTCATGCAACGTGGTCCCCCGCGGCCACGGGATAATTCCGAGCTCAATATTTCGATTACCTCAATACCGTGTTCACGCAATAAAGCATTGGATACATAGTTACGGTCATACGTAACAACTACTCCGGGCGCAATGGCTAATGTATTGGACCCGTCATTCCATTGTTCACGAGCAGAGGCTATTACATCTCCTCCTCCGCAAGGAATAAGAACCAAATCCTTTAAGCCCAAAACCTCTTTTAGAGATTCCATTAAAGAGGTATGATGGGTAATTTTAAGTGTCTCCTCATCTGGACCTTTCTCTAAAACATAAATATTCATATTTCCTTGCGGTCCTTGGATCGCTGGATGAATTGTAAATTTATCATAATCAACCATCGTAAATACGGTATCTAAATGCATAAATGCCCGACACTTTGGAATTTCAATGGCTATTACTCTCTTGAATTTTTTTTGACGGCTAAATAGATTTAGGGCTAAACGTTCAATGGCTTTCGCTGAGGTACGGGCTGATACACCAATAGCAATGGTTTCTTCATTTAAAATGAGCTCATCTCCGCCTTCGATTGGAAACTCATAATTACGGTCCAGCCAAATCGGCACATGATGACTAGTAAATATCGGATGGTGTTTAATGACATACTCTATAAACAATGATTCACGTCTTCGGGCCGTTTCTCTCATTTTATTAATCGTTAATCCATCCCCAATCACTGCTGCAGGATCGCGGGTAAAATATAAATTTGGCAATGGAACTAAATGAAATGGAGAATGATCTTGCATAAATTCATGGAGTTGCACTTTCTTACTCGTTTCAATTTCATTCTTTCGTACACCACTCATTATTTTTTGAATTAAATCTTCATTTGAGAAGGAAAGTAAATACTCTTTTAAAATTCGATGTGAAAAATTTCCCTCCGCCCTTCCTTCTTCTAACATTTGGTCAACAAATTCTTCTCTCAGTTTTTCATCCACTAATGCCTCAGCCGCAAGTTGCTCCAAATAAAGAACTTCAATTCCTCGATTGCGCAAGGTTTGGGCAAAATAATCATGTTCTTTTTGAATCACCGGCAAATAGGGGATATCGTCAAATAATAATGGCTGTAAATAATCCGGTGTTAAATTTTCCAATTCTTGTCCCGGTCGTTTCAATAAAACCGTTTGTAATTCCCCAATCTCCGAAGCAACATGCAATAGATGCTCCATTTGTCGTACCTCCTTTTTTGATTTTTGATGTTTACAAGTGCATCATACATGGTCCATGCTTCCCGTCTCGTGCAAATGCCAACACTTTTACTGTGAAATATTTCACGATTTTACTTTTAGATTCATAAAAACCTGTATTTTTATAAACTCGCTGATTTGCGAAATCTATTCCATATTATGATTGAATTAAGTCTTTCTTCTGAACGCGATGGTGCAGTTGATAGTGAAGTAGCTCCCTGGCAATCCCGGGGATTTTAATTATTTTGGGATATTTTTATGGAAATCCGCTCCACTGCTCTATATAATTCAGGTACAGTTCGTCACACGGGCTTAATCTAAAAATTAGGGGTGTTCCACACCTATGTCACAGCATATTTTACTTATTGAAGACGATCTATCTATTGCTGAAATGCTGCTCAAAGCACTCACCAAGGAGGGCTACAATTTAACCACCGCCTATGACGGAGAAGAAGGACTTAATGCCTTTGCACGGCATAACTACGACCTCGTACTCGTGGATCTGATGATGCCAAAAATCGATGGTATGGAGGTAATTCGGCAAATTCGTACCCGCAGCGCCGTGCCAATTTTGATTATGTCGGCTAAAGACAGCGATGTGGATAAAGCGCTTGGACTGGGCTTCGGGGCAGACGATTATGTTGCCAAGCCTTTTTCGATGCTTGAGATGACGGCTCGTATTCAGTCCGCGATCCGCAGATCGACTACATATGCCCGTCTGCAACAGCAGAAGGAACAGCCACAAGCACAAGTGCTGACCTATGGAAATCTGCGCATAGATTTCGATCATTTTACAGTCATACGCGATGAAAATGAAATTCAGCTAACAGCCAAAGAATCCGATATTTTGAAGCTGTTTGCATCCAATCCGAACCGGGTATTTACGAAAGCTCAATTATACGGATTTATTTGGAAAGACGATTATATGGGTGACGAGAATGTGATTAACGTCCATATTCGTCGCCTGCGTGAGAAAATTGAAGAAGATCCCTCTCACCCTGTCCACATTAAGACGCTGTGGGGCATCGGCTACAAATGGGAGAATGGCTGATATGAACATCGAAAACATTTTCGAATGGATTGTCGTCCTCATGATGTCCGTCGTTATCATATGGCTTTGGCGGGAACGTGTAGCCTACAAGCGCAAACTAAAGGATATCCGAACTGCATTAGAGCGGATCGTGACCGTGAATCATGCCGAAAAGCTGCTATATGTCACAGGTGACGTGGAACTGCAACGACTCATGACGGAAATTAACCGACTACTAGACTTAAATCTGAGAGTATCAGCCGATTACAACCGAGGCCAAATCGCTATGCGCAAAATGATTTCGAATATTTCCCACGACCTCAAGACCCCGCTGACGGTTGTGCTTGGATATGCCGAGATGCTGGATGGCGATCCAGATATTTTGCCAGAAGAACGTATAAAACTGCTATCCAAAATTCATCAAAAGACAAGCGAAGCGATTGAGCTGATCGGAAGCTTTTTTAGTTTGGCGAAGCTGGAAGCCAACGACACGGACATTCCACTGACCCGACTGGAGATAGGAGAACTGTGCAGACGCAGCATTTTGGAGTATTATGATTTGCTGACAGCTCAGGGGTTTACGGTACATATTGACATCCCGGAGCATCCCATTCATGTCTTGGGGAACGAAGGAGCCATTGGGCGGGTGCTGAGCAATCTGATTTCGAATGCCATTCGCTACGGGGCAGAGGGCCAAACGCTAGGTCTGACGCTGTCAGAACAGCAGGACACGGTGCGTATAGAGGTGTGGGATCGTGGAAAAGGCATACAGGAACCCGAGCAGGATAAAGTTTTTGAACGCATGTACACACTTGAGGATTCGCGCAATAAGGCGGTACAGGGCAGTGGGCTGGGCCTTACGATTGCCAAGCGCCTGGTTGAATGCATGAACGGAGAGTTGCAACTAACCAGCAAACCTTATGAGCAGACCGTCTTCTCTTTTACATTGAAGAAGATCAACTATTAAGCAAACTGCTCAACTTAATAAATTTGTAAGAATTACGAAAGAAAAATGAACATTTCGCCCTTTATTCTTGAATTATCAACAGTATACGAAGGGAGAACACCCATGACTTACATAGTACGTACACATCATCTGACCAAAGCCATGAAGGGCAATGAAATTATAGCAGGGGTCAGTATGAATGTGCGCAAGGGGGAAACCTATGGCTTTCTCGGTCCCAATGGAGCGGGCAAGACGACGATCATGAAAATGATTACCAATCTGCTCAAGCCGACATCGGGTGAGATTGAATTGTTTGGTGAAAAGCTAACGCCAAAGTCTTATCATCTGCTCGGACGGATGGGTTCGATTATTGAATATCCGATTTTTTATGACAGGCTGACGGCTCAGCAAAATCTCGAACTTCATTGTGAATACATGGGCTATTATAATAAACAGGCTGTCCGGGATGCGCTGGAATTAGTGAACTTGCGGAATGCGGGTGACAAGCCGGTAAAAGACTTTTCACTGGGAATGAAGCAGCGTCTCGGGATTGCCCGAGCCATTGCGACCAAGCCAGAGCTACTCATTTTGGATGAACCGATTAATGGTCTGGACCCGGTGGGAATCAAGGAAATTCGGCAGTTATTCCATATGCTATGCAAGGAATATGGGATGACGTTGCTCGTGTCCAGTCATATTTTAGCGGAAATAGAGCAGATTGCAGATACGATAGGCGTGATTAATCACGGACGGCTGATTGAGGAAGTTTCGATGGAACAGGTACGGGATACGAATACGGAGTACATCGAATTTACGACCAACGATTGTAAAAAAGCGGCCTACGTCCTCTCCCATCATCTGAGTCTGAATAATATAAAGGTACTCAATGAGCAGAGTATACGTATTTACGATATGAGTGTACCGCAAAAGCAAATTACGAAAACACTCATTTTAAATGATGTAGAAGTCGATTCCATTCATCAGAAAAGCAGTACGCTGGAAGACTACTTTTTACGGCTGTTACATGGAGGTGATCACCATCATGCTTAAATTAATACAGTTGGAGATGAAAAAGCTTCATCTGGTGGGCTATATTCGTTCAGCACTGATCGCCAACGCCTGCATTTTGGGATTGCTCTGTATTATTGCACTGGACAGCCAACATGAAGGAGTACCCGAATTTACACAGTACGCTCAGCTTCTCGATCTCATGGACAATATGGTGAGAGCCACATTTGTTGTATTTGCCTCTGTTCTGCTGTGCCGTTTTATCGTAGGTGAATTTAAGTCCAAATCGATTACAATCCTGTTCATGTATCCGATTCATCGTCAAAAGCTAATGATCGCCAAGCTCTTGATTGTGCTGCTGTTTACGTTCTTGTCTGTTGTTATATCAGAAATAATCATTACGGCTGCGATTCATTTGCTCAACCAGTTCGTCATAATTGTACCGGATAAGCTTACTCTTTCCATACTGGCTGAACAATCAGCGCGGACGCTAATCAATGCCGTGGCCACCAGTTTTATGGGATTAGTCCCGCTGTATATGGGAATGCGAAGATACTCTGTATCCACGACCATTGTGACCTCGATCCTGATTGTAGCATTGCTTTTCTCCAATAATAACGGCGCTACACTTAGCTCCATTGCGCCCGTACAAATCAGCTTCTCTGTGCTGGGAATGCTTGTGGCTTATGCGGCAATTCGGCGTATTGAGTATAAGGATATTGCTTAGTAATATGGTTTTTAGTGAAACGCTTTCAAAAAAAATGAAAATCCTTGTTAGATATACACACATTTTTCACTGGACTTCATTCTAAAACAGGTATATCCTATAGGAGAAATTAAAAAACGGAATAAGGATCTTCGGGGTAGGGTGAAATTCCCAACCGGCGGTATGGCTCATGGAGCTAAGCCCGCGACTCTGTATCTGGCAACAGGATACGGACTGATTTGGTGAGATGCCAAAGCCGACGGTAAAGTCCGGATGGAAGAAGATCGAAGTATGAGCGTGCCGTAAAGTGAGTGAATGCTGCATAACTGGTTTTGCAGTACCTTCATTTAACTTGTATCAAACGGCAAGTTTATTTGATCAACCCCCGTCTTGCATGGCCTTCGCCATGGACGGGGGTTTTTGTGCCACCGGTCCTGTATTCGCAAGGAGCTAAATAAGTATGAGTCAATCATCAACTGTACTAACATCCAAGGATTTTGATCGTAGCTCCCACATGAAAAGCGGTTTTTGGCTAGTCGCGATTGGAGCGGCCTTGTGGGGCGCAGACCCGCTGTTTCGTATTATTCTGTTAAAATCATTTACCTCAGCACAAATCGTACTGATGGAGCATGTGTTGCTCTTTATCGCGCTGGCGCCGATGCTGTGGAAGCATCGTGAGGAGCTCAAAACGATACGATTTCGTCAGGTTTTCGCTATTTTGTTCGTCTCGTGGGGCGGCTCGGCACTGGCCAGTGTGATTTTCACCATGGCACTCAGCAACGGTGATCTGAATGCAGTTCTTTTGCTCCAGAAGCTTCAGCCGTTGGTCGCCATTATTCTAGCCCGCGTTATATTGAAGGAAATGCTGCCGCGTCATTTTGCAATCTTAATCGTCATCGCTCTGTTCGGAACGTATCTTCTGACCTTCGGTTGGTCGCTTCCCTTTGGGCATGTTCATGATTTTGTTCACGTTGGTAGTTTGCTTGCACTGGGTGCAGCAATTCTGTGGGGCGGTTCGACCGTTATGGGCAGCTACTTGCTTCGTTCGATGAAATATGAGACGGTAACCTCCCTTCGCTTCATGGTGGCGCTCCCTCTGCTCATTGTTCTCACCTCGGTGGAGCATGCTCCGTGGAATATGCCTGCAGGTACATGGGCGGGGGCGGCTGTAATGATCAACTTGCTGCTACAGGCATTGCTTCCAGGTCTTCTCAGCTTATTACTGTATTACAAAGGCTTAAGTACAACCAAAGCGTCTTATGCGACGATGGCAGAATTGAGCTTTCCTATGGTTGGTGTCGTGATTAACTGGATCGCTTTCCAGCAAATCGTTACCATAGCGCAATTGACTGGTTTTATGCTTATCTGGATTACACTCTTTATGATTTCTCGTCAGCAAAAAAATTAACAGGTTTGTCCGCTTCATGCTCACCTCAAGCCAAATCAGAGCTGCTTTTGCATCTCTGATTTGGCTTTTTATGTATTCATATTCATAATAAATTTAGTTCATAAGACCTATTTTCTCGAAAAAAGCATACTATTCCTCGTTTTTAAAGATTACATCTATAAAATTAGTCGATTTCTGTCGAATAAAACTATGTAATGATCATCTGACACAGAGGAGAAAAAACTATGACTAAAGCAAAACAAACAGTTCCGTGGTGGAACAGGTTTCTCAAGCAGTTTTATTTAATGAGGACAAGATTAATAATATCTTTTTTGGCTGTGTTATTGATTCCAAGCGTACTGATTGGATACTTTTCTTATCAGGGGGCCACGACACAGCTCAGTCAGCAAATGGCTGCTTCCGTATACACGAATCTGTATCTGATCCGAAGCAATGTCAATCAGTATGTTGCACCGATTATGAAAGACGTAGATGTTCTTACCAGTGAAATCGAATCTGATTCCATCGGTTCCAACCAAGAAGCACTTCAGAAAAAGTTGGACGTCATCGTCAAAGCTCATCCTGAGTTAGATGCCGCGCTCCTCGGCAATACGAAAGGACAATATATCCGTTCTCCGATAAAAAAGGAGGCTAATTATGATCCTAGGGAGAGAAAATGGTACAAAAACGCGATGCTACATAAGGGCAAGATCTTCGTCGGTGTTCCAGTTGCCAGCGTTACGACAGGGAACCTTGTCGTTAATGTATCGGCAACGCTCAAGGACGGTGAAGGAGCTGTTGCCTTGGCTTTGAATCTGGACAAGATGGGTGAAAGTCTGCAGTCTGTGAAGATAGGTGAACGCGGAG
This sequence comes from Paenibacillus jamilae, assembly GCF_050482105.1. Lineage (GTDB taxonomy): Bacteria > Bacillota > Bacilli > Paenibacillales > Paenibacillaceae > Paenibacillus > Paenibacillus jamilae_B. Next base: position 523,006 of record NZ_JBCNHI010000011.1, on the reverse strand, counting down.
GACTCATCATTGTTGATTCGGATCATAAAGTTGTATCTGGGACTGGAGCAGCCTTTACCAAGACAGGCAAAAAACCGGCTGACACCATGGAGGGACTTCCCGAAGTGGCGGCAAACGGAGAAAATGATACTCCTTCCATGTCGCAAATTCGATTTATGAATCGGGACGTACTGGCCTTTACACTTAAGGACCCGATCACCGGCTGGAGCATTGTCGCACTATCCGATCTGGAGGATTACAGTGATGCGGCTCAACCGATTCTGAAGCAAAGCCTGATTGTAATTGTTATTTCCATACTGGCCGCTGCGATCGTCATAGTGCTTATGGTCCGCTCGTTCCTGATCCCGCTTAAGAAGCTGCAAGCAGGAACACGGATCGTCCGTGATGGAAATCTGACCGAACGTGTAAATCTGTCTAGGAAGGACGAGTTCGGTGAGTTGGCACAGAATTTCGACCAGATGACACATTCCTTGCATTCGATGGTTTCCGAGGTCAACCAAACTTCCTCCCGGCTTGCTTCCTCTTCCCTGATCATCAAGGAAAGCACAGAGCAAACGACGGAGTCCGTCCAACATGTAGCGGAAACGGTTATGGAATCCGCAGAAAATGCAGCGACCAGCGCCGAGGCATCCGAGCAAACCGCCAATGCCGTTGAAGAAATGGCGAAAGGCGTCAGCACGATTGCCGAATCGGCAAGCTCTATCGTGGATTCAGCAGGACAAACCGAGCAGGACGTAGCTCAAGGCAGTCAAATGATCAGTCATGTACGGACACAAATGGACCGCATTCTGGAAGCTGTAAGCCAAACAGCTAGTCTAATGGATGAGCTATCCCAGCTCTCGGACGATGCGAAGCAGATGAATGCTGCTATTGCCGCCATTGCCAAGCAAACTAATTTGTTGTCCCTGAACGCATCTATTGAAGCCTCCAGAGCAGGCGAGGCTGGGCGCGGATTTGCTGTAGTCGCTATAGAGGTACGCAAGCTGTCGGAACAGTCCAAGGCAAGCGCCGATTCCATCAGTCAGATCATTACGCAAATGCTCGATTTGATTCAGCGCTCTACCGCCACGATGAACGGTAATGTTCGTAATCAGGTTGGTGAAGGATTACGAATTAGCCAAGATGCAGAAGGTGCTTTTACGAATATTGAACGCTCTACTTCTCATATCGTGGAACAAATTCAAAGTGTATCCGCTGCTGCTGAACAAATCTCAGCCAGTACAGAGGAAGTTTCCGCCACTGTCACCCATTTGGCAAGCCTATCCCGCACTTCGGCGGATAGTTCACAAACAACCTCCGCTGCCGCTCAAGAGCAAATGGCAGCCATGGAGGAAATCGCCTCTTCGTCACAGGAGTTGTCCAACATGGCACAGGATCTGCAAGAGCTTGTGAAGCGATTCAAGATCTAGGTTCTATACTGCTGATTGCAATTTCTTGCAAACAAGCACAGATAGCGCCACATCTGTTTGCTAAACAAAAGCCTTCACCCGTATACAAATTACGGGCGAAGGCTTTTTCATTGTAGTCCTTTGGGCGATGTATCATATTTACTATAGTTTCATCTGCCCTGTTAGCTGGCGGCGTTTATCCCCTTCTGGATCATGTTCCACCATAATATCCTGATGAAAAATGGCTGTAGCTCGCTGTTGCCTATCGTACATCGGCCATGCTCTCTCAGGCAACAGGGGCTCCCCATCACGCGCAAAAGCAACCCACGCCTGCTGCATATGATGAGCAAGCTTCTGCATCGATGGCTGAATCTCTAATCCAAGCTTGCCCAGCAGCTCCAGATTGTCAAAAACAAAAGCAATCTCTGCACCGTGGACCGCTTGTCCAAAGGTAGGATGTCCTGGCAGTGTCCAATCAAAACGGTACATCCATACCGATGCATACACCGACTGTGCAGCGGCAAGAGCCAGCGCGGGACGCCAAAAAAACAGATCGGTCAGCATTTGCGCCTGTCCTTCAATAGAAACTGGAAATGGCTCTATTAGATCGCCGACGTCGGACATGCCTGTCATCATTTCCAATGCTTGACGTGCTGTTGACTTATTCATTAGATGGGATTCTTTACGGATGAAATAGCCCCCCTCATGCAAGTTCGTTCCAATCATAACGGATACCTGTTTTGCCGAGCCTTGGGCGATTGCAGACAGGGGTACATCCGGCAAGGTTACTCCGTCTACAACGGGTTGATAAATCATTGCCATCCCTGGTCCGATGACTTCATGAGTTTTGGCCATAGCGAGCATCAGCGCATCTGTCGGCAGCGTAAACAATCGCTCAGGATGCTGAGTGTCCACACCCAGTTGCTGCAAATACACAGCCGTCACTTGCTCGGCCTGTGCAGTTGGCAACACCTGCGATGCCCCGCTCTGCAAAATTGCACGCTGGAACAGTCCCTCAGCGGCTGGCATCGCCAATAAAGCGGCAATGCTCATCGCACCTGCCGATTCACCGAACACCGTAACTTCATCCGGGTTGCCACCAAAGGCAGAAATATGATCCCTAATCCATTCCAGCGCTGCGATTTGATCCAGCAGTCCGGCATTTGAGGTCAGCCCATTTCCCTTTGGAGTCAAATGCAAAAATCCTAATGGCCCCAACCGATAATTAATCGTAACTACAACAACATCGCCGTTCTTCGCCATGCGTTCCCCATCATATAAAGGTATAATCCCAGACCCAGTGACAAAGGCACCCCCATGGATCCATACCATCACTGGGCGCCCTTTCTCAGGAGCCTTTGAAGCAGGCGTCCAGATGTTCAGATACAAGCAATCTTCGGACTGCTCCGGAGGCTCCACCAGATTTCCGGTCATACTCTCAGCTGAGGGCATGGGCTGCGGACAGATGGGTCCGAAGCTCGTCGCAGCCCGTACATCCTCCCAAGGCTCCAAAGGCTGTGGTCCATGAAAACGTAGTTTTCCAATAGGAGGCTGTGCATATGGGATACCTTTCCATACATGATATCCATTTCTCGTTTCCCCACGTAATTGGCCTAGACGAGTATGTACTGTAACACTCTCCATCACGAACCCTCCTTTATCTCATATGTTCAACAGAACGGTATACTAACAATCTTTACATATCTCTATTATACCCTTTGCGCAGAGCCAAACCAAAAAATACCGGAAGCGCTTTTGCGCTCCGGCATTTTGTAGACAGATAGGTGGATCGTGATTAATCCCGAACCTCTTCTTTCGGAATCAATTTGTAAATTTCTTCGCTTTCCATCGAATCAATCAATCGGTCCAGCCACTTGTAATAAGCAACAGCCTGCTTCATTTTCAAACGGTCTTGTTGAAGAATGGCCTTAAATTCCTCGTATTCTTCACCCTGCGCCATCAATTTGTCCAGCTCATCAATGGCTTTGCGCAGTACCAGCAAATTTGTTTCTACTGCTTTTCTCCATTTAATAGCGAAGAAGTCAGTAAAGGTTTGGTACCAGTCATACTCGACTTCATACAAGTCCTTACGTGAGCCTTTGCTCCATACCTTGTTCACCATTTTCAGGTCCAACAACGTCCGAACTCCTGTACTCATGCTCGTTTTGCTCATTTCCATTTCGCGGCCCATCTCATCCAGCGTCATCGGTTTATCCGCAAAAAAAAGCAAACCGTACAAATGCCCTGCAGACAGAGTGATTCCATATAGGTCCATGTTTTTACCTATAGCTTCTATGACACGTTTGCGAATTTTTTGCAGCGAAGCCTGCTGCTCATCACCTAACTGGTACAAGCTCATGCTTGCAACCTCCTAATTTTAGAGCATTTTGCACAACCTAGTATGAACGACTTACCCGTAAAGGATTAGCTTTGGCGCAATATATGAAATCTTTCAATAATCAATGAAATGTTTCAAAAGCAAAGCTTCTGTCTATATTACAACAGCATGATCGTTCAAAATCATAATTCGCAAAATTGCTAATGATAGTAAACTTTTAAAATTATGGATATACATAAATCTTTTTCTTATGGTCATATTTCATTGTCTATTTTAAAAAAAGCACTATCGGTTGTAAAGTTCCGAATGTTTGAGCATTCTAAAGAACGAAGGAGCATATCGAAGCAAAGTTTGTACAGTTTTTTCTGTACGTACTTTACGAACAGTTTTTTTGTTTGAAATGTAAGTAATGCTTCTGTTACAATTAATTTTGTCATTAACCGTTCAGGATGTACAGAATTATGATTTTTATACTCAATCCATCATGCAACATGGGGTTAATACCAAGCAAAGTATAGAAAGAAGAGGTGTATGTATGACGATTTTGGAAGTCAAAAATGTCAGCAAACTCTTTGGTCCTCACGCAGAGCAAGGTGTTCCGCTCCTGGAGCAAGGCTGGGGCAAGGAAAAGCTGGCCAAAGAAAAACAGATTACTGTTGGTGTTAATAGGGCCAACATGGAAATTAAGCAAGGTGAAATTTTCGTAATAATGGGGTTATCGGGTAGCGGCAAGTCCACTTTGGTGCGAATGCTAAATCGCTTGATTGAGCCTACCTCCGGTGAAATTCTGGTCCACGGCAAAGATCTCCGTAAGATGAACAAAGAACAACTCCGCGAAGTTCGTCGTAAAACCATCAGCATGGTTTTTCAAAAGTTCGCCTTGTTCCCACATCGGACTGTATTGGAAAATGTAGAATATGGCCTTGAAATTCAAAAGGTAGATAAAGCACAGCGTCAGGAAAAGGCACAAACAGCGCTGGAACTGGTTGGTCTTAAAAACTGGGGCGATAAAATGCCCGATGAGCTGAGTGGCGGTATGCAGCAGCGTGTCGGCCTGGCACGAGCACTAGCGAATGATCCTGAAGTTCTCCTGATGGATGAGGCATTCAGCGCATTGGACCCTCTCATTCGCCGTGATATGCAAGATGAGCTGCTGGAGCTTCAAGATAAAATGAAGAAAACGATTGTCTTTATTACCCATGATCTGGATGAAGCGCTGCGGATTGGTGACCGGATTGCATTGATGCGGGACGGAGTGGTCGTACAAATTGGTACGCCGGAAGAAATTATGATCCAACCAGCTAACTCTTATGTAGCCCGCTTCGTCGAGGATGTGGATCTGTCCAAGGTATTGACGGCTGCTCATGTGATGCTTCGTCCAGAAACTATCACTATGGACCGCGGTCCGCGTGTAGCTCTGGAATTGATGCGGGAGCGTGGAATTTCCAATCTATTCGTCATTGACCGCACCAAAAAGCTACTGGGTGTTATTAATGCCGAGGATGCTGTTCATGCACTGCGCAACAATTTGAAAATTGAAGATATTTTGATCACGGATGGACCGCAGGTGACTGCCGAAACTGTTATTAACGATTTGTTTGAAATTACAAGCTCGTCCAAGGTACCGCTGGCTGTCGTCGATGACAAGCAGAAGTTGCTGGGCGTTATCGTCCGTGGAGCATTACTGGGTGCACTAAGTGGAGATGTACCTACTACAAAGGAGGTGAATGCCCATGATACCGAAGCTGCCAATCGCTGAGTGGATTCAATCCATTGTAGACTGGATGGGTATTCATCTGGCTGGATTGTTTAATGTTATTTCTTCCGTTATTGAAGCCGTAGTAGGTTTCTTCTCTGGCTTGTTCATGCTTCCGCACCCTCTGGTGTTCATCGTGATCATCGGAATTATCGCCTTTATGGTCGGGCGGGTGCAGCTTACACTGTTTACTGTCATCGGCTTCCTGCTGATTGATAATCTCGGCTATTGGAGTGAAACGATGAATACGCTCGGACTGGTTATCACGTCTGCGCTTGTATCCATTGTTATCGGTATTCCAATCGGAATCTGGTGTGCATACAGTAAATCAGCATCACGCATTATCACGCCTTTACTTGATTTTATGCAGACGATGCCTGCGTTCGTGTACTTGCTCCCAGCGGTTACCTTTTTCAGCTTGGGTGTTGTACCAGGTGTTATCGCCTCTGTAATCTTTGCGATCCCCCCAACGATTCGCATGACTAACTTGGGGATTATGCAAGTATCGGAGGAACTGGTTGAAGCCTCTGATGCTTTTGGTTCTACATCGGCGCAAAAGCTGTTTAAAGTACAGCTTCCACTGGCTTTGCCTACCTTAATGGCTGGTATTAATCAGACAATTATGCTGTCATTGTCCATGGTTGTAATTGCTTCCATGATCGGTGCGGAAGGCATCGGTGCAGTTGTATATCGTGCTGTGACTCAGCTGCAAATTGGTAAAGGTTTTGAAGCCGGCTTGGCTGTGGTCGTTCTGGCTATTGTACTTGACCGCTTTACACAAAATCTGTTCAGACCGACGAAAAGAAGCAAAAGTCGTGTATCCAGCAAACAAAAAGTTTGGATCACCTCAGCAGTTACAGCAGTCATTTTGATCGCTGGCGCATCTCAATATTTTGTTGGAACGGATCATTCCGCTTCTGGTAAAGGTAGTGCAGCTGGCAATACGGTTGGCGCAGAGGTTGATTATAAAATTATCGGCATTGATGCCGGAGCAGGCATTATGAAGTCGACGGCTAAAGCAATTCAAGACTACAATTTGTCTGATTGGAAGCTAGTCGAAGGTTCCGGTGCAGCCATGACGGCTACACTGGAAAAAGCCATCAAAGCAAAAAAACCGATCATTGTTACAGGCTGGACTCCTCACTGGATGTTCAACAAGTATGATCTCAAATATTTGGAAGATCCTAAAAAGTCTTATGGTGAAGCTGAGGGTATTCATACCATTGCCCGCAAAGGATTGCAGCAGGATGCTCCAACCGCTTATGAGTTTCTCAAACGTTTCAAATGGACTTCGGAAGATATGGGTGAAATGATGGTTGCCATCCAAGCCGGAACCAGTCCTGAGCAAGCTGCCAAGGATTGGGCAGAGAAACATGCCGACAAGGTTCAGGAATGGACTCAAGGTCTGCAACCTGTCAATGGTGACACCTTTAAGCTAAGCTATGTAGCTTGGGATTCGGAAATTGCAAGTACGAATTTGCTGAAATATATTATGGAAAACAAACTGGGTTACAAGGTAACCGCACTGCAAGTGGAAGCAGGTCCTATGTGGACGGGTGTCGCTAGTGGTGATGTAGATGCCTCACCAGCTGCATGGCTGCCGTTAACGCATGCGGATTACTGGGCTAAATACAAAGATAAACTCGACGACCTGGGTGCAAATATGACTGGAGTGAAAACCGGGTTGGTCGTTCCAGCTTACATGAATGTTAAATCAATTACTGATTTGCAGGATAACGGAGCCGCTTCGGCTCCCGCTTCCGCTGCTACTGGTGAGTTCGGCAAGGAGGTCGGCTACCGCATTGTCGGTACCGACCCTGGCGCCGGACTGATGAAGCTAACTGCTAAAGCTATCAGTGACTATGGATTATCCGACTGGAAGCTGCTTGAAAGCTCCGGAGCTGCTATGACCGCTACCTTGGATAAAGCTATCAAAGCCAAGCAGCCTATCGTTGTAACTGGTTGGACTCCTCACTGGATGTTTAACAAGTATGATTTGAAATACTTAAAAGACCCTAAAAAGGCATATGGTGATAAAGAAGAAATTCATACCATTGCCCGCAAAGGCTTGAAGCAGGACGCTCCTGTGGCTTATGAATTTCTAAGCCGCTTTAAGTGGACTGCTGAAGACATGGGTGAAGTAATGATCGCAATACAAGATGGTACTCCTCCACAGCAGGCTGCCAAGAACTGGGCCGATAAGCATCCTGATAAGGTACAGGAATGGACCAAGGGCTTGCAGCCTGTCAACGGCGATCCCCTGAAGCTGAGCTACGCTGCTTGGGATTCGGAAATTGCCAGCACGAACGTATTGAAATATGTATTGGAACAAAAATTGGGCTATAAAGTAACAGCGCTGCAAGTGGAAATCGGCCCAATGTGGACAGGCGTGGCTGGCGGAAGTGTAGATGCTACCGCAGCCGCTTGGCTTCCATTAACGCATGCTGATTATTGGGCTCAGTACAAGGATAAGGTAGATGACATCGGAACCAGCATGACTGGCGTTATGTCTGGACTTGTCGTTCCATCCTATGTGCCGATTGATTCAATTGAGGATCTTAAAACGCAATAATACTTCTTCCAATTTTAATTGATACTAATAAGTAGAAGGCAGATCAGGACTACTCCCGATCTGCCTTTTTGATATCCAAATTTAAAATTGCTCTCAGCCTTTGATTGTGAACCCTTCTTGAGCGGGCACATCGGCATGCTGCGCTGTCGTTTGATACTGTCTGAAGAATAACGGATAGATTACGAAGGCCACCAGCAGACTCACACAACCAATGACACCTAGAGCAATCATATCCTTAAAGATATATGTGATGTCCAGTCCTTTGAGCGTAATGTTCCGTACAGCGTCCAGATAATACGTCAGCGGTAATATTTCAGCAAGCCCTCGCAAGAAACCAGGCATGGCTTCCAATGGCCACGTATAGCCTGACAGCATAAAGGAAGGAACAGCAATGAGCATCAGAGTTTGTGTTGCATCCACTCTGGTCTTGGAAAAGAGACTGAACAGGAACCCTAATCCGCACAAGGCAAAGTTAAAGGCCAGCGACACCAAAATCAATGGCAATACCTGTCCCCTAAACGGAATATCAAAGCATAGAGCGCTAATACTGAATACGGTCAGCACATTGAAGGCTCCCGCCGCATAATAGGGTGCCAGCTTGGCAATAGCCAAGCGCCAAGGGGTATTTTTCCATTCGCCAAATCTTCCCCAAGTCCCTGCTTCCTTATCACGCGTGCAGGACAACGCAATACCTAGCAGCAAACACTGCTGGAGAGCCGCAGAAATAACCCCCAACGGCATGAATAGCTTATAGTCATAGACCGGGTTAAATAGCACTCTCGATCGGAACGGAATGGTGGTCAGTGTCGAAGCAGCCTGATCGGCGTTCATTCCCTTTTGCTTCATGGAATTGAGCGATACTCCGGCGCTCACGCTACTAATGACCTGATTGGCAATCCGACTGGCACTATTGGAATACATCATATTACTGCCGTCAATTAGCGTAAGCACAGGTGGATTTTCTCCATGCTTAAGCCGGGTGGTAAAGTTGTCGGGAATGACAATCCCGACCTTGGCTTCCCCAGTCTCCACCTGGCGGACTACGTCATCCTGATTGGTCACTTGACGTGTAACGGCAAATGAATCAGTCGCATCAAACGCCTGAATAATTTGGCGACTAAGCTGCGAATTATCTCCGTCATACACCGTAACAGGCATCTCGGTAATCCGCTGATGCGAATACAGGAAGCCGAACAGTATCGTATAGACAATTGGCGTAATCAGTAGAATAGCCATAAAACGGCGGTCCCGGAAGATACTCAGCCATTCCTCGCGAAATACATCGCGGATACGAAGTCTTTCCTGTGAACCCTGCATATTACTGCGCCCCTTTGCCTGTAAACAGGACCGTGGAGCCTGTTGGAACGGAAGCCGCAAGATCCGGCAATGCTACCTTCACACCAAAGGAACGGACATCCTTATCACCGGAGCTTTGGCTCGGTTTTTGAATGGCAAAGTCCGCAGCGGATTCTAACAAAATGACTTTACCCTTCAGCTCCTTACCACCTGACAGTAATTTAATTTGAACTGTATCCCCTGCTTGCAGACCGTTCAGAGATGTTTCCGGCACGTAGAATTTAGCCCAACGCTGTGTGGATGTTTCAATAGTATAGACCGGGAACCCTGCGCTTGCCATCTCACCCAAGCTAAGCGACTTGGATTTTACGATCCCATCCTCGGGCGCACGCAGTGTAGTATAGCCCAAATAGGTCTGAGCTTCCTGAAGTGCAGCTTCCGCTTGGGCTACCTGTGCATTGGCACCTTCAACCGCAGATTGTGCCTGTTCTACCGTCGATTGCGCCGCCTTCACAGCGGACTGTGCTTGTTCTACTGAAGCCTGAGCAGCTTTGACATCTTCCTGTTGCACAGCCACTTTGCCCGCTCCTGCCTGTGCTTCCTTCACTGCAGCCAGGGCTTGACGGTATTGAGCTTCTGCAGCCGTAATTTCCTCCTTACGGCTTCCCTCCCGTGCCATATCCAGTTTTTGTGACTCTGCATTATACTTGGCCACTGCCTGTTGATGTTCCAATGTCGCTTGGTCCAACGATGCCTGAGTTGCTGCACCGGCTTCTTGAAGCTTTTTGGCACGCTCCAGATTTTTAACGGTCAGGTCCAGCGTTTCCTTGGCTACCTTCACAGAAGCTTGCAATTGTTCAAGCTCCTGCGGTCTTGCCCCGCTCTTGAGGGCATCCAGTTTCGCTTTGGCGGCGTTCGCAGCCGCTTGGGCCTGCTCAATCTGGCTGGAGGAAGCCTCAGCCGTCACACTGACCGCTGTCGTACCCTGGCTCTTCTTGGCCTGAGCGGCACTCACGGTAGCCTGTGCCTGGCCTACGCCTGCTTGAGCCTGCAACACGCTGGCTTTCGCTTTGGACACATTGCTCTTGGCTGCCAGTAATGCAGCCTGTGCTTGCTTCACCTTATCTTCCAGCTCACGGCTTTCCAGATGGGCGATCACCTGTCCTTTTTTTACCTTGTCGCCCTCATTCACCAGCATCTGATCAATACGTCCCGCCATCTTAAAGCTGGCATTGAGCGTATCTGATTCTACATAAGCCGTAGGTATAGAAGAGGACTCATCTGCGGATAAGCTGCTGCTTCCTCGTGGGAAAGCAGTCAAAGCATAGATTCCTACAGCGATTAAAATAATAAGTACGATGTAAATCGCATATTTTTTGGCTTTCATGTTCTCATCACTCCACTTATCTATTTAATGTTGCATACCCAGCGCGTTACATACAAATACTTCGGTACTTTCGCGAACTTCCTGCAGATTCATCGTTTCGCCCCATACCATCGACCGCATCGGAGTAAAAATGTAAATGCCGAATAAACAATTTGCAGTCGTTTTTGCATCCAGCTTACTCGAAATTTTTCCATAGAACTTGCCGGAATCAATCTCTGCCTCCATAAAATCAAAATAGTCTGCCAGCACCTGCCTAATATTAAAATGCTGTTCCTGCGAGACCCAGCCCTTACTGACCAGTAGACGGCAAAAATCCGGCTCTCTCCCAATGAACTCAATATGTACTTGGATCAGCTTGCGGACCCTCACTTCTACCTGATCCATAGGAATTTGAGCCATCGCTTCTTGGATATCCTGGACAAAACGCTCCATTCCCATCTTCAGAATGTAAATGTACAATTCTTGCTTGTTTTTAAAATTGTAGTACAGGGTTCCTTTGGCTATGCCACAAACCTTGGCAATTTCCTCCATATTTGTATCATTAAAGCCCCGTTCGGAAAAAGCCTTGAGTGCGCCGTTAAAAATAATTTCCTTCGTTTGTTGTTTCATGCTTCCTCCTTTTTTGAACTGACCGTCCAGTACAAAAATTATGTATTTATTATAAGCCCATTTTCAGTTATCCAGCAATAGGAAATGTGTAAAAATGACTATTTTAGACGCTTCGTCTAAACGACTATTCTAAAATGGAAATGCAAAAACGGATCGAATAAGTGAGGGGGTCACTCATTCGATCCGTTATTTTATAAAATCGGCTAATAAGGGGGCAAATCCTATAAATGATTAGCCGATTTTAAGGGAAGGCCGACTATTTCTTCACCGTTTGATTGTATTGCGCAATTTTGCCTGTAATTTCTTGTGCTGCTTGATCCAGGGCCTGTTTTGGCTGCTGCTGGCCGCTCAGAACAGCCTCGATCGCACCTTCGACGATTTGACGCGCTTCTGGGAATACGCCCATTACTGCGCCTTGTGTAGCAGTGGATTGTGCCGCTGCATGCAATTGGTCAACGGCTGTCTGGAATTGTGGATATTTTACCATGTTATCTTTGAGTACCTTCTCGTCATAAGCTGCTTTCGTGATCGGGAAGTACCCGGTATTCACACTCCATTGTGCCTGCACTGCTGGGGAAGCGACGAATTTAATGAACTCCCATGCTGCCTTTTGCTGAGCTTCAGGCTTGTTGTTCATGATGTATAAGCTCGCGCCGCCTACAACCACGCCACCTTCTTTTGCTTCATTGGCTCTTGGCAGGAATCCTGTGCCCACTTCGAATTTATCGCCAACCTGCTCCACAATATTACGTAGCGAAGCGGTGGAATCCAGCGTCATCGCAATTTGTCCTGCGGAAAAGGCTTTCGCTGTGTCGTCCGAGTTACGTCCCAGATTAGATACGACCTTTTCATCGATCATTTTCTTCCACCATGTCAGCGTTTTTACACCAGCATCCGAATTCAGCAAGGATTCCGTAGCTGCTTGCTCGCGTCCGTTGCCATTATTCACATAGTCCGCGTTCTGATTGGCAAACAGTTGCTCCATAAACCAGCCGTAGATGGCAATGGATGCACCGGATTTACCATCCTTGCTCAAGGCTTTGGCGGCTTTTTCGAATTCATCATATGTTTTTGGAGGATTAGCTGGGTCAAGTCCTGCGGCTTTGAAAGCATCCTTGTTGTAATATAAAATCGGATTTGACGTATTGAACGGCATGGCGTTCAATTTGCCATCAATCGTGTAGTATCGTGTAATATTTGGCTCAAGCTGCGACAAATCGAATTTATCTGCATCAATAAATTGTTGTACAGGTGTGATCATTTTGGAATCGATCATGAATTTACTGCCAATTTCGTATACTTGAATGATGTCCGGTCCGCTATTAGAACCCAGTGACGCTTTCAGCTTATTCAAGCTGTCATCATACTTGCCTTGATATACTGGCTCTACCTGAATGTCCTTATGACTAGCGTTAAAGTCAGCGGCAATCTGCTTGATCGCTTTTTCACCGTTGCCGGACATTGAATGCCACCAAGTCAGCTTTACAGGTGAAGCCGCTGTAGCCCCTTTATCGGTACCATTACTCGGCTTCTCCGCCGCTGTATTGTTGCTACAACCTGCTGCAACCACCATAGCAGTCAGAATAAGCAGGGTCAAAGCACTTTTCAAACGAAAAAATCTCATAATCTCTCTTCTCTCCCTTTGATTAAATGATTCTTGAATGAATGCTCGTACGCTTGTGTTGTAAAGCTTTGTATATAGGCTGCTTGCGCAGGTGTTGCTGTCTTTTGCATCTATGATTAGTGATTAGCCTTTAAGCGCACCCGCTGCCATTCCACGCACCAGCTGTTTGAGTCCAAAGATCAGCAGGAGCAGAGACGGTAAAATGACAAGTGCTGTACCCGCAAACACCAGATTCCATGAAGTCGATTCCTGAAACTCAAGCATGGATATGCCGATCTGTACGGTGCGCATATTCTCGCTATTCGTGACCAGTAAAGGCCAGAGATATGAATTGTACATATTCAGGAACGAATACACAGCCAGTGTTCCAAGCGCAGGGCGCGATAACGGAAGCACATGGAATAGGAAATATCGGATATGTCCGCATCCATCCATACGCGCAGCCTCGAACAATTCCTTGGGAAGCTGGAGGAAAAATTGTCTTAACAGGAATGTTCCGAATGCCGTCGCCAGAAAAGGAACCGTCAACCCTTGATATGTATCAAGCCAGTTCCAGCTGCGTACCGTCAGATAGTTAGGAATAATCGTAACTTCCCAAGGGATCATCATCGTCGCGACAAACATGCTAAAAATGAAGTTTTTCCCCTTGAATTCCATTTTGGCAAAGGCATACGCCGCCAGGCTGGCTGTAATCAGTTGCCCGATCATTGTCAGGCCCGAAATGAGAAAGGTGTTGCCGATAAAAGCTGCAATCGGAACGATTTCAAACACTTCACTAAAATTGGCCATATGAAAGGAATGAGGGAAAAAGCTTGGTGGATAAGCGCTCGCTTCCTCCGGTGACATGACCGCCATAAAAAATGTATAAATCACCGGATACAAAATCAGAGCGGCTGCAATCGTAAGCAGCACATACAGTAATGTTGAATTCAGGTGTTGTTTCATTGATAATGCACCTTTCTTTCCACCCATTTAAACTGAATCATCGTAAGCAGCAAAATGACGACAAACAAGACAATAGCCTGCGCACTCCCTGTTCCGAACCGGAAATTAACGAAAGCTTCCTGATAAATGGAATATACGAATACATTCGTACTGTTCACCGGGCCGCCCTTGGTCAAAATATTAATTTGAGCAAAAGACTGGAAGGCACCAATAATCGAAACTACTGTGACAAAAAAGATCGTTGGTGATAGTAGCGGCATAGAAATTCGCCAGAACGTGACCAGCGGTCCGGCTCCGTCCATTTTGGCACTTTCGTACATGTCATCTGGAATCCCTTGAAGTCCGCTCGATAAGATAATGTAATTGAAGCCAAGATTCATCCACATAGTCATTATGGCTACGGAGAACAGCGCCCAGTCCGGGCTGGTCAACCACGGAACTGGATTGATATGTAATAGGGAAAGCACATAGTTGAACATCCCCAGGGTGGGATGGAACAGAAATTTCCAAATGACCGCAGATGAACCCACCGATAACACCATCGGTAGCGAGAAGGCAAACTGGAAGATTCGCATGCCACGTAATTTACTGTGTGTAAGCGCCGCGAGTACCAGTGCCAGAAAAATACCCACAGGTACCGTCAATAGTGCAAAAAGCAGCGTGACCTTAATCCCCTGTAGAAACTGACCTGAGCTGAACAGCATAGCAAAGTTATCTAACCCCACATAATTTGCAACGTTTCCCGCGGGGTCTGTAGAGTGCAAGCTGAGATAAACGGATTTAATCATCGGATAGAACATAAATACAGCAAACAAAATAAGCGATGGAGCCAAAAAGGTATACGCCAGAGCGTTTTCGCGCAGTCTTTGAATTTTTAGCGAACCCGTGCGTATGCGAGCTTTAGACGATGTTCGTTGCTGGCTCCCCGTCCCCAGTCCCAAAGATTTGTTAAGTTCACCCAAAACGGAACGCCCCTTTCTTTTCAAACCAACCTCAGTAAGTGTATCGTTTTGATGTAAAGGGAACATCAAGTGGACTGGAGTAAAATGTTAATATTTCGACTCTTTGTAAAACCTGTCCTGCTTGGGTACCTGCACAAGGGCACAGGCTCCTGCATACGATATACCATTCTATGAGTATGGAGGTCAGAGGCGAATGCCCTACAACACCGTCAGCCCGCAAACTTTATATCAAGCTAGACCGGAATTTCAACAAGGGATTAAAAAGGTCCGCGATCAAATGCATTATCAATTGAGCCCCTACATGAATCACACGGTTAGGGTACAAACAATGGATCATCAGGTGTATGAAGGGACGATTGCGCATATGGATGCGGATCATTTGTATTTGAGAGTGCCTCAGCAGTACCACTCATCCTCCTTAGGAGCCCCGACCCCAGATCGTTCCTATGCCTACAACAATGTCATTCTGCCGCTGGTGCTATTTAATTTGTTGGTTATAGTCCTGTTAAGCTAGCGCTTGATCCGTGCAATCTGTCTAACTAAAAGACAAAAAACCTCCAAATCCGTAAGATGCCTACCCTTGGCACATTACGAAGTTGGAGGTTTTATTAATTTGTGTTCCATAATTATGAGTCCACACAGGAGATGCCTGCTTCCTGCTCTAGTACAGCTACAAAACGCTCTATATGTTCTCCATTCGGCAGGTAGTAAAAAATCTCATTTATACCCTGATTGATCAGGAGGATGTTCCCCTTAGTATCCGATAAATCCTTTTCCAGCTTAGCCAGCGAAAGATGGTGATAATTAATGAACTTGACCCACGGAGTACCCATAGTACAGGAATAAAAGATGATTCGTTGGGACGTTACTGCCAGCATTCCATGAAGCGGTATCCTCTCGGAGTTTTGTTGCAAATGATACGTACACCTAATACAGGATCGGATGTGTTCGCCAGCTTCTAACGTCAGATTAATGGCTCGCAGCTCGTTTTCATCTGTTTTCATCCTGTCTCATCTCCTGTTCATGGTTGAGGGACGAGCCGCAGTTCCATGATCTCAAATTAACTTTTGCAGCTTGTCCTGTCGACCTCAAAGATATGTACAACTTAACATGGGTACAGGATGTTATCAACAAGCAAGCTAGGAATTTTATTGCTCACAACTCAACCATTCATACCATGTTGAAAGTATAATAGATAATATTTAGACGGCTTATAGGGTGATTGGAAATGATAAATTACAAAAATGAGGAATGGTGTACGCTTCTTCTTGGCAAGCTAATGTGAGAATATGTAAGGAGAAGAAGCCAGATGAAATATAACCGTTTGCTAAGTGCTGGAATCGCTGTTTCTTTGCTATGTATCAGTTCTTGCCCCATTCCATATATGAATGCACAAGATACATCCTACGCCTCCCCTGCTCCTACAAAGGGAAGAGCCTATTACGAAGAACGGGGCGACATTGTATGGGAAGTTCCGACCCATCGTAAACTTATCGCTCTCACATTCGATGACGGACCGGACGAAAGCAATACGCCTGCTATTCTCGATTTGCTTAAGAAATATGACGCGAAAGCGACCTTTTTTGTCGTCGGCAGCCGTGTAGAAAAGCTACCACACCTTGTAAAACGGGAACGAGAGGAGGGCCATGAAGTTGGCAACCATACCTTCCTTCATTCATCCTTTCAATATATCTCCCGCAGCAAAGCTCTGTCCGAATTGGATCAAGGTCAGGCGAGCATCGTTCGGGCAACTGGTGCGGGTACCCATCTTTTCAGACCACCGGGCGGCTCCTATACCGATTCACTCGTCAAGCTATCCAAGGAAAAGGGACTGAAAATCATCTTATGGTCCTGGCATCAGGACACCCAAGACTGGCGCAAACCCGGTATACACCGTATCGCTAATAAGGTGCTCCGCAACGCCCGTAACGGCGACATTGTCCTCATGCACGATTATGTACATCAAAGTACACAAACCGTCGAGGCCCTGAAGATTATTCTTCCTGAGCTCAAACAAAGAGGTTACTCCTTCGTCACTGTATCTGAACTACTCTCTAATCGAGAAAAGCCGGATGGGCTGATTGAGGTGAATAAGTAAAAGAGCAATGTTGTACTCGTGAGCTAAGAGAATGAATCAGAGATAAGCCCCATGTTATCATGTGTCACGTAACTAATCGTACACATCATGTCATGGGGATTTGTTTTCACAAGCTTGCTCCAGCAGTTTTAATGCTGTTTCTTCCGTTGTAACGAGCACATTCATGTATCCCCCATTCAATGCACCCAGGATTCCTGGTACCTTTTCTAACGATTCTGCTATACCGACAGACAGCTTCGCCTTTTTGATTTGCTCCAGCGAAATGGTGAGAGTCCTATCCTCTAAACTTGTTTTGATCGCAGCACCGCTTTCGTCAAAGAAACGCGAGCAAATATCTCCGGCTGCCCGCCCATCTTCCAATTCTGTAATAAATGCATCGCCATAAAAACCTCTCCACTTCTCGCGCCCCTGTAATTTGGCTGAGCCAATGCCAAACAACGCAATATCCAACTTATCCCAATTGTCAGAGATTGTCTTGAAGTAAGGGGACTTTATCAATTGCTCTCTGGTCTCCCTCTGCTCTGTAATCGCTGGTGCATCAATCATTAATGAACGGGCGTTCCACTTAAGCGCTGCTTGATAACAAATCGTGTTCACATGATAGCGGCTCTCTAGTTTTCCCGATGGCCCCCCGACCATGGGTATGAACGTTACAAAGGGACGGCTATCCATTGAAAATTCATCCACTACACTTGCTAGACTGCTACCCCAAGAAAAACCGATAACATCCTTTGATTGGACCTTATGCTGCAACCAGTCCGAGCAAGCCCGGCCTATGGCTTTACGCTTTAGATGGCTTGGCTGAGCTGGATCGGTCATAACAACAATAGCTTCTTGAAGTCCAAAGCATTCGCATAGCTTCTGCTCCAGCGGAAGCTGACCGGCAGCACCATAATTAATTGTAACACTCACAATCCCTTCTTCTCGTACCCGCTTCAACATCCGGCTGATTGTCGTCCGGTAAATGCCCAACACTTTAGAAATTTCGCTCTGCGTCATGTCCTGTTCATAATACATTTGGGCAACCTTAACTAAAAGTTTTCGTTCTTCCTGCAAATTCATCATCTCGACCTCCCTTTGCGCATATTGCATTTGACAGATAAAATAACCGTCGATATACTGTAGGCGATCATTTTGCACATATTTTATTATAACGCACAAATGTGCAGAGGATCAAATAATACGGGGAGATGATTACTTTGAGCACGGATACGATAAAAAACAAATGTGCCAAAGAAGCTCTAACTTATATCCGAGATGATACAGTCATTGGACTGGGAGGTGGAAGCACTATCTCCTATTTAATCAGGCAGATTAAAGAATCCGATCGGCGTGTTAAAGTAGTAACCCCTTCCGATGCTACAGCCGCCCTTTGTATTCAGCATGGTCTTCCGCTGCTTCCGTTATGGTCTGTGGAGCAGGTT
Source organism: Paenibacillus jamilae (assembly GCF_050482105.1). GTDB lineage: Bacteria > Bacillota > Bacilli > Paenibacillales > Paenibacillaceae > Paenibacillus > Paenibacillus jamilae_B. Next base: position 504,607 of record NZ_JBCNHI010000011.1, on the reverse strand, counting down.
TCTGTTGCTTTTGACGGCTGCGATGAGGTCGATGAGCAGCTACGGGCGTTGAAGAGCGGTGGCGGCATTCATACCAGGGAGAAACTGGTCGCAACGATGGCGGAGCACTACATATTACTGGTTGATGAGAGCAAGGTGGTAAAGGAACTGACCTTTCGTCATCCTGTCGTGCTTGAGATTTTTGAGGATGCGCTCTCTTATGTCCAAAGATCAGTTACCAATCTGGGCGGCAACGGAATTGTCCGTAGCAGTCCAACTAAAGATGGATATACTGTTAGCGATTACGGGCATTTGTTAATGGATGTATTTTTTCGGGAAAGGCTAGATATCGAGACAATTCAGAGTAGCCTAAAAAAGATTAGCGGAGTAATCGAGACATCATTGTTCACGGAGGAAGTGACAGGAGTGCTCGTTGCGAGCGAGCATGGAGTCCGATTTATGTCCAATAAATAGACACACTAAAATAAGAACGGGGGCTTAACCATGGATCATTTGAAGTGGGGGATTATCGGACCAGGATCGATCGCTGCGGAATTCGCAGCCGCCCTAAATGAGCTTGGTGGAACACTGTATGCAGTATCCTCACGGACACTAGAGAAAGCTGAAGAATTTGCCAGCCGACACGGCGCCATGAAGGCTTACGGCGGTCACAGCGAAATGCTGGAGGACCGTGAGCTGGATGCAGTCTACATCGCCACACCGCACAGCCACCATTACCAATACATGATAGATAGCCTTTCGATGGGAAAGCATGTCCTCTGCGAAAAGTCCATCACGATAAACAGCGCACAGTTACGCGAGGTTGCTCGTCTTGCCGAAGAAAAGCAATTGGTAGTGGCTGAAGCGATGACAATCTACCACATGCCACTTTATATAAAGCTACGGCAGCTTCTGGACGACGGGGTCATCGGCCGTTTGAAAATGATTCAGGTCTCTTTCGGCAGTCATAAAGAGTACGATGTGAATAATCGTTTTTTCAGTAAGGATCTAGCCGGAGGAGCACTGCTGGATATTGGAACATATGCCCTATCATTTGCCCGTTATTTTCTTTCGGAACAACCGCAAGAAATTCTTTCGACTGTCAAACGTTTTGAGACGGGTGTCGATGAACAATCTGGTATAATTCTGAACAACAATGCAGAGGAAATGGCCGTCATCTCTCTGGCGATGAGATCTAAAATGCCCAAGCGGGGCATTGTGGCTGGGGAATTAGGCTATATCACCGTGGATAACTTCCCTCGGGCCTCCAGCGCTACTATTCAATATTTGGACGGAACTGTAGAACTGATTGAAATAGGAGACAGTGCTAAAGCACTGCAATATGAGATTGAAGAGATAGAGAGCCGTATGGCTGGCAGGAGTAACCGGAATACCCTAGCGCTCTCTCTTGACGTTATGGACATCATGAGCCAGATACGAGAGCAATGGGGAATTAAATACAGTTTTGAATAACAGGATTATCCACTGCGTAATCTAGGGATGAGATTCTTGTATATTCGGTCTGTACAAGAATCTCATGTTCTTATCCCCCCGACAGCATCCCAAAGCTGTACCTGCCCTTTCAGTTCAATGTTTTGGAGGCCAGCCATTGCATCATTGTTGTGTCCTTCCCGTTAATTAGCTTTGATACTTCATTGTTATACACGTAAATCCAGGACCAGTGGCCATTATATTCATACGGTGTTTTGTCGCTCTTTTTGTACAAACCAGAAGTATCCACTACATTATCAAACAACGACATATGGACATCCTTTGCTCCCGCATTCACCAAACGGTTATAGGTCGGAATCACGTAATCGTTGGGTGGAACTACGGTGTCGGTTTTAGCAGCCACAAACCAGATCGGCAGGTCCTTCATTTCATTGATTTGTTCATCGGTGATAAGGCTATCCTTCAGAGCTTCACACGCTACCACAGCTGCTGCAAAATAGTCTTTATAATCACGGATCAGCAGCATAGTCATGTATCCACCGTTGGAGTCTCCGCCAATATAGATTCGGTCTGTATCAATGTCCTTGTTTTGGGCCACGTATTCCTTAATTAAGGACATCAATGCTTGCTCGTACTTTGAGGTTCCGTCTCCAAAGCCTGTAAAACCATCCATCCAGTAGGTTGGGGTCTGAGGTGCCAGCACATAAGCCCCGCCAAAATAAGATTGAATATCCTTAGAAGCAAAATTCGCTGCCTTATTTCCCGAAATTGGAATCGTCGGATCTGTACCTCCCTCTCCCATACCATGCAGCCAGATCACCAAAGGGTTCTTCACTTTGTCTTTTGCTGGTGTATAGTCGGCGTAAGTTAAAGTAACCCCATCAAATGTAGCTTTGCCAGTTGTAAACTGATCAACAAGCTTCCGGATTTCACCTGAGGAAGTATCAATCTTCAATCCGGAAATTGTTCCTGATTGGGTTTTAATAGCCTTTTGCTGCGTGATCGTATATTTGTTATCATTCCATCCGTTAAACCCGGAACCTGCATCATAATGAATAGCGGAACCCAATGTTAAGGACGGACCGATTTCCATTTCCAGCACAACGTAGCTTCCGGTTTTCTTTACAGGGTTGCCGCTTTTGTCCGATACATAGGCCTTGGTGACCTTCCTGTTGCCTTTCTCAATAAAGGAATTTACCAACCTATTGTCGCTTCTTTCCACATGTACCTTAAATGTATCGTTTGTTATCGCATCTTTGGATACCGGCTTACCTAGGTTAACAATGATCTTCGTAATGGTTGCTCCCCAATCCTTAACCTCCGCAACCGTACGGTATGAAGTGGGCTGTACCTTGGCATCCTTGGCCCATGCACCAGAGCTGAAAGCAAGAGTTGTACTGACAGCTAAAGTGAATAACATAGTTGTTTTAGCAACCTTTTTAAACGGTGTGAACATGATGTCTTACCTCCTAGATCCATTAATAAAACGCTTACATTATCTAATTTTAACGATTTTTCTATTGGCAGCCCGCCTTTTATTAGCCTAATTCAGGTCAATTACTGACTCCTAGCTTCAGAATGGCTCTTATGCTTTTTTCGATATTGATGAGGTGTCACTTGATAAACCTTTTTAAATACCCTGGCAAAAGACTTCTCGTTCGGAAATCCGTGTTCCAGCGCAATTTGTATAATAGACTGATCCGTATTCATAAGGACACGGAAAGATTTCTCCAGTCGAATAGCGTTGATATATTGAAAGAGCGTCATACCTACATGCTTTACAAAAAAACGGGACAAATATTCGGGAGACAATCCAAAAACCTGAGCTATGGAATCCAGAGACAGGCTCTGATCGTAATTCTCTTGGATATAATCGGTGATCAACGTCAGCCGCTCCAAATATTTATTGGTGTTAAAGCCAGGGATCAATTCGTTGTCAATTTTAAAATGCATTAATAAAAGGTACACCAGTTTATAAGATAGCGACGTTAAATGGATATGTACTAAAGGGTCTTTGTGCTGGTTGAGGTAAGCTGCAAATAATGTGTCTAACAGAGCACGCAGCTCCTTAAAATGCTGTAATCTCTGCTCGTTGCTTTCGAAAATAGATATACAATCAAATGAAACGGAGTTACTGTCCTTCATATTTCCGCGAATAAATCCAGACGGGATCAGAACGGTTATAGCCTCTCTCCCTTTGCCCTTAGCCACAGAAAAGGAATGAATAGTATTCGAATTAATGAGCACAATATCTCCTTTCTTGGAGCTATAATTCATGCCATCTATATAGATATTGTCTATTTTTCCTGAAAGTACATAGGATATTTCGATGCTGTCATGCCAATGTCGAGGTATATATGCTGCTTCATTGGAAGAATGAATTATAATTTTTAATGGAAAATGATGATCTGCCTGAACCAGCTCATAAGTGCATTCCAAGTCTGTCGCTCCTCTCAGATGTGAACACAATCCCTCTCTCTCCACAAACAAAAAAACCTAAGATAACAAAATACATAAGATCCCTAGATCTTAACATTTTGTTCCTTAGGTTTTGCCTGCGTAACAGTAACAATCCTAATGCTATTTATTTTCAGTTAATTAAGCTAAGTATATAGAGGGCTGAAATTTATGTCAACGCTTTCATTCCAATGACTCAACCGCATCTGTTGCTGCTCTACTTTCCCAACAAAAAAAGAAACGAGCTCCTATAGCCCGTTCCTTTATTTATGATCCTGTTTTTTGAACTTTGAAGATCATATTTAAACCAAATCCAATCAGTACGAGTCCCGTGGCCTTATCAATGATATTTTGGACTTTGGGTGACATTAACCATCTTCTTACATAACCTAACAACAATACGATTGTAGTAAACCATAAAATCGAAAGTAGAGCGTAAAGAGAACCCATCAGTAAAAATTGCAAACTGGGATTATAGCCTGGTATAACAAATTGCGGTAGGAACGTGAGAAAAAAAATAGCAACCTTCGGATTGAGTGCATTGGAGACTAGTCCTTGTGTGAATGCTGATTTTCTAGACTTCCCTTGTTTCTCTTGAACCAAATGACTTTTCCCTTTTTTTATAAAGGAAGACAATCCCATATATATCAAGTAAACTGCCCCTGCATATTTGACTACTTCAAATGCTACAGCCGACTTCATTAATATTAAAGAAAGCCCCAAAGCGGCTGCCAAGGTATGTACGAGAGCTCCGCTAGTTAAACCTAATGCAATTTTCAACCCATCCTTCTTGCCATCAGTGAGAGTTCTTTTCGTTATTAAAGCAAAATCAATCCCAGGTGACATAACAATAAAGATGAGCAGGATCGTAAATGCCAATATATCGTTCATCATGCGCCTCCAGATGAAATTTCGGATACACTATACTAACGCGTTATCGGCTATATTTCAATACCTAACATTCATCCTTTTGAAGCTAATGTGCAACTCGATCACTGTTGAAATGTATCCGGCTCAAAATTTTTTAGTCAATAGCTGCAAGGTCGTGGACATTTTACAGTTCACCCTCATGTGTTTTTTTGAAAGCGAAAAATAATTAAAGCATCCTACCAGCAATCCGTAGACTTCCATTTTCGAACCCGACTTTCAGGAACAGAAAGAGCAGCGGCGATGTCCTTAAGTCGCATCGCCCCGCTGCTCTCCAACTACGTCTGTCTGGCTTTGCCCGTTCAGGGCTCCTCTCTCTAGGCATTCTACATTTCACCACTTCATATCTCAGGTCTCTGAATAATTAGACAAACTGACCGGATAAAAGACATAAACCTCAAAACTTTTACTGAATAAGTTACTACTAAGTAACAATATTAAGGCGTCAACTTTAATATTGTCATAGTTGTATTAATATTATTGTGCAACTGAGCAGGAGTTGCATTGGCATTTACCAGTTGTATTGTAGTTGGAACTGTTGTAACGGTTATAATAACCTCCGCTGCGATAGGTCCCCCACCATTACCTGAGAAAGGTAACGGTGTTATAGGAGTCCCGTTAACAGTGAGATTGAAGTCTGCGTTACCTTGATTGTGAATAGAAAATGAGATAAAGTAGCTACCCGTCTCGTTGATTGTTATCGTTGGAGAAGGAGGAGTAAAAGTAAATGCACCGCCAACATTCGCTAAAACCCCAGTAAGGGTAATTGGTGTGTTACCCGGAACTGTATCAGTCCCCGTACCAGGATCTGCTCTGAAAACACTTAAGAAGTCTGATATCCCGACACCTGCAGGCCCTGCTGGCCCCGTTGCTCCTGCTGGCCCTACTGCTCCTGCCGGTCCTACTGCTCCTGCTGGCCCTACTGCTCCTGCCGGTCCTACTGCTCCTGCAGGCCCTGCTGGTCCTGCTGGTCCTACTGGACCTGCGGGGCCTGGGATTCCTTGTAGCCCTTGTAGTCCTTGAGCACCTGGAATTCCCTGCGGACCTGGCAGTCCTTGGGGTCCTTGGGGTCCTTGAGGCCCTTGAGGTCCTTGAGGTCCTTGAGGTCCTTGAGGCCCTGGAACTCCTTTAACAATGACCTTCGGTAAAACTTTGAATTTTTTAACTGTACATCTTCTAAATTTTCTCCGATGCATTTTCTTTTGCCAACAATAATGTCGAAACATATTTAATGGTCACCTCCAAAGTCTAGTCAAATTAGCTTATTGTGCAAATCACCAAAAAGATTGGGCTGTTGACTTCATCTAGAAAAGATAGGCATAGGTGCCAGTCCATATGCTCCAGCTCGTTGGCCATGATCTTGTACCGCTGGTGACCGCCCACCCTGTTCACGGCGTGGATTGTATGCTTTTCCAACAAAAAAAAGGACTAGCACAATAGCTAGTCCTTAATGGTTGGATTAAAAAGTGTTACCTTCTATTATTTTTGGGTAAATGCGATTTTCAATCCGATGAGTGTAAATAACGAGCCTTGAATATAATTGATTTTTTTAGAAAAGGATGGATTTCTCCGTAGAAAGGAGCCTACTTTTCCAGCAAAAATACTTATCAAAATAAAAAGCACTAAAGTTTGCATTAAAAATACCACTCCAAGAACTAGCATTTGAACAGAAACATTACCGCTTTCCTGGTTTACGAACTGAGGAAGAAAAGCCAAGAAAAAAAGTGATATCTTTGGATTCAACAGATTCATGATGACACCTTTTTTATACAACGACTTGTAATTTAAGGTATCTCCACTCTTAAGTTCAAAATTCGTATCTTTTGCTCTAAATGACTTATACGCCAAAAATAATAGATAAGCTGCTCCAGCGTATTTGATTACTGCAAACGCCAAGGAAGATTGATAAATTATTGCTGCGAGACCGAAGGTTGCTGCAAAAATATGAACCAACAATCCTGTGCAAAGGCCTAAAGTAGTAAATATCCCTGCATTCCTACCCTTGGCTATGCTCTGTGTCAGTGTGAACACGTTGTCGGGACCCGGCATAATGGTGAGAACAATGGCTGCTCCCAGAAAAGCTAAAATAGTATGAAGCTCCACAAAACTTCCCCCTTTGGATAATTTGCATATATACTACACCACAATAAAGCGATCTGACAATTAAGTTAAACTGCCAAACAACTAGTATGTATAGAAACCATTAGAACAAATGAACGAATGTAAACTGTCGAATTACAGAAACTCAGCTGCAAGCTGCTTGAGTACTCATAGTGTAGCAATAGTATAGAAAAAGGGCCCCCTCTCGGGAGCCCTTAAAATAGCGGTATTACAGGGTTTTGAGGCCCTTATTACATCATGCCGCCCATTCCGCCCATGCCGCCCATGTCAGGCATTGCAGCCTTTTCTGGTTCTGGCTTGTCAGCGATCACTGCTTCAGTAGTCAGGAACATAGCCGCTACGGAAGCAGCGTTTTGCAATGCATAACGAGTTACTTTCGCAGGGTCAACGATACCTGCGTCAATCATGTTTACCCACTCACCAGTAGCTGCGTTGAAACCAACGCCTACTTCTTCGCGTTTCAAACGCTCAACGATAACAGAGCCTTCTTCGCCTGCGTTAGCAGCAATTGTACGGATTGGAGCTTCTAGAGCGCGCAACACAATGTTGACGCCTGTTTGCTCGTCGCCTTGCAGTTCAACAGCAGCAACTGCATTGTATACGTTCAGGAGCGCTACACCACCACCGGATACGATACCTTCTTCAACCGCAGCACGGGTTGCATTCAGAGCATCTTCGATGCGCAGTTTGCGTTCTTTCAATTCTGTTTCAGTAGCCGCACCGACTTTGATGACTGCTACGCCGCCGGACAATTTAGCCAGACGCTCTTGCAGTTTCTCTTTGTCGAACTCGGAAGTAGTTTCTTCCAGTTGTGTACGGATTTGGCTAACACGAGCGTCGATGTCGGCTTTGTTTCCAGCACCGTCAACCACAATCGTGTTTTCTTTTGTGATACGTACTTGACGTGCTGTACCCAATTGGTCCACAGAAGCTGTTTTCAGGTCCAGACCGAGTTCTTCTGTGATTACTTGACCGCCTGTCAGGGCAGCGATATCTTGCAGCATTGCTTTACGACGGTCACCAAAGCCAGGAGCTTTAACAGCTACAGCATTGAATGTACCACGCAGCTTGTTGACAACGAGCATAGCCAGCGCTTCGCCTTCGATGTCTTCAGCGATCAGAACGAGTGGCTTGCCTTGTTGTACGATTTTTTCAAGCAATGGCAGGATTTCTTGTGTGTTTGTGATTTTCTTGTCAGTGATCAGGATATACGGATTGTCCAGTACAGCTTCCATTTTGTCCGTATCTGTAATCATGTACGGAGAAATGTAGCCACGGTCAAACTGCATACCTTCAACGACTTCCAGTTCAGTTGCAAAACCGCGGGATTCTTCAACAGTGATGACACCGTCTTTGCCCACTTTTTCCATAGCTTCAGCGATCAGTTCGCCTACTTCATCATCAGCAGCGGAAATACCAGCTACTTGAGCAATGGATTGTTTGCTTTCGATTGGTTTGGAGATAGATTGCAGTTCAGCAACAGCTGCTTTAACCGCCTTGTCGATCCCTTTACGGATACCGATTGGGCTTGCGCCAGCAGTTACGTTTTTCAAACCTTCAGTGATGAGGGCTTGAGCCAAAACAGTAGCTGTAGTCGTACCGTCACCAGCTACATCGTTTGTTTTGGTTGCTACTTCTTTAACCAGTTGAGCGCCCATGTTTTCGAACGCGTCTTCCAGCTCGATTTCTTTTGCAATCGTTACACCGTCATTAGTGATGAGCGGGCTACCGAATTTTTTTTCCAGTACAACGTTACGGCCTTTCGGTCCGAGTGTTACTTTAACAGCGTTAGCCAATGCATCTACCCCGCGCAGCATGGAGCGGCGAGCGTCTTCACTGAATTTAATGTCTTTAGCCATTTGTGATAAACCTCCCTATGGATTATGAATGATTTGTTTCAATTCCTATATTTAGGTCTTGTCCGGGTTCCGGTTAACCGATGATCGCGTGGATATCGCTTTCTTTCATAATCAAATATTCTTTACCTTCATATTTGATTTCCGTTCCAGCGTATTTGGAGAAAATGACACGGTCGCCTTCTTTTACTTCCAGAGGAATACGGGCACCGTCTTTCAATGCGCCTGCGCCAACCGCGATAATTTTGCCTTCTTGCGGCTTTTCCTTGGCAGAGTCAGGAAGTACGATTCCGAAGGAAGTCGTTGTTTCTTGCTCAATTGCTTCCACCAATACGCGTTCACCCAAAGGTTTGATCATGAAAAAATAGCCTCCTTATTAAGTGTTTTATCCTGTAATTTGGTTGTTATGTTGTATGTATTAGCACTCAACAGTCGTCAGTGCTAACAACCAACTTTATGATACTCAACTTGAGATTGAATTTCAAGTCCCTAATGTATTTTTTATGGGAATTTTTATGGACAGCCATTCTCGATTATATCCACCTATCTTAAAAAATAACCGTTAACTCAAGGCTAATGGTTATTTTTAAGATAGCTATGCTACTCAATTTTAGAGAAATTAGTTATTGAGCCATTCAGGCCCTGTCTTATTATTCCGCAGCTACACGCAATTGGGCCTCTCGTTCCTCCTCTGCACGCAGTTGCTTACGGTACACGACTGATGACAAATATACACTCGCTTCATACAGCACCAGCAACGGTATCGCCACCAAAAAATCGGATATAAAATCCGGAGGAGTGATAACAACAGCGACAAAAACAAGCAGGAAATAAGAAATCTTTCGCCATTTACGAAGCCTCATTGGAGTTAATACACGAATCCCTGTTAGAAACATAATCAGCAGAGGAAGTTCAAATAGTAGCGCTACAGGCAATACAATATTAAACATAAAGGTGAAATATTGTGCAATGCCGTACGTTTCCTGCAATCCCATACTTTTGGTGACGGACGATGTAAACTGAATCGCCATCGGGAAAATAATGAAATAAGCAAAAGCCGCGCCAATTATAAACAAAAGCAGCACATAAGGCACATATCGCAAAGTTGCACTCCGTTCTTGCGGCCTTAATCCCGGACTGACAAACTTCCACAATTGGTAGCATGCAAACGGTAACGCCACTGCAATCCCAATAATCATGGCGATCTTCATATAGATACCGATCCCGTCCCAAAAGGAAAATGCGTTTAGCTGAAAAGCCTGCGCCGAACCGGAGCGAATAAGCCAGTTATAGACAGAACCTGCCGCAAACAATCCACCAGCCAGTGCCAATACAAATACAATCAGCACATAAATTATTCGGCGGCGGAGCTCACCCAGATGTTCCATTAACGGCATTTCATGCTCTGATGGGGTCAAGTCCTTTCCTCCTTTCTGAACGGAACGCAGCAGCGCCTCCTAAAAAATAAAGCCCTTCACTAAAGAAGAGGCTCATGTTCATTATACAAACAGCAAAATGAATAACTAGATCTACGACAAGCGCTTATCCTCAGGCTGAGGTTGAACTTCTGAAGATGACGTTTGTGATGCTTGGACCACACTATCTTTGCTGTCTTTGCTTTCTTTACGCCCAGCCCGTTCATCTTCAGATAAAATATCGCGTGCCCCGTTTTTAAACTCACGGAATGTACGCCCTACAGCTCGACCCAGCTCGGGCAGCTTGTTCGGACCAAATAGCAGCAGCGCCAGAATAATTAACAAAATATAACCCGGTGCTCCAATATTGGGCATGTGTAGTAATCCTCCTTATATTGACGGACAAGATGAATCTTTATCCGTATGCGACCTTATAAATTCTTACAGGTATCATACCACACACACGGGCTGCCTTCTACCGAAACTGACCTGTCACCATAAGCAGCGCTTCCGGGAGTTGATCCATAATCGCTGCCAAATTTTCATGCACGCCTTTGGGCGTTCCTGGCAAGTTGACAATCAGTGTACGTCCGCGTATTCCCACGATTCCACGAAATAGCATGGCCGCCGGATTTTTCTGCATTACGATCATTCTCATGGCTTCCGCCATACCTGGCACTTCCCGTTCCACGACCCGTCTGGTCGCCTCAGGTGTCACATCACGGATTGCCAGTTCGGTTCCGCCGGTAGTCAGCACCAAGTCTGCATGAAAATAATCGGTCATTTCGATTAAAGCCGCAATAATCTCATCCGGTTCATCGGGAACGATCCGGTATTCCACAATCTCTCCGCCCAGTTCTTCTTCGACGAGTTCCCGGATGACCTGTGCGCTTGTATCCTCACGCTCTCCCCTTGCCCCTTTGTCACTGGCTGTTAGGATCGCCGTTTTCCACACCATAAGATCACCCTTCTCCTATCATGAAAGAATACTTTCTCTTCTGAAAATCAGAAACAGCCACGCTGCATCCTCCATCACATCACAGTACCCTCTCGGCGACAATCCTGTCTATGTCAAGGTTTCCGGTGGTCCTCCCTTTGAAAATCCCCATGCTTGCCACCTGTTTTGGATTGCAGCATGGTAGGGCCGATGATCATATCTTTTTGCAGCGCCTTGCACATATCATACACGGTTAACGCTGCGGCTGAAGCCGCTGTCAAAGCTTCCATTTCTACACCTGTCTTACCCTCGGTCTTCACTTCAACTTCAATATGAAGCACGTCATGTCCATTATCGGAAAAAGTAATGTTCACGCCTGTCAGGGCTAGCGGATGACACATCGGTATCCAGTCTGACGTTTTTTTCGCGCCCTGAATCCCCGCGACCTGCGCCACAGCAAGAACATCACCCTTGCCGATTCTTCCTTCTTTTACAGCCGTCAATGTAGCCGGGTTCATCGTAATCTGAGTCACGGCGACTGCTGTACGAACCGTAGACGTTTTGCCCGAAATATCTACCATACGAGCTCGTCCCTGTTCGTTAAAATGAGTAAAGGAATCCACGACTCCCTCACAGCTCCTTTCACATACCCAACTTTACTTCATTCATCATCTGTCGATCTTGCATAATTACAATCTAGGCGTCCTTCCGATGTAAACAGCACGTCCACTCGCAAATCTCCTGACTCCATGGGTACTTGTGCCAACAATTGTCCCGGCAGCAGCAGCGAGACATAAAGCGGACCTATTGAGCCGTTATTACGCTTCTCTGCCTCTACCTGTGCAGTAAAACGATCATAGTAGCCTCCGCCATAGCCAATTCTGCCTCCATGACGATCAAAGGCCAAGCCGGGTACAACAACCCAGTCGATTCCCGTCCACATTTCAGGCAACCATTCCTTGCATGTCATTGCAGGTTCAGGGATGTTCCATACGCCGGACACCCTATTTCCGTACTGGTCCATCTCCCTCAGCTCCATGGTTCGGGTTACCGAATCCACTCTCGGGGCCAGGACACGATCTCCCTGTGACCAGCAATGCTCAATGAGGGGAGTCGTCGAAATCTCGCTGCCAAAAGAGAGATAACTAAATAAGGTTAGCTTATCTCCGTTTCTGTCTATTCTAAGCTGCTCCCATGCCTCGATTGCATGCCGACAGGCCACAGCCGATGCCTTCTGCCTTGTCAGCGGGTCCATGGAGTCACGCGCTTCCCGTTGCTGTACACGCAGCGCGTTCTTCACATTACAGACATCCACACATCCGCCCTCCCGCACAATCGTTGATAATCAGTAAAACGTTACAATTTTCCCATTTGTCAGTAAGTGTTACACGTTGCAAATTTTTTTCATTCTTTTTCACTTCTCGTTTAAGTTTATCATTGTTTATACAAATTGACTACACGAGGCTCAAGGGTTTACGGGTTGAAAGCAGTGCAATAGTGGGTAATTTCATGTAAACTGGAAAGAAGGTACCTGCGAAAAAGGCAGGAGGAACTGTGCAAAATGTAATGGAGGAACGATACGCTATGTTATTGCAAGTAACCGGAATTACTAAATCCTATGGAATTGAGCCCGTTCTGGACGGGATTAATCTTCAAATATTGGAACGTGAACGTATTGGACTGGTAGGTGTGAACGGTGCAGGCAAATCAACACTGCTCAAAATCATTGCTGGTGAAATTTCCTATGATAGCGGACAAATCTTTAAGGCGAAGGAAACCAGCATCGGTTATTTGGCGCAAAACAGCGGCTTGGATTCTGACCGTTCGATCTGGGATGAAATGATGCTGGTGTTCGCACCGCTGATTGAAGCAGAACGGGAACTTCGGCAAATGGAGCAGGAAATCGCCGATCCGGCTAATGCGCAGAACGAAAAGCGTTATGCCGATCTGCTTGAACGCTATGCACGACGCTCAGACTGGTTCAAGGATCATGGTGGCTATGAAATGGAGACCCGCATTCGCAGCGTGCTGCACGGTATGGGCTTTGGCTCATTTGCACCCGAGACGCCTGTAGTCACCCTGAGCGGAGGTCAAAAAACCAGGCTTGCGCTTGCGCGCATCCTGCTCCTTGCTCCAGACGTCCTTATGCTTGATGAGCCTACCAACTATCTGGATATTCAAACCCTGACCTGGCTGGAAGACTATTTGCGCGGCTACTCTGGCTCGCTGTTGGTCGTATCGCATGACCGATACTTTCTGGATCGATTGGTGACGACGATTGTTGAAATTGAGCGCCATCGCTCCATCCGCTATACAGGCAACTACAGCCGCTATATGGAGTTAAAGGCTGCCGAGTACGAAACAAATCTCAAGCATTACGAAAAGCAACAAGAGGAAATCGCCCGCATGGAGGCATTTATACAACGCAATATCGTGCGAGCGTCCACAACCAAACGTGCCCAGAGCCGCCGCAAGCAGCTAGATAAAATGGATCGTATGGATCGACCTATGGGCGATTTGAAAAAAGCCCACTTTTCTTTTGAAACTGCCTATATGTCGGGTAAAGAAGTGTTGGAGGTACGCGACCTTTCTGTAGCGTATGAGGGCAAAAAACCTTTATTCCAGCATGCCTCCTTTGACTTAAAACGAGGCGATACAGTGGCACTAATTGGTCCAAACGGGATCGGAAAATCAACACTGCTCAAATGTCTGACTGGCTCACTTAAACCTGCTGCCGGGTCCATCCACTGGGGTACGAAAATCAAAATCGGCTTATATGACCAGGAGCAGACAAACCTAAATCCCGCCAATACTGTACTGGAAGAGTTATGGAGCGAGTACCCTCATATGGAAGAAGCACGGATTCGGACAGTGTTGGGTAATTTCCTATTTAGCGGTGACGATGTACTGAAAAAGGTAGCTTCATTAAGTGGAGGAGAAAAAGCACGTGTATCCCTGGCCAAGCTGATGCTACGCGAAGCCAACGTATTAATTCTCGATGAGCCTACCAACCATTTGGATCTGTTTAGCAAGGAAGTGCTGGAAGCGGCGTTGATGGACTATGACGGTACACTGTTGTTCATCTCCCATGACCGTTATTTCCTTAACAAAATGGCTGAACGTGTCATTGAGCTTCATCCTGAAGGAATAGAACATTTCCTGGGGAATTATGATGACTATGTAGCTAAAAAACAAGAGCTGGAGGAAATAGCACAGGAAGCTCTCGAGGCAAATCAGAGCAGTCGTGGCAAAGCCTCATCTGCCTCTACATCCGCAACAGACGAGGCCACTCCCAAATCACGCGCGGCCACTTATGCGGCAGACAAACAAGCCAAAAGTGAGGAACGCAGCCGTCAACGCAAGCTGGAGGCATTGGAAAACAAGATCAAAACACTGGAAGAACAAATTGCAGGCTTGGAGGAACAAATGACCCTGCCTGAGATTTATCAGGATTACACAGCGCTTCAGGGGATTCAAGCACAACTCGACACCCATAAACAGGAATTGACTGAAACCTATGCATCCTGGGAGGAACTACTTGAGGCATAAAGCTGCTGCATAAAATCTTAGCCATAAAAATTTCACATTTCCCTCTTCTGTTTTTTGTACACAAGAATATCCACAACTTTTGTGCATGGACGGTATTGAAAAATGGCCTTTTAGGCCATTTTTTTATTGATAGAACGCCAATTTCAAATGAAAACCAAATTTATCCACTCTTTTATCCACATTATCCACAGATTTCACATTCAATATAGTTATGATATATCCCCCATTTGTCTATCTCCCAAAAGTCTTAGCCTGCTTGCTTCGAGCTTGTTTATCCACATTTTGAGCGGTATATGTGGATAACTTTGTTCACAACTTGACAAATCACATCAATATTCGGGCAGTATAAAATTTTCATATTTTTTTTGCTGGATCATGAAATATCGTGAACCATTGTGACGAATCATGCGAGGAAATAAAATACTGGCAATCATGCGCTCAAAATCCTGTATTTTATCCTCTTGAAATTATATTGTCATATATGTATAGCACGAAACCAAAAAGACACGACCCCAAATGTGTCGTGTCCTTCCAATTCGTTCAATTAAGTTTGAACAGACCACTCTTCCAGAGACAGGCCTGGATCAGCTTTCATGTCCAATGAGGTAAATTCTCCGCGTTTCCACTTGGCGTATGCCGCGGCACCGATCATCGCTGCATTATCTGTACAGTATTTCATGGAGGGTACAAGCAGTTCGATTCCTTCACGATCACAACGCTCCCGCAATGCTGTACGCAGTCCACGATTAGCAGCAACACCACCGCAAAGCAGTAGCTGCTTCGCGCCATATTCACGCATAGCGCGAATCGCTTTTTCTACCAGCACCTCTACGACTGACTCTTGAAAGCCTCTTGCAATCGCTCCCGCATTTACCGTTTCTCCGCGCATTTTCGTCTGGTTAATTACATTCAGCACCGCAGATTTCAAGCCGCTAAAGCTAAAATCATAAGAATCCGGCTCCAGCCATGCACGCGGCAAAGTAACCACTTCCTCCGATTCATGGGCTACACGATCCACATGCGGACCGCCGGGATATGGAAATCCGATGGCTCGTGCTACTTTGTCATAGGCTTCTCCAACCGCATCATCTCTTGTACGACCAATGAGTTGAAAATGACCTTCGGATTCCATTAGCACCAGCTCGGTATGCCCTCCTGACACTACGAGAGCAATGCACGGATATACAATATCATGCTCCAGCTGATTCGCATAAATATGTCCCGCAATATGATGCGTTCCGATTAGCGGCTTGCCGAACGCCATAGCAGCACTCTTGGCGGCGACAATTCCAACCAGCAACGCGCCGACCAGTCCTGGTCCTTGTGTCACGGCAACCGCTGAAATCTCACGGGGGCTGATTCCCGATGTTTGCATAGCCTCGTCCAGCATATAAGTAATGCTTTCCACATGTTTGCGTGATGCTACCTCTGGCACAACACCGCCAAAGGCTTTGTGTGTTTCAATCTGACTGGAAATCAGATTCGAAAGCACCTCGGTGCCGTTTTTCACGACGGAAACAGCCGTTTCATCACAACTCGTTTCCACTGCTAGTATATAGCAAGGCTCGCCGGAGACAGAGCCTGTACCTGCTTTTTCCGCTTGCGTCATTGCTCCTGCACGCTTCCTTCCTGTTCACCGGATGCCCCGTGTGCGGGAAGATCCGCCCACATGATCACGGCATCCTCGTTATTATCCGAATAATAGCCCTTGCGTACACCTGCGGGCTTAAAGCCCTTTTTCTCATACAAGCCCTGAGCGATCCGGTTCGTTACTCGTACCTCCAAGGTCATACGTTCCATCCCTAAATAAGAGGCAGTCTGCATCAGCTCATCTAACAGCTTGTCTCCAAGCTTGCGTCCTCGATAAGCCTCGCGAACCGCAATATTCGTAATATGAGCCTCATCCATAATCGTCCACATGCCTGCGTAACCAATGGCTCGTCCATTAAGCTCCATAATCATATATTTAGCAAAATGATTCATCGTCAGCTCATTGCGGAAGGCTTCCTCCGTCCACGGCAGCGTGAATGCTTCATGCTCAATCTCCAGCACATCGGGGATGTCATCCAGCTGCATTAAGCGAAACTCAAGTTTCTCTTCCTGCTGTATGTTCTTTGCCATGTTGCTCACCGCCTCTTCAGCGCTGACGAAGCAGATTGGCTTCCGCCTCGGCCAGCTGGGTATAATTCGGAACCAGCGTATGTAGCTCGTCATGTTCTTGACGAAGCAGCTTATCCGCCCCAAGGCGGCCAACCCATTGTCCTTCCAGCTCATAAGGCACAATGCGAAGCTCGCTCCATGCACGCAAGCGCTCGGCTGTTTCGGCGTGAACTGCCGTTTCACCGACGAGCCAAATCACCGCAGGACGCTCCTCGGCGGGCAAAACCTCCAATCGTTGCAGCAAATCATCGGTCCACGTAGTCATCAACCGGATGGCATCCGGCTCTATTCGCTGTGGACTGACGATGTCGTTAGCTGTATTCGCGACGAACAGCCCCGTGTACACCTGACCACGCCGCGCATCCAGCACAGGCACAATCCAGTCTGCCGCCTGCGCTCTGGATGAGTCGTTATGCATAGACTCCTGTTTACCCTCTTGCTTCTCCAGTTCGATACCACGATTCCATCCACCCCACGCCAAAGCCTGCAAAGTGGAAATGGATGTTACCGGAACACCCCAGGCCCAAGCTAATGTTTTGGCTGCAGTCACGGCAATTCGGATACCGGTATAAGATCCCGGTCCAATACCTACCGCAAGACCGTCCACATCATTGCGTGTCAGTCCTGCTTCGCTCAAGAGCCGCTCCAGCTCGGTAATGACATGCACCGAGTGATTGCGTTCACCATAAACGTTACTTTCTCCCAGCAGCTCTTTTCCGTTCATCAGGGCGGCCGCCATTACGGTCGTCGCTGTATCTAACGCCAAAAACCGCTCACGCGGCTTTTCATTTACATCTGTATGCTCTCTTTGCATGGTTCAAACTCCATTCTCCCGCAAACTGCGGCACCATTGTTCATAAGGCTCGCCGTACCCGGTCAGGTGAATCAAGCGTTCCCCCACATCCGTTGTTTCTATATACATGTGAAGCCGCTGATCCGGCAACATATCCGGTATAATACTACCCCATTCCACCAGACATACTCCTGTACCGTAAAAATATTCGTCCAGCCCAAGATCCTCCGCCTCATCCTGGGAAATCCGGTATACATCCATATGATACAAAGGCAAACGACCCTCGTACTCCTTAATAAGGGTAAAGGTTGGACTATTTACGATACCTGGCACACCTAAATGGCTGGCAAAAGCCTTGGAAAAAGCAGTCTTACCTGCTCCCAAATCTCCATCCAGCACAATCACGGTTCCGGGAACCGCTTGGGCTGCCAAAAAGCCTGCTAATGTCCCGGTCTGTGCCTCTGAGGCAGAACGGAATACCAACTGTTCCTGCGAAATTGTCATCTCTTTTAATCACCTTTCGTCCGAATCGGACCGTTCCAACTTGTTCTTTATTATATAGTTCACCTTATGTCGCCGCAAGGCATGAAGACATGCTATTGTATGTTAAGTGATATACACAGGGAGGGAATCGAAGGGGCAGACCAGCTGATTATTGCCGGGATGCAAACTGAATTTTGTCTCGACACGACTTGCCGAAGCGCCTATCGCCTAGGATACCAGAACAACGTGCTTGTGTCAGATGCGCATAGTACATTTGATAACAAGGTGCTAAGCAGCGAACAAATTGTAGCTCACCACAATGCAACGCTAGGTCATCGTTTTGCGCGTTTGCTTGCGACAGCAGATATACATTTTTCTTGAGTTTTGTAAAGTTTATCCCCCAAGCCGATTGCTTTCAAGCAAATCGGCTTCTTTTTTTACTCATGCATATAAAAAACACTGACGTTTTCCAGAGGAAAGAAATTCTTTTCACAGATTGATTTGAAATTTCATATTTAACAGAAAATTCAATTTTTGATCACAATTTTCAGAAAAATAAAGAAATTAACAGAAAACATTAGAATGGCCTAATTATTGTGGAGGATATGGCTCCATAAACATCTGTATTTAGATCTATGTAAAGATTTGAACATTGAGCAAAATCTGTATTAGAACTATGATAATTCTGGCTTTAATTTCCAGAAAGGGAAGAAGGCGATCGGCCCGTCATACTCACTGTCTTAGACACCATGATATGCCCGCATGCAAATGTATCTTGCAGTCTCTGCGTTTCATAGGTATGTACCGAAATTACGAATTGAAGTGCAATCATGGATGTATTGTGTCCTTCGAACACAGCGAAAGGAATGTGAGTTTTTATGAAAAAAGTAGCTATAGTAAGCCCGTTGAGAACAGCGGTCGGTTCTTTTAACAAAACCCTTGCACCTCTAAGCGCTCCTGAACTGGGAGCAACTGTGATGACCGCATGCCTTCAGCAAAGTAAATTAGAGCCTTCTTTGATTGACCAAATTTTTATGGGAAATGTTCTTCAAGCGGGCAATGGACAAAATCCTGCCAGACAGGCGGCACTAAAAGCGGGAATCCCCATTCATGTGCCCGAGTCAACGCTAAACACGGTTTGCGGTTCAGGACTTCATGCCGTCGCGTTAGCCTATGATTCAATACTGGCGGAACAAGGAAACATCGTTTTGGCCGGAGGCATGGAGAGCATGTCAAACGCCCCTTATCTTCTAAAAAATGCAAGAAACGGCTACAAGCTTGGCAACGGTGAATTGGTAGACTCCCTGGTGGCCGACGGTCTAACATGTCCGATCAACCATTACCATATGGGAATTACCGCAGAAAATGTTGCCGAAAAATATGGAGTTTCAAGACTTGAGCAAGATGAGTTCGCCTATGAAAGCCAAATAAAGGCTTTCCAAGCAAAAAAGAATAAGTTTTTTGAAGAGCAAATTGTTCCGGTTACGATCAAAAACAAAAAAGAAACTATTTATTTCACAGAAGACGAACACATAAGAGAAAATACGACGAAAGAAAAGCTTTCTCATTTAAAGCCTGCATTTAAGGAGAACGGAACAGTTACTGCTGGAAATGCCTCGGGAATCAATGATGGCGCGGCAGCCATGCTCGTTGTGTCAGAAGACAAATGTAAGGAACATGCGTTAAAGCCGTTGGCATATATCAAGGGCTATTCACTTGTCGGCGTTGACCCTGCATATATGGGCATGGGACCAGTAAAAGCCATTTCGTCACTCCTGAAGCAACAGGGAATGTCGATTGATTCGATTGATCTCTTTGAAATTAATGAAGCATTCGCCTCACAAGCATTAGCGGTGCTAAAAGAGCTTGGACTCAACCCGGAGAAGGTCAATGTCAATGGCGGCGCGATCGCGATCGGTCATCCTGTTGGTGCAAGCGGTGCTAGAGTATTGGTTACGTTGGTACATGAGATGGTGAGAAGATCTTCACGCTATGGCATAGCCTCGTTATGCATCGGAACAGGAATGGGCATAGCCATGCTGGTTGAAAATGCTCTCATTTAAAGTGCGTATTCAAGATGACTTGTTGAAATATCTCTTAAAAAGGAAGGGATCGCTATGAATCAAAAAGATGTGCTTTCACTCCAATCCATGCCTGCGGCCAGCGGCAGTTATGGACGTCCGCCATGCCGCTTCATTAACCGGGAATTCTTTATTATAACCTATGAATCCGATCCCGCTGCAATTAGACAGGCGGTCCCTGAACCTCTTCAGCCGGATGGAAGTAATACGGTTTCCTATGAATGGATCAAAATGCCCGATTCATCCGGTTTAGGAAGCTATGAGGAAAGCGGTATTGTCATTCCGTGTACTTATAATGGAGAACCGTGTAATTTTGTTGCCCAAATGTATCTGGATAACGCACCTGCTATTCTGGGGGGACGTGAAATCTGGGGATTTCCGAAAAAATGGGCGAAGCCTCGCCTGATCGTTGAGGATACAGAGACGCTGACAGGTACGCTGCATTATAATAACGTCCTGGTAGCCGTGGGAACCACCCCTTTCAAATATAACACTCTTGATGAAAAGGAAACGGCTAAAGCCATCGCAAAAACGCAGGTTAATTTAAAATTAATTCCTGATGTTGACGGCACCCCTAAAATCGCTCAGCTAGTGGCATATAATCTTGAAAACATTACTGTAAAAGGCGCTTGGTCAGGACCTGCCAGATTAAGTCTGATCCCCCATGTCAACGCTCCGGTGGCAGATTTGCCGGTTAAAGCTTATGTTGGCGGAAAACATTTTATTGCCGACCTAACACTTCCATATGGAAGAGTCCTCTACGATTATCTCCAATAAAGTTTGCTTTCCTAAAAAATATATAAGGAGACGGAACCATGGATAAAAAAGTAAACTCCGCTGAAGAAGCAATTAAGAAAATCAAAGACGGGGACACGGTGATGGTCGGAGGTTTTATGCAGGGAGGCATTCCAGAGGAACTGGTGTGTGCACTTGTAGATACAAATTCCGCTGATAATCTTACAATTGTTTCCAATGATACAGGCACGCCCGAATTATCTATTTATAGACTTGTGAAAAGCGGCAGAGTCAAGCGAATTTTCGCATCCTATATCGGCTCCAATCCAGAAACGGGAAGACTCCTGATGACGAAGGAAGCAGAGGTTCAACTTTTCCCGCAAGGGACGCTCGCTGAAAAAATACGCGCAGGCGGAGCCGGTTTGGGTGGATTTTTAACCCCTGTAGGTGTAGGCACCATCGTAGAAGAAGGAAAACAAAAAATCAAAATTGACGAAAGAGAATATTTGCTCGAACTGCCGCTCAAAGCCAATGTGGCGCTCATTAGAGCCCATAAGGCTGATGAAGCAGGAAACCTTGTCATCAACGGCTCTTCACGCAACTTCAATTTGGTGATGGCTACCGCAGCCGAGTATGTAATTGCTCAGACAGACGAATACGTGAAGGTAGGGGAAATTGACCCCAATCATATTAACGTTCCCGGAATATTTGTCGACGCGATTGTAAAGGTGGGTGAAGACAATGAATAACAGAGAGTTGATTATTAGAAGAATAGCCCAGGAATTCAAAGATGGCGAAGTGGTCAATCTTGGTATCGGATTGCCTACAATGGCGGTGGACTACATCCCCGACAACGTTAATATTATGCTACAGGCAGAGAATGGAATCGTCGGCGTTGGCCCTAAAGCGGCTCCGGGAAAAGAAAGACTCGATTGTATCGATTCAGGCGGAAACTATGTTACAACCGTAAAAGGAGCATGTTTTCTTGACAGTGCGCTGTCATTTTCCATCATTCGTGGGGGGCATGTGGACGTCACCGTTTTGGGTGCCCTAGAGGTCGATGAGAAAGGCAACCTTGCAAACTGGATGATCCCGGGGAAAAAGGTGCCAGGCATGGGCGGAGCCATGGATTTGGTGGTTGGAGCCAAGAGAGTAATTGTAGCTATGGAGCATCTGAACAAAAATGGGGCGCCAAAAATACTGAAACAATGCAAGCTGCCCCTAACCGCTGTAAATGTGGTAAAGACCATCGTAACCGAAAAGGGTGTCATCGATGTTATCCCGGGTCAAGGGCTGATGCTTAAGGAAATTGCACCCGGTTTGTCGGTGGAAGATGTTCAAATAGCAACAGAGGCTGAGTTGATGATTTCTCCGAATTTGAAGACCATTGCAGTGTAAAGACCAGTTCCACCTTCAAATTAACTTGTTTGGCGTTTAACTTGTCTCCTTGATCACATTCATTATATAGAATAAGGTTCGCTAATTGCTCATTGAGCAATTGCGAGCCTTTTTAGGTTGTAGCCTCTCTCCTATTGTTCTTCTAATCGATCCACACGAACGGTTTGTGTATTGCCAGGTCTGCTGCCGATCTGGATCGTTGCCATACCGTTCGCTTCATCTACATGCTCAATCCAAATCGGTTTGCCATCCAATTG
This sequence comes from Paenibacillus jamilae, assembly GCF_050482105.1. Classification (GTDB taxonomy): domain Bacteria; phylum Bacillota; class Bacilli; order Paenibacillales; family Paenibacillaceae; genus Paenibacillus; species Paenibacillus jamilae_B. The sequence continues at coordinate 482,007 of NZ_JBCNHI010000011.1, read as the reverse complement.
GACGGCAATCGTATCGGATGAATCATAAATGGCTTTTGCTCTTTCTACATTCATACTGTTCTCCTCCTACTCATTGTTTTTGTGCAATATTTACAAATACAGGCCACCTAATCTTCATCTATAATCCGTTCAACATCCAATGAAGGAAAGCTATGTGAAGGCGAGGTTGAAACTACAGCCTCCAAATCCACATGAGCGACAGCTACGGGAAATGGCGGCCGCGTTGCATGTGAAAGGGCAAACTCGGGTGGCAATGCATCCTGTTCGCCTCCAGCAGGCCCTCGAAAGGCAATGTGACTTTGCCCCACACGATGACTGATTGGCTGAGGATAGGGTTTTCTAGGCATCAATGGTGTACCTCCTTTTGCATCAGATATGGCTTAACATTCACCAAAAAAACCGAAACCATGCGCAAGTGTAAGCAATTCGCAGCCTTCATTTGCACCTCATACAATCCTTTGTGCGAAGCATACTAAGTGAAAAATGAAATGCTCACAGCCCGGGTGCCCGGAATCGAAATATGAAATATACGGATTAAAAAAGGAGGACTGGCGGTATGCATACGGTCTGGAAAGGCGCGATCAGCTTCGGGCTGGTTCATGTGCCAGTTAAAATGTTTTCGGCTACTGAGGACAAGGATATTTCCATGCGTTATATTCACAAGGAGTGTGGGAGCCCACTAAGCTATGTACGGAAGTGTCCTGTTTGTGATAAGGAGGTTGAATGGGAGGAAATTGGAAAAGGATACGAATATGAAAAAGGGAAATTTGTCATGTTCGACAAGGAGGAACTGGAGCAAGTTAGCGGACAAGCCGATAAAAATATCGTGATTTTGGATTTTGTGGATTTGCAGGAAATTGATCCGATCTACTTTCAAAAAACGTATTATTTGTCACCGGATCAGGCTGGCTCGAATGCATATAAGCTGCTCATGAATGCAATGAAGGATACCGGAAAAATCGGGATTGCCCAAATCTCCATCCGCTCGAAAAGCAGTCTGGCAGCCATTCGCGTGCTGGATGAATGCTTGGCGGTGGAGACCATGTTTTACCCGGATGAAATTCGTCCCATTGCTCAAGTTCCCAACTTGCCCGGACAGGAGGAGGTTAAAGAAAAGGAGCTGACCATGGCAAAAATGCTGATTGAGCAGCTGTCTACCCCTTTTGATGCAGCAAAGTATACGGATCAGTATCGCGAGCGTCTACTGGATCTTATCCAGCATAAAGTGGCCGGTGAAGAGGTGCGAATTGCCCCTACACAGCCTCAAACCAATGTGGTGGATTTAATGGCTGCCCTTCAAGCCAGTATCGAGGCCGTAAAGCCAGTCGTTACCGACCCCGGTCCTGGTGCAAAAAAACGCCCTGCGCGTAAACCAGCTGCCGCGCCAGCACAGCAGGCTGTCGCAGGCGACGCCCTCTCTCCGACTCCAGTCAAAAAGAAAAGAAGTAGCACCAAACGCAAAGAAACTTGAGCTTAATATAAGAGTTTGACTACGGGGCGGCAATGACACTGCTTTGATACGATAGTAGCTGGCTGAACGCCCCCCGTTCCTCTTTTGCCAGTTGACAGTAGTTCCCCTGCTGTATGACCTCACCTTGATCCAGTACAACAATTTGATCCGCATGTCTGATCGTTGACAGACGGTGAGCGATAACGATCAATGTCATTTGACCTTTCATCCGTTCCAATGCCGCCTGAATTGCGGCTTCATGCTCACCATCCAGCGCACTTGTCGCTTCATCCAGGATAAGAACAGGAGGATGGTGCAAAATAGCCCGTGCTAATACGAGCCGTTGCCGCTCTCCCCCTGAAAGACGAATCCCGCGATCGCCAATGACTGTGTCCAGCCCTTCAGGCAGTCTGGATACAAAGCTGTCCGCGGCTGCAAAATGTAACGCCTCCCATAGCTGCTGTTCACTAGCATCCTTATCGGCCAGCTTCAAATTTTCACGGACGGTCGCATGAAACAAAAACGGGTCCTGTGACACATAGCCAAACGACTGGCGCCATAGTGGCAGCAATTCGTTATCCAGCACGTGCCCGTCGATCTTAATCTGCCCCCTAGTTGGGCGTAAAAAACCCATGAGCACATCGACCATCGTGCTTTTGCCTGCACCTGATTTACCAACAATAGCGGTCATTCCGCGGGCGGGTATAAATAAATTAATTTGACGCAGGGCAGGCTCTGCTGCACCGTCGTAGCAATAATCCAGACGACTGCATTCTATTCCGTTACGAAGGGACAGAGGTTGCCGCGCAGATGTAGATGATAGATGATATACCGATGAATCGAATGGAATGTGAGCCCCAGCGGATGTAAGCCCGATCAACGAGGGATCTGAGAATGCTTCGCATTCCCGTTGTACCTTGGTCACACTCTCAAAAGCAGAGATCATAGACATGATATATTCCAGACTCGCTTGAATAAGGGCAAACCTCGGCCATAAGCGGGAAAATATAAGGATGAGTACAATCAGCTTTTCAGGTGTTACATGCAGCCACTGGAGCGAAACAAATAGGACACTAACGACAAAAACAGCTGCCGCTACACGATGAAAAAACTGTGTGGTCGCATTTTGCCGAACAAACTGAGTCGTATTATCCTCCATGCGCTGCGTCAGGGAGCGAAACCAGTGGATATTCGCCGCTTCCAGTAGATTGCTTTTAATATCTTTCATCCCATTCATATGATCCGTAATTCCGGCAAAATAAACCTGGGACAACTCTGTGGTACGGTCACCTAATTGTTTGGCATTTCGGATGGAGCGACGGAACACGACAAACAACACCAATCCACTCAGAAACACCAGTCCGGTTAAAGAAGGCGACAACCAAAACGCCAGTGCAACCTGAATCAGTGTAAACGTGACGGCTGTCGTCAGTTGAAGGAGCAAATTCGTTCCCTGACTGACACGCGCCAGCTCGGTCGTCATCACATGGCTAAAGTCAGATTTACGCTGACGCAAATAAAAAGCCCACTGCGCCTTCATAAAGGAAGTGTATACATCTATTCGCAGGGAACGCATAAAACGCTGCTGAATCCGCGAATTGAGAATGGACTGATAACGCTGAAGCAAAGCCTGCCCTGTAAGCAGCACTACAAAAAGCATCAGCATCCCCGGTAACAACCAGCTTTTAGGGACGTACGGCAAAAAATAATCAAACCCATCCGACAGAAATGGCAGTTCTGAATGACCGCCGAATACGCCGATGGCCGCCAGCATAGGAACAAGCATATAAATGCCGACACCCTCCAGTAGGCTGACGATAATCATACATCCCATATTGAAAAATAACGCCCCGCCGTTCACATCGTACAGCTTGGTCATATATATTCGTAAGTGAGTCATCATGTACACTCCTTATCGGGTCAGTGCTTTGAAAATCGCCGCTTCAGCCAAAGAAATGGACGCAAAGGAATATACAAAAAATGCAGCTGGCGAGGCAGTGGAAGAACAACGGAATCCCTCGTAGAAGGAAACAAACGGCTGATAAGATACCATAGTCTGTGTCTTGGCTCCTTTAAGGAAAGCAAGTAAGCGCGGCTAACCGGCTGAGGGGAGATCGCTTTTGTTGTAGCTCCAGCTATGGCTGGACTGGAGGCGGCTGTAGCAGTTCTTGCAGGCTTGGCAAGGCTGCTCACAGCAGTGTTCACCGGATCCAACGTGTCATCTAGGACACCGCTGGCGTCTCTCGGCATGTCAGCAGCACCACTGACCGCGTCTAGAACAGCTTCACCCGAGGCTACGCTAGCTGAAGTACCTCCAGCCGAAGGGGAGGTCTTCATCGGCTCGGTCAAAGCCATGCTGGGCAACAGCTCTGATCGAGCGAGTCTGCCTGTACCCGTCCCAGTGGTAACCGGGTAAGGGGCGGGGATGCTGGCCTGCATAAAGGCCAGCGCGCTCAGCGCAAGCCTATGCGCCTGCCGGGTAGCCGATATGGGACGCATCGGCTCCGGGATCGGCGTACCCAGCAGCGCAGCGGCCAGCGCCCAAGCCTGCCCGCCCGCAGGCAGGCCCCCGTAACGGCGCAGTAGCGGCAGCAGCGCCTCCCAATCGACAGCGCGTACCGCAAGCCTGTCGATGTCGGCTAACCAGCGCAGCCTGAACCAACCGTGACGCGCTCCGTGTGCGCTGAGGTACAGAAATTGATGCTCGCTGCCAAGCGTGTACATACAGGACGTCATCACAGTCCTGTTATCGGCAGAAGCTGCCGGTGCCATCCGACTGGCTCGGACTCCTGCCGCTTTACCCCCTTGCCGGCAGTCCCAAAGCTCGTCAAAGGAAGGCTCCCGCCCTCCATCCGGGTGAAGTCGCCAGTGCAGCTCGATTTCTACCCTCTTTTGCAGATGTAGGAAGGAGGCATGATGATCCTTCCACTTCCAACTGCCAAGGACGCGCGCTTCTCCGCTTTTGGACGCATACCCGGCTTCCTTCATCCAATGCTCCGCTTCATCCATGTCATCCGGGGAAATGAGTAAATCGATGTCTTTAGAGGTACGCAGGGAAACATCCCCGTACAATTGCTGCGCCAGAGCAGGACCCTTCAGCATCAGCACACGGATTCCATGAGTTGTGAGCAGCCTGGTCAGACGCTCGGCTTCTGCTTGAAGCTGGAGCATGCGCAGTGTGTTTCGTTGATATTGTGCCTGAAGGTTTCGCAGCAATTCTACGGGGATGAACGGGTGATTCAACGTTTTCAGCTGGAGATACACCGTAGGCACCACGCGATGGTGCTCTGTCAGACGCAACAAGCGGACCCAATCTATTTCGTGTAGCCGGGAAACAGCAGTGAAATCCTGTCGCAGCGTGCCGTCTTTACCCAGTAGAGAAAGTAACAACGTTAATTCCTGATCCTCATTCCAATTAGCAAGTTCCAAAATAGACTTGGTGATCATGGATTTTTCTCCTTCGATTCTTTGGACGTTCCTTGTTCTCTTTGTATCGGATTAAAACAAAGAACTGCCTTTATCCGCTATCTTCGTATTTGTAGCCTTCACCGCGTGTCTCCCAAATATCCCCACTACGGTAAATGCCCCCATCTCCCGTGCTCCCGTAACATAGATCGGCCCGCTGCGTACCCATGCATGTGCTGCCAATCGTCCTGCAGCATTTTTGGCTGTGCCCAAATACAATGTGCAGTCCAGTTTTCTGCGTCCCAGCATCGTCATAGCGGCAGCGGCTTGTACAAGACAGCTACTGCGCCAAGGAGTATAACGGCTGGCCAAATCCACAGCTTGTGAAATGTGACGGATCGACTTCTCCTGCCCGACCTCGCACTGCCAAGAGGTTTCTTCCATACATATTCCCCAAGCCTCTGAGTAATCTCCAAAAGAACGACGCTGGCGAAGTCTCGCGCATCCTAACTCCAGCCAAGCTTCCGGCAACAATCTCCTGACCTCTGGATGCAAGAGAAGAAGCCGTCGTATCCGCATGTTAGTCCAACTCCCGCAGGAGCCTCAATAATCCTTCCCGCTCCAAATCAGCTACAAAAGTATGTACCTGCTGTCTGCACTGTTCTTCGTCCACTTCATATTCATTTGTCAGGACAGTTACGATATCTCCAAGTGAAGGACTGGACTCTATCAGTTCCCAGATCCTCCCACCTGTGAAGCCCAAATTATAATACTTTCCAGTATGAATGCTCATCATCACTTTTTCTCCATCCATATCACTTACATAGACCTCTTCACCATACGTGATGCGATAATAATCCCTAGCTGGATCAGTGGCTGCCATAACTCTTTTCCTCCTTATGAATGAGTTCAAGTACCCGTTGTACAACCTCGGACGCCGTAAAGAAGGAGCTGTCCCTCAGCAGCCGCCAGCCTTCCACTTTCCGAGCCATCCGGGCCGCTGTATCAAAATACCATTCACCCAAACCCATTCGCGGAATGATAACCCTACGATATGTATGCTGTAGCAATGTATGCAAGCACTCCAGTTTGTTCAAGGGCTGCTCCGTTACCGCCACTGGCTCCCCTTCACGCATCAACTCATGGTTGGCAGAATTGCTCACAAGCTCGAATACACCGCCCAGAGGAAGCGGAACGTTATAAAATTCATTCACAGCAGGCACGGCATATTTATTGAGCTCACCTGCAAGCTTACGCAAATCTCGGTATTGTGGCATTACAGGATTGCCGTTTGTTAGAGAAAGAACGTGCTTTCTTTGTCGTACATGCTGGTTCTCCCGCATAGCCTCCAATTGGAGCAAGCTTTCCAGTCCCAGCTTTTGCTGCGGATATGCCGGATATACGATGGCCGCGGAAGCTATAACGTTTATAGCAATCACGTCATCACTGACCATCTGATAGCCAGCCTGTCTGAAAGCAGCAGCCAGCGTCGATTTTCCTGTGCCGGATTCACCTACAAATGCGTAGGCCCGACCTTCGATGACGATCGCACTTCCGTGAATAGGCAAAAGCCGTTTTTGCAATAGTAAAGCACCCATGCATGTACCCAGCACATATAGCCGCACGGTTTCAGGATCAGCCCCGGGTAACATACTTACCTCGATTTCCTTGCCTCCTCTGATGGCATAAATGGCCGTGCCTGGTATTTGGAACATAAAGCGTTCATCCTGCATGACAAAATTGGTCTGCTCTAGCTGGTCCCTCCATGCTGACAAATCAGCCTGTCGAATGACCACATCCTCTTCCACTCCCGCTTCTGCCGGGATCAGTTCAGGTAGAGTCAGCTCACTGGCAATCCTGAGTCCAAAGGCTGTATATTTCACCCAACTGATATGGGTACTCCTGTCATGCACGATAGGACTCACTCCCCTGTTCTTAAAATCCCGTCTTTATTCCTTCGTGTCCAACCTGACCCGAAAGAAATAAAGACGGTTCGTTATCGACAAGCTTTCCGGTCCTCAGTCCAACATCAACCCATGTATAATGATCTGCTAGCTAGGATTATACAAATCGGCATCATGGTCTGATACCCAATCAATCTGCTTCCAGCCTTTGCCCGCCATGGTCTGATTAACATCCAGCACCTCGATTGTCGGCTCCTGCCATTCTTTTTTACTCATCTCATCACCTCCCCTCCCACGAATGGCACACCATCTGACCAGATAGATCCAAATCAGTTCAATCCACAGAGAAAACGGTATACGATCAAGCTATGCATGAGCAGTCGTATATTCGGATCAGACGCCTGCTCCGGACGGGGATGTCGGTAGTTCGCCATAATCGTCTTAATGTAGTCCATATTGAGATATTCAGCAGCTCGCAAATCATGACACATCACTTGCAGCTCTCCCATAAATGTATCCCAGCAAGGAATCATACGATGTAGCCAATCAGCAGGTTGAACGCCGCGTACTCGCTGATTTAATCGAACATCGTCAGGAAGATGATCACGCATAGCTTTACGAATGAGGGCTCTGTCCCGACCATCTTGTACATATTGTTCAAAAGGAACTGATAAGCAAAAGCGAATTACACGGCTGTCTCCGGTTGGATCACGTTCCCACAGGCCATAACGAAGTGAAAGTTTGGTCGCCATGACACCATTTTTGTTGGCAATCGCCAAATTTGAAAACTTCTCTTTTCTTGTCTGATCGGCATTTTTTCTCCAGCCAGTTCCACTCAATACGGGAATATCTTCTACATTCATCCGTTTGGCAAACTCCGGGTGAATCAGTGAAGGAATCGGACTTTGCCTGCCGCGTCCCCACCATGTGCGAGCGTCAAGTGAGGTGGCTTTTTTCAACATCACGGGCAGTAAATGAGACATACGACTGCCCGTAAGCTTGCTATACCGCCTCACTCCCTGCCAAGATTGCAGCCAGTGCAAACGGCGAAACTGACGGGCATAATAATCTAGTGCAGGCCCCCACGAAACGGTAAAATTGCCGCGTGCTCCAGTTAACAGAACACCGACATTATGTTCCTGTGCTTTTTCATAAAAACCTCTGATCCAAAAGGAGTTTTCAAAATATTTGTAGGGAGCTTCCATTAACTCCAGCCAAATATCAATTTCAGAAAAAGGACTTTTCCCCTCAAAATCCATATAATTTTCATGAATGTTGCCCACATAGCGAGCCGTGGACTGAATATAGCTGCGTTCGTTCGCCAGCAATGTAGGCGGTGTCCAGTCTGTAAAATCTTGAACAGGAACATAGCTGTAGGCATGTAGCGGCTTGTGTTGTAAGTGCAGCGACGGCGCGGCAAAGCTGGCAACCGCTCCGGAATCCAGTCCCCCACTTAGGGCAGCTCCTACAGCGCGATGTGTCCTTAACCGGGCAGTCACTGCCTGTGAGAATACCTCGCGGAAAGCTTCTATGTATTCGCCCCCTGTTTTGAGCCGCAGTGGCTCTACCTCGTCCAGACATGCATATTTATGGAGCGTTTGCTTTCCCTCTTCCATGATGAACCAATGTGCAGGAGGCAACTGGTTAATATGCTTGTAGGCGGTTGTCCCGATATCGACGGATTCCTGCATCGCACGGATAGATAGGAATTCGGCCAGCCATGGTTCATGCAGTTCTTTTCGCAGAAAGGACAGAACCATTAGTGGAGCGACTACCGTGCTAAATGCAAATCCTCCGTCATGTTGGTAGATGTACAGCGTACGATTGCCTGTCATATCCCGAGCACCATATAACCGATGTTCCCTAGCATCCCAAATAACAAAGGCAAAGTCGCCTACCAGATAACGTGCTGCATCTACACCCCATTTGTCATATGCCAGCAAAATCAGCTCGCTGTCCGTGATTTCTTGCCGCCGCCCCTGCTCAACCGCCAGTCGTTCAAACAGCTCAGAACGGTTGTCAATGATCGCATCAGCCGTGATGGCCAAATCTCTGAGCTCATCATAGAACGGAAGACGCTCATGAACAGATTCAGGGGTCACATGCTGGGCATGACATCCCAAAAAAATGGAGCCTTCACACCAAGTGCACACGCGGTCAGCAGGATATTTTTGCAGGGCTTGCATCATTTTCTCGCCTTCTTCAGCAGATACAGACTCATGCCCAAATCTATAGATTCCGGCAATTGCACTCACGTTCTCCCCCCTTTTTCTTTTCCCATACTCGATAACCATACAGACGCCCAGTTCCTTAGCTTACGGGCAAAGAAGCGAAAACGGATACCCTGACTTGGGTGCTGATACCTTTGGAGCTGCGCAATAAGCCGATTCCGTTCCTCAAGGCTATGTGCCAGCCTGTTTTCCAGCGATTGAATTCGTCTATCACTCACGATCTGTGCCATATCCATCCTATCCGAGTTGTGAGGTGCGGCGTGATGCGATGCAATTGTCGTAAGTTCTTTGTTATATGCATCCTGTTCTTCCAGCATTCGATAAGTCGCCTTCCATTCAAAGCCACTTTGCTGGAGGAATTGGTGGGTACGTCGACTCAACAGCTCTACATCCGGCTCATCTTCAAAGCGGACACCCGTTATTTGCTCAGCCTGTTCCAACGCTTCCCCATAACCAAGCTGCCTAAACAAGCGAGCTCCAATACTTCTGCAATACAGTTCAATTTCCATTGTGCTCAACAAATGTTGCCAGCTATGTACCGAATTCTGATGCGCCTGTTCATGCTCCATGACAAACGGATCACCCGCTCCCATACTATAAAAAAGACTGGATTGAGGCGTATCCGCAAAGTTCCCGTACCTTTCCATCCCCGGCTCATAATGGATACCCAGAAAATGACACAGCTTCTCAATCTCCAGCCTTGGATTGGCTACGAGTTGTTCATACATCAGCGGGTATGCTAGTGGATGAGGCGTGGCAAAATAATGAGCGTAACGGAACAAACCAACCGTAATATCTGTCATTTTCATATTAAAATGCGGACTTCCCAGTTCCTTCGGCAGGTTAAAGTTCCCACTTCGGAGCTGATTGACCTTTTTAAACGAGGCCACGATGGACAAAGGATTGCGGATAAGCCACACTCGGCGGGCAGCCGGGAACAAACGGTCTAAAAATTCAAGCACTGCATAGTAACGCGGTGATTTGTCGATAAGCATATCAGCGGTCGTCCCTTGAAGCAGGCCATTATATATTTCAAGTGCATACGAACGAGAGGCCTGCTCCAATACCTGTGGAGGGACCATGCCTTTAAAAAATTGCCGGAGTATTCCTGTTCCTCCATATGGCCGTGTATGTGACTGAGGAAGATCATATAAGCTGAGCAGAAACCACATTTCCTGCGTGGCAAACAGACGGGAATGGTTTTGCAAAATGGCGGTTAGCAGCGAGCTTCCACTTCGAGGGACACTCAACAGAAATACTAGCTTGCCGCCTTGCTTGTCAATCAAGCACACTCCTCCTCTACTTCTGCTCAAGACGTTTTAATAGATACATATCGTATTTTTATTATAATTTATGATACATAATGTATCTTGTCAATCCCCTTAATGGATAAATTCTGTGCTGCACGCTCATGTTAAACCTTATGTAGATGTAGAAGTGCTGCCAGTTGTCTGTAAATAATGTCTTGCTGCACGTTAGCCAAAGGAGCATAGCACTATGGGACGAGTTGTTAAAGGTATGATTACGATTGAAGGTCATGAAATTGCGATCACAAATCCGGATAAACCGTTATGGCCCGAAGCAGGTGTAACTAAGGCGCTATATCTTCGCAAGCTTGCTGTTTTAGCCCCCTTCCTGCTCAAATATTGCCATCAGCGTCTATTGACTGTCATCCGTTGGCCACATGGTATTCATGGGGATTTTTTTTATCAGAAAAATGCCCCACGTCCTCGGCCAGACTACATTGAAACTGCTCTGCATGACGGCATTGAGTACATCGTGCTTGGCAAGCTGCCCCAATTACTCTGGCTCGGTAATCAAGCTGCGTTGGAATTTCATCCCTCTCTGCATCAAGCAGGAAGCCAGCTGCCCTGTGAATGGATGATTGATCTTGATCCATCCAGAGAGGTCGAGCCACGTATTATGGAGGCTGCTGCCATTGTAGGGGAAGTCTTGGCTTCGCTGGGATTGGACTCTGTCCCCAAAACCTCCGGAGCTACGGGTGTACAAATTATCGTACCGATCCGTACAGGCATCACCTTTGACGAGCTTCGCAGCATCGGACTGTTGGTTGGGCAATTTGTAACGGAAAAGCATCCGCATCTGTTCACACTGGAACGATTAAAGAAAGATCGAGGAACAGCCATCTATTTTGATTATTGGCAGCATTATCAGGGAAAAACCCTGGCCGCTCCTTATACTCCACGGGCACGTCCCGGCGCCACCGTCTCCACTCCATTAACCTGGGAGGAGGTACGGCGAGATGTGTCACCACTTGACTACCATTTGTTAAATATTGAGGAACGATTAAACCAGGTAGGCGACTTGATCGACAAGGTTCCTCCCCAGCCCGTAGAGGAGCTCCTCAAACATATGCGTACCAAGTCACACTCCACCTGATCCATGCTTTGAAGCACAAAAAAGGGGACGAACCCCGCAGCCATAGGCTGAGAAATTGTCCCCTTGCGCTAGTGTATTCCTTTTTTCTTAAAACGTCCGCCCTTCACATCGTGAATATTACCAATCGCGATGAAGGCGTGTGGGTCCCAATCCTCAACGATGCTCTTTAGCTTCGCTTCCTCCAGCCGGGTAATGACGACGAAGATCACTTTCTTGCTCTCGCCGGTAAAGCCGCCTTCACCTTCCAGATAGGTAACACCCCGTCCAAGACGGTCCGTCAGGGCGTCTCCAATATCACGATATTTGTCACTAATAATCCAGACCGATTTGGACTGGTCCAGACCTTCAATGGTAATATCAATCATTTTCATAGCAATATAATAAGCAATCATGGAATACAGGGCATTCGGCCAACCGAACACAAAACCCGCACTTCCGAGAATGAAAATATTAACAAACAGTACGATCTCACCGACCGAAAAAGGAGTTTTTTCACTGACGAGAATGGCTACGATCTCTGTTCCATCCAGCGAGCCGCCGGACCGAATCACAAGACCCACCCCAACGCCGAGAATGACACCTCCGAAGATCGCGCCAAGCAGCGGTTCCCCTGGGGTCAATGCACTTACATTGTGAAGTAACGCAGTTCCGATGGACATAACGACGATGCCGAATAATGTGGATAAAGCGAAGGTTTTACCGATTTGTTTGTAACCGATAAGTAAAAATGGAAGGTTCAACAGGGTCAGGAAAATACCGAGCGGATAACCAGTAATTTTGGAAGCCATAATGGAAATACCCGTAACGCCTCCGTCAATAACACCGTTAGGAACCAGGAATATTTCCAGTCCCACTGCCATCAACGCTGCACCAACCACGATCATAGCTGCACGCTGCAATAAGCGTTTTACTTTGTTCTTTGGATTAGCTGGAATTTTGCTGATCTTGGTCAACTCTCCGGTTACATCTGTGATCTCAGACAGATTTTGGACTTCCTTGCTCACTACACTCATATATAAATCCCCCCGTTACAGTATGGTTTATTAGACCGAAAAAGGGGCTGCTATCCGCAGTCCCCTTTCCTTTACGGCGCTTAGTTATATGAATAGTATATCATAAAATTGTGATTTTGCGCAAAAAAGTTAGCAAAGAGCACATAAATCACAATAAAGCGGGATTATATTGATAAAAACGGCGAAAACCGCCTTTAAAGGAGGGGAGAGAGCATGCGAGTTAGAATTTCAGCTATTTTTTGAGATCGAGGGCGTCTGCGGAACACATTCAATTCTATTTTTGAAGAGTTGGAAATGTCCTCTACAAAATCTGCCGAAAGCCGATCTATCGCCGAAGTGGCAAAAAGCACAGCGGTCAACTCAAAATTATAGAAAAAGCTTCGCATGTCCATATTGGCGGTCCCCACCGAACCGAGCAAATCATCCACAATCACCACTTTGGCATGAATAAACCCTTTTCGGTATTGGTAGAACTCCACTCCTGCCTCCAGCAATTCTTGCACATAGGACAGTGACGCCAGATGAACCAGTTTTGAATCTGATTGGTAGGGAATAATAATTTTCACATCTATATCACTAACGGCCGCCAGCTTTAGCGCCTCATAAATCCCCGGATCGGGAATAAAATACGGTGTTGTTATCCATATCCGCTTTTTGGCAACCGTGAGTGCTCCAAAGCACAATTCCTGAATTGTGTCCCACACCTGATCAGGGCCACTGCTCAAAATCTGTACTTCCTCAATTCCCGTGCAGTTATGCGGTGGAAATAAATTTACATCCATCAGCCGCTCTTTCGAAGCCAGTTTCCAATCGCTAAGAAACACATTTTGCAGAAAATAAACGCCATCTCCTTCAATCTGCAAATGTGTATCCCTCCAAAATCCCACTTTAGGATACTTTCCAAGATAATCGTCGCCTACATTGATTCCACCCACAAAGCCGATCGTACCATCCACCACCACGATTTTTCGGTGATTACGATAGTTAATCCGGCGGTCCAGCGTGGCAAAAAAAGGCGGTAGGAAATAATGAAATTCCACCCCGGCCTCACTACAGGTGCGAATAAATGAATAGGGCAAATTGTAGCTCCCTACGCCGTCCACAATAAATCGCACCTTTACTCCCTCACGTGCCTTACGGATCATGACCTCCTGAAATTTTTTCCCGATTTCGTCTGCTCGAAATATGTAAAACTCTACATGGATATGATGTTGCGCATGTTCCATCGCTGTCAGCATGGCCTCGAATGTTTCTTCCCCGTTCGTCAGCACACGCGTACGGTTGCAGCCAGTCAACGGATTTTCCGACATACGAATTAACTGGTTAAACAGCCGCTCCTGATGCTTGAAATGGGGATTGTGCATTTGCTCCACATTTTCAATCACCCTGGATTGCGCCCACAGACGCTCACGGAATTCACGAAACAGCTGTGATCCGCCTTTTCGAACCACTTTTCGTTTCTGGTAATCCTGTGCAACAAAGTAGTACACCACAAAACCAATGAGCGGGAAGCAAAACAAAATAAAAAGCCAGGCTACCGCTTTGGACGGCTTGCGAAATTCAAAGAGCAGAATCGTCCCGGTCTGAAAGATAAAAATAATTAAAACCAACAGCAACCACAGCATGTCTAAGCCTCCTTTATATATCTACGATTTATACAGAGCTCCAATTTTTTTGACATGTTTGCCTCTTAAGCTGAATAGATAGTAACCAAGCACTATAGGAGCCATGTCCGGAAAGGAGCGATTATGAAAAAAGGAAGCCTAAATCGCCGGATGACCCTGCTTGTCATTCGGGATGCACAGCAACCGCCCAAGCAGCTACAATGCTCCACAGCCGCTGTCATTCTCGTCCCGACCCTTGTGATCGCATCAATCTCTACGCTCGTGATCGGGCTGCAAATCCGTTCTTCCCATATTATTTCCCAAATGGAAACCAATCTTGCTGTCCAGAGTTTGCAGATGGAGGTCACGGTAGCGGACAAAGACGCAGCCATTGGGCGGCTGCGACAGGAAGTCATGGAGCTGACGAATCAAGCCACCAGTATTCGTGAACGTCTCCAGCGCGTAACAGAGCTGGAACAACAAATGCAGCAATTCATTCGTAAACACGGAAATTCCTCCAGCGCAAGCAGCAATAAATCCACCATAACTCCGCTCTCCTGGGATGCTTCGGGTCATACCGGTGGTGAAATGATCGCAGTGCATGAAAATACAGCCCTTTTAGCCCGCCAGGCCATGGACGATTTTCAGGAAATCGAGGCTCTGCTGGACACCGTGGAGCGTACGGTTCCACGTTCTATTCAACAGGCAAACGCCGTACAGCAGAACCTGGAGCGCAAACAAGCTGCACTACTTCTTCAGACCCGCAGACTGGCACTTGCTGAACAAGGAAAGCCCTCCATTTGGCCTGTAGGTTCACGGCGCATGACCTCCAGCTTCGGCTATCGCAGTGACCCATTTACGGGTAGATCTGCTTTTCACTCAGGTGTGGACATTGCCGGACAATCCGGTGATCCTGTCTATGCGGCAGGAGCAGGTACTGTGCTGGAGGCCGCTTCCAGCGGAGCCCGCGGCCAATGCATCATCATTCAGCATCCTGACGGACTCCAGAGCTGGTATATGCACCTAAGCGGTATGCAGGTGGCTCCCGGGGATCGTGTTCACAAAGGACAGACCATTGGTCTGCTGGGAAGCACCGGAAGAAGCACAGGACCTCATCTTCATTTTCAGATTGTCAAGCATAACCAACCTGTCGATCCATTACTGTATGTACAATGAGGATTTTGCAGAATACTGACAATAAAGGATTGGAGGAACACGCTTATGTTCAAGGAATCCAAAAAAAAGCTCTCTACCCCGGCTACGGACACATTGCTCGCGAATGGCACCAGCTTCGAAGGTATGATCGAGGCAGAGGCCAACATTCGCATTGACGGTCACTTTCAGGGTGGTATCTACAGCACTCGTACTGTCGTCATTGGAGAATCAGCGGTTGTACGCTCGGACATCATTGCCCGGGATGTCATTGTTGCCGGCAAGGTGTTCGGCAGCATTACCACAGAAGGACGATTGACCATTACACCGACAGGCGAACTGTATGGAAATACGGCGACTCCCACGTTGATCATTTCTGAAGGCGGCGTACTGAACGGCACAAGTCAAATGAACCAAACTACGGATGCAGAGCCGCCAGCTGTTATAGAAAAATCAGAGGATGAAAATCAATCCAGTTTCGACCAGGATCAAGAAGACACCCAAGACTCCCTACAACCTGAGGCAGGATAGAGACGATATACTCCTTATATTTCCAATACATCCTCTATTTACTCCATCATATCCTCCACTCTGCGTTCCAAAAATAAATGGTACACCTTGCGAATGACGATTTTACCGCACATATACAATGGAATGACCAAAATAATGCCCAAGATCCCGAGCAGGTCACCACCAACTAGCAATAAAATAACGACAGTTAACGGATGAATGTCCAGCTGCTTGCCAAAGACAATAGGCGACAGCCAATTATCCTGGATTTGCTGTGCAGCGATCACCACTACCAGCGACCAGAGCGCCATGGAAGGCGATTCGAGAAATCCAATGATAACCACAGGTATAGAAGCAGCTACTGCCCCCACATAGGGGATAAAATTAAGGAAAATCGAAATAACAGAAAGCAGCAGTGCATAAGGCAAACCTATAATCAAAAATCCCAAGAACATCATCAAGCCTAACGCGACATTGATCAGCACCCGGCTGACGATAAAACTGCTCAGCGCACTATCAATATCCTCCATAACCTCCAGCGCATCCTTGTGGTACTTTTTAGGGAAGAAGTTTAGCATTTTGGGACCAAATTTACTTCCTTCCTTCAACATGTAGTAGAGCAATATGGGGAAGGTAGCCAATACGATAAAAAAGTAGGATACGAAAGATACCAGCTTTACCGAATAATCTGACAGCGTTGAAAAAGCTTCGTTTAACGTATCTGACAGTTGTGACAGCGGGTCTTCACCCGGAGGCAGCACCTGTCTCAAGGATTGATTATGCCGCCACTGGCTCAATTGATCAACCAAACTTTTAATGAGCTTCGGCGCGTTCTCAAATAAATTGGTTACCTGATCACGGAGCGTAGGCCACACTCCCCATGAGAAAAGGAACAATAACACGCCGATGACCAAATATATTAGCAATATGGAAATCGATCGTTTGATTTTTCTCCGTTCCATGACATCTACGATCGGTCTCAATAAATAATAGAGGAAAAAAGATAGCATCAGCGGTACAACCAGCAAGCTGACCAAGGATACGATTGGACTGAATATAAAACTTACTTTGGTGCCCAAGTAGATGATAAGCAATAGCATGACGATTCCTGAAGTCAGACGAAAAAAACGATTATGTTGCAGCATATTCATGCGCCCCCCTGTTCTGTTTCTCTCTACTTCTTTAAACGCAAACCGACCCTATTGATTGATTCTTGCTGAAAATAGATTACAATATACCCCTGTACGCAGAATGTGTAGTAAAAATGACATAAATACTGAATAAAATAGTGTTAACATAGCAAAAAAGGAAGTCCAAATGGCTAGGCATTGGACTTCCTTTTTGTGATCTCAGCATGTTGCCAAAATCCTCGTATTATTGAATCACACACGCTAAGAGACAATGTTAGGTTGAAACATCCCGTTTTACGAAAACCACCCAGGCAACTGCAATAAAAACCACATAATAAGCAGCCAGCACGACGAGCGAAAAGGTTAGATCGGAACTTACAGTACCCGGCGGCATATCCAGATATTTTTTCAGATCCATATGCGTAAAGAGTACGTATTGGGCCCATTCAAAACGATCTGTGCTGAATAAGCCAATCGAGTTATAAACGGTTTTGGTGAACATCATAAACAAGGACAAACCAATCGCCAAGGCGCTGGAACGAAACACCGCCGATAACATAAATGCAAAAGCCATGGTCACGAATAAGGCGATATAGCTATACAAGAAGTTCAGCGTTACATAAGAGATCGGATCACTGAACAGCGGAACAGAACCCGCCGGTGTATCCTTCGATAACATCAGCCAGGAGGACAGCGTAACCATCAGGACCAAAATGATCGTTCCGAGCAAGCTGAACAAAATCACCGATATATACTTGGACAACAAAATTTTGCTCCGAGTCCAAGGCCGGATGAGCAGCAGCTTAATCGTGCCCCATGTAAATTCGCCAGCCACCGAATCAGCGGCTACAATGACCGTAAACGTCGTATTGAGGAAAAATGTAAACAACGTTGTCAATGTGATGCCATCCCACACACTGACCTGATCGGAAACCAGCGAAATCAGCAACGGAATCACCGCGGTGATGACTGCCAGCAACCCCAGCATAATCCATGTGCGTACACGCAAGTAGATTTTAAGATTTTCGTTATGCACCAGCTTGAAGAAATCAGCCAATGGACCCGCCTCCCGTCACTTCCAAAAATTGATCTTCCAACGTACGGGCAACCGGGCGAATGGCATACACCTTGACTCCATTGGCAGCCAGCAGACTGTTCATCTCTGCAATTTGTTCCCGCTCCAGGTGAAGCAGTAGTTGATTGCCTTCGACACGTCCTGCTCCAGCAAGCGTATAAGCGTGCTCGGCATCATTGACTTCAAAAGCAATTTCCGTCGTCTGCACTTCTCCCTCTGTATTCTTCAACTGCTTAATATCAACCAACCGTCCGCTCTGAATAATAGCCACACGGTCGCACATCAGCTCCATTTCAGACAACAAATGACTTGATACAAATACGGTTATTCCTTCTGTTCGGGTCAATTGACGCAAATAATCCCGCAGTTCACGAATCCCCTGCGGGTCCAAGCCATTGGTCGGCTCATCCAGCACGAGCAGCTTCGGTCGATGCAAAATCGCCTGAGCTACTCCAAGTCGCTGCCGCATCCCGAGCGAGTAGGTTTTGACTTTATCATGAATTCGGTTTCCGAGTCCCACCAGACGAATCGCTTCATCTATACGCTCTTGGGTCACCCCGGGCGACATACGCGCAAAATGCTGCAAATTTTGATAGCCTGTCAGAAACTTGTACATCTCCGGATTCTCTACAATCGCACCAACATGAGAAACAGCCTTTTCAAAATCGGTATTGATGCTGTCTCCACAAATATGAATATCACCCTTGCTGATCGAAATCAGGCCAACCATCATACGAATGGTGGTCGTTTTCCCCGCACCGTTGGGTCCGAGAAAACCAAATACCTGTCCCGCCGGAACCTCTAGTGTCAGATTGTCCACGATCGCTTTTGAGGAAATGATTTTACTCACACCCTCCATACGTATGACGGGAACCTGCCCTGTCGCTTGCTGCATACTATGAAACTCCTTCCATCCGGAGTGAAGCTATCATCCTTTTTACTGTACATTTCCGGTTTTGGAAGTATTGTACCATATTTATCCTTTCAGAAACACCTTTGGGGACATCATGTCATGTCTCTTCCTTTTCCTTGTATATCCAAAGCACCCTCCACTCCTCATCTTCCCGTGTTACATAACAAGGCTGTACAATATCAAAAGTACCGAATCGAGTCTTGTAATGCTGAGTGACCGTAATACGGTAGACCTTGCCTAAATCTTCCCCATCCGGATCGGTACGAATGTCATATTCGGCCTGCGGCTCCCCCAGTTCAAACGTAAACGTATCTGTCCCCATATCCTGCATAAAAACATGCGCTCGCTGCTGTACATACGTGGACTTCTCGAATTTCTTCTTCATTTGTGAATGAAAAAGCTCCCATGAGCCGCCAAAATTCCCCGATTGCTCCATCTTGTAGAACTCGTTAAGCACTTCTACGGCCTGATCCCCTTCTCCCGTAGACATCACCCCACGCAGACCTATCCACAGCAGCCACAGCAATCCACATATAATTACAAAATACAGTAGCTTACGTAGCTTACGGACGAACGCCGAAGCCGCTCTTCTTCTAAGCAGCACACATGCCCCTCCCTCTGTCAGACTGTACCGAATACTCTACAGATGTATGTAGGACAAGAGGAGTTTAGAAGAAAATAACGGGTCTCCCTGAAGGACACCCGTCGTCATAAGGCATTGCTAAGGTGATGCGGCAGTGGTGAGCAAATGCCTTTCCAGCACTCCGTGGATACGCTCACGTTCCTGTTCATCTACGATGTAATAATACACGCCGTTGATTTTACTCCCATGTCCCTTCACCTCAACGGTATCCGTCTGCTTGAGGGACGGGCCGATCCGGGTGAGGAAGGTCGTCATATCGTCAAAGGTAATGTCTGTGCGAATCTGCTCCCCTGCTGCCTCCAGTATCGGTTTTACTCGCAGCAGTCCTTCCTTGCTGATGGACTGGGCCAGAATTTGCTTGAGCAGTTCTCGCTGGCGGGCATTTCTCCCGAGATCGCCACGTGGATCATCAAATCGCATACGGGCATAGGCCAATGCTTCGGTGCCGTTCAAGCTCAAATTTCCCTGCGCAAAATGATGCCCCTCATACTGAAAATCAAGTGGATTGTAAACCTCGACTCCCCCCACAAGGTCCACCATTTTCGCAAATCCTTCCATATTCATTTGTACATAGTAATCTATCGAATGGTTCAAAAAGTGCTCTACCGTACGGATCGACATATCCACGCCCCCAAAAGCAAACGCGTGATTGATTTTGTCCTCACGCCCCCTACCGATCAACTCTGTTCGCGTATCACGCGGAATGTTGAACATCAACATCGAACCATTGGCAGGGTTCACAGAGAGAACGATCATCGTATCGGATCGTCCTGGATCGTGCGGTCGCCGATCTACACCCAGCACCAGCACGGTGAACGGCTTGAACTGGGAGATGGCCGCCGGATTGGGTGTACTTGCTCCAGTGTCTGTACCCACGGAATGCCCTGCTCCGCCCGTTGCAAGGGTAGAGACGGCTCCGGGCTGCACGATGCTGCGCGGATGATACATCGCATTTGCCGCTGTTTTAAAGGAATGATACACATAGATGGTATAGGTGGCACCTCCTACAACCAATAACGCCACAGCCCCTAATGTCACCTTCAGCCATCGTTTCATACGCAGCCTCCCTTTACGGATTCACTACAGACTGATGACGATCTATATCCAGATTGTTCATCTGTGGCCTGCCGACAGAATAGTATGCAAAGGCAGATTGTCTGATTTGCTCTTCCCTGTACACATTGCGCCCGTCAATCATAATGGGATGTTTCATCAGTTCGTTCAGCTCACCCAGTCCGACCTCACCAAACTCCTCCCATTCCGTCAAAAGACACAATGCATCGCATTCTGCTGCCGCTTCCCGCGCACTATCAGTCCACTTTATGTCCGGGCTGTCCAGCAAACGCCGGAAGTTAGCGGTAGCGATCGGATCATATGCACGAATGTGCGCCCCTGCCTCCAGCAGCGACTGTATGATATCCAGCGCCGGGGCATCTCTTACGTCATCTGTATTTGGTTTAAATGCCAGCCCCCATATGCCAATCGTTGTTCCTTCCAGCTCACCCAGCGCCTCTTTCAGCTTGCGAATCACGTTAAAACGTTGTCCCTGATTCACCTCTACCACGGATTTCAGCAGCTTAAATTCATAATCCACGTTGCCTGCAATTTGAATTAAAGCCTGCGTATCCTTGGGAAAACACGAACCACCATAGCCGATACCAGCAGACAAAAAGGAGGAACCGATCCGCTGATCCAGCCCCATACCATGTGCCACACGTGTAACGTCTGCGCCCACCTTTTCACAAATATTTGCAATCTCATTAATAAATGAAATTTTGGTCGCCAAAAAAGCATTCGACGCGTACTTGATCATCTCGGCCGAACGGATATCTGTGGTCAAAATATTCGTGGTCAGCGGCTCATGCAGAGTAGTTAGCACTGCCGCCACATGCGGGTCAGAAGCTCCGATGACAATACGATCTGGTTGGAGGGTGTCTATGACCGCCGAGCCTTCTCGTAAAAATTCAGGAACTGAAGCGATCCCAAAAGGATAGCTCGTGCGACTCGCAATGCGGTTTTGAATACGCTCGTTCGTTCCGACAGGCACCGTGCTTTTGGTAACAATGATCTTGTAGCCATTCAGGGCGTCTGCCACCTCGCACGCTGCTTCTTCAATATAGGACAAGTTGGCTTCCCCGCTCGGCAATGAAGGTGTACCTACCGCCAAAATAACGATATCAGCTGCCTGCACCGAGGTTGCAGTATCTGTTGTGAAGCTCAGCCGGCCCTGCTCCACATTATCTTTAATTAGAGCCTTTAAGCCTGGTTCATAAATCGGTACCCCGCCTGCACACAACTGACGAATTTTATCTTCATTCTGATCGATACAGACGACGGTATTCCCAAGCGCGGCAAAACAGACTCCTGATACCAGTCCGACATACCCCGCACCAATAACACATAGCTTCAAAGCAATTCCCCCTTTTACATACTGTCTCAATTTCGCTGTACTTTTGCCCCGCTTTACTTCTCTATGCCTCTTCCTGTATGCCGATTATGATAGAGCGTGAGCCTTTTATTATGCCGATAGGATTTGAGAAAACGATAGATATACATTGGATTGTTATAGGCATACCTCTTCCACAAACGCTTTGGCTCACAGAGCAGACGGTACAGCCACTCCAGTCCCAACCTTTGTATCATTAGCGGCGGTCTGCGAACCTTGCCTGTAATATAGTCAAAGGCAGCCCCTACTCCAATCATCACGCCTCGAATGCGATCCTTGTTGCGATGCATCCAGATTTCCTGCTTCGGGCAGCCCAGACTGACGAATATGATCTGTGCACCTGAAGCATTGATTTCCTCAATGATCCGCTTCTCCTCATCTGGCTGAAGTTCACGAAATGGCGGTGAAAAGCTGCCCGCGATACGAATTCCAGGATAATCCTGTCCTATCCTGTCTTTTAAGCTATCCAGCGTATCGGGCGTACTTCCGTAAAAATATACGCTCACCTCGGTTTGCGGCGCACGTTCGCACAACTTGAGCATTAAGCTGGGGCCATCCACCCGATCCTGATGCTCAAACCCGTACAGCTTGAGGGCCCATACCAGTGGCATACCGTCTGGAGTACACAAGTCAGCTTGAGTGAGCGCTTCGTGGAATTCGGGAAGATCCCCGGCGGTGACAATGGAATGGGTATTGCAAATACATACATAGCTGTCCTTTCGTCCGACTGCCCATTGCTCCAGCGTATGTACCGTCTCCTGAAATGTCAGCGCTGCAACATCTGTGCTCGCAATCCTACCGACTCTATACTGGGGCAGCTGCTTCATCATCACATTCCTCCATGGCCTCGCTATATATCGCCAGCAGTTGCTTCACGTTCACTTCTTCCGTATAGTGCGCGGCATAGTTTTCCGCCACCTTCTGCCGCATAGCTGCATAGTTCTCATAGGCTACTGCATGGCGAATCACAGACTTTATATTTTCCAGATCATCATGTTGAAAATGGAAACCTGTCACCCCGTCCTCCACGACTTCCTCCAGTGCGCCGATTCGGCTGCACAATACTGGCGTTCCAACGGAATAGGACTCTACAATCGTCATCGGAAAACCTTCATACCAAATGGAAGGCACCATCACATACATGGCGCGGCTCATACAGTCCAGCACCGCATCCCCATCCTGCTTGCCGAGAAACCGAATATCTTCCTGCGGATAAGCAGCAGCCAGTTTAGCCTTTTCCGGACCATCTCCGATGATGACCAGTCTCAATCCGCCCCGATCTTCCAGCTGTGACCAGGCTTGCAGCAGATTGCGAACCCCCTTTTCAACTGAAATCCGGCCCACGAATAACAAATAACGATCATTGGGGTCATACTTGGCTTTCACCGTTTGATGATGGATAAAATTCGGTTTCACTGCGATGCGGTTCAGCGGAATGCCACTTTCGGCAAATTTGTCCCGTGCAAACTCCGTCAGCGCGATATAGCGACTGACCTTGTGCTGCCATGTGCCGATCAGCTCATTGAATTTAATCATCGCCGCCACCGGAATCGTCTGCAGCTGTGAGCCTCGGTAACATCCATGACGGATGGAATGCAGCAGCGTGCCGTGTAGGCATTTTTCACAAACCTCATTCCCGCGCATAAAAGTTGCCGCCGGACAAATCAGTCTGTAATTATGCAGGGTTTGGACAACCGGAATCCCCAGCCGTTTGCAGGCATGATAGACCGAAGGAGATATAACTGGGAAAAAGTTGTGCACATGTACCACATCCGGTTTCACCCGCAAAAGCAGCGCTTTGATCCTTTTGAATTCCGGGAAGGACCAGGCTGCCTCCACCGCCAGCTTAGCCATATTGGCTAATCCTTTACTTTGAATGCTGTCGTTATGCACATAGTAATGCTCCGTCTCTATTCCTCTGGAACGCAGCATAGCCGATTCCTGCTCGACAACCTTGTCTTCTCCCCCACTTTGCTGATAAAAGTTATGGATAATCAGTACTTTGCTTACAGGCGGGGTCATTCGTCTGCTAACCTGTTGACTCACGTGGCCGCCCCACTTTCCTGTGTTGATTGCATAGCGTGATTGGAGCTCATGGGTTGGAGTCGTTGCTGGCTTACGATTTCACCTGCAATCCGATCCCACGACATACGCTCGAGCGTAAGAAATGCTTTCTCGGCCAGGCTTTGTCTAAGTTCAGCATCCTCCAGCAACATGCCGATACGTCCCGTCCATTCCTCTTCCGAAAAGCTTCTCAGCATCACTCCGTTCACTCCGTCCTCAATCAAGGTGACCGAGCCACCATTCACCGAAGAAATAATCGGGACGCGGAACAGCATGCTTTCCAGCAGCACCATGCCAAAAATATCGTATTGAGTAGGAAACAGCATCACATCCGCCGCTCCGTAGATCTGCCATAGATGACGTTGCTCTACTCTTGGAAAATGTATAATGCTATCCGTCAACCCCAGTTGCTGGGCATATGCCCAATAACGATCCGTATCTATCTCCCGTCCATTCCCAACCATTAACAAAAGGCAACCAGGATGCTTTTGAAGTACTCTTTTGAACGTATTCAGCATAAAACGTATATTTCTTCGTTCCTCCAGCACACCGACATACAGCAGCACCGGGCGATTTCCGATCCGACGCAGCTCATTCGCAACCTCACGGTTTTCCTCACGCGCTCCGCTGTTGTCGTCACTGTTGAATCCTCTCTCTACATTGCTGCGATCCAGTCCGACTCCGATCGTTCTCACGTTGTCAAAGCCTTTATTCTCCAGATAACGCTTGGCGAGGTCGGATTTGACATAGGTTCGACGTAGAGACTTCGTCACCTTAGGCAGCAGCATAACATCGTACAGTTTGCGGATTAGCGCATGCGTGTTATCCCGGTATGGGCCATGATACAACGCAAGCTTGTCGGGGCATTTGCGGGAAAGCAGGTAGGTCATAATCTGGTTGTATTCTGTAGTAATGACCAGGTCATAAGCTTTTAGAAAAGAATCTTTGAGAACATCCCTGTAGATGCTGTTGCTAAGAAACTTGAACCCGTGCAGCCAAATAATGCGCAAGGTACAGCCTTCGTGACGGTAGATCTGCTCCAAATGGGTTTCCTTACTATCATTGTAGTAAACAATATCGCAATCGTAGCCTTTACGGACGAGCGCTTTACCCAAGCCGACTTCCTGCAAATTGTATGAGGCTCCATTCACCTTGCTGGCAAAGTTGCGAAGATACAATATTTTTGGAATCATCATCAGTGCTCCTGCCATTTCATATTGGGTGAGTTATGGCACGCGGGGGTTAGAGTCCGCTACGCGGATGGATCATTCTTCCGATCGCTGTTATCCCCGGATTTCATCTGATTTATATAAACCCTTTAAAGGGTAAAATCCGGGGATAAAGGCGAACGCTATCGCTTCTTCAGAACGATTCCATCCACTCCGCTGCTGACCGCCGTTTCCATAAAGTCACCCCATCTTAAAAAAGGGAATGCTGGGCATAACATGCCATCGCTACGCGATATACGCGTGCGAATACATATATACAGGGCGTGATTTCGTCAAACAATTTGTAAGTTTGGCACGTTATGGCATGCTCACAAGCAAGCCTAGCTATACTACCGCTAGGCTGACCAAGATGCCTTAACCAGGCTTGATTGTTGCTTGCCGTGAGTACTATTCATCAAGCTCTTTCAGCTTGAGAAGAACGATACAGAGCATTAATTACACTGGCATACATGCCCAGTGTGAAGTTCGCGGCGATAGGGCGAAGCTATCGCCAGACGGCTCTTCCCCCCACCTTAAGGGCTGGGGAAAATTCTTTTTGGCGGCGGTGGGTAGCGGAGGGGAAGGATTTGAATCTGAAGAAGCGTCAGCGTTCGCCTTTGACGTGGGATTCCGCCCTCTATAGGGCTTATTCAAACCAAGGAATCCCACGTCAACAGCGATCGGAAGATCAAACCCGTCCCGAAGCGGCCTTCCCCCTCCAGCTTGGATGTTCCCCCTGCCGCTGTCTTTCCTCCATCATCTGCATATTAAAATGGTCTGCCCCTTTTAGCTGGGCGGCTGCCATATCCGCTACCAAGGTCACGCTCGATTCCATCGGTACAAAGCGATATTTGTAGGCTGTAAGCCGATGATCCGTTTCGTGAAATAAAATATCCTGAGCATAATTTCCCCATCGGTCCTTGGGCATCAAATCAATCGTCATGCCTGCATGTGCAGAAGGCAGCAGCATATTGGAGCCGTGAATGCCGATAACTAATCGGCTGGCTGCATATACCTCGCATACTCGCAGCTCACTTTCCCGGTCAAAGCGTGAGACACGTTCGTCAGAAATCCATGCAGGGAAGCTTCCTGTTCGTCCAAGTCCCGCAACTGTAAAACGATGATCAGGAAAGCTTTCTCTCAACCTGCGGAACAGTCCAATTATTTTGCTGCGTTGATGAAAAATCAGTGGTTTTAGCCCACGTTTGAGCTGTGGAAATTTTTGCACCGCTCTGGCAATATGATGGCTACCGCTCCACAAGCGGTCTTCCCTCCATACAAAGGTAATGCGTGGGCTCGACTCACGTTGCTCGTCATAACGTGAAACACCTGTAAATTGCTCGATTTCAAACTGGCTGGGATGTGAATATGCCGGGCTGACGTACACCTCATCAAAGCGCATCAATTCTTCAATCATGCGATGATGCAGTATAGGATAAAAGTTTCGTGCCTTGCTGAACGGCACATCAACCGTCCAAATTTCAGATACATATGCTGGTACCATCCATTCCAGCGACTTTTGCACAATAACGATAATCCCCATTTCCGGCGATTGCTCGTATTCGCGCTGAACATTCAGCAGCTTGAGCAACGCATGGCCGTACAAATAATCTATGGTGTTGATAATGATGACACGCGAAGAAGCTTTCTTTTTATGCACGGTCATGCCGACTGCTAAATCATAGGAAGGATTCATCAACGATTGCCGCATAGGCTCTCCGAGCCATTTTCTTGACTTCACATCACCGGTCAGGATATAGTCAGGCATTTCTACACGATAAGGGGAATACGTTGCATGACCGACTCTCATATCCTCAAGATATTCACGTCCACAACCCTCGCAAACAGTGCTGACACATACGTGAATTCCCTGCCACAGCACCTCTCCACCACGCAACGTGCCTTCACAATGCGGACACTGTTCCTCATGCCGAACGAACGGTTTAATGGGTATCATGATTGTTCTCTCCAACTTTCGGTACTGTAATATGAACATGCCAGAAGGTCAGGATTGACTTCATCATCCAGCCCAAATTGGCTTTGACTTCCTTGAACAACAAATCCAATAAAAATACAGATATCGTAAAGGACAAGATCGTCGCCACCAAGGACCCTCGAACACCAAGCCATGGGATCAGCGCGTAGTTGAAGGCGATATTCGTAACCGCACCTACCACCGAGGTCAATAGCGTGTATTTGAACAAATTTTCATTGGTGATAAACAAGCTTTTGGCGACACTAAAATTGGTGAAAAATAGACGAATCGCAAACAGTGACAACAGCGAGCCTGCTTCAGTGAACTCTCTCCCATACAGCACAACTACTACCCATTGGGATAGAAAAAATAAGGGAACCGAAGTCACAAGAAAGCATATAAACATCAGACGATACACATTAGACAACGTCCGTCTGTATTCATCGCTTCCTATCTGCTTGGAACGTGTCACCACCGGGGCATAAGCTGTCGTTAGAACGACCGGAATAAAGCCCAGCACTTCGATGAGCCGGAGTGCAACAGAGTATTGCCCGACCGCAGCATTCCCCAGCAGCTCACCGATAATGACCTGATCAATCCGTGCCTGTACATATACAGCGGAGGATGACAAAATAAGCGGCCAGCTATGATTCATGATTCGCCGAGCAGTGGTGAAGCGGAACGTCCACTTGTTCACACGCTGTCCTTCTTTATGGAAGAAATACAGCAACAGCAGACTCCCCAGCAGAAACTCACCATGAGCACACAATGCCACCGTCCATATCGGAGTACCGGACAATAATAGAATAATTTTGACAGTGGAACCGAGGATAAAGGCCGTATTCTTGGCAACGACCGTATATTTGGACAACATCTGTGCACGGAACCAGTAGTCGATAATATCAAACAGCTGAAATACCGAGGCTGTAGCCAGGATTAGATTGATTAACCGTACTGAGCTGTCCTCCGGTCTGAGCAGTGAAATAAAGGAATAGGACAATACGATGGCTACCAAAGTACCTAACAACTTCAGCAGAACCGCTGTCCCCAATAGTTCGTGCTCATCCTTGGGATCTTTGACAAGATCGCGAACTAATATAGAATCAAAGCCAAGGGTCGTGAAAATTAGGAACATCCCAAAAAAGGATTCCGCATAATTCCATTTTCCCAATTCCTCTGGTCCCAACACCCTCGCCATGATGATGCTGACTGCCAGCCCAAACACCATACGGATCATTTTGTCTCCGAATAGCCAGGATGTATTTACCAGCAAGCTTCTGCGTGGTTTGGCACGTTTCTTGACTAATGTCATATGCTTTACTCCATCTTAAAAAATGACCTTGAACATAGCCTTCTGACCTGTTGATCTGTGGATGCAGCTGAAATCATATACACTGAAGAGACCCCCCGGCCAGGCGGGCGGTCTCTCCACCTTTTTTACACAACGACAGAAGCTTCGACTGCAGCCTGCCTTTTTACACGCTCCAAGTCTGTATCCACCATCATACGAACGAGCTGTTCGAAGCCGACTTCCAAGCGCCAGCCCAGCTTTTCTTTCGCCTTGGCACAATCGCCGAGCAATAAGTCAACCTCTGCTGGTCGAACAAATTGCGGATCAATCACGACATAATCCTCGTAATTTAAACCTACATGAGAAAAAGCAATGTGCAGCAGTTCACGCACAGAATGCATTTCTCCCGTGGAAATGACGTAATCATCGGGTTGATCCTGCTGAAGCATCAGCCACATCGCCTTTACATAATCTCCTGCAAAACCCCAATCTCGCAGTGAATCCAAATTCCCCATGCGCAGCTCCTGCTGCAATCCCAGTTTGATACGAGCCACTGCATCCGACACTTTGCGTGTTACAAACTCCAGCCCTCGGCGGGGCGACTCGTGATTGAACAAAATACCGGAGCAAGCAAACATATCAAAGCTTTCACGGTAGTTGACAGTAATCCAATGACCATACACTTTGGCAACACCATAAGGACTGCGTGGGTAAAACGGAGTCGTTTCTGTCTGCGGCGTCTCCAGCACCTTACCGAACATCTCGCTGCTTGACGCCTGATAAAAGCGTGCTTCCGGTTTGGCAATCCGAACCGCCTCCAGCATGTTGGTGACAGATAACGCTGTAATTTGCCCTGTAGCCAAGGGCTGCGGCCATGAGGCAGCTACAAAGGATTGAGCGGCCAAGTTGTAGACCTCATCCGGGTCAGACTGACGAACGGCTTCGATCAGCGAAGCCAGATCAGTCATATCACCGGAAAGCCAGTGAATGTCATTTTGAATATGCGATACATTTTCAAAGTTCGGTGTGCTGGTTCGTCTGCGCATCCCATACACCTCATAATCCTTGGACAGCAGCAACTCAGCCAGATAAGACCCGTCTTGCCCGGTAATCCCTGTGATCAGCGCTTTTTTCATTCCAATTCCCCCACTGTTAATTATTGTTCAACCAGATCCAGACCTTGAAACGCCTGGTACACAGACCTTAATCCTTCTTCTAGTGAAATACGCGCCGACCAGCCCAGCCCGGAAATCCGGGATACATCTACCAACTTACGCGGCGTTCCGTCAGGAACGGATGTATTAAAAGTAATTTCGCCCTCATAGCCGACTACATTCTTGACTCGCTCAGCCAGCTCACGGATGGAAATATCCTCACCCACGCCAATATTGACAATCTCATCTTCCTCATAGTTATTCATCAGGAATAGACAGGCATCGGCCAAATCATCCGAATGAAGAAATTCTCGGCGGGGCGTACCGGAGCCCCATACCTCTACAGTCGGAGAGTGATTCAGCTTAGCCTCATGAAACTTGCGGATCAGCGCAGGCAGCACATGAGAGGTTTGGAGATCAAAATTGTCACCTGGACCATATAAATTCGTCGGCATCACCGAAATAAAACGGGTTCCATACTGACGGTTGTAGGACTGGCACATTTTGATTCCGGCAATTTTAGCAATCGCATAAGCCTCATTGGTAGGCTCAAGCTCACCTGTAAGCAGATATTCTTCTCGCAACGGCTGCGGAGCAAACTTGGGATAAATACAGGTAGAGCCCAGGAATAGCAGCTTGTTTACGTTTTTCCGATATGCTGCATCAATCAAATTCGTTTGTATAAGCAAATTGTCACGGATAAAATCGGCTGGATATTCGTTATTTGCCAAAATTCCGCCTACCTTGGCTGCTGCCAGAAATACATAATCCACAGGCTCTGTATTAAAAAAATGATCTACGGCCTCTTTATTGCGCAGATCCAGTTCACGGCTTGTGCGAGTAGTAATATGACAATATCCCGCTTTCTGAAGCGCTCGAACAATAGCGGAACCCACCAGCCCATTGTGTCCTGCCACATAGATGTTGGAATGAAGCTCCATCCTTCTCTCCTACCCCTCTTTATTAAAATTGACTTTAATAAGCATCCTTGGAGCCCAGCAGCACACGAAATGTTTTCAACATGATGATCATATCCGTGCGGAAACTGCGTCTAGATATGTACTCCAAATCCAGTTCTACCATCTGGTCAAAGCTTAGATGATTGCGACCGCTGATCTGCCATAGTCCGGTGCAGCCCGGTGTAACCGTCAAACGCAGCTTATCCCTCATGGTGTAATCATGGACTTCTCTTGGTAATGGGGGTCTGGGTCCTACAAGGCTCATATGCCCACGCAATACATTGAAGAGTTGCGGCAGCTCGTCGATACTCGTTCTGCGAAGAAATCGACCCACACGGGTAATTCGGGGATCGTCTCGCATTTTGAACATTGCCCCCTCAATTTCATTTTCCACCAGCAGTGCAGACAATCTGGCTTCGGCATCAGACACCATCGAACGAAATTTGATCATACGAAATGGTCGCTCATGTTTACCAATACGAATCTGATAAAATAATGCACTACCTTTGGGATCTTCCAGCTTGATCAACAAAATGACGAGCAGAAATACCGGGCACAGTACGATGATTCCAATAAAAGACAATATTATATCCATACTTCGCTTCACAAACGGATATACACTCCATCCTTGTCGTCGTTCAAGCCCATGAGCGACCGAATATACATCCACTGACGCGCCCAACACTTCGGCCTCGTTCGAGCGGGAAGAAGACACGTCTCATCACCTCGCTCCTTATTAATAAATATCACTAATTAATTGTTATAAGAATTTTATATACTTTTATTTCCTCCGATTTATTCATGTCAGATTGCGTTCTTCCATACCACGCTCGGTGCGGCGTTTCACGTTATTGAGCACTACCCCCAGAATGCGCGCCTTTACCCTTTCCAAATTTGCCTTTGCCTTCTTAACGACATCCTTTTTGACCTTCCCTGCCTGCACTACCAAAATGACACCATCACACATGGCACTTACAATGAGTCCATCCGGAAAAGAAAGCAGTGGAGGCGTATCCATTAGAATCACGTCATAATGCTCTTTTAGCTCAACCAGCAGGGCCTTCATCCTACGGGAGCTAAGCATCTCGGACGGATTGGGTGGATTCGGTCCAGCTGTGATTGCATGCAGATGATCAATCCCGGTTTCCTGAACCACATCCTGCCAGGTCTGTTGATTGGCAAGAACCCGTGTCAGTCCTGTATGATTGCGCAAACCAAACATATGGTGCAAAGAGGAGCGACGCAGATCCATGTCCATAACCAGCACCTTTTTCCCCTCTTGTGCATAGGTTACAGCCAAATTGCTAATCGTGACAGTTCTGCCTTCACCCGCTTGAGCGGACGCCACCATCATCACCTCAATCGGCTCGTCTATAGAAGAAAACTGGATGTTGGTGCGAAGCATGCGGTACTCCTCCGAAACGGAAGACTGAGCATGTAAGGATGTAACGAGCTGATTATTGATTAATTGCGGCATATTGTCCCTCACCTACCTGTTTAGGAGTTGTAGTAGAACTGTCAGAGCGTCTATCCTCTTTTTTCATTTTTGTAATTAGGGATAGGGTAGGCAGGCCAAGTTCTTTTTCAATATCCTCTTCATTCTTAAATGTATCATCCAATACCTCCAGCAAAAACGCTAAGCCTATTCCTAGCAATAAAGAAATGGCAAAAGCTATAAAAATCTGAATAGCGGGATTATTGTTCACGGGAATGGCTGGATCATTTAGGCTGGCTTCACTTAGAATGGTGACATTGTCCATTTTCATGATAGAGGGAATTTGCCGCTTGAATACTTTGGCTACCGCATTGACGGTTTTCACAGCCTTCGTATATGATAAGTCGCGCACTGTAACATCCATGACCTGTGAATCACCTGCGGTGTTTACTCTTAATCTTTGCGCCAAAGCTGACGGAGTAACCTTAAGATCGGGGAAGCTGGCGACCACCTGATCCATAATCGCCGAGGAGATCATAATTTGCTTATAGGAGTTTGTTAAGGCTATATTCGTTTGTACGACACTGTAATCGACGACACCTGCACGATCCGGTCGTGGCGTCTGGTTGATAATGAGCTTTGCGGTAGCTTCATAAACCTGCGGGGTAAAATATACATTTTTTATGCCTACTACAGCGCACACCAGCAGTACGATACTACTGATCAACCACATTCTCTTTCGGATCAAACGGATGTACTCTTTCAACTGCACAAGACCAGTCCTCCCTGTTTGACTTGTTTTCGATGCAATAACGCTTGTACTGATCCTCTGCATAACGGGAAAAGAACGATGCATGACCCTCTAATCTATAGTAAAATGTTGTATAATAGCGCATAGAAGGTCTAGCCAGCGAATAAGCACAGAATGCTCAATCATCGGTGGCCTCTTAGGGTATATTAATGAAGATATAAGTGAAAACTATGAAATACAGATACGTTATGTAACCTACATAATTAATTTATGATACAAATTGTATCTTGTCAAGCGTAAAATTGCTCTTTTTACCTTTCTTAACCTTGCCTTCAGGAGGAAAAACAGATGAATTATGGAACCCGCATCGCTGAATTACGAGAACATAAGGGATTAAAACAAGAGGAATTAGCACAATCCCTCGGAATTACGCGGGCGGCTCTTTCTCACTATGAAAAAAATAGACGCAAGCCAGACTTTGAGATCCTGACCAAGCTCGCTGATATTTTCGGGGTAACCATCGATTATTTGGTGGGACGTACGAGCCAGCCGACAGCCATATTAGATTCAGATGTGAGGGAATTTGTGGATCAGCTTGAACTGTCCGACGAGGATATTCTGCAACGTTTTAACCTGACGATTGACGGACGCACCTTGACT
This sequence comes from Paenibacillus jamilae, assembly GCF_050482105.1. GTDB lineage: Bacteria > Bacillota > Bacilli > Paenibacillales > Paenibacillaceae > Paenibacillus > Paenibacillus jamilae_B. Next base: position 448,634 of record NZ_JBCNHI010000011.1, on the reverse strand, counting down.
GAGGAAGAAGCCAAGCGCTTTATCGCGTTTGTTCGAATGGAACGAATGATGGAATAATGAAAGCGCTGCTGCTCGGTGCTTGGATCAAGTAGGACCAGCAACTGAAATTTACATGCGCTTGTCCTTCCGACACTTGGTGTCATCTGCATCGCCATTCAGCCATTCCGGTGTCGTGATCCCACATTGGAGCAAAATGTTCCGTATGTCCAAGTGGATAGCCGCTTTGCCTGCTTTTCGTGCGTTGTTTTGAATAAGAGGACTGTTCTCCCCTAATTCTGTTTCCTTATTCATTCAGCATTAACCTCACTTTATTATTCTTGGTCACCGGAAAGAAATTCCTTACAAACCATGTATGTATAGTCATGAACAAAACTATTATATATGAATACATAGCTGCAATGTTGTCGTCTTATGACGAGAATATAAAAGGATTTTCTTATTTTTTTCTCCATTATACGTAAAGTATTGGCAATTCAGAACGATTTACAAATAAAAAAGAACCTGTCAGGTCCTATTTTTTCCTGATAGGTTCTTTTTTGTTTTTTTCCGAAATGATGTTAGATATTCATTAGGTAAGGTCCTATATGCATCCAGTGTGTTTAAGCGACCTCGACTGCCTGAGAAACCTGAGTACCTCCGGTCGCTCGGACTTTGTAAAAGTAATGATCTCCGTCTTTGACCGTGCGGTCCGTATAGGTGCTTCCTACTACTTGCGAGGCAATCACCTGGTAGGCACCGTCAGTCCGGTCAGCACGCAGCACATCATAGGAGGATACGCCTTCTGCTTGGAGCCAATTAATCTTGACCGCTCCGTCTTGAGTAGAGGCTGCTTTAACCCCCGTTGGGGCAATAGCTGCGGTCTGATCTGTACTTTTTAATTCCAAAATATATTGTACCGATTCGCCAGGCCCCAGCTTTTCTTCAAAATCAAGGGCAGGAGAAGCCTTCAGTCCTGATATGGAACGCTGTGCCTGACTGTAGGTAGAACCCGCTCCAAAGCGTTCCCCTGTGTACAAACCAGCTTTTGGCATCGTCACCCGTACGCGAACTGTCTGCGTGGTGGATTCGAAATTCACTAGGTTCACCAGCAATTTGTTCGAGGTAGCGCCGCTACCTGCCAACGGTTTAAGCTTGGACGTATCGACCGCGCGAACATACACCATCTTATCCTTGGTATCCTCTGGATTCAGTAGGGTATAAGTCAGCGGTTTACCATGCGTGGCATAGGCTAGACTCAAGCGTCTCATGATCTTAACGCGAGTGTCCTGTCCTTGCCCAAACGGATAAATTTCCGTGTTAGCAGGGTTGTGATTTTGCAGATCAAAGCCTGTTTTAAACAGCGTGTAATCCTTATAAAAAGCAGCATGCTGGATAAACATGTCGGCAAACCCAATTTGCGAACGCATAATCCGATCGAATGCGGCAGCTTGTGGCTGACTAGCTCCGTAATCGGGATTATCTCGATGCGTATCATTAGTACCGAACTCCGTATTTAGCATCTTTTTCGCCAGTCCGTCGCTCGAACCACCAAAGGTTCTCAAATTTTGAACGAAGCTGCCTCCGCCCTCTTCAATATACGATTCACCATAGGCGTGTCCGTTGGTCAGGTCGGTGACTTCTTCCAACTGTTTACGCTGCGCTGGGTCCCGTTCCCATCCATCTGGATCACCGCATTTCTGCGTACCTCCGGTTTGATTTTTGCACGCCTTGGTAGAATATGTCGGCCAGTAGGCCCAGCCCGGCGCTACGGTTTTGAGATGCGGTGCCAATTGCTTGCCTTCCGTATTCAACCACTTAGCCACAGCTAGGTCTACTGCCTTAGAACGGTTAAACAATCCAGGCTCATTATCTACTTCATAATATTGAAGGTATGAACCATATTTTTTTACATAATCGCGCAGCTTTTGCTTGGCCGTCTCTGGCAGAGTACCATCTTTTTGCAGCTTAATATCACCTGTATATAGATACAAAGCAGACGATTGCATATTATACTGCTTCAACGTTTGATAGTAATCATCCACGTCTGTGCATGCCTTGCCCACATTACTGGCACAGGTGACCCTCATGACGTTGCCGCTATAGGCAATTCCCAGCCATTTGAGCACGTATGGCAGATGCTTAACTGCACCCTGATCATAATAAAATTCTTTATTGTTTACATTCGTACCAGTCAGTATATATTTACCATGTACCGGTTCGGTCGCAGGGGAAGCTAACGTCTCCAAGCTCAAGTCATCCCAAGTCCACCACACATTTTTATCTTCTGCAGAGGAGCAGTATAGGCAGCGCGCTGTCTTTAGCTTGAGTACGTTAACACCGCTTTGCAATTGTTCTTTGGGAATATACAGCTCGTAGTTATTTTTGAAATTATAGGTACTTCCAGTACCGGATACCCCGGCAATCTGAATAATTCCGGACAGCTGATGATTTGAAAAAACAGCCATCTGCGGCACAGCTTTGCCCGCATCCAAAATCCGAACGCGGAATATCATACCATTGGGAGGAATCTGATTCAGCTTATACTGGAGTGTCAATTCAGGATTCGTGGATGCATTCAAACCGGGAGGGATATCTCCACTGCTGAGCAATACCGGAACTGTTGAATTTTCTGCTACTGACATTGCCGACAATGTTCCTTTAGCAGAGGATTCGGCAGAAGCTGCTGCTGCAGAAATATCGATATTATCCCTACCGACAACTCCTTTGAATTCCGCTGAAGAGTCATCCCTCTGACCCAGCTTCCATACTGGACTGGCCGCCGCTACCTGATCCGACTGCAATTCTACGCTTTTTGAAGGCATGTATAATAACCAAGCGATCATGGCTATAGCTGCGACACCTAGTAGTCCGGATAATACGACCGTATACCTATGGGTCAACCATTTTTTCATTATACGATACACCCTCTCTCCTCAAAATTTTTGACCGGGAAAGAGTATCTATCAAGGAAGAAACAAAGCGTTTCCGGGAACCACCGCTTTCGCTTCATGCTGACTTTCCCACATCAGACGTGCCATTGCGTCGCCTTTTTCATCATAGTATTCCACTTTTAGATCTACCATTTTACCTGCTTCCAAAGCAATACTGCCTTTTCGCTCTGTCCAGCTTTGTTTGAACCAACTGTCAATCACCAACTTGCCGTCTACCCATACACGAATACCGTCATCGGATATGGTTGTGAACGTATAGGTCTCGCTGTATTGTGGTTTGATTTTACCTGTCCAGCGAACTGAGAACTGATCGGCATTTACCTTTGGATCAGCAGCAGCGGCGCGCCAGTTGTAATCCAACTTGCTATCTGTACGGGTCAATACAGGACTGCCGTTCAAATCCATATTGTTGAAATATTCACCCCGCAGCCCGTTCACATATACCGTATCAGGCACGGAAGGAGGGGCCGGAGCTGGGGGCACGATCACTACTGGCGGAACCGGGATAGGCTCACTTTGCCCCTCATCCGGTAAGGTCGGTACATCTGTCCCCGGTTGTTGAATTGCTGCCAGCCCATTTTTCACATCATCCCGTGTCAAACTCTTCGAATCATTCATATAATCTTGTATTTGATTGGTTGTGTTATTTTCGGTCAGCATCTTGCCCCAAGTCATGGAATACACCCATTTCGGCTGAGCCTGCAACACCTCAGAACTAGGCATCTCCCCGTGCTCCCCAATGGCAATCGGCTTATTCCGTGCCAACCCAAGCAATCCATCATAATGACTTTGCTTAAAATCATTGTTGTAAATGTCTACTGCCAAAATATCCACTTTGTCATCCCCCGGATATTTCGGGGTGTACGGGACAGTGTAGGAATTGGGAGCATTGGGACTCCACACCCACAGCAGATTGTTCAATTGATGTGTGTTTACAAAACGATCGTACATGATATTCCATAGCTGATTGAAATTATTTTTGTTGCCCCACCAGAACCAATCGCCATTCATTTCGTGGTAAGGTCTCCACAATACTGGAACCCCTGCATCACGAAGCTGCTTCAACGATACAGCGACCTTATCCAGATCGGCAATAAGGAGGTTATATTGCGTAGTGCCTGGCGTCACGTATTTATTGAACTCTGCCTGGCTTACTTTTGCCTGCACATTGGCCCAAGTCAGCGGTCTTCCCGGCAGTGCTTCATGAAAAGTCATCGTCACAATACCACCGGATCTGCTCCAACGAATAGCGCTATCGACGACATTTTTGCGTTGTGCTGCTTCTACAGTGTCAGATTGACCAGAGATGGCTCCCATCTCATAGCCGTGTAGACCGACATACGCCTGGCTGATTTTTTGGATCTTGTTGCTCAATTCATCTGGACTTTCCAAATAATCATGCTGACCGGTGACTGTTTTTTTTCCAGAGATGCTGAGTAAATAATTGTATAGTTCACGGGCCTGAGTAGAAGCGTCCGAATTTACAGGTTGTAATGAAGCGGCATTTACCACAGACAGAGAATCACCAAATCCGACGGGCAACAAAGAAAAAAGCATAACAACGGGGAGGACATGACGTATCAGTCGATACAGAGGAATAAAATTGAATCTCACTTTTGCTCTTCCTTTCGGTAGCCAGGCTGCCATCCTTACGGGAAGGCCCTTTAGCTTTGCGTACCTGCCTTTCGACAGGGTTGCGTTTATCGTTGGAAGGAGTTTGGATTCCTTCTTAACCTAAGTATCGACTTTTTTTTACCAAAATTTAATAGGTCATGTTCATGAATTTACAGGTTTTCGCCCAATTTCGACAGTTTGGGCTATGACTTTTCATCAAATCTTCTTTTTTTACGTTTTTACGAAAATAATTATGAGATAAATTGATGACGAGAAATTTCATTCCAATCCATGCAAAAGCGTACAATATCCTCTTCAACCAACTCAGAGCCAGTCTGCACTTCAATCAAATCCACATCCGTCACAGCCAAAATACTATGCTTCGTCCCTTCAGGGATACGGACCACGTCACCGGCCTTCACTTTGTGCAGCTTCTCATTCAGAATAATTTCCGCTTCGCCGCTTATAATAGTCCAGATTTCGCTTCGTTTGAAGTGAAGCTGGTAGCTGATATTTTTACCTTTACGTACGCGGATGCGTTTGGTCAGTACCTCATTACCCTCGTCATATTTTACATAGTCCACAACTCGATACTGTCCCCAACGACGTTCTTCATACATTGGACGCTGATCATGAGCCTTGAGCACTTCCTTGATGCGTGGGCTTTCTGCCTTATTGGTCACAAGAATACCGTCTGGGCTCGCGGCTACAATCAGATCATTTGTTCCAATGATCGCCACAGGAATGTCCAGTTCATTAATAAGACTTGTATTGACACAATCCTCCGTAACTACCCCTCTACCCACTTGCTGATGAGACATCTCTTCTGTAAGTGTATTCCAGGTGCCTAGATCCTTCCAGAAACCATCGTATGGAAGAACAACAATGTCTTTTTCCTTCTCGACTACCTCGTAGTCAAAGCTGATTTTTTCCAGAGACGCGTATTGCTTTTGCATTTCTTCATAATTCAGCGGCAGACCCTTGGACGCCAGGATATCCAGCAAATAGCTTAATTTGAATGCAAAAACCCCGCAGTTCCATAGAGCATTGCGTTCCATTAGACGCTCCGCCTGCTCCCGGTCGGGTTTCTCTTGAAAATGGCTCACTTCGCGATAGCCTGTGCTACCTTTAGTGGCATCGTTTTTCGGAATAATATAACCGTATTTCTCTGAAGGATAGGAAGGGACAACCCCAATTAATGCAAGCTTGCCTTCACTTTCCTGAAGTGTATGTTCCAATTGGGCTACAGAAGCAAAGAAAGCATCCTCTACGTATGGATCTACAGGCAATATAGCTATAATTTCATCAGGCGAAACACCCGCAATGGAATATAGATAAGTCGCTGTCAGTGCAATCGCAGGAAAGGTATCTCTGCGTTCCGGCTCAACAATGATGCGCGTATCCGATCCGATTTGGCTCTGGATCATTTCGACCTGCGCTCTCCCTGTTGCAATAAACGAGGATTCAGATAATTCGTTGTCTCCCAATTGTCTCCATACCCGCTGCACCATGGATTCCGAAATCCCTTCCGGGCTCTCCAGTACCTTCAAAAATTGTTTGGAACGGGAATCGTTAGATAACGGCCATAATCTTTTACCGGAACCACCAGACAAAAGTACGAGCTTCATAACTCTCCACTTCCTCTCTATATTGGTTGGGTGATCGTTCTGATGATGAATTGACTACCCGCTACGAAATGCATTTGATCTTACGATCGCTGTTGCCGTGGGATTCTTCGGATTGTGTAAGACATTTATATGTAAGAATCCCAAGTCAAAGGCGACCGCTCCGCTTCTCCAGATTCAAATCCATTCCTGCGCTACTCAAAAATGCATCATATCGATCATACCTTGTGGTGCAAAAGGCACGACCGGACATTATTAAGTCCGGTCAGCCTGTAAAAATCTCACGCTTGGCGTTTACCTGCTGTGCTTGCAAACTCCAAGTAATCAAGGATTCTTAACGCCTTGCCAAGATTACCTCTCAACAACCGCAATGGCGTCCTTGATCAGAAGGAGCGGCTTCAACCGTGCCGCTCCTTCTGATCCGACCTTCCTACTCCCATCCCCTAAGATGGGAGATTAAAAATCGTGACTCTGTGCGATAAAAGCAGCGGAGCGGGCAGAATTGTTCTGAAGAAGCGTCAGCGTTTGCCTTTATCCCCGGATTTTAACCTTTGAATGTTTTATACAATCCAGAAAATCCGGGGATAACAGCAATCGGAAGAACAATCTGCACGCGCAGCGCCTCCCCCACCACTACAGTCCTTTTTAAGCTTCCACTTTATCTCTGTTCCACCCACTCATCCGCGGACGACCCACGGAGTAGTATTCCAGTCCAGAGCCTTGAATCTGTTCCTCGGTGAATACGTTACGACCGTCGATCAGAACAGGCTTGTGTAGAATGGAGCCCAGTTGCACGAGGTCAACTTTTTTGAACTCTTCCCAATCCGTCAGCAGGCACACAGCATCGCTTTTTTCGGCGGCTTGCTGCGGGGAGGAGCACCATACAATATTCGGATGATCCACGCGCTCCTTGAATTTATCCATTGCAATCGGATCATACAGCTTGACAATAGCTCCTGCCTGAATGAGCGTTTCTACGATTTCCAAGGCTGGTGCTTCGCGGATGTCATCTGTATTGGGCTTGAAGGCGAGGCCCCAAATGCCAATCGATACGCCGTTTAGCTGACCCAGCGATTCACGCAGCTTGGATACAATCATAAAGCGCTGGTCGGTATTCACCTCGACCACTGATTTTAACAACTTAAATTCATAGTCTACATTACCCGCAATTTGGATGAGCGCATTCGTATCTTTCGGGAAGCAAGAGCCACCGTATCCGATCCCTGCTTGCAGGAAAGAGGAACCGATCCGTTTATCCATGCCCATACCTTCAGCCACGCAAGTAACGTCCGCACCAACCTTTTCACAAATATTAGCAATCTCGTTAATAAACGAAATTTTAGTTGCCAGAAACGCATTAGAGGCATATTTGATCATTTCAGCACTGCGGATATCCGTGACATAGATTTTATCTGTGAATACCTGATGCAGGGTGACCATCGTCTCACGCAATCCTGTATTGTCCAAACCAATAATGATGCGATCCGGATGAAGCGTATCATTGATGGCCGAACCTTCTCTCAGGAACTCTGGCGCAGATACAATATCGAAAGACAGACTCGTATGACGAGCCACTACATCCTTAATCTTTTCGTTCGTTCCGACAGGTACGGTACTCTTGGTCATAATAATCTTGTACCCATTCATAGCTTTCCCGACATCAGCGGCCGCCTGTTCAATGTAAGACAAATTCGCCTCGCCGTTAGCCAGTGAAGGTGTACCTACCGCTAAAATGACAACATCCGATCGACGTACCGCGTCAGCCAAATCCGAGGTGAACTCCAAACGACCAGCTTCTAGATTCAACGCGATCAATTCTTCAATACCTGGTTCATAAATCGGAGATTCCGCACGGTTCAACATATCGATTTTGTACTGCTCCAGATCGACACAAATTACCTCATTACCTTTTTGCGCAAAACATACACCCGAGACGAGCCCAACGTATCCAGTACCGATTACAGCCAGCTTCATTCCGTTCATCCTCCTTTTAGAAAGTTCACATAGGCTTGTTCTACATACTTTTTCAATTGATCCTTGAAGTTATCTTCATCAAATTTGCGAGCATGGGTAATGATATCGTCCACATTCCATGCATGTTGCTCGACCTTTGCGACGGCCTCCAGCACATCGTCTACTTGATGCTTGCGGAAAAATACGCCGTTCACATGAGGAACAATCGTATCCAGCGCTCCCCCGCCCTGAAAAGCGATAACTGGCCGTCCGGCCGCATTCGCCTCCAAAGGCGTAATACCAAAATCCTCTTCCCCTGGAAAAACGAGCGCCCGACATTCCGCCATCAGCTTGTTAACCTCTTCGTCCTCAAGTCTGCCGAGGAACTCAATGTTCGGGGCAGCCATGGCTTCGAGTCGTTTACGATCCGGTCCTTCACCAACGATGCGCAGCTTGAGACCGTTCCGTTTGAATGCCTCGATCGCAAGATCAATGCGCTTGTAGGACACCAATCGGGATACGATCAAATAATAGTCACCGATGCTTGTAGCACGTTTAAAACGAGATGTATTGATAGGAGGGAAAATAACATCTGCCTCCCGTTGGTAATAGTGCAGAATTCTCCGCTTGACGACAGAAGAATTGGCGACAAACTGGTCTACGTTGCGAGAAGTTTTGGCATCCCATGTTTTCAGCCTGTTCATGTACAGCTTGAGCATATTTTTGAGCAGGTTGGATTTGGACTGCCGGGCCATATATGTATCGTAATCCCAGGCAAACCGCATCGGTGTGTGGCAGTAACAAATGTGAAACGTATGCTTGGGTACCTGGATGCTTTTCATAAATGCGCTGCTGGAGCTTAAAACAATGTCGAAATCCCTAAAATCAAAATCACGGATAGCGATGGGATACAGCGGCAGCACTCCTTTGAAGTTGGACTTCACTCCTGGGATGTTTTGTAGCCAAGTGGCTCTAATATCCGCATCCTTCAAGTTACGCGACAGACGCTCATCGCTGAACACTGTTGTGAAGATGGGAGCCTCCGGATACATATCATGGAATACCTCCACTACCCTTTCCGCTCCGCCCATTTGGATTAAGTAATCATGTGCTATCGCTATTTTCATCTGAATCATCCTTTAACGCGAATGTCGGTCAGACTCCTGCCAACAAACCCTTATAGTAATGAACTATATCCTTAACAGTGTTCTCGATGACAAAATGCTTCTTGACCCGTTCCATCCCTTTCTCACCCATCTGCTGACGTTCCTGTGGATGCTCCAGCATCCAGCGGATGGCTTCTTCCAGCTTGGCTGGGTCTCCCGGTTCAATGAGCAGCCCGGTTTCATTGGGTACTACCGTTTCCTTGGGACCACCTTCGTTTGAAGCGATCACGGGCAAACCTGCGGCCATACCCTCAATAATGACCTGACCGAATGGTTCCGGTGTAATGGAGGTATGAATGAGCAAATCACAGCGCTGCATCAGACCCTGGATGTCATCGACGTGTCCCATCAAATTGACGTTGGTCAACCCGTATTCGCGCATCGTGGATTCCAATCGTTGCTTGTATTCCTCTTCTCCGAACAACGCATCTCCAGCCAGCCAGAATTTCACACGCTGATCTGGTAAAAAAGAGCGGGCCGCTTCCAGTAAAATATGTTGTCCCTTCCATTCCGCCAATCTGCCAACCAATACGACGTTAAACGAGTCATCGCCACGCAAATGTGCAGCCGAATCACGAGCCGTAATCGCTTTGGCAAAAGCGGAGTAGACGACGAGCGTCTTTTTGTCCGGGGGTAATTCCAATGCACTTAGCGTAGATTTGGAATTGGCAATCACTCCGTTGGGCAAAAAGCGGGACATCAGCCGAATCCCTTTGGCTACAATCGGCTTCAGATAAGGCGGACCGATGTGGTCACGGATATGCCAGATTAATGGCAGCTTCGCTGATTTGGCGGCTACTGCACCATACAGTGCAGACTTGAGCGAGTTCGTGTGTACACACACGACTTTTTCCTCACGCAGCAACGGCGCGAGTTTTCTGCCGTAAGCCAGCAAGCGAAAGGCTGCTGCAGGCGCACCCAGATTAACGGCATTCCGTCCCCGATTGCGAATCCAATCATCTAGTGGAACGATGCGCACATCAATATCGCGCTGCCGAAGTCGATCCGCCAAATCGCCCTCCTCCGCCAAAATAACGAGCGGGTCGATATGTTCTCCGATATTCGTCAGGATGTTATACAAAGCGACTTCACCGCCGCTCCATCTTGCCGTATGGTCAATATAAGCTACTCTCATCATTTCGCCGCCGCCTTTCTGTCAAGGACCTGCCGGAACACTTCTTCCACCTGCTCCGCTACATGTCCCCATGTGTATCTGCTCAAGACATGGTCCCGGCATTCCCGTGCATTTGGTAGAAGTTCACGATGATCCAGCACACGCAGCAGCCCTGCAGCAATGGCTTCACTGTCCGTTCCCTGAAATAAAAGCTCAGGACGGAATCCTCTTAAAATTTCCTTGTTGCCGCCTACCGGAGTAGCCAGCACGGGTAGTCCCGAGGCCATCGCCTCGACTGTGATCAGACCAAAACCCTCTAGCGCCTGTGTTGGCACAACGAACAAATTCGATGCTTGATGGTACAGGGGCAGCTCCTCATCCGACACATAACCAAGCAGCCTTACCTGGTTATGAAGGTTGTATTCCGCCACCTTGGAAGCCAATTCCTCCATCAAGGGGCCCTTCCCACCAATTAGCAGCAGATGATCGGGGTGTCGCTCGGTTACACGTCGCCATGCTTCAAGCAGCTGTAGCAGTCCCATGCGATTAACAAGACGACGAACAGTTAGCACAATCGTCGCATTTTGCGGCAAATTCAGCCGCTTCCGTACGGCCTCCTGATCCTCTGCCGGATGGAACCTTTCTACATTCGCCGCACCGGGGATAACATGAATTTTGCTAAGTGGTACTTTATAGTGCTCGTGCAAAATATCCCGAAAAGTCTCGCTTAGCACTATAAATTTATCCGCCAGGCCATAAGCCTTCATTTCGATGGATCTGGCCAACGTCGTTTTTAGAAAATGCTTAATTCCCTGTCCCTCAATTTTCATTTCCTCCGTCCAAGGTCCGTGGAAAGTGGTAACGACAGGGATTCCTCTTTTTTTCGCCTCCAGTGCCGGTCCGACACTATAGGGTGCAAAGTGGGAATACAGCACATCGACCGGTTGCTTGTCGAACAGCTCTGCTGCATATTTTTGCATCAGATCTCTGCGCTTCCAGATGGATTGCTGTTTGCTGCCAATCGAATGAATTCGAACACGGCTTTGCGTCTGTGGCTGCTCATCACTACAGATTAGAGCATCCAGCGTATTGTGATCTAACGTAAGCTGCTCACAGATGGATTTAAAATATGTGTTGAGCCCTCCTGGCTGCAAGGAAGGCCAGCTAAGCCCCGTTGCCGCAATACGAAATCCGTTATTGTACGACATAGCTGGTTTCTCCTTTCTGCTCGGTCTGTCCGTCATCCACGATTTCTATCTTTTTTCGCCGTTTGGTTAACTCATAATGCTTGAAGCAGACGAGGAACTCATACATCACCCAGAAAACCGCTACGGCAAAACCCGCCAATCCCTTGCGGTATAAACCTTGAACAAAATACTTCTGTACAAAGCGGGCGGGAGGCCTCCACAACAGTCTGGTAATCCGAAAGGATCTCCCTTTGTTAAATGCCGTCTCTGCTTCCAGATCCGTATACTTGTTAAAACGGGTCATATGATCGCTGATGCTACGGAAGCCATAATGCCATAACACGCCCTCCAGATTAATAATCTGGGAGGAGGCTACATCTGGCATTTCATGAACGAGACTATTCGTAATGCCATAAATTTGCCGATTGTACAGACGAACCAAATACTCGCCTTTGTTCATCCATTTGCCGAGAAAATCACCAATGCGAAATACGGAATAGGCTTTGGCCGGATCGTGAAGTGTCTCCTTTACCTTCAACAATTCACCAAGCAACTCTGCATCCACTACTTCGTCTGTATCAATCAGAAATATCCAATCAAATTCCGCTTTATCAACACCAAACATGCGCTGTTTGGCATAACCGGGCCATGGGTTAGAAAACACCCTACAGCCCAATGATTCAGCTACCTGAATCGTATTGTCCTTGCTCCCTCCGTCAATGACGACGATATCGTCCGCAAAGGGCTGGCAGGATTTAATGGCGGCTGTTATTCGAATGCCATCATCCTGAGCGATAATAACTACGGATATCCGGTTGTCCGCGGGAACGCTAGACATGTGGTTCATTAGCGGGTGCCTCCTTCTTAATCTAACCGTTAACTGGCTTTTTCCGGATGTAATGAGACATCGTTGATCGGAGCCATTGAAAATCTTGTTTGGAAATAAGCAGTCTTGGAATTTTCATTTTCAGAACGAATTTAACATTACATAAAATGAAAACGAACCGTAAAATCCCCGAAGACAGCATTGCTATCCCTGCACCCGTCAATCCATATCTCGGCACAAGTATGGACAGCAATGGAATGACGAGCGCCAATCCGACACCCTGTAGAATGGTAACCAGCTTGGGCTTACCCAACGCCATAAATTGTTGTGCCAACACCATGGTACCTCCACTGATAGCAACCTCGAGCACTAGAAACCGGAATACCGTAAGCGCTTGTTTAAACTCTTGGCCATATAACAATGTAAATACGAACGGAGCAATCAGCATTAACATCACCGCAGCCAAAAAGGTTGCCGTTGAAGTGATTCGAAATGCCCGAAATGTGATGGCCACCGCCTCTTCCTTATCCAGACCGGAGGCTTTGGGAAACAGTACGACAATGATTGAGGTTGAAAATACATTCACCATCCGGGCCAGGCTGACCGCTACCGCATATAAACCGAGGTCAGCGGGCCTGAGCAGACCCGCAATCAAAATCTGGTCAATATAAGTGGACACCTGCCCCATGAGATCATTCCCGTATGAGCCCATACCGTAGGTAAAGAGATTCTTAAATTGCGTCCAGCTGTTCTTCACCTTCGGTTTGTACAGCCGAATCATTCGTATCGTGACGCCGACATAGATCGGCAAGCCTGGCAGTAAGTAGGCTAATGCTGAGGTGTACGGATTCATAGTCCCCGTCAGGATCAGAATTACCAGACCCAGCAGCGTACTTAGGGGTACCAGATACCGGAATAAATTGTACTGTTTATATTCCGAGCGAACTTGAAGCAACGCATTATTGATCTGTGAAATCGCTATGAGTGGACACATCATCATGGAGCACTGCGCGAAAAGTATGACCGATGCAGAAAAAGAGCGCAGCCAATAAGGAATTAGAAATACTCCGATGAGTGTCGCCATCCCCCCGAACACCGTAGCCAGCAGCAAGGCCAAGCCATACAGCTTGCCCGTTTCCTCAGGCTTCCTTTTGGCATTGTAAATCAATGCAGACGGAACACCGAAGCTCATGCAGAAGGCAAGAAATTGGGACCAGTTCACCATCGCTGTCTGTTCCCCGCGTCCAGTAGGACCCAAGAATCGTGCCGTCAGCACACCAGTCAGCATATTCACAACGAGAATCAGCATACTGAATATCATCGTTTTTACTGCTGCAGAGCTGTTATCCTTGCTTTTGGCAAACCGAATCACCGTGGACCATAGTGTCCGGACAGGTGCGGATAATGCTTGTAAGTTTTGCACAGCCTTTACCTTCTTTCCGCGATGACGTCTTTTGCCCATAGTCCTATTCCGATCATCATCCAGATCAAATAGCCGCGCATACCGGGAAAACCATTATCCGATATGAGACTGGCTACAGCTCCGGCCCATGTAGCCAACGCCAGTCTGATATAAGGCTGACTGGAATTCCGTTCGGCAATACGGACGAGAAGGCGCTTGATGATAACGAACAGACCACCGAAGAAAAAGAATGCTCCGCAAATACCGAAGGTGAGGAAAATGGCAATATATCCATTATCCATAATCCCAAGTTCACCGAGATCGCCGCCGTTATCAAGCTTGGTTCCGATTCCTACACTCCCGATCCCCTGCCCGACCGGATTGCTAGTAATCGCCGGAAGCATCGTATGCAGTAAATCCAAACGTTCGTTATACGAATGATCCTGTTGAATATCTGTCAACGTCTGCATGCGAGCCACCAAACCTTCTGCCCCCGGAAGTTTTGGAACGATGATGTAGAGAAGAAGGCCGACGATAGCCAGTTGAAACAGGGTCTTCCACTTTCCTTTGGAGGATGAGCTGAGAATATAAGCCAGCAACATGACGAATGCAATCAGCCAGGCTGAACGTACGAGCGTGACCAAGAGACAAACGACTGTCAGCAGGATTCCAATCCATCCCAAAGTGCCTCGCCACCGTTTTTCCATCAGCATCGGTACAAGTGCCATTGCCAGGAAAATAGCGCATGGACCGGGCGAGTTCATGGAAGAAAATACTCTGATTTGAAGCGGTTCCGGCACACCAATGGAATTCATTTCCACATGATTCATCCAAAATGCATCCCAAGGAGGCACCGTCAAGTACTGAATAATGCCGTATATCGCTACAAGAACAGCGATGTTGGCGTATGAATACAGTAGTCGGTCCAGCTCCCTTGCTTTCATAGGCTTAATCGCAAGATAAGGCAATAGAAGCAAAGGGACCACATAGTTGGCCAAATCATAAGCAAAAACAATACCATTTTTAAATAACCCGACCACACTTCCGTAGGCCAATTCTATGCCAAAAAATACAGCAATTCGGGTTAATGGCTTTTCCGCCAGATGAATCCCCCGCAGCACAGAAATAATCAACATGCTGCTTACTAGCAGCGGCGCCACGCTCAGCAAGGACACCGAGTGATACGTTCCCTCCAACCAATCTGCAATACGGCGGATTTCCGGGCCTACTGCCCACACCACCAGTGTGTAAGGAATCAGAAGCCGTGATTGCAAGATCGCCAGCAGGAAGGCCGGAAAAACGATCGCCAGCAATATAGCCGCCTGCTGGCTCATGGTGGGATTCATTTTGGCGCTGGCAAATCCGATGGCGAGTGGCAGCATACAAGCCAGCACCCCAAGCCCGATCATGCCGATTCCACGCCGATTTCCTAGCCAGAAGGAAAGCTGCTGATCTGCCAACCGACTCATGTTTCTCACCCCTGGCCTCCCTTCATCCGCTTCCGCTTGAACATCTCTTTAAACAGCAGAACGAGGAATTGGGAATCCTCAATCAGATATCTTTTCCACAATCGTTTAGGCTCCTGAGACAACCTCCAAAACCATTCAAATCCTGTCTTCTGCATCAGCTCCGGTGCTCTCTTTACATTTCCCGACAGGAAATCAAAGGTCGCTCCCACCCCAATCGAAACTGGAGCACGGTAAGTCTCATAATATCGGTAGATCCATTTTTCCTGCTTCGGTGCTCCTACCCCTACAAAAACGATGTCTGGGCGAGCCTCTTGAAGCAACTGGATAATGTATTTGTTCTCCTCTTCGTTTTTCTCAAAACCATAAGAGGGAGAATAGCAGCCTACTACATTCATGTTTGGATAGGATTCCTGGAGATTGAGCATAGCCTTCTCAGGAATACCGTCAGCTGCACCCAGAAAAAATAATCGATAGCCTCGATCCTCAAAAGCCTCTCCAAGCCGGGTGAACAAGTCGGACCCTGACACCTTTTGTTTGAGGGGCTTTTTCAGTAACTTGGACGCCCAAATGATAGGCATACCATCGGCCACTACAGCTCCGGCATCCGAATAAACCTTGCGGAATTCATCATCCTTGCGAAGCTTGATCACATGATCGACATTACAGGTCAAAATGTAGGAATGACGCTGATGCTCAATAGAAGTATCTATAAATTCGAGTAGATCATTAAAATCGTAATTATCAAAGTTGACATCGAACATGTTCACTCTGCTCATCGTATCACTTCTCTTTGCGAAAATCGGTTTGAGTAGATGTCTGGTATAATGCGTTCAAATACCAGCAAAACGGAATAATCATCTGAACCGTCGACAACGTATTATCTGAAAACGAGTAGATCAGAAAACCTGCAATTAAACTTGCAAAATAAGGTTTGATAGACTTGGCAAGTGACCGGTAAATAAGAGCGAACACGATCAGTAATGACAGCATTAATAGCCCGCAACCGATATATCCGGTATCAAAATAAAATCGTATATACTCGTTATGCGGTACAACAAAACCATTGAATAACGTCCCGTCGTTCGCAACCGTTACCGCGCCAAGACCTCTGCCTGACCAAGGGTAATCATGTACTCTGTTCAAAAAATATTCCCATGCCTCCGAGCGTCCCGATAGGTCAATGCCTGTGTCGGTCTCCCGTTCGAAGGA
Source organism: Paenibacillus jamilae (assembly GCF_050482105.1). Lineage (GTDB taxonomy): Bacteria > Bacillota > Bacilli > Paenibacillales > Paenibacillaceae > Paenibacillus > Paenibacillus jamilae_B. Next base: position 432,139 of record NZ_JBCNHI010000011.1, on the reverse strand, counting down.
GCGTTTTTTTAAATTGTTCCATTGTAGGGCCACCGCCCCCAGAGCAACCAAAAACGATCCGGCCAGCGGTAGCAAATAATTGACTTTTCCCTTGAGGTACTGACGGGCAATATCAAACAGATACACAGCAAACATTAATAGCAATGCCAGAATCGGCCCACGTGTACCGGTGGCGATCAGGATTAGAAAGTTCAGGGCCAACACCGTGTAATAAAAAGCAGCTTGCCTAGGTTTGCGCTTGACCTCAATCAGAGAGACGGCAATTCCGAGAAAGGAGAGCATTGCCAAATGCGGCGGTATATTCGCTCCTTGTACTCTGACTGCGCCCGTAAATTCCACATCTGTAAACGAATGCAGCCCTAAAACCTGTAAGCCTAATCCAATGACCACACTAATAATCGGCAACAGACTAATCAGTCGAATATGCTTTTCTGCCACATCCCTTTTCCACTGAATCAGTAAAAAAAAGAAGGGGAGTGAAAGTCCCACGAACGCCTTCACGGCAATCGAGGTCGTTAACAAAGGCAGCCATGCTGAAAATCCAAATGTAATCCCCAGCATGATCACCAATGCCCAGACCGGATAGCTGAACTTGAGACGAATGCCATATACGAGCATGCACGGCACTAGCAGAGCCAAAATGCCCAATTTGTACAATGACAATATCTCAATGCCGAACACGCCGCCCTGATACAGAGAATCGACTGAGACTGCTGTGCTTAGCAAAACTGCATAGCTAATGCGCTCAGGATGATGGATAGAAACAGCCAACAAAAGCAGCAAGCATACCGCTGCAATACTGACCACAGGTTGATAGGTAGCCGCTATTCCTACAGCAAGAGCGCCCAGTAGAAAAATAAAAACATGCTGTATGGTATTTATTCTAGAAGTCCAAGGATAGTTACTCATGTTTAATTTTTCACCCCGCAGCTGACTCGCTTTTCCGGTTGCGCAGTGTATCCAGCGTTCCGCGGATATTTTCAAGCCTGCACCGGTTTAACAGCTTCCTGCCCTCAGTACGTGCCAGCAGGGAATCCACCGTGATGTATAACACTTTAGCTGCCACTTTCGCCATTAGCATTGCGTTGCCGCGTAGACCAACAGCCTGAGCAGCATTAGACATGCCCTGGCAATAGTAGCGGTTCAGAATCCATTCTCTCGTTAATCGTGAAGCCGGAACAAAATGTTCTACAGCCATGTGCGGATGATACATAATCGTTCCACCATTTTTACGGATTTGCTCGAATACCCACGATTCCTCACCAGATAATAGGATATCTCCCTTTCTACCCAGGTGGAGCGGGAACATGACGGCGGCGAAAGCCGTTTTGCGCATAGCCATATTCGCTCCAAACGGATTCAGTCCCGCCGGATATTCACAGACGGATTTCCCCAGATCAATAATCGTGTAAGGCAGTTCAAGCGGGCCTGTCAACCAGCTCGGCCGCTCCGTCTCAAACATAGGATCAATTTTCCCACCCATAGCTGTTAGCTCGGGATTGTTGCCAAAGGCCGACATAATTGTTTGCAGCCATGTAACACACGGAATTGCATCATCATCCAGAAAAGCAATGACGTCTGCTTTTGATAACGTAATGCCCGCATTACGAGCGGCAGACAATCCTTGTTCGCGCTCATAATGATACCGAAGGTGAATGTCTTGACCATGCGCAACGGTAAATCTTTTGATCGTCGCTGCTGTATGATCGGTGGAACGATTATCGACCACAATGATCTCAGCCAGTGCAAGGTCTTCCAGCTTCAGCAAAGACATTAACGTTTTCTCCAGCAGGTCCGCCCGGTTATAGGTGCAAATAACAACGGACACTGCGGGAAATCGCTTGAATGCATCCATCAGTAAGCATCCTTCGAGAACAGCATCTTAACGCCTGTTTTCATGATGATTTTCAGATCGAGCCACGTATTGCGAACATGAATATACTTCAAATCCATTTGCACCATTTCTTCGAAGCCTACACTGTTACGTGCGCTCACCTGCCAGTAACCCGTACACCCCGGTGTTACAATCAGGCGCTGCTTGTCATAATCAGAGTATTGTTCGACCTCGCTAGGCAACGGCGGTCGCGGACCGACTAAAGTCATGTCTCCAACCAACACATTCCATAGCTGCGGAATCTCATCAATACTCGTCTTGCGCAGAAAACTGCCAATTTTCGTGATCCGAGGATCGTTCTTAATTTTGAACATGGCGCCGCTCACTTCATTCAGCTCCATCAAGTCCTTTTTCAGTTCCTCGGCATTGGACACCATTGAACGGAATTTATACATATTGAACAACTTCTCATTCTTGCCCACCCGAATTTGCTTGAAAAATACACTTCCCTTTGGGTCTTCGAGCTTAATCAAAATGCCCACTACTGCAAAAAGTGGAAGCAAGACGATTAAGCCCACGAAAGACAGCAGCATATCAAGGAGGCGTTTTGTGACCAGGTAGGACGTTTTATCCTGAATTTGTGTATTCCCGTATGGCATGTAAAACGCTTTACCTGACATGACAGCCTCGCCATCCTCCGGTAAATTTTCCATGCTCATGCTGACGTACCTCCTCTCAACCCGCTGTGGTTGCTTTCTCGGTCTTTTTCAGCCATTCATTCATGGCCTCCATCACTGGATACTTCAAATCATCGCTGGCAAGCGCAAATTCAAGAGTGGTTAAAATATATCCAAGACGTTCACCTACGTCATAGCGTGTGCCTTCAAAGTCATAGGCGTACACACGTTCACTCTGATTCAGCTTTTGGATTGCGTCCGTCAACTGAATTTCGCCGCCAGCTCCTTTTTCCTGAAGATCAAGATATTTGAAAATTTTCGGTGAGAACACATAACGACCCATAATAGCCAAATCGGATGGGGCTGTGCCTGGAGCCGGTTTTTCAATAAAGTTATTTACTCGGTACAATCGTCCGTCCTGCTGATCCGGTTCAATGATGCCGTACCGGTTCGTGAATTCCTGTGGTACCCGCTGCACGCCAATAACAGAGTTTTGTGTTTCCTCATATTGGTCCATCAGTTGGCGCAGGCAAGGTTTCTGACCTGTTACAATATCATCGCCCAGCAGCACACCAAATGGCTCGTCCCCGATAAAACGTCTTGCGCACCATACCGCATGTCCAAGGCCTTTGGGTTCTTTCTGGCGAATGTAATGGATTTCTACTCCCGAAGAACGCTGTACTTCCTCCAGAAGCTTCAGCTTACCGTCCTCGAGCAGTTTTGATTCCAGTTCAAATGCGTTGTCAAAGTGATCCTCAATGGCACGTTTACCTTTACCCGTAACGATAATAATGTCCTCGATACCGGAAGCAATGGCTTCCTCCACGATATATTGAATCGTGGGCTTATTGATAATCGGAAGCATTTCCTTAGGCATTGCTTTGGTAGCAGGGAGGAAGCGCGTTCCCAAACCTGCTGCTGGAATAATGGCCTTCTTCACTTTTTTCATCATCGCACTCATTCTCCTTGCTTCATCGAATTTTGGTGTTGCTTACTTCACCTGATTCATCACAATTCCAACCAGCGTCGCACTGGCCTGCTCCATGAGTTGCTTGGTTTTGCGTAGATCTTCCCGTTTGGTTCGGCCATGTCTGGCAGCGAGAATCACACCATCCGTCAAGCCTGCAATCAGGCGAGCATCCGTATAATCCAGCGCTGGCGCCGAATCGAGCAAGATGATGTCATATTCACGTTTGAGTTCTTCCAACAGCTCTGCCATGCGTTCGCTACCGAGCAGATCTGCCGCGTTATATAGACTGTCCCCACCAGGAACAACCGATAGCTCCAGTCCACCATGTCTAACGATAGATTTGGAAGAAGCCCCACCGCGCAAATAAGCCGATAGACCTCCGGCATTCTCCATTCCGAATATCTCGTGCAGCGCTGGTTTATGCAGATTGCAATCCACCAGAGCCACCTTCTTGCCTTCTTGGGCAAAGGAAACTCCGATGTTGGCAATCAGTGTTGTTTTCCCCGCTCCGCTTTCCGGCGAGGTTAACAAAAGAACCGTCCCACGGTCCTTTTGCCCGACCACCTGCTGCCGGATGTATGTACGGAGGGATCGAAATGATTCCGAGATATACGATGATGGATTACTTTCTGTAATCAACATGTCATTCAATCGCAGCATATTTACGCTCCCCTACCCGTTCTTTGGAATTTCCGGCCACTCCATCGATGTCCTTCTTGCGAATGACGGGAATCGATGCAATTACCGGAATGCCGATGTCTGCATCCGCTTCTTTTTCCGTGCGCAGCGTGCCGTTAATGCTTTCCAGGAACACAATCGTGCCCAGCGCAATCATCAGCGATACGAGAAAACTAATCGCAATATTCATGAGCGGATTCCCATTAATCGGGTCAGGATTGGCTTGCGGGTCCGCTTCATTTAAAATTTTCACATTATTTAATTCCATCAATCCCGGAACCGTCTGCACGAATTTCTGGGTTACTGCGTTTACAACCGCTGCGGCCTGGGGATAATTCCCTGCCTCAAACGTCAAGCCGATTACCTGACTTTTATCCGAGGATTTAATTTGCAGCTTCTCTGCCAGCTTTTGCGACGTCAAATTAAACTCAGGATGAGTCGCTACCACAGCGTCCATAATTTTAGGCGAAGTGAGAATTTGCTTGTAGCTTTCCACCAAATTAAGACTTGTGTTGACGTCATTCAGATTGTTACTCCCCTGCTTGGCGGAAATATGATTCACCAGCAGTTGGCTTGAGGCGGAGTAGACTGGCTTTACGACATTGTCGCTCACAATGTAAGTTGTTACGCATGAGAGAATGACAAAAATCGCAATCAGCCACAATCTTTTTTTGATCAGGACTAGATAATCCAAAATGGTTTTCTCCACAAAAATCCTCCCTCCCATACGATTTCTCTTCTTATTTTAAGTATGATCTAATTGTAACAATCCGTTGTATGGACGACATGGAACCGGACGGCACTTTCTCCCTCACTACAGGGGAAGGGGGATGTATACTTTTGGACACGGCATGGTATACTTTTGTACCATACTTTGTCGATTGTGGAAAAATAAAAGCAAAAAAGCCTTAAAACCACCAAGTTTGGTGATTTCAAGGCTTTTTCTACTTTTCCCCTACCACTCGCATATAAAATTATTGCGTAGCCTATGGGGTTAGCGCATCATCATATTTGTTGGCTCATACTTCGCCAGACCAATCGCATTGGCATACAATGCTGCCTGCGTACGATCTGCCAGTCGCAGCTTGGCCAATATCTGACTGACATGCTTTTTGACGGTGAACTCACTGATAAACAACCTGGATGCTATTTCACGATTGCAAGCCCCTTGCCCCAGTTCGACCAGCACTTCCTTTTCCTTTGGTGTCAGGTCGTCTGTGAGATTGCCCGCATCTTCACGCAGCTTATTTTCGAGAATAGCCGGATCATAATATTTGCGTCCTTTGTTGACAAGATGAATCGCGTAAATTAATTCCTCAGGCAGAGCCTCTTTAAGCACATAACCGTCCACCGAGGCTTCCTCAGCTTTTAGAAAATCTTCACGTGTTGCAGAAGAGGTTAGCAAAATAAATTTACTTCTAAACCCGCGTCCGCGCGCTATCTTGATAATATCCAGACCTGATTCATCAGCTAATTTCAAATCCAGCAGCACCAAATCCGGATCCGTTTCTTCGATCACTACAAGTGCTTCCTGTTGATTCTGGGCCTCTCCCGCGAACTGAACATTGGGCTGCATGGATATAACCGCAGCGAGTCCTTTCCGTACTAAAGGATGATCATCGACAATGACAATTTTCATGATTCGGCCTCCTGTCTACAGTTCAGGATTTGCATAATCCCTATGTATCCGATTGTTACCGCAGATTTTGTATTGCAGAATGTTCACACATTGTATTCAAGGATTTTGTATAACCCTCATTCATAAGTATTTACCGGAATGGACAATCGGATTTGTGTTCCCTCTCCGATCCGACTTGAAATATCAAATTCGCCTCCCATCGATTGAGCTAAATATTCCATATTCATCATGCCCAGGCCCCCGCCTGCACTGACCGCCTCACCTCCTGCTACCATTCTCGCCGTCTCAAATCCTACTCCGTCGTCATGAATAGACAGTCTAATCACTTGGGGCGTCAATTTTAACTTCACATCAATTCGCTTGGCCAATCCATGACGGATTGCGTTCCCCGCCGCTTCGGAAATGATGCGGAACAAAGCCTTTTGGTACAAATACGGAAGTGAATAATGATCACCATGAATGTCAAAATCAATTTGTACATGGTTCAGCCTGGAGAGTGTATGCAGATGACTTTTCACCGTACCTAACCAAGTTGAGCCTCCGCTTTTTTTCGAGCTTAGACTATGAATTGCCCCTTTCAGCTCTCTAACCGCTTGGTTAGCCGATTGCTGAATTAAATCAATTTGTTCCTCCACCTGCTCCTTAGGCTGATGGCACCAAGTCTGCCGGAGAGAATGTGTTGCGTATACAATACCAAAAAGACTTTGTGACACATTGTCATGCATTTCATTTGCAATCCGGTTCTGCTCATTCGTCACAATCAACTGGTTCTCAATACGTTCCAGCTCATAGCGCTCCAAAAACACAGCACTCAGCTCAGCCAAGAATATCAGTTGTTGTACGAGCCAGCGTCTCCCCGTCAAACTTTGATCCGGTCCCAGCTTGAGACCAATTGTCGCTACAAAGCGGGTCGTCATCGGTACGGTAATCATGAGAAAGTCGCCCCATTCCGGCAGATGTCTAAAAAATGGTTCGCGTTCTTCCCTGAACTCCTCCCGATAATTCACCAATTCTTCGAATAGCTGCTCTTCTTCCTCTACCGTCCAGCCTGTCTGGCTGCTTGCCGGTGCATCTTCCTCCTGACTATCCAGCCAGAAAAATGCACGGCTCTGCTTGGTTAGCTTGACAGTATAATCCGAGATGACCTGCCCCAAATTTAATGCCTCATTATGGCTGGTCGTCTCCATGATATGGTATATCGACTTGATATGATCCATCGTCTCATTGGCTTGTTCTTTGGCCACCTTCAGTTCGTCCTTCATGACGCGAATAACCTGCATTGCCATTGTGGTGACGATCAATACTAGGAACAAATTAATGTTCTGCAATATAAGATCCCACAAAAAATATTGACCTGGTGTAAAAAAGGTATAACAAAATGTGAGCACCAAACCGATATAAGAAAGTAGGAGCGTCCAGCTGTACCTCATAGATAGATGAGCACAAGCTACCAGCATGGGAGTAATCACATACCATTTGAACGGGCTATTGATCCCTCCGGTCGGGAATAATAGCAAAATGATCCCTGCGGTTTCTAGTGCAATACTGCACTTCAATACCATATCATGAAGTCTGTATTTACGGTAAATCCAAGTAAATGCTGTAACGGATAAAAATAGAAAAACAATTAGTATTAGCTTCTGCCATACCATTAATCTAGATGTTTCGAACAGAAAAACAAGTGACGTTAAAGATAATGATACATAACGGTATAAAAAAATCATTTTGTCTTCTGCTGACTTCTTCAACTTCATCCTGTCACCCTATTCTGTGTTTTGAAGGGACGATGGGCATATTAGGTTTGTTTGTGTACTCTAAAAAAATCATAACCAATCCAAAAATAAATAACAAGACATAAACTCTTACGTAAACGGTTACATTCCAAAAAATTTGGTACTTTTTATAACATATTTACCGTTTCAGGAAAACATTTTGGGGGTAATGTCAGAATTTATAACGTTTGTCAAGGTAATAAATCACATTTTCGTAAACCTAAAAAAGACTTGCTGGTACCGCCGCGATGATAACAGTGGTATTCAGCAAGTCCTTTTCGTAAATTTGGGAATCTACTTTTTAGCCCCCGGCACGCGCCAATTCACGCATGTTGGCTTCAAATGCTGCCAGTAGAGCCTCATCCCCGCTCAAACCGGTTGCCTCTTCTTTTTGGATCTGTTCAACCATACGCTTGTAATCCTTTGGAATTACCCGTACAAATTGCTGAATCGCAGTCTGCCACTCATCCAAAATACGTTGACCCGCTTCACTACCCGTGTAAGTGACATGGCGCTGAATCATGCCGCGTAAATCCGCTGCTTCTGCAGGGTCTTCCACATCTTCCAGCAGCACCATTTCCAGGTTGCAACGGCTCAAAAACGTTCCCTCAGGATCATAGACGTATGCAATACCTCCAGACATCCCGGCTCCAAAGTTCCGTCCGGTTCCGCCCAATACGGCTACACGTCCGCCCGTCATGTATTCGCAGCCATGATCACCAACGCCCTCCACAACAATACGTGCGCCGGAATTGCGAACGGCAAAGCGTTCGCCTGCGATTCCGCTAATATAAGCTTCACCACTGGTCGCTCCATACAAGGCTGTATTGCCGATAATAATGTTCTCTTCTGCCTTGAAGGTTGCTTTGTGAGATTTCTTTACAATAACTTTACCGCCAGATAGCCCTTTACCGACATAGTCATTGCTATCGCCTTCCACGCTGAGCGTGATGCCTTTTGGAATAAACGCTCCGAAGCTCTGGCCTGCTGATCCAATGAAGTTAAAGCGAATCGTATCCTCAGGCAGACCCGCCGCTCCATACTTACGTGTAACCTCGCTGCCCAGAATCGTACCTACCGCCCGATTCACGTTAGTAATAGGCAAGGTACCCTCCACAGGCGTTCCGCTCTCCAGTGCTTCCGCAGCCATCGGTACGAGTTTCTGCATATCCAGTGTTTCTTCCAGTCCGTGGTTTTGGCGCTGTACGCGGTAACGTACACTTCCATCTTCCAACTCAGGAACATGCAGCAGCAAGCTCAGATCTACGCCCTTCTTCTTCCAGTGCGTATCGGCGTTCACGGTATCCAGACAATCCGTACGACCGATCATTTCCTGAATTGTGCGGAAGCCCAACTCCGCCATGATTTCACGGACATCTTCTGCGATGAAACGCATAAAATTCACCACATGGGCAGGATCACCCATATAATTTTTGCGCAACTCGGGATTCTGCGTAGCCACACCCACCGGACAAGTATCCATTTGGCATACCCGCATCATAATACAGCCCAGCGCCACGAGCGGCGCTGTGGAGAAGCCGTATTCTTCCGCGCCCAACAGGGCAGCTACGACCAAATCACGTCCAGACAGCATTTTACCGTCTGTCTCCAGTACCACGCGGTCGCGCAGGTTGTTCAGCATAAGCGTCTGATGCGTCTCAGCCAGCCCCAGCTCCCACGGCATACCCGCATGGCGGATGGAGCCTTGCGGGGAAGCGCCAGTACCACCGTCATAACCGCTGACCAGAATAATGTCAGCACGGCCTTTGGCTACCCCTGTCGCAATGGTGCCTACACCTACCTCAGATACCAGTTTTACGTTAATGTCAGCACGTGGATTGGCATTTTTGAGATCGTAGATAAGCTCTGCCAAATCCTCGATAGAATAAATATCGTGATGCGGCGGTGGCGAAATCAGGCCTACGCCTGGCGTTGAACCGCGTACCTCGGCGACCCAAGGGTATACCTTACGTCCTGGCAATTGTCCACCTTCGCCCGGTTTTGCGCCTTGCGCCATTTTGATCTGAATTTCATCAGCGTTCACCAAATAATTTGATGTTACACCAAAACGTCCTGACGCTACCTGCTTGATCGAACTACGACGTGAATCACCATTAGCATCCGGGATGAAACGCGCAGGGTTCTCCCCGCCCTCACCCGTGTTGCTTTTGCCACCAATCCGATTCATTGCAATCGCCAAATCTTCATGTGCTTCCTGGCTAATGGAGCCAAAGGACATAGCTCCTGTTTTAAAGCGGCGCATAATCGATGCAGCAGATTCCACTTCATCCAGCGGCACAGGCCCTCCAGCAGGCTTCAATTGAAGCATAGAGCGAATTGTCAAATACTGTTCGGATTCACCCTGTACCAGCTTGGTGTACTTCTTGTAAAGCTCGTAGTCTCCTGAGCGAACGGACTGCTGGAGCAAATGCACCGTCTGCGGGTTAAACAAATGCTCTTCTCCATCGTTGCGCCACTGGTATTCGCCGCCCGAATCGAGCACCTTGTCATTGCCATCCTTGTCGGTAAAAGCACGGTTATGATGGGCCAGTGCTTCCATTGTCACTTCCTCCAGACCAATACCGCCAATGCGGGAAGGTGTCCAGGTGAAGTAACGGTCAACAAAATCCTGCTTTAGACCTACGGCCTCGAAAATTTGCGCTCCACGGTACGACTGAATCGTGGAAATACCCATTTTGGATAATATTTTAACGACACCCTTAGTTGCCGCTTTAATATAATTTTTAACTGCCTTTTCGTGCGAAATGCCGCGCAGCAAGCCCTGTTGAATCATAACATCCAGCGTTTCAAACGCCAGATATGGATTAACCGCGCTCACACCGTAGCCCAAAAGCACCGCATAATGGTGAATATCTCTTGGCTCTCCGGATTCCAGCAAAATGCTCACACGTGTGCGTGTACCCTGCTTAATCAGATGGTGATGCAGGCTGGAAACAGCCAGCAACGCCGGAATGGCCGCATTTTCTGCATCCACTCCACGGTCAGACAGAATCAAAATATTATGACCTTTGTCAATGACACGGTCAGCCGCCTCAAACAGTCCTTCCAGCGCCTTGCGTAGGCCCTCAGCACCTTCTTTTGCTTCAAAGAAGATCGGAATGGTCATGGATTTGAAGCCTGGACGATGTACATGACGAATTTTGGCAAACTCTTCATTTGATAGCACTGGCGAATCCAACCGAATCTGACGACAGCTTTCCGGTTCAGGATGCAGTAAATTGCGCTCTGGTCCGATCGTCGTTGCAGTTGATGTCACTATTTCTTCACGAATGGCATCAATCGGCGGGTTGGTAACCTGAGCAAACATTTGTTTAAAATAATTGTACAAACGTTGCGGACGGTCAGACAATACTGCCAGTGGAGCATCATACCCCATTGAGCCAATCGGTTCCGCACCTGTAAGTGCCATCGGCTCCAGAAGCTTGCACAGCTCTTCAAATGTATATCCAAAAGCGAGCTGCAGTTGATTTACATTTTCATGTTTCGGCTCTGGCTGTTCCAGTGCTTCAGGCAGCTCTTCCAAATCAATCAAATGCTCATCCAGCCACTGCTGATAAGGTTCTTCGGATGCGATGCGTTCCTTCAACTCTTCATCAGAAACGATGCGGCCTTCCTGGGTATCCACCAGTAGCATACGCCCTGGACGGAGACGATCCTTATAAAGTACATTTTCAGGAGCAATATCCAATACGCCCGCCTCAGACGACAGTGCAATCAGATCGTCCTTGGTCACATAGTAACGTGCAGGACGCAGGCCGTTGCGGTCAAGAATTGCCCCGATTTGAATACCGTCTGTAAACGCCATCGCAGCAGGTCCGTCCCACGGCTCCATCATGGTGCTGTGATATTCATAAAATGCCCGCTTCTTCGGGTCCATGGTTTCATGTTTGTTCCAAGGCTCAGGCACCATCATCATAGCTACATGAGGAAGCGAACGTCCACTCAGATACAGAAACTCCAGCGTATTATCAAACATGGCTGTATCCGAGCCATCCGGGTTGATGACCGGTTTTACCTTCTTGATATCGTTGCCAAACGCTTCGCTTTCAAACTGTGCCTGACGCGCATGCATCCAGTTGACGTTGCCGCGCATAGTATTAATTTCACCGTTATGAATCATAAAACGATAAGGATGCGCACGGTCCCAGCTCGGGAACGTATTCGTGCTAAAACGGGAATGGACCAGCGCAATCGCCGATGTCACCCGCTCATCCTGCAAATCCAAATAAAATTTGCCTACCTGCTCGGTTGTCAGCATTCCTTTGTATACAACCTTGCGACATGACAAACTTGGAATATAGAACGACTCACCATTCATATCTTCTTGGTTATACCGAATAGCAAGCTCTGCACGTTTACGAATGACATACAGTTTCCGTTCAAAGTCCAGTTCTTCCTTCAAATCGCTACTGCGACCGATGAACACCTGACGTACGCCAGGTTTAGCTGCTTTTGCCGATTTACCCAGCATTTCGTCATAAGTTGGAACATCGCGAAAGCCCAAACAGTTTTGGCCTTCGTCCACAATGATTTCTCTAAGCTTCTGCTCATGCATCTCACGAACTTTTGGATCATTGGATACGAAAAGCATACCCACGCCATATTGTCCGGCCTTTGGCAATTTAAAGCCCAATCGCTCCGCTTCCTCTTGAAAGAACAGATGAGGAACCTGAATCATGATCCCCGCTCCGTCACCGGAGTTTGGCTCACTTCCCTGACCGCCCCGATGCTCCATGTTTACGAGCATGGTCAAAGCCTGACTTACAATATCGTGCGATGGTTTTCCCTTGATGTGGGCAACAAAGCCCATGCCGCAGGCGTCTTTTTCGAATTGGGGATCATATAGTCCCTGTTTGGGTGGTAAACCTGTCTGTCTCATGGAACGCAACCTTTCTGTTATAAAGTCATGCTGGCCTGATATACAGGCGACCGAATAGAAGACAGTGGCAACAAGAGGTAAATCAAAGAACAACTACGAGGAATGGGGGACAAAAACATAAGACGTATTCAAGGCGGTACGGTCCGCCGAATGCGTATGTTTTTCAATAATTATGCAATGGCTTGACTTGAAAAACACGTCGATTCCACTGATGAATCTAATTAGTTCTATCATTTTATCATTGACCTATCGTGTTAGCAATTCAAAGTTTTTATGATTGTGATAATAAATCTTTTACATTACAGCTTCAACGTAACAATGCAATAATATATCATTTTTATGTATAAATATTCATTAAAAAAGTCAGCCTTTTCTATTCAACAAGGAACAGAAACGGCTGACAAAGGAATTTTGAATTTTGATGTCATACGGACCATCATGTATATTTCCGCAAATCGATGATACGTATTAAAATTCGAGACTTTCGCCTGGCTTCAATGCTTTCCCTTCAATGCCTTCTTTATGAAGCCGATCACAGAAGCCGTCTCCGTCCTGCTCTATGCCAGGAAAAGTATTGTAATGCACCGGTATCACGCGGCTTGCCCGCAGCCATTTTGCTGCCAGCAAGGCATCCTCCGGTCCCATTGTATAACCGTCTCCGATCGGCAATACTGCGGCATCGATAGAATTCGTTTCTCCAATGAGACGCATATCGCCAAACAAGCCCGTATCCCCTGCATGGAAAAATGTTTTGCCTCCCATGGTCAATAAAATCCCCGCTGGCTCTCCCATGTAGATGGTTTGTCCGTTCACCGTCAAAGAGGAGCTGTGGAACGCCAGCGTAAACTTCACGTGAAAACCATCAAATTGGTGACCACCACCCAGGTTCATACCGTGGGCTTTGGTTCCCAAGGATGAACAATATTCAGCTAGTTCCGCCACCGCGATCACAGGGCAATCATTGCGCTTGGCAATTTCGACTGCATCACCAAAATGATCGGCATGACCATGTGTCAACAGCACTGCATCCACCTGAATATCTTCGGCCTGTACGGTTGCTTTAGGGTTTCCCGTCAAAAAAGGATCAATAATAATCCGTTTCCCCTCTGCCTCCACCAACACAACTGAATGTCCATAATATGTGATTTTCATACCATTTACGCCTCCTTTGTCACTTTCATTATTTAGGTTACTTTCCTTTACCTATTATACCTCTTATGCATACCAGCTTCACCTGCGCACACAAAATACGCTCACAAAGTTGCATCCTGTTGTTTAGAAAAGGCTGTTATTTGTCGCTTTTGGGATTTATACCAAATGATCATTTATAAAAGGTATGATGACCGATTGTCTTCACCTTGGTACGCGAATGATGAACCGTGAGGTCCTGGGCCAACGTAAGCGACAGAAAAAAACAGGTGTTATCAGGCACGGCTTTATGACCATTCAAAGCGGCCGTAACTGCACGGATGCAATCCTGGTTAGGCTGAACACGACGAAGACGCCCGTTCGCAACCGGACTAAATTGCGCTTTTTGATAAATCACTGCCTGAATCGTATCGGGAAATGAGGCTGACCGCAGCCGGTTTAAGACAACATTGGCAACTGCCACTTTGCCTTCGTACGGTTCGCCTTCTGCTTCTGCCATCACTATTTTTTGCAGCAGGAGCAGTTCTTTAGCGGAGACAGGATAGCTCCAGGTAGACAACGCCTTGTCATCCTGAGTGAGCATTTTTGTCTTCGTAAAGTAGATGGTTGTAGGAGGGGTTAGGATTGCGGACTTGCTATGCTGGACCTCAGGCTTGTTTTTGCCTGTAGCAACGTTATTCCGAGCTTGTTCCACCTGCTTCATCTGGGAAGCGGGTAACGGAGTCGGCATGATTTCTTTCCAGCTTGGCTGCCCATGAGCAGCGACAAAGATGGGGCTTGTCCTGTTTGACCCGTTATGGGTCCCCATCCTGTCGCCATATGTAGGAACTGAATTGTTCCCTGACCAGCTCAGAGATTTCATAGGTGCATTTTTATGATTATTCTGTGTTTGCTGAACCTCAGCGTAGAGGCCTATCCCCAATATACAAACAAGCAGCACACTCAAAAGAGGTGCAAACCAACGATGTTCTTTAACGATTTCCATAATGTTCCTCCCGTTAACTTTAAGCACATTCCTCAGATATGTAACCCAAAATGCGCTTTTTGAATAACGCTGAAACACTATATCACTAAATTCGCTGATAGATCAAGGGTTTCACCTCATTAATGGGAATGTTTGAATTATTTGGTACATTGGTTTTTGCCCCATTCGTGTTGCATATAACACAAATTCCCCCACTTCCCAAGGCTCGACGCTTCGGTCATCTGACTGCCACACAGACGCTGAAACAGGCTCCCCTCCTGTATACGAACGTGCTACGGTGATATGAGGTCGATAAGGCCGTTCCTCGGGTTTAAAACCCAGCGGTTCGGTAGCCCGAATTATGGACTGGTACAGCTGATCCAGCGACTCTCGCTGCCCGGTCACCCCCCTCCACAGTACACGCGGAAATTGTTCACGTCCAAAAAAGCCTGCTTCACCTATGCCGAGCGTAAACGGATGATGCTCAGCTGCAGCATGAGCTAAAGCCTGCTCAAGTTGTGGAATTACCGAGATCGCCAGATCACCCAGAAACTGAAGTGTCACGTGGTAATCTCTGAAGTCACTCCATTTGCGAAAAGACAAATGATCCAAATCCTGCTCTACCCAACGACGTAACTTCTTCTTGTGCTCGTCCGGAAGAGCTATCGCTGTAAAAAGTCTTTGCGATTCATCTTTCATCAACCTCTTCTCCTTTCTTATTGAATATCCCGTGGATATCCCAAAAAGTAGCTGTTTAGTCGCTCCCTAATCAGGGTAAAGCCACTTGTTGTTATATATAGTGACACTACAAGCTTGTTTCTACCCTTCTTATGCAATTTTTCCGGCAATCTGTTATCCTTGAAGGGATGGTTCGCCAGAATATATTGGAAACTCCAAGGAATCAAACATCGAGGAGGCTATGAATCATGGGAAGCATTTTAAGTTTACACCAACTGACGGAAGATCAAAAAAAACAGGTTCGTGATGCAGCTCCGGGCTACGAGTTGGTTATTGGCAAAGCCCAGGAATTGAAGTCTGAACAAATCCGTGAGGCCGAGGTTATTCTAGGCTGGTCCAAGCATATTGCCGAGGAAGCATTACATCCAGATAGCAAGCTAAAGTGGATACAAACCTGGTCGGCTGGGATTGATAAGCTCCCGCTTACCGAGCTGGAAAAGCGCAACATTGCACTTACGAATACGAGTGGTGTGCATGCGATTCCAATTACAGAGCAGATCTTCGGAATGCTGCTATCGCATACCCGTTATTTACAGCAAGCGGCTCTCTTGCAGCGTCAGAAAACATGGCAGCCACCGGAAGGTCAACTAACGGAATTACGTGGCAAAACGCTGTTGATTACAGGCGTTGGCGAAATTGGCCGTGAAACAGCTCGGATTGCAGAAGCCTTTGGCATGCGGGTGATCGGGGTTCGCCGTTCCGGCAAGGAAGCTCCCCATGTAGAACATATGTACACAAACGAACAACTACATGAAGCGTTGGGCGTGGCAGATATTGTGGTTAATATTTTGCCATTCACTGAAGAGACCCATCACTTCTTTGACGAAAAAGCGTTTGCAGCGATGCGTAAAGGCGCCTTCTTCATTAATGTCGGTCGCGGCAAGACTGTTCAGACAGATGCGCTGGTACGCTCCCTGGAGCAGAAACATATTGCCTTTGCCGGCCTGGATGTATTCGAGGAAGAGCCGCTACCTGCGTCACATCCACTGTGGGGCCTGGAGCAAGTCCTGATTACGCCGCATATTGCAGGGGATACAGACCGATATGCTGAACGAGCGGTAGATATTTTTCTTACTAATTTGCAGGCCTATGCTACTGGTCAGGAGCTGCCGCTGAATTTGGTTAACTACAAAACTCAGTATTAACAAGCTACTTACACATCCAGATTTCCCGACTCATACCTGTCTTATAGATCCGGCATTGCTCCATAACGGTCCAGCCTGACTCGGATAGCAATGTTGCCATCGGCTCCGTGCTCACGATCACTGCCCGCGTAGCCAGACGTCTCAGACTGCGCAGCATCTTTTTTTGTTCGTCGGCAGGGAGCACGGAGCACAGGTTATAGGGCATGTCCAATATAGCCGCATCGTATGTGCCTGTGAGCATATTCATATCCCCCAGTTTCACCAGATCTTCTTCATATCCATAATGACGTAAATTTACGCGTGCCCCACGTACCGCCAACGGGTTGATATCACAGCCGTGAATATCCTTGCCCATACTCAATGCCTCAATCATCACATTGCCCATACCACAACACGGGTCCAGCAGTTTCAAGGAGTCCGACATTCCCTTAGATGTCGTTAGATCCGTTGCTGCCAAATTCACAAGTGCTCTAGCTACCAGTACGGGTAGTCCAGTAGAATAGTTTTGCGGCTTCTGACGACGCTCCTGCCACGACCTGTCGCTATACTCGCAAATGCCCATTAGCCACCGGTCTCCTACCCGTATGACCCCTAAGGTGACCTCAGGTATCTTCATTTGCGCCTGCCCGTGAATACGTGCGCCAATCTGGCGTTCTATCCCGCGCCGCTCAGCATAATCAGCCTCATTGTCCCCTTCTTTAAGACATAGCACCTTAAAGGTCTTTCCTTCCTCAAGCTGTAACATGGAAGCCTCTTCACATAGCTCTTCCAGCGTGTCCGCATCGATGATGATATCCAGACGGAGATGGATAAACGGACTGGTCCCCGGCTCCAGCCGAAGATGGGACAACAGCATGGAGCTATGCACAGGCTGCTGACCGAACAAGCATTTTAGTTCCAATAGACATAATTCACGCTCGGTTTCATGACAAGCATACGTATATATGTAGCGAGATTTCATTTTATCTGTATCTATTTTGTGTTTATTCATGTCAGTTCTCTTTTCATCTTTTCATTTGGAATCAAGACTACCATTTACAGCCTCCGCTATTAATCGGTATGAATGAAGGCGCTGCTCATAATCGGGAATGGGGGTGACTAGCAGAAACTCATCATTATTATATTTGACCTGCAAGCTACGCAACCGTTCGGCAATAACCGATGGTGTGCCCACCAGCCAACTGGCTCGGATCGCCGGGTCACCTAATGAAATCTGAGCAGCCCATTGCTGCGCCAACTCATCTGTCGAGGCACATACTGCCCCTACAGCAACCATAGTATGAGGCTTGTCCATCCGTGTGGACGGCTGAAAGCTGGAGCGGTAAATGCTTAGCATTTCTTCCGTTTGCTGTTCACTCATAAATTGGCCGAATACATAGCCTGTTGAATACTGTGCAGCATATTCGGCACTTTTTCGATTGGTACCCAGCATCCACAGCGCTGGCGGCTGTTCTGGCATCGGACGGGCAAACACGGGGGTTTGTTCATATTCATATGTGCCTTCCAACAAAGCCAATAGAGCTTCCATTTTTTGGGGCAGCTCAGTCACATGTTGAAGAAAATTGCCGCTTAGTGCCATCGAAGCATGAGGCCCCCCACCAGGGGCTCTTCCGAGACCCAATTCGACTCTGCCCGGATATAGTGCGGCCAGCAGATGAAACCATTCGGCGACTTTGACTGGACTATAGTGCGGGAGCAATATAGCCCCCGCACCCAGTTGAATTGTCCTCGTCATCGCCCCAATATGAGACAACAGCACTTCTGGACTGGAGGAAGCCAGCCCCTCCATATCATGATGCTCAGAGGTCCAGTAGCGTGTATATCCCCACGTCTCCGCCTGTCTCGCCAGCTTTACCGCCCATTGAACTGCTTGCTCGGGGCGGTTACCGG
This sequence comes from Paenibacillus jamilae, assembly GCF_050482105.1. Classification (GTDB taxonomy): domain Bacteria; phylum Bacillota; class Bacilli; order Paenibacillales; family Paenibacillaceae; genus Paenibacillus; species Paenibacillus jamilae_B. Next base: position 413,783 of record NZ_JBCNHI010000011.1, on the reverse strand, counting down.
GCAGCAGCGGCACCATATCAAGCACGCCGAGATTCAACGATTTTATAGCTAAAGATTGAGGTTGCATTTAGACCTCCCCTCCTCTCTTCTGTCCGTTCTAAACAAATTTCTACTATTATATAGGGTTAAATGAAAGCGTTAGTCCAGATCATAGATGGAGCCCACCTTGAGGCCATATAACTCATTATAAATTTTTTCAGCAAAAGCATCGGTCATGCCTGCAATATAATCGATGACCATATGCTCCCATGTCCAGATCGGCTTGGCCTTGGCCTGGTCGCGCTCATAACGCTGGAGCCAATCGGTCGGAATAATGGACTTGGATGTTTTAGGGTCCAGAAAAGCCAGCCATAACCGTCTGAGCATCCATTCACTGCGTTTTTGCAGACGCTGTACGCGCAGATCGCGGATCATGGTGACCCAAGCAAAGCTTTTCAATACACTCACCGTGCGCAGCATATCCAAATCTTCGCTTCCATCCCGTACGAAGGTTACCTTTTTCCAGTTTCCATCATCAATTACACCTAAGCTGCTGACAAACAGGCTGACCCAGTATGCCTTCACTTCACGGCGGGTGCGAGAATAGTCATGTTCGCATATCGGCATCTTCCCATTCCACACCTTCAAAAATTCGCTTAGCACCGCTGCGACCTTCTGCTCAATCTCAGCCAGTTGCCAGCCTTGCCAGAAGCTATCCTCCAACGTAGTGATTTTTTCCGTGATCAGACGAATTAAATATGGGTCATATAAGAAATGCTCGTGCACCTCAATTTTCCCTGCCTTAATCCCATCCTCCAGATCATGCGCGGAATAAGCAATATCGTCGCACAAATCCATGAGCTGAGCCTCCAGCGTTTTTTTACCGTCAGGGATGCCCCAATCCTCGCGGATAGAACGTATATATTCCCACTCATGCAGGTACAACCCTTTTTTGTTCAGAATTCCTGGATACGGGTATTTGTTAATTCCGAGCAATACTGCGTCCGACAAATTCAACCCATCCACATTCTCCCGCTTCTCTAAAAACATAATCAGCCGAAAATTGTGCGCATTCCCTTCAAAATGTTCATAAATTCGTCGCTCACGCGCATAGGCTTCAAGCCCACGCTTGGACTCTGGCGTAAAGCCACCAGCAGCTGATATCTTTTCTACCTTCGTCTCAATCAGTTGATCCAAAATCCCGTCGAGCACCTCTTCTCCCTTATGCCCGAACGGTGGATGCCCAAAGTCATGTGCGATCGACGCACACTCTACCACCTCGGGATCAATGATCAATCCTGCATTATCCGCCTGTTTCAACTCTACCTCGGGATGACGGCGCAGCAAGCTTCGTGCTGCCTCACGCGCAATTTGCGCTACCTCCAAAGAGTGTGTCAGCCGTGTGCGATAATAGTCGCCTGTGCCTGCGCCAAATACTTGCGATTTACCCTGCAACCGACGGAAAGTCGGTGAATGGATCAATCGGGAATAATCCCGTTCATAGGCTGCCCGTGAAGCGTCGCTTCGTGTTTGCTCCGCAAATTGTCGATGCTCTCTTTTATTTTGCCATGTCATAAAGCCCACTCCCTACGTACTCAATTGGAGTGATTATACATTTTTTTCACGCCTCAGGAAAGTTTACATGACTTTCAGCAAGTAAAGGTTACTTTTAGCACCATTGCTCAGTCAGATGGTGTTTCCGAAACAGCGAGAAATATCATAATAAAAAGGTGTCCTCCAGCCACATATTCAGACCAGGGAACACCTCTTTTTCTTCTATTAAAATAGAAGTATATTCTCTAAACTTGTAAAAACATATTAGAAACACGAAACGAAGTTCTAACGCTTCGCTCTTGGGTCCAAAACATCCCGCAAGCCATCCCCCATCAGATTAAAACCCAATACGGTCAGCATGATTGATATCCCCGGAAAAATGACCGTCCACGGCGCATTTTGGATATATTGCCGTGAATCGGACAACATTTTGCCCCACTCAGGCTCAGGAGGTTGTGCACCCAAGCCCAGAAATCCGAGTGCTGCCGCTTCAATAATGGCCGTTCCGATCCCCAATGTTCCCTGTACGATGATCGGCGTCAGGCTATTAGGCAAAATATAACGGAGTATGATTCGCCGATTATTGGCTCCAAGCGCCCTCGCAGACGTAATATACTCCTCCGTTTTGACACTCAGCACCTTGGAGCGAACCAAACGTCCATACGTTGGCACATTGACAATGGCAATGGCGTATAACGCATTTTCTAACGAGGGCCCTAGAATGGCCACAATAGCAATTGCCAGCAAAATCCCAGGAAATGCCAGTAAGATGTCGAATAGGCGCGAGATGATCATATCAGCCCATTTTCCATAAAATCCGGCAATTAATCCTAAGGCAGTTCCTACAATCATGGAACCAATAACGGACAAGAAACCGACCCATAATGAGATTCTGGCGCCATACAGCGTACGAGTCAGCAAATCACGACCAAGATCATCGGTACCGAACCAATGCTCTGCGGAAGGAGACTGCAAGCGACTCACCAAATTTTGCTCTTTATAGTCAAAAGGAGCAATCCAGGGCGCGATCAAAGCAATGATGACAAAAAAGATAATAATGCTGAGACCGACGAACGCCATTTTATTGTGACGGAAAGCTCTCCACGCATCTCTCCAAGGGCCTGATACCACCGGCAAATGCGCCAGTGTGCTGCGTGTCGTTGGTATGTTATTGGTTTCCATTGAAAATTGTGACATCGGACAATCTCCCCTCTGACCAACTGATGACTTGATTTACTGATAACGAATACGCCGGTCGAGAACAGCATACAGCAAATCGACAATCAGATTAATGATGACGAACAGGAACGCAATGATTAGAATTCCGCTTTGGATAACTGGATAGTCACGCGAGCTGATCGCTTCAAAAATGTACCGTCCGATGCCGGGCCACGCAAATATGGTCTCTGTCAGTACGGCGCCTCCCAGTAACGATCCGGTCTGAAGACCGATGACAGTAAGCACAGGGATCGCAGCATTTTTAAGCGCATGTTTGTACACGACTTGAAAAGATGCCAGCCCCTTCGCCCGAGCCGTGCGGATATAGTCCGCATCCATTACCTCCAGCATGCTGGAACGGGTAATACGCGCTATGACCGCCATTGGAATCGTTCCCAGTGCGATACTGGGCAGGATCAAATGCTTGATGACGGTCCACACCTGGTCCATACGTCCACCTATGAACGCATCAATCACGGCTAAATGTGTCACAGCTTCCACCGGATCACGGGAATTCATACGTCCGATGGAAGGAAGCCAATGCAGCTTATTAGCAAAGATCCATTGCTCCATCAAGCCCAGCCAAAAAATCGGCATCGATACTCCGACCAGGGCAATGACCATGCTGACATAGTCAAACCAGGAATTTCGCTTCCAGGCACTTACGATGCCTGCATTCATACCCACGACAACGGCAAAAAACATGCTTGCTACCGTCAACTCCAGCGTAGCCGCCAGATAAGGGACCATTTCCCGGGCAATCGGCTGCCGGGTGCGAATGGAATCGCCCAAGTCCCCTCGTGCCAGCTCACTTAGATAGGTCCCATATTGCTGTAACCACGGCTTGTCCAGCCCTAGTTGCTCACGCAGCGCCTGTTTGGACTGTTCCGTGGCCTTGTCCCCCAGTATCGTTTCTGCCGGATCACCAGGAATAGCATGAATAATCGAAAACACGATAAGCGTCATCCCCAGCAATACGGGAATCAATATGGCCAGCCTTTTTACAATATATGAGTTCATATGCTATTCACCGCCTGCTTGCGTTTAGGCTATTCAAAATAAATATTACCGTACGCTTCAATACCTGCCGGACAAGGTACAAAACCCTTAAGATTGGCTTTGCCTGCCATCAACGGCGTGCTGTGAACCAAGGGAATCCAAGGCGCATCCTGTTTAATAATGACTTGTGCTTGTTTATACAATTCCGCACGCTTATCTTGATCAACCTCAACCTGCGCCTTTACCAGTATTTTGTGAAGTTCCTCATTCACATAAAAACTGCGGTTATTGCCTGGGATTGTGTCCTTGTCGAGCAATGTGTAAAGGAAATTGTCCGGGTCGCCATTGTCCCCATTCCATCCCAGCATGTACAGATCATCCTTCTCTCCAGCTTTAAGATCATCCAGATACGTAGCCCATTCTGGAGATTGGATGTTGACTTTGACTCCTATTTTTTCAAAATCAGCTTGAATGGCCTCTGCTACCTTTTTGCCGTCAGGCATGTATGGACGAGATACAGGCATTGCATAGAAGGTTAACGGCTCTGGAAGTCCGTTAGGAAAACCCGCTTCCGCTAGCAAAGATTTAGCCTTATTCAGATCATAAGTGTAGTCCTGAATGCTTTCATCGTATCCCCATAACGTAGGCGGCATCGGATTGACCGCAGGCTTGGCCTCGCCCGCAAACAATGCATCAATAATGGCTTGTTTGTTCACTGCGTGATTCAGTGCTTGCCGTACCTTGGGATTACTAAATGTCTGTTTCTTTAAATTAAATCCAATGTACGCCACATTAAAGGAGGGACGTTCAATTTTTACCAACTCGCTGTTACCTTCTAACTGCTTCGCATCATCCGGATTCAAATCTTCCATCAGGTCAATTTCCCCGTTTTGCAGAGCATTAAATCGCGCAGTGTTGTCTGGGATGGAACGAACGATGACCTTAGCCAGCTTTGGCTGTCCTTCTTTCCAATAAGTAGGATTCTTCTCCAAGGTGATCGTATCGTTACGTTTCCATTCCTTAAATACAAACGGCCCTGTGCCGACCGGATTATTTTTAAAATCAGCCTTTTTCTCCTTAATAGCCTTGGGACTTGCAATACTAAAGGATGGCATAGCGATATTTTGTAAAAAAGGAGCCTGCGGCTTGTTCAGTGTAAACTGGACGGTATTCGCATCCACCGCTTTAACCTCCTTAATCACTCTGCTTCCATCTGGCCCAAACATAGAATCATAATAATCAAACGAGTCACCCTCAAATTTGTATGGACTTTTCGGATCAACCCAGCGGTCAAAGTTAAATACAACTGCTTCTGCGTTAAAGTCACTTCCGTCATGGAATTTTACGCCCTGACGCAGCTTGAACGTATAGACAAGTCCGTCCGGTGATACTTCCCAGCTCTCTGCGAGCCCCGGCTGAATCTCCGTGGTACTTTCCTTGTATTCCAATAGTGTATCGAACACCTGCATTCCAATTTTTAACGACTCGCTTTCAGTTACAATGGCAGGATCTAGCGCCACGGAATCCCCGCCACGCCCATAAATCAAGGTGTCCTGAGCGCCTTTTCCCGCTCCACCTGGCGATTTTCCTGCCTCTGGTTTTGCACCTTCACCTGATCCCCCACAACCGGAAAGCACCAAAACAGTTCCTAGCGCAAGTACCAGCAGTACGGTCCAGATTTTGTGTTTTACGTACTTTTTGCTCATGCAGCGAACCCCTTTCACACCTTATATATTGTTAATTCGTTGATACCGGATGAATACCAATTCCTTTGGATTGGCATGACAAGCTTGTCCTCAAGCTGTAGTCCCAAGTTCCGAGTTCATCAAATAGGTGTGTAGTAGGGAAGGTATGGAGGTTCTGGACAGGCTTTTTTTGAAGAATACAGACAGGCACAGAAAGCATTCATAATCTAGTGGTGTAAGAGATGCAGTAGGATAATGGAATAGATGTAATGTCATAAAAGGGAAGAGGATTGTGTTAGGTCATGGAGAATGTGTGATAAATACTCACAGATAGTAAATATTAGTTTCATACAAAGTTGATTATTGGATACTTTACTATAAATTTTGGAAGCAGACAAGGGGGTTTTTCATACATTACCATATGTTTTTTATGCATCATGTTAATTAATATTACAAATCAACTCACATGTTCATATTAAACAAAAGCTCCTGCTTGTGGTCCTCAACCTCCAAGCAGGAGCATGTTTTTACCTCAAAAATGTATTCAGCACCAAACCTACAGACACAGCTTGAGCCCCTTTTACGATGGAAAAATGATCGCCAGGCACTTTATGGGTACACATTTCCCCCTTACAATACATTTCCCACCCTTTATATCCCAATTCCCAGGTATGTTCTGAAATAAACAAACATACAGGGGCTGTTACAGCTCGATCTGGCTGGTAAACATGCTGCATTTTCACCCAATGATTTACGCTTTTAAAGCGTTCTAGTAATTCATTCCGTCCCAACTCATTGAATTCAGGCAGCAAGGGAAGTACACTGTCTGGAAATGCTCGCTTCCATAGCGATAAATCCAAATCTTCGTCCATTCTTTCCAGCTCTTGAATATGACGGTCCCAATGATCTTCCTTGCCATACTTCAAAGGCGGCAGTGTGTCCAGAATCGTCAAGAGCTCAACACGTTCTTCCTGCTCTTCCAATTGGCGGGTCATTTCAAAAGCAATCGTTCCCCCCATACTCCACCCGGCAATATAATAGGGACCTTTCTCTTGAATACTTTTGATTTGACCTACATACCGATGTGCGGCTTCCTTCATTCCAGCTGTTTTATTTCCCGCAAGAATCGAAGCATCCATTTTTATTCCCCAATAATTCCATGTAGCCGTAAGTTCGTTTACCAATTCCATGTAGCAACTGACATCCAAACTTCCATCATGGATGAAAAAAAGATGTTTATCCTGCGATGTACCAGGCTTTAAGAGGACTAGCGTGTCTGGTCTGGCTGGAAACACACTTTTCGCCCTTCCTTTCAATACATCTGCCAGTTGACGAATGGTAGGGTAAGTAAATAATTTGGTAAGTGGCAGGTCGATGCCCAGCTCACGCAAAACCAGTGAAACCAGCTTGGTCGCCTTGAGCGAGCTCCCTCCCAGGGTGAAGAAATTGTCCATTACCCCGATGCGATCCATGGGGAGGTTCGAGGGCAGAACCATCGACCAGATGCGAACCAGCTCCTGTTCCAGTTCGTTGCAAGGAGGTACATATTCATTTTCTCGCAGTGCTTCAAGATCAGGCTCCGGCAGAGCGTTCCGATCCACTTTGCCATTCACGTTCAGCGGCAAACGAGGAAGCCGAATCAAACAGGTAGGAATCATGTAATCCGGCAAATACGTTGCAAGTTCCGATCGAACTTCCGCTGGTGACATTTCTGCATCGGAGACAAAGTAAGCACAGAGGTATTTGATCCCATCGTTGTGTTGGCGAACAAGAACGACTGCTTCCTGAATCCCCTCGATGTGCGCAAGCCGAACCTCGATCTCGCCAGTTTCAATACGGAAGCCCCGAATTTTGACCTGGTGATCCATGCGACCCAAAAATTCAAGCGTTCCGTCAGCCAGCCAACGAGCGCAATCTCCGGAACGGTACATTCGCTCTTCCGGCAACCAGGGATGAGTAACAAATTTGGCTGCTGTTAATTCCTCACGAGCCAAATAGCCACGCGCTAGTCCTTCACCGCCAATACACAGCTCACCCGGCACACCAATGGGCTGTAGCTGATTGGACGCGTTCAAGATATAGACCTGCGTGTTGGCAACAGGCTTGCCAATCGGCACGTTATGGTCATAGTCTTCTTGAATCGTATGAAACGACGTAAAAATTGTGTTTTCCGAAGGACCGTACGCATTCACAATCGTTAAATTCGGCTGTGCGGCGCGAAGGAGCTTCATATGCTGGGGAGACAAGGCGTCTCCTCCAGTCATGATTAGACGAAGTCCGGTGAAGATGGATGGTTTGTCATCAATCAGCTGATTTAGAAGCGGGGCTGTAAACCATGCCATCGTGATTTGATACTGTGCCATCCTCATTCCCAGTATGTCGGCAGATAATAGCTCTTCTTTTTCAATGAGATACAGGGTTGCTCCGCTTAGCAGCGTTCCCCACAATTCATAAACCGACACATCAAAGGCCAGGGAACACGTCTGCAATATTCGATCCTCTGGCGTAATTACCAGCGGTCCCGGCTCCAGTACCAAGCGGGCAAAAGATTGATGTTCAACCATTACCCCCTTCGGTTGTCCTGTTGACCCTGAAGTATAAATAATGTACATCACATTGCGCGCCTGATTGTTGTCCTCCAGATTACAGGAATCTCCTGTATACAGACTCTGGTCTGTGAGCAGTAGCATTTCTGCCTGAGGAAAGCGTCTAGTGCTGACAGTTGGTAGAAGGCATATTTTCGCCTGGCTGTCCTGTAAAAGGTATTGAATCCGTTCATCTGGATAGAGCGGATCAATCGGTAAATAAGCAGCCCCCGCCTTCAAAATAGCCAATATACCGACAATCATCTCCAGCGCAGGCGTAGCTAAAATACCAACTACATCCTCAGCCTGAACCCCCTTTTGCCGTAAAACCCGAGCTAACTGATTAGCACGTTCATTCAATTCGTCATACGTCAGTTGTTTTTCTTTCCAGCTCACAGCTGGATGGTCAGGCGTCCGTACCACTTGCTGTTCAAACAGACGATGGATGGGTACCCCATGCGATTTTTTTTCGTATGCATTTTTGCTGCTGGTCTGATTAAAAGTATGAAGTAAAAGAGTGCGTTCTTCTTCTGTAACCATATCAATATCTTCAATCCGAATCTCGGGTTGTTCGCCAATGATCTCGACAATTCTGGCAAAATGCCGCAGCATACGGCAGGCGCTTTCCTCCGTAAACAAAGCTTTGCGATATTCCAGTTCCAGCCCTATACCATCCTGCATTTCATATGCATACAAGGTGATATCAAATTTTGAAATTGTATGCTCAAAGGTATAAGGAGAAAACGTGACCTCTGTTGCCTGCACGACAGGCTGCGGTACATTTTCCAATACAAAGCACGCATCAAATAAGGGATTGCGGCCGCTGATTCGCTCAGGATTAACCTGCTCCACCAGCATATCAAACGGATAATCCTGATGATCAAACGCAGCAAAGGTTCGGTCCGCCACTTCTTCCAGAAAAGCAGAGAACAGCTTGCTTCCCAGCGGCTTCTGGCGCAAAGCGAGCGTGTTCACGAACATACCCACAATCCCTTCAAACTCTGAATGAGTTCTTCCAGCGACAGGTGTTCCGATGACCAGATCCTCCTGTCCGGCATATTTGGACAGAAGAATGCTGTATGCGGCGAGTAGAACCATATACAACGTAACATTGTGCTGCAAGCATAATGCCCGCAAGGAGTGAGCTGTATCAGCTTTAATAGAAAACGATACGATCCCGCCGCTGTAATCAGATCTTAGGCCTTTTCCATCCGTAGGCAACGACAGCAGAGGGACATCCTCTGTAAATTGGTTCAACCAAAATTCACCCTGCTTCTGAATATGAATGTCGCTTAATTGATCGTTTTGCCAGATCGTATAATCAACATACTGAAACTCTAATGGAGCAAGCTCCTGCCCGTGATACAGAGCCATCAGCTCTTCAAATATAATGTTGATGGTTACCGCATCCGCAATGATATGGTGGATATCAAACAGGAACAGGAACTCCTCATCAGCCAAGGGTACAAGCTCTGCCCGCCATAGAGGGGCTTCATGCAGACTGAATGGACGGATAAACTCGTTAACAAGCATATCCGTGCTCTGATCCGAATGTTCTCTATAGGGGATGGATACGTCAATGGATTCATGGACGAGTTGCAAAACCTCGCCGTCCTTTTGTAGAAACGATGTTCGCAAGCCCTCATGACGTTCTGTCAGCCTACACCATGCTCTGTACAATTGCTCCGGCTTCAGCTGTCCTTTGATCATTCGAATGCTGGGCATGTTATAGATAATGTTAGGTCCGAGAAGATCATCTATCAGATATAGCCGCTTTTGCGCCGAAGATGTTTCATATCCTTCATAATGCATGATGCTAAATCTCCCTCCGTCGGCGTTCTTTTTTCTCTACTTTTACCGATGACAGTGCATGCTGCTGAACAGGGACGACTTCCTTTGTGAGCTTTCCATCGCCCCGTAGTATGTTGCTGATCTCCGTTTCCTCTGTTTTGAAAAACTCAATTTTACATGGAACAAATTCATGAATCTGCTGGATAATTTCACCGTTGATCACATCAAATGTTGTCCTAAAAGCTTCATGCCGCTGGATAAGCGCTTGGAAGGCTTCTTGAAGTTTGGCGATGTCCAGCTCTCCTTCCAGCATAATGGCGCCTGGTAGATTGTAGCTCAGATCCTCTGGATTCAGCTCGTGCATCATAAAAAGACGCATTTGAGCAGATGAGGCTGGATAATAGGCACTCGGAGCGGCAGCAGGGATCAAAGAACAGATCGTCTCTTCAACCCCGTGATGGCATTCAACTCTTCTGGAGCGTATGAGATCCGAAAGTTGTCGAATGGTCGGAGCTGCAAAAAGATCCTTTAAAATCATCTCAATAGCCAACGTTTGACGCACACGCAAAATGAATTGGTGAGCCAGCAACGAATCTCCACCGAACTCAAAGAAATGATCATCTATACCTACTGCGCCTGTTTTGAAAATGTCCGTCCACAACAGGACCAGTTTCTGTTCCATTTCGTCACGTGGCGGTGTATGTTCTTTACCGGAAGACAGCTCAATCCCCAAGGTATCTAACGCCTTACGGTCCAGCTTTCCGCTGGAACCAAGGGGCATGTTATCGACCCTCATAAAACGTAAAGGGATCATATATTCTGGCAATCGTTCCAGCAAAAATGCCCGTAAATCTCGAACGGTACAGTCGCTTTGCATAACCAGATAAGCACACAAATACTTGTTGCCCTGTTCATCTGTCCAATCCAGCACAGCCGCCTGTTGAATAGCCGTATGTTGCAAAAGAGCTGTTTCAATCTCGCCCGTTTCAATCCGGTAGCCCCCGATTTTCACCATTTGATCCGACCGTCCCAAGTAAACAAGCTCGCCGTCAGGTAGCATACGGGCAAGATCGCCTGTACGATAGATTCGCTCACCTGGTACAAAAGGATTGGGAATAAAACGCTCTGCCGTAAGTTCATCCAGATGTACATACCCGCGTGCCAGATGGCGCCCTCCCAGACAAAGCTCTCCTACCTGTCCCAAACCTACCAATGCCAGTTCCTGGTTTAGAATATAGGCCCGAGTATTGCCCACGGGTCGTCCGATGGAAATTGGACCTTCCGAAGATACAGATGTACACGTATAGGCTGTTGCAAACACACTGGCTTCCGTAGGTCCATACAGATTCAGTAATTTTGCCTCCGGAAACTTCAGATTAAAGTTTCGCACTTGCTCCTGGCCTAACGGTTCGCCTCCTGACATGACCCAACGCAAAGTGGCTGCCTGAAGCGTATCCTCGACTGAAAGCTCTGACAAAAACATTTGCAGCACAGTAGGAATGAAGAAAGCCACCGTAACCTGATGCATGTGAATGGTATCCAGCATTTGACGGGTATCCGTTTCTCCACCAGCCTCCAGTAATACCAATCGTCCTCCGCCCATAAACCAGCTGAACAGTTCGACGATGGAACCATCAAAGGTATAGGATGCTTTTTGCAGCACTGTGTCCTGCTCACTTAATTCAAGCTGTTGTGCCAGCCATACCACTCGTGAACTAAAGGCGTGGTGTTCCACCATTACCCCTTTGGGCTGCCCGGTTGAGCCGGAGGTAAAGATGACATAGGCCAGATGATCAGGCTCAATGACAAGCTCTGGATTACCGCATTCTCGCTGATCCTGACACAATAAATCAACGTCGATGACCCGCTGAATTTCTTCATCCATCCAGTTGTCATGGCAGCGCTGATGGGTCAGAATCCACTCGGCACCAGCGTCTACCAGGATATAGCGAATCCGTTCCTTCGGATCGGTTGGATGGATGGGAAGATATGCCGCCCCTGCTTTTAACACGCCTAACAAAGCAACAATCATTTCCGGTGAGCGCTCCATAACTATAGCTACTACTTGCTCTGGCTGGGTGCCGGAGTCCAGTAAAGTATGTGCGACCAGATTCGCCCGCCGATTCATTTCCTGGTAGCTGATCTGCTGTTGACCGGAAATGAGAGCGATCTGTTCAGGGTTACGACTTGCTTGATCCTCAAAGTATTGATGCAATAGCTTTATAGATCCCATATCCATCTCTGTCTGGTTGAAATCGTGGACGAGCGTCTTCCATTCTGCCTCACTCACCGAATCCGAAAGTGCAACCGCAAGCTCATTCGTCCAAGCCTCTTCCTTATGGACACCTATGGGCTCAAGTTCTTTCTCTTGGTAATGCTCATTCGGGTTAACAGCCACCTCTTCTATTCGAAGCTCTCCAATCTTTTGCTGTGGATCGATAAGGATCGAACGTAAGATTTGAACATATTCCCGGCTCAAGCGTTCAACCGTCTTCTCAGTGAAGAGATCTACATCGTATTGAAGGATACATTCGACATGCTGGTCGGTCATGGCTGCGGTAAATGTTAAATCAAATTGTGCTCCTGTATATTCCACCTCATCACATGGGGTCAATTTCAGGCCAGGTAATTCCACGATGGTACGGGAAGACTCGTTCAATATTGCAAACATGGTATCGAACAGCGGATTATGGCTTGTTCGGCCAGCCAAATTCAGCTTCTCAACCAGTTGCTCAAATGGATAGTCCTGATGCTCAAAAGCCTGAAGAGAATGTTCCTTGACCTGCATTAAAAATTCCTGCACCGTCATGTCCTTCTTCGGCGTGTTGCGAAGGGCTAACGTATTGACGAACATACCCACCAGGGGACTTAGACTTGCATGGGTTCTGCCGGATACCGGAATACCGACGATAATATCTTCCTGCCCGCTGGCTTTGGCCAGCAATAGGTTGTAGACCGCCAATAAAACCATAAATACTGTGGCATTGTGTTGCAGGGCAAAGCGTTTTAATCTCCACGTCCATTCCTGATCCAGCTCAAAATGAACGGCTCGTCCCTCACCTCTTCTCTCATCGGGGCGTGAATAATCCGTAGGCAATTGCAGTTCTGTAATTTCCCCTTGAAAAAGCTCCAGCCAGAACTGCTCCTGCTGCCGGAATTCCGCACTGTTCATAAACTCACGTTGCCACACAGCGTAATCTTTATACTGGATCGTCAATTCCGGCAAGTTCATGCCACCGTATAAACGAGCAAATTCCTCAACGATAATTTCTTGAGAAAGACCGTCCGTAATAATATGATGCATATCAATGAACAGCAAATGACGGTTTGCGGGCTGGTGAATAACCTGAATGCGGAACAATGGCTTTTGTCGGAGATTAAAGGGCTTAATTAATCCGTTTTGTTCCACTACTATTCCGAGTTCACGACCCGATTGAATTTCCTCGATGTATTTCGCTAACCCTTGAACCGTGCCTGCCCGGAAGAAATCACGCAGCGACAGATTTACATTCCATGCTTGATTAATAAGATAGACCAGCTTGGTTGCCAGTAAGGATTGTCCACCCAGCAGGAAAAAATCATCCTGTGTACCAATCTGCTCCCGGTGCAGGATTTCCGACCAAAGCTCAACCAGGCGCTCTTCCAGAGGTGTAGCTGGCTGTACATAGGTCGTGCCGACCTTGATGCTTTCATTTACCTGCGGTAAAGCATGACGATCGATTTTTCCATGATGTGTTAAAGGGATTGCATCGACTCGAACAAAGTAAGACGGAATCATATAATCAGGCAAGGTTGCCGACAGATGGGCCTTCAGTTCTGCCACCGATAACTCCTGATCTGTCACGATGTAGGCGCATAGCTCTTGCATACCTGGTAGGGCTTCCTGCACCAGCACAACCCCATCTTGTATATGCGGGTGCTGGAGCAACGATTTTTCAATCTCGCCCGGTTCGATACGATAGCCCCGCACTTTAACCTGCTGATCTTTTCTTCCTAAAAATTGAATTTGCCCATCTTCGAGGTATCTGCCCAGATCACCCGTTTTGTACATCCGTTCGCCCGATATCCATGGGTTTGCTACAAACTGCTGCTCCGTCAGCTCGGGGCGATTCATGTAGCCGCGTGTAACCCCTCGGCCTGAGATACAGATTTCACCGGGTACCCCGATAGGCATAACATCCGTACTATTGCGATTCATGATGTATACCGCAGCATTGGCAACAGGTCGTCCGATAGGCAGCGGATGAACATCTGGAGTATCGGGCACACGATAATAGGTCGCACAGACGGTCGCTTCTGTCGGTCCGTACGTATTGTAGACCTTTGCGGAGCGCAGCAAGCGGGTAACATATTCACTTTTCAGCACATCCCCACCGCTAATATAAACACGAATATGCGGGAAAGGGGGCAGTTGATTCAGCTCATTCAAAATAAATGGCGAGGCACTGACCACTGTCACTTGCTGCTGGCGAATGAAATGATTGAGCAATTGGATGTCCTTCAGTTCATCCCGACAAACCATAGCCAGCGTTCCGCCTGCTGCCAATGTAGGGTATATTTCCTCCACGGATGCATCAAAGGTAATGGCTGCCTGCTGGAGCACCACGTCTTCAGCTGTTAAGTGGAACTCATGCTGAAAAGCCGTGATATAATTCGTTACATTTCTGTGCTCTACCATCACACCTTTGGGCTTACCGGATGATCCCGACGTGTACAAAATATACGCCAGATGGTGGGAGGCCAGAGGCTCATTGCCCGCCAAAGCTATATTATCCGTATCTCCGGTGTACAAGGCCGGATTACTTACATCAACGACAGCCCCTGTAAAACGAGGTGAGGTTATGCTGATGCTATCCGCAGAAGTTAGGAGCACAGTTATGCCACTGTCCTCCACCATATAGGCCACCCGCTCCGCTGGATGCTCAGGGTCCATTGGGACATAGGCTGCTCCTGCCTTGAGCACAGCTAGCATGCTGGTCAGCATATCCAGCGAACGGGGAATCAAAATACCAACCGCTTGGTCTGGTGCCAACTGATAGGTAAGCAAGTGCCGGGCTAGCTGATTAGCTCTAGTATTCAATTGACTGTATGTCAATGAATACTGTCCATAAACGGCAGCAATCCGATCAGGGTGCTGTTCAGCCTGCTCTTCAAACCACTGGTGAACCAGCTTTTCCTGCGGATAATTCACCTGGGTTTGATTCCACTCGTACAGGGATCGCTGCTTTTCTTCCGCATGATTCATGGAAATGAGGCCAATCGGGCGTGAAGCATCCGCAACGATTTCTTGTAAAAGATTTTCGTAATACGTGGCAAGTCGCCGTATGCTCTCTTCCTTGAACAATTGGGTCGCATATTCAAAGTGAAAACGCAGCTTATCTTCATTTTCAAGCCATATGACCGTTAAATCGACCTGTACAGCCTCCATTTTAGCTTCCAATGGAGTAAAGCAAAGCCCGTCGATGCTCATCGGTTCACCCTTAAAGTTCTGGGAAATAAACTGAACATCAAATAGCGGATTCCGGCTTCGATCTCGCGGCACGTCAAGCTGATTCAACAGCATTTCAAAGGGATAATCCTCATGCTTATATGCTTCAAGCGCGTGTGTCTTAACCTCCTGCAAATACATTGCGAACGGCTTATCTTCAGATGGAGCAGTCCGTAGGGCCAGCGTATTGATGAACAGCCCAATCATGTGCTGAGTCTCTTCGGATTGACGACCTGCGCTTGGCGTGCCAATAATGATTTCTTCCTGGTTTGCATATTTCGCCAATAATGTACTATAAGCAGCGTACAGAAGCATAAAGAGCGTAACTCCATGCTGTACCGCTGTTTCTTTAACCAAAGCTGTTAATTCCTCGCTTATATCAAATGTATAAACATCCCCGGCGTTGCTCATTTGCGCGGCCCGCGGCTCATCTGTAGGCAAATCAAGTACAGGCAGCGTCCCCTTAAATACGTCCAGCCAGTATTCCTCCTGCTTTTTCATTTCGGCACTGTCCAGACGCTGATTTTGCCAAAGTATATAATCGGTATATTGGATAGGCAGTTGCGGCAGATCATATCCTGAATAGCCCCGTATCATCTCACTTAATAAAATTCCAATCGAGGCTCCATCAGCTGCAATATGGTCAATATCACACAAAAAGAGGTGAACATCCTCCTCCAGCCGTACCAGCTTTGCCTTTAAAAGCGGTGCACGGTTCAGCTCAAAGGGACGGATAAATTCGTCCACATACGCCTCAAGCTTGCGCCCGTCCCCTTCGCTATATTCCAGCGAAAAATCTACCTCTGGGTACACGATCTGTACCAGTTCGTTATCCCGCAGTTCATAAGCGGTGCGCAGAGAGCTGTGACGCCGAATCACCGCATATATGGCTTCCTCCAACCGATGAT
The DNA here is from genome assembly GCF_050482105.1 of Paenibacillus jamilae. Lineage (GTDB taxonomy): Bacteria > Bacillota > Bacilli > Paenibacillales > Paenibacillaceae > Paenibacillus > Paenibacillus jamilae_B. The sequence continues at coordinate 397,576 of NZ_JBCNHI010000011.1, read as the reverse complement.
GATCTAGATTACCCGTGATGGTCATCGCACTGCATAGGTTGTTCAAGGTGCTGTGCCCTGCCATCTGACGCATCATATAAAATCGACGCTGTGTCGATGAAGAAGGATACACCTCACGTTGTTGCGAGCGATGAATGATCAGATTTGGGCTGGCTGATGGGAGTGAAGGCAACTCCGTTTCCGACACAAGGGGCTGCTTTGCTTCTCTATCTGTATATAGGGCTAATTCGTGAACTGTCATATAATTGAAAATATCGCTGATATCTACTTTTGTAGACAAGCTTTGATTCATCTGTCCCACCATTTTACTGGCAATCAGGGAGTCTCCTCCCAGTTCATAAAAGCTGTCATAAATGTTCAGCTCATCAAGTCCCAGCACATCCGCCCATATGCTGGCGATCACCTTTTCCGATGAGCTGTATTCTCCTGTTCCTCGACCATGCAACTGTACGGGACGACGCACAGCATCGGATGACATGACCGTATGGTTATGGAGAAGTCGACGATGACGTTCCAAAATAGCGCGCATTTCATGAGATAAACCGAAAGGAATGGCAGCAGAATCGAATGCGGCCACCTGAGCGTATTGCAAGCCACCCACAATGACACGTGAAACGGGATGAAGCAATAATTGCTCAAGAGCAGCCAGTCCTTCCTGCGTAGACAGAGCACGAAATAGGCTCTCCTGGAAATCAACCTTGTGCTCAAAAGCCATCCCGATTTCCCGCCAAGGAGCCCAGTTGATAGAAAGTGTGCGACGACCAGACTGATTCCGCCATTCGGCAAAGGCATCCAGATAGGCGTTGGCCGCCGTATAGTCGCTTTGCCCTGGTCCACCCATCAGTGAAGTGACGGATGAAAATACAATAAAAAAGTCCAGTGTATCCGCAGCCGTAATTCGGTCAAGCACATGTGTACCTGTGATCTTTGGAGCCAATACCTCGTTGAAGCGATCCTGGCTCTTGCGCGCTATAAAACCGTCTCCAGCCACACCCGCAGCATGGATAATACCGTGAATAGCCCCATACTTGTGGCGAAGTTCATTCACAGCTTGCTTCATTGCCGCCTCGTCAGCTACATCGACGGCATAGTATTCTACCTGAGCTCCCTGCCGTTCCAATTCCAGTAAGACGGTAATCGTATTCAGCATTCTTGTATCCATATTCGGCTTTGAACTCTGCCTAAAGCTTGGACTGATGTTCGAGTCTGGGTTTGCAATGATTTCCCATTGCTCTTTGGGCGGCAATTGAGTGCGGCCCAGTAATCCCAGTGTGATCTTCCCTTTAGCAGCAAGCCATTGGCCGACTGCCAACCCCAGCCCGCCAGTACCACCAGTAATAACATAGACTCCCTGCGGTCTGATCGTAATCGGGTCAGCCTCACTTTCCGTCAAATCCACGGGCTCAATTTGCTCTACATAACGTTCTCCGTTACGCCAAGCGGCCAGAAATGTATCATTATCTCCGTGCCATAAGGAGTGAGTGATGTCGGAAATCCGGGTGCTCGTATCTATATCAAGACAACGGCAAGTCAAATCGGGATATTCCTGACCGATGACCCGGGCCAGTCCAAACAAGCCCGCATGTTCCGGCTTTAATTCATTTTCCAATCCGTTCACTTTATAAGCCTGCTCAGCGATCACTGTCAGTTCCTGAACAGCAGGCTTGATCTGTGTGATTGCCTTGGCCAGATGAAATAGCTGAACCATAGACTGCCCGCTCCAGAGATATATCAGTTTCTTAGCGTTCCGGCATCGCACCTCTGTCAACAGGTGTATATGATCTTCCTCGGTACCATTAGAAAAGTAAGCATGGTCTGACAGTTTAGCAAAGCTGGCTCCCCGCTTTACTTCGACCACATCATACCCTTCTTGGGCCAACTGTCCACGCAGCGTTACACCGATCGGACGGTTATCTGTGAATAATAAAATCGTTTCCAGCGGCGTGGGGAATACCGAATCATTTGTGGTCCGGGTTACTGTATCTGCTTCTTGCCTGGCGTGTGCTTCTTCTTTCTTTTTCCATACAAGCTGATGATATTTATGATGTTCTGTGTACCGATTTCGTTTGAAATCCGCCTCGTGTACACGTTTGACAGCATAGTCTTCAATTTCCACCAGTACCTGACCTTCAGCATCCAAAATGAGCACATCTACCGTTAAAATTTCTCCACTTTCTCTAACCTTGCTTTTTTTACGCAGATAGCTGTAAAAATGCTGTGGGAGTGAGTCGTAAATACGCAGCTTTTGATATGAAAATGGCAAGAACAGACCATTTCCCAAGCTCTGGCTTGCTACCCCGACTGCCACATCCAACAAAGCCGGATGGAGCACGTATTGTCTCAAGTCCATATGATAGGCTGCGGGCAGCTCCAGTCTAGCCAGCACTTGGTCTGTTCCAATTGCAATCGTCTGCAATGTCTCCCATCGCGGACCGAATGAAAAGGCATCTGCTGCTTCAGCATGATTCTCGCCCACTACTACTTCCTGATCGTTACATTCAGTCCGAATATCGTCCAGATTCATAACAGGGTGGCTAGCCTGTACAAACATCGCCCGCCCCTGTGCATGCCTTACCCAATTCTGTTCCCACGGCTGAGTTGAGAGTCCCGTTCGGCTTATCACCTTAAACGAAAACGTCTCACCTTCCTGCTGCAAAATGGTGTGTACTTCTCTTTCTTCCTCCACTTCCAAAATGAGCGGAGAAATAAACTGAACGTCATACAGTTCCAGCACCTTGCCTGGACGCTTGTATTTTTCCAGCCCTGCTCTAACCATTTCCAGATAAGTGGTTCCCGGTACAATACAGCTTTCCATTATCTTGTGCTCGCTTAGTACCCAATGACTCCCCACAGAGAAGCGTGTCAGATAAATATCCTGTCCCTCGGTTTCTGCCAAACAACGATCCAAAAGCGGGTGCATTTTTTCCAACTCTGTGAATTTACGAACTTGGGAAGCTTGCGAGACTATAGCCTTTTCCTCTACTTCCACCCAGCATCGTTTAGGTTCAAAAGGATAGGTGGGAATGCTTCGTCTGTGGCAAGCTTTGTCTTCATATATCCTCCCCCATTCCACATCTGCCCCCTCAACATACATACGGCACAGAGAATCCAGGGTGTGAAGTTCGATTGGGGACTGGGTCAGTTTCTCTTGGGCTGAAGCTGTCAGATTTCTGGCTTCCTCCAGCGTAAGCTCACCCGCTTCTTTTTCCTTTTGTGCAGATATCACCTTATGACGTCCAAAATATACGCCCGGTACCAGCTCTCCTTGTTGTGCTTGTCCGCTGGAGCCAAAGGCTGAGATCTGAATCTGAGCCAGTTTTGCCCCCAGATCATCCCAGTCCCGGCATAAAATCGCCAAACGATAACTATGGTGCCCCCGTCCCGTATTGGCGGTGTAACAAAGATCGCGTAACGGATAGGCTTGGGGTTCTGTGACATATTGCTGATATTGCTTCACATAGGCTGCAAGCACGGTTTCATTTTTGGCAGACAACGTAAAAAGCTGAATCGTCTCTGCGGTTCCCTGCCCCAACTGACCACCGTCCTGCATGTCAGCCCATGCCGGAGCTTCCTCCAGAACGACATGACAGTTCGTACCACTCAGGCCGAACGAGCTTACTCCGCAGCGCCGCGGAAAATCCTCCTTGGGCCAAGATTGCAGCTTATCGTTCACATATACAGGTGAATCAATAAAGCTGATGTCCGGGTTCGGACAGGTAAAATGCAGGCTCGCCGGGATTTCTGCATGCTTCAAAGCGAGCACTGCTTTTAAAAAGCCCGTGATTCCCGCACTGTTATCCAAGTGACCCACATTAGTTTTGACTGAGCCTATAGCACAAAATTGCTTCCGGTCGGTATACTGCCGAAAGGCTCTCCGTATACCATCAATCTCTACTGGGTCACCCAGTTTGGTGCCTGTCCCGTGAGCTTCAATATATGTAATGGTATCTGGGTCAATCCCAGCATCCTTCCAGGCCTGTACAATGACATCCTCTCCGGCCAGCGAATTGGGCGCCGTAATCCCGGCGGAAGTTCCGTCATTGTTCACAGCACTTCCTTTAATGACAGCATAAATATGATCGTGATCCTGAATGGCCCGCTTCAAGGGCTTGAGCAAAACTGCGGCCACACCTTCTCCCCCACCTGTGCCATCCGAAATGCTGTCGAATGTTCTCGTTCGATCATCCGAGGAGCCTACACCGAGCCCCCCGCCTTTTCCCTCTTTTACAGGTACAAGTGTAATTTTTACTCCCCCAGCAATCGCCGTATCGCAATCCCCGTGCCGCAAATCCCGACAGGCCAGGTGAATAGCCACCAAAGAAGAAGAACACGCTGTATCCACCAACAGACTGGGTCCTTTTAAGTCCAATAGATAGGCGATTCGACTGGCAATCATGGAATGGATATTGCCTGGAATCGCTGAGGAAGCTAAGGAAGGTGCCATTTCTGCAACAAAACGCTTGTACTCCTCGCCAAAATCACTACTGAAGCCGACATAGACTCCCGTCCGGCTACCGGAAAGCTTGTTGCCACCATATCCTGCATCTTCCAGTGCAGTCCAAGCAGACTCCAAAAATAAGCGCTGGTTCGGGTCCATTAACCGTGCTTCTGCTGGAGAAAGTTGAAAAAAGGGATAATCAAACTTGTCGATCTCCTCCAAAAACCCACCTTCATTTAGTGCCGTTTGTTCATTCAACAGTCCGACTTGGAAGAGACTCTCCAGCTCCTTTTTGCGACTGGCAGGAAAAGGACGTATAGCGTCCTGCCCCGCCCGCAGAAGCTCCCAAAACTGAGCTGCATTTTCACTTTCGGCAATTTTGCAGCTCATTCCGATGACTGCAATATCCGAATCTCGCAGCTCATTGACCGCGATCGGACCTGCATCCAGAAAATCCTGTTCACTAAATTGAAGAGCCGCCAGATTGAATCCTGTTTTTGTCATCATCGTACCCCCTTCCGTTCCTCATGTTCGCTGCAATTAGCTGACCTGAAACGCGGGAAATAATTCGCGTGTATGCGTATTGCTGAAAATTTGCTCAAACCGCTCAGCCCGTTGTTCCGCAGGCGTTAATTTAGTTTCAAAAATGGACTTTAGCTTGTCCAGAGCTTGCTGCATTTGTTCAATCGTCGGCTCGGTCCCGGTCGCAATCAATTGTTCACGCATATTTTGCAATTCTTTATATGGAACAACTACACCCTGCTCATATTCGTCATTGTTCCAGTTCCGATTTTGGGTTGAAACAGCAATCGCGATGCAGGAGGTCACAAGCCCCAACCCATCCGGCTTGCACTCCATATCAGCATTCCGTAGCAATTCCAGACCGGAGGGATGCTCAAAGGCAAAGGATTGAGCTGTGGAAGTGATACCTGTCATTAAATTTCTCAGCACAGTTTTGGGACCGATTTCTATAAAATGATTCACGCCCTGATTCAACATGTATTGAACGCTTTTATACCATTGCACAGGCTGGGCCATCTGCGACGTTAGGTTAGATATGATATAACGACGATCTGTATAGGGTGTCGCTGTAACATTAGAGAGCACAGGCCATTGAAAACGGCCATAATCATATCTCTCCAGCTCATCCCGAAACTTGCCCGCAGCGCTCCGCATTAAATTCGTATGGAACGGAAAGCCCACCTTAAGACGAACCGTTTTGATTCCTCTACGGTTTAATTCCTCTTCGGCCTTCTCCAGCGCGGGAGTATGGCCCGAAATAACAAGCTGCTCGGAGGAATTATAATTTGCAATGCCGACCGACACACCACCTGAAGAGGCTTGCTGGCACACCTCCTCCACCTCACGCTCATGACTCCCGACTACCGCCAGCATCGCTCCTGCACCAGGGGCGACGGCTTCCTGCATCAGAATACCTCGCTGACGTACTATTTTCACCGCATCCGAAAAAGCAAGCGCCCCTGTACTGACCAATGCCGAAAATTCTCCCAGACTGTGACCCGCTACCAGGGATGGCGCAAGCTTCAATTCCTGCATCAATACCCGATAAGCAGCAATGCTCACGGTCAAAATGGCGGGCTGCGCATTAGCGGTCTGAGTCAACTCATCCATGGAACCTGTGAAACATAGGGACTTCAGATCAAACCCCAGTGCTTCTTCGGCCTCTTCAAAGGTCTCTCTCGCTACTGAATATTCATCGTATAAGCTTTGACCCATGCCTACATATTGGGAGCCTTGTCCCGGGAATAAAAAACCTAATTTTTTCATCGTTCCATCCTCCTTATAGTAGGTCAGCAATCTTGTGCAGGACGTGGACATAGGCCTTCATCAATTGTTCCGCCCAAGTCTTGTTTAGTTTTCCAGCTTGATATTCGCACAGGAACCGTACCTGCTCCGCACGCACATCCATATAAATCACCCAGTCCAATTGTCGGGTCACTTCATGTCCCGCTGGCGTGTGATTCAAAAACACACAAGGGTGAAAAGCAGATGGATCGGCGTTTCCTTCTCCATTCGGCAACATGACAGGGATCGGGTAAAGGTCTGTCTCTTTCGCTTTTTGGCGATGACTCGCAACCTCTTTGCACAGGACGCTAAAATCATCATTTTCCATCAATCGTACACGCAGTGGATACAAGCTCTCCCCGGTAGGCTGTACAGCCGTATAAACAGAAGGTTCACGTTGCATTGATGGTTTTTTATTGGGATATGGGTGTCCTTCCCCGATAAGCACTATAAGCTCAGACTGGCCTGTCATTTGTGACAATACATACGTGTAAACGGTCAGTAGCAAGTCTGATAGGGCAAAATCCTGACGCCAAACGGCTTTCTGTAACACGGTCAGCAGGTCAGTAGGTAAGGTAAAAGTGAACGTAGCCTGACCATCTGCCCCTCCAGCAGCTCGCATCGCTTCATTCCACGGAATAGAAGGTAACGGTTCGACCAAATAACGACGCCAGTAGTGCTCCTGACGCTCATAGCGTTCTTGTTCTGCATCCGTCCATGCTTGTTCTTTTTGCTGCTGTTCCAGAAAATCGGAAAGTCTTGCAATCGTCGGATAGGCGAAGCAGTCCGCCACATTGATTTTCCCTGGATAGATTTGCTGGAGACGAGCATTCATTTGAATGAGCAACACCGAATTGCCCCCCAGCTCAAAGAAATTATCGTGGATGCCAAGTTCGCTTCTGTGCAATACTTCTTCCCAAATCCGGCTGACCTGCAATTCCACCTCTGTAGCAGGTGACGCATATTCCACTTCGAGAAGAGGACGGTTATGATCCGGCTTAGGCAGCATTCGACGGTTTATTTTTCCATTCGGCGTTAAAGGCATCTCCGACAACATAATAAAATGCGACGGAATCATATATTCCGGCAGTCGGGCAAGCAAATGATTACGCAGCTCACTCACCGATAAAGTCTGTTCACCTATCCAATAGGCACTAAGAGGACTGCTCCCCTGTTCATCCGATTTGTCCTGAATGACTACAGCTTCCCGAATGCTGGGATGAGTCAGCAGCGCTTGTTCAATTTCCCCTAGCTCTACCCGGTAACCACGGACTTTGACCTGGTCATCCATGCGGCCCAATACTTCAAGCTCGCCATGGTGCAGCCACCGCGCCAGATCTCCAGTCTTAAACAGTCGCTCACCGAATCGGAACGGATTAGCTTTGAACTTCTCCGCTGTCAGTTCAGGACGCTTGTCATAACCGGCTGACAGCCCTTTGCCTCCAATCCAGAGATCACCCGCTACAAGATCAGGCACGGGCTGGAACTGACTATTCAGGATATATACTTGTGTGTTCGCTATCGGCGTACCTACGGTCACTCGCTCCAACTGGGTAAGCTCCTGCACAGTTGACCAGACTGTAGTTTCAGTTGGGCCGTACATGTTAAATATGCGTGCAGTCGTCATATCCTGTGTCTGACGTAGCAGCGACTGTGGTAAAGCCTCGCCTCCCACCATCATGATCTGCAATGTGTGCAGACCCTCTTGGGCTGCCGGGTGCATAAGCAAAAGCTGGAGCCGCGAAGGTGTCATTTGCAGCAAATGCGGGCCTGTTCGGCGAATAGCTTCCAGGAGCAGTTCAGCATTAGCCTGCTCTTCTGCTGTAGATAGCACTACCCTTAGCCCTTTTGCCAAAGGCAGCAACGTTTCCAATACAAAAATATCAAACGCGGCCGTCGTTACCGAAAAGAAGGTCTGCCCTTCAGCAAACGGAATACGCTCGGTAATCCCATAGATCAAGTTAACGATAGCTTCCTGACGAATCATTACGCCCTTCGGATTTCCGGTCGAGCCTGAGGTGAAAATCATGTACGCCAAATCGTTCGGACTCGGCTGTGCAATCTCTAGTTTTTTTCCATCCTGTCGGTATATATTCTCATCATTCAATGAAATGACTTCGCCTCTAAAATCAAGTCCTTTCAGTAACGTGTCCCGACTTATAAGCCATTGCGCTCCGCTCTCTTCCAGCATGTAGGCAATGCGCGCTGCAGGATAATCGGGGTCGATCGGCAAATAGGCGGCTCCTGCCTTTAAGATCCCGAGCATCCCTATCAGCAAATCTACTGATCGTTCCAGCAGCAAGGCAACCACCCTATTCACGCCCGCTCCTTTGCTACGCAAGGTTCTCGCCATCTGATTGGACAGCATATCGAGCTCACCATAGGTTATACGGCGGTCCCCACATTCTACCGCTATGGCATCCGGTATCCGTGCAGCCTGCTCTTCAAACAGATGATGCATCAGCTTGTCAGCCGGAAACGCAAACTCAGTCGCATTGCGAGCGACAAGAATATGCGATTCCTCCGCAGAAGTCAGCAGGCTGGCAGCATATAGAGGACGGTCTGGCTGTGAAGCCAGTTGAGCCGCCAATTCAATGAAATGCTGCGCCATCTGGCGAACAGTCTGCTCGCTGAACAGTTCCGAGCTGTATTCAAAGGTACAATGTAGTCCAGCCTGTCCATCATTGCCTTCATTCTGGGCGATTGGCTCCACGACAGTCAGCATCAAATCAAATGAAGCAAAAGAGCTTTCCAGCGGATAAGGCTTTACTTGTAGCCCTGGTATCTCCCTGCTGACATCCATAAAGTTTTGCAGCCGAAACATGGTGTCAAACAGCGGATTTCTGCTTAAATCCCGCTGAAGATGCAAGCGATTGACAAGCATATCAAAGGGATAGTCCTGATGTTCAAACGCATTCAATGCATTGTCTTTAACCTCGTTCAAAAACTGCCGGAAGGTCTTCTCCTGTACGGGAGCATTTCGTAACGCAAGTGTATTCACAAACATACCGAGCATCCGTTCCAGCTGAACATGTGATCTCCCGGCTACTGGCGTACCCACCACGATGTCCTCCTGTCCACTGTAGCGGGACAAAAATACATTGTATGCTGCAAGCAAAACCATAAATAACGTGGCGCCACTCTCCATGGCCAGCTCTCGCAAGCTTGTTGCACTTGCTGAAGGAAGGCTAAATTCCAACGAGCCTCCGGCAAAGCTCCGTTGCCTTGGTCTTGGATAATCTCCTGGCAGATTCAGAAGCGGGACTTCCTGTCCAGTGTGCTGCTCATCGAACAATCCCACCCAGTATGCTTCCTGTTCTTTCAAATGTTCCCCGCTGAGCTGTGTATGCTGCCATGCAGTAAAATCTTTATACTGAATGCGCGGTACCTCCAGATGGCTTCCTTCCATTAGGGAGATGAACTCATCAATAAGTACTGTCGCAGATATACCGTCAAAAATAATATGATGTACATCCAGCAACAGCACATGGCTCTGCTCTGCGAGTCGAACAAGCATTACACGTAAAAGCGGGGGCTGTTGCAAATCAAACGGACGTAAAAACGATTGCTGAATTCGCGGCATATCAGCCGCCGACCCTTCGGTATATTCCATTTTCCAAGCCACGTCTGAATGAATCCGTTGTACTACCTCACCCTCCAGCAAGGTAAAACCTGTCCGAAATACCTCATGGCGGAGTAGTAATGTATGAATAATACGCTCAAGCTGCTCTCGTTGGATCACACCCTCCAATTGCCAGGCAGTGAACACGTGATTACTCAAGCTTTCTCCTTCCAGCTGATGCAGTACATATAATCGTCTTTGAGCGGCAGAAACGGGGTAATATTCCTGCTCAGGCAACGGTTCGATAGAAGCTGCATGAACAGAAGTCTTCTGACGAAGTAAATCTGCCAGTTCACGAATCGTTTGATGGTCAAAAAGTTCTTTGAACGTCACATTCACTTGCAAGCGCTCCTGAATCCGGTAAATCATTTTTGCCATCTTGAGCGAATGTCCACCCAATGCAAAAAAGGGGTCCTGCACACCCACTTGCGCTATGTCCAAAATTTCTCCCCAAATAGCGGACAATTCTTGCTCCATATCGTCCCTTGGGGGTACATATTCTGTTCCTGCGAGACTTCTTCCCTCAGGCTCTGGCATATGCTTACGGTCGATTTTACCGTGAGGGGTCAAAGGCATAGCTTCGAGCGGGACCAACAGACCGGGAACCATATAGTCCGGAAGCCGTTCCTTTAGATATTCGCGCACCTCTTCTGCCGTTATTTCGGGCGACTGCAATGTGTAATAGCCGATTAACCCGGTTAATCCCGTTTCCTCGATATGTGCAATTACCGCTGCCTCGCGTATACACGGAAGTCTGACCAGCGCCTGCTCAACCTCTTTCATTTCGACGCGAAAGCCACGTACCTGAACCTGGTCGTCCTTACGCCCAAAATACTGGAATTGTCCGTCCGGCGTCTGACAGCCCAAGTCTCCTGTCCGATAGAGCCGTTCTCCAGTCAAAGGATGCGTAGTAAAGGCCTTGGCTGTCAAATCCGGCTTGCCCCAATATCCGCTCGCGAGTCCTGTTCCGCCGATACAAATTTCGCCTTGAACATGGTACCCAGCAAGCTGTCCGTCCTGATCCAGCACATACACACGAGTATTCGCAATCGGAAATCCCAGCGGAATACGTAATGTACCTTCATCTGGCTTGCGCTGAATGATATGCTGGGTCGCATAGATAGCCGATTCCGTCATGCCGTACAGATTGGCAATTTTAGCTGTACGAAAAAGGGAATACCATTCCTGCACGACGTTCACCGGAAGTGCTTCGCCCCCGTTAAAAATCCACTTTAAATTGGGCAATGGATGAGCTTCTCCCGCACTGCGGACAGCACTTAAGAAAACACTCATAAGCGCAGGAACAAATTGAGTGACTGTTACCTTTTCCCGCTTCATAAATGGATATAGCTGTGCAGGGTCCTTGACGATATCGGTGGGTACAATGGTTAATTTGGCTCCCACCATCAGCGGCCAGAACCATTCCCACACCGAGTCTGTGAAGCTGGTAGACGTCTTCTGCGCAATGACATCGTCTGCACCCAGCGCAAAGGTATCCTGCAGCCAAAATAATGTATTCAGCACAGCTTTATGGGTCATCATCACCCCTTTGGGCTGTCCCGTCGAGCCGGAAGTGTACATGATATAAGCGAGATTATCCTCACCTGGAATGTTTTCCGAATCTAGCTCATGAACGGGAATGTCTTGTACCTTAACAGGAACAAATGAAGCTTCCTGTCCTCGCACCTCACGCAGCCTAACGATCCACTCCGATTCTCCCCATACCGTTTCATCCAGACAAATGACGGTTTCAATGCTGGCGGGCAAATGGCTTAACATCTGCCCGAAATAGCGTGAATCCGTAACAAGCACGCGGCACGAGCTGTCGTTGAGCATATACTCTATTCGTGATTGCGGATAATCGGGATCGATTGGGACATAGGCCCCGCCTGCCTTCATAATCCCTAAAATAGCGGTGAGCAATGGAACATCCCGATCTCCCATAACGGCAACCAGCGAGTTGGGACGAACTCCATAACGGCTAAACAATTGGCCCAATTGGTTGGAACGAAGATGCACTTCCTCATAGGTCACCGCTTTGCTACCGTCCACGACACTAACTGCATAAGGGGTACGGGCAGCCTGCTCCTGGATGCAGGATGTAATCGTGACTCCAGCCGGATACGTCTTCTGCGTATCATTAATGCGATTCATTTCACTCCGTTCCTCTATCCCGATATAGTCCATTTTCCAAACGGGCTGCTCCGGCTCCTGAATGACACCTGCAATAATATTACGGAGGTATGCTCCAATCCTGCGCATCGTTGAAGGTGTAAACAGATCCGTTCCATAGCTGAGTGAAATGACCATTTGGTCGTTCACCGACTCCACAATCACAGTCCAGTCAAATTCATTCGCTTCCGCACCATTCCCTAGCTTGATTCGTTCCATCGGGATTCCCCCGAAGTTCTCTTCACTTTTAGACCCAGCTGCAAAATTAATCAGAACATCAAACAGCGGAGCACGATTCAAGCGACGCGGACGGTTCAATACCTGCAATAGCTGATCAAAAGGATAGTCCTGATGGGCATATGCTCCTGCGCATTCATCTTTGACTTGCTGTAACAATTGGGAAAAAGTAATATCACGTGAAATTCGATTCCGAAGCACAAGTGTGTTTACAAAAAAACCAATCAGATTGCGCACCTGCTTTTGATTACGCCCCGCCACAGGAGTACCGATAATAATGTCCTCCTGCTGAGTTAGTCGAGCCAATAACACATTCAGACTGGCCACGATCGACATAAACATGGTGGTTCCGTACCTGCGGTTCAACTGCTCCAAGCCCGTGCATAAATCCGTATCCAGAGTGACCTTTTCTACTGCTGCCGGTGCATTCCGGACGGTTGGACGCGGGAAATCCAGTGGTAATTGAAGGCTTGGTAATTCGCCGTCCAATCGGGATTTCCAGTATTGCTCCTGTGAGTTTAATTTTCCGGTAAGCACCTGCTGATTTTGCCAGTGTGCATAATCAATATACTGAATTGGCAAATCTGGCAAACGGAGGCTTGTTTCTTGCTCCAACGCCTGATAAATATGGAATAGTTCCTGAAAAAACAGATCCATAGACCAACCGTCTTCAATCATGTGATGCATACAAATATGAAAAATATAGTCGTCTTCCGCCAGCTTATAGATCTGTGCCCGCCATAACGGACTTTGCTCCAGATCAAAAGGCTGATTCATCACGGTCTGTATTTCTTTTTGCACCTCTGACCACGCTGTTTCTTCCCCTATGTCCGACACATCCGAGACAGGCACGTTTAAGGTCATTTGCTCCAGCACCACTTGCTTCGGTACACCCTCGACCACTGTAATCACCGTACGAAGGATAAAATGCCTTTCAACGATGATATGGAGGGCCTGCTGTAAGTACGCGGTATTCACGGCTTGTCTGATCCGAACGGCTACCGATTGGTTAAAGGCGCTGCTCTGAGCGTCCAGTTGGGACTGAACCCAGAACCGCTTCTGCCCATGAGACAGATCATAGGCCTGCTTCTCTCCCATGTCTAAACCTCCATCTTGTACATTATCTGAGGATAGGCTACTGCTGCTTTTCATATAACGTTTCATTGCACCAGACATACCGGGTTCCGTTCCACTCCGTTGCAGAGCGCACATCCGGGAAAAAGCCGCTGCCGAGCAGATTGGCACTGGTATTGCACAGAACTGGAATGCCGCTTAATTTTTCGTACGCATGCAGCAAATCATAAATTAGCGGATTGTCCTCCCGACTTACTGTTTGCAAGCGTGCTGTGCCATCCAGATGACGGATTGCCGGAATGCGTTCCACCCATTCGTCATTCAGCATATGGTCAAACAGCATATACGGATCGCGGGTTCCTGGCGAAAAAATAGCAGGCGCATGCTCCTCTATACAGATTGGTGAGACCGGACGATAGTCCTCCCGTTGCTTAATGGCATTCAGGCGGTCTTTCATATCCGGTCGAACGGCAGCTGCCAGTATACTGCGATTCCCCAGCGCACGTGGTCCCAGTTCCGCCCGATCATTCAGCACGACAACCGGCTCATCTGTCGTATGCAGCAGCTCTGCGAGCTGTGACACCGTACAAGCACGTGATTCCCAGCCTTCCGCTGGATCATTTTGAATGACCATCGGCCCGCTGTATACAGACCAATTCAAATGGGGATGACCTGTCTGATGAATCATCTCACAACAAGCAGCACCAATGGCCGAGCCTGTGTCATTCGTAAATGGAGAAACAAACACATCATCAAATAACCCGCTTTCTCGAATCGCACTGTTCCATTTAATATTCAGAGAACAGCCTCCTATAAAGCAAAAGTTCTTTGTTTTGCGCCCATGCTTGGCCACACTCGCCTCCAGCGAGGTTACGAGAAGCTGCTCCAAATACTGATGGAAAGACGCCAAAGCGTCTGCATGCGGAATATGATGCTCATCTACATATCGCTTGATTTCCTGGGAAAAGGTCCAGTTAAACTCCATGGAGGGTGAAAAATGCCGCGCATACGTCAACTCAAACTGTTCGAGCAGCTCTGGACGTACCCGTCCCTTGGCTATATAGGCCATAACCTTGCCCGCTACCGAAAGATCATCCACACGTGGTCCTTGCCCTCCGCGAAGGAAAGGCTCAAAATGCAGCGAAAACAGTGAATAAATGTTGCCGATGTACATGAAGAGAGGGCCCAGGTTTTCCAATTTTCCGTTCGCTGGATCAAAGTAATAAAAACGAGGGTACATACCTCCATCGTATACAAGCGCGTAAGACGGCTCCTTGTTCACCGCATAAGGGCTCGCACAATAGGTGCTGGCGATATGTGTGGTTGCATGCATATAGCTGGTATAATTGAAGGGTTTCTCTCCAATAACAAGTCCACTGCCCGAATAGGCTTGGAGTGCGTCCGCTGAAAGCGATACTTCGCGGTAAGGCGCAACCGAAAGGGACAACTCCTGCCCATGAGAACGCGTATCCACCCTGCTTTCCTTCAATCCGGCCCAGCCGTCAATAACAAACCGATCCACATCTGCCGAGGTATAGCCATGCAGGTTAAGTGCTTCTTCAACAAAATCCAAATCAGGAATTTCGCTGTAGCGTTTGTTGTTATTGAATTTTTCAACTTCATAGCTAAAAATAAGCTTGTTATCCTCAATCAAGGCTACACTACCATCATGCGTTAATTTCAGTCCGCAGAATAACATGTTCCTTTCACTCCTCACCTGTTAGCCCAACACAAATCCGTTTTATTGTTCAGCCTCAGCAAAATGACGTGGTAATACCGGAATGATATCTTCCTCTTCAGAACTGCTGCGATTGGATTCATCGATCCAACTTCCCAGCCCGGCCACCGTCGGCTCCTGAAAAAAGACCTGAATCGGCACATCTATGGCCAGCTGGTCTTTGATTTTAGCAATGACACTCATCAGCATCAGTGAATCTCCATTTTCAAAAAAGTCCTGGTGTATGCTAATTTCCTCATGTCCTAACACCTCGCCCCAAATCTGACCTAGCTGCCGTTCCGTTTCCGAATAGACCTCTCCGTCACGACCGATCAAGGTCACTTGGATGTGAGGCCGCATATGCACTCCAGTGTTGGCAAGCTTTGAGTTCGGCTGTAGTGTATGAAATAGCTCTTCTTCAAAGGAGACAAATTTAGCACCCAGCTTCACATTTCGCTGAATCATATCGTTCAGATCTTCATTAGAAGTAATGAATTGCTTCAGTTCCTGATAGGACTCCAGCAGATGGCTGTAGGCTTCTGGCTTTTGCTCGTCATGTCCCTGTGCTTGCTCTGTAATTTCCTTTGTTAAGTCTGGGGAAAAGCGAACCTTGAGCAGCGTCAGCACTTGAGCCAGCTCCTGGCTGCGAATGTTGGCGATGACCGCTTGGGTCAGCTTATATTGCAAAAGCCGATCAAACAGCTTTCCATAGTCCTCGGACGAAATCGGCTGCGATAACTTCCGTTGATCCATCAGCTCGTCCGGTATATCCCCCATCTCCAGATCCGACCAGTTGATCGCCATCATCTCCATGCCGCGACGGCTCTGATAGTGGGCATACTGATCCAGAAATGCATTCGCAGCTGCGTAGCTGCCCAAACCTGCGCCTCCCAGTTGCGAAGCTACTGACGAGAACAGTATGCAAAAGTCCAGCGTCTGCTCCTTGGTCACCTCGTTCAACACCCATGTTCCGGTCACCTTGGCTTCCATGGTTCGCTGAAATGCGGCGGTATCCATCTGTTCCAGACGAACCTCCTCCAAATGCATCGCGGCATTAATAACCCCATGAATTGGACCGTAACGTGCATGTATATCCTCAACGACCTTCTTCATGGAAGCCAGGTTCGTGATATCAGCTGCGTAGTAGCTAACCTTGGAGCCAAGGCTTTCAATCTCCAACATTTGGCGGATTTTCTTCGCAACCGCAGAAGTGTCCGGTCCCACAGCTCGTTCCTGCCAAGTTTCCCGGTCTGGAAGCTCTGTCCGATTGACCAGCACTAGCTTTACATTGGCCTGGCGGGCAAAATAGCGGCAAGTCTCCAGTCCTACCGAACCGGCTCCCCCGGCTATCAAATAGACACCGCCCTCGCGTAGCGTAATTTTGCGGTGTGGAAGGGCTGCAAGCCGCATCCGTTCCAGCTGCTGCGTATACCGCTGACCGCCACGCCATGCTGAACCTTGATCTGCTTCGTCCTGATTCAATTCCAACATGATTCCCCGAGCAATGTCAGAGTTCTCCCGTCCAATCGTTTCTACATCCATACAGCTACAACGGTGCTGGCTATATTCCTGTGAAATGACCTTCATCAATCCCCACAGAGGCGCTTTTTCCGGGAACACATATGTATCCTCCGCTACGACCAGCTGTGCGTAGTTTGAGACGGCTTTGATTTCTAACGAGCGATGAATCGAACTTGCTTGCACCGCCTTCATTAAATAAAAAAGACTTAAAGCTCCTTGCTGCTGACTTTCATTCAAATCATCAAGTTTCCGCATGCGACTGCGAATTTCGGTACATGTCCACAGATGCACGATCCCGGTAAGCTCTGCTCCACCTTGCGTTTCGGACTCTGCCACGGCTGCAAGCAGCTTGGTATAATCCTCCGCAAAGCCGGGACGAATCCGGTAATGTCCCGGGTCTACGGCCGAAAAATCAGATGCAGCCTCTACAAAGATCGGCGTTTCTCCCTGGGCCTTCATGAACTCGCCAAGTGAATCAGCTATCCCTTCTTCATCCGCCAGAATAAGCCATGACTTTCCGGTAGTACGGCGTTCTGGGAGGGTAGAAGCCGGGAGAGGACTGGCTATCCAATTCAGTTCATAAAACCAATGATCTACCTGTTTCTCCGGTTCAGATTTCATGGCTGGAGAAGTCACTTCGTGCTCTAGCGCATGCTCGGGAATATACTCCACCCAATGCCGCTTGCCTGAGAATGGATATACAGGCAAAGGAACACGGCGCCTTTGCTCCAAATCATGCAGGGCAGGCCAATTGATCTCGCTACCTTGCATATATTCATCTACAACCCTGTCCAGACTGGTATCAGGCTGCACCTTGAAGCTTTTCTCTTCACGGGTTGTCAGACGGTTATAATGAATTCTCTCTCCTGCCAAAGCTGAACGCACAGCTTCATCTGTATTTGCAAAACGCTCCAGGCCCCCCTTCAGCTCTTCAAGACTTGAAGCTACAATTGCAAGCCGATAGGCATAGTGCCCGCGTCCCTGATTGCTTGTAAAACAAATATCTGGCAGTGTATAAGTTGTACAGTCCAAAAATGTACGGTAACGGTCAACCAAAGCATTGAAGGAAGCTTTGCTCTTGGCAGACAACGTAAATACGTACGGCACGTCTACCCCACTGGTGATTTGGCTCTGCTCGTCCTGCTCATATTCTTCTAAAATGACATGGCAGTTGGTCCCTGCCAGACCAAAAGCACTGACCCCCGCCCGCCGTGGTACTCCTGTCTCCGTCTCCCATGGAATCAGCTCTGTATTCACATACACAGGCGATTCGATGAAATTAATGTGCGGATTCGGCTCGTTAAAATGAAGCGTTGCCGGTATCTCCTTCTTTTGCAATAGCAGCACCGTTTTGATCAGACCCGCAATACCAGCTGCGGTGTCCAAATGACCGATGTTTGTTTTTACCGCACCCAGAGCACAAAAATGCCGCTTGTCCGTGTAGCTGCGGAAGGCATTGGTAATGCCTTCGATCTCAATCGGATCACCTAGACGAGTTCCTGTACCGTGAGCCTCAATGTAGGTTACCGTTTCAGGGGGGATGCCCGCATTGCGCCAAGCTTCCTTCATCAGCTCCGTCTGAGCCAAGGCACTTGGGGCGGTAATACCGTTGGACTTTCCATCTGAATTCATGGAACTCCCTTTGATAACGGCGTAGATATGATCCCGATCCTTCTTGGCCTTTTCCAGCGTTTTCAGTACAATGACTCCAAATCCCTCGCCCCAGACGGTTCCATTCGCTGCAGCATCGAAGGTACGAGCGACAGAATCAGGAGAAGCAATGCCGATATCCACCAGCCCCTCATCTACAGGAAACAAGGTTAGGTTTAGTCCTCCAGCTACAGCCATGTCGCAATCTCCAGTCATCAGCCCTTTAACCGCATGATGTACAGCGGCCAAAGATGCCGAGCAAGCAGTATCAATCAGATGACTGCCGCTGGCGAGATTCAGCAAGTAGGCCACCCGACTGGCTACGACCGAAATGGTATTGCCGGGTAAAGCATAAGGCTCCATGTTCTGTATCAACTGCAAGTAGTCAGCATCCGTATCCCCTACGTACACCCCGGTCCGTGAGCCATACAATTCCTTTTCGGCGTATCCAGCATCCTCCAGTGCTTCCCAGGTAACTTCGAGGAAAATGCGCTGCAAAGGGTCCATACAACGGGCTTCCGCTGGCGTAATATTAAAATATTCCGCATCAAAACGGTCAATATGGTCCAAATACGCTCCTCTGCGATACTTAATCTCAGGCGCATATCGTTTGCCTTTAAAATAATCTCGAATAGGCCGATCTACATCTGCTCTGCGACTTTCCGGGAATTCTCTTACAGCATCCATGCCGTTTACGAGATTATTCCAAAATTCATCCGTTCCGTTCGCCCCTGGAAAACGGCAAGCCATCCCCACAACAGCAATATCATCGACTTTTACCGTTTTGGATTCATTTTCGAATAGCTCTTTTAGCATCGGCAGAGCTTCTGTTTTGGAGAGATGTTTTGCAGCCACCTGGCCTAGCAAGTAATTCTGAACCCGTTTCATATGTTATCCCTCCTTCAGATGGTCCAGCGCCCGTATAGACTGGCTTACATCCAGTGAGCCATCTTCAATTTGATCCAGCAGGCTCATGAGATCCTGATCCAGTTGTTCGTCATCCTTGGACTGATTTTCAAAATGATTCATATACGCCGCAATCGTAGGATAGGAGAATAGCTCAGCGACCGTCGCCTTGCTGCCCAGCGCGTGTTGCATCTTACGATGCAGTCGAACAATCGAGATGGAGTTGCCGCCGATTTCAAAAAAACTGTCATGGATGCCGACGTCCTCCGGACTTATATTTAAAATTCCGGCCCAGATTTTGGCCAGCATATGTTCTCTCTCGTTACGGGGCGCCACATATGCGGTTGAACGATGAACTCGCCCCTCCGGCTGTGGCAGATTTTTGCGATCAATCTTTCCGTTAGGAGTAAGTGGCATCTCTAGCAATTCCATGAAAAATCCCGGAATCATATACTCAGGTAATAATTCACGCAGGTGAGTTGTCAGATCATCCACTTCAAGCCCTTTTTCCAGCGATGTAAAATAACATAAAAGATTGGTTACACCAAACTCATCAGTTTGGGCAACTACAGCCGTTTCCTTAATCCCTGGAAAGACAGATACAGCCCGTTCCACTTCTTTCAGCTCTACGCGATATCCTCGCACCTGAACCTGATCGTCCTTACGTCCGCTGTACTCCAGGATGCCATCTGGCCGTAACAAGCCCAGATCTCCCGTACGATATAATCTTTCACCAGTTTTGGGATGCTGGGTAAAAGCCTTGTCGGTGGCTTCCGGCTTATTCCAGTACCCCGACGTCAGACCAATGCCGCCGATACAGATTTCGCCTTTGACCTCAAAGGGGCACAACTGCCCCTCCTTGTCCAAAATATAGACATTCGTATTCGCAAGCGGCCTGCCCAATGGAATACTCAACTCTCCTTCAGCCGGAGATGCGTCAATCAGGTAACAGGTTGCATAAATAGCCGACTCGGTCATGCCGTAAATGTTGGCAATCTTGGCTTCACGGAACGTGCTGTACCAGTCTCGCACCCCATTGACGAGCAAGGCTTCTCCTCCATTGAATACCCACTTTAGTTCTGGCAGCGGATGGTCTGTCTCATCGATCGGAATCGCATCCAAAAAGAGACTCATCTGGGCTGGAACAAACTGGGTAATGGTAACCTTGTCATCTCGCAGCTGTTCATAGAGCCTTTGTGGATCTTTGACCGTATCCGAACTGAAAATGGACAGCTTGGCTCCGTAAATCAAGGGCCAGAAGAACTCCCATACCGAATCGGTGAAGCTGGCGGAAGTCTTCTGCGCAATCACATCTGCTGCGGTCAGACAGAAGGTATCCTGCAACCAAAAAAGCGTGTTCAGCACTGCCTTGTGCGTCATCATGACTCCTTTGGGATCTCCCGTGGAGCCTGAGGTGTAAATCAGATATGCCAAATCATTTTCACAGGCAGGACAGTGCCATGAAGCCTTTCCCTGGCGCTCCCAATCCGACCGTTGATACACAGTCAGCTTATCTGTTTGCACCTTTGTTTCGTCGAGGCAGACAGCGGTCGTCATACTCTCTGGCAAATCTTCCAGCATCGCCTGCAGCTTGGCAGACTCGGTAATCAGCACACTACAGGCACTATCGCGCAGCATGTATTGAATCCGTTTTTTCGGATAATCCGGGTCAATAGGTACATAGGCTGCACCTGCCTTTAATACACCGAAAACAGCTACCAAAAGCTCAATCCCCCGCTCCGCTACCACCGCTACCCGCTGATTAGGCCGCACTCCTACTGCGTACAGCAGGCGGGCCATTCGGTTCGCTTGTTCCTCCAATTCGGCATATGTGATGGAAGAACCATATTCTTCGATAGCAGTATGCTGAGGGGTTTTCGCGACCTGACGGACAAACAAATCAGGAATCGTCAGCTGTTCCTCATAAGCCTTGCTGGTCTGATTCATCTCCGCAATGACGCGTTCCTCATCTGCCGATAGAATTTCAAATGCATCAAAATCCAGATCCATAGGAGCTACTCCTGAACCGGAATTGCAGCAGATCCAGCCGATTGACCTACCAAGCTATTTGTGAAAAAGTCCACTAATCGGTCTATGCCTTCGTTGTATCGCGTTGTAGAGTAGGACAGACGCAGCATTTTCGGTAATCCAAAATCAGAACCCGGCACTGTCGCCACTTGTTTGGCTCTCATTATTTGTTCCGCCAGCTCCAAACTTGTCTCAATGCCGTGCTCGTCCATGTATTTCTCACAATCAAGTGTGAAGTAAAAGCTACCTTGAGCAGGAATGGCACGTACGAGTGGAACCTCATTGAATCGGTCCACCGTATAATCCCGTCTTGCTCTGTACAGGCTGACCAGTTGCTCAATCTCTTCGGGATGCGCCAATGCTTCGAGCGCGCCAAACTGCACGACAGGGTCAGCTGTCAACAAGGTATGATGCTGTATGACCGTAAGCGGTGTGACCAGCTCGTCAGGGACGATACAGTAGCCAACGCGCCGACTATACATACGGTATCCTTTGGAGAAAGCGTTCGTCGTAATAAAAGCTGATTTGGTATCCGTCAACTCCAGCACCGAGGTGCTTCGTTCATCGAAGCAAACATTGGCATAAATCTCATCATTAATGACCACAGCCTGACCGTCGATGATTTCATCAATGGCATACAGTTCTTCTTTCGTTAAAATATTGCCTAACGGGTTGCCGGGCGAATTAATCACCACAATTTTGGTTTTATCCGTGAAGTTTTCCCTGAAGGAATCCAGATCCAGTGCCAGCGTATCCAGATTAATATCATAGTAGCGAACGTTCGCCCCCACCAATTGAGCGCAGAAATGATACAGGGAATAATACGGACGCGGCAGCAGTACCTCATCCCCCTCTTTCGCTAATAAATAAAATAAATTCCGGAACAAGGCACTGGTGCCCACATTAATCAAGATATTGTTGGGGTTAATGTCCAGATCGTAGGTTTTCTTGTATTCCTCCGCCAATGCTTCCTTTAATTCCGGCAAGCCCGGTGGGAATACAAGTGAGCTTTTTTCAAAGGTATCTAATGCATCCTTCATCGACTGAATAATATCCTCGTGCAAAGGTAGCTCGGATTTTCCCAAGGTCATTCGAATGACCTCCTTGGAGCCGTTTTTCTCAAATTCATAAGCCATTTGATCCAGAACGAACATTAAAAACCGATTGTCATAAAATTCAATAGATGATCTCAATTCCATTTGTAATTGCCTCCTTTGAATGAAACGCACGTTAATGGGATACTTTGGACAGGTTGGACACACTACCCGCAATGGTCTTGATTATTTTGTGATACCTCTCCAACATAGAGTGAACATAGGAAGATTCCAGCAAAGTGGTATTCCACCTCAGGGAACAGGTCAGTCCGGTTGTTAATCTCACGACTGACAGTTGCAGTGCTGCTGGTTCTGCAGGATATACACGCAATCTCACTTCCCCTACCATCGGTAAAGAGCTCGTGCAGTCCTCTTCGCAAAATATGACGTTAAAACGGGATGAACCCTCCGCCCCGCTCTTCGACACATTAGGGTCCAGCAGCAAATGAAACGGATATAAAACAGCTTGAAGTGCAGCTTGACGACTGTCTTTCACTTTGTCTAGCAAAGGATTAAACGACGAAAGCCCCTCCATTGAAACTCTGACTGGCACAGGATGCTGAATACGTAAAGGTGTTTCGCTCCCCTGCACCGGATGTCCCTCGGGATGAACGACATGGATCAAAAGCTCCTCCGCTTGCGTCAATTGCCGCAGCAGCAGGAAATAACAGGCGAATAAAATGTCTGTAACACTACTATCATGACTGGAGGCAAAAGCGTGCAGAGCTTCGGCCTCCTGTGTGGCGAGGGTCAACTTGATGGAATCCCACTCAGACGTTGCAGAAGCATCTTCTCCCCGTTTGAACGGCAATCCGATTTGAGGAAGCGGATTTCGTAAAGCTTCTGTCCAGTACGCCTTTTGCGGCTCCAAATATCCCGACTGCAACAACTGGTGCTGCCAATAGGTAAAGTCAATCTGCGGGATTGATTGAAACGTGTAGACTGCATCCACTACTGAATCCGTAACAGCGGCGGAGTATCGAATAAACAGTCGTTCCAACCACCCTTTCATGTCCAGGCATTCCATTAGTAATGGATGAATAGCGACGATCAATTGGCACTGTTCATTGGTGTCACACCCCAAGCGCACCCGGTACAGCGGTCCTTGTTGTAGCTCAAACGGGTTCCGATACTCGGAAGCTACACTACAGTCCGCCCAAAAAGCTGCATCCTCCTCTATGACATCCGTGAATTTGTAATCCAACGGTAAGTGTCCCTGTACCTGCTGAACTGGTCCTTGCTCCTCTTCGTGAAAGGTTATTCGGAGTGTGCTGTGTTCGGCTTGCAGTTCTTCTAGCACTCTAACAAATAACGCCTGATCCACCTTACCTGTCCACGCTGCACGAACGATCATATAAGGAGCGGACCCACGATGTCGCCATAACTGTTTTTGGTAAAAAGATAAAGGATGCCACTCAGTCTCTGGTGCCGGGCAAATCGGAGGAATCGCAAAAGTGGAATCCTTTGCTCGTCGTTTCCGCTTCATGTTGTCCGCTTCCTCAGGTGAAAAAATCCGGTACTCCGCCAAAGCTTGTTCAGGCTGGTCCAGAATCTGGTCGATCAGGCTGAGCAAGTGTCCTGCAAGTGTAGTGACTGTCTGTTGGTGAAACAACCGGGAATAATACTCAAAGGTGCAATTTAGCTCTCCCTGCATCCCTTGAAAAATGTCGAGCTTCAAATCCATGGTTGAGCTGTGTTTGGCCCAGTCCACCATGTCCAGCGTCACATCTCCCATCGTAAATTGGGTCCTCTGCATCCCCTGATTATGTAAAATAAGCATGGTGTCAAAAATAGGGTTGCGTGAAAGATCACGTTTCTGATCCAGGTGCTCCACCATCTTTTCAAATGGATAATCCTGATGATCATACGCAGCTATAGTCCGATGAGCCACCTCCTTTAAAAAGTCTGTAAAGCAGCGCTCTCCTGCCGGAGTATTACGAATAGGCAAATAGTTCGTAAAAAGACCTATCGTATGCTCTACCCCCGTATAACGTCTTCCAGCAATGAGAGAACCTACAATGACATCCTCCTGCCCTGTGTATTGATACAGCAGCACATTGTATACAGCCAGAAGCGTCATATATAGTGTAGCCCCGTGTTCTTGTCCCAGGGCTCGCAAGCGGTCAGCAGCTACCTTGTCAATCGTGAACGAATACATGCCCCCTTCAAAAGACATCACAGGCGGCCGTGGATAATCACTGGGCAGATTCAGAATCGGTAGTCCTGCCTCCCGCCCTTCCGTTAACGTCTTCAGCCAAAATTTCTCCTGTTTCAGCATCTCCTCGCTGTGCAGAAAAGCATTTTGCCATACTGCATAGTCCTTATACTGAATACGTAGCGGTGGCAAGCTCTGCCCGCTATAAAGACTGGTAAATTCCCGAATGAGGATTTCCATGGAAACACCATCTGAAACAATATGATGCATGTCAAACATCAGCAAATGCTTGTCCTCTTCATTACGCTGATCCGTCAATCGCAGCAAGCACACACGAAGTAAAGGCGCCTCTCCCAAGGAAAACGGCTGTACAAATTCTTCCATCAGCTTTTGCACATCGGCTTCTTCTGAAGCCACTCCCAGTGATATCGCAAGCTCAGCTTCCGGAAGAACACTTTGCACAATTTCATCCTCTGCGACATCAAACACCGTCCGAAAGGATTCATGACGATGAATGATCGCAGCAAATGCGTCTTTTAAGCGCTCCACATCCAAACGCCCAGTGATCATAGCCGCTCCGGGCATGTTGTAGCTCAAATTATCTTCTGCCAGCTGCTTCAGAATAAACTGACGCCGCTGTGCGTTGGATACGGGGTAAAATGCTTGTGGAGCCACTGGTTCGATAGACGGGTAATCCGTTGTTTCTCCTCCTGAAACAAGCTTGGCAAGCTCACGAATACAAGGGTGTCCAAACAAATCAACCAATGTAATTCTCGTGTGGAACACCTGACTGATGGCTGTAATCAGATCCGTAGCCAGCAGTGAATCTCCACCCAATTCGAAGAAATCAGCATCTATAGAGAGCTCGTCAATACCCAAAATCCGCCCCCAAATGCGTGCCAGCCTGTCTTCCGTTTCCGTCGGAACATACCCATCACGAAAGGAAACACGTACTTCGTTATAGGCTGGCAACTGTTCGTTACGACCACGACTTCGACGTTGAATCGGCGGCTCTACCCAGTAGCGCTGCTTGTCCCAGGCGTATGCAGGCAAAGGAACTTTGACACATCCGTCTGCCGAATAATCCTCCGACCAGCGTCTGTTCTCTCCGTTAACATATCGCCGGGCAATCATTCGTGCATCTGTATCCAGTGTCATTTCTGCCAGGGGCAGGGGCTCGCTATATATAGTGCAAAAAATCCCCTGTTGCTCCAGCCCTGTTCCATCCTGACAGAGCAATGCGTTATAAGCCTGGCGCAGCTTTGAGCAAAGACTGATCCGATCCGAAACTGGAATTGCCAATCGATAAGCATGATGCTCTCTGCCCGTGTTCAGGACATAACAGATATTTTCCAAAGACGGAATATCGTCACTCTCCAAAAAATCAATATATCGGGCAGTCAATCTTCGCAGTGAATCCTCACTATATGCCGAAAGCGTAAATACTCGTTCCTCACCGCAGGGTGCATCGGAGGACGATGATAGTGAGGCTCTGCTGCCCTGATACTCCTCCAGCACCACATGACAATTTGTACCACTTAGTCCCCATGAACTGATACCCGCTCTCAGCGGAATCCCGTCCTCACTTCGCCAATCAGCTAGCTTTGTATGAATATAGACCGGAGAACTATGCAAGTTCATCAACGGATTGGGATACGCAAAATGCAGGGTAGGCGGAAGTTTTTTATGCTGTAAAGCCAGAATCATTTTAATTAGCCCTGCCATGCCCGAGGCCGAATCCAGATGACCGATATTGCTTTTGACTGAGCCGATTCCACAAAATTGTCTTTTTTGCGTATACCTGCGAAAAGCATTTGTAATCCCTTTGATTTCAATCGGATCGCCAATTTTGGTCCCTGTTCCATGAGCCTCAATGTAAGAGATCGTCGACGGATCAATGCCTGCACGCTTCCAAGCCTCTACAATCACTTCTTCCTGGGCTCGGGCATTCGGGGATGCCAATCCGTTGGAAGCACCATCCTGATTGATAGCACTTGCTTTAATCACCGAGTAAATATAATCGTGATCCTTCTCAGCTTGTTCCAGTGGCTTGATTAGAACAACGCCACAACCTTCACCCCATCCCGTACCATCGGCATCAGCGTCGAAGCTGCGTGATTGTCCTTGCGACGAGGTGATCCCAAGCCCTCCCGGTTCCAATCTGGTGGGTAAAGCGCCAATGGCTACTCCGCCCACCAAAGCCATGCTGCAATCTCCAGCAAGCAATCCTTCACATGCAAGATGCAAAGCGACAAGGGAGGAGGAGCAGGCAGTCGCTACACTGAGCGCAGGCCCAGATAGATTCAAGGCATAAGCCAGACGGCTTGCGATAACAGGCGGAAAATTCCCGACAAAAGCAGTGGATGAATCACTTTCGATCAGCTCCTTGTACCTCGCTTCACTATAGCCGACATATACGCCCACCCGTGAGCCACGGATACGTTCTCCGCCATAACCTGCATCCTCAATGGCCTCATAACCGGTTTCCATAAACATACGCTGCTGCGGGTCCATATATTTGGCTTCCCCTGGAAGGATATTAAAGAATGCAGCGTCAAACGTATCAATTTCGTCTAGATAACCTGCTGGCATAAACGGCCCTTGATTGTGTTCATCCAAAAAAGGACGGACCTGCTCCAAACGTGAGCTTGGAAACATTCGTATCCCATTCAGACCATGAACCAGATTGTCCCAATATTGCTCCTTGGTATCTGCTTGCGGGAACCGTCCAGCTACGCCGATAATGGCTATATCCCTGTTGCGATATATTCCCTCGCGGACTGCAGACGATGACGCAGCTTTGAGCTGAATTTGATATTGCTTGATCAGAGAATACGCATGCTCTTCGGATAATTCCTGTTTGGCTACAAGTTGCAAAATGGCTTCAACAAACGTATCCCTCATATGCTTTCATATCCTTTCATAGCCTCATCCACTGAAATAGCGTCCTCCTTTACCCGCTTGATCAGACTTCGTAAATCCTCGTCCGCATAGTCAAGGTCAGAAGCTTTGACCGGTGATTGCGGGCCTTGGGTTATCACTTCTCTCGTACTGGCAGCAAGCCTGCCTTCTATAAATTGCGCCAGCTGTGAAACTGTACCGTATGAGAACAGGTCTCCGGCCTCCACTTCAGAATCAACCCGTTCATTCAGAAGACTCAGCACTTTTAAAATAAGCAGGGAATCCCCACCGATTTCAAAAAAATGTTGACCCACATCAATTTCCTCGTATCCCAGCACCTCGGCCCAGATTTGAGCAATCTGCTGTTCCAATTCTGTGTAAGGTTCTGTCGATTTCCCTTTCAGACTGACCTTCACATCTGCCACCAAACGGTTAGGCTTGACGAATGACGGAGCTCCTACCTCCTTGGCGGATTGCGGTACAGCTCGATGCCGATCCGTCAGCATATCCGGTGCAAGCTGAATTTTCATCATCGGCGCCCATTCACGGAGCTTCTGTGTATCAAACTTGCCGATAGCCACTTGATCCAGCGGACAAGACAAGCTCATGTGGAAAGCAGCCAGTGCATCCGGTATAGGCATATAATCCATGCAACCTGGTCCTGTAAGTCCTTCCCATGCGTACCAGTTGATCGCCAGTGTCGTTTGCCCCAGCGTGTTCCGTTGTGCGCTGAAGGCATCCATAAAAGTGTTGGCAGCCGCATAATCACCACCGCCAGCTCCGCCCCAGAGCGAAGCTACCGAAGAGAATAAAACAAAGAAATCCATCTCTTGTTCAGCAAGAAGTTTGTCTAATACTAACGTGCCATGAATTTTGGGTCGAAGTACCTTTTCAAAGTCATCTTTATTCTGAGATTCCAGTGGACGGCTGGTATCGCCGCTGGCTGCTGCGCAATGAACCACTCCTTTAATGGGACCAAAACGAGCTTGTACATCGTCAAAAACCAGCTGCATCTGCCTAAAATCAGACACATCTCCCGTGTAGTAATGGACCTGTGAGCCGTGTTTCTCCATCTCTACAAAGGCTGACAACTTACGATAAGTTGCAGTATCAGCTTGTCTTTCCACCGGATCATGTATGATTTGTGACCAATGCTCTTTTTCCGGCAGCTCCGTCCGATTCAGAATGACCAGATGGATCGGAGCTTGCTGGGACAAATACCGGCAGACCTCCAGCCCCAAGCCTCCTGCGCCACCAGTCACGATATACACCGCACCCGGACGAATGGTGACGGAACGCCGAGGTGGAGTATTCAGATGATTCCGAGTATCCGGGGTGCTTACCATGTCCGATTCCAGACGGGCCATGCCTTGGATATATCGTTCCTGACGGATGACAACGAACGAGTCTGTTTTATTTTCTTGCAGCTCGGTCATGATCAGATCCGCAACTTGCTCCCTTGTGTGATGGATCGTATCAACATCCAGTCCGAAACATTGCAATTGTGGATGCTCTTGAGAAATGACTTTGACTAAACCGTGAATCGCAGATTTTTCAGGTGATATATACTGTTCATCCGAGATCCGCTGTGTAAAGTTCGAAACCACTCGCAAATCGAGCGTTTCATGTAAGCCCTGATGCAGTAATGCTTTTGTCAGAAAATAAAGGCTATAAACACCTGACTCCAAAGCAACATCCACAGTTTCAATATCGACTGGAGTTGAAGGGGGATCTGTGCAGGTCCAGAAATGAACGATACCGTTCAAGCGCTGATTCCGTTGTCTCAGTTCACTCACGAGTTGAAGGTAATCTGCTTCTACTCCTGCCCGGATGGTGTATTGATGATGGCTCAGTTTTTCAAACATTTGCCCCGTCTCTACGATCACCACCTGATGACCAGAATGCGTCAAGCGAAGCGCCAGCTCGTCACCAATCCCCAGCTTGTCTTTAAAGATTAGCCAGTTTCCCTGAGCCAGTGCACCTTCTCTTGTCTTCTTCAGTTCTTTTGGAGTCCAGCGAACACGGTACATTAAATTTTCGATTGTACTTACCTGTGCTTGTTCACTCATTCGACCGATAATCAATGCGGTCTCTGCCTTGTCCCGGTTTGGCAAACGCACAGGGAAGGTCCGTACTTCCGTGAATTGCTCTTCCTTCAACAACTGCTCCCATGTTTCCGTCGGAACCAGTGGAGAATCCTTTCGTATATCCTGATCCTCGAACAGCCACCATCCCTCTGTCATTCCCCACACGAGATTTTCTGCAGGCTCATTCTGCACCTTTTCGATCATAAACAGGGCTCCACCAGGGGCAAGTACCTTTTTCAACTGAGACAAGGAGGTTCGTAAACGGCTCGTAGCATGAATCACATTCAGACCAATAATGATATCAAACTGTTCTGGCACAAAGCCTTGCGCCAAAGGATCCTCTTCAATATTAAAAGTTTGATATTGAACAAACGGATACGCTGCAAACTGCTTTTGTGCTTCCAAAATGATGCCTCGTCCCAAATCGGTATAGCAATACTCCACTTGGAGACCTGCTATGGCTGGAAAAAGCACCTTACCCACCGTTCCCGAGCCAGCCCCGACTTCCAGAATGCGGAGCCGTTTTCCCGCTTGTGCTAAAATATGCTGCTTTAATGCGTCCAGCGCCATCGTCTCACACAGATCGCCCAGGGTACGTCCCTGATTGGCAAACCCCGCCAGAAATTGCGGTGTGCCATCGGGAAACAGTACACTTAAAGGCGATCTTTTCCCCGTTAATACAGCCGGATAGGCGTCCAGACAATACTTCAACACCTTGAAGGTTCCAGCAAATGCCGGATATTGCTCGATGTATTGGGTACATAACACCGACAGGTCGGGAACTGACAGATCAACGGTCAGCATGATATTTTCACCGTCCAAGCGGACATAGCCTTGCTTCTCAACGAAACGCAGCATGAACCGGAAGAGACGCTGATATGTGGAGGTGATTCCTATCGTATGCAGCATTTCAGACTCTTTGTATACTTTTCCAGGTTCCGTGAGCGTCCCCCATTGCCTGAATAGTCCGATAATAAGCTGGGCCGCAAATTCATCAACCGCCTCTTTATATCCCTGGACTACCGCGAATCCGCTCTCCTCCAATAACCGTTCACCGAATTGAAAAACCGTCTCGGTAGCCTGCCAAAAATCAGGTTCTTCCTTCTGCGTGTCAGCAATCAATTCCGCACTGGCCGGTACATCCGGTGATTGCTGAACTTTAGGTTCGATCCAGTAGCGCTTCTCTTCAAACGGGTAGCCTGGAAGAGGGACACGCACCCGGTTCTGTCCGCGATAATAGTCATCCCACTCTAGCTCACTGCCCTGCATATAAGCCTCCACCATACGTTCCAATGATTCCGCAGGCTGGACTCTGTATGGCGCAGAACTGTTCCTTGTCTCGGCTATCGTATTTACGTATATTCGTTCGCGATCTAGTAATATGGAAGCCGCATTTTGTTCGCCCTGCTCTGGAAACAGCTTGAGTTTACGCTGTAATTCTTCCTGCGAGCTGACGACGGTAGCCAAACGATAAGCATCGTTTCCACGACTGATATTGGTGCAGTAACAAATGTCTGCCAAAGCTTCGTGGTTATTTCCCAAATAAGCCGCAAACCTTTCGGCATAAGCGTAGAGCGCTTGTTCGGTCCGGGCTGACAAAGTGAACAAATATTCTTCGCCCGGAGGCGGAACTTCCCTTTGGAGCGTATATTCCTCCAATACAACATGGCAGTTCGTCCCGCTCAGACCAAATGAGCTTACACCTGCACGACGAATCCCGCATTCAGGCATCCATTCCTGAAGTGACGGAGCGATATAAACCGGAGAATTAACAAAATCAATATGCGGGTTAGGCATTTTAAAATGAAGGGATGCTGGAATCTGACGTTTGGTCATGGCCAGCACTGCCTTCATAAACCCAGCAATGCCAGCTGCTGAATCCAGGTGCCCGATATTGCTCTTGACCGAGCCTACGGCACAGAACTGTTTACGATTTGTATAACGTCCAAAAGCCCGCGCAATGCCTTCCATTTCAATAGGATCGCCTAGCTTGGTGCCTGTTCCATGTGTCTCGATATATGAAATTGTCTGTGGATCAATCCCCGCGCGCTTCCAGGCTTCCTCAATCACATCAGCCTGCGCAGCGGCATTAGGAGCGGTCATCCCGTTGGATCGCCCATCCGAGTTGGCCGCGCTTCCTTTGATCACTGCGTAAATATAATCACCATCAGCCACAGCCTGCTCCAGTGACTTGAGTACAACAGCACCTACTCCTTCGCCACCACCTGTACCGTCCGCCGATGCGTCGTACGCTTTCGTCTTGCCATCAGGTGCGGCGATTCCCATGTTGAAGAGATTTTCATCTACCATCGACAGGTACAGATTGACACCGCCAGCCACAGCCATTTCGCAGCTACCAGACGTGATTTCCTGTACCGCATGATGCACAGCCATGAGTGAAGAGGAACAGGCCGTGTTAATGACCTCTGCCGGGCCTGTCCAATTAAAAACATAAGCAATCCGTCCGGCAATCGCAGCTTGTAAATTCCCCGGTATAGCAGAGGGCTCAATCTGTGACATCAGGTCCAAATATTGCGGTGTACCTGTTCCTACAAATACTCCCGTCTTCGACCCGTACACCTCTTTTTCCGAGTATCCCGCATTCATCATTGCTTCCCAAACCACCTGTAACAGCAGGCGCTGCTGCGGGTCCATCATTCGTGCTTCATTGGGAGTTATATGAAAAAATGATGCATCAAAGCCATCAATTCGCTCCAGATATGCCCCTTGCGGTAACTGCCCTAACTGTCCTGCTGCATCATTTGAACCTTGAACTATATCCTGTAACCGATGAGCTGGAATGTCGCGAACAGCATCAACCTCGTGGCACAGATTGTCCCATAAGGCATCGCAACTGTCCGCCAGGGGAAAGCGACAAGCCATACCAATCACAGCAACATCACCGTGTCGTCCCTTGTCTCCAAGCTCAGTCTTGTGGATATGTTGCCGTCTTGTATCCATTTCGCGAAGGGGTTCGATAGGTTTCTCTACACCGCCGGACTGAATGATTTGGGCCTGCATCGCGATCGTATGATGTGTAAAAAGCTGCGGAATGGTCAGCTGAATCCCTAGCAGATGGTGGATTCTGCTTTGCAGTCGCACGATAGACAGCGAGTTACCCCCTGCTTCAAAAAAACTGTCCTCCACACTAACGACAAGCACGGACAGCAGCTTCTTCCAGATATCTGCCAATTGTTCTTCCAACTCATTACGTGGTGCCACATATGCACGAGTATGGACTACTCCAATCCGATGCAAAGGCAGCGCCTTTTTATCCACTTTGCCATTTGCCGTGACAGGCATGGACTCCAGACAAACTACATGTGCCGGAACCATATAGTCCGGTACATATTGCTTCAGATACAATTGGATATCATTGGCTCCTAAAGGAGATTCCTTCAAGATCTTCAGCCTCTTCAATGTATAAAAGGCTGCAAGCTCCTTGGTATGCTCTAATCCATGTGGAATGACCACAGCCTCTTTGATGGACGGATGACTTCTGAGAATAGTCTCAATCTCCCCCAGTTCCACACGCATCCCTCGGATTTTAACCTGGTCGTCCGACCTGCCGACAAACTCCAAATTACCGTCTGGCAACCATCTCACCAGATCGCCTGTTTTGTACATCCGCTCTGTTTGGATTCCAAACGGGTTCGGCACAAAGCGTTCGTCCGTCAAGCGTGGATTGTATAAGTATCCTCGCGCCAATCCAGCTCCAGCGATGAACAGCTCTCCAGTCGCCCCAAAGGGCAGCAAGCGTTGCTGTGGATCTAGAACATACACCTGATAATTTAATAGCGGCTTGCCTATGGGTAGAGTTGCCCGTTGCTCTACAGGTTGGCATTCATACAAAGTCGTATTAATAGCCGCTTCTGTCGGGCCGTAAATGTTAAACAGCTTGTCTATGTTCAGCTTATCGCGTAATTGCTGTACCAGTTGCCCGCTACAAACCTCACCTGCCATTATGATAAAAGCAAAGGGATGCTCAATATCCGGTGCCTGCTCCAATAGCACTTCCATTAGTGAAGGAACGGTATTTAACACATTAATCCGTTCCTTCCGTATCAGTCCCCAAAAGGCGCTTGGGTCTGTCTTGGCTTCTTTTGGAACCAAGTACAACGTCCCTCCGGTAGCTAAAGGCAAAAAAATCTGCTGCACAGAAGGATCGAATGTGAATGGAGCCATCAAAACATGCCTCAACTCTTCATGGAAATCATAGCTATGTTTCAGCCCAGCCAATTGATTAACAATATGTTGATGCTCTATCATCACGCCTTTGGGCGTTCCAGTCGAGCCTGATGTATATATGACATACGCCATATGATCAGGTCTGCCTTGAACTGGCAGATTGGATGTCTCGCCTGTATAGAAGGCGGGATTGGACAGATCAAGCACTGTTCCTTGAAAAGGATGGGCATCCACATACTGTGGCGGTGAGATCACCAACTCCATCCGACTATCCGTAAAAAGTTGCTGTACCCGCTCTGCTGGAAACGCCGGATCTATCGGACAATACGCCCCTCCTGCCTTTAGTACCGCCAGGATCGCCACGATAACTTCCACCGTCGGCTCAGTCATGATGCCGACAATATCATCTGGACCCACTCCATGACGTTGTAAAGCACGGGCTAGTTGATTAGCTCTTGCATTTAGCTCTCTGTAACTAATGCAATAATCTGCTTCGACTACAGCAGCTTGCTCAGGCGTGTGTACCACTTGTTCTTCGAACAACTGATGCAGCATATTCACATCCGTCAGTTCTACAGCCGTCTGATTTAAGCCCTTTACTAGAAGCTCTCGTTGCTGTGGAGCCAGCATATTTGCCGCATCATCCTCCAGAGAAACCGCTGATTTCTTAGGCCATTGAACCAGAACATACAGCAAGTTGGCAGCAAAGGATTCAAGCAAGGACAACGAGTACACCTCAGGTCGATAAACCAGTTGCAGTATCCGACCTTCTTCTTCGTTCGGTACAAACTTAATTATCAGATCGAATCGATCTAGGTCATCAACAGCCGTTTGTAATCCCTCATCGACACATGCCAGTTGCCACAGTTCTTGCAGCTCTCTCCCATGAAGAGATGTCCACTTGTCATAGAGAAGGGACAATGAATTCGCCTGATGGTTCAATGTTCGGGAAAACTCGGCCTTCATGTCTTCGTTTAGCTCACGCCACGTTCGACTTCCATGAACCCGCTGCTTGAGAAAAAGCAGATTCCCCGGCTCGGATTGGGCCTGCACAAGCGTCGTCGTCCCAATACATATATCTTCTGACTGCCAATAGCGATGAAGCAGCCCAGACAGCGCCGTCAGGAACAAAATAAAACGTCCCAACTCCGAGCCTTTCGACATTTGATCCAGTTGGCGAATTGTCTCCCTGGGAATAACCAATTCTAGCGTTTCCCTGCGTGCTCCTGGTTGATAGTTAGACTTGCTTTTGCTTACAGGCAATAATTCCCGTGGCAGATCTTGAGACCATTTTTTCATCCAATATTCTTCAATGATCCGGTCTTTCAGATGCGTACTCTTGTCCATACACACTCCCCTCTCTGTCAACCGCTTCCGGCCTTTATGAGCTGACGAATCCACATGATCTTTATTTGATGGACTACTTGATTAATTCACTACTCAAAATACTCAGTCTCTCCTCAAAAGGAGGATGTACGTGTTTTAATTCTTTCTCCCATTCCGCCTTGCAGCTGCAATCCAGATGCTCCAGGACGCTTGGATCAAGAGTGTGATTATACTCCTTCAACGCCTCCATCACTCGATCACTGCATTGCGGGCAATTGTAAGGTACCCCAACAGGAGAAGGATAGAATTGGAACAACCCAACGATGATTTTGCCCAAATGCGCCGTTCGTTTTACCACCTCAACGATGCTCCAGAGCCATGCCGGTTTATAGGCCCCTTGATCACTTAAATACTGCACCAGTGTATAATCCTGTACGGTACAGCTTTCCAGTGAAACGGTCGTCGTACCGATCTCAAAAGCATGTTCAATCGTATGTACGGCATGCTCGATAGCCTCTTGTTCCGCAATAAAAGGCGGTTTCAGCAACACATAGCTACGTAAATTCAGCTCCTGAGTCACCAAGCGGGCGGCCTTGTCAAATTGCTTTAATGAGAAACCTTTGTTTATGCATACATACCGTAAAAAATCATCAGTCATTTCAAGTCCCATGGCGACTTCCACATGCTTATCTGGTAAAAGGCGCTTAATTTCCGTCATATTTTCCTTCGTTACAAACTCGGGTCTGGTTTCAATAACCAGCATTTTGATCTCTGGCTTTTCCCCAACCATGCGTATGATCTCCCACAATGCTTCAGTTGGAACTTCATTGTCGTTGAGGATGGAGCCGTTATTATACAGATTGAGTAAAGGATATTTGGTAAAATCAATCCGATTGAACTCCTTCCGAAATTGCTCCAAATAATAATGGGCGGATAGAGGGCCATCTTTGCGTGTTTGCTTGGCTAAATGACCGCACATAGTGCAGCCGTTTCCGTTTTTCAGAGCCCACTCGCATCCGTTCGACATTAAATACATGACTGCGCGTTGATAGTTTTTCCCCTGAAAGTTTTCCTCACGAATATCCGTTTCTGTCGCTACTTTGTCCAAATGATATTGTTCATCTGGAATTTTGGCGTGAATTTCCTTCATTAAATTAGCGATGAGTCGGTAATAGTGGGCAGTTTCTTTCGTAGTCATCCATTGATAGGAATCCATTTGTTCCCAGGCTTTCGGCTTTCTCATCTTCATACACCCCTTTTCAAAGTATCCGGGCTATAATCGAATTCAATCGCCCAGACCTCTTGCAGTCCCTTTTCCATCTCCGTCAAGGAGTGAATATCCTGAATAGTACAATCTCTTTCTGTAACCATCAGCCTGAGCAAAGCGACATAACGTTCACATAACAGTTCTATTGCCGATGGTTCATATGTTGAAGGCTGATACATCATCTGAATGGCTGTTTGCTCCAGTTGATGAATACTCACCAGAAGCGAGTAATCCGTTACGCTATGCCCGGCAAAGGATTCCAGGGTCAATTCACTTTGCTCATTGATCTCCAGCGGATAATTTTCAATCACGAGCAATGTATCAAATAGAGGCTCTGTGCTTCTGAAATTTCCGTAAGTTTGTATATCCACAAGCGGTGTTGTTTCGTAAGGCTGCCTCGCTATACTCGCTTGCTGAACATCGAGCAGCGCTTGTTGTAACGTATCGCTATTCCCAGACTGTAGACGCATAGGAACCGTGTTCATCAGAAGGCCCACCATTCGTTCAATTCCAGGCAAGCTACTGGAGCGGCCAGATACCGTTGTGCCGAAAAGCACGTCTTGACGCCCGCTAACCTTTTGCAGCAGAACGCCCCAAGCCGTAGTAAAAAGAGTACCTATTGTTACTGATTCTTCCTTCGCAACAGCTTCCAGCTCACTCACCAGATCTGGCGGCAATATATACGATTCGCAAGCCGTATCGCTTATTTGTGGGGCAGAAGTGGTATTAAGCAGGTACAGGGGCTGAGCTTCATATCCAGCCAGATAAGCTTGCCAAAATGCCTTGCTTCCGCTCTTATTCTGCTTTCCAAGCCATTTCACGTACTCTCGAAAATGCGGCTTGCTTATCCGTTCCGGTTCTCGGCCTGCACGCAGCGTACGATATGCGTGGATAAACTCACCCAGCACAATACCATTACTCCAGCCATCCATCACAATATGATGATTGCTGACCATCATGATATGACGATCGTGCGTCAGCCTAAACACTGTAATCCGCAATAGTGGGCCCTCGGACAGGTCAAACCCTACGGCGCGATCCGCCTCTCGCAGCTCCTGCAATACCACCTCTTGCTCCATCTCTGCCATTTCTGTGAGGTCATGGAACGCGAAAGATAGTACGCGTCCTTTTAAGATAATCTGAACCGGATTCTGGATCTTTTCCCAGCGGAATACGCTTCTCAGCACTTCATTCTGTTGAATCGTCCATTTCCACGCCTCACAGCAGACAGATAGATCAAGCTGACCACGTAGCGTATAGCTGTATTGTTCAAAATAAGCTTCTGTATCCTTGTCCCGCAAATAGTGATAGAGCATTCCTTCCTGCATGGGAGTCAAACCAATAACATCCTCCACATGTGTTTTGTTCAAAGGACGGTGGGCCATGGTCGTTCCCCCTTACATTTGAATGATGGTGCCAATCCCATATGCGAACAGTCCCTCTTGCGGGTGACGAATAAACGGTTCTCGACAGCCCGTTGGGTCTACAAATTCCTGAAAGGACGGATAGCTTTGTTTCACTTCATCCCAAAAAACGCCAACATCATAACCTCTTCCCCACGTTTCAGGCCGCATGCTGATATCATGAAAAGCAATCATACCGCCCGGCGCCACCAACTCTTGATACATGCGGAAATCCGAACTCACACCACCGTAGGAATGATCTCCATCAATAAATAGAAGGTCAATCTGGCGATTTCCCAGAACCTTTTTCAAATCCTGTTTGGTCGAACAGTGAAATGAACGATCGCGAATAAAAGAAAACTGCTGTTTCGCGTTGCCGAAACTGGAGTAAAGCTGTACCTCATTGTCATCCTGACCACCTCCATACGGCCCACCCGGATAATCAATACTGACGAGCAGGGCTTCTGGATCGGCCAGTTGGCTCAAGCAATAAAATACGCCGCCGCTGGCTGTTCCGATTTCAACGACTGTTTTAGGCTTTTGGCGCTTCACGACCTCCAGAAAATGACGCAGCTCATAGGGATTCTGAATGGCTGGAAAAACAGGTACATGCTCAGCGACATGCTCCAAAATAGCTCTTAACCGGATGGATTGCGGACTCGTAACGTCCTCTTTAAGATTTTCCGGGGAAAGAAGTTCGAACAACTCGGGCACAATAACCTTAGCCAAAAGTCCTTCTACATCAGGTTCATCTTCCCCGTCCACTAACCAGGCTTCCGGCAACCCCGGAAGCTTGTCCTCTGGATTCTCGCCTTTTTCAATGGCTGCTTTGAGATAACTCGCCTGCTCCCGTGTTAGCTTCACATATCCAGGCTTCCATGCATGAATGAGCAGAAAATCACCTTTCACCTTGATATGATCCAAGCCAAACTTTTGCACCCATGGCAGATCGTTGTATCGCTTTTGCAAATAATAATTTAAGGGGCCTGTCGGGAGAATTCGTAAATGTTCCAATCTGTTACTCATGCTCTCACCTCGTCCTCGTTGAAATCCATTCCGACGTTACGCAAAAATGAGCCGGTATGGGAATACCCACACGCTGCAACCTGCTCAGGTGTCCCAGCCACCACCAGTTGTCCCCCCCTGGTCCCTCCTTCGGGACCAAGATCCAATACATAATCTGCCGTTTTGATCAGATGCAAATTATGTTCAATGATGAGGACGGTATTGCCCTCATCCACGAGTTGTTGAAGGATGGTTAGCAGGCGCTGGATGTCGTCAGGATGCAAGCCCGTGGTCGGTTCATCCAAAATGTATAACTGGCTGCACCCTTTTTTTAACCGACTTAGCTCCTCCACCAGCTTAATACGCTGGGCTTCCCCGCCGGATAATGTCGTTGCAGACTGACCCAGCTTCATATAACCAAGACCCAGTTGGTTCATAAGCTTCAACTTGTTGTAAATAACAGGCTGGTCGGCAAAGAAAACTACAGCTTCTGCAACACTCATTTCCAATACATCCGCGATATTTTTCTCTTGATATGTAATGGTCAGTATATCCTCGCTGTAGCGTCTACCCCGGCACGTCTCGCACACCATTTCAACGTCAGGCATAAACTGCATTTCAGTTACGATCACTCCGAGCCCTGAACATACTTCACAGCGTCCACCCGGTGAATTGAAGCTAAAATGTGCATCCTTTCGTCGCAGCTGTCTAGCTCTTTCTGTTCTGGCAAACAGCTTGCGGATAGCGTCAAATACGCCTATGTAGGTAGCTGGAGTGGAGCGCGGCGTCCGTCCAATCGGCTTCTGGTCAATACAAATCACTTGGTCGATCCACGTCTCTCCTTTAAGCTCCACATCATATTTCAGATATGCTGGCTGACCATCCAGATGGGCACGCAATTTTTCATATATTACGTTATGAACCAGTGTGGTTTTTCCTGATCCGGATACTCCTGTGACACAAACCAAGCAACCGAGCGGTATGCGTATGTTCAGATTCTGCAGATTATTCTCCCTCGCTCCCAGCACCTCAAGATACTTCCCGTCACGGGCCTTTCTCCGCCTTAAGAGAAATGGAATACCTCGCCGGCCGGCCAAATATTGGCCCGTCAAAGAATTGGGATTGCCCATGACTTGTTCCACCGTCCCCTGTGCCACAATTTCACCACCAAGCGCTCCTGCACCAGGTCCGATATCTACAAGATAATCCGCTTGAGCCATAATCTCTTCATCATGTTCGACGACCAAGATGGTATTTCCCAAATCTCGTAGCCTGTGAAGCATGGCTATCATCTTTCCAGTATCCTTCGGGTGCAAGCCGACACTGGGTTCATCCAAAATGTAGATCATCCCCATCAGTCCCGAGCTTAGTTGAGTCGTTAAGCGTACACGCTGCGATTCACCACCCGAGAGCATCGTCACCGGGCGGTTCAGACTTAAGTAGTCCAGCCCCATATCGAGCAGCAATGCCAGACGAGTCTTCATTTCCTGTAAAATAGGCTGTGCCACAGCCGCAAGATTGTGGAAAAATTGAGGTGCAGCTTGCAGCAGTTCATCGCAGTATGCGTGCAGCTCAACTAACGGCATATTCGAAAAATCACGGATCGTCTGACCCCCTACACGATAGAGAAGACGTTCTGCCTTCAAGCGGGCTCCTCCGCAGCTGGGACACACTTGTTCTCTCATGACTTCCTTATCTTCCGCCTTCATAGCACTCATATCGTCCTTGGCATTAGCGTTGAAGCGCTCATAAATGAGATTTACAATGCCTGCAAATTTTTCATGCATCGGCTTGCCACCTGTAGCAGGGTTCTCAATGGCAATCTTTTCTCCTTGAGTACCGTATAGGACAGCGTGTAACGCCTCATCCGGCAGGTCTTTTACCGCCGTATTCAGATCAAAATGATACCGGCTCGCCAGTCCTTCTAGAATTTTTCGATTTTTATGAAATTTCTCTTTCTCGCATTGCCAGCCAAGCAGGTGAATCGCTCCTTCAGCCAAACTTTTAGATTGATCAGGAATCACACGTTCCAGATTCACTTCATAATGTGTGCCAAGTCCTGTACATGTCGGACAAGCACCCAGAGGATTATTGGATGAAAAAGCTCCTGCCGAGATTTCACTGACCATCATGCCGCAACAGCAACACCCGGAATTTGGATTACTTGCAGATCGTTTATCAACCATAGATCGAATTTTCATCCATCCGTCTCCCACATCCAGCGCCTTGTCTACCAGAGCTTGAATATCTTTGACTTGCTCCACGGAATTTGAAATCGTCACTCGACCAACCAGTACCTCCAGCTGGTTGTACTCTTTTCCTAGGTGTACTACCTGCGGAGATATGCTGGAGAACAAAACTTCTGCTTGCTGTACATCCAGCAATTTTTGGTTCCAATTTAATTGGGTGTAGCCCTTTTTTCGTATTTCCTTCAGCAACGCTACAGGCCCGCCATGTGGCATGGAAAGAATTGGCGCATATACATCAATAGATGTATCAGATGGATATTGGAGCACCTGCTCTGTGATTTTCTTTCTGCTTTGAACAGACAATGCTTCCTGGCAATAGGGACAAACTGCCTGACTTGTTCGTGAAAACAATAGCCGCACATAAGAAGAAAGCTCGGTCAATGTTCCCACCGTAGACCTTGGGTTCCGCGACAACGTCTTTTGCTCCATCGCAATTGCCGGAGACAGCCCTTCGATCAAGTCCACATCCGCTTCTTCCGTTTTTCGCAAGCCCATTCGCTCATATGCGGACAGCGACTCCATTAAGCGTCGCCGTCCTTCCGCATATAGTGTATTGAAGACAAGTGACGATTTCCCTGAGCCGCTTACTCCCGTGAAGACGACCAATTGATCCCGCGGAATCCGCAAAGAGATATTTTTCAGGTTATGCTGTCTGGCGCCTTTGACAACAATGTAGTTTTGCATGTTAAGCCCACACTTTTTTATGAATTTTAATGGATTGGTTATGAGCCACTGACTTCAGCGCTCAGTACTTCCAGTTCCTTCATCTGTCCCATTTCCATCTTCAACAGGCGGTCTGCGCTGTGAAAATAATGGTCATCATGCGTGATGGCGAAAACAATTTTGCCTGCCGCCTTCATTTCAGGCAGAAGTGTATGGTAAAAGAACTTTCGGAACTCTGGATCTTGATCCGCAGCCCATTCGTCAAACAAATATACAGGTCGATTCTCCAGATAACAGATTAACAATGCAAGCCGCTTCCGCTGGCCGCCAGATAGCTTGAGCGTGCTAAAATATCCATCCTTAACCGTTACTTTATCCTCCAATCCCAGCCTTTTCAGATAACGCTCAATATCAGATTGCTTTTCCTTATAATCAATGTCGTACAAACGCTCAAACAAATGGAAATCAGAGAAAACGGTGGAGAAATACTCGCCCGAGGTACGTGGGTCAATGACTTCTCCATTGATCGTGGTGTATCCCGTTTGTGCCGGATAAAGAGCGGTCATTAGCTTGGCAAGCGTTGTTTTACCACTGCCGTTGCCGCCTGTAATAAAAATGATCTGTCCTTTAGCGGCCTCCAGCGTAATAGGTCCGACCACAAAGCTGGACTCTCCAGTCACGTTGCTGTACTCAAAGCTAAGATTGTGAAAACCAATGCGTTCCACAGCAACCTCTTCATCCACCACACTCGCAGTATTATGCACTTCTCCACTGTCATTAGTTGGCATTTCCGCAATAAAGGCTTTAATTCTTCGCCAGGAGGTCCGAATCTGGAACAACTCCGGCACAGCCTGCAGCAAGCCGTTGATCGGTCCAATCAAATAAAGAAACACGACAACAAATTGAATTAATGTGTAATCCTTTATGTTCGGGAAAATTGTCGGGAACACGAAGGTTACTACACCTAAAATTAAAATCAGCAGCGTTTCGCCCAGTACCAGCGCATTGGTAAATTTAATACGGGACACCGAGCGTTTTTGCCGATACTGTTCACAGCTATCCTGAATATCGCTCCCGAACTCCGCCTTTTTGCGTCCGTGCATGCTAAGCTCTTTAAAGCCTTTGAGCATGTGATCGATAAACCCCAAATATACGTTTTGGGTATCCCTCGCCTCTTCCCAATAACGGTTAGCCGTACCGCTGACAAGGCTATAAAATGCGGCAATCACCGCAATCACGACCAGCGAGAGAATTGTTCCCCAAAACGAAATCGTACCGAGATAAACAAAGCAGCAGATGACAGTCAGCAAGCTGGTTGCGAACCCGACCGCCACATTAGCCGAGAAGCCGACCATCTCCGTATCATTATTTAAAGTGGCTAAAATTTTGCCGTTGTCCATGCGCTCTAATTTGTCATAAGAGCTGTGCAGCACTCGTTGAATGAGTTCCATCCGTTTTCGATAAATCATGTTGTAGGTGATCTTCACTAATTTGGTTTCAATCAGCTTGCGTCCGAAAATATACACTGCCAGCGCCAGCCCGAAATAATACAGCAGGTATTTGAGCGGAATTTCGCTGCCAATCGAGAAATTGACGATAAAAATGACAAAGGCATTCGCCGCACCGCTCAGCAAGCTCATCATCACCAACAAAGGAAGCGAACGTCTAGTTTCATCTGCGTTAGGGAAAAGCGTACCCAGCACCAAGTAGACAAAACTCAAGAGCAATCCCAATCCTAAGGCTCCAATCGCAAACGGAAAGCTAAACGGAGACCAGACGATCGCAGTTGTCCAGGAAACCCCCTGCATCGCAGTAGGAACCAGATAAACTCCATACAAAAACGGTGTACTGCAAAGTAAAAACACCAGCCATGTGAGCAGCTTTTTTGGATTCAAAGACTTATAAACACGTTGTTTGCGGATGATATCCCGTACAACTGTAAGCAGCAGAACTCCTACAGCCAGCACATAACATGCCAGCATAATCGTAATGACGGACCATGCATTATCTGTTTTCTGATCCGGTTCATACGGAGACACAGGTTGACGATCTCGTAAAATATCCATCAGGCCGTGACCCGTAATATACGTTAAAGTGGTACCGTTATTCGCCATGATCCCTACAGCGAGCTGATCTTGAGGGCGAAAAACCATATATGCAGAAAAATTCGGATTTAATCCAGCCTTCGACACCTCTCCATTTCCGCTTTGATAATCAGCCCAGCCCATAGCATAAGACGACATATCAAACTTGCTCGGAGCGACAGTGCGGTCAGGCGCATGCGTTTCCATAATTAATGGAGTCATAGGAGATTTCAGGCTGCCCAGTT
This sequence comes from Paenibacillus jamilae, assembly GCF_050482105.1. Lineage (GTDB taxonomy): Bacteria > Bacillota > Bacilli > Paenibacillales > Paenibacillaceae > Paenibacillus > Paenibacillus jamilae_B. Next base: position 353,738 of record NZ_JBCNHI010000011.1, on the reverse strand, counting down.
GATACTTGAGCCAGGTAGCGAGGTCATTACCGTCCATCATGATATAACCAGCAGGACGATTTCCCCTAAAGACAGGGGATTGATATTCACGTGCTTGAAAAAAGCCGTTCTTGTAGCCTGTTGCCAGTGTGGGTGCGGCTTCTGTGGGATAAAGAGTGGTCTTATGCAGACCCAATGGCTGAAAAATGTGGGCCTTCATATAATCTTCATAAGGCTGCCCTGTGACCTTTTGAATGACAGCCCCCACGATGGCATAGTTAATGGTGGCATATTCAAAGCGTTCGCCAGGACGGTTATGTAATTCTAAGCCATTCACATTCCTCACGACCTGTTCGAGTGAATCGACACGGTTGGAGATCGGGATGTCGGTAATCGTATACCATGGAATGCCGCTGGAGTGGTGTAGCAACTGTCGCAAAGTAATCTCGACATTTTGGTGTTTGTACCTGGCTTGGAACCATGGAAAATACTTCGAAACAGGATCATCCAGCTTCAACAACCCCTGCTGCTGTAGCTGCAGTACGGCAAGTGCTGTGAATCCTTTAGAACAAGAGGCAATTTCAAAGCTTGTCTCAGGTGTAACAGGTGCTTGCTTGTCCACATTTGCATACCCAAAACTTTTGAGGTAAGCCGTTTCTTTTCCCCGAACTACCACTACTGTCATTCCAGGGATATGACCCTCCTGCATTTTCTCATGAATAAATGCTTCTAGACGTTGAGTTGTGGCTTGATCCAAACCTGCTGCAGCTTCAGCGCGATTGGGCAGAATACATGCTGCCACTAAAGCGAAAATCAGAATAACCGCTGCCATTGTGCTCATGTTCATCTTTTTACATTCCATAATCGCTCCAGCTTTCTTTGTAATATGTAATCAAAGCATGCTTGACCAATATATGTAAAACTAATTATCTAGTAATTATATAAAAACACTAGGATAAATAGTGTTCAAAACGAAGCATTCAATATGGCGTATAAATATGCGTAATTTTTATATTTATTTTATGGATATTTAAGCAATTTATAATGAATATATATTAATTAGGAATGGGTTTGATTTGACGAAAAATCGGGAGAATACCAAGTATTAATCTTAATTCGGAGAGTCAATTGCCAGAAATACGTAATAAACTAATAATTATCAATTTAATTGAATTTGTATTAACACCTTAACATTTCACCCGGTTCAAATGTAGTGAGTTAATTCACACTTTTTCGAAAATTCCATAGTAATCCTACAAAAACCTTTTAAAGGGAACTGGTATGTTTAAATTGGTATACAATTGTCGAAAATCCGTTTTATTTTCCACATAAAAATGCATTTTTTCTGCTTGATTGTTTTTATTTGGTCGGATAGCATCATTTTTATGTAGGCTCTACGTTTTTTCAAAATCTGCATGTATAAGGAGGCTAATGTATGTTCTATGCATTGACGCATGCTCAAAAAAGAATTTGGTATAACGAAAAAATACATGGCACGACGGCCATGCATAATCTGACCGGACTAGTACGCATTCAAAAGGAACTCGAGCTTGATGCACTGGAGAATGCAATTCAGCTCTTCATTTCCAAAACTGAAGGCCTCCGTATCCGGATCGAAGAGCAAGATGGAGAACCCGTACAATACGTTAAGCCCTATGAAAAGGAGAATATCGAATATCTGGATTTTAGTCATGAGACTGATCCTTTACAGCATTTTGAACAATGGCTAAAGGTCGTGAGTGGACAAGCGATGCCTCTGTTGAACTCCAAGCTATATTCTTTTGTTATCTTTCGGCTGGGACCTGATGATGTTGGTTATTTGGGTAAATTTCATCATATTATTGCAGACGGTTGGGCTTTACATATCGTGTCGGAACGAATTTCGCAGTATTATTCTCTATTAGTCAACCACCGTCCTCTCCCTGTTAATGAAGAATACTCCTACATACCTATCATTGATCAAGAACAAGCCTATCTAGCATCAGAACGTTTTATCAAAAATAAAATGTTCTGGAATGAAAAGTTTCGAACCTTACCTGATATGATACCCATCAACAAAAGTAAAGATATATCGGCCGTCCGGTCATCCTTTGCCATCGACAGTGAAACCTCTCGCATCATTCAGAGTTTTATCCAAAGCTCCAAACTTTCTGTAAATGTGTTATTCGTATCCGCCCTTCTGCTTTACATCTATCGAACGACTCAAGAAACTGATGTGGTTATCGGGACACCTGTCCTGAACAGATCAGGAAAAATACAAAAAAATACGTTTGGTATGTTCACCAGCACAATGCCGGTACGCATTCAAGTGGATGAAGCTTTAGATGCCTGCTCCTGGATAAAGCAGGTGGGAACAGAGCTAATGAATTTTTACTTTCATCAAAAATATCCCTATGATCTTCTGGCTGGTGATTTGGAGCTTGCCCAAAAAGGATATGACGGTCTGTTTGATATGTGTGTTAATTATTACAATATGAAATTTAGTCCCCAATTTGATGGATGCCCCTATGAAGTTCAGGAGGTATTCAGTGGTTTACAGCCTTATGCCTTACAATTGGTTATACGTGATTGGGAGGGGAGCGGAAGAATTACGCTGGATTTTGATTATAAAGTGAATGCTTTCAGCGAGCTGCAGATCGCCAAAATGTTTGAGCATCTTATGCATATGGTTCGCGAGATGATCGAGCAGCCACACACTTCAATTGCGGAAATTGAAATGCTGTCTGCGCAGGAACATAATGAGCTGATCTATGAGCTGAATCAAACTCGTTCCCCTTATCCTTCGTCCCTAACCATTACTCAATTATTTGAGCAGCAAGTCGTAGAAAAAGCTAATGATATTGCCTGTTACTTTGAAGAGCAAACGTTAACCTATCGTGAATTAAACGAACAAGCTAACCAACTGGCGAGGTTTTTAAAAAGCAGGGGGGTTGGACAAGAGAGAATCGTCGGAATCATGGCGAGGCATTCGTTTGAACTTATCATTTCGATCTTAGCTGTGTTGAAATCAGGCGGAGCTTATCTGCCTATAGATCCTCACTATCCGGCTGACCGAATTAGCTTTATGCTGGAGGATTCCGGGGCTGCCTTGCTACTCACCGACGCACCATTGGATGGTAATATCTCTTTTTCCGGAGAAGCCTATCGTATGGATGATGCATCCCTGTATGATGGCGATGACTCCAATTTGGAGTCGCAAACCGGACCGGATCAACTCGCTTATGTCATTTATACCTCAGGCTCCACAGGCAAACCTAAAGGAGTCGCAGTTCACCACAAGGGACTTGTTAATTATATATGGTGGGCAAGTAAAACCTACTTTTCCGGCGTGCGTGAGGTCTTTGCCTGTTATTCGTCAATAGCCTTTGACTTGACCATCACCTCCATATTCACCCCATTAATTAGCGGTCATGCCATGAGCCTCTACAGGGATGATGATTCCAGCGAGTTTGTATTATTTCGCATTCTAAAAGACCAGCGCACAACCATTGTGAAGCTTACTCCCGCGCATTTGTCCCTTCTCCAAGAGTCGGATATTCGTATATCGAACGTCCGCAAATTCATTGTAGGTGGAGAAGATTTCAAAGTCAGTCTTGCCCGGAACGTTCATGACATATTTGGCGGTAATGTTACTCTCTACAATGAGTACGGGCCAACGGAAACCGTTGTAGGCTGCATGATCCATATTTATGATGTCAGCCGGGATATTCGAAAATCCGTTCCTATTGGCGTCCCTTCTGATAACGTGGCTGTGTATGTGCTGGATGCGTACTTAAAGCCTGTTCCTGTGCAGGTAAAAGGAGAAATTTACATTTCCGGTCATGGTGTGGCGAGAGGATACTTGAATAGACCGGAACTCACAAAAGAAAGATTTCTCGATAATCCCTTTATTCCTGGAGAACGAATGTATAAAACCGGAGACTTGGGAATACGGCTGGAAAATGGCCTGATCGAATACCTTGGCCGGAAAGATCACCAAGTCAAAATCAAAGGATTTCGTATCGAACTGGGCGAAATTGAAGGTGCGTTATCTTCATATCATGGTATCCAGCATGCTGTTGTCAATGTGGTGGAATCGGATGAAGATAATAGTCAGCCTATGTTATATGCCTATTATGTATCAGATGCTACTGTCTCTCCCGAGCTTCTTAAGCATTATTTACATGCTTGTCTTCCCCATTATATGGTGCCAAACCATATACTCAGGCTGGATACCGTCCCACTTACGTCAAACGGTAAGGTCGACAAGCGAAAACTTCCTGTACCAGACTTGTCCTCCGGGTTAACCAGCCAATATGAGGAAGCTCATAATGAGGTTGAAAATATTCTCGTGCAGGTTTGGAAAGAGCTATTTCAGGTACCTAATATAGGTATCCATGATAATTTCTTCGCACTGGGCGGAGATTCTATTAAGGCGATCCAAATGACATCCAAATTAAATAACTATGATCTGGAGATAGGCGTACAGGATATTTTAGCGCATCCCAATATCGCGGAGCTTGCTCATTATACACGTCCAAAGCGTCAGCTATACGATTCAGCTCCAGCCAGCGGAGAAATTCTGCCTACTCCTATCTCCAGTTGGTTTATGGCGCAGACATTTCACAATCCTCATCACTATAATCAATCGATCATGCTTCTGCTGAAAAACGAAATGGATCGTTCCGCTTTGGAAAAGGCCTTTCAGAAGGTGATCGAGCATCACGATGCTTTGAGGATGAGCATGGAGCCCGATGGCAAGTTATTCTACAATCCAGAACTCGCCACCGTCTCGTTCAAGCTGGATTGTTACGATATGATGCTTATTTCAGCCGAGGCCCGGCAACATGAATTCAATCACCTGGTGCATAACCTACAATCCGGTTTCGATCTGTCCCACCGTCTTCCTATCCGTGCAACTCTATTCGATCACGGACAGGAAACTCGGGAACTGTTCATCACTGCCCATCATCTGGTTGTAGACGGAGTTTCCTGGAGAATTATATTGGAGGATTTATTGAACGCATACCATGCTATAAAAGAAGGTGAGGAGGTAAATTTCCCAAGAAAAACAGCCTCAGTTCAAGCCTTTGCCAAGGAGCTATATCACTATTCTACGACTGCGGATCTACAGAAAGAGCTAGATTTTTGGCATGAAATGGAGGGAGGCAGTCGTCATTTTCCAGCATCCATCACAAGCCTACCATCCGCTGCCGTAAATTATGCTTCATGCACTGTGGTTGAAGAATATCTGTCTCCTATCCAAACGTACAAACTGCTTCATGAGATGCCTCAGGCTTATCGTACCGAACCTGTAGATTTACTGCTGGCTGCCTTGGCGCTAAGTGTCAAGGAATGGATCGGATTGGACGATTTCACTTATGAGGTTGAGCATCACGGAAGGAGTCTAGATCACATAGATGTATCCAGAACGGTTGGCTGGTTTACTGCGTTATATCCCTTACGTATTCAAATGCCGGGCACAGAAATAGGCAGTATCCTTGCACATGTCAAGGAACTGCGAAGACGTGTCCCCCATCAGGGTATAGGTTATGGCATCTTAAAATATATGCTAGGGGCTATTGAAAAGCATACAGACATTCGTCCTATACGCTTCAATTATCTGGGCCAGTTCGATCACGAAAGTCAAAGTTCAGATTATGTATATAGGCATACTATAGACAATCAAAATGTAGATAACATCAATCATCTAACGACCGCCATCGAAGTTAACTGCCTGATTGTTAACGATCAATTAGTAATCGATATGATGTACAGCACGGAAATGTTTGAAGCAGAAAATATAACCGAATTTATGCATATGTATGTCCAAGCAATCAATCAGATCATTGATTTTACGGTTCGTCAGCAGAATATCCATTTCAGTCCTTCAGACTTTGAAACTGCTCAGATCAATCAGGAGGATATTGAACTGCTATTCGAATAAAGGTGCACTTTGCATTTACCCTTTTTGGGATTCAGCCTGTTTGGAGGTCATAAGAAACATCACTTACCATAAGGGCAGGCGGCCGCATTTAACCGCCTGTCTATTTAGGCTTCGCGCGTAGTTTGTTTACTCGTTTCATATAAAAGTGGGATGGGCAGTGTATAAGTTCTTGCGAAGGTTATTTGGTTGTTTTAAACAGACCCAGACGGTTCAACACGACCAGTAAGCGATAAAAATCATAACTGCTTGGCAGTTTCGCATCCACAATCGGGCTTGCCGGATTAACTGCAGCAGCAGCCACCGCTTCCTTGGCCCAGGTCGGTACCGGCATAGCCTGACGTGCCTCTAGTTCGGCTACTCGCTGATCCACCTTTTTAATATAAGCACTCTGTTCATTTATTGTTTGCTTGAGCACATCTTTGCTATTTTCAAGAGCGGCCACCTGCTGCTGCAGGGCCTTAAATGCGGCTTTTTCCTCTGCTGTCATCGGCTCTTCCCCCTCTTCTCCTGCAAATGCTTGTCGTAGCTCGGCCTCTGTTCCGGCATATACATTCAGATCAACTGGCCCTTGAATGCCTTCAACCCGTCCACTATCACTGTATTGCCAGAAGTCCCAGCGCTTCCATGCTGTAGTGTCATTAGGCACCTGTGTACTATAACGCGCAATCCACAGTTTATAACTACCCAGTGGGGCTTTAAAATGGGCAGCAAAAGCATTCCCTGTATATACCATCGGCTTACGGCCACTGACTCGCTCAAATTCCGTCAAAAATGCCAGCGCTACCTCATGAATCGCAGCCGAACTAAGCTTTCCCGGATTGTTTTCATAATCCATCACCGCTGGCAAGTCCAGCGCTTTCGCACCACCCACCTGATCCAGCACCTCGGCGAAATGTCTGGCTTCCGCTTTGGCTGCGTTTACACTGGTCGCATCTACAAAATGGTACGCTCCCAGTAGAATTCCGGCTGCCTTGATCCCTTTTGCATTCGTAATAAATGTCGGATCAACGTACCGCTGTCCTTGACTTGCTTTAATAAATGCAAACGATTTACCATCGGCTCGCACACGTTTCCAATCAATCGTTCCCTGATATCGGGACACGTCAATGCCTTCGGCAGCATTGGGGCTGCGGTTTTGCATAAGGCGCTCCCTCCTTGTCATTCATAATGTTGTAGCACGCTGTCTCTGTTATCCATATGCTTGGACCAAGGAAACGGTCTGGGCTTTTCCACATTTATGCCGAAAAAGGGCGAAAAGGTAGTCTTCCTTTTTTGTAATGGCAACAGTCAGCACTTTATAGAGCTTTATTTTGCTTGTCAGAAGGATCGGTTGGCTTTATTTTTTCCCCACTCGACTTGGACTCAAAAATGGCTACCGCATTCCGCAAAATATCCGGCATTGGCACTCCCATTCTGCCCACATTTTCTATAATGGACAACAGCTCGTTCGCTAAATAAAAGAAAACGACGGCATCCCGGAAGTAATGTGCATCCCCGAGAATACCGTCGATTAGATGGGCTACCGTAATGAGCAAAAACACGGTAACCTTGCGAAAAATACCGTAATACCCTTGGCGGCTTTTCAGTTCTCCATTAATCCAGGCCGCTGCCCATCCGGTGAAAAAGTCGATCACGACCATCCACCACAGCAACGTCAACATTGTAGTCCACCCCCCGAAAAAATAACCGATCAAGGTCCCCGTGGAAAACCCCAGCCAAATCTGATCGATTTTTTCATGCATGTTTGTTCCCCCTTTTGAACCTAGGTGTAAAGTGAATGCCCTTGGTTGATCCAAGGGCATTAAAAAACACGCTGTGCGCGGGCGTATTTTTTTATACTTGCTCAGTTCTGGCTAAATCCAAATTCGTCTTAACCATGTCTTGCAACACTACTGGCACATCTTCAATCGAACGACGACCAGATAAAATAAGTTGTACGAAAGTTACCACGAATGCTTTTTTCATTCTATTATCCACCGTATTACCTCCTCTAGTTATTATGCTAAAGTAAATAGTACCTACCTTTAAAATTCTACTTAAACTTTCTGCTGTGACATCACGAAGTGAATCAGCTCAGCAATTGTCTCTTTGTTATCCAGATCAGCTTGTTTTAATATCTCAATTTCTTCTCGGAGTTGTTCCTCGAAAGTTGGCTTAGGGCTCGGTGCTGGAATCTTTTCGAAATCACCTGTGTCCGGATGGAACTTACTCCCTAATACCTCGTATCCATCAACTTCAATTACTTTATCACCTGCCGGTGCTTCCATACTCTGCGATACTGCAAAAATTACGCAATCATTACTATACTGAGCAAAATATTTCATACAAACATCCCCACCTTAATTAAATTCTATGACTTCAAAACTTGCAAAAATATAATAATCTCCGCCTCTTTCATGAGTGAATTTGACTTGCGTTGGGCTTATAATGCTGGCCATATGGCTATGTTCATCTCCGTAAGTTGTCAAGTTCAATATTGCTTTTCCGACATTGACAGGTGCAATATTTACAATACCGTCAGGCACATTACTGGAAATACTAAATCTTTGTACACTTTTCACAGAACCAGTCTCCTTTACACTGTTAATAAGTTGTCTTAATTCATCCCCCATTGCCTTTACCGCACTAGGCGTAGCTGCCTGATCTGTAGCTGTGCTTCCGATAGAAGTATTAAGCTGCACAATCCCTCTCGCCTGTGTTGACGCAGAAGGCAAATCTGATGCGGGGTGACTATGCTGCTTTGGTGCTGCATATTGCTCGGTATACTTCTTGGCATTCCCCTCTGCTGTGTTCCAGGCCGCTTGTTTGGCTGCCGTAACATGGATCTCTGTATTGCTAGCATGATTGTCTAGCGCTTCCTTGGAAGCAACCCCGTTTCCAGCCGGATCCTTCTTAATATTCTCAACCTGCGCGGCCAATTCCTGATCGTTTGCATAAAGAGTATCAATGGGGACATTCAAAACGTCCGCATGTCCTTGGTCGGTAGTAACAAATCTGCGTGGTTGCTGTATGCTCATTATTTTTCATCCTCCTTAATAGATGTCGTCAATTTCGAAAACAAACTCCATATCACTATCTTTCACTTTATTAGTCATCGTACGGACAGCTGTTAATTTACCAGCCGAATCTACCAGCGCAAGCTCATTAATAGTCTCGCCCACCAATTCATTTTCTGCCAGTGAGCAGATATAACGGATGGTTGCAGGAGCAATGAATTCTAAACTGGTAATATCCTTCTGAACCAGTTCCTTTTTCAACACCTGTTCTGTTCCGTCCAATGGCAGTGGCTTCCCCGCTTGATCCACACCCCCACTGCCAAACGCCATTCTTACCACTTTTGTCAACGTTCCTCCTTCAGCGCGGGCACGTGCCATTTGTTCCCTTGCGTAAGCAGTCGTAACTGTCAGAACTTGTTCTGCCATACTTATCATCCTTTCTATTTTTAAGATAATTTTTTTATATATTTAAATTGAAATGACTTTCTCCGTTGAGCTTAACATCTGACTTCCATCCAGCTTCATACTTCCATCTAACTTCCAATAATGGCTTCGAATTTTCACGTTGCCTTCTTGATGATGATCCATTTGATGCTTGGTGACTAGTTTCGTACGGTTCACATAACGCATAGGTTCCTCTGTCCACCCAGACAAAGAGGCTATTCCGTTCAGTAACTCGACGCCATCTAAATACCATGGCTTCCCACCGAAAAAGCGGACTCTCGAACGTAATCGAACACGAGAGGTCATTACATTTTCATGAAGAAATGCAAGCCTAGTTTTGTTATTCATATAAAAAGCAAGATGAGCAGGCTTAATATCCTCAATGATCTTTTTGAAATCAATCATATTTTCAGGAATACGGTTTTTAAAGCTTATACCGAACTTATATTCCGTCGGATGAAATTCTACTTCTCCTTCCACACCAAAAGAGTTCATGATTTTCCGCACTAAGTCTCCTGAAAATTTACCGCTTCCACGAAGTTTCGACTCTACAACAGAACGTCGCTGTTCCAACGGCTTTTCCAAATTGACCGGGATACCTAACTCCATCTCCCAGCTTTCCAGCGCCCAGGTGGCGGTGCGAACAAAAAATTGTGCCAATGTTTCATCCAGCGCGAGATATAGAGCATCTAGTTCGCTACCCTTTACATCCATATTGGCATACATTACGCGAGAGGTTTCGTAATAGGCTGGAAGATAGGAGAATAGCTCTTGTCCACGCGAACTGAACATTAGATCCATTCTTTCATACATACTCACTCCTCCTTCGAGTACAGGCATTTTTGCTCTGTGCTCTATACCGTCTTCTTACGGAAAATAGAGCTATACCATTTAACCGTTTTTCGCTGTTCACTAGAAACATCCATAGATGATAAATTCTTTACATTATCCAATTCCAGATCAGAACGATGGGAAAAAATTATTTCCAACACTTGTTTACGTTGTTGTTCATTTAAAGCATAGCTTCCAATAATAGCTGCTACATGGTCTTCTTCCCGATCATAGCGGGTAATACAGGCATGAGCACAAATGCGTAGCTGAGCCTCTGTTAAAGCGGTCATAGTTATGACTTCACCTCTTTCAATAGATCTTTTGAAGGTAAATAGGAGTAAGTACTTGTTTAATTTCCTGTGTTACCAAGCATGAGCTGAGTCAAAGTTAATTCAAGATCTGCTATACGCTGCTTCAATAGATCTGTTTCACTTAGCTGTTGTATCGATTTTTGCGTCAGTTCTTTAATCGCTGCCCCACTTAATCCTTCACTCCAGAATGTCGTTGGATCTCTTCGTTCTGGGGCTGTAAATGTCTGAGCAAGATATACAGGCTCGTCACCACGTTCATTTTCCGGCATGTTCTGCCATTCATCATGTAGCTTCTGAAATGCAGCTTGAGATTCCTTGCTGAGTTGCTCATACATCTTCTGGGCTTCTAACAATTTTTCATCATATTCCGCTTCATGGGTTAGCCAGGATTGAATGTCAAAATGGGGCTGGTATAATCCCGTTGGAACTGGAATACCTACGATATAACCAGCAAGTTTTTTTTCCTTCATAGTCTGATTCATGGTTTCTAATGAAGCATAAAAAGGGACGACTCCCATAAAGGCATCGTCCACAAGTTGATCCTCTAGATAGAGGCCGTTTGGATTTACTTTAGGAACCGCTCTCAATTCGGTCACTCCCCTTATTTTGCACGGTATTTAAAATCAAGTATCAAATAAGAATTGTGTACTGCGTTATCGCATTGTATACTGGTCTCGCCTACATATATAGTTGAGGGATAAGGGACACTACCTTCAGCAGAAAGTGCCGCAACCTCCATAGGTCTTTCTGCCTCATAACCGGCTGGTAACATAAATATCTTTGTTCCAAAAGCAGTGACACCCCCGCTAATAAATCCCTGTACATGTACCCAGCCCTGAGAATCCTTACAGTAGCCTAATGGTCTACGAGTATTATCATAGTTAACCCATCCGTTAAGTAACGTAGGTGCTATCCATTTTAAAGTGTTTTTTTGCTCTCTCCTCTCATTTTCAACGACCGATAAACGTGCACTATTCTGTTGAACACTATCCACCAAGTCAAGCAAAAGCGTTTTTTCGTTGGCTGTGTAAGTTCCGATAAAGGTGACAACGGGTGAACGATCAAACATTAAGTAGGTAGTACTATAAAACGACGATAAATCGAAATTAGCAGCTAATGTATACACTTGCTCTTTACCATAGGTGGATTGGTATTGATCTGAAACTGCAGCAGTTCTCCATGACAAATCTTTTTTACCGTCTTTATAGACGGATAGGATTTTATTTACTCTATTTTTTAAAATACTCGGATCATCTGTACGACCGTTAATATAATAGGCCCCGTTTGTGTAAACAGCCTTTGACCGTTCACGTAGTATAATTCCCGTACCGATTTCAACCTGATTCTCACCCTCCATAAAGGTTAACTGTCCTTCGCTAATGATAGGTTCAACAGTAGGCGCCTCAAGCTGATAAATGAGTTGTTGCGTTGTCCAATTTCCATACCTTGTGTATGCCAAGGAAGCTATCCCTGTTGTTGGTAATGTTGTAACAAAAAACGTTGCAGATGGCGTACCGTTAGCCACATAAATAGAATCTATTGGGCACCACGCCTTGCCTGCTGCTTCGTTATTAAAGGGTTTGCTTACATCCCCTTGTCCCGCAAGATACATCTTCCAACCATTAAAATACGCCTTAATCTCGTCCGGTGTCGGTATATAGCTGTCTCCCCATCCGCTATCTGCAACCGACACCCCTATTTGAAAATTATCGTACGTGCCATTACTGCTTGATGAACCTATATTGAGGCTGTCAGATTGACTAATAACAGTTGCGTAATCCGATTCTTTAATAACCTTGCCGTTAAATTTGACAAATACCCCCGTGCCGTCAATCGCCGGGGTAATCCCGTTGTTTGGTGAACCTACCGTTTTAATCCCTATTACCGCTGTATAAAACGCATACTCCCGGTTATCATCCAGCACTAAGGTCTTCCACTTCTTAGTCTTAAAATATTGTCCCTCCCGCTCAAATACCGTATCGCTATTTTCTCCCGTAACAGGATCGGCATACAGGTCCGTTTGTAATGCCAGCATGGAGTCTTCACGAGGTTTGAACGGTTTTGCAATGCTTCCGATGTTAAGCATCATTTCTGAAAAGACAAACGTACCAAAAACACCTGTGTCCGCTCCAACTATAATACGCAATCCATGTGTCCCCGCAGGAGTTGTAAACGTCTGTGACAAAGTATACTCACCATTAGCTTCTGCATAGGGGCCAGTGTCTAAGGGTTCCCCAACATAATTTCCAGAAGCATCTAGTGCGCGAATATTATAGTATCCACCTGCACCAATGACTCCACTGATATTAGATACCGACACTTTCATAGATAAGGTGTAAACTTTACCAGCTGTAGCAGGAAGGTTCCAAGCATACAAGCTATATCCCGCCGTACTTTTAGTGATAGTGGCAGCATATGGAGCAGTCATTTTTTTCGAACCTGTGTTCACACTGTTTTCAGCTTCATAAATGCTAGGCAATAAATTCTCGCCATACCGAATCGCATACGGATTACGCACAGGCATAACGCTGTCTACATATGGATATTTAGTAGATACTTGTTCAGGTGACATATTGTTAATTGCTATGGCCTCAGCAGGACTCAATTCATAAACAGCCATTTCATCAAAGTAAGCATACTGCCCAACAGATCCGCGAGAAACAGCATAAGGGATAGGGGCTTTAGTGGCTTTTCTAGCATCATATACTGCATAACAAAAAGTAAATCCCTTTGAATCTGTAGTACCCATATCTACCGCATATGCAATTTCGTCAGTTAATTGAATATACGCTCTTGCATCAGTGCCTGATAGGTTTCCATTTTTAACATAACCACGGATCAAGTAAAACGGCGCCCCCTCTCCAAATTTAAGAGGCACACCATAAACTCCAGCTATCCCAACTGGTGTTGAACTTACGTTAACTTTAAGAGCATTGTTACCAGAAAATTTATTACTTGCGTTTAATTCTAGCTTTGCTGTGTTATTTACAACTGACCAATCTGTCAGGCTTTCCATCCCTCCAGAGCGTCCCAACAAATTCACCAACGTACGCCCGCTCAGCCCCGTCAACGAAAACGGCGCTGCCTTCTCCGCATGAACAATTTGTACCCCAGGTTCCAAAGTTACCGCCTTGCGTTCTGTCGTATCTAGACGCTTCTTAACCTCATTTACACCGTCATTCACATCACCTGCAAAATCATCTACAGACCGCCAGTTTTCATCCAAATACATCTCCAGATCAAAATACGTTGTTTTGGGCGATGTGCGGTCAATTTGATTTAAACCAAGATTCGGTGTCTTTTCGCTTGCCATGTTATGCGCCGCCTCCTAGATATCTGTCCTGTGTTGTATGTTCATTTTCATAGAGGGTCATGGACTCCACTTCGGAAATGGTCAGGTAGCGTAATTTATACTCCACCGCCATGTGAGCGGGCTTGATCTCCTCAATGGCTGCTTTAAGATCCTCCACGTTGGGCGGAATTCCGATGGTATCCATAAATTTGACCGTAAATCCCCATTCGGCAGGGTGAAAAGTAACATCTACCGTGCCTCCGTCATACGCCTCAGCTACATTTTTGACAAGCTTGCCTGAAAAAGTCCCTGCCCCCCGCAGCTTCGATTCCACCACTGCGCGCCGCTGATCCAACGGCTTCCCCAGATCGGTTTCGATCCCCAACTCCATTTCCCAGCGTTCCAGCCCCCAGGTGGCGGTACGTACGAAAAACTGTCCCACCGTTGCATCCATTGCAAGATACAAGGCGTCCAATTCGCTTCCTTTAGCATCCATATCGGAACGCATCACACGTGAGGTTTCATAATAGGCAGGCAAATAGGAAAGCAGCTCGCGTCCCCGCTCGCTGCTCATTTGGCTTACTGTATCTCTCGCTATTGCTACCCGGTTAGCAAAGGTGTCACCACGGTTTACACGTTTTCCCTCGTCAGGGTTATTCAAAAACTCTTCAAAACTGTCTATTCCGTTGTTACTCACTGACGCTCACCGTCCCCAGCACGGCCACCTGACCTGATCCAATCTCAATATTCTGATTGCTCTGTCCATTAATTTTCAAATCAGAGAAATCAATAATAATTGGAATGTCCAACAGCACAGCAGAAATCCGGGTGTACCTTACCAACGGATCTGCCTTGTAAAAAGCAAGCTGCTTCAAATACGTCCGCACACCGTTTTCGATCAGCTTTTTGATTTCATCCAGTGTGGACGGCTTCTCTTTGGTGCGCTGTACCTTGACCGAAATGTTTATTTCCACTTCTGCCGCTGGCATGATCGTCACCACAGGACCTGCTGGTGCTAACCCTTCGCCTTGCCCATCCTGGGTCGGATCGATATATTTCTGCACCGCAACCACGATATCCGGACTGGCAGCTCGTTTGTCCGTATCCAGCACATATAACCCCACTGTTCCTGGCCCTTTCCACAGTGGAACAACTTCCACGCCACCCACTCCAGCAATCTCATTCGCCCACTGGGTATACTGCGCCTTGTTGCCGCTTGTACCCTGGTTCCGCACCTTGGCATAAAACCGCTCCAGCAACAGTTGGTCGCTCTCAACGTCTGTGCCGCTTTTGGTTTCCTCCGTATTGATCACGGAGGAAACCCCGCTAATCGGAGTAGCCATCACCTGAATGACACCCGCTGGCACGTTGCCGCTGCGTCCAGGATTAACCGCCCTAATTACCGCTTCCCCGGTGCCCTGTTCATCCAGCGTCACCGATGCCGTGGTCGCATATTCAATAGAGGCTTCCCCGGATACATCATCTGCTGGAGTCGCCACCAACGTTCCCGCCGGGACGATTGTCCCAGCTGTGCCCGTGAACGTAACCTTACCTGATGCAGCAACGGCTTCCCGGCGTGTCACTCCATGCTCTGCTGTCCGCAAATCCAGTTCTGGCGAGCGAAAATCCGGGTTGTCGCTGGCTGCTGTGCTGGCAAAACCTCGACGCAGCAACTCCTGCGCCCAGATTGCCGCTTCAGAGAGCATAAATGCTACCGGCGCCTGCGCATCCCAAATAAAAGAGCCCTCGGACTTATCGATGTCCGAAGGCACTTTTTCCAGCATTCGATTTAAAATTTCCTCTTCCGTCTGGTCTACCAAATATTCCGGCAAATCTGCCATTAGATCACCACACTTTCCACAATTTCTGTCTCATCCCGCACGTTCGTAATTTGGCAGCTAAAATAGCATGCCTCACCTTCCCAGCGAAACGTGAACTGATCCACACTAGCCGTGCGTGCATCTGCTAGCAACGCCTCTGTGACCATGCGCTTAATTTCACTTTCTTGCACACCGTGCCCATAGCTGCTGCCAATCAGCTCCTCCAGCTCACTTCCATAATCAGGCGAATAGATTACATGACGGTAGCGAGGAGTGCGTATGGCTTTTTCACACCACTGTACCCAAGCTTCTTTCTCGCCTGTAGTCACGATTTTACGGCTAGGGCTCATTACAAACTCCCCAGCTTCAAAATCAAATCTCCAGCTTCGCCCAAATACCGCACGGTTATCCTCCAGCAAATCTGGATTGGTCATATCTGTGTCTGTCCAGATCATATCATCTGTTTCGGGAAACAAATTAGCCACGTCCATTCACCACCTTGCACACGACCACCACATCATTACCACTATTCACCCGTACCGCCAGTACACGATCCCCGGGCTTGAGTCCTTTGTTCAGGCTCAGATTTACATCCTTCAGCTCATCCTCCCCAATATAAAAAGAGGTTTTCAGCTCTTTGCCTTCCCAATTTTCAGATTCCACTGAAGTTGAGGTACCTTTGTACATATGGCGTGGTACAGATAGCAGCCCCGGCAGCTCGGCGACCAGATAATCCTGAAGCTCATGTTTAAAATCATCCAGCTTGAGTCCTGTGGAAGTGATGGTACCTAATACTGCACCTACTCCACTCAGCGCTTGCTTGGTGTGTTTATGAAATGAAGATTGCAGCGCAGTGGCTAAATGCCCGTAGGGGTCCTTATTCAAGGTAAAACCTCCTTTTTACATCGTCATACGTTCCGAGTTCTAGCGACATACTGCCAGGGTTGCCCAATTCCCTGCTTACTGAAATCACCAGCAGCTTCATGTTCCCTAACATTACCGCGTCTCCTGCTCGAATCGTATTCATATCTGGCGCATTTACCGATATCGTTTGTTGTATGCCTCTCAGCTTACTTTTGGCCAACTCACGTGCTGCCGCACCCGATTTCACCTCGTCATCCTGTACGATCACCTGAAGTGTTCCATATTTGGCAATGTCCTTTTCCTCAAGCGCCATCACCTTGGAAGGAACCTCTTTCCCTGTTTCACTGGCCGCCGTAGCCAACACCTTTACTCTCGTGGCTGCGCCTTCCAACGTACGGGATTGTGTCGTATCGGTCACTTTCTCCAAAACATATACATCTTTGTTCGTGCCCAGTTCGTACAGCTCCAAGCCGGAAGAAATCATACGTGGATGATACAGCTTGCCGCCCGCCTTGGCCGTCTCCCGCAGATCGCCCAGCATCATGGAATAAATGGACTGCGTCCGGTATACGGCGCGCCCGAGCTGCTTTTTTGTGTCCGGCAAAGAAGCGATTTTCAGCTTCCAATCCCTCGCATATTTCTGAAAACGCTGGGTAGCCGTCTGCTTGGCAGGAAGTAAATATTCATCCTCCGACTTGTCCAAATATACCGTACGGTCATACAGCGTCAGCGTCATACGTTTAAGCCCGTTATTGGAGGTTTCCACTTCCCAGATCACCGCTGGAGACAACAGAGGAACATAGTCTTTTTTACCATAAGGAATACCACTAACCCGGATTGACATCCCTGGAGAAATGACCGGCATATCGGACGTAACGACCAAATTGACCGTCCCCTGATAGGCGATTTGCTCCAGCGAATCTCTTAAATTAATGTTCTCCACAAGTGGCGAAAGATCATATTTATCCTGTAAAATGACTTTATAGCTCATGACAGCACCAGCTTTTGCCCCGGTTTAATCGCATTCGGATTTTTCCCGATGGTCTTTTTGTTAAGCTGATAAATACGACTCCATTGAGAGCTGTCTCCCAGCTCCAGCTTGGCAATTTTGGACAAGGAATCTCCCGATTTAACCGTGTAAGTTTTCTTTTTTTCTTTCATATCCGTGCGAGGCTTTTTGTTGACTGTCGCGGACTTCGAGCCGGTGCCAGCTTTTTTGGCTACCTTCATTTCACTCCAGGTTCGCAGTGACAAATCAAAATTGACATCCCCATATTCCCCGCCCCGAAAGATTGAATTATGAGAAGCGACAATTACTGGCACATTCACGGCTGTCTCCGTAATGATAAAACGTAGCGGACTCTTGGATAACAAAAAGCCATTCAACGTGTTCATGGCCTCCTGCGGATCAGGGATGTCTTCATATGTGCAATATGCTGGATTGTATTCTTTCGGAAAAAAAGAAGAGAAGGAGATTTCCTTCACCTTCTCCCCTTGTGGAAAGTCAAACTCCCCATAGGATAAAATCGTCGTTGTATCAAATCCCTTTTGCCGTGAGATCGTCACTTCCTCAGGATTTACTGGAAACTGAAACTTTTTCCCTTTACCATCCGTCAAACTAAATTCCATCTTTATCCTCCTTCCCTACTGCTACCATCTACTGCATTACATAGCTCCAGCGCCCGTTGGCTTGGTGTTCTGCGTTGCACGCAAAATTTCAGCTTTAAGACGGTAGCCAATTTGCGTAATAAGCCCATCCACATCCAGCTTGTTCTCATGCACAGTGACCTGTACAGCCCCCGCAGGAAGATTAAATTGATTGGTGGTTTCGGTTTTAAAATCCTTCAAAAAGCCAGACAATGTTCCCATTTGTTCAGGACTGATCTGTACTACTTGAGGAGTGGGATTACCGTTGGCCTTACCTTTAGCTTTGGCGCCATTGTTAGCATGCGCCGCAGTATTCAACATTGGGCTTGGGTTTACCCCTTGGTTAGCGATAGCCATCGGTCCGTAAGGATTAGAAACGCCTTTGGCGCCCGGTTGTGGAGGCACGAATGCGGATGCACTATATAAAGGCGGCATAGTTGCTAAGGGCTTAAGGGACGCACCTATATTTGAATTAGGTGGGATTGAAGGTTTATGAACTTCAGGTGGCTTAGTTGGCTCTTTTTTAGGTTCGTCTTTTTTACCGAAAGAAAAGAAATCAGAAAAACTTTTACCAAAGTCTCCAGCCTTATCTGAAAGCCAACCTTTGACCTGGGAAGCCTTTTCTCCAAGAAGTTTACCAGCGGACTTTGCCTTTTCCATCATAGCTGGACCATAATCTGAGACTAAGCCGCCAATTTTACCTCCAATCCAATCACCTGCCATACTGCCCAGTGTAGAGCCAATAACAGTACCTGCTCCTGGAATCACTGAACCTACAATACCGCCGACGGTTCCCAATACTCCCCCACCAATAGCAGAGCCTATGGCTTGTGAGCGTTCTTTACCAGGAGCAGATTGAGCGATATTCATAATATCCATCCCATAGCTTAGTGGCCCCAACAATTTCTTCGCGCCGCCTTTTAAAAGGTTTTTGAACAAGCCTGATCCGGCTTCCTCAACCGCGCCAGCAGTGCTAGGGTTTATAATACTAGAAGCCGCGCTAGAAACTGCATCTATAGCAGCACTGCCACCGCTTTTAATATTCCCAATCATTCCGCCACCGCCTTTAAAAAAATCCATCACCCCTTCTAACATGTCTCCAGTACCCCCGACACTTTCTATAAGTTCACCAGCAGCCTTACCTAGACTGCCTTTATTATTCCATATTTTTTTCGCTCCATTAACTAATTTTTTCCTTCTTGTATTTCCCGTAACTGGTCCAGCATTAGACCATTCTTGCTTCAACCCCCTCCATTTAGATCCAGTTTCGGAAAATCCCTTCATACCTTCGCCAAATTTTTTGACACCCCCCAGGGTATCTTTAAGATTTTCAAAAAAACCCTTAGGCTCTTCTTCTTTCGCCTCACCACCGATCTTCAGAGAACCTAATTTAGTACTTAAATCCGCGATAGCCTTCGTATTGGCCTCTACAGCAGTAGTATTTGCTTTCAAAACCGTACTCAAATTATTATCAGACTTGACCGGGTCTGCTTTAGCAGTGCCGCTATTTACCTTCACATTCACATTCCCAGAGGCATTAATAATCTGAGATTTAACCCGGTTAATCTTGTTTAACAGATTATCCAAGCCTTTGGAGGCCATATCGTTCAGGACAATTTCCGGAGCCATGCGGGTACGACCGATTTTTAGAACGCGTCCCTGAATTCGCTCAAAATAGCGTTCCATTGCGCGCAATTCTCTGTTCGCCTTAATGACGTTTTTGGGATCGATCACAAGGTTCATGCGGTAATTTAATGCTTCTGCCATCTATCATGTTCACCTCCTTGTTTATGCTTTTGAAGCTGCAATGCTATCCATTTCCTGTTCGGCAAACGCCAGCAGCAGCATGCGCTCACCGCGGGGAAGCCGCCAAAAGTCTCCGGGACGGAGGTGGTGCCGGACCCACAAGTGGTACAGCATCGTCGTCATTCCCCCGGAGCCGATTAGTTTTTTAGATCAGCAATCTCAACGCCAAAACCGGACAGTTCCAGCACTTTATCTCCCACTGCATCCAGTTCACCCGCCAGCAGCATACGGCGGACAGACTGTTCGCCACCGGACAGCTTCAAGCGGCTTGTAATCCGGGGATCGCCCCAACCGTTAAGGGACAGGCCCTTCACTTCCAGCTTGCCGGTAGCTTCCGAGATCAACAAGGCGTTGAACGTTTCGGTATCTACCTTTTCGTCTACAGCACCCTTCACGGTTCGGCGAATTGTGCAACGCTCACGAATGCTGTCCACCTTACTGGAAGTCAGTCCATGCAGCACAATTTTCATATCTAGGCGCTTGATACGAACCGTTTCTTCCGGTAGTTTTTCAGCGGCTTCAAACAGACTGTCCAAAATTTGTTCTTCTGTCATATTCTCATTCAAGCTCATAAGTCATTCTCCCTTATTATTAATTTCAGAATTTTTAAAATCCTTATTTGTATTTGAGGAACGGGATACCTAGCAGCATCCCATCCCCCGATTACCAATTTAGTTTGCTACAATCGGATCTAGCAGCTCATAGCCCTCAAAAGTAAAGGTTGTTTCTTCCTGTACTTCCTCGCCTGCTGTCCAGTTAGCTAGCTGGATTTTGTCAGGAGTGCAGCGGATGAGACGAATACTTTCATGTCCAAAGGCTTCAGGATCATCCAGTTTGGTAATAATCTCAAAACGATTGAAGCCACGACGAATCATGTCGGACGTAACCTTATATCCACTCATCGTTCCCGTCCCTTTTTTGATACCGCGCTTGTGCACCTTCCATTCATTGCCCACGAGATTCAGCTCGCGTTTTTCCATTTCCACGCTGGCTTCCAGTTTATTGATATTTGTCTGCCACACCCCATCCACATGCGCCTGACCATACGTACCTAAAATAACTCTTGAAGCATCCAACATTTCTTTTTCCTCCTCAAAATAATTCATAATATAGTTCGGGATTTCACAAAGTCCTCGTTGTTAAAAAACTACCTTAATCCTACTGATCGCCTGCGAAATGCTTATGCGCATAAAATGCTGATTTATTGCACGTAAAATGTACCGAACAACTGCTCCATCACGTCGGTGAGCTTCACGTTCCATTGCAGGAACACTTGGTCCGGCTCCGGCTTGATGACTGGCGCATCGCCGTAGTAGGCTGGGTCCAGAATGACATCGTAACCATCTGCCTCGATCACGTTGCTCAGCGACAGCTGTGCCAGGTATTCTTTGATCGCACCGATGAGTGCCAGACGGCCTTCTACTGTGTTGTTGATTTTGCCAATGTAAGTCTCTTCGGCTGCACGCTGCAAGTCAGCGTTAATGGCATCCATGACACGGATGGAACGGATTTTCTTCCATGCGTTGTTTTGTCCGGCAGACGGGTTCACCAAGCTGTTGATTCCACGCAGCGCTTTGACCTGACGGCCGTCGAAGAACAAGAGGAACACCCCGTTACGGACAGCCTGTTCCTGCTCGGAACGTGTCCAGCGGCGGGTTACATCCTCAAAAGGCGTAACCGCATATGTTGCGGATTGGTTCAACCGTTGGCCTGCGATTAGTCCGGCTACATAGGCAGCCGTTTGGGCGGAGCTGTAGTCCGTACCTGCCAGACGTACGCCTGTGCCCACGTTCACGATGCCTTCATGGTTCAGTGCCAGGGAACGTGCAGAAGCCAAGCTGACAGCCGTTTTGGACACATCATCTGCCGCAGAACCGCCGAATACAGCGATGACGCCTTTGCCTTCATTCCGGACACGTTTGATCCAAGCGGCAAAGCTTTGCAGCAATGCCAGATCGGCTGCATAATCCAGGGCCAGCACATTAAATTCCTGTCCCTCCAATGCTTCCTGCATCGCAATGTAATCGGCATTAACCAGCTTGCTATTGCCGCTATTGCCACCTGCCAGATGTACGCCGCTGACATCCGCCGGAATGCCGCCTTCGCCGATAACCTCAGCTTTCACCCATACGTTTTCACTATTTTCGTTCAACGCCTTGGCAATCGAAGCAGCCGTACCGTCATTGCCTTTGTACGTACCCAGCAGCTTGGTTCCTTCATAGAGGCGCACCTCACGAGCTTGCTCATCACCCAAAGTCGGCTGTACCGTTACGGCAAAGCCATTACCGCGACTACCTGTGTACAAAGCCTTCAAACGCAACACGTCGGTCGGGGTCTCGCCACCGCTTTTCAGCGTTACAGACGCTTCAGCAGCTGTATCATCTGCCAATCGGTAAGCGAGCAGTTTTTTCGGACCTCCCAGCAAAGCCAGATACAGTGTGGAATACGCTGTCGCACCGTTCTCACTGTCGCCGGAGAAGATTTGGCTAATAGCCGTTTCGCTGCCCACCTCTACAAACTCACGTACAGGGCCCCAATTCGCCTTGACAGGCACAACCACCGTACCGCGCGATCCACCTTGAATCGCTGAAGCTGCTGCTGCCTGAAAATTCATATACAAACCCGGCAATACCGGTTTATTCGTGTTTTCCCATGTTCCGCCTGCCATAATTAATCCACCTTCGCTTTCATAAATTGTTCGATTTTAGTGTGTGCTTCTGCTACCGTAAACAGCTTGTCCTGTGTGCCAAAAAAGGCGCCTGCCAGCACTTCTACTTTTACAGAAAATAGTTGTTCTGCGTGTTCCTTTAGTTCCTCTAGCGTATAGCGCGGACCACTTGCTTCCTGCCCGTCATGTAGCGGAGCCTTCTCATGGCTTTCCATGGTCACTCGGACCACCTCATTTCAAAATAGGATGAATTTCCACTCTGCGAATCAATGCCGCTTCCTCAGCTGGACGCATACGCCGCTGTACCAGCGTCAGCCGAAGCTGACCGTCTAAAATGGCATCCGCCTGCAAATCGGCTGAGGCTTCAGCCATAGACATATAACGGCCCTTGTCCTGCTCCAGAGGAAGCTGGATTTGAGCGGCAAAGCCTTCGACCAATGCGGAAGCGGCACGATTCTCTTCGGTGGTGTCCGGGCCAGTGATATGCCCGATGAACCGTTTGCGGAGCTCATACATCGAAGCTCCCACCATCCGGGTTTCGCAGCCGCTCAGCCGCCATAACACCGCATGGCTTCCCGGCTGAGCGGGCCATGCGTCGGCGTATACTGACCACGATTCGCCCAGTTGCTTCTGCGTCCAGCCGACCAGCGCTGCCAGCCATTCTTCCGGCTGTGCTGCACCAGGTGCTGAAGCAGCCGAACCCCCTTCTGTTTCAGGCACATACACGCCAAAACGCAGCGTTCTATAGGCCTTGCCCGTAACCGTGTCCAGCTTCTCTGCATCCCGCACGCCCAAATAGTGTGCGGTAAAAGCAGACGTGTCCTCACCTTTACCGGTCACCGATGCCCGGTGCAGTCCGGCAATCAGGGCATTTGCCCATACATCGGCCTGCGCCAGCCCCGCTTGTCCTGCGTACAGCTTGATGCGGACAACCTGCCGGTAACCGGCCCAGGAAGACTTCCAGATTTCCTCGCCCAGCGCCATAACTGCATACGGCTCCTCTGCCGTCTGCGACGGGGGCTGAACATCGTATACACGCCCTTGCAGCGCTGGAATAATGTCAACGAGCTTTTGCTTAAAGGCTTGTCTCATCCTGTGGCATGCCACCCTTGCGTATCCTGTGCTCGCATGCTGTGGCTGTTTAGCCAGGCTTTTTTCCACTTCCATGCTCTCATCCGGCGCAGCCTCATACTCATGCATTGCAGCATCCCTTGCTTAGGCAACACGACTCCTCCTTTCTATACATCGAATTCCCGAGAAGTGACAAAGACGATGACCGCATGAAAAAACCGGCCCTATTGGCCGGCTAACGTTTGACTGTGTGTGTCTTCGGTATGTCCTCTTGTCTTGATTCCCGATGATATAATCTTACACCCTAATAACGAATGCGTTGCCGGGGAAATGGACGATAAAAGCAGAGACTAGGGATGAAGTTAGGTGGTATTTTGCGAACGTTTGTTCCCTATCTTAAAATGCGCTTTATCTCCTTGTTAATGTTGCACACAAAAAAATAACCGCCCTTTAAAAAGGCGGTCAGTGGTATCATTCAATTCAATGAATTATATATATTCTCAGTATACCTAGTAATGGCTACATCGTAATCTGGATACTCATATTTCAGTTTTTTTGCCACAGCCTTAGCGTATTTTCTAAACAAAGTATAACAAGTAAGTAAAGACTGCCACATTTCTCGATAGCCATGTTCAGAGTAAGTCGATAATAAGCTTTCCCAATCTTCATTAGGAAGGTACTGATTTATAAATTTATAGTTTTTTCCTACGCTAAAGGTGTAACCTTGCTCTGAACCAATCTTCCAAGCCATCATTCGCAACAAATTAGGCCGTGCAATCTCGTTTAAATGGTCAATAGCAAACAGGATTTCTTTTCTCGCCAATCCTTTTACGACATAAGTTGAAACCATCCAAAACTCATTACAGCAATCATCAAATTCCTTTGCCGTGGGCTTTTTAATCCAATATTGATGATCACTTGCGATCACCTCCTCTTGGATCAGCACATCCTTGTCGAGCAGAACCTCAACTAGACCATCGCTATTCGTAAAATAATCCTCTACCTCGTTTATCGGGATCAGTGTCAGATCTAATTTGTTTCCATCCTCAAAAAGCATAATATATGAAAACCAGTTACCTAGCTCTGATGGAAAAAGCTCCATATCCTCGGGTTTTTGCATCATAAGCCTATCCCCAAAAACGTGAAGCCATTGATCACTTTCCTTGAAAGAATCCATATCTGTTACAAAATAAGAAATATCATAATCTTGAAATGAATCAGCAGGAATATTGAAGTTTGTACGTGATCCTTCCATAGTGACCAAGCGAACTCTCGCATCGTTCATAGCAAACTTTACAAGCATATCCATCATTTCTTGTTCACTTCTCAATGCATCCGTCCTCCGTTCCCATTTTTAATTGAAAGCTATGCTTTTTATTCACCGTTGCGGTTCTCCTTGCTGTCCTACGTTAATAGAGCCATAGGCTGTGACCCCTATGCATTTACCGAGCCCAGTCTTCGTTCCGCATCCTTCTGCAAGCTTGCCAGATTCAGAACGCCCTGGTCTGCCAGTGCTAGCGCCATTTTATAAAAAGCACGCGTACGAAGCTTCGTATACGTATCCTTGCTAACTGGCGGGTCCAGCACATAATTGTAAACCTTGTAATCGAACACATCGTCATCCTTTAAATAACGTTCACGGATCAGCAACTGTTCACGTTCATTCAAGCGGCTCACTACGACATCCACCATTTGGCAATAGGCCAAGCGGGCGGCAGGAGCATCTACATTATATACAGCAGTCCGGGCCGTTGGGTCACTTGTTACATTCGTGGGTCCGTTCGGGCGATCCGTATAGCCAGCAGTAATAAAGCTTTCCCGATCCATAAAGGTTATTGTTTTATAAATCCGGTATTTCTCAAATACACCCTCCAATGCATTCTGCGTTTTGCGACGATCTAATTCGGGTAAGTTATTTCTCATGAACAGCAACACTCCTTATATTATGCCTTTTGACAATGATGTATTTTCAAATAAAAAAAGCACTTGTTTACATTGTGTTCCCCTTTTGTTCGTATCTTGAGTATAACATAACATTATTTAGGATAGGTATCCATCGTGAAAAAAAGCAATTTAACCCCAAAAACAGGATATTCGCTCTACTTTTCTATGCCTTTTGGCATATTACGTGCTTTTACTATTTGCCTAATGGTATAATAAAGCTAATTCTATGATTCTATTGCAGAAAGGAGCTCCATTGTGGAACAGCCAGCATTCGGAACCTACCTAAAACAGCAACGTGAGCACAAGCAATTGAGCATCAATCAATTAGCAGATGCCGCAGGTATTAGTAATTCACAAATTTCCCGCATCGAAAATGGGCTACGCGGAGTGCCCAAGCCCTCCACCCTCCGCAAAATAGCGGACGCACTCAGTGTATCCTATACCGAAATGATGAAGGCCGCCGGATATTGGGCAGATGATGATTCTATAGAGCAAAATCCACATGAGCTATATCGTTCTACTGTACCGGAATGGGCAAGCTCCAAAGACCGCCGGGATTTTAAAAAAATGCTGGAGGAAGACGACGAATTAATGTTTGATGGCATTCCGCTGGATGAAAAAGACCGGCAACGGATCAAGGACGTACTGACAGGCCTGTTCTGGGAAGCCAAGCAGATGAACAAACATAAAAAGCCCGCCGATCCCGGTGCGAGCAAAGATCAGGGATCGTAGGTGATCGTATGAAGGAACTCATTCACCAACTTGTCCGAAAATACCGCACCAATTGCCCCTTTGATATCGCAAAAGCCTTAGGCATCCATATCCGATACTGCGATCTGGGCTCCACAACCAAAGGGTTGTATTATCACAAGCTGCGCAGAAGATTTATCGTCATTCACAATGGCCTTACACCAGAATGGGAACGGTTCGTCTGTGCGCATGAATTGGGACATGACCGACTGCATAAAGGTTTTAGTCGCTTTTTTATGGAGGAGCATTCCTACTTTTCCCCGGGAAAATTTGAACAGCAGGCCAATCGCTTTGCCGTGCTGTTGCTGAGTGCAGGGAATCCGCCGCTGGCTGACGAAACATTGGATCACTATTTACCCCGAATCGGGCTGCCCAAAGAGACTGCCCTTTTTTTTGATCACAAAACAGAACAATGGTTCCCATTTTATAAGTTACTGTCTATTACTGCCTCTACAATATAGGTAACTAGACGTTGGATTTAACAAGGATATTTCAAAAAAAATGTAGTGCTTTGATATAAAATAAGAGTTATTTTTACAATCATCTGATAAAATGTGGACGTAAGCGGTTTCTCTAATTCATTCATTTTATGGGAGGTTGAAGGAACAACATGAACTCATGGAAAAAACTCTCGTCGATCTTGACGACTGCCGCGCTTCTGTTCGGATGTCTCGGTACAGCAGCAGCGGACCCAGCTACTACTGCGGGAACAGCGGGAACGGCAACAACGACTCCAGTCAGTGGTAAACACATCACCATCCTACATACGAATGATACCCATGCTCACGTGGTGGCCAACGATAAGGAAATGGGGTTCGCCAAGCTGGCGGGAATCATCGACCAATATCGCGCCGCTAACCCTAATACATTGCTGCTGGATGACGGGGATACCGTTCATGGAACGACCTTCGCTACTCTGGTCAACGGTGAGAGTATCGTGAAAGTGATTAACAAGCTGCGCTATGATGCAATGGTTCCAGGTAACCATGAGTTTAATTACGGCTGGAAGCATCTGGTTGAGCTGAGTAAAGAGATTCAGTTCCCTGTGCTGAGCGCCAACATTAAGCAAACCGACGGAACACGTTTGTTCCAACCGTATACTATTAAAGAAGTAGATGGCGTTAAAATCGGTATTATAGGCCTAACTACGCCTGAAACAGCATATAAAACCAATCCTAAAAATGTGGAGGGCATTCAATTCACCGACCCTGCGGCTGAAGCCAAAGCGGCCGTAGACCAAATCCGCAGCAAAGTAGATGTCGTCGTTGCTCTGGGTCACCTGGGACAAGACGCGTCCAGCAAAGACACCAGCCTCAAGGTCGTGAAGGAAGTGCCTGGCATTGATATTTTCATCGACGGACACAGCCATACCGTACTGGAAAAAGGCCTGGTTGGTGACCATGGCACGTTGATCGCTAGTGCAGGTGAATACACCAAGTATCTGGGTGTAGTGGATCTATGGGTAGACGGCGGTAAAGTTGTCCAAAAGCAAGCGAAGCTGATCGATTCGACTCAAGCTGCCGACGTTCAGCCCAATGCTGAAATTGCTGCATTAATCGCCTCCATTCAGAAGGAGCAAGAGCCTATTCTTAAAGAGGTTGTAGCACAAACAAGTGTAGATCTGGAGGGCGCGCGCGAAAAGGTTCGTACGGGTGAAACCAATCTCGGCGACTTGCTCACCGATGCCATGCGTGACGTTTCGGGGGCAGATGTGGCTCTAACGAACGGTGGCGGCATTCGAGCATCCATCAAAGCAGGAACGGTTACCAAGGGAGACGTCATCACTGTACTGCCTTTCGGCAACCAAATTGTTACCTTGAAGGTAAAGGGCTCTGACCTTCAGGCCGCACTGGAAAATGGCGCAGCCTCCTATCCAGAATCAAGCGGAGGTTTCCCACAAGTATCAGGCATCTCGTTCAAAATAGACACCTCAGCAGCCAAAGGCAGTCGTGTTCACTCCATCCTGATTGGTGGCAAGGCCCTTGATCCTGAGGCAACATACACACTGGCTACCAATGATTTTACTGCCGTGGGCGGTGACCAATATACGATGTTCGCTAAATATCCACAGGCAGGCATGTTCGGATCGCTGGATGAAGCCTTAATCCGCTATATGCAAAAAGCCGGTTCTACTAGCCTGCAAGTAAAAGCAGACGGCCGTATTCAAGAAGCTAAAACAGATGGAAAAGCTATTGTCCCTGCCACACAAGCTGTGCCATCTGCTTCAGCCGCAACGCCAGCATCTCAGCAGGAGAAATCACAATCTGATTCCACATCAACTGCGAAGCCAGTGCCTGCGAAATCGACACCTGCAAAGTCGACACCTACAAAGTCCCAAGCTAGCAAGCCACAGCAGGCATCGGCTACTGCTCAAGCTGCAAATAGCCATGTATATGTCGTAAAATCCGGGGATACGCTGTATGACATTTCCCGCAAACACGGTACCACCTGGCAACAGCTTCAGCAGTTGAATAAATTGAAGAATCCTCACCGTATTTATCCAGGGCAAAAATTAGACCTCCCGGCCTAAATAGCCAGCAAAAGTAGCGTCCAGAATTGAAGTGGTTTGGGATGCTGCTGTATGTTAGCAGTTTTGAGATATGCGATAGTCCAAGCTCATTTGGACATCGCATATTTTTTTTGAAAGCAAGCCTTTTAACCGCTGACAAGTTGTGAACCGAGAGGTATGATGGAGAAGAGTCATTCGGGCAGAGAACATTTGTCCTGATATCCATCGGGATCAGTTATGTGTGTGGAAGGAGTCCATTAAATGCAATACATTATTTATGATCTTGAATTTACCGTGAGCCGTAACGCCAGATATTCCTCCGAAATCATTGATATCGGTGCCGTCAAAGTTATTCAGGGAGACGATGGCCTATTCGCTGCAGATACATTTCACACTTTTGTAAGACCATCGAATCGGCCTGTACTCTCTACAGATACCGTTCAATTTACGGGTATTACTCAACGTGATATTGATGCAGCTCCCCTCTTTCCTGAAGCCGTGAAGCAATTTATTGCCTGGCTCGGTACGGATTCACCCTATTATTTATGCGCATGGGGTCCGGATGACCGTCAGAAGCTGGTGTCCCATTGTCGTACTCATCATGTAGATCTCGGCTGGATTCATAATACAAATGATATACAAAAGCAAATTTCCCGTCTGTTTAGTTCCAATGGAAAGTATCGTCAATTAAGCCTGTCTCAGGCGTTGGAATTGTGCAACATTGATTTTGACGGTCAACAGCATCGAGCATTGGATGATGCCGTAAACACCGCACAGGTTTTCATACACCATTTTGATCGTATTACATTAGTTCATAATGCTGCCGACGATGAAGAAAGCCGCGGCTCGAAGCTCGTCTACTCTTCACCAGAAGAAGAACAGGAGCAGTACAGTCCCTTCGGCAATCTCGCCAACCTGTTTAAGGACCGTTAAGCAGATAGCTCCCCGGCCCGTTCCGGGGGATCTTCCCCTCTTATTCTTGATTTCCTGCCTTTTTATCGAAATAAAACGCCCCCCAGGTCCGTAGCATTTCTTGCATACGTTTGCGGTACCGTAAAGGTTCCAGAATCTCGGCCTCAGCTCCATAGGATGTGAGCCAATCCAGAAATTCACGGTCATGATTGACCGTCACCTCAAACAATAAACTTCCATCTGGCAAATCCTTTAAAAGAGGCTTGATAAACAGCTCCTCTTCTTTGACCCGATATACAGAATCGGCAGAAAAACGTACCACAAACCGAATATTTTGGTTTCCTTTGGTCACCGACCAGGTGCCTTTAAAAAACATTTCCATTTCAGATGTATTTTTTTGAAACGTATACGGCAAAATCCTCATATTCCGAAAGCGGCTGATTCGAAAGGTTCTCATGGCGGATTGCTTATGACAAAAACCTAGCATATAGAAGCGCCGATCTTGAGGAACCAAACAATAAGGATCTACTTGAACCAATGATACATCTTCATTTTGAGGAGAGCTGTATTCCGCTTCAATAGTCTGCTGCGTAAGACTCGCCAAAACAATCAGCCTGAGCAGATAGGGCTGGTTTTCCCGATCAAGTGTCGAGCCGAGCCGGATGATATTTTTCATTTCCTGCGCGAAGCTCGTCTGGTCCATCTTTTTTTTCTGACTAGAGGCCATCACTTTCTCATAAGCACTTTCAAAAGCTGGCGGTAAAAGAGGTTTTATCGTGTCCATCATTTCTCCCAGCTTGGTAAAAGCCTCTGTCTCTTCTTCTGTCCAATTGAGAGGATACAAAGCAAAATTGCTAATAAAAATGTACCCCTTGCCATGCCCCATATTCGCGATCGGAATATGCATAGCGCTTAGCGCCTCCATATCTCGGTATATGGTACGTTCTGATGTTTCACAACGTTCGGCAAGCTCTCTTGCCAATATTCCTGGATTTGCCTGAACAATAGTAATAATCCGCATTAAACGTATCAACCGATCAGTCAAGGAAGTCTCTCCTTTACAAAAAGATAGTAATTTAGACTCACTAATTTGCACAAAAAAACTAGCATAATTACCTATCTCAGCATATCATTCTCCGTAAAACGAACATCTCCTAACGCTATTCCTTTATTAAAAAAGACCTTAGAACTATACGCTGTAAATGATACAAAAGTCCCACTCCATTTATTACGTATGGATAAAAGTAGCTCGGCTTCCTCAAGGTAATCCATATCTTCGCTTCTAGCTGCACATATAAGCAATTCATCTGCTTGTCTAGTAAGGATGAACGCCCCTCGTTCAGTTTCCCCTTTCTCATACATACGCAATGCCTTTTTTACAATTTGGGACGTCTCATTCAGCTTTATGTATTTTTCCACCTTCGGGTTGGATGGAATGCTCAGCAGGCCAAGATGATGCGTATAATGGATATAGAGCTGGTCTGTGCGGATCAGTGTCCGCTTTTCCTGCGTCGGCTTGCGCCAGCTCCACTCAATCATTCCAATCGTATGCCTTCCGGACGCGTGAGCCGGTATAGAAAACGTCAAAATAGCTTGTCTATATTTTCCCCGTCGCACATCACCACAGTGAACCAGCATGCAATCTCCGTTTTCTGATTGTTTAAACCCGAGCCTCACCCCTTCAGCTTTTAATAGATTTACCCCGTTTTCTGGGATGAACTGAAGTTGAAGGTCACATCCCGCTGCTTTGGGTGTGAGATTCCCTTTTCTTTTACGTATAGCCCCATAGCCCCATTCTATCAGTAGATTTACTTGTTTGGACCCATTCGCAGATATAGACTCTTTGTCCCATGTGTACGTTACATTGAGCATTGACTTCACCACTGGTAAATTCCCCCTAAAAGAACATGTAACTCTAAATTAACAGTGTTATCTGACACTATATTGTCAGGGAACATATGTTTGATTGTGAAAATTATACATGGTAATCTTTATGAAAGGGGACCTAATCTGCTAAATAGCATTTCATTCCATTTAGATTACATGAATACGCAAAAATAGCCCGGCATTTGCCGGGCTACATGATAGTCTGCTTCTATATTTAAAATTATGAAATCGTAGTTTCTGTTAAAGATACTTTCGTATTTGTGCAAATATCGGATATTGGAGCAAAAGTAGTGCTATCCACGATAAGCTCCTTCGATAATGGCTTGCCATTTACAGTGATTTTTAAAATTGTATAGTTTTGTTCTCTCTCATTCATCTTTCGAAATCTCCTTCTATATCTATTTTAATATTTCTAGTTCATATATTTTGTTCAAGCCCTGATCAGGTGCGGATGGTTCTTGACTCGTTTGTTGGGAAAAATGCCGGAATGTTGCCGCTTCCTTGATATACCCGTTTTAGGTTACACTTAAACTAATAATCGAGCTTTTTTGATAATCTTTTCCCGTATTTGTCGTCTATATATTCTAAAAGCTGCATCCAAATCATTATATTGTACGTAACCATGTGATATGGGTAATGATCTGTAACATCTAACATCTTGGTTTCTCAAAAGGGGGAACATCACTTGGCACGAGCAACTTATCGCTTTGCTTTGTACCGCCGCATTGTCTGCGCTGCTATAGCGCTTTTGTTTATTTTTGGAGTAACCCGTGTACCCGAAGCTCATGCTGCTTATTGGGATGATGTATATCAAGGCTTTGAGCAGTTTTCACGTTTGCCAGGCGATGTATATCAGCTCAAGGAAAGCTACCGCCAAACACAGGAAGACCTGGAAAAGGCCCGTACCAGCATCGAGACCTACCAGAAGCAAAACGCCCAATTGCTGGAGCAAAATCGCAAGCTGAACGACACCGTTACAGAACTAAAAAATCTTCAAACCCAGCGCGATCAGGCTTCACATCGAAATAAAATGCTCATCATCACGGCTGTCATTCTGCTGGCCGGTTATTTTATCGGTATCCGACTGTTACGTTATGGGATGCGTCGACGCTCGGGAAGATACTAACTGTCTGAAAGGATGAAGGGTCTGAATGGACATACAAGCAGGACAACACCATGATGAAAGTGTCGGTTCGGTCGTAACGCTCGACCTGGCTGAAGGGGAAAAACTGCACGTTCTGCATCCGCAGCAAATCATCGCATATCGCGGACCCAGCTCAGGCCGCAGTGATAAGCTGATGAATATTAAAGGCATGTATCGCAAGCACAAATTGATTCAGGCCGATTTTACAGGCGCTTGTCGGCTAATTGCCGCCCTTCCTCCTGGCTTTAGTCTGAAGATGATCAAGCTGGAAGGAAGCGACGATTTGCTATACGATTTCCGCAACCTGTTCTGGTACAGCGCCGGCATCCAAATGCGTACCAAGCTGTTAAGCATGAAAAACATGTTGTTTAGCCGTGATGTCATTAAAATGAAATTTGACGGTATCGGTCACATTGGCATTTTGACACAAGGATTGGTATGTCAAGAACAGCTTCATCCGTCGGAGCCGATCTATGTGGATGCGAGCAGCGTCATTGCCTATCCTGAAAATGCCAAGCTGGAGTTAACCGTATATGGTAACCATTTGGCCAGCCAGCATATGAATTATCATTTTAAAATGACTGGGCACGGCACCGTATTATTTCATGCTGGTGAACATCATCGGCGGCTTCAGCAGGATATGAACGACGATGGCGTGATCAAACGATTTTTAAGGGAAGTCATTCCATTTGGTGGAGTGTTTATCAAATAGCTCTGCCATGCTATAATGGCAATGCTCAATGAAGCTGTCTGTCCTCGTGGCAGATGCTAATGAAGAAAATCCATGCCTAACGCATGGGAGAGGTTCGCGAACTCCCTCTATAAAAAACTAACGATGCTTTGTCCTCCGCATTGAAAAATGAATTTGCGGGGCAAGGCCTGTTTTTTGTTGAAGCCGGTTCAAGAACTCTCTTTCTTCCACGTGACAAGACGCTGTGTCTTACACCATTCCAAGAAGATCGAGAGGTTTTTTTATGTTTGCAAACGAAAAAGCAGTCGTCGTATTCAGCGGCGGCCAAGACAGCACAACCTGTTTATTTTGGGCAAAAAAACATTTTGCCGAAGTAGAAACCGTGACGTTCGATTACGGTCAACGCCACAAGCAGGAAATTGAAGTTGCCGCCGGAATTGCCAGCGAGCTGGGTGTTCCGCAAACGGTACTGGATATGAGCCTGCTCAACCAACTTGCCCCGAATGCCCTCACACGCACCGACATTGATATTACTCAAGAGGAAGGCGAACTGCCTAGCACCTTTGTAGACGGTCGCAACCTGTTGTTCCTAAGCTTCGCAGCAGTTCTTGCCAAGCAAAAAGGAGCGCGCCACATCATTACAGGCGTATGCGAGACAGATTTCAGCGGCTATCCCGACTGCCGGGATTCCTTTATTAAATCGCTGAACGTCACACTGAACCTTTCGATGGACTATCCCTTTGTGATTCATACCCCGCTCATGTGGCTGAACAAGGCCGAAACCTGGCAAATGGCTGATGAACTGAAAGCTTTTGAATTTGTTAGAACCCGTACACTAACGTGCTATAACGGCATCATTGGCGATGGCTGTGGCGAATGTCCTGCCTGCAATCTCCGTCGTGCCGGACTGGAGCAATATCTCGCAGTTCGCGGCGCTTCGTCCCAAGGAGCTGAAGGTCATGCGTGAGCCAGGTACCTTTCGTATTGTCGACAAGCTCCAGCAGTTCGGGACAGACATTGAGCGCTCTCAGCTGCGCTATCACCGCAAGCGTGTTCTCGTCAGCAAACAATTTACGTTCGATGCAGCCCACCATTTGCACTGTTACGAAGGTAAATGCAAAAATCTGCACGGACATACCTATATTGTCGTATTTGGCATAAGCGGTATACCGAGCGAAATAGGTCTGACGCTGGATTTTGGTGATATTAAAACGATCTGGAAAGAGCGAATTGAGCCTTTTCTGGACCACCGTTATTTGAATGAGACGCTTCCTCCAATGAATACAACGGCGGAAAATATGGTCGTCTGGATCTTTGAACAAATGGAGGTAGCCCTGACCTCGGATGCATACTGCAATCGTGTTGAAGGCGGACGTACCGAGTTTGTAAGACTATTCGAGACACCTACCAGCTACGCCGAATTCCGACGGGAGTGGATGTTCGATGAGTAATACTGTAACTGCTAATACTGTAACTACTCACCAACCTATGACAACCTCCGACAAGGCTAAAACAGCCCCTATTCCTGTACTGGAGGTGTTTGGTCCCACCGTTCAGGGCGAGGGTATGGTCATTGGCCGTAAAACGATGTTTGTTCGTACTGCAGGCTGCGATTACCATTGCTCATGGTGCGACTCCGCCTTTACCTGGGACGGCAGCGCCAAGGATCAAATTCGCCGTCTCAGTGCCACAGATATTTGGCAGGAGCTACAGTCTATCGGAGGCGAACGGTTCTCGCATGTCACCCTGTCCGGAGGCAATCCTGCCCTGCTGCCACAGCTTGGGACGCTGATTACCCTGCTACGCAGTCAAGGCATTGCCACCGCTGTCGAAACACAAGGCTCCCGGTGGCAGGAATGGCTGTACGATATCGATGAGGTGACCTTATCCCCGAAGCCACCCAGCTCTGGCATGACGACCAACTGGGACGTGCTGGATGATATTGTAGCCCGTCTGTCAAACCGGAAAATGGCTGGAGCGTCCAAGACTACAACAAACGTCTCAGTTACAACGTGCACCCAGGAATTGAATGATGAATCGGTCAGACTATATGCTGGAGCATGTAGCCTGAAGGTCGTCATCTTCGATGACACCGATCTCGCCTATGCCCGCACCGTTCACGAGCGCTATCCACACGTACCGCTGTTCCTTCAGACGGGTAATCCAGATGTGAACACAGAGAACACCGGACAGATCGCAGAATCTCTTTTGCATCGTTATGAATGGCTTATCGACCGTGTCATGGACGATTCCCGGCTCAACGATGTAAGAGTACTCCCGCAGCTCCATACCCTCGTATGGGGCAACAAACGCGGCGTATAATACACATATACAATATATTCCATATGAGCTGTATGTGATACACAAGATACGTCAAATTAGTCGAAGTACACTCTCGACACCCAAAGCTATAAAACAAGAGAAACCCTCGTCCGCAAGGATGGGGTTTCTCACAGAATATCGCTCCTTTCATATAGGAGCGTGCATTATTCTCTTCTGCCCAACTGACAGGTAAACGAGCAGGGACTTTATGGTGATGACGGCGGTCGGTCAGCGGAGCGGAGGATTTGAAGCTGGAGAAGTGTTAGCGCTCGCCTTTGAAATGGGATTCTAACCTATAGATCTTTTATCAGAAAGAATCCCATTTCAACAGCGATCGGAAGCTCAAATCCTTCGCGAAGCGGCTTCCCCACCACCATAACTCCCATTTCGTTTACCAAACTAAACCAACTTTAAGGAGCCTCACTTAACATGACCGGAAGAAAACCTGAAGAAATGACCGACGTTACCCTGCTTGGCAATCAAGGCACACAATACACTTTTGCTTATGATCCCGCCATTCTCGAAAGCTTTGATAATAAGCATCCGTACCGCGATTATTTTGTAAAGTTCAATTGCCCGGAGTTCACCAGCCTGTGCCCGATTACCGGACAGCCTGATTTTGCAACCATCTACATCAGCTACATTCCTGATATTAAAATGGTTGAAAGCAAGTCCCTTAAGCTGTACCTGTTCAGCTTCCGCAACCACGGTGATTTCCATGAAGACTGCGTCAATATCATCATGAATGACTTGATTAAGCTGATGGACCCTCGCTACATTGAAGTATGGGGCAAATTCACGCCTCGCGGCGGCATCTCTATCGACCCGTACACCAACTACGGCAAGCCGGGAACGAAGTATGAGCAGATCGCAGAGCACCGTATGATGAACCATGATATGTATCCAGAGACAGTAGATAATCGATAGGCTGATCCTCTCTGTGCGCTTGCATACAAATACAAGGGGCTGCCCCACAGGTCATAAATGACTCAGGGACAGCCCCTTATTTTTAGTCTATCGAAATCATCCATAAGAGTATAACGCTTGAGGCATTTACACACTCAGATCAAATTTTGATTTTTTATATTCATAAGGGGTTTTACCCATAACTTCCTTAAAAGCTTTTCTAAACGATTTTTCGTTGGGAAAGCCAGACTCATAAGAAATCTCTGTAAGTGACTTATTACTTGTTTCCAATAAATCAATCGCCTTTTCCAAACAAAGAATTTGCTTGTACTCCGTAAACGTCTGACCTGTATATTCATGAAACATTCTCGACAAATAAGCCTCCGAATAACCGCAAATTCGGGCTGTTTTCGCCAGGCTAATATTTTCAGCGTAATGCTCTTTAATAAAATCCATAATGGTCTTTATCTTTTGCTGCTTTTCGCTAAATACCTCTGGCTGTAGGTCTGCTGCCTGACTAAAATGATTTACGAGCACATATTTAAGTTCAATAATTCGACTTTGCTCTAAGATATAGTCATATTTTCCTGTGGAAATATGCAGGTTATATATGTCCATAAACAACTCTCTTAATTTAGAAAGTATATTATGTTCAACTTGTTGCTCTTGCGTATTTAATTGGATGGATACTTGTTCATTGGCAAAAAAGGTAGCTGGAAATTGCAATACAATGACCTGGTTTTCCGTAATACTTTGGGTGGAGTGCGGTACATTGCTATTAATGAACAGGGCATCCTTTTCCATCAAAATGGTTATCTTTCCTTCATGCCACACCTTAAGACTTCCACTTGTACAATAAATTAATTCCATATTGCTGTGAAAATGCATAGGTATGACTCTTTCTGTATCTGTCGATTGAAACATAAAGAGGTTAATCATTTTTCTTCTGTCTATTTCAATATGTTCATATATTTTTTTCATACGACACCTCATCAACCAGCTATGAGTAATCAACAGTAATTATATTCAGTCATATACTCTAATACTCATACTATACCGATAGTAAAATGCCTACACAAGCTGAAATCTATTCAGGCCACGAAGACAAAAAAAGGCAGTTCTTCTCGCAAACGGAGAAATGAACAGCCTTTCCTTGCCTGCTTGTAGCTCTCAGGTAAAAGATACTCATATCGTTTTAATGATTGATTATGACTTCGCATTCCTGCAATTGATAAATCTCAATTTCTCCTTCATTGTCTCCTGCTTCAAGCACTACACTGCGTTGTTCCACATCTTCTAGGAAATAGCGTAGAGAAAATACTTCCTCGCCTTCGTTCACAAAGATCTCCAGACTTGAGCTTTCTATAAATATTTGCATGCCTGCAAGTTGACTGGCTAATATTGCTTTTCTGTACTCTCTCTGGTTCGTCAACCAGTTGGTTCTCCATACGGTTAAACTGTTTTCTTCCGAATCATAGTCAATTTCCACAGCATTTCTGACTACCATTTTGAAGTTCTCTGTAAGCTTCGAAAAATGAACATTGCACTCCACCTG
This sequence comes from Paenibacillus jamilae, assembly GCF_050482105.1. Classification (GTDB taxonomy): domain Bacteria; phylum Bacillota; class Bacilli; order Paenibacillales; family Paenibacillaceae; genus Paenibacillus; species Paenibacillus jamilae_B. Next base: position 315,463 of record NZ_JBCNHI010000011.1, on the reverse strand, counting down.
CAGGGAAGGCAGCAGCCAATCCTTATTTTTGTGAATGTTCTCCTTGGAATGCACACTATCTATTCTTAACAATTGTAATTCCGGCAATGGCTTCTGGTATAGCACACCGTTAGACAGCACTATTTCCCTAGGAAGAGTCAGTGTATGAATCCAGCCTTCCTGAATGGTTGGAACAGCCCTCTCCGCTTCTTCATTCATGGCGCTCATCCATCCGAACATAATGGTTCTATCATTCACCTTAAATGATTGTGGCGCATAGAAATCAAACCCCCGATCAAGCTCTTTAAAATGGGCAAGATGCCCGTTGAATTTTCCTGTATCCATGAACTTTCCAACAATATATCCCGATTCGTTAGGGTTTCTATAATATTCGCCTGCTTCCGGTAAACCCTGAGGAGAGAACACAAAAATATCATTTTCCGCAAATTGAAGCAGATCAGGACATTCCCACATATACCCGAATTCATGATCATGATCCAAAAAGGACCCTTGGCACTCCCAATCAGACAAATCTGTAGATTTGTAGATAAGCGTATCTCCAGTCAAATCCTCTCTTTGAGCGCCAACGATCAGCCACCAGCTCCCATTCCTATCTCTCCATACTTTCGGGTCTCGGACATGTCTGGTATAGCCTTGTGGATGTTCAAACAAAGGACCAACTTTCTCGAAATGCTCCCCATCTTCCGAAATGGCTACGCATTGATAGCTTTCCTTGACTCCATCATCCCTGATTACGTTTCCTGTGTAAAACAAATACAGCTTTTCATCATGAACTATGGCGCCTCCAGAATAAATGCCGTCCTTGTCATACCATTCCGAAGGCTCAAGCGCGATACCTTTCCTTTGCCAATGCACCAGATCGCTCGAAACTACATGGCCCCAGCATTTATTTCGATGTTCGGTTCCTTTGGGGTTCCACTGATAGAACACATGATATTGGTGCTTGAAAAAGGCAAGTCCATTAGGATCGTTTAATAGCCCATAAGGAGGAGTAATATGATATTTAAGATGATAAGCGTCGCTTTTATTCATGTTCATCCTCCGGTAACAAAGTAAAACTAAAGCTTAACAGTATTTCCTGTGAGCTTGGACCGATATAAATCTCAAATTCACCAGGCTCACTCTTGTATTCCATTTCACGTCCATAAAATTTAAGCATGTCCTCATTCACTGAAAATTCCACAATTGTAGTCTCGCCGCTTTGTAAAAATACTTTTCTAAAGTCTTTTAATTCTTTCACTGGCCTTGCAACACTCGCAAATTTATCGCGGATATATAATTGGACTGTTTCTTTCCCAGCATAGTTTCCAGTGTTGGATACAGAAAGACGGATATCCACTGACTCATTTGTTTTTATTTCCTTTTGACTGACGGTTAATAGACTGTATTCAAATGAGGTATAAGATAAACCGTAGCCAAACGGATACAAGGGTTCGTTCACTTCATCTATATATCGGGACGCAAAGCGGTAAGAGCCATTTTCCTTTAAATTCGGTCTCCCTGTATTCAGCTCATTGTAGTAGATCGGAATTTGACCGACGCTACGTGGAAAGGTCATTGCTAATTTCCCGGATGGATTTACTTTCCCATACAATATATTAGCCAGCGCTTCTCCGCCCATCGTTCCCGGATACCAGGCCTGAACAATGGTGTCCACCTGTCCAGCAATATCAGTAAGGATCAAAGGTCTTCCGCTATATACGATCAGAACGATCCTTTTGCCCAATAAGCTTAATTCATGAAGTAGTCTCAATTGGGGCTCTGGTAGCGTCGGATTCGTTCGTGATCCACCTTCTCCGCTCTGATAAATACTTTCTCCCAAAGCAAGGACTATGACCTCTGCTTCATTTGCATTCCTAATGGCTTCTAGCAGTAGAGCTTCCTCGGACCTGGTTTCAACAGCCAGCTTGTCCGCATATTTATCGAACGTTTCCCTTGCAGCAACAGGTAGCAGATAACTCCCTCTGCATACCGAGAGATTGTCGGGGCCAACAAGCTGTAACAACCCCGTTTTCAAATTTATCGTATCTGTCTGCTCTCCCTTGATCGCCCACATGCCCAAGGTAGAATTTTCTTCTGCATAAGGACCTATTAAAGCTACCTTCGTTTCCTTTGATAACGGCAATACATTATTTTCATTTTTCAACAGCACAATGGATTCTTCTGCCAAGGACAGTGCCGCTTGTTTATGCTTGTCTGACAGAATACTGCTGGTTGAACGTTTAACGATTTCCTGTAATCCGCGGAACGGGTCCTCAAACAGCCCCAAATCATTTTTCAGCTGTAAGACACGGTATACAGCCTCATTCAGAAGCTCCAGCATATAGTCGTTACCAGATATTACATTCTTCAATTGATTAGCGTACACTGCCGTCTTCATATCCACATCTACACCTGCCAGCAGTGCCAGCCTGGCGGCGGAAGTCTCGTCCTCGGCATAACCATGCATGATTAACTCTTCAATAGCGGCGTAATCCGAGATCAATACACCGTCAAACTTCATTTCCTGTCTTAGTACGTCACGGTTAAGCCACTCGTTTCCAGTCGCAGGGATCCCATTCAACGTATTAAAAGCCGTCATGACAAGCTTGGCGCCCGCTTCTATTGCAGCTTGATATCCAGGCAAATAATATTCTCGCAATGCATGCTCCGATAGATCCACGGCATTGTATTCACGTCCCGCTACAGGCGCTCCATAAGCGGCAAAATGCTTGACACAAGCAGCAATTTTATTAGCCGGTACGGCTCCACCTTCCAAGTTGCTGCCCTGGATTCCCAGCACCACACTTTGGGCGTATTTCCGCGCCAGCAAGGTATCTTCTCCAGGCGATTCCATCACCCGCCCCCAGCGGGGATCTCTCACCAAATCTACCATAGGGGAAAAGGTTACATGAATGCCTTCATCGTAGCATTCCTTGGCAGCAATTGAAGCCGCATTCTCTATCCCCTCATAGCTCCAGCTACATGCTTGAGCGATCGGAATCGGGAAAATGGTTCGATAGCCATAGATAATATCCGCCATGAATAACAGTGGAATTTTATGAGCCGATTTTTCCAAATAATCGGTTTGCAGCCGGATTATTTTTTCCGGGTTAGTAATGTTTAATATGGAGCCCGTATTATAAATATTATAGTCCGTATTTAGCCCTAATTTTTTCAAAGGACCCGTCACAACCGTATCCATGTCCCCTTCAAAAAAATCACCGGTTAGTTGGATGAGCTGGCCGATTTTCTCTTCTATTGAAAGGCTGTTCAATTTTTCAAGCAATCTTTTGTTGTCCATGATTCTCTCCACTAAATTTTATTTGTTCTCTATTTTTTCTTTAAAGCCAAAGATCCACGTCAACGCAAAGGCTACACCAAAACCGATTAAACAAACGAAAGCATACAGAAAAATCTGATTATTCAGATACAATAACAAGCCAGGTATAGCTGTAATCGACATACCTGTGGCTTGAACATTAAAGATACGTGCGAAGAATCCTCCAACCGCTCCTCCAATCAAGCCCATCACGAATGGTTTGCCATAACGAATGTTCACCCCAAAAATAGCCGGTTCTGTAATGCCCAGCAGTGCAGACACGGCAGACGGGTAGGCAATAGATTTGGTTTTTAATCTTTTCGATTTCAGGCCGACCGCTAACGCCGCACCTGCTTGTGCACAAATGGAGGCCGAACTGATCGGGTTAACCATATTCCAGCCGCCATCCACCAGCATCTGTATTTCGATCAGGTTGAGCGCATGGTGCAGTCCGGTAACGACAATAATCTGATTAATGCCACCATAAATAAACCCGCCAATGCCAAACGGCAATTTCAAAATAGCTGTAACTGCTGATAATATCAAAACCTCTACTTCATGGAAGATGGGACCAATCACGAACAAGCCCAGTACCAGTGTGAGCAACAATGTCAGAAACGGTGTCAGAATCAAGTCCAATGCCTCAGGAACGGATTTCCTGATTCTCTTCTCCATCATCGCTCCCACGATCCCTATAATGAACGCCGGCAGAACGGAACCTTGATAGCCTGCGATTTTAATAAAGCCCAAAAACAAAAGAGGCTCCTTCACATGTTGAGCGACATCCCAGGAAGTAGGTAAAGAAGGACTTACCAGCATGAGCCCGAGCAAAATTCCCAAGATCGGCGACCCGCCAAACACTCTGAATGCAGACCAGCAGACCAGCACGGGTAAAAATGCAAACGCGGTATCGGTCAGTATTTGCGTAAATAATATGAAATTCGCAGAAATATCATCCGGTGTAAGTCCAAATAACTGTAGCAGTGCAGGCTGAGTTACCAAGCCCCTAACTCCCATAAACAAGCCGGTAGCTACCAATGCAGGGATAATGGGAACGAATACATCTCCGAAAACCCGGATCATTCTTTTGAAAAAGTTATCATCTTGCGTAGAGGCCTTCTCTTTCAGCTCTGCCTTTGATGTCGCAGATACGTTCTGGCCGACCATCGCTTCGTAAACCTTATTCACGGTACCGGTTCCAAAAATAATCTGATATTGTCCGGAGGTAAAAAAGACCCCTTTTGCCTTATCAATATTTTCAATAAATTCATCATCAATAGTATCCCTGTCTTTTACAATCAATCTCAACCGTGTAGCACAATGTGCCATAGAAATAATATTGTCTTCTCCGCCAAGCCCTTTAATGACATCCTGGGCTATTTTAACGTATTCTTTCTCAAGACTCATCAGTCTTCTTCCTTTCCTCTGTTCCTCTTAGTTAGTCTGAATCTTCTTTAAAACTTGGACTAATATGCTTCTTAAGAATAACATGACTGCGCTTTCAAACAGTGCGATTATTTTACTACATTAAGGTCAAATTTTGACCTTTTTATACCCTTGGCTATAAATAACTCCGAAAAATAGACTTGGTATTGGAACAAAAAATGCACCTTCAGAATGGACACTGGATAACTTCATGGTTTATCCGGTGATTTCCAAAGGTGCACCTGTAATTGTCCTATTGGGTTACTTCGTGACTTTCAACTGAACATGATCAGCTGTATAGACAACCTTCACTTTATAATTGCTTGGCAAACCCGCTGCTTCGATGGAAGTAAATGCCCCATTTCGTTTACCGTAGGTTAAAATGGTCGCACCGCTAGCTGGTACATATTTGTTAGAAAAATTCAGGCGTAATTTTCCGTTAAGTTGGGCTGTTCCCTTAATTTTGAGCACATCATTTTTACTTTGCAGATTGAGTTCAAGCTTGCCCTTGGCTGTTTGTTTGTAATTCCCGCCAACAATCAGCTTTCCTGCATTGTTTTTAAGAAGAGTTCCCCCGTTATTTGTAACTGCACCATTTCCGAAAGCTGTCTGCGAATTACCTTCAAGTACGCCTTGATCGATCTGCGTACCACCGGAATACGTATTGCTACCCATAAGCTTCAACGTACCTGTTCCCTTTTTAGTCAGCTTTCCAGTACCAGAAATAGGGTTGCGCCAGCGATCCAATGCATTGAAACCCCCTTTGGAGGCGTCCATATTTACTATAACATTATTGACGAAAGCACCGTAGCCATCAGCAGCGGAAAACAGGTTCAAGCGTCCCCATCCTTCGGCATCGTCAAGCACAGGATAACCGGATGGAAGACCTGTAGTGGCCAATACCCAACGGCGTTGTGTGCTGTCAAGGTAAGGCTGACGTGTTTCTAACAACACCTCAGCTCCCTTAGGTACTGTCATGGGCGTCGTAGCTGGATTAATCTGACTGAATCCATACGTTAGTCGTTCATTATAACTTTTTTTGTTCGCAGCATAATTGCTGAACCGATCTGGGGCTGTACCTTTTTGGGACAGCAATTGTTTATGAGCATCCTGATAAGCTGCTTTCTTCAAGCTGCTATTGGCTGGATCAGACAGGATTGCAGCAGCCATCGCTATTGCCATGACGCGTCCTCCCATAACATCAAGCGGGGAATGCATCCCAGCAACAACACGATTATTGCCCAGCTCCGAAGCTCGTGTCAGCAATTCCTGATAACGCTCCGGCATGGCATAGGCCATAGCTATAGAACTGAGATACGCAGCATTGGTATGACCGCTAGGAAAGCCGCCATCATTAGTAGCATCAGATTTGAGGGCAGGGATCAGACTTGGAACAACTACTGAATTGTCGCTCCAGCGGAACGGACGAGGATAGCTAAAGTAAGATTTGGCCGGGTTCGTCGTAGAGTAGTCCCCACGCAAGGTATTGACCAGATTCACGACGTTGCCGAGACTGGAACTGGTATCCCCTGCATTCGTTCCCTCATCTTCATATTTCTTAGTTGTGGCATCGGCCGGAACGTCGTTGATTGTTGTCGTGGCACCTGCCTTCTTTCGATATATATCAGTAAGTGAACCCAGACCGTCGATTACACTGTAGCTCTGATTTCGGCGGTCGTCCAAATAAGCCGCATCGGCCTCACTGGAAGTGCGACGGGCAGCAATATCAATCACTTTTTGAATATTAGCGTCCAGTACACTGCTGTTTAGTTTGGTACCTGTGTCCCAGGTAGCGCCGGGAGTCCAAAGCTTATTAAATTCAGAGAGCAACCCGAGAGTCGGATTGGTGCTTTCCGTCTTATTAGCAGCACTATTATTTTTATAATGATCTACAAAATATCCCCATGACGGTTCTGTTGGAGTTACTGTTGTTGGCAGTGTTGCCGCACTCGCGTAATTTCCACCCAGAGAACCTAGAAGTAATGGTACAGATAATAATGCAACGGATAGTGGCTTTCTTAGCAATTTCATTCTCAAATCAGATCCTCTCTTTTCTTGTGCCCTTCATACTTTCTCTTCAGAGCTATCACCTATACAACAAGTTGTATGACATAAAGAATCATATCTTAAGTTTGTTAAATAAAGAGCCTAGTTTTGTTAAATTCTTCTTGCCTATTTATATGTAAAAGAAATTTCAACAACATTCAACCGAGAACCAACTCATGCATATTCGAGAGTAAAATGATAAATAAAGGATATCTTATGCAGATATAGTACACTCAGTGCACGATAATCTGTTGTAAATTAAAGGATCAAGCAATAAAGAGTATCCAGCAGGATGGGCTAGCAGCAAAGAGCAAATAGGGACTTTATCCCACTTTCAGCCATTTGCTGCAATCGGATTACTTCCTATATCTTAAAATATACATACTTACCCGGAGGTTGCCATGACTACTAAATCTGCTACAAAAAAAGAAACGGGCCAATCGCTCCCCCTTCCGGGATCGCAAGCGAAAGGCACCGTTTTTGCGATTCTGATTGCAATCAGTTTCGTTCATCTGTTCAATGACTCGATTCAGTCGGTCATTCCAGCGATTTTTCCGATCCTGAAGGAATCTATGCGCCTGAGCTACACGCAGATCGGCTGGATCTCGTTCGCCATCAACTTTACTGCTTCGATCATGCAGCCTGTCATTGGCTTGTTTTCGGACAAACGACCTACGCCCGCTATCCTTCCCATCGGCATGGGCTTTACGCTGACTGGTATGCTACTGCTCGCCTATGCTGCCGATTATAAAGCGGTGCTGATCGCAGTCATCTTCGTAGGTCTGGGCTCGGCCGCATTTCACCCGGAAGGCTCGCGCGTATCCCATATGGCGGCAGGATCACGCCGGGGATTGGCACAATCCATTTTCCAGGTCGGCGGCAATGCAGGCCAATCGCTGGCACCGATGCTCACAAGCTGGATTTTTATCCCGTTGGGGCAATTTGGCGCTATTTGGTTCACGGGTATTGCGGCAGCCGGGATTGTAGTGCAATCATTTATCGCTCGCTGGTACGGTAACGTCCTGCGTACAGAAGGCGTTGCACGCAAAAAAACGGCAACACGCCGTATGAAGCCCGAAGTGCGCAGCCGTATTATGTTTGCTATGATTGTCCTCATTCTGCTGGTATTTGTTCGTTCGTGGTATTCGACTTCGGTTGGCAGTTACTATTCGTTTTACCTGATGGAAGTATTTAAAATGCCATTGGCTGACGCACAGCTGTACATTTTCCTGTTCCTCGGAGCTGGAGCGCTGGGCACCTTCTTTGGTGGTCCGCTGGCAGACCGTTTTGGTAAACGTAATATGATTTTTCTGTCCATGGTATTAGCTGCACCCTTGGCGCTGCTGCTGCCATATGCCAACCAATTCTGGACGGCGATCCTGCTGGCGATTATCGGATTTATTATGTTGTCCAGCTTTTCGGTCACAGTCGTATATGCACAGATGCTCGTGCCTGGCAAAATCGGGACGGTATCCGGTCTCATTACAGGTCTGGCTTTTGGTCTCGGCGGTGTGGGTGCACTCGTGCTCGGCAACTGGATCGACAAAGTAGGTATCACCAACATCATGTTCCTGTGCGGCTTTTTGCCACTGCTCGGCATTTTAACCTTCCTGCTTCCTACAGACAAAACTCTGAATCGCTGGGCGGAAGAAAATGGAGCCGAAGTGTAACAGGCAACCGTGTGGCGGCCATCATTGGCCGCTGCACACCTATAAACAACTAACTCCAGCTACATTCCTCACTTCTCCCCCACTCTTCACCTCTTCCATTTCTTACTTCTACTCCAACCCATTCTCTACTTCTGCCAAACGTTTTAAAATACGACGCTTCCGATATAGCATTTTTCCCGCTTCAGCCACGTCACTAATAGCGCTTCGATTGGCCATGGAGCCAAACAAAATTCCCGCAATCGGGACCATTTGCAGCAGCTTTTTCCAGCCAAACTGATCGCGATAAGTGTTAATGACTTCTCTCCATCCCTGCATCTGAGAAAAAACCTGTGCCTGACGTGAAGGATCATCGAACAAGGCCAGTTCCTCTAATACAGCCTTTTTCCCCACAATATCAGATGAAGCGAATTGCATACATTTAATAATAAAAATGCGCTCCTGCTTATCATGTGGGTTAAACCCATAGCACAAAGCGATTTCCTGAAGCACTTTGAGTGACAAGCCAAGCAAAATAGGGATATCGGCCGCAATCGTAAACACACCACCAATTCCCGTGGTTGCTCCCTGAGCGGTGGCAAAGGTAATGCGCCCTGATGTCATATCGTCCGCAGTCTGATCCATGATCGCTAGTGGGAGCTCAGCCAACTGCTTCAAATCCCACATGGATTCCTCACTATGCTCCGCATCTGCGTTTTCCCCGGCACGGGGCTGATCCTCCGTATCCAAGACGGAAGCTGCACCATTTTGCTGAATCATATATTCACGGGCCGTCTTGTTCAGCTTACTCAGGACTGTTTCTTCTTTCACCAAATATTTGCCACCATTCTGAATGAAGCTACCCAGCTCGTTAAGCAGCTGCTCCAGCTTGTCTTTAATAATTTTGGGCGTCAGCCGGTCCAGCAGCATAAAGGGCCATCTGCCGATTTTTTCCCAGAAAAAAATATCCTTCTGCTCCTTCTCCCACTTCTCCATATGCTTCAGCTCCTGGTGCAATACATCCTGACTTTCCCGATATTCTATAAGCGGCTTCATAAGCGTAGACGTCTCCTTTTGACTATGCTAGTTTATGTATGGATAATACGTAGATAAGACGAGTTCAGGTTTCTTTTTTTAGCAAACAAAATGATACAGTAGGTTGAAATTTATACAGATCGGACGGAATGTAATGATGAATAATGTAGAGCTTGTCCCTTACCATTGTGAGCATGATGCGATTTTACATACCTTTTATTTGCCTGAGGAGCAGAAGCAATTTACTGGAATGCCCGCCGATATGCTGGCACTAGCGAAGGAAGATCCACACCGCCATCCTGTCGTCATTACGGCTACTGGGAGGCCGGTTGGATTTTTCATTTTATACGATGGAGATGAATTAGCAGACTATACGAATACTTCTGAGGCACTGCTGCTGCGTGCGTTTTCTATTCATTATGCAGATCAGGGACAAGGGTTCGCTAAACAAGGGCTGCTTCTGCTACCACAGTATATCTCCAGACACTTTCCACATATTCGCGAGATTGTACTAGGCGTCAATGCCCGTAATCTTGCTGCTCAAAGTCTATATCTCAAATGCGGCTTTATCGATGAAGGTAACACTAAAATGGGACAACACGGCTTGCAGCATATTTTTAAAATGAGTTTATAACGCTGACTTCGATTGACCTCGCAAAACAAAAGCTTTCGGCACAAACGCCGAAAGCTTTTATCATTAAATTTCGCCAATGGAAAAGCTCAATTTATAGTTACCAAACTTCGTAAGTTCATCCAGCATAGCATTTAACTCTGACTGTGATGACATGCGCACCCGCATCCAATAACAGCCCTCCCCACTTACCCGATGAATTTCGACAATAGAGGAGTGCTCCCGTGCAAAAGTCTGAAAAGCACTGTGAGTCGTTCCTGAGTTTAAAAAAACCGTAATAAAGGCATGAATCGTCTGCCCAATTTTTTCAGGGTTCCAGCGCAGTGTATAGCCCTCAATAATGCCTGCATCCTGCATTTTTCGAACACGTGCCCCTACTGCTTGGCCCGTCAAATGAACTAGCTGACCAATCTCCTTGTGCGTTAAAGAGCTGTCTTCAATTAAATGATGAAGAATACGCAGGTCGGTCTCATCAGGTACGAATAGTTCCATAGTTATTTTTCCTTTCATGATGAAACGAGAATGCTGGTTTTCCTTTCAGCAGGCCGTAGCCTGCATCTGCTTGCGTCAGATATGATTGTAGCAGAAACCAAGAACGGCCGAAAATACATTCGGTCAAAAAAACATTTACGATTAAAGGAGCTTCCATATATGAAAATCACACTAATCCGCAACGCAACCTTATGGATCGAATACGCTGGAGTAAAATTTCTGATTGATCCGATGCTGAGTGATGCCGGGATCAACCCGCCGGTGCCCAATACGGAAAACACCCTCCGTAATCCGCTGGTTCCCTTGCCACCGCAATGGCAGACGCTTGGACAGCCTGACGTGGTCATTGTCACACACCTGCATCTGGATCATTGGGACCCGGCAGCAGTACGCTGGCTGGACAAACAGCTTCCCGTCTTCTGCCAGCCCGGAAATGAAGAACAGATCGCTGCTGACGGTTTTACACAGGTTACTCCACTTTCTATGGCTGGCTTAGTGGGAGAAATCGAGATTACCCGTACAAGCGGGCATCACGGAACCGGAGAAATCGGGGAGCAGATGGGACCCGTATCCGGCTTTGTATTTCAGGCTCCAGGTGAGCCTGTCGTCTACGTGGCCGGGGATACCATTTGGTGCAGTGAAGTCGCGGAAGCACTGGATAAATACCGCCCTGACTGGACGATCGTAAACGCTGGAGGAGCGCGGTTTACAGTGGGCGATCCCATTATTATGACTGCCCAAGATGTAACAGCTGTTGCACAGCATGCTCCTTACACCCAAGTCGTTGCTGTCCATATGGAAGCCATCAACCATTGTGTACTGACTCGCTCCGAGCTTTCGGAACATATCCATCGTGAAGGTCTGGAGAAGCGTGTCCATATTCCGGCAGATGGAGCGACGATTTCGGCATAAGGCGATAATTCCCGATTCACCGTTTGCGCCTATTTCGAATATATTGGATTTCAAAACGCCTAAAAGAAGGGATTATTCAATGAATTGGCAATATCAGCATCCTTATTATGGTACAGAAACCCAATGTAAAGAAGTTCCGATTGCTTTTCCTCCCCAGCATCAATATAGACAGCCGGGGTTGGAATACCTGGTGGTTCCACGCCCTATCTTTGATAATCCAAAGTATATCGGTACGGGAAAGCTTCAGGATCGGGTGGCGATTATTAGCGGCGGGGACAGTGGCATTGGTCGCGCGGTTGCAGTCGCATTTGCCAAGGAAGGGGCCGATGTGGTCATTGCCTATCTCGATGAGCATCGAGATGCGATGGAGACCCGTGATGTCATTCACCGGCTTGGCCGACGTTGCTTGTTAATTCCAGGTGATCTAAGGCTCAAAAGCAACTGCTGTCTGGTTGTTCAAAAAACGATGGAAACCTTCGGTCGTATTGATATCCTCATTAATAATATGGGTGTTCAGTTTGTGCGCGAATCATATCTGGATATCAGTGAGCAGCAGCTTCGTGATACGTTTGATACGAATATTATTTCCTTCTTCCATATGACTACAGAAGCCTTGCCGTATATGCGGGCTGGAGCCAGCATTGTCAATACGGCTTCGGTTACAGCCTATGTCGGGCAAAAGAATCTGATTGATTATTCGGCTAGCAAAGGAGCCATTGTCAGCTTCACGCGCGCATTGGCTAACAATCTGGTCGATCAGGGTATTCGCGTGAATGCCATTGCTCCCGGTCCGATCTGGACTCCGCTGAATCCGGCCACACAGTCGCCTGAAGTCATTCGCACCTTTGGCAGCAATACGCCGATGAAGCGTGCCGGGCAGCCTTATGAATTGGCCCCTGCCTATGTGCTGTTGGCTTCAGATGACGGCTCCTACATTACCGGCCAGACGCTGCATGTGAACGGCGGACAAATGGTGACGACTTAGTTGGGTTAGCTAATAGCCATAAAACCTAACAAAGCAAAAAACCTCCAGCATCCACAATTTCAAGTGGGACTGGAGGTTTGCTTATTTTACAATGTTGAATATAAGCTTAAACTGATCTTTTGTTTTTGTTGTAAATATCGAAGGCAACCGCCAGCAGCAGTACCAAGCCCTTGATCCCTTGCTGCCAGTCAATCCCCAGGCCGATCAGAGACATACCGTTATTCAGGACGCCCATAACCAAGCCACCGATAATCGCTCCAAAAACCGTTCCGATCCCGCCCGACGCCGAAGCTCCACCGATAAAGCAAGCTGCGATGGCATCCAGCTCAAAGTTCGTACCTGCTCTTGGCGTAGCCGCGTTCAGACGTGCAGCAAAGATGAGACCGGAAATGGCAGCCAATACGCCCATGTTGACAAATACCCAGAATGTTACTTTTTTCGTTTTGACACCGGACAAACCCGCTGCTTTTTCATTTCCACCCAGCGCATACACATGGCGCCCCATAACCGTGCGGTTCATGACGAAGGAGTATACCACGATCAGGATGAACAGCAGGACGAGAATGTTCGGTATTCCCGCATAGCTCGCGAGCATGAAGGTGAACAGATTAATCACAGCAGCCACTACGATCAATTTGAGTACAAATAACACCTGTGACGGAACCTCAAATCCATATTTAAGCTGAGAGCGGCGTTCGCGAATTTCGTTCACGATAAACCATACCGTAAGTGCAATGCCGACAATGATGGATACCAGGTTATAACCGGTAGCTGAAAAATCCGGCAGGAAGCCTGAACTGATTTTCTGGAATCCCCCCGGAAAAGGAGAGATCGATTGACCTTCCAGCACGATCATTGTTAATCCGCGGAAGAGCAGCATCCCCGCCAAGGTAACGATAAATGCCGGAATCCGTACATAAGCGACCCAGAACCCTTGCCATGCCCCAATTAACGCTCCGACCAGCAAAGCTGCAATTACAGCGACCCACGCTGGAAGCTGCCAATCGACCATCATAATAGCGGCAACCGCACCGACAAAAGCGGCTATGGAGCCGACGGACAAGTCAATATGCCCAGTGATGATAACCAACACCATCCCGATCGCCAGCACGAGAATGTAGCTATTTTGCAGAATCAGATTGGTAATATTAATCGGCTTCAATAGCAAGCCGCCTGTCAGCACTTCGAACAAAATCATAATAACGACCAGCGCAATCATCATGCCATATTGGCGGATGTTATTTTTAAATAGTTTAGTTATGGTTTCCATGCTTCACGCCTCCTGACTTGGTCATATATCTCATCAACGTTTCCTGCGATGCATCCTCACGGCCAACCTCTCCGGTGATCCGCCCGGCATTCATGACATAAATCCGGTCACACAAGCCTAGTACCTCTGGCAGCTCAGACGAAATGACCAGCACGCCCTTGCCTTCAGCGGCAAGTCGATGAATGATCGTGTAGATTTCATATTTAGCACCCACATCTATGCCGCGCGTCGGTTCATCTAGAATCAGAATATCCGGTCCGGCAAAAATCCATTTGCTCAGTACTACCTTCTGCTGATTACCGCCACTCAGGTTACCGGTTTTCTGTAAAATACTCGGCGCTTTGATGTTCATGCTTTTTTTCATTTCCTCTGCAACGACGACTTCCTCCTGCTCATTAACTACAGCGCCCTTTGCCAGCTTGTTCAGACCGGTCAACGAAATATTGCGCTTGATATCATCCATTAAAATGAGACCGTACTCCTTGCGGTCCTCCGTCACATAGGCAAAGCCATTGTTAATGGCGTCCGTAACCGTGTTGTTCTGGATCGGCTTGCCGTCCTTAATCAGTTGACCCGAGATATTGCGTCCGTATGACTTGCCAAAGATACTCATCGCCAGCTCGGTCCGTCCTGCTCCCATCAGCCCGGCAATACCGACAATTTCACCGCTGCGAATATTCAGATTCACCTGATCCAGCACCTTGCGGTCTGCATGATGCTCGTGATACACCGTCCAGTCCTTCACTTCTAACACAACTTTGCCAATCTTGGCATGACGCTCTGGATAACGGCTGGTCAAATCGCGTCCAACCATACCGCTAATGATCCGATCCTCTGTGACCTCATCCTTTTTCATATCCAGCGTCTCAATCGTCTTCCCATCTCGCAAAATCGTAATCGAATCCGACACCTTTGCGACCTCATTCAGCTTGTGGGAGATGAGAATGCAGGAAATGCCCTGTTTTTTAAACTCCAGCATCAAATTAAGCAGATTTTCACTATCATCCTCATTCAATGCCGCTGTTGGTTCATCCAGAATAAGCAGCTTTACCTTTTTAGAGAGCGCTTTCGCAATTTCGACCAGCTGTTGCTTGCCGACCCCGATGTTCGTAACCAAGGTATTGGGATTTTCACTCAAACCGACCTTAGACAGCAGCTCGCGTGTCCCGACAAAAGTCTCTTTCCAATCAATCACGCCGCCACTGGCGCGCTCGTTGCCCAGATAAATATTTTCCGCAATCGAGAGATAAGGGATCAATGCCAGCTCCTGATGGATAATGACGATGCCCAATTCCTCGCTCTGCTTGATATCCTTGAACTCACACGTTTTGCCCTGGAAAATAATATCCCCCTCGTAGGTTCCATGTGGATATACACCACTCAGTACCTTCATCAGCGTCGATTTGCCCGCCCCGTTCTCGCCGCACAGCGAATGAATCTCGCCTTCCTTGACCTTGAGATTCACATTTTCCAATGCCTTTACGCCAGGAAAGGTTTTGGTAATTCCCTTCATTTCCAAGATGATTCCAGTCATGGGATACGCTCCTTTCGGTTGGATTCTTACTCTTATTTCAGTCCGATTTGCTCTTTGGTGTAATAGTGACTGCCGACAATATCCTTCTCTACATTCGTCCGGTCCACCGAGATTGGATCAAGCAGGTACGCAGGAATCACCTTTTTCCCGTTGTTATACGATTTGACGTCATTCACTTCCGCTTGCTTGCCCTGTAAAATGCTGTTGGCCATCACGACCGTTTGCTCAGCCAGCTTGCGAGTATCCTTAAATATGGTTTGGGTCTGCTCTCCAGCCACAATGGATTTGATCGAAGCCAGCTCCGCATCCTGTCCGGTAATGATCGGCAGCGGCTTGTTCGCTGATCCATATCCGACCCCTTTCAGGGATGAAATGATACCGATGCTAATGCCGTCATACGGAGAGAGCACCGCATCCAGATTGGCCCCTGAATAATAAGCACTCAGCAGATTATCCATCCGCGATTGTGCTAGTGCTCCATCCCATCGCAGTGTAGCGATCTGCGCCATCGTCATCTGCTTGCTGCGCACGACCAGCTTACCGGAATCAATGTATGGCTTAAGTACGGACATCGCACCATTAAAGAAGAAGTATGCATTATTGTCATCCGGCGATCCGCCGAACAGCTCGATATTGAAAGGGCCCTTGCCATCTTTGAGACCCAGCTTTTTCTCAATATATGCCGCCTGTAATACGCCCACCTTGAAGTTATCAAAGGTCGCATAATACGTCAGATACGGTGTGTTGCGAATCAGACGGTCGTAAGAAATGACCTGAATCCCTCGGTCGTGTGCCTTCTGAATTACATCCGTCAGCGTGTTTCCATCGACCGAAGCAATGACCATAACATTGACGCCCTTAGTGATCATGTTTTCGATTTGGGAAATTTGATTTTCCACCACGTCCTCGGCATACTGTAAATCCGTTTTATAGCCTTGCTCCTGAAACAACCGAACCATATTCTCCCCGTCTCCTACCCAACGCTCAGACGATTTGGTCGGCATGGAAATACCCACATAGCCTTTTTCCTTGCTGCCCGTTCCACTCTCCGCCAGATTGCAGGCCGAGAGCATCAGGGCCAAAACCAGAAGCCAAACAACAACAGCTCCCTTTTTCATATGAAGTTCCCCTTTCCTCATGTGATGCAGGTCATTTGAAGGTAAGGATTTTGCGAAATCCTCAGGTCATTGCTGATTAGATCTTTAATTAGATAGCGCTTACATAAGTGAGGCGATGAGCACCTCTCTTTTTTTATGTGCAAACACATGGTATCATTCCAGGCCGGGGAAGGTCTTTGCAGGTTTTGAACTTTTTTTATAAAATTTTAACCTTTGTGTGGATAAAAAATAAAAGAGGCTACCTATGGGTAGCCAAAACTTTACATCTATTCCTTCAACTTTCGTTCAAAATGAACATGCAGACGATACAGACAAATTTCCTTCGTCCATTGATATAGTATTGCGCGTTCGTCGGCATCCTCTACCTTCAAAGCTAGTGTAAATACACCTTCCTCGAACCGCATCATGCTCCCCTTCGCCGCACTCCATTTGGTCATAGGCATATTGGAAATGAGTTGCACTACCTTCCTTTCAGTTAATGCATTCCATTCCCACAACCCTGTTGATTCCTTATCGGCAAAATCTTTTTGTCTCCGATATTCCTTTTTTGTAAGATACGTATGGAAAAATAATGCCATATCTTCTGGTTTTACTGGGTCCATCCAATGTTCTTCCCCTCGTTCCAGCATATAGAGGAGCACGACCATTTTGTAGCTCTTGGTCATCACAGTCCGTTCCACATCCCGCAGCCACGCCTCGTGGTGAACATACGTTTCTTTTTCCTGTTCAGACAAAAGCTCCGCCCAGTAGAGAAATCCGACATAGGAGCCGAACTCATTCCGATATGCCTTACTTATTGAGCGACCAAGCAAGTGCAATTCCAGATATGTAGGAATACGACCTAATTCCTGTTTTAAGTCAAGAAAATCACGATGCAGCTTTTCGCGGTGCGGCATCCTTTTGCGGCTTAGCTCTTGCAGCAGGTCTATAACTTGTGTTTCAAGTTGAATTTCGCAACTTTCAGGCACTTCTGGTATAATTGCATCTTGCTTTTTCCTTGTGGAATCCTCTGCCTCCAACTCTGCAAAAAGCTGAAACTTTACATCTGCGTTCCGGTAATTACCGATTAGGTCGATGATCACACAATGTGTTTTCCCCTCGGCCAGTCGCAAACCCCGACCTACCTGTTGGGTGAAGACGGTAAGTGATTCCGTCGGACGAACAAACAAAAGTGTATCTACCTGCGGAATATCCGTACCTTCATTAAAGAGATCAACTGTAAAGACGATCTCCAGCTCACCGACTCCCAACTGTCTAATCGCTTCCTCTCGGGACATTTGCACAGTTCGTGAATGTAAGCTTAATACCTTCATACCTTTGTCACGGAAATATTTTGCCAAAAAATCTGCCTGACGTATTGACGAGCAGAACCCGATTGTCCTTGTCTGTTTATGCCGAACCCATGCAGTATAGATTTTCTCTGCCTGTTCTTCCTGAAGCTGCACTGCCGCCAGCTGCTCATCATCATATTTGGTACCTAACCAGTGAATTTTCGAGTAATCTGTATGATCATATACTCCATAATATTGGAAGGGTGCCAGCCAGCCCCTTCGAATGGCTTCAATAAAATGAACCTGGTAGGCTACATTTCCATCGCATAACGCATAAACATCTTTGCCATCCAGACGATCCGGTGTTGCGGTTATTCCCAGCAGAAATTTGGGTTGAAAATGTTGGATTACCGATAAGTACGAGGGTGCCGCCGCATGGTGAAATTCATCCACTATAATTAAATCAAAAGCGTCTGGCTCAAATTCTTCTCGGTGCTTTCTCATCCCAAGCGTGTATATAGATGCAAACACGCAGTCTGCATCCCCATCCTTAAATTGACCATTGTAAATCCCGTAAGTTCGGTCTGGCATAATCTGCTGAAAGGATTTTCGTGACTGAGACAAAATTTCCTCTCTGTGTGCGACAAACAGTACACGTCGAAACCGCCGAGAAAAAAACCCGCCAGATACGTTTTTCCCAAACCGGTAGCCATGACAACCATTGCTTTGTCATATTGCTCCTCCAGTGTTCCCTCAAGAGCCTCCAATGCCGCTATCTGTGCAGGACGTGGTTCAATTGGTGTAAGTAACTGCTCATCCGTATGTTCAGACAAATCCTCCACCATTCTTACCCTAATTTCAGCCTCTTCCATATCCGTTATACGCCGAATCAACTCAGGGTTCTCTTGGTGAATTCTTTTGTATTCTTGCTCATAGGAAGCAATAGAATCTGTATTGACTGGAAGAGTTGTTTCATGGTAAAAACTCTGCATAAATTTGTCCAAAGCTGACTGAAAAGTATAGGGTTCTGCCTGCGCGTTCATCGCCAAATTCCATTCATATCCCGTCTTCAATGCAGTGAATGAGAAATTGGATGAGCCTACTATCAGCAATCCTTCTCCATTATCATAATCGAACAAATACACCTTCGGGTGAAAAGATGTCCCCCTACTTTGCCATAATCTTGCCTCAACCCGATGATCTATCTCACATAGCGCCCGCAAACCTTCCGGCTGTGTGATATATAGATAATCCCCCGCCAGCATCCGCACCTCTGCGCCCCGTTCTACAGCCTGCTTGAGATGCGGAGCCAGCAACTTGACCCCGGAATGCATTATAAATGAAGTCATAATATAAATCCCAGAGGCATGTTGAATTCCGGCTATAAGCTCATCCGCTAAATTATCCGTAATAAGCTTGACGTTAAGCTTCGTCGACATCAATTAAGAACACCCGCTCCTGGAATCCGCCTCGTGCCTCAGCTTTGTCTGCCCGCAGCTTGTCCAGCTCGGGTACATTCGCCCCATGTACTTCTGCCAGCGCTCGGATGACTTCCAGCATATCCGCCAGTTCTTCCAATGCATCCTGATTTTTGTCCGCTGCAAAATATTCCTCAGTCTCTTCACGAAGCTTCGTTCGCAGTTCCTGCTTATACTCCTCTGGGTCCAAAATGCGTGTCCGACATTCCTTCCCCTGAGACATAATGATATGCGGAATCCGATCCCGCACCAGCTTGTTGTATGTAGGCATAACCAATAACACCCTTTCTAATTCGGAGGTTTTAGTTTTAGGTTTAGGTTTTAGGCTGTAAGTCTTAGCCAATATCTCCCTTTTTGCCATTATATCATTAGCTTAAAAAGAATCGGGTGTTATGGATAAAAATTTAACAATTTAATTGAACGGACTTTCTTTAAAAATAGACGGATACCGCTTCGATGGATTAGCTACAATGCGCCGCGATAGACGTTCTAGAATAGAGTCTGTTTTATACAGCAACATGTCTACTTCCTCCAGCTTCATCGTCTCCCTGGATGCTTCTTCCTCTCCGGAAACCAGATAATGCATGGTACCCATAAACAGCACCATATCTAAACACGGCTCAGCATCCGAGCGAATTAGTCTGAGCAGATCGTTCATGGATAGGCTAATGGATAAAGGCATGATTTGATTTCGATGCACATAAATGGCCTTTGCCATAGAAAACATGGCGCGATCACAAAGAATGAGGCAGTTTCGCAATTGATCATGATCACGCATCATCTGGGCAAGCTGCATTTGGTACTGGGCAAGCTTTTGAAAATCCATCATGCAATTCAATATGTGGGTGTCACTATACTTAGGCAATTTGAAATCAGCTTCACTATGTAGTTGGTTGCTTAAGGAGTAGTGTTTCATGGGGGAATCAACTCCTGAATTAGAATTTCATCAACAATGTGAGCAACGTAGCATATCATTGGACCACTAAAATGTATAATTTTCTAGCTATCGGACAAGCTTCATAATGAATATTACTATATAGTAGTTTTTAATTCAATTTACTTACTAACGCATATTAATTAGATGTAACTCTTTCTCTACACTTCTAACTATAGAGAGGTGTAAACATGTCAGAACTTTTAGAATTAGTCGGTACACGTATTCGAGATATCCGAAAGTCTAAAGGGCTTTCCCAAGAGGCTTTAGCCGAACAAGCAGGATTCAATTCGAGTTATATTGGTTTCATTGAGCGAGCGGAGAGAAATATATCTTTGAAAAATCTAGAGAAAATAGCAAAGGCATTGAACGTGAGCGTCTATCAGTTACTTACATATGTGAAGGAAAATGATGAGCTTACCGAAGAAGATTCGAGTATAAAAAGCATTTTAACTCTCCTAAGAACTCGTGAAACCAAAGATACTGAGCTCGCTTTAAAGATTCTTACGGACATATTTATTAGAATCGATGAACGATGAAGTAAAAAAAGGGAACTGCACTTTGCAGTTCCCCACCCATTCTATTCCCTACGATAACGCCAGCATCGCTTTCATATCTTCCTCTGCGGTCGTAATGAGCTTCAAGCCAAACATCTCCACCAGTACATCCAGTACACCAGAAGAAATAAACTCAGGCGGCTTTGGCCCAATGCGAATATCCTGGATGCCAAGACTGAACAAGCCTAGCAGAATGGCAACTGCTTTTTGCTCAAACCAGGACAGCACAATGCTGACAGGCAGCTCGTTCACTGTACAACCAAAAGCATCCGCTAAAGCCAGAGCGATTTTCACAGTAGAACCGGAATTGTTGCACTGACCCAAATCAATATAACGTGGAATGCCAGTATCTCCAACGGTGCCGTAGTCCACGTCATTAAAGCGGAATTTACCACAAGACGTGGTCAGAATGACCGTGTCGTTTGGCAAGGATGTAGCCAGCTCGCGGTAATAGTTGCCGCCTTTGCCTGGTGCGTCGCAGCCTGCGATGACGAAGAAACGGCGGATATGTCCGTCTTTAACGGCCTGAATAATCTCAGGTGCCAGCCCAATAACCGTCTCATGATGGTATCCTGTCGTAAGCACTTGTTCAGAGTCTACATCTGCGGCTGGCAGGGCCAACGCGCGTTCAATCAGTGGGGAGAAATCGTCGTTCACAATTTTGGCAACACCCTCCAGCCCGGCTACTTCATAAGAGAAGAAGCGGTCTGCATATGTGCCTTTAATCGGCATAACACAGTTCGTGGTGGCAAGGATTGCGCCCGGGAACTCCTCGAACAATCTGCGTTGATCGTACCAGGCCTTACCGATATTGCCCTTGAGATGTGCATATTTCTTCAATGCCGGATAACCGTGGGCAGGCAGCATTTCCGAGTGGGTGTAGATGTTGATGCCCTTTCCTTCGGTCTGTCGCAGTAATTCCTCCAGCGCGTACAGATTATGTCCGGTCACGACAATACATTGACCTTCGATTTTATTTTGGCTGACGGTAATCGGCTGTGGAATGCCAAAACGGTCCGTATGGGCACGATCCAGCACATCCATGATCCGTACAGCTGCATTTCCGACCTTCATCGCCATTTCCAAATGCTCTTGTACATTAAAGTTAGAATTGGTTAAGGTCATATATAACGCTTCATGCGTGATCCGATCCACCTCAGGATCGGTATATCCCAACTGACGTGCATGTGTGGCATAGGCAGCAATCCCTTTTAATGCAAAAATCATTGTATCCTGCAAGCTCGCTACTGTCTCATTTTTTCCGCACACCCCAATGACTTTACACCCGCCACTCGGCGTCTGTTCACACTGATAACAAAACATATCGTTTTCCTCCAAATATTGATAGATATTTGTTCGTTATCTACAGCGTATCAAACCCCTGAACGTGCGGGTGTGATTACACACACACTTTTTTAACACAAATGATCATGAGACGGTGCAGAGCAATTCAGTCATTCCTATTCCGACGAATTTTCCTGAATTCCCCCGCCCTTACGGTACTGTACAGGCGACACGCCCATCGTCTTTTTAAAAGCAGTGCTAAAATAGTGCTGACTGTCGTATCCCGTGCGTTCTGCTATATCAAGCACAGATAACGTCGTAGAGTCCAGCAGCTGCACTGCTTTGCGGATACGGGCACGCGTGACGAGGGTCACGAAGCTGTCGTTGAGCTCCTTTTTGAGCACACGGCTGAGATATACAGCCGATACCTGTAGCCGCGAGGCAAGAGCTTCCAGCGTCAGCTCGCGATCGGCATAACCTTCCTGAATAAGCTGCCGTGCCCGGCGTACGATGGGCGATAGCTGTGCTTCACCGTACACCCGATCCCGGCTCACCCGGTACGCATCGATTGCGCCTTCCAGCCCACCCGTGTTGGACTCCACATGTGTGTGAACCGCTATATTCAGGTAGCGGCCAATGGCCTGCTCTATGGAAGCGCCGATCGTCTCAGGTGCCTCCTGCCACAGGCATATGCCGATCAGCCCGTTCGCATCGCGGAACAACACATGCGATCGGTCCTCCAGCAGTTCGCCAATAATATTTTCGGCGGCGAAAAGAAACAACTGGCGATCATTCTCACGCATAATTGTCTGCCTTGCCTCTGCCGCTGGCCACCGTACCGCGCCGATTTGAACAGGCGGCCCGGATGGAAGACGTAAAAACGCCAACTGCTCCATGACGTCTTTTCCCGTGTGCTGTCCTTCCAGCCATTCCAGGCAAAATCGCTGACGCAGCAGCGGAATGTTCCGTTCAATCTGCCCGGCGGCTTGTTCCACATAGGCGGCACGTTTGCGCTCCTCGTCCAGTCGCTGACGCAGGCGCGACAATGCAGCGTGAAGCTGCTTCGCATCTACGGGCTTCAAAATATAATCCTCTACGCCGAGTCGAACAGCCTCCTGCGCATAAGCGAATTCATCATGCCCGGAAATGATCAGGCAACGGCACTCCGGACGTTCTTCCCGCAGCCGCCGAATCAGTTCAATCCCATCCATGAACGGCATGTTCATATCGACCAGCACGATGTCGATGCTAAGCTGATCAACCAGTTCCAGCGCTTCTTCACCGTCCTCGGCTTCGGCTACAACCTCCATGCCCAGAGCCGCCCAGTCCAGGCAATCCCGAATCCCCTCACGAATGATCGGCTCATCATCTGCGATCAATACTTGATAACGTCGGGCCGTCCCTATCGTCACTTCTGGTATGGCCTGGTCAATCAGACTCGCCATTGTCGCGTTGTCTGTTCCCTTGGATTTCGTCATCCTGACCCTCTCCTTTGTCATAAGGCTTCTTCAGTTGCGCCATATCCAGCAGCAACGGATGAGTGATTGTAACGCAGGTACCTGTCCCTTCTTTACTGTCCAATGTAATTCCATATTCCTCGCCAAAAGACAATCGGATACGCGCTTGTACATTCAGCATGCCGTAGCTTCTGCCATTTGTACGAACTTCCTTTTGTTTCCGTCTTCCTTCCATCGCCTCCAGCGGTATTTCCAGCCATTCACGCAACTCACACAGACGCTCCGCCGTCATCCCTGCACCGTCGTCACGTACCGTCAGCAGCAGCTTGCCGTCCTCGGCTTTAGCTTCTACGCAAATCGTGCCTGGACCGCGTCTGGCCTTGATGCCGTGATAAATCGCATTTTCCACCACAGACTGAAGCATCAGCTTCAACACGAACAGATCCTTCAGTTCGTCGGGTACATTCAACTCCCAGCGAAGCCGGTCACGATAACGGGTTTGCTGGATTTGCATATAGCTTGAGATATGCTCAATCTCGGTGCGCAGCGGAATAAAGTCATCTCCTTTGCTCAGCCCGAGGCGGAACAATCTCGATAACGCCCCCACCATATCGGATACGTCGTCTGCTCCATTTTTTCGGGCCATCCAATGAATGGTATCTAGCGTATTGTATAGAAAATGCGGCTTAATATGCTCTTGAAGACTGCGTAGTTCGGCATCCCGTTTTTGTCGTTCCCTCAGTTCGCTAAGCGACATGAGACGGCGGATTTGCTCCAGCATCCGGTTAAAGCTCCGGCCCAGCATTCCGATTTCATCCCCGCGCTCACTCCATTGGCGAACCGTAAGATCCCCCGTCTCTGCTGTACGCATATAAGACATAAGCCGGAAAATTGGCTGCGCGATAGAACTGGACAATCGCAAGGATGCCGTTAAGCCAAACAGACATACAATGAAAACAAAACAGACAACGTAGAACTGAATTTGCCGCACTTCCAGTGTAGATTCGCGTGCCGGGAATACTCCCACGGTTCTCCAGCCCGTGAACTCGGAAGCCTGGAACATGAACAGCAATTCCCTGCCTCCGGCTTCACGGGTAAACATCCCGCTATCCTCTGGCCCGAACCATTGCGGCGGAATGCGCTCAATCAAAGGCATATCTGGCATATATACACTGCGTCCCTTGGCATCTGTCACCATGACATACCCGCTTTTGCCCAAGGTTACATCTCTGGCAGCTTGCGACACCGCGCGCAGCTTAAGATCAATCATAATTACACCCAGTACATGTCCTGTCTCCGAATCCGTGACCGAACGGACGACAGAGACAATTTCACTGTCCTTGTACCGGACATGAGTGGTCACATTACGGTGACTTGGCTGTCCCAGCACAGTGAATATCCCTGCATGCTGCGCCGCCTGTGTGTACCAGTCTTCTTCCGTCAGACTGCGTGTGCTTCGAGCATACATTTCATTGCTGATATAATCTCCTTTTTCGTTCACGATCAGAATCCCAGCAATTTCAGGATATAGGGTGGTAAAGCCCTGCAAAAATTGCTTCATTTTATACAGCGTATCCTGCTCCTGTACGGAGCTTAATGCCTGCTTAGGGCTGGTAGTCTGATTTAGGAGAGGCTTCTGTGCTTGCTTCTCCTGATTTTCTGGCGTCATACTGCTCGTATGACCCGCGTGGCCATCAGCCAGCGTTTTCCCTTTCCAGAACTCCCCGATGTCAGGGTTAAAACCAATCAGATACGTCATGTTCTGCAAATTTTCCATTTTGGTATCCAGCGCTTCGTTCACCTTGCCAATCAACTGCATCGTATGGTTTTCGACCTGCCGCTCAATAATCCGCTCCACCGTCCAATTGACCAGCAGGCCTAGTCCCAGCGAAGGCACGATGCCAAACAACAGGAACAGCACCATAAGCTGGTAGCGTAAAGGCATATTGCGCAAGCGTAACCTCGGCATCATTTGATACATCCCTAAGTGGATGCGCTTCCAATATTTATTTTGCATAATAATCATCTACATTGGCTCGGGTGACGATGGAAATTCCAGTATCCACCCGCACGGGCAGCGGGGTGTTATCTCCAGAGGAAGAAGGGGCCGGGATCGTCAAATGATGATGCAGATGGAACAGATATTGAAGTGACCAATAGCCCATATTCCATGTCCCTTGGGCAATCGTGGCCGAGATCGTCCCATCACGAATCATATCCAGTGTCGATTTATTCGTATCAAAAGAAATAATTTTCAGCGGGTGGCTGTTTTTCTGGCTCAATACCGCCTCACCTACACCTGTTCCTCCCGTAGCTTCGGTGACAAAAATACCCGCCAGTTTCGGATAAGCTTTCATCAGTCTTTGCGACTCATTCCTTGATACCATCACGTCAGCACGACAATCTGCTACTTCCACCACCTTCATGGCAGGATACTGACGCTGAATGGTATCGCGAAAGCCGCGCGAGCGTTCGTCATGATTTTGCTGTCCAGGCAGTGTCAGAATAGCGACTTGGCCTTCACGTCCCAACAGCTCTGCCATTTTTTCTGCAGCGGTCACGCCCGCTTTATAATTATCTGTGCCCAAAAACGTATACGCCCGGCTCTCCGGCGCTTCAGCGTCAAACAGCACTACAGGAATGTCTGCATCCAGCGCCTTGTTAATGACCGGGATCAGAGAGTGTGGATCAATCGCTGATATGGCAATGCCTGCGGGTTTACGGGCAATCGCCTGTTCAATGACGGTCGTCTGCTCCTGTGCATCATACCGGGTAGCCCCCCGGTATTCCACCGTTACTCCCAAGGCATCCCCGGCATCCTCGAAGCCCTTGAGCCCGCTTTTCCAATACTCCAAACCGGACTGGAATGTAATCATCATGTACGTTTCTCCGATGCTGCCTCGCAGCCCCTTTTCCTCCCAAGCTCCATTCAACCGCTCGGATTGTTCATATCTGAACACATAGAGAGCAAAGGCCGCAATTAACAGCATGTACACTAGCAGCGTTTTCTTCATCCTTCCTCTCCTCTCCCTATGCGTATCCTTAAATTTTGAATTTACTTTGTTTTTATTTAGATTGTAAACGCAATCATACCAAATTGGAACCACTCACTCTCCGTACTTTCAGGTAGCGTTAATCCTGCACTAATGTTCCTACGTTACAATACCTACAATTGTGCTAGGGAAAACATGTGCGAATCTTGAGGAAAAGGAGTGATGTGGATGAGCAAGCCGCGTATCGCGGAGTGGACAGAACTACGGGGTCTTGCCTACCTCGCTGTCGTGCTTCAGCATTGCATTGGCGAATATATTTATCGCAGCGACATCCAACAACCGGATTCCGTTATGCTCGCGATGCTGTACCATCTGACACGTTTTGGCACACCGACGTTCGTTTTCCTGTCTGCGGCGCTGCTATTTTATAATGGTAACAAACCAATTGGCTATCCCCGTTATATTGGCAGGCGTTTTCGGGATATTTATGTTCCTTTTCTCTGCTGGACGGTTGTTTATTGGCTATGTACTCGAAACTGGTCAACAGCGCAATGGGGGAATATATCCTTTTACAAAGGTATGTTCGAGGAAATGATTATCCCCGTCAGCGGATATCATCTATGGTTTGTGGTCATGATCTTTCAGTTTTATATTTGGTTTCCTTTATTTGCAAAAGCAACCGAGTGGATTCGAACGTTTTTACGGCGGTATGGTACGAAAAGGCGCAAGCAGCTTGTTCTGGCTGTGATGCTGATTGCTGCTGCGGCTTATGCGTTGTTGTTACAATGGTCCTACTATGACATGTCTGCATGGAGCACTTGGTTACCGTCCTTTGGGCAGACCCTGTTAGATTACCGCACTTATAACTTTGTTATGTATTTTTTCTATTTTATGCTGGGCGCAGTGTGCGCCTATATGACGGACACCTGGCGGGGATTGGCCCAACAGACGTTGCCGTGGAATGTATTTGTCTTTATCGCTCTGTTCATGCTCATGGGTCACACCATGCTGATTCAGTCGGGCGATACGATCAATCTCAATATTTCTACCTATCTGAAGCCAAGCACCTTCGTACTGATTGTCTCGCAGTTGCTTTTGTTGTATGGGCTGCTGCTTCATTTGCAAAAAGACCAGCGTTCCGAGCCATTTCGTCGTATGCTGAACTGGATTGGACGCTATTCCTTCGGAGGGTATCTGGTCCATGCACTCGTGCTGTCCTTCATATCCTATTACACCCGTCCGCTTGCCCTAGGGGATCATCATTTTACAGCTACGCTCATTACATTTGTCGTCGTGGCAAGTGCTTCTCTCGGCATCAGTTGGCTTTTTGCCCATCTGCCTGGCGGCAATTGGATTGTTGGCTCCAAAGGCAGACAGCGATTGAACTGGCGGCCTAATTTTCAGTTCCTCTCCTCCAAACGTGCTTCCAAAAGCACACAGGAGCTTGGCTAATCTTCTGTCTCAGCGTTTCAGCATGGGAATTCCAAGCTACATCAAAAGACTTTCGCAGGGCTCATGTATTGAGCTCTGCTTTTTGTTGTCATAGTATGCTGAATCACGTCCTTAACTGATTAACATTTTATGACATGGATATGTATTTTATTTTAAAATAAGTCATTATATAGAATAATTATAAGCATTACGCGGGAGAAGTCACAGTTTTGCATAAAAAGAATGGGGGGATGAACTGAACACACCATCATCATTGATCATGATCTGGTCCACAACTTGGTGAGGCTGCTTCCTGGTCTGAAACATACGGTTGAACTGATTAATCAGTTCATCCAAACGCATAGACTGCTCCAGTACACAAGCATGTCCTAAGCCATATTCTGCGTAAAGATCATGCATGAGTTGTCTGGCGTGTTCCATTTGTTGAATTAACGTTACCTTTTCATCCTTGTTCATCCTACATACCTCCTCATGAATTTCATTTTAAGAAGGGATGTACAAATAGGCCAAGATCAATTTTGAAGCAAAAAATTACAAAATAATACAAAAAGAGACCAGCAATAAGCTGGCCAATAAAAAAACTAAAATATTGTTTAAGCTGTGCCAATGTGCCCTTGAACTTGGATTGTGTTAGCGCTTGGGACTCCAGTTGGAACTGGTAATGCAAATACCAGTAAAAAACTAATTGTTGCCAAAACTAAAGCCGTCTTCTTGATCATTTCTTTTCCACACCTCCTCATAAGCAGAGTAAAATTGTGCCTGCATTTCAGGAGTAGCAAGCTCACTGAAACGGAAAAATAAGCCTGCACAATTAGAAATAAGTAGTGCATGGTTAATTATACCAGCTTTTTTCAACGCTTCTATTAAGCATTTAAACCCATAAAGGTACCTTCCTTTAAATAAGTTGTACTTAGCCAACTTATACCAAAATCGCACGGTTTCTTCGTGTATGACTTGCTGCTCTGTTAATGTACTCGTATATTCTTGATTTCGATAAGCTGTAATTTGGGGTTCGAAGTGCTGAAGAATATGATCAATGTCAATGTTGTACCGATTAGCTACTTCTAAGACATTTAAAAGTTCCGCAAATATATGTTGTTCTCCAGATATATAACTAACGTAATTCGGCAGCACACTAATATCTCCAGACATAAGCTTATTAACACAGGTATTAATTTTTGCCCAGTGCTCAAATTTTCCTAGCCAATGGAGTGTATCTGGATCATTTTCCTTAACCCAGCTTAGATCGGAATAACCGCGAAGATGTGCTAATGCTTGTTCATGATCTCCTTTTGCATCACAAGCATTAGCACACATCAATTCTGCGTAAGCTATGTATACAAACAATGGTCTGCTTAGCTTTTTTCGTGGCTCTGTTCCTTTTCGCTTGGAATTGTGAACCAGATGATATTGGAGTTGTCCTAACTGACCCATTTGATGTGCGAATTCATACACCTTATCCCACATGCTTAATGATCTATAGACATTCGCCAAATCTTTTAAAGCATCCAGTTGCTCTATCTCATCTAAGCGATCCACAAAAGGGGCGAATTCAATAGCAGCCTGAAGGTTTACAGCCCGATCCTGTCCGACTTTGATTTGGAACAAGCGATACTGGCAGATTGCCAATCGCTCTGAATGCTGCTGCTTTTCGCTTTCAGCTACCTTTTTATATAAGTAAGCGGCTGATTCGCTGTAACCGTCTTTGTACACATTTTCGGCAACTTCAAAGAGCGATGGCAGATAATTAGGGTTATCCAATAATAGAATTACAACTCGCTGCAAGCAGTCCAATCGCCCTAGCTCAATGCATCGGTACAGGAACGGGCTGATTTTTTTCCAGTTGAGCGGGCATTCTTCAATACATTCTTCAATATAGCGTTCGTAAAAATAATCCGGTGGTAAATTCATTCCCGCAGTAATACTATCCAGTTGGTGAACCGACATAGATCGATTGCCCGTCACAATACCACTAACTGTACCTACATTCAAATCAATCGTGTGACCAAACTCGGTCATGGTTAAGCCTTTTCGTTTCAGATAGGTTTGAACTTCTGCCTGTATCGTAGGTGTGATTTCCATGGATAAACCACCCTTTCAGCATCTTCATAGATTCCCATTTCAATAATTCATATAGTTTTGAAACTAATAGTATAATTACTGTTTTTTCATTCATGATAATACCATCTTTTGGAACATCGATAAATACTTTTACTTTATAGATTTTTATTTTTTTATTAGGAGATTATTGGTTGATAGATTATTATGATAAGGAGAAGGTCACTTGAAAAATACAGGTATGACACGTCCCTTGGACACGCTAGGCCGGATTGTTATTCCTAAGGAAATGCGAACCTCTATGGGAATTCAAGCTGGCGAGTCTTTGGAATTTTACCTAGATGTTGAAACAGGATTGTTAAGTATGCGGAAATATATTGGCGTCTGCTGTCATTTATGCCATTCGGTTCAGGATTTAAGCTATTTCAGAGATTCATTTTTATGTAAAAACTGCATACACGATTTGAAAGGAAACAGCGTCAATTGATCGTCATCACAACTTTGGTTGAACATCTAAGATGCCTCATCCGTGAGCATCCCACAGCCAAGCAAGGCGAATATGCTGAATGGATTGGCGTGTCACATAGCCGTATTTCCCAGCTTAAAAAGCTATTGTAGGTTTCACTTCACTCGCATCCGAGCAAAACTCAATAACCAGTCGCTGTTAATTTCAAGGTGACTGGTTATTTTTTTAATTTGAATCCATACTGACCAAAATTCAACAAGTTAGATTACCAAAACTTCCAAATGATGTGGCTGTAAAATATGGATTTAAACTCGTCAAGATGATATATTGGGTCTATATGTAAGCTTTCAAGTAAAAAAATTAACGTTGTTAGTAGGTGCATAAATGAAGTCACATGTTCTAATTTATGATGGTTATGTTAGTTTTGAAATTATGCTGGCAACCTATTTTATGAAAACCAAAGGGGATATTGTTACGATTGGAGTAACCAAAGAACCTGTTATTTCCTATGAGGATTTTAAAGTTACGCCTGCGGTAGCCCTTGATGAAGTGTCTGCGGAGGACATTCAACTCCTCATTATACCTGGTGGAGATAACACTCAATTGAAGACAAACAAGCAACTTCTAGCTCTCATTAAAGCACTGAATAATGATCATAAAGTGATCGCGACAATTTGTTCCGCCACTGAACTATTGGAGCTAGCAGGTGTTTCTCCTAAAAATCATGTGAGTCATCCATCGGGTCTGGAGATCCACAAGAATATCATATCTGCTAAACCCAATAAGTATGTAGATTTTGCAATCGAAATAGGCAAGGTTATGAACATTTATACGGATGATGAGGATTTTAATGAAACCATTGACTTTTTCAAGCTTTTTAAAGATAGCTGATTCTCCTCACAACAGTCACTTTATGAAGGAAGTTGAAATATAAGGATGGGTTCTCCCCATCCTTTTTTATTGTAAAACAATTTTATTCCCCATCTAACGCTTCAATTGAGCTTCATTCGAAGTTCCAGATTTACGGTCGAATGTAATCGGACCTTTACGGTTCACAATCCGTTTCAAATCCACA
The DNA here is from genome assembly GCF_050482105.1 of Paenibacillus jamilae. GTDB lineage: Bacteria > Bacillota > Bacilli > Paenibacillales > Paenibacillaceae > Paenibacillus > Paenibacillus jamilae_B. The sequence goes on along the minus strand of NZ_JBCNHI010000011.1, from coordinate 284,043 downwards.
GTCATTTCATTCTTCAATTTATCAATAAGTTGATCCTCCCGAATGCCTTTGCTTTTAGCAACGTCGGCCAACGATTTCCCTTGCCCCAGCTCTTTCTCTAACTGGACAGGGGTGATCCCCAGCAGCCTGGCTACTTTCTCGTTAAGATGGTGATTCAAGCCGCCAGGTCTCTTGCTGTGTCTATGTCTGTGTACATGATCGTGCCCGTGATTGTCCTGTGGTTCAACGTTCCATTGGCGGACTTCCCCTTGAACTGGATTGTTGGGAGTGAGAGCTTGCAACGGATCACCCGATTCAATACCGGATGCTCCTGCGATACTCGCAGTACCGGACATCATCACTCCTCCATATAGGATAGTAGCGGTCAATTTCCATTGTTTTTTCATGTTGCAGACCCTTCTTTCGCCCTTTTTCATCAATATTTTCTCTTTCAGCTTTTTTTATTCATTTTTATGTCTTTCACTACACTCTTTATGTAAAAATAACAAATTCTTGATAATTGCATTCTGAGATACAATGGCGGGTAACAACTAGAAGTCGCTACAAAAACATTTATAAGAGATGCGGGTGATGGCCATAGAGTGGTATTTTGCATACAAAGAAGAATTGGAAAAGGTATTTCGTCAAGCGGAGGAACGGACGGTCACATTTCCGGCTCCTTTTCAGCAAGAGGGGCTAGACTACCTGGCACGGTTTAATCCGTTGCGTGAAGACAGTACTCGTAATTACATATGCTATTTGCTTCCATTTTGGCTGCAGGAGCTCACCGGACTGTCTCCCGAAACATGTCGCAAGCTGTCGCTCGGCAACGTGTTCGTCATGGCTCATTATTTAATTCAAGATGACGTGATGGACACAGCAGCAGACAACCGTAAAACGCAACTTGCCTTAAGTCAGCTTTTCTATACCGAGTGTCTGAACGTATATCAGGACCTTTTTCCGGCATCCTCTCCTTTTTGGTCATATGCCCGGACATATGTGGACGAATGGGCCGTTAGTGTAGTATCCGAAGGAGCAGTAGACTATTTTCAAGGTGACAGAAATAAGGTCGCACTGAAAGCCAGTCCATTAAAAATGGCCGGAACGGGTGCTCTACTGCTCGCAGATCATGCCGACCTGATCGAGACCGTTACAGTGATGACGGATTTGACCCTGCTCGTGCTCCAAATGTCGGATGATTGGGCAGATTGGGCAGAAGATTTGGTGGAGCATAGCTATAACTGCCTATTGTCCCATATTAGCGCCGAACGGAAGAAGCCGTACTGTGAAGGACTAGGACCACAAGAAATTCAGGAAGCGATTTATGTGCGGGGCGCACTCGCTAGCTATGTGGACATTGCGAATCAAGCCGTTCAGGAGCTAGAGACGATGGAGCCTACTATCCATGGCCTGCATAGGTTCGCGCATTCCATCGCAGCAGAACTCAGCGAAGAGGCGGCAGAAATTGAGGGCGGACGCTCACATTTGAGAAGAGGTGGGCTTGATTATTGGCTCTCCAAAAATATGAAATAATGCTAGATTTTTCTGATTCTTACGTGGTATACTGGCTAGGTAAATATAACCAATCGAATGAGAGGGTGATTTTTGATGGCTACTGAAGTTCTTCAAACACAAGTCATTCAAAAAGCTTGGGAGGATGCCAGTTTCAGAGAAAAACTGATGGCAGATCCCAAATCTGCAATTCGTGATGTGTTAGGAGTCGTGATCCCCGATCATATCCAAATCAAAACGGTAGAAGAAACGTCTGACCAGTTCTATCTGGTAATCCCTCCAAACCCTTCAGGTGTGCTTGCTACATCCCAGAAGCCTCGCTCGATGTGGTAGATTGGTACTTGTAGCTTATTTAATCTATACTTCTTAATCTCAGGCGGGTGGGCTCAGCAAGCTTTCCTCCGTTTTCTCCGAATGCAAAAAAGCCGGATGTTATCCGGCTACGGGGAAGCGGATGGTCGCTTCTGTTCCCACCCCTTTTGCACTTGTAAAAGATATTTTGCCATTCATCGTTTCAATAATCCGAAAGGTCACCATCATTCCCAAACCCGTGCCTTTAGTCTTATTCGAAAAGTAAGGCTCACCTAGTCTGGATAAGGTCTGAGCATCCATCCCTTCACCATTATCCCGAATATGAATGACTGCCTCCCCATTGTCCACATAGGCCCATATATGAATATGTCCCTGATCTCGCAGCGCTTCAATACTGTTTTTGATAATATTAATGAATGCCTGCTTGAATTTGGAGGAATTCCCACGGACCTTGATTTCCTGGGGAATATCGAGTGAGATTTTGCCACCTTGCAAATTTGCCATTGGACTGATAATTCCTTCAATATGCTTGAACTCATCCAATATGGTTAACGTTTTGGTGTGGTCAAACTCCGGCTTGGCAAAAGTCAGAAAATCGGTAATAATCGCGGACGCTCGATCCAGCTCCTCCAGAGCGATATGCAGATAGTCCTTGTTTTTACCATCCTCCTGCTTGCTCATCAACTGAAGAAATCCACGTGTGACCTGAAGCGGATTGCGCACTTCATGAGCTACCGATGCAGCCAAGTCGCTAATAATCTCCATTTTCTCCGAACGTTGAAGCTCATTATTGAACATCTCCAGTTCTCTGGAATACCGGACCACCTGCTTGTGCTTTTCTGCCAGCCTTCTGCCCAAGATCGCAATCAATGCCAGGACAAAACCGAACACGCCCCATTTCCATAAAAACATATTGTAGTGTCCGTCCCGGATAAAAAACCAGCTGAGCTCTGCAACAGTGATGACTGCGAAGAATGCAAAGCCTGTCGATAAAATGATCGCTTCGTGGTCTCCCTTAAGCGCCATGCGAACCGAAGCAAATACCAAAAGTACCATTAAAGCTACGAGCAATATACCCAGAACGATGACACTGAAAAAATAATATACATTGTTCAGCCGCTCTTGTGCTCCTAAATTCACAATCATGATAATGAAGCAGAATAAAGAATAGGCGGTCAACAATTTTCTGAATTTTCGAATCAGTAAGATCGAATTGATATTTTGCTCAAAAAAGAAGGCTAACGAGGGCAGCAGAATAAATAACGCCACATCAAAAAGTTGTAGATACAGCTTGCCGTAGGCGCGGTAGAATGTATACAGAAATGGTGAATACGTTACGATCATCAGACCGATTGACAATACAATCGCGCTTAGGGATAACCACATGGCCATACTTGGACGGAAGAGGAAAAATGAGCAAATTAGTAGCACTAGGGCGATAAAGATAAATGTGCTGCCTAGTACAATATCCAAGACATCCATTCTAACCAAGGTTCCCAACAAGTCACGATAATCACCCGTCATGACATTTCCGATAATGCCCAGTCTATTCTTGCTGCTTTCCGTCCATATGTATAATGTTTTACCGCTGTCTTCTGGCTTCAGCGGAATCAGGATACGGTTATTCTCATAATTGTAGCCACGATAGGATTCATAAAAATTGGTACCATCCTTATACAGCGTAATATGTCTGCCATAAATATTTTCAAAAAGTACCGCTGGCGTTTCATCATTTAGCGAAGGTAGCTTAATACGAATCCAGGCGGTGCCTCTATTGCCCGGTTGCTTGAGCAGTTGCGTATCATCCTCAATATGCATCCAGACCTTACTGCGATCCTTTACCTCATCTAAAGAGCCATCCTCGTTTTCTGCTCCCCATCTCATATCCCAGGAGGGGATCTTATACTCCCGTTCCGGGGTCATTTTGGCCGCATAGCCAATGTGGTCCAGCGACAATAGGATCACAATGACCGCTAGCAGAGCGGCGACAGCTTTGGGCACATGCCTCATATTAAGCACCTCAAAGTTATATAGTAGGATTTACAAGTTTGTATATGTTTTAACATTTTATCGTCCTAAAATTATATTATTCTATACGATGATGTTCATACCTTCTTCATAATAAGGGTATCATGTTCTTTTTAATCATTATTTGTAAAATCTTCATATTGATTAATGATCATTTCCTGTTCACGCCGCTCCATCTGCTCTCTGAGCCCTATCCAAGGTTCACTTTCTTCATCGTCATAGATCGTCCAAATATCGGAGAATAAATAATCGCGTATTTCTACTATTTTTCCGGCCTGTCCGCCATCTGTCCAGTATAAGCCGTCCGGACGCCGAATAATGGTGCGCGAATATCCTGGGGTAGATGCTTTTTGACCTACTCGGATCCGGCTAATCATCGGACCAAACATGTACCATTCCATTCATATCCCTCCCACTCCTCTTTATCATATCACAGCAGTTATCAAAAAAACGCTAATTGAGAAAGAGCATACCCTATTCGCATGATTTTAACATCTTACAGACACACTAACTCAAGGTTTAGCCGCTCTGCGGTTTGGGTAAGGTCGAAATAAGTAACCAAAAGTTAAGGAGCTGAGTTAGATGGCAAATCGCGACGATCAAAACACGGAGCTTCAGGATCATGATTTTGAGCCTTCCCTGCAAAATGCAGAAACGAACTGGGAGAACCTGACCGAGGGACCGGATACTCCTCTGGAGGACGTTCCTGATGCCGATGAACTGACACCGAACAGTCCTGTTGATCCCTCTGCGCCTGCTGAATTTCTGCATGGTACAGATTTGCTGAATGGTACCGAAGGAGATGACGAAGAGCAGCTGGACAGTGACGATATTCTGGATTAATCATTGCTTGTTATTAAGATAAAAAAGCGATTTCCCAACTGCTATGCGGGTAATGATGTGTATACACTGAAAGGAGTTGACCGATCTCCTATGTATAAAGATCCGATGTCTCAGGCTGATATGGAGTACAAACGCTACAAAGCCTTGAATCCTGTAGAAGAGGACGACCGCAGGACTGCGGACAAGACTCATACCGACGATACCTATGGCGAAGATAACCCACGAGGAGTCGCATCAGCGAAGCCCGAACCCCGAGATCAAGCAAGATGGAAAGACAGATAGGGAATGCAAAAACTAGAATCCAAAATCAGGGCTTGCCTTCTGCACCCACTTTGTTTAAAATAAGGTCAAATCTTTTGAATACCATGAACAAAGACATAGACGGAGACAAGTAAGCGTCTAACGGATTCCCACAGAAAGGTACGTATTGCTGAGAGCGTGCCGCAATCCCGCGTTGAAATTCACTCCCGAGTCGAGCCTTGAACCGACAGAAGAATTCATTCCTTTGTCCGCAGTAGAGGTTTCCGGAAGCCCCCGTTACGGGCATTAAGCTCAGAGGTTACTGCAGTCAATTGAATGACGTTGACGACTTGTATGTATACTTCTGTAATTAGGGTGGTACCACGGCATTCGTCCCTTGCGACGAGTGCCTTTTTGTGTTATTTTCTGCGAAAGTCTAAGGGCTGAAAGACAAACAATTTAAATTCGGGAAGGGTGTACTGTATGTCAACCAATGAAAATTCTTTGGAGCTGTTGCGGGAACAGCTCGATGCTACAAACTTGCAATTGCTGGAGCTGCTGTCCCAACGCGCTGAACTGGCAGGACAGCTTGGAAAATTGAAAGAAGCTCAAGGAGTGCCTGACTTTGATCCAGTGCGCGAGCAGCAAATGCTGGACAAGTTGATCGCAGCTAATCGCGGACCTTTCGACGATGCTACGATTCGCCAGCTGTTCAAAAATATTTTCAAGGCTTCTCTGAACTACCAAAAAGAAGAACACAAAAAACATCTGATCGTCAGCCGCAAAAATCAGCCGGATAGCACGGTTATCAAGGTTAAAGATACGCTGGTGGGCGGCAAAGCCTCCATCATGGTTGCAGGTCCTTGCTCGGTAGAAAGCTACCAGCAAACGCGCGAGGTTGGTGCGGCTCTCAAGGAAGCGGGTGTACCAATTCTGCGTGGTGGCGCGTTCAAACCACGTACATCTCCGTATGATTTCCAAGGACTGGGCATTGAAGGCCTGCAAATTCTCAAACGCGTTGGCGACGAGTTCGGGCTGGCTACAATCAGTGAGATCGTCGATCCAAGACATTTGGAGGAAGCGATCCCTTACATCGATATCATTCAAATTGGCGCGCGCAACATGCACAACTTTGAATTGCTGAAAGCTGCGGGTGAAACGAGAACTCCGGTTCTGCTCAAACGCGGATTGGCTGCCACCATGGAAGAGTTCCTTCATGCTGCTGAGTACATCGTATCCCGTGGTAATACACAAGTCATGCTGATTGAACGCGGTATTCGTACGTATGAAAAATGGACGCGCAACACGCTGGATATTTCCGCTGTTCCGATTTTGAAAAAGGAAAGCCATCTGCCTGTACTGGTAGACGTGACTCACTCTACAGGACGTAAAGACATCCTGGCCCCTTGTGCCAAGGCTGCCCTGGCTGCCGGTGCCGACGGCATCATGGTAGAAGTTCACCCGAACCCGGCAGTCGCTTTGTCCGATGCTCAGCAACAGCTGAACATCCCTGAATTCCACAACTTCCTGTCTGAAGTTAAAGAATCCGGTTTATTCAAAGCGTAAAACTAATTTTGTGCTAAGAATCATAAACCGCTTTCATTTTTTCAGATTATGATGTAGAATCTAATCAGGATTGTGACTGATCATGCAGGCAAAACCTAAATGTATATATGCTCAACTTTTGTTGAGACATATATATGTTTGGGTTTTTTTTATGCCTAATTTTTGAATAAAAAAAATACTCACCTGGTTATAATCCTAAAAAATCATCATGGGAACGTTCAGAGAGGGGAACAGAAATGAGAAAAAGAAAAGGGTTAAGCATTTTCTTGTTGGCAATGATATGTATTCTAATCATCAGTGGTTGTAGTGGCAAGGCCCCAGCCGTCGTTAAGGATGAAACCGCTGCTCCAACAGAACAGCCAGCGGGCAATAAAGTTGAAAATAAAACGACCAAGGCTAGAACGGTTATTACAACTGACGGAGAAGTAGATGATATGAACTCGGTTATCCGCTTTCTTCTCTACTCTAACGAAATGGATTTGTCCGGGATTGTACTGACTAGCTCCGTATATCATTATGCAGGTGATGAAAAGGCCGGCATCAAGCCGTTCAGATGGACTGGCACCCAATGGGTAACAGATATGATTGATGCCTACGGAGAGATTTACCCCAACCTAATCAAGCATGCTGAAGGATATCCAAAGCCTGAATATATTAAAAGCGTTACCAAGATCGGAAATATTTCAAACAAAGGTGAAATGGACAAGGAAACGGAAGGCTCGAATTTCCTGAAAACACTTTTCCTAGACGATGACAAAAGAGATCTGTATGTACAAACTTGGGGTGGAACCAATACCACAGCCAGAGCTCTGAAATCCATTGAAGATGAATATAAAAATACAGATCAATGGGAATCAATCCGGAACAAAGTAAGTGATAAACTCGTTCTGTACATCATTTTGGATCAGGACGATAGCTACAACAATTACATCGCCAAAAATTGGCCTGACATCAGAATTATCAATGACCAATCTAACTTCTGGCATTTCGCTTATGCTTGGAAAATGCACACGGAAGAAGTAAACAGCAAGTTACACGGGGAATGGAACTTCAAAAATATTAAAGACGGTCATGGCAAGCTGCTAAATATGTATGCCTTGATGGGCGACGGCAATATCATCAAAGGTGAATTGGATGAAGAACAAAGAGGCAGTGAAGCCTACTTGAAGAAAAATCCACAATACGACAAGTATGACTTTATATCCGAAGGAGATTCTCCATCCTTCTTCTATTTAATTGATAACGGATTACGGAGCATGGAAAACCCAACCTATGGTGGCTGGGGAGGTCGTTTTGGTGTCGTTAACGATAAATTATTTAGAAATACGGTACTAGATTATGATGTGCATACAAAAAAATTCGAAGCAGAGTATTCTCTGATGCGCTGGTTTGATGATATTCAAAATGACTTTGCTGCCCGTGCAGATTGGGCTATTGCATCCGACTACAAAGATGCCAACCATAATCCAACATTGACTATTAAAGAAGGATTAGACCTAACGGCTAGCCCAGGCGAGAAAATAACCCTGCACGCAGAAGGCTCAGATCCCGACGGTGATCAATTGACCTATAAATGGTGGAGATATTTTGAAGCTGACACCTATGAAGATTCTAAGGTCGCACCTGCACAAGTCAAACCTGAAATGCTGGGTGATATGCAGCTTGGGCTTCATCGTGAAGTAGCCAAAGGTGAGAAAATAAACACAATTGATTTGCAAGGTAGTGATACAAATACAGTAAGTTTCACAGTTCCGGCAGATGCGAAGTCTGGAAACACGATTCATATCATTGCAGAAGTACAGGATAATGGAAAACATTCTTTAAAACATTATCAGCGTGTGATTGTAACTGTAAAATAACAAAACACAGCATTAAACCAATTAGGCTCATGGAATAAGCTCCATGGGCCTGTTTATTAGTGTACATTGGATCTCGCATGATCCCTATACACGTTTAATGCCTTTTTTCAGCCAAAGGGACATAGTATCCTTTTCCATTGGGACCCATGGCGAACTTATTACGAAGATGGATTAGATTAGGCCCGAATTTTGCCTCCAATTCTTCACGGAATTCAGATAGAATTTCCATGATATAAATATCATGAATAATCACTTCCGTAATCGGCATCACAAGCCCCGGATGTAGCGTCCATGCAGCGCGGCTGTCATCACCAAGTGAAAGTATGCCAGCTACAACCTCCCGATCATCCACGCTAAGTACAATCCACCGACCACCGATTTCGGACGTAATCTCCTCACTCATATCATGGCGGTAAACAGTAGCAAAATCAAAGTTAAGATCACCATATGCTACAATGATTACTTCAATTCCTTGCTGAGCGACTTGCTCTAAGGCATCTCGGAACACCTCGGCATCCTCTTTCCAAATCTCTAGTAAAATTCGATGCTTTGCTCCCTTCACGCCTTCATTAATGCGATTGATAATGGCTTCATACCCCGAAATATTCCAAATATTCTCCCTGTTTTGAAACGAGGCTGTGTACTGCTCCAAACTTTCCTGCGCCACATTAAAAATCTGCTCTGCTTTGCGTTTTCTCTGGGCAATCAATTCATGTGGAGGCAGCGGCACGTACAGAGGTGTATTTTCTTGACTTACCATGATGTCCCCGCGGTTGACCATCCCCGACAAAACCTCGTAAATTTTGGATCTCGGTACTCCTGAGTTCAATGAAACAGCATAGCCCGAAAGTGGAGAGCTTTCCAATAAGGTTACATAAGCCTTGGCTTCATATTCACTAAAATTCAAATCACGTAGAATTTCTAATATGTTTGGTTTTGGTTTCATGACGTTTTCTCCTCAGTTCATGTTCTTCCTTACTATATCACTTCCCCTTGACAAAAACTGATATACAAATTATCTTTTTAATAGCATTTTTGTAGTAGTAACTATAGTAGCTACTAATATATTTTCATAGGGGATGAACTCAGGGAGGATTTAACTTGAACAAAGTCATAGCTCATCACAGCGAAAGCAACCGAATTTATTATGGTTCCACGATTCTGGCCCTATTGATCTGGAGCACATCGTTTATTGCTACCAAAGCAGCCTATACGACGTTCCCCCCGCTTACCTTGGGTCTATCCAGATTTATCATAGCATCCATCGTACTCGGTCTCGTTTTGCTGATCAAAAAAGAACATGTCAAAGTAAAGCCAAAGGATTTGGCTACGATTTCGTTTAGTGGAGTTTTGGGAATTACTCTTTATTTTTCAATGGAGAATATAGGGGTTAGCCTGACGACTGCTTCCAACGCAGCATTAATTGTTGCTTCGTATCCCGCGATTACATCGCTGCTTGAGCTTATTTTGTATAAGGTGAAATTATCCAAAATTAAAATCTGCGGTATAGCATTGGCCATGATTGGGGTATATTTCTTAACCTCCGTTGGCGAAGGCTCGGATGGTAAGAACCAACTCATCGGAAATTTAATATTGATTGGAACCGGATTTGCGTGGGCGTTTTACACTTTCATGACACGTAAGGTTGTAGACAAATATCCGCCAGTGACGTTATCTTTTTACCAAACCGTTGCAGGTAGTATCTTTTTCATACCGTTAGCTCTATTAGAAAAAGATAGTTGGCAGGCGCCGACAACGGGATCATTTATGCTGCTCATGTATCTGGGTGTGTTCTGCTCCGTTATTGCATTTTTGCTTTATAATTACGGGTTAATTAAGTTGTCACCGAGCAGTTCCGTATCTTTAATGAATTTGGTTCCGATATTTGGGGTGTTATTCTCGGTCTTACTATTGCACGAAACGATTACATGGCGCCAAATCATTGGCGGTCTGGTCGTTATTATAGGGGTCTTGATGAGTGCACATCAAACAAACCGTACCTAAAGATATTGCAGCCCTACAATACAAGGGCGAGTGGCCTTTCTAAAAGTTCTCGCCCAGTTGGATATATCTATGCAGTCGGCTTTTTTTCTTTTATATAAAAAAGGTGGTTATATTGATTGATGAGGTTATCCATAATTACAGATTGTTTGAGCACACTGGCATGATTAAAACCGTGTTTTGCTTGCAAAATATACAGCTTTTGACGGGCATTCTCAAGCTGTTGACGCAAAATGTCGTCTCTTATCATAATATATCCCTCCCTGTCATATGATCAGTGTACAGGGTTATGAATAATATACTAAAAATAAGGGTTTGGGATAATTATCTAATTTCCCTATCCGGCAGAATGAATATTCTGATCCGCTGCGTTATTTTGGGCCGAAACCGGGAAAACGTTTTTCCCCCTCGCCCATAACAATAACGCTGCAACCAGCAATATACCACCGTTTAACACAAAGATCCAGCGAATGGGCATCCAGCTACCCAGCATACCGCCGATCAGCGGTCCCGCCATCGTCGCAAGCTGGGTAGCTGATTGACTCAGGCTAAAGGCTCGTCCGCGAAACTCCGGCTTGGTGACCTCCACAGTCATGGCGTTGATCGCTGGCATGACAGACGCATAAAACAATCCATATCCAAATCGAAGTGCACCAAAACCAACAAAGTTGGCTACAAAAAACTGCAGGATATTCCCGATTCCCGAGCCGATCAGCCCAATCAGCAGCACCTGTGCAAAGCCGATTTTCCCTCCAATCCGGCCCCATCGTGGAGCCATTAGCACCGCCGCGATGCCTACAGCTGAGAATACAATCCCGGAGCTCAAAGATGCATGGCTGCGATCCACGCCCATTTCAAGCACATACACCGTAATTAACGGTTCCAATATCATGACGGAAAAGGTACTTAATCCCGCCAGGATAAGCAAAAAGTACAGCGGCCGATTCGCAATAGCCTCCTTGATATCATCGCGAACATGCGAGCGGGTACTGGTGCCCTTAAAGCTATCCTCTCTAGCGCCAAATGTCGCAATTAACGCAGATATCAATACCAGAGCCGCAGAGAAGAAAAAGGCATTCCGATTGCCATAATAATGGCTCACTACACCGCCAATCAGTGGACCTATAATACTGCCCGTCGCTCCAGCAGTCGCCATAATGCCAAGGGCATAGCCCGTTTTTTCTTCAGGTGAGCCCGTTCCGACCAGTGCAATTGCTGCAGGAATAAATCCAGAGAGAAGTCCTTGAAACAAGCGAACTCCTACAAATACATATGGGTCTGTCACCAAAGCACATACCAGGTACAATACCGCCAGGCTAAAGCCTGATCGAATCAGCATCGGCTTACGTCCATACTTATCGGCAAGCGAACCCCAAAACGGGGCAATCAGCGCGCTCGCTAAAAAAGTGACGCCAAAAGCAATCCCCGACCACAGCTCCAGATGGCCGTTTACGCCCAGTTCCGTATTCAGAAAAATAGGTAAAAACGGAATCGACACCGAATAGGCCATGCTGCAAAACAATACTCCAATCCACAAAACAATCAGGTTTCGCTTCCAATATAGATGCATGCTGCCACACGTCCCTTCTGTTCATCCATTATTACCCTCTAAATTAGAAAAGTCTACCGTTAACCTTAGTCATTCATCGTGGAACAACCGCGAAGAAGCTGATATAATCGAATGGAATGGAGATGATGACATGGCTAAGAAGAGAAATTCGTCTTTCCCTGCTCCTGCGGCTCAGGACAAGCCTGCTACGTTAAAGGACCTGTTGAGTCAGGACGTGCTGAACAAGCTTAAAGCTCAGGCCAATGAAGCGCGAGCAGAACAGGACAAGCGTAAAGAAGACGAACGGCAACGTGCCCTTGAAGCAAAAAAAGCTGAACAAAAGAAGCTGGACAACAACTTTGAACATCTGTTGAATAACAGCAATTTAGACTGGCACAACTATAAATAAGCCAAAACCATTGCGGTTTTGGCCTATCTTTACACTTTATGTTATAGCCAGTCACGAATATGTTGTACTGAGTACAGCACCCCTACCCAAACCGGCAAACTGAGCGCCATACCCCATATGAGACCTTTAGCCAGTTTTTTGTCTACCTCCATCATGATCCTGCCCCTTTCCTTGGGAATAGCAGCAGTATGGGTCAAGAATACGGCTTTCAAACCCGTATTTCCTTATCCCCAGCAAAAAAGGTATGATAGTAAATGGAAAAGTGTTCTGCGCTGCCCCCAAACTATAAATTAGGATGTTACGCCATCCAACCTTTCAGGAGGAATATCAATGAACCGAAAATCGATACGCCCATGGTACACGTTGTGCCTGCTGGCCATCATGCTTGTGCTGGTTGCTGGATGCGGTACAAAAGCGTCCGATGTGGAAGCCGCAAGCCGGACAAGCACTACAACTCCCGCTGCGACTAAAGACAAAAGCAAAGCTGTTTCACATCCAGTTGTCACGATTGTCATGAATGATGGCAAGAAAATCAAGCTTGAGCTGTATCCGGAAGTTGCACCGAACACGGTTAACAATTTCATCTCCTTGGTGCAAAAGGGAGCTTATAACGGCACCATTTTCCACCGCGTCATCCCTGGCTTTATGATTCAGGGTGGTGATCCGCAAGGTAACGGTACAGGTGGCCCAGGCTACAGTATCAAAGGGGAATTCAAAAGTAACGGCGTTAATAATACACTTAAACACACACGTGGCGTATTATCCATGGCCCGCTCGGCGGATTTAGATTCCGCTGGCTCGCAATTCTTTATCATGGTTGCCGATGCGGACTACCTCGATGGTCAATATGCCGCTTTCGGTAAAGTAACGTCCGGGATGGACGTAGTCGATGCTATCGTCAACTCCAAGCGGGATAGCAATGACAAACCCATCAAACCAGCTACGATGAAAAAAGTTACTGTTGATACGCTGGGTAAAAAATACCCGGAACCCGTCAAAGTAAAATAACCTGTCTTTCAAAACGGGATAACAGCAACGACCTTGTGCCTAGGCATGAGGTCGTTTTTGTTTATCCCTTGATGCTTTCTAAGCTGCTCCTCTAAGATGTAGTAAGAGTATATACACAAAAGGAAGCGTTTTCAATCATTATTTTTTAGAGATTTTTTCTGTTACATGAGCATATCAGGATTCGACAAAAAGCTACTATACCTAAGCAATAAAGTCGTCTAATTGGATTTGGTCTCGACTGAACGAATGCCTTCCATCTCTTGCAGCAATGACAGCAGTTCCTCCACTCCCTCTGAGCGGGACAGCTTTAGAAGCATATGAATAATGAACTGCTCACCGTTATTCATGCGTTCGGCGTGAAAGCTGTGAATCGTCAGCTTCTTGTTCTCCAGCAGCTCTTTGATTCGATTTAGTATACCCGGCTCATTATCGACCTGTACAACCACCTGCCGCGTAGACGGGGTAGTCATCTGATAAAAACGGCTATGGAGCAAGGACTGAGCCGCCAAAATAAACAGCGTTACACCCGCGCCAAGCCCATACATTCCCGCACCGACAGCAATGCCAATCCCAGCTGTAGTCCAGATACCCGCAGCGGTGGTAAGTCCCTTGATTCTATTTTTTTGTGTAAAGATCATCCCTGCGCCGATAAAGCCCACTCCACTTATAACCTGTGCTGCTATTCTGGAAGGGTCCAGCGACAGGTTGGACCAGACAGCCTGATCCTGAAAACCATATTTGGATACCACCATCATAAGCGACGCCCCGATCCCGACAATGAAATGCGTGCGAATGCCAGCCTCCTTCATCCGGCTTTTGCGTTCATAGCCGATTAATGCGCCGCACAATCCGGCAAACATGACCCGAATCAGGTAATCCCAATCCCACATATTTTTTTCACTCCACTATTATTTATGTTTATACTCAGGCAAATGAGCCTTTATCCAGCTGTTATGTTGTTATTACCCAAATTTTAAGGAACCTTCACCTCATGCTCGGGAAGATTGCGATGTGCCTTTCTTCCCTTGAGCAGCCACAGCTCCGGTGTATCCTGCACACCATCCAGACGCAAGCTAAACGACCTCGCTGGTAAGTTACGTACACGGAGCCATAAACGGTTTCCGTCTGCGGCTGCATCCACAAGCTCTAGCAGTGTGAGTGAATCGTTCGTTAACTCGCGCTTTACACCGCGAGTTGAATCTGCGTTGTCCTCCCGACTCCAAATACGAAGTTCACCCACAACCGGGGCTGCAATCCGCTTGCTAAAAGAAATAACCACTTCATCTTCGGCTGAACGCTCCGCCTTGAGAGGTATGGGAGGCTCATCGTACATGTAGCCTCCCAGATGGTACTCATAGGCAGTCCAGGCAGCGTAGTCGCCCTCCAGGGCGGCAGCCCCGAACTGCCGTGTCCACTCGCGGTCCCGAACCATCCGCGCGAGCGAACCAATATCCGCCTGCACCCCGAGGGGCAGGTCCGGGTAAGCGGCGCGTATGGACTGCGCGATGCGAGTGTAGCCCCGAGTATACTGCGGCGGCAGGCGGCGGCGCATCCAGTCCGGCCAATGGGTCTGGAATACGTGCATATCCGGGGCTACGCACCCGATCATGGCTACCGCGTCCAGACCCTGCCATTCCCGCAGCTGACCGGGAACATCGCCACGCCCGCTCACAGCAAGCGACCATGTCGCCACGCAGATGTCCGGCCGGACATCTCGCACACCGCCTGCGCCGTTCACCAGCTCACAGATGAGCCCATTTACGGCGTTCACGCGCAGATCGACCCACTGCCCGTACAGCTTCGGGACCTTCCGGTAGTAATTCCGTGCATGCTTATCGCGAAAATTCGGCATGTCCTCACCGTAGCGCGCGCGGAAGGCACGCTGCGCATGCGGCCCAATATCCCCGTACACTCCACTGCGCAGCCCGTTCCATTCGGGGAAATAAGGCTCCGCCACCTCAAATCCGTCAAACGGAATGTCGGTGACGAGCCGGGCAGCGACTTTCTTTTTCCACTCCACATACTCTGGGGCAAAATGTGAAAGCCGCTGAAAACCATCATTGGGCTCGCGCAGCAGCTCCATGCGCCATTCCTTCCACGCTGGCGGCAGCTGGGACACACCAAAAGAACCGTTGCCCAGCACCATCGCCCACACCGCGATGCCTCTACGCTGGAATGCAGCAACAAGCGCTCCGTCCACTTCGTTTTCACGCACGACAAAATAATGCACGGTCTGGTAGCCTGCAAGGGCGATCTCATCCGCTATGCTATCCCGCGACCGATTGGCGTAATAGGGAAACAACGGATCAATTTGAATACTGGGACCGTTCATGACCCATGGTTTCATTTTTCCGATTCGTGCTATGGAGTCTGTTAATTCGGATTGGCCCTGTCTCTTATTGTCCAATTCGCTCCACCTCCGTCACTCGCGTGTTCTCCGATACTTGCTCAGAATCTATAGGTTTGCTTTATATGTTCCTACTGGTTCGCCTATGTTACCATATTTCGCAAATGGGGTGAAATACAGCTGCTACTGTTTCACCATTAGCGTTCAGAGGTATTGGAATAACGAGTCAGGTTTAGCTTATGAACGGAATGGGAGGAATAGTCAATGGCAGAGCAGAGATTGCAAGGAAAGATAGCAGTGGTCAGCGGCGGAGGTTCAGGAATCGGTAAAGCAACCGCCATTCGTTTTGCAGAACAAGGCGCCAAGGTGATCATGCTGGATCGGACACCCGAGCATGCAGAGGAGACCAAAGCAATCATTGAGCAGGCTGGCGGTGAAGCATTTGTGCTGGAATGTGATATTTCCAAGCCAGACATGATTCAGCAAGGGTTCGCTAAAGTCGTGGAAACATACGGAAAGCTGGATATCGTGTTCGCCAACGCAGGCATTAATGGCACCATGGCCCCTATTGAGACTATGGAGCTGGAGGAATGGGACCGCACAATGAACATTAACCTGCGCGGCACCTTCGCCACCGTTAAATATGCCGTTCCATACCTGAAAGAACGTGGCGGTAGCATTATCATTACCAGCTCCATCAACGGTAACCGAACCTTTTCAGGTATTGGGTTCTCAGCCTACGCCTCCACCAAGGCAGCTCAAGTTGCTTTTATGAAAATGGCAGCGCTGGAGCTGGCACGTTACAAAATTCGGGTCAACGCAATATGTCCGGGAGCCATCGACACGAAAATTGATGATAACACGTATCCTACTGAAGATCTGAAAAAGGTACAAATTCCAGTCGAGTTTCCAAAGGGCGGAGAGCATCCGCTGGAGGATGCTCCAGGTGAGCCAGAGCAGGTGGCCAATCTGGTCCTGTTTCTCGCCTCAGACGAGTCATCCCATGTATCGGGTACGGAAATCTATGTAGACGGAGCAGAATCGCTGCTGCGTTAAGCATAATAGGGATCATTGTACCTATATAAACTACTGCTGTTTAGCCATTCTTAGCAGCCTTATCCTTAGCACTACTTGTGGAAAAGGCTGCTTTTGCATGACTTACAACGCTTCTAGGACTCCCTATCAGCACCATGCACAACTTCTTTGTGAAAGCGAACATATAAATTGCCTCCTGGCAGCACCTCAAACAACAGCATCAGAAGAGAAAAGAACAGCAGTGCAATCGCCTCTTCTGCCAAAATATAAACAGGGTATGGCCCTAGTATATCAAGTATCGACGGAGTCGACGGCTTTCCAGTCAGAAACATGTAGTTGGCACCGAGCGCACGATCTACAATCCATACGATCAGCGCCAAACTATTGAGAAATAGCATAACTCCCCCTACGCCCTTCCACGTCGGTCGGAATCCTGCAATCCAAGTCATGTACAAGGCAGCCAAAATAATAGCACTATGAGCCACGAAAAAATGGATAAAACGATAATGCGGGAATGCATAAGCCAAATTAGGCGTGAGTATAGCTTGAAGCGCTCCTCCAATTCCGGCAAAAAGGATCACCGGATATAACCAGCGGCTGCGGAAAACAAGCATCAGGATGGACAGCAGTAGTGTCACACTGCATAGCTCTAAGGGCAATGATGTCTGGGCATCCCAGATATCCTGTGTCACGTACCATATATTCAGAGTCACCTCTGAGAGAGTGAGGATCGTAATTAACGACCAGCGAATTCCATCACTTACAAGCTTATTCGACCGAATCCATCCCCGATTCAGCCACAGCAACAATGCGCATACTATAAGTCCTAATATAGCCAACCCATGCGAAGGAGTAAAAGCCTCGAACCCCTCCGGCGCGTACGCATCGAACCAAGACCCTGACCATAGCCAGTCCATAGGAAGCCCCCTTCAACCACTTTCTTGCTTGTTCAATACCTTAACCCTTATGATAAAAGATATCATATTCAAAGGAGAACCCCCATGCCTATTAATCGCCGATTAATTTCAGATCAGGATTTCAGCGAAGCACTGGAACGTCATCTTCGTGTTCGTGTATTTCAAGATGACCAATTGATTGGCTCGGGCGGAATCATTATCCGTTTTGACGATCAGACCATCGTTGTGCAGTCCAGCGTTAGTGATTTGGCCTACCATTCCAGAAAACAATGTGAGTTTTTTGAAATAAAAAAATAGCCACTACACACCGGAAAACGATTTTGCTTCGTTTTCCGGCGTAAAGGGCTAAGTTTTATTGGTATGCATGATGTCTCACATGACAGTTGTAACTATAGCTGCATTCCACGTGTTTTCAGCATGAGTTTATTCGTAAGCACTTTCAAATCCTCGGAAGAAGATGAAATTTCCTGCATAATAGCCGTCTCCTCATGAGCAGCGGTATATATTTTGTGTGCACCTTCAGAGAACGCCCCTGACATTTGCTGAATACGATGAATCTGCTCAAAGGTTTGATCCACCCGATTCGTCTGCTCTGTTACAGCTTCTTCCATGGCACGGATGCTTTCGACAAATTCACGTACAATAGCATTCAAACGGTTCAGTGTCTGGTCCACAGAGCTTGTCCGTTCCGCCTCAGCACTAACCAAAGACGTTTGCTGTTGCATCAACTCCACAGTCTCTACGATCTGAGACTGTACACGGCACACGATAGCATTAATTTGCTGTACAGAGTCCGTACTTTGGGCGGCGAGTGCGCGAATCTGGTGCGCCACTACAGCAAAGCCGTTCCCTTCTTCTCCTGCACGCGCCGCTTCAATAGAAGCGTTCAGCGCCAACAGATGGGTCTGCTCCGCAATATCCTTCACGGTGCTTGTAATCGCTTCAATTTGGGAAGCTTCTTTTTCCAGTCGTGCAATCACCTGCTGTGACCGACTATGTGAAGCTGTCAGCTCTCCCATACCGTCCATCAGGGATGAAAACACAGTCTGCGTTGAATCCACGGAATGCTCCATATGGCCTGACAGTTCTAGCATATGGCCCGATTTGTTACGCATCATTTTAAAATCGCCCAGCATTCGATCCGCTGTTTTAATCGATTGAGCAGATGCTTGCTTTTGCTGCTCTACACCATCCAAAATATCTTCTACCACTGTAGACATGGACTCGATTTGCGCCGTGGCCTGCACAATAGCCAAGCTCAGATTTTCTGCACTTTGCGAAGTTGTTCTGGTGCTATATGAGATCTCATTGAACATATCTTTAATGTTCAGCATCAGATGCCGAAATGCATCGTACAGCACTTTGATTTCATCATCTGAGCGACGCTCTGGAATGACGACAGACAAATTGCCCGCCGAAGCTTCCTCTGCCGCCTTGGCCAGCCTAACAATTGGCCGTGTGAGTAATTTTGAGATCAACCAGCCCAAAATGCCACTCCACAGAACACCCAATAACAGAATGATCGAAGTGTACACCCATTCTTGTGTACCTTGAGCAAGCCAGTCCTTGAGTACAAAAATAAAAAAAGCGCTTGTTCCATAGGTTATTGCTGAAATGAAGACAAATGCAGTAACCATTTTCGTACCTAGTGACATCTTCATGTACTGTAGCCCACCCCAAAAAACTCAAATTTGATTCCATTTTACCATAAAATTGCTACAATTCTAGTAGTTTTTTTCACAGACACCCAGATTTATAAGCATAAAGATGCAGAGTCTTAGGTCCTCTGAGCTAACGATAAAACAACATGCTATTTAGCCAGCAATCTGCGTCAAAAAAGCGGAAAAATCGCGCTGCCGCTTGCATTGCAGGCCATTCGCCATATCTAAAACGACCTTTTCCTTCGCAAGGCCATTTTCCATCATTGAGAATAATTGCTATCTTCCTGCTCAACAACCACCTTTTTAACGGCTTCAATTGTGTCTATTTGGTGACTGTTTTTTTCCAGTACAGTAAATTCCCATAATCCGGTGGTCAGCTTGTCTCCTTGCTGAATATCAAAACGCTCTGAAAGCATCCAACCGCCAATCGTATACACGTCCCCCGCCTCAATATCCGTCTCCAAGCGCCGATTGACCTCATGAATAAGCGCCTGTGATTTGAGTATGTAACGATGGTCATCTGTTTTTGTAATGAGGGGTGTTAACGCTGTTGGAGTCTCGGTATCCGTATAAGAAGGAATATCTCCAACAATCTCCTCCATAATGTCCTCCAGGGTGACAAGCCCAGACGTACCACCATATTCATCCACCAGCACTGCTACGGGTATACGTCGTTTTTGCATCTGAATGAGCAGATCCCGCGCCTGAACCGTTTCGATCACCTGAAGCACCGGATGGATATAAGAAGCCATCGTTGTATTCCCTGTGCTGTGCCCACGAGCCAAATCATGCAGGGCTTCCTTCACGCGAATCATCCCAATAATACGATCCCGGTCCCCATGTTCAGCGACAGGTAGAAAATTATAGACCTTATCCTCGATCAGCTCCATAAACTCGGCCACTGTTGCCTGGTGGGAAATGGAACGAATGTGAATGCGCGGTACCATAATTTCCTGCGCTGCACGGTCGTCAAAATCAAATACATTGTTCAGATATCGATATTCTGTTGGTGTAATTTCACCACTCCGAAAGCCTTCAGATAACGCCAGTCGAAGCTCAGCTTCACTGAGTGCCGCATCTTCTTCAGATACCTTTTCCAGCCCAAAAAGCCCTGTAATGACACGTGAAGAACGACTGAGCACCCAATTCAGGGGATACGTTATTTTATAAAATACTGTAATCGGACGGGCGAAAAACAATGCCATCGGCTCGGCAATTTGTATGGCAAATGTTTTGGGTACCAGTTCCCCAACGACCACCTCGAAATAGGTTAAAATCAGAAAAGCCAGCAAAAAGGAGAGTATTCCTGTTATTCCAGCCGGAATATGTGCCAGCACAAACAGGGGATGCAGCAGCTTCTCAACTGTAGATTCCCCTAACCAGCCTAGCGCCATTGATGTTAGTGTGGTTCCGAGCTGGCAAGCGGATAAGTACTCGTCAAGCCGAGACAGAATATTTTTAACAGCTTTCGCGTTTTTGTTGCCCTCTGAAGCCAATTGATTGATACGAGATACCCGTACACGAATAATGGAATACTCCGAGGCCACAAAAAAAGCAGTTAAGGTGATAAGTAAAATAACCAGAATAATATTTATCGTTTCCATAGCCCTCTCTTGCTCCATTGGTGCGAAGCAAGAAGCACCCCCTTTGACATTCATTTTTGGATGGAATTATAACATGAGTAATGATGTCCATAATTGTGTATTACCCAAAAATGGCAAGGAGTAGACTATGTATAACTTTATTAACGAATCGCCAGTGAGCTCTTTTGCACGATATCTATCCATTGATCAGCTATTAACTGGTGCCCGACCGCTGTCGGATGAACCCCGTCATGCAGCCAATAGGAAGCGTCCGCCTTGGTAGCCGCTTCGTTGAACATATTCTGGAGCGGTACAAATACGGCCCCATATTGGTCGGCAAGTTGACGTACAATTCGCTGGTAGCCCGTTATTTTTTCTTGCCAAATATCCCATCGCGCCTCGGTAGCTCCTGTTTTCAAAATAAACGGTTCACACAACACCAGCCCGATATCGGGCATCACTTCCCGTGTCTCCTCCAGCAGGTGGCAATAAGCTCGTTCAAATCGGTCCGTCACCCCGGACGGCTCCTGCTCCACAATCCTCCAGGCATCGTTCACCCCGATTAGAATACTGAGCAAGTTCGGCTTTAGACTAAACGTGTCCTCGTTCCAACGTGCATACAAATCCGATACCCGGTCTCCCGAAACTCCACGGTTTACAAACTCCGGCTGTGTAGCAGCCAATCGACTTCCGAGAGCTCCTGCGATCAGATACACATAGCACTGACCCAGCCAATGGTTCGCGTCCTCATTCCGTCCTCTTCCTCCGTCTGTAATAGAATCCCCTTGAAAAAGAATACGCGCGTGCCCTGTACTCGACATTTTCCGATATCCTCCTTACCAATTTCCAATAATACCCTTATCATACCTCTTATTCTCCGAATTGGAAAGCGGTTTCAGGATTTGGAAGAGTTATAGCCATTATGCAGGTAGACGGTGCTTTTCACCGCTGTTGCTTGTGCAGCACCATTCCACCCACTCTGTTTTTATATTAATTTTGCGATTTCACACCGCTCGGTACTTACACACCTCGCGAAAATTACAGCCTCCGCATACTCTGCGTGAAGGCATCGGTGTAAAGAAAGACTCGGACTTGGGTCGATTATAGTAATCGTCATCAAGACAGGATTTCATTTCCTCGATGTAACGCCCTACATTGCCAACGACCTTGTCGATGTCCTCTGGTGTGGGGCGGTATACTTCGTGCTCTCCTGTCATCAAGTACTCCACACGCACCTCTATCTTCTCCAAAGGAAGCTGGTAGTGCTCCTGCACATAGGAAGCATACAAAAATAACTGGTCGGAGAAGTCGCCTTCCTTACCTGTTTTCCAATCTACAATAACCATATCGCCATTGTCTCTGCGATAGAGCAAATCCATTTTGACATATACTTTCGTCTCGTGTAGGAGCATCGTATCCCATTTTTCCACCTCAACGATTCGAGCCTGACCTTGCTGCAGCTCACGCCAAACCGCAGTACGGTACAAATTGTGCACCACCGCGTGCTGGCGCTCCTTAATCCGAGCAATCCGTTCCGGGAGCACCTCATCTTCGTAATAAATCTCTGCCAGCATGACGCGATTTTTAGGGTCTTGCAGCCATAGCTCACGGTGTAATGATTCCTTGTAGCTGTCATTCAACATGTTCTTCATTGCTGTCTCCAGAAATGCTGTACGCGGGATAGCCCCTTTTTCCATCCATCCGCGTATGACCGATTCACACATTTGGTGCGTAATATTTCCGAATAAAATATATAAGTTGCTCAGTTGCTTAAGCCGGTACAACGTCACTTGCTCTTCAGTGCCCTGTGCCGAATTCCAGCCGTTATGCGAGCCGTAATAATGATAGTAGTATTTGCGTAAACATTCGTCGAACGTTTGGGCCCTTGATTGTGAATAGGACCAGGACGGATATATTGCCATGAAAGGTCCTCCTTCATTAGAAATTCCATCTCTCTATTATAACGCATGCCTAAGCTGTTTCGGTCATAAAAAGAACAAAGACTTTAACCTATAGGTTAAAGCCTTCGACTGTCGACTGATTAGTTAGTACACTCGCTACGAGTCTGTTCCGCATGGATCAATTCACTTACATTAACAGCGCCGTCCTCGCGGACGTTGACTACGAGCACCGGAGTTCCCAGCATTCCGCTGATCCACTCCTTGTAATCATCCACATGCTTATTTGGAAGAATCGTCAAGATCACACCAGCAAAACCACCACCGTGTACCCTGCATGCACTATCATCAATTGATTTTAAATACATTTCGGTTAAAGCTAGTGCAACCGATACGTCTTGTTCCCGATTAATCCCACTTCTATATACGTTTTGAAGCCATTTCCAGGAGGAGTTCCCAGATTCGGTGACAAGCCTTAAGAAATCAGAAAAGCGCCCTTCCTCCAGCGATTTCACTTGCTCATCTACACGCTTGTTTTCTTCAAAAAAATGCAAAGCACGGAGCACTGCCCGATCCCCCGCTTTTTCCCTGACCATTTTGAGATTGGCATACAGATTCTCGGGCAATAAGTCACGGCAAACAGAAGCGCCTAAAGACTGAGCCACAGCACGCATTTCGTTCGGCACTGCTGCGTAATCATCCGTTAAATCAGCATGGTTTCCACCTGTATTAACAATAACCAGGGAGTACCCGTTTTGTTCAAAATTCCAATGGACTGGATTAATGATCGGTTCCTTCGGATTTTCAAAATCAATGGAAATCAAGCCACCATAGGCGCAAGCCATCTGATCAAGCAGGCCTGAAGGCTTGTTCCAATAGACATTCTCCGCATACTGACCAATTTTGGATATAGCAACAGTGTCTAACGCGCCCTCGTTATAAAAATGATTGAGTATCGTACATATCAGCATTTCAAACGAAGCGGAAGAGCTTAAGCCTGAAGCAGAGAATACATTACTCGATATATAAGCCTGGAATCCTCCAATACGATACCCGAATTCAAGCAAACCAGCAGCAATGCCACGGATCAGCAGCATCGTACCGTCATCCTCCGGTTTTGGCGACAAGTCGTTTAAATCAATGGCGTATTTCGTTTCATAGCCCTCAGAAAAGAAGGTAATAACAGGTTCTTCCACTCTAGCCGCTACAGCGATCGTATCCAGTGTAATACTACCTGCCAGCACCTTCCCGTGGTTGTGGTCTGTATGATTCCCGCCAATTTCGCATCTCCCTGGAGCACTGAACAATTCGATATCCCCTGTTCCAAAATGCTGGCGATACGCCTGTATAAGTGATTGATATCTCGTTGTTTGCTCTAAAACCTGCTGTTGACCGTACATCCGCGCGAGAACAATCTGTCCCTCATTGGAATTCAATAGCTCCATATCTTTCATCGTATATCCCCCTACTTGTATGTGTGTTTCTACTCAGAATGATGCTTTAATTATCTCAATTTTCCATGTGTAAAAGTATGGCACAATTTTAATCTGTAAGCGCTTATTTAAATCGCTTTATGAGCATTTTACCAATATAACTAAAAAAGAACCAGCCCTAATCCGGGCTGGTTCCTGTGTGTATACCTGATTCTTTCTAATCGCGTTTCAGTACATATTCTCCAGCATTGTTACGAGTTACAGTGGCGCCAAGCGCCTCTGCAACAGATTTGAAAGGAACATACAATGTGCCGTATTCATCCGTATATGGAGCTTGTGGCAACGCCAATGTGCTTCCTTCCAGTACAGCCTGCTTAGAGCCACTTTTCAGCTTAATCGTTTTACCAGTAATATCATCAATTACAGTTGTTTGTTTGGCAGTTGCATCCCATTTTAATTCCGAGCTCAATTCGCCAGTCAGTTCACGCAATGGGATGAAGGCCGTACCTCCACGATTCTCCAAAACGTAGTAATCGTCTTTAGGATCGAAAGTTGTTTCTACTTTTGTAATTTGCAAATCATTTTTTAGAATATTGTAGATTGGGGAGTTCGTTTCAAAATTACGCAGTGTTGCTCCCGGTGTTAATTCAGCTTGGTTGTTCAGGTCAATCACGCCGTTAGAAATATCTACTTTATCGGCTGTTACATTACCATTTACGTTCCAGGCTTGAGTCTCAGTCAGGATGCTAAAGGACTTCACCGGAAGACCATCCACATCTGGCAAAGCAACTGTCAGGTCTGTCAGCGCTTTGCGGACATTTCCTTTTTCATCAAAATACGTATCGCTTTTCAGCACAGTATTGGCACTCAGAACTGTTTTGATTTCAGGTGCCTGTGCATACATAGTGCTAACTCCTACATCATACTGTGCCACAGCCAGATCCAGATACTTTTTAACCTCGGTATAAGCCTCGTTGACCAGCTTTTCTTTGTTTTCATTCAATTCCGTTGTTACTTTATCACTACCCTCAATAGCCATGCCGGAAGCGATAGTTTTAGTCACATCAATAGCTTGACCAATCAATTCTTTCAAGCCTGCTTCGTCCTTGGCCAGATTCTCCAGGAACGGCTTTACCAAGGTAACCAGTTCATCACCGCGCAATTCTGCATGGAGACGAGTCAGTTTTACCTTGTCTTTCTCACCGTACACTTCTTCGGTGACAGACGTTGCAGAAATGGTCGAAGGGTTAGGAGCATGCTTGAGCATAAGTGCAGCGGCTGTTTTTGTCAGTGCTCTCACGTCTTTGGAATAGACATACGGGTCAAACCCAGCAGGCAGACCGCTCAAACGCTCTTGCGAGTTTAAAGATATGTAATAAGGTTTTTTAGCGCCTTCCAATTGAATAGCCATGCCTTGGCGATCCAAAGCAAGCTCAAATGGCAAATTGTACTTATCAATGTGCAATGTACCCTTGGCGGAAACAATTTCCTCCGATTGTACCTTAGCTTCATCCACCGTCACCGAAATCGAATTAATCAAATCTACGATTTCCTGATCTCCTTGGGTAATCCCTTCTCTTGGAGTCAATTTAAGTGAAATCTTCTCCGTTGTCTGCTGAGACTTCACATCAAGTGTTCCCAATAGATTTTTACCTACATCAAATCCACCTACTGCCTGGCAACCTGTCAAAGCTACCATTAACAGAATAAGAGGGACAGCAATCCATTTTTTTATATTCATATTAATCCCCTTTCAGTATATTTACCTAGTCTCTTCTATTATCTCAGTGTTAGCACGCATTGTAAATGAGTAGAATGGAAAATAGAGCTAGTCATTTAGGATCAATTTTCAGCCTGAAGCATCCGGTAAGCTAGCAGTGCCATCTCCAGACAACGACGTTTGTCGGGGTCTGCCAAATCCCCTTCTACAATTTCGTTAATTTTATCCAGCCGATTATAAAGGGTCTGTCTATGAATATATAGGATTCCGGCGGTATCACGCTTGGAGCCATGGCATTGAAAGTAGGCATCCAGTGTATCCAGAAGCTGCATATGGTGCTCACGATCATGCGCAATCAGACCACCCAAATAGTCCTGTACAAATTCTTGTAGAAAAGGAATGCGAGGCACTGCTTTCAACAATTGATAGATTCCGATGCTGTCGTAAAATAGCCGATCCGTCATGACCGGAACGCTTCGTGCAACCTCAATCACCTGATAGGCCTCTTCAAAACTGCGATCCGTCCCTGTCATGCGATGCCTTACCTTACCAAAGCCTGCATGAATACGCACTTTATCCAGCTGTCCTGCGGCATAATTCTGAATATATTGAACCGTATGGGTCAGCACTTTTTTCATCTGAGCTGCGGAACGCAGCGTTAATTCCTCCTTGGCACAAAGGATGTAGCATTGACTTCCCTTCATCATCAGCAGATTGTGCAGCGCTTCTTTTTTCAACAGAGAACGAAGCAGCACTAATACATCCTGATTGATGGATTCCTTGCGCACCTGACTTGCGTCCTTGTCCTGATGCTCTACCTCGATGACTCCTGCCCAAAATAAATACCGCCCTTTCGTTAACAATCGCAGTCCCATCCGGGTCTGGGCCTGTTCTTCACTCGGCAGCTGGCCGTTCAATACATCCTGAATCAGTTCATTTTGATTACGTAGTAATCGATCCTCCAGAAACTGTGTTCTCAGTACCAATGTAGCAGCCGCCTTGGCGGTGTAATCAATAAGCAGCGACATTTCTTCCGTCGGCATTTCACTATGCAGTACTAACCCTACCGCGGAAAACACCTGACCAAAGCAGACAACAGGCTGAAACAAGACGGCAGTGGATTCATTCAAATAAAACAGCAAATGCCCTTCCCGATCGGCGGTCATACTTGATTCCACTTCATTAGCGTAAAAATCTGCAATATGGTCCGCCACATCTGGCTGGACGGAAGGTACGAATCGATGGGTATCAATGGAGGACATGTAGATGACCTGCCGGCCAGCGTAGTCATGAAGCACACGCAAGAGGGCGTTCATATCGGTGCTGCGCAGAGTTTCCTGCTGAAGCTGACGTGAAAACCGCTCCAGATCTTTTAACAGTTCATGATGCCGGTTAATAAGTAGGGAGTGGATATCTTGTGTAATTTCAACAAAACGCACCGGCTGCTCAAATACGATGACCGGGAAGTGATGCCGTTCTGCCAACTCCAGAATCTCGGAGGGGATTTCATAAATACTCGTACCCAGTTCAACACACAATCCAGCCGCTTCCGAGCGAATCAATTGCTCCATATACTCGGCGCGTTCTTCCCCCTTCCTGGTTAGCCACAGGCCCGTCGTCAAAATCAGATCATGACGGCTTACAAACGGGGACACATTGGTGATTTCTAGCACATGAACCCAGCCCACACGGCGATTTATCCCCTGTTCCCCAGCTGCCAGCTTCGCACGCCGGAAAACGGGACGTTCCAGCACATCTGCAATGGTAAATATTTTTTTTCCTTTCATCGGCATTCTCCTTATGCATATGTCTTCATGTCATTTTATATGACATATATTCATCAAAAAGTCGAGCCTTTAAGTCAGATAATCCGACAAAATGTATGATGTCAAGGGGGTCACCCTCTTATAAACTGTACCTAATCTAACATGAATTGCATTTATCGGCTTGAGTCCATGTAACTAATCGGCAGACTGCATACAAATGATAGTGCAATTTTCTGCGCTCGTTTGGTCGCATCCAACAGTAAAACATAGCAGGCATAGCTGCCCTAAAAAATTAATTGCCGTTGGATAACAATTATTATTTAGGAGAGGTGAATCGAATGAAAATCGGGATTCCGAAAGAGATTAAAAACAATGAAAATCGTGTCGCTCTGACACCTGCAGGTGCTGCTCAAATGATTCAACACGGACACCATGTGTATGTAGAAAGCCATGCAGGTGTTGAAAGCGGCTTTACAGACGGAGATTATGCCACTGCGGGTGCAACTCTTGTGCAGCAAGCCGCGGATGTGTGGTCCCAGGCGGATATGATTATCAAAGTAAAAGAGCCGCTTCCCTCTGAATACGGATATTTTCGGCCAGGTTTGATTTTGTTCACCTATCTGCATCTGGCTGCCGAGCCCGCACTCGCCCGGGCTTTAACAGACAACGGCGTAGCCGCCATTTCCTATGAAACATTGGATGTTGAAGGAAGCCTGCCGCTGCTTACACCCATGAGCGAGGTTGCAGGCCGAATGGCTGTACAAATCGGTGCTCAGCTGCTGGAAAAACCAAAGGGAGGTAAAGGCATCCTGCTGGCAGGTGTGCCAGGGGTCAAACGCGGTAAAGTGACTATTATTGGGGGAGGGGTGGTCGGCACCAATGCTGCCAAGGTCGCCATCGGTCTCGGTGCTGATGTTACACTGATCGATCTGAGCCTGCCAAGACTGCGCCAACTGGACGATATTTTCGGCAATCAGCTCCACACGCTGGTGTCCACCCCCTCCAACATTGCGGAAGCCGTGGCCCAAACTGATTTGTTGATCGGTGCTGTCCTGATTACCGGTGCCAAAGCACCGCGGCTCGTAACAGAAGCCATGGTGCAGACGATGCAACCCGGTTCAGTGATTGTCGATGTCGCCATTGACCAAGGTGGCATTGTTGAGACGATTGACCACATCACAACACATGATCAGCCAACCTATGTAAAGCATGGCGTTATTCACTATGCAGTGGCGAACATGCCTGGCGCAGTACCACAAACCTCCACGCTCGCTCTGACGAACGCGACGCTCCCCTTTGCCCTCCAACTTGCAGATCTCGGTGTACAAGAGGCGCTTCGCAGTAGCAAGCCGCTGCTTAGTGGTACCAATGTCCTGAATGGACATATCACCTATGAAGCAGTCGCCCGTGATCTGGGGTATCCTTATGTTCCCGTGGAGCAGGCATGGCAGACCAAAGCCTTGCAATAGAATAGAAGCAGCACAAAGAACCACACACTTCTTCCAGCAGGGATTGAAGGGTGTGGTTCTTTGTATACTAGCTGCATCTCCCATATCTAGCCGCACTTTAGATGGCTTCAGACGAAAGGAACTTTTGGAGACGGCGATAAATATCTGTGATTTCTTCCAACGACATGCGCACCAATCCACTCGACGAAGGTGCCACAAATTCATGCATCTCGGGGATAAACGGTTCGGGCTGAAATCCCCAATCTGCTTTGGATTTTTTACTATATTCGGTGTACACGCCTTTGCCGACAAAACAAGCGACCCTCGGGCGGTACTCCGTTAGCTTCGCTTGCAGCTTCAAACGTCCTTCGGCGTATTCCTCACGTGTAATGTCCTCAACTCCTCTGGTGGGACGGGAGACAATGTTGGTAAAACCGAAGCCCAGCTTTAGAAGGTCCCGATCTTCCGATGGATCGTACAGGCGAGGCGTCAAGCCTGCCCCCTCCAGTATGCGCCAAAAGCGATTGCGCGGATTAGCATAATGATGTCCTACCTCGCCTGATTTTAAGCTGGGATTAAAGCCGATAAATACAACGGATAATCCATAGTCGAGATGATCATCTACCTCGTGCAGTTCTGTCTCTGGCTCTGTCATCGTCCCCCTCCTTCCTCAAACCATATCCAGCGGCTGCTTCCTTGTTGGCGGAGGAAAGGCTTCGTCTATTTGATGAAGCTGTTCAGGGGTGAGCCGAATGCTTGCTGCTGCTGCATTATCTCGTACATGCGATTCTTGTACCGCCTTGGGGATGGCCCACACATCTCCGTCCCGTATGACCCATGCGAGTGCGATTTGCGATGGAGTTACTCCGTGGCTGGCAGCAATGTCTGCCATGACAGGGTGCTCCAGCAGTCCACGTCGCAGGCGTCCACCTTGGGCAATCGGACAATAGGCCATTACAGGTACTCCATGCGTACGGCTCCAAGGAAGCAGATCATATTCGATGCCTCGCGAAGCCGCATGATACAGCACTTGGTTGACAGCGCAAGCTTGGCTACCACTCAGACTCCATAGCTCCTCCATATCGGACTTATCCAGATTGGATACGCCCCAGCTACGGATTTTGCCCTGCTCACGCAGTTTTTCCATGCCTTGTATTGTCTCTTCCAGTGGAATATTCCCGCGCCAATGCAGCAGATACATATCCATGTACTCGGTTCCCATTCGAGTTAGACTCGCTTCGCAGGCTTGAGCCAATCCGTGGCGGTCCGCATGATGAGGATAAGCTTTGCTGACAAGATACACATCGTCCCGGCGGCCCCTAATGGCCTCCCCGACGATCTCTTCTGCGCCGCCCTCCGCATACATTTCAGCCGTGTCCACCAGCGTCATCCCCAGCTCAAAGCCAAGTTGAAGTGCACGCACCTCCTCCTGCCGAAGCGAGGCTTTTTCGCCCATATTCCACGTGCCTTGCCCGATGAGTGGTACTTCGCGACCGTTCGCCCACGTAATCGCACTTTTATTATGTTGACTCAACTACATTCCCTCCTTAGGAGCCTGGGGTCACAGGCTTGTCAAATACATGACTTTGCGTCCAGTGCTGTCCACCATCCGAGGTGGTATACATGATCGGAGCCTGCTCTGTATCTGAGAAAATAGCCCAGCCTTCCTTGGTATTGGCCATCCCGATTTGCTGATTGCTATAACCATCAAAGCCTTGCTTGCCATTGTTCCACGTCTTGCCACCGTCATTCGTCCAACCAATCGTATTGGGCTTATCACACGGTGCACAATAACCTCCCATCAATGCGGTACTACTATTAACCGCATAGAGCATGCCTGGTGCTGTCCCTTCATTTTTAGAAATCTGGTTGTCTTGTTGGCTGACACCCGGTGCCGGACCGCCGCCAGCGGTGGAATTCGCCAGTACAGTGCGCCAGCTTTGTCCACGATCAGCAGTATGCCAAAGCGAATACGACGTCTGATTCATCCCCGTGTCTCCAACCAGCTCAATCCATGCGTTGTCCCGTTCTACCGAACGAATAGTAACTCCGTTGAGAGGCGCCTCGGTTGTCCGCGACAAGACGGTAGTCCAATTCTGCCCCCCGTTTACAGTGTGTAAAATCTGGAACGAGCGATCTGTTTTCTGAGTTACCGCCCAGCCGTTTTGCCGATCATGATAATATGGCTGTCCTACCGTGTGGTCAGGAACAGGGAGCGAAGACCAGCTTTGTCCGCCATTTTGGGTATATTGGTTGCCACTGAATCCTTCTTTGGATGATACAAAGTGTAAGAATCCCGCTTGGCCTTGCTTAGGCACAGTCCCGACAGCTTCCCAACGCTTACCGCCATCGGAAGTTGCCAGCAATGAACCGCTATCTTCCATAACAGCCCAGGCCTGCTCTCCATTCAAGGCAAAAATCTGTTGAACCGTACCTTGGCCTTGATACTGCACATTCCAAGCCGAACCGACTGAACCAGATGCAGCCGCATCTGTTCGGGCAATCCATCCATTACCGCCGATCCAGCCTGATTGTCCGTCAATCAATCTCAGTGTTGTAATATTGTCCATACGGACCTTCGCTATATTGGCATCTGTCGTAGCTTGCCCTCCTGTCTCCACTGGTTTGCCAGTGCTGGACGGAGGTGTGCTGCTTTTGCCGTCAGAAGCAGTCTGCTGTTCCGGTGTATCTACAGTAGCTCCCGAGTCATTTGCTTGTACCGATGCAGAATCCTTTGGTTTGTTCTGAGCCGTTTGTCCTGTTTGTGAACCTGTTTCACAACCTGCTGCTACTATGGCTACGGCGAGCAAAAGCACCCAAACCGATGTTTTTTTCTTCATTTTCGTTCATCCCCTTATGTGGTTGATATACATGCTGCGCGGGTTTTGTGTTCACAGCAAAGCATATTCTATGTATTACCCTGCTGTATTCATTTCACTCTTGCGGCGCACATACGGTATCGACTGTAAGTGAACCATCTTTACAGAATTACGAATTTACAGGAACAAAGCCGCCTTTTTCGATAGCCTGAGTTCCTTCTTCGCTTTGCAGCCATTCGAGTAATCGTTGCATCGAAGCCCGTGGTTTCTCGCCTTCGCGTGTCACTACAAACAGTTGAGCTGTGAATGGATATTGTTTCGAGCGAATGTGTTCTTTGTCGGGCTCCACTCCATCAATAGATAAAAATTTGACCTCTTGACGATTATGCATCACATTTGCGAAATAATAAAATGAGTAACCGAGCGCGTTGTGATCCTTGTCAAAATCAGCAATTGCATTTATCATCTCACCCATTATACCAATTCGGAGTTCCCGAGGCGGTTCAGCCATGTCCTGACCTTTCATCACTTTCTTTTGCATATATGTTTGGCTTCCTGAGTTTTCCTCCCGCTGATAAGCAACGATCGGCTGATTCTTGCCCCCTACTTCACTCCAGTTACGAATTGACCCTTCATATATGCCACGCACCTGCTCCGAAGAAAGTCCGTTAACCGGATTGCCTTTATGAACGAGAAAAATAAACGCATCCCACCCGATGGGTGTGAGCTTCATTTGAATTCCCCGACTTTTCGCCAGGTGCAATTCCTCATCAGATGGACCTGCCACCAGAATCAGATCCGCCTTCTTTTCAATCAGATTAACATAAGCCTGATGTGTTGTGTTGAATCTCAGTTCATGAGCCGCACGAACCTTGTTCATTCCGGTCAATTCATGCAGCATATCCTGTGCGAACGGGATGGCCGCTGTAGCTCCATCTACTATCGGAAAATCCCTCTCCGCAATGTACGGACGCTGAGGAAGCATGATTGTAATCGTCATCACAATGATGAGCGCAGCAGATATTGCAGCTACAACCCATTGCCATCTATGGTCCACCTTTCCGTGCTTGTCGGTCACTGCAGGATAACGATCTATCCCAACCCCGACTACCATACCAGCGATCGGCAACAGTGCGGTCAGCAGAAACCAGATTCCACTATACTGTGTATATGACCCCAATACCTCCAGTACAGGCTCAGCCCAAGCGTGATAGAGTGTAAAAAGCTCCCACGCTCCTCCAGATACTTCAGCAAGTTGGCCGCCAGATCCTCGCAGCCCTATGGTCCACAACGATAGTCCGCATAATAATGATGCTAGCCCAGTCAGCATCAGCGGAAGCTTAGGCATGCTGGACATACGCGCACTCAAAGCACCAAAAGCTGCAAAAATGAGACCAACCAGCCATGCATATAGCAGCAATATTACAACCACGATTATATCCGTCACACCTTCATGCCGCAGCAAATACTGCACTTGAGGTGCTACAAGCATACTCCAAATAATATTAAACATGACTGAAAACAATCCAAACATAAACGTACCGACCAGCCATGGCCAAAACCATGCTATCCGCACAGAACTGCCCTCTTCCGGCTTGCTTATAACTTCCTTTGGTTCAGACATGTACATCCCCCTATATCTTATATATGAAAATGAGTCTGTAAGCCATTGCTTCTTCATTGTACAATTATATGGTAAAGATTAGTATACGAAAGGATCGTTTTTGCCCTAAAGAAGCAAATCCAAAAAGGCCTTCCTTAATAGGAAGACCTTTCTGGATTTAAATCTTTTTATATCGCTTTGGCATGGATCAAAAAACGATGCTGCTTCACGTCCCAATACCCATCACGTTTAATGTCCAAATATAGACCATACAGCTGTTCTATATATTTTTCTAGCTGGAAGTCTGCAATCTGCCATTCAATAACTTTTAAGTAATAGACAATCGCTCCAATATCGTAAAAGCGCTGAATGGGAAACTGTTCCCGCTGCTCTACGATTTCAAAACCATTGCTTTTCAAACCTGCAAGTGCTTGAGAAAGAGTCCAGTCCGCATACACGTAATCCGGTGCTCCCAAGCGGGCGTTAAGGCCTGCACAATCCAGGCCTCCCACCTGTTGAGTCAAAAACGTACCTCCTGGACGCAAAATACGGCGCACTTCCGCTGGCGAAAATGACTCATGCTTGTTCAGCACAAGGTCGAACCCGGCATCGTCAAACGGAAGGGAATCGTCTTCATGAATAGCCATCACGCGCACACCCAGCGGCTCCAATCTTTGCTTGGCGATCGGAACGTTCGGTGCATATGCCTCTGTCGCACATACGATCTCTGGAAAAGGGCGCAACTGCGACAATAGCTCTCCCCCGCCTGTTCCCATATCCAGCATCGCCTTTGAGGAATGGATCAACGACAGAGCCTTGCTGGCATAAGACCAGTCCAAAGGCTCGCTCGCCATTCGTCCTGTATCCGAGATGAATGAAAAGTCCCATCCGGAAAATGACTGTGTATGATGCTCCAACAACTGTAAAAATTCACGATCTTCAGTATATTTCATATCTTTTTGCTCCTCCACCATTGAACTGTAGGTTTATGGCTCTTCTCTCTATAAGTTCTACGTTGTATCTCTCTGGCCTTTATTTATGACCGTTCTAATGTGGAGGAGCTCTTGCCCGTCGATGAGGTTGTTATATGTCGTGTCCGAACCATCCCATGTTCATCTACCTCCGTCCATATGCTATCCAAACCAGATCATGTCCTTCGTTAGAGCTTAAGGAACTGCTGGTAAAGCCTTTGCAAGCTCCGGTGTCATATCGTTCGGAGTAAAATAGTAATAGCCTGTGTGGGGATCTGAACTAAATAAAGGTTTGATCTTGACTTGAACCAAGTAAGAACCTTTCGCCATATTTGGAGTATAGCTATTAGATCTACGCTTTTCCAGTACAGTGCTCCACAGCTTCGGATCTTCAATCGTTATTGCTTTGTGCTTCTGTTGGATACTTTTAAATAGTTTATAGTCTTCAATATACTGATTGGGTTGATAAGGTTCAAGCTCTTCAGTAATAATAGGAACAGCCCGTATCGAAAAGATATCCTTGGAATCAATGATCACCTTATCCGCATACCCCTTTTGCTCTAGCCAACCTGTAAGCTTGTGATAGGAAGCCGGCCAATTAAATGAAATTTCACGATGCCATTTCGGTTCGTTATTGGTGGAGGAGGACTCTTTATTTGTAATAGAAACACTCCCCAATGGATATTTCTCTGATTGCATTTCGCTATAACTCATATTTAATACTTCTTCTCTGAGTATATCTTCAAATTCACGAGTTTCTTTGGGATTGGTTAAAACCACTCGTCTTTCACTATCATCTACGGATTGGATATTAATCGTCTCTGCTTTTCCTTGCAGCTTATCCAGCCTGTATCTTACCGTTTTATAAGGCTCTGCTTCCATCACTTTGGTCAGTTCTGTCCGGAAAGGCTTCTCCGGGAATGTATAGCGGCGAGTCATGGTGGAACCATCATCCAAACGGTAGACTATGAATGCCGATTCGACGGCCAGGTTTTTGGACAACATTTTCTCGCCAGCTGCATGTGCACGTACGAGTTCTCGATGTAAATTCAGTACAGAGGCGATATAGGCCCTGTCTTGGGAGTAATAAGTTTCTGTCTGTGCATCTCCCTCTAGAGGCTCCTCTCGCCCGACATAAACTTTTTCTACGGAGTGTGCTGTTGGAATCTGCCCCTCATAACCCAACCAACCTGAAATCGGGATATATAGTACCAGCCCCATGATCACGCCGTACACGACCATTTCCACCAAAGCACGAACACGCACAATTTGCCACGTCTTGCGGATGACCATCTCTACAACGATATAGCCTAAAATAGCTCCAAGGGCATACCCAAAAATCGACCAATTCGCTCCTCTTGTACCTGCATTATAAAAATAATCGCCTAGTACAAGCATGGCGCATAGTATAACCCCTGCCTTGAACAAAGGTTGAAAGAAAGAAAACGCTATAGCCTGAGTCGCCTTTTCGACCAAGCGTTTACGATACAAACCATAACTCAAGGCGACAAACAGCAGAGAGATACCTAGATAGGCAAGTAGCTCCATGTAAGAAAAGGCACGCTGCGGTAAGTTGTCCATAATGCGTACAAACGGCGATAAGTTTTCCCAAACATTATTATTGCTGCGAAACTCCGAGCCGTTAATATATTGAACAACGGTTTCTCGCACCCACACATATCCGTATAAATTACGTTCCAGAAAACGCCCTATCATCATGAATAGAAACTGAGGCAATAGCAGCAAAACATACACTACTACGGTCTGTAGCAATGATTGTCCCACACAAATTCCTACAAACACAGTAAAAGTAAACAAGAAAATCGTAAGGACGGACACAACCAAAGCCCACGATCCAACGTCATTAATTTGAAAAATATAAGGCAGTTCGACTGACGTGTTAACCCAAGCAGTTACTCCCGCAGTCAGCCATACAGGTACAAGTAACAGAATAAGACCGCTAATTAAATGTGACGTTAATAGATGCTCTCTACGCAAAGGTAGGCTATGGTATAAATCGGAAGGCCCCTGACGCTGAACAAAACGAAGTAGCATCACACCTGCCAGCACGGGTACGGTCATTAAAATTAATTTTTGCAATTCATTACCCGAGTTTGTGCTATCGAACAAGCTTTTTAAAACCACTCGCGGTTGTTCATCACCAGTGCTCATAAACAATGGCAGCGGTACTGTAAACAGCAATCCCGCCAAGTACAATAGACCGATCCAGCCATGCTGTCTCAGGCATTGGCGAATTACGCCGCCGCTACAGAAGAATCGGTTGGATGTCATAACCTGCGTCCTCCATTTCATAAATGAAAATTTCCTCAAGCGTCAATGGTAGCAAATCGAATACATGAGGCTCATACGCTTCAATCGTCTCCGCAATCCGCTCTCGCTCACCCCGGATAATAAGCAGCAGAACACTGCCCCTCCGCTCCTTATGTACGACCGAAAGTTGGCTACAGACAGCTTCCTCATGCATGCTGTCCCGAAAGGCAACCTGTACCTTATGCGTATCAGATTTGAGGTCGTCAACCTCTTTTTCCAACAGCATCCGTCCTTGGTGCATAATGCCGACATGATCACACATGTCTTCAATCTCACGCAAATTATGAGATGAGATTACGACGGTCATCTCACGTGCAGCGGTTTCTTGGAACAAGAGATTTTTGATCATTCTACGCATCACCGGGTCCAGACCGTCAATGGGTTCATCCAAAACCAGCAGCTCAGGCATACAGCTCAAGGCAAGCAAAAAAGCAGCTTGACGCTTCATCCCCTTGGAAAAACGGTGAAGCTTGCGCTTCGGGTCCAGCTTGAAAATAGCGGTAAGCTGTGTGTAGCGTTCCTCACTCCAACTTGGATAAATGGAACTGTAAAACCGGGCCATCTGACGAATTGTCGCTTGCGGAAAAAAATAGGGAGTATCCGGCAAAAACAGAATGTGCTGCTTGACTTCAGGCTGCTCATATACCGGCTGTCCACCGATTAGCACCTGACCAGCATCTGGCCGGTAGATCCCGGCAATGATTTTGAGCAAGGTCGTTTTCCCTGCACCATTTGAGCCCAGCAGCCCAAAAATGGAGCCCTTCTTTACCGTAAGGGCGAGCTGATCGACAGCCTTTTCTTCTGTAAATGTCTTTGTGACTTCCCTTAAATCAATCAAGGGACATCCCCCTTTCCTTTGTTTGCATAGCTTCCACGTATATGTCGTCCACTTCCTGCTGTGTAAAACCGAAGTGGACAGCTTCGATCATTTGTTTTAACAATGCCGCCCGAATCTCATCCCGCTTTATTTGTTGCGGCTGCTGCTGGGTAGGCGTGACAAAGCTGCCTTTGCCCTGAACGGAATAGATATATCCTTCACGTTCCAGCTCGCGATACGCCTTCTGAATCGTATTCGGATTCACCGTCAGTTGAGCGGATAATGCCCGTACAGAAGGCAATTGCTCATCCGGCTGAAGCGATCCGTACACGATCATTTCCTTGACCTTTTCCATAAGCTGCTCGTAGATCGGCTTGCGGCTGCGGATATCCAGCTCGAACATGGACTTCCTCCTTTCAACACTGACTCAAATTCATTGATATATGTTCAACTGTTCTAACTGTACTATCATTAATAGTACAGTTAGAACAGTTTGTCAATCTTTTCTTTGGAGAATATTCACAAAAATAGCCGTGATGCAGGTTGCATCACGGCTATGTCTTTTTTAGCCTTTCTTTGAGTCATAAGGCTGATCACGGCTTATATTCGTAAGCATTTGCCCTTCCGGCAGCTTAAGATCCAGCTGGAACCGGAATGTTGCTCCTCTAGCCTCATCGCTGTCCACACCAATGGAACCTCCCATTAGCTTGACCAGGTTTTTGCAGATGGACAAGCCGAGGCCTGTCCCTCCATATTTCCGGTTCAATGCTGGATGAAGCTGGGAAAAGGGCTGAAACAATAGATGCTGCCGATCTGCCGGGATGCCGATCCCGGTATCAGTCACACTAAACTCAATCAGGCATTTCTTTTTACGGTGGCTGTAAGCCTTTCTCTCTACAAAAATATTTACTTGCCCTCGCTCTGTAAATTTAATCGCATTGCTCACCAAGTTCACCAATATCTGCCGGATACGCACATGATCACCGACCAGCATCCCTGGCATTTCCTGATCCACATACCATTCTAGCTGAATGCCTTTTTCCATAGCCTGTGTCATGAATAGGTCAGCTACACCGCCAACCACATCCTCCAGCACAAAAGATTCATGCAGCAACGACATTTTGCCAGCTTCGATTTTGCTCAAATCCAGTATCTCATTCAATATTTGCATCAAAGCGTTGCTGCTGCTGGTAATAATATCGATATAGCTACGCTGCTCCTCATCTAATTCCGTGTCTGCCAGTAGCCCTGCCATGCCTATAATGCCGTTCATCGGTGTACGGAGCTCATGACTCATCACAGAAAGAAATTCTGACTTGGCCCGATCGGCGCGTTCGGCAGATTCCTTGGCCCGAATAATCTCCTTTTCATTCGTCCTGTCTACAAAAACCATCACCGCTCCTTTTCGCTCGCCGTTATCCATCAAAGGGCTAATACGATAGGAGGCCAGAAAGCTGGACCCGTCTTTTTTCCAAAATACAGCTTCCTCTGCGTGATAAGAAGCACCGCTGCGAATCGCTTGGAGAATAGAAGCCTGTTCATCCGGAAAATGTCTGCCTATTTCGTCAGCATGGCGAATCATGTCTATATCTGAACCGTTCAGTGGATTAGCTGATCCTACGCCGAACATCTCGACAGCTGCTGGGTTCATAAAGCGAACATGTCCTTCGGTACTCAAACCCACAATTCCTTCGGATACCGCATTCAAAATAAGCGAATGCTCGTTACTGAGCTTTTCAATTTGAGCAATGTAGTTTTTGAGAGGGGTAACATTTTCTACAATCCCGTAGCAGCCCACAATTTCCTCTTGCACGAAAATCGGAATATTGGTCATCTTGATGAATAGACGTTCCCCCTCCTTATGTATGAATTCCGATTCATAGGTTTGTGTCTCCCCCTGCCTGGCCAGTTCCATATGATGCTTGATTTTGTCCTGTTCCTCAGAGGAAGCCATTACAAGGATTTCAGCTCCAAGCAGTTCATCCCTCATATAACCCGTAAGCTGTTCCAAACTCGGATTTACACTCAAAATATGACCTTTCATATCCATAGCGCATATCCCGAGTGGATTATGCTGAAATAGTGACTTATAACGGTTTTCACTTTCACGAAGACGTTGCTCGATTTCTCGGTGCTCTGTAACATCCTGTACCATCCCGATCACTTGAACAGGCTTGCCTGCTTGCTCGTCCATCTCAGCTTCCCAGATCGAACGCAGTACCTTCTGTTCCCCATTGGGCAATACAATCCGGTAAAAGGTTTCTTCGTGAATTCCCTTTAAGATCACGTTGTTGATAATCTGCTTCATCCGTTCTGTATCTTCGGGATGAATCGCCTTCATGAGTGCGTCAATACTTGTTTCAACCGGCTTGACACGATAGCCGAATATGCTGCGAAATTCCTTGGAAAAATGCATAACATTGTTGACCAGATCCCAGTCCCATGAGCCGAACATCGCCAACTGCTGAGCTTTTGCCAGATTCTCTTCGCTCTTCTGACGCTCTGTGATATTCCGTCCGATGGACAGAACTCGCTTGATCTGGCCCTGTTCATCCCGAATGATGCGGAACGATACTTCCAGCCACAAATAGTGCCCGTCCTTATGACGAACACGCCGCTTCATGATGCCTGTTTCCTTGAACATTCCATGTACACGCATATAATCGGCATCTTCGCCATGGTAAAATTGGAGCCGTTTTTGGCCGAGCATCTCCTGCTTCGTATAACCAAGGAGTTTTTCCACTGAAGGAGAAATATATTGAAGTATGCCGTCTGCCGTGCTGTAAGAGATGACATCCGGCGTATTTTCAGTAATCAGCATGTACAAGTCCTCATTGTCCGCAAGCACCTGCTCCATATCCTTTTTCTCTGTGATATTCATTGCATACGCAATTAAATAAGACTGTTCGGTAGCCTCATCATCAAATATGGTTAATTCCAGCGATAGCCAGACGGTTGTTCCCCTTTTATGCTTTAAGCGCAGCTCTGTCTTGTAGACTTGGTCCGTAGCCTTTAGCCAGCCTGCATAGGCCTCCCTCAATCCTTGCTGATCCTGAGCTTCGTTATACAAGAGATGATAATATCGGATATCCAGTAATTCCTCCTGCTCATATCCGACCATTTTGCAAAAGGCGGGATTGACGTACATACACTTCCCCTCCCTCGACAAAATCACGATTCCTGTCGGGGCATGATTATACATATGTTCCAGTAAAGGCAGTCGTCGAGCAGCAGAAAACACAATGAATCCCCTCCTCTATATGAAAGACATTAAAACATGTATGCACAAAAGATTGCCGATGCAGGTTCATCGGCAATCTGTGAATTATTTTTTTATACCACCGGGCTAAGAAAATGACGCAAAAATCACTCAGCAGTGAGTTACGATTGCCTTTTCTACCGAGATGTTGCCAAAATTGGTTGTTGACCTCCACAGTAGAACAGCATTCTTTCTTCATTATACACAATTTGAATGCTTATTCCCTTGGTCATCGAATTCTTTATTCGAATACGTTAAAAAAAGGCTACAGCAGTTGTGCCGCAGCCCTTTTTCAATCATTATCCACTACTCAAGTGTACATATTTTACCTATTCTTAAGGCTCGATTCCCCATACCAGCTTATCGTTGTGGAACAACGTTACTTTGTTCCATTCAGCATAAGAGGTTTTGGTTGGATCGAAGGAGTAGTCATTGGATTCGTTCAGATTAGACCAGTCGCTATTATTCATGCGGATCTGAATATCACCTGTTTGCGCTCCAGCAGCAAGCGTACCGGCAGCAGCACTGAATCCAATTTCAATATAGTTGTCTTTAATGGTACGCAGCACGTTATCATTACCTACTTGCGCCCAGTCTACCGCAGATTGCAGCTCTTGGCTACCATCTTTCGTGAAGTAATAGCGGATTTTGAGCTCGCTCAGCTTCACTGGTGTTGTACCTTTATTTTTCAGGTTAAAGAACGGCTTGGCAGCGTTATTCGCTGGATCGGTGTCCCCAGCACGATACATTACAACCAGATCGCCCGTTGGATCTGTAGGATTCGTTGGATCTGTCGGTGTACCTTTTGGCGCAGCGCTTACCGTGGCGGAATCCTTACTTGTTCCTTTCGCATTCGTAGCACTTACAACATAGAAGTATGTTGTTCCGTTCGTCAGCCCCTTATCCGTGTACTCCCTTGCAGTTACAAGAGGCGCCACGGCTG
Organism: Paenibacillus jamilae; assembly: GCF_050482105.1. GTDB lineage: Bacteria > Bacillota > Bacilli > Paenibacillales > Paenibacillaceae > Paenibacillus > Paenibacillus jamilae_B. Next base: position 242,186 of record NZ_JBCNHI010000011.1, on the reverse strand, counting down.
TAAAAGGACCTGCTTCGCTAGTAGCACGTTTTACGGTGTAGCTGTCAGCACCAGTAGACGCATCCCAAGTCAGCGTTACTTGGGCATTACCCACAACAGCCTTTAAGCCTGAAGGTACAGCTGGATCTGTAGGCGCTGGGTCCACACCACCACTGGAAGGCACGATTGCAGGGTACGCATTTTGTACCAGCATTACAAACTGATCATGGAACCATGCTCCTGAAATAGGTGCATTCGGCAAAGCATCTGTTAATGTGCCATCCTTGGTTGTATAGGTAGGATCACACATACGGTCAAAGCCTTTACCCTCATCGTTCGGGATAAGTGAGCTGGAACCATCGGAATCCCCTGGAGGTTTCGCCCAGACATAGGCATCGATATGACCAGCTGGAGCCGTTTGTGGCGGCGTTCCCATACCCGCTCCGCTGCTATTACACCAGTTACCACGGTGCAAACGTTTGTCCACACGACCGGAGTTTACATAGGAGTTAATATCATTGCCGACTGCGGAAGTTGGACGGTTAGGTCCTCCCCATCCATTACGGCCTGTATCAATTAACATACCGAGCGAGCTCGGCCAGCCTGCGCTGACAAAATCTCTATGCAAGGACTCTGCGAAATCCGATTCATCGAAATTAGGATTCCATTCGTAGAATTTGGACGATTTGATCGGCTGTCCGCCGATATTCAGGTTTGGATCAGGCAGATTCGGTTCTGTCAGCGGTGAAGTATTGGCTGTATTCGTGATAAAGCCATCTACACTGGACAGACCTTTGCTCGTGTCCTTGAAAATAGTTGTAAACAGGGATACCGTCGCTGAACGGTTGTTATCCCAGCCTAACCAACCGGAGTGACCGATATCTACGTATTTGTATACGTTAGGAATCTCGTTCAGCTTATTCATTGTGTATTTCACGCCAGCCTCATAAATTCCTGTAGATTTGGCTTGTCCACATTGGGGAGTATCCAGATTGGTTACCAGATTTGGCAAACTATCTGGTTCAATGATCGCTACGATGCGAATATCCTTATATTTGGGATTTGCAAAAATAGAAGCTATTTTGTCAACATAATCCTTTTTGTACGTTTCCAGACCTGCCTGAGTCAGCGGCAATTCACCATTGGAGGCCAAGGCATGACAATCCCGTCCGGGCAGATCATACACAATGAATTCCGCCGTAATCGGTGTGTTGCCTTTCTTTTGCGCCAATACCTGATCCAAATGTGCTTCCAAGCCAAGCTTGCCTCCACCGCCGTTAATAGCGGCGATACGATCAAGCCATACGGCTGTCGGGAACGTTTTGACCGTTTGCATTTTTGCCTTCAGGTTCGCATCCGTAACCTTGGCAATTGATGTGTCGACACTAGCCGCATAATCAGGGTTAACGTATTTTGTCGCTCCTTGGTAAGGATTATCGACATGGGACTCTGCATGTATTTTATCCGTAAATCCTGCACCTGGTAGAAAGCTGCTTGCGACGAGTGATAGCGCAAAAGCATACTTCATTCCTTTACGAAGCACTTGCTTTGTTTTCAATTGCTTCACCTATCTTTCCGTAGATTTGTTGAATCTTCCTATGTCGGCACCTGATTGTTATATGATTAAATGTGTGTTACGCCTACTCTCTCCCCTAGAAAAAGTAGCGTTCATAGTTGCGAAAGGTAAGCGCTTTCTATTTGTTCATGCGCTCACATTTTCCCCTTTTTGTCACCTCCTATGTTAGATTATAGTGAGCTGGAAATCTGCTGTAAATTGAATAAATTAAGGACTACAATTATTAATTAGGTATATGAATTGCCACACCGACGGTTCGGGATGGTCTCTCTTTTTTTGAGATCGGTTCTATCATTTGTTGAACTTCCCTACTATGACAAGCTCTCAGGAGATTCAAAGTCGACAGTAAAAGAGCGGATGCATAAAAAACAAGACTGTATTCTTTAATTTCCGTCAGCCCAAATCGACAAGAATAAACTTTAGGCTGCTATCTATGTCAATCGTTGAACCTATCGACACCAAAAAAGGTGTTTCAGGCCTACGACCATGAAAACACCCTTTTATTGTTGTTCCATTCACCTCTGCTCATAAGCAGGTCCATGGAATGATCGTTAATGCAATTGTACCAAGTAGCTGTTACGCATTGTTATTCTGCACTTTTTCGCGATCCTTGCCCTTGTCGGATTGTCCTGCATTTTTATTGGCGGCATCTCGATCCAGCTGCATTTCTTCAACCGTCTTCACCTTAAGTCGTGCTGCTCCCTCATAAGGTCGGGTTGGAATCAGATCGTCTGTAGCCAAGCGTTGGCGCGCCTCGGCAATCGCTGCTCCGTATTGCGGCAACCATGCTTCCTGTGCCACCAGCATCTCATCGACCAGCTGCCAAATTTCTTTCGGATTACACACCGCGCCCACTAACGGGTCCATCATAAACGCTTGGCGCAGTAGCTTATCGTCTCCATGTACCGCCGCTTCGACAGCCAGACGCTGAACGGAAATACTAACATTGCACACGGCAGCAGGACCCAGCGGCAGTTCTCCAACTTGCGGCATAGAAATACCGTTCCGATCCACATATCCAGGAGCTTCAATAATCGCATCGTCCGGCAAATTGGAAATTACACCGTTATTCACGACATTAAAGTGTCCCCGGTACACACGCCCGGTTTCCAGGCTTTCAATAATGTATGAACCGTGCTCTTCACCTCGATGCTCTGCCTTGTACTCCAGTGGATCTTCCTTCATCCAGTTGGGGAAATCTGTTTCAAACCAGTTGCGTCCTTCCGTACATACACGCAGATAGCCGCCTGTTTCTCCGTTAATCCAGTTGCCCAGATCAATCCAGTCCATAATTTCATTCGGACGCTTACGATACCAAGGCACATATTCACTGAGATGACCATTCGACTCTGTGCTGTAATAGCCAAAACGACGAAGCATATCGATGCGTACCTTTTCGGTGCGGCTAAATTCAGGATGTTGTTCAAAAGCCTCCAGCAGCCCGGCTGTCAGATCCTTACCCTTATGCGAAGCCTGAATGTACCACGTTTGGTGATTGATTCCGGCGCATACAATGTCCACATCCTGCTTTTCCAGACCGTACGCCTCGGCAATTTGGTGATGCCCATTCTGGACGCCGTGACATAGACCAACCGTACGCACGCCACCGTACTTGTTGCAGGCCCAGGTCATCATCGCCATTGGGTTCGAGTAGTTTAGCAGCAGTACATCCGGTGCACTTAGCTCGCGGATATCCTTGCAAATTTCCAGCATTTCAGCGATACCACGCTGACCGTACATAATGCCTCCTGCACATAGTGTATCGCCCACGCATTGATCTACACCGTATTTTAGTGGAATATCCACATCGGTCGCAAAGGCTTCCAGCCCGCCGACACGGATTGTACAAATGACGTATTTGGCATCCTTTAGCGCTATCTTTCGATCCGTAGAGGACTGTATTTGTATGGACAAACCATTCTCGCGAATATCCCGTTGACACAGTTCAGTAACCATATCCAGATTGTGCTGACTGATGTCCGTAAAAGCCACTTCAATATCGTTAAACTCCGGTACTGATAACAGATCTCGCAAAATTCCACGGGTAAAACCGATGCTTCCTGCTCCAATAAAAGCTACTTTAAATGACACGGCCTTCAACCTCCGGTAATTAGAATTGTAATATACCGTCATTGTAGCAATATGTCTGCGGAAAGCGTTATCAAAATCATGACCAGATTCGTATTTAAGTGTCAAAAATCCTAACTTTCGCATCAACAGATGCTGCTTGTCATTGACGATAGCTGTGTGTGCTTCTTTTGTTGCTGTATAATGAGTTGTGTCTCTAAATATTCCCAAAGGAGCAAGACATGTCAAACCGTAAATGGACATTGATCCTTATCCCCGTCTTCCTGCTATTTGTCTGGCTGTTGTTTCAGTTCACTCTGTCTTCTCTTCAAATTCATCAGTTGGCAGAACAATTGAAGACGGTTTCACCAACCGGCGGGGGTTCCGATACAAAAGTGGTATTGATTTCGCAAGAGTTGGACAATTATTACTGGCGGTCCATTGAGCAAGGAGCCCGAAAGGCAGCGGAGCAGCACGATATGAAGCTCGATTATATCGGGCCGGACCGCATTAATCCGTCTGAGCAGGTCAAACTGCTGGACAAAGCGATCGCCAGCAAGGCGGATGCAATTCTGGTTCAAGGGATAAATGATCCAGAATATCGACGATTAATCAACAAAGCGGCCGGACTTGGCATACCTGTCATCACCATCGATACGGATGAGCCGGGCTCCCGAAGGCTGGCTTACGTCGGAACGGATAACGAAGGAGCAGGAAAACAAATGGGCGAGCTGTTAGCGAAGGCGTCTGGGGAGCGTGGTGACATTGGAGTTATGATCAGCAGCGAGCGCGTCGAGAATCAGCGGCTCAGGCTTGCCGGATTCCGTTCCGTGATTAGCCGCTACCCGAATCTACACATTGTAGAGATTCGCTCCTCCAATATTTCACGGCTTCAGGCAGCCCAGCAAGCACAGAACATGCTCACTCAGTATCCGCAGATTCGCTACATGGTGGGATTCAGTGCGCTGGATGGGCTTGGCATTTTGGAAGCCTCGGAGCGGCGCGGCGCGCAGAACTTGAAAATTTTTGCCTTTGACGATATGGCCGAGACGTTGGAAGCGATCAAAGATCGCAAAATCGAGCTGACCATTGTTCAACAGCCAATGGAAATGGGGGCTAAAGCCATAAAATTGCTGAATGATTATCTTAAGGGGAATGATCCCCAGAAATTAACATACACCAGGGTACATGAAGTGCATGCGGATCCCCCTGACAACATGACCGGGAATGACAGACAATGACGATCAGAACGAAGCTGCTTCTGTTCATCCCTCTTCTAGTTGTGTTCGCCAATATCATCGCTTATTTTGTATTCCAAAGCGGAAAGGTCGTTCAACAAAGCTACGATGAAATGCTTGGCCGAATTCTCCTTATCGAGCAAACCTCCGAATCCGCGGAGAGCAACTTAAATGTCTTGTACGCCTATCTGCTTAATCCAAGAAGCGATAAGGATGTACAGGGCCTGACAGAATACCAATTGAAGCAGTTGAAAGGCAGAATCCAGGCAGTCTCCGATTCGACCGACCCTTCTTTCGTTGAGGAGGATTACGTGAATCTGGTAACCACATTTCTTGAGCAAAAACAAGCCGCAGTTCTGGAGGCAAAGGCACAACAGCCTCAATCGGCTTTTGAGCATTATATTGAAGCGGAAAAAACCGTCAGCTATATTCATGAGGAGGGCCAGCGACTAATCGATGCTGAACTGGCTTATTACCGACCGATCATCGAGAACATGCGGAACAAAAATGAGCAAATGAACGGATTGGGAGTGGTGTTGTTCGGCATGAACGCGCTGATGGGGGTTTTGCTGGCAATCTGGGTCTCGCGCAGCATTACGGGCCCTGTCGGCAGACTTGTCGGACTGGCGAAGCGAATCGCCACAGGTGATCTGAATATCGAGCCCCAACCGCGACGGGATGATGAGCTAGGCGTATTGTCGGACGCTATTTCGCAAATGTCTGCTGACTTGAGCATCCTCATTGAAAAGGATAAACAAAGTTTGGAAATGCGGCGACTTGTGAAGGAGCTAGAGCTTTTGGCCCTGCAAAATCAAATTAACCCGCACTTTTTATTCAATACCTTAAATGTGCTCTCCAAATTGGCGATTCTGGAAGGAGCAGAAAAAACCAGCGACCTGATCGTTTCGCTGTCCAATCTACTACGTTACAGCCTGCAAAAGCTGGACAAACCCGTAACTCTCCAGGAGGAACTGGATCATATAAGCGAATACGTGACCATCCAGCAGGCGCGCTTCCGGGACAGAATTCGCTTTGATCTTCACTTTGACGCTTCTGTACTTCAGCAGCAGATTCCGGCCTTGACGATCCAGCCGTTTATTGAAAACGCCTTTCTGCATGGCGTGGCAGATATGGAAAACGGAGCCATTATCGGATTGAAACTGTCGAGAGCGGACGAGGATGTGCAAATTGAAATTTCGGACAACGGAAAAGGCATGACGGAGGAAATCCGACTGTCTGTGCTCCGTCTTGAAGGCGGGGCCGAGAGCAGCAGTTCAACAGGACTTGGAATGCAAAACGTGTTTAGGCGACTGCAGCTGTTCTACGGAAAGGAAAAAATGGTTGAAATCCGTAGCCATAACGGACGAGGTACTACCATAACAATACGGATTCCTGTCAAGAAGGAGAGTGAGCAGACGAATGTATCGGTTGTTGATCGCGGATGACGAAGCTTTGGAAAGGGAAGGACTGGAATTGACAGTAGAACGGGCGATGCCGGGAGTATTCCGGTTTATTCATGCCGCCAACGGCCGCATGGCGATCGAATGCGCAGAAGAGCACCGTCCCCATATTGCCATTCTGGATATCAATATGCCGGGAATCGGTGGGCTTGAGGCGCTTCGTGAATTAAAGGAGCGTCTTCCTGACACCCGCTTCGTGCTCGTCACCGCCTATGATTATTTTGCTTATGCACGTGAGGCGCTTTCTTTGGGCGTAAAAGAATATATTCTGAAGCCGGCGAAGCGAGAACTCATCATCGGTACACTAAAGCGGCTGATTGAAGAAATTGAATGCGAGAAACGGGCACGTATGGAAGAATTGGAGCTGAGGCACAAAATCTCACAGCTGATGCCGCTCGCGGAAAATGAGCTGGCTTTAATGCTTATGGTCGACCAGACGGTGGATTCGAGTGCTTCTCAGCTGTCGGAATGGCTGGACTTTCCTCTTGATCAGGGAAGTGCCATCATTGCCGCCTTTGACGGTTATACGGATGAGCAGGATAAAAAGAAGATTTACGATCATTTCCGAAGCTATGTAAAAACACATGGCCCTAATTCCATTGTGAGCTCCTTAATCGACCACCATGTAGCCGCTTTTTTACAAAAGCCGCCCGCCACCCGCGAGAACGACTGGCAGCAGCTGATTAAACACCTTGTTCAGCAGCTCTCCGAGCTTGCCCAGCAGCAATTGGGCATAAAATCGGCTATTGGAATCGGCTCGCTGCATAGCGGCGAGGCAGGACTTCGCAAGTCCTATTTCGAAGCCGTTTTTGCCTCCACCCTACGCAAGCGCGATGGAGGTTATTGCTACTTTGATGAACTGAAGTCGTCAGAGGCTGGAAACGCTTCTGTGCTTGCCGTCAAAGCGGAGAACGGAATGCTTCAGCAGACGTACGTCATGTCAGCACTGCAACGGATACGCGAACAGCGGGAGGTTCAAACACTGACTATGCTGGGCAGAGCAAAAATGTATATCGAGGAACGGTTCAACGATGACCTTTCACTGGAAGAAGTCGCTGATTTCGTCCATTTGAATCCTCACTACTTCAGTAAAATTTTCAAACAGGAATATGGAGAAACGTTCATCGACTTCGTAACCCGGCTTCGGATTGATAAAGCTATTTCTCTAATCAAGGAGGGCAACCTCGCCCTGAAGGAAATCAGCTTTGAAGTGGGTTATAAGGACCCGAACTATTTTAGCCGTGTCTTTAAGAAGATAACGGGCGTTCCTCCCACGGAGTTCAAAGGCCAAAAATAGTACAGATTCATCCATGCCGACTCTCGACATGGATTTTTTTAAGCTCGAATGACAAGGTAATGCTAGGTTTATCCCCTCTGTCTCCAATTCGGAAATCGATGCCAAAATCGTGCATGAAAAGGTCCGTTTATTGAAGACGATCACCGGCCTTTCTTTTATAAGCGCGTGTTATACTTCTCCTCGAAGAACGGAATGAGGTTCTAGGAATCTGGAGGGGAGATGATCATATGGGAGTAATCATTCATAATGAAAGCGCTCAACAGAAAGCGCTTCAATCAGAAAAACCCAATATGCTTTTTGTAACGCTGGTATCCATCGTAGCTGCCCTTGGAGGCATACTGTTCGGTTTTGATATTGCGGTTGTTTCGGGAGCAGTCGAATTCCTACAGCAGCGTTTTTCGCTGAGCGAATTTCAGGTTGGTTGGGCGGTGTCAAGTCTGATTGTAGGGAGTATCACGGGAGCGGCTCTCTCTGGCTACATGAGTGAAAGGATCGGCAGAAAAAAGGTATTGCTAGCTGCCGGATTTTTATTCGTCGTCGGTTCGATCTGCTCTGCACTTCAAGATACGTTCACCGGGTATGTTATCTTTCGCATGATTGGCGGCGTGGGTATAGGAATCACTTCCACCATTTGTCCGGTGTATAACGCGGAGATCGCTCCCGCCAAATATCGAGGCCGTTTGGTTGCTTTAAATCAACTGGCAATCGTAACGGGCATTTTCCTGGTTTATTTTCAAAATTCGTGGATCGTCAGCCTGGGGGATGAAGCCTGGGGTGTCTCAACAGCCTGGCGCTGGATGTTCGGAGTGGGAGCCGTTCCCGGACTGATCTTTATGCTCTTGATGCTCTTTATCCCTGAAAGCCCGAGATGGCTTATCAAACAGAATCGACCTTATGAAGCGTTGCCGATTCTGCTGAAAATTCACGGTGAAGAAGCTGCTAAGCAGGAAGTGCTTGATATCAAGGAATCGTTCAAAAATGAGAACAACTCATTGAAACAATTGTTCGCTCCCGGTATTCGGGTCGCTCTCTTTATTGGTATCATGCTCGCCGTTATGCAGCATATAACCGGTATCAATGCCATTTTGTATTATGCGCCGGTCATCTTTAAAGGAATGGGACTTGGTACGGACGCTTCTTTGACCCAGACCATCTGGATCGGGTTGATCAATGTGTTGTTTACCATCGTATCCGTATGGCTGATCGACAAAGCGGGACGAAAAGTGCTGCTAATGATCGGTACCTCGTTGATGACTATCTGCTTGGTCGTTATTGGAGTCGCATTCAAAATGGGTTTAACCACTGGACCACTCGTGCTCATCATGATACTGATCTACGTGGCCTCCTACGCTATATCGCTTGGGCCAATTGTATGGGTTATGATTTCGGAGATCTTTCCAAACCGTATTCGCGGCAAAGCAGTCGCCATCGCTTCGATGGCCTTATGGGCCGGCGATTATCTGGTCTCCCAGGCATTTCCTCCTCTGCTGAGTTCAGCAGGTCCGTCCAACACCTTTTGGATATTCGGAGCCATCTCGTTGTTCGTCGTAATCTTTATATCGCGCAAGGTTCCTGAAACCAAGGGGAGATCACTTGAACAGATGGAAAATATGTGGCTCGGAAAATGAACCACTTTAGCACTTAAGCAATCCAACACTTGTTATAATGCTTGAAATCACATGGCCTCTGAATTCATACCGACCTAAATCGGCAATGGTTCAGGGGCTTCTTATTATCAGCCCCCGTCCTCCTCCGTATAGTTCCTCACATCGCGCGTCACGGCAGAGCGGTATTCAACAGGAGTTTGACCTGTATGCTTTTTGAACAACATGTGGAAATACTGCCTGCTGGCTACGCCAACATAATCGGCAATTTCTTGGATGGGAATGTCCGTTTGCTGAAGCAGCATACGGGCCTTGTCCATTCGCAGCATCGTTAAATACGCGGTCAGCGTTAGTCCCGTATGTTTTTTGAAAATTCGATGTAAATACCCTGGGTGCAGATTGACGGCTGCAGCCATATCCTTGACTACAATATCCCGGTCATAGTTCAGATGGAGAAATTCAATGCATCGCTTAATGTACATATCTGTTTGCTGCGTATTGCTGCGCTCTGCCTCTTCCCGTAGACGTGCAATTCGTACGAGCAATTGCATAAAAAGCATTTCTGCCATGGCACCTGGCTGTTCTTTTCGTTGATCCAGCTCCAGCACGAGACTTTTCAGCGCATAATATACCTCTTCCGGGTCTGACAGTACCAAATACGGGAATGGGCGCGACATAAAGGCCGTGAGCTCCTGCTCCTCCGCTGCTATTTGCTGGATAGACGGTCCCACCCTCACCCCTTCCTTAAAGCCAAACTCTACATTCAACATCCGGCACGGTTGTTCTCCTTCTACCACCAACCGATGTGGGACACCTGCATCCAGCATAATAAACTCGCCTTTGCGCAGCGTAATGCTTTCTTCCGTATGATTTCCGGTTTGTACCTCTACCCTGCACAAGCCGGAAATCATATACATAATTTCAGTGGAATGATGATCGTGGTAAGACATCGTATAGTCACGCCACTGCTTATAGTAGTAAGCAAAAAAACGGGGAATATAATCCCCGTCCCGCAGTCCTGGCTCAAACAGACTTCCGTTCATCCCCGCACCTCCGCGAAATAGATAAGACTAATCTGGACTTAAATACTGAACTAACATCCCTACAAATCGGTTAGCCATTTGTACATCCTGAAATTCGCTGCTCCAATCTTCCTTGGGAGTCAAACTCATTTTCTGGAGTATCGCCATCATAGACGTAAAGATAAAATGCGCAGTCTTTAGCGGTTCTGCATCCGACTTTAATGATCCATCTTGAATTCCAGCTTTCAGAGCGTCTATCAGGAAATGTCGTTCCTTTCCTCGGTTAACAAAACTTTTGTATTGTTCTTTGAGTTCTTCAGTTGAATCATAAGCTTCGTAATGCAGATCGAATAAAAGAATAAACTTGATATATTCTGGATGTTGCCAAGCATAATCAATCCACGCATTAAGCATCGAAGTAAGCATCTGCTTACCATTCATTTCGGCTGAAGGTGCTCTTCTAACAAAATCAGTCATGCTCTCAAGGATTTCCATCTGGACCTCAAAGATCAGTTCGTTCATAGACTGAAAATGCTTATAGAATGTAACCCGGCTTACACCAGCCACGTGGCATACATCCTTAATGTTAACTTTGAGAAAGCTCTGCTTCATAAAAAGTTCCTTCGCAGCCGCAATGAGTTCTTCTCGATTTTTGTTTTTTAAATTCTGATGCCAGTTCTCAGTCATTAGCAACCATCCGTTTCTCATTTTTTGATGTTTGAAAGGTTAAGAAAAGGGCAGATGCAAGGATGAGTGCACCAAAAATATAAGGAATATGAATGTGTTTGTCAAACAATACCCCTGCTAAAATGGGGCCTAGTATATTGCCTAGGCTGGTATACGTCGTATTGAGTCCGGCGGCATACCCTTGACGATCATCAGCCGAGTTAGCGATCAGTGTACTTACTGTGGGTCTTAAGAAAGCATTAAAAGCAAAAAACAGAGCCGATACCAACAGCAGATAACCTAAATTGATCTTAATGAGCATGAATATTAAAGCAACGGCTGTCATGATCAAAGAAAGGCGTATAAGCTTCATCTCGCCAAGTCTCTTGATGAGGTAATCAAGCAGCCATACCTGCACCACGATGCCTATTATGGCACCAACCGTAATGATCATTGATATTTTAGTGGCATCAAAACCGTATTTTTGCTCCACAAAAAGAGCATACACCGTTTCGTAATTCATCAATCCTAATGTCATGATCAATATGAGGAGAAGATAACGAAAATAGGACGTCCGAAATGAATTTAAAATTTGCTTTCGAATAGGCTCACGACGGACCCATTGGTCAGCGGGTTTTCGTTGTTCCTTGGGTAGTGTCTCTGGCATATACAAGCTAAGCAGCGTGGCTACAAGTCCAAGTCCACCAGCAAAAAAATAGGGTACTCTAATGCCCAACTCAGCAATCATACCTCCTAACCCCGGACCAAGCACCATCCCCAAATTCATGGAAGCACCCAAGTACCCCATTCCTTTAGCTCGGGTTTCAGGAGTGGTGATATCAGCGACATAAGCCATATTGGAAGGAACCATTAATCCAATACCTATCCCTCCAATAAACCTAGCAATATATAGAAGGGGCAATGTCGTAGATACAGCAAACATGAGATCCGAGATGACGGTTAAAAACAGACCGATAATAATCATTGATTTTCGCCCGTATCTATCCGATAGCTGTCCACCCAGAGGTGAAAAAATAAATTGTGCTGCTCCAAAAGCGGCAATAAGATACCCGGCAGCAGCTCCTGCTGCATTAAATTGTTTCAAATATTCAGGCAAAATGGGAATCACCATGCCTTGACCCAATAGAGCAATAAACAGATTCAACATCAAAATGAAAAGTGGAAATGTAGCAGACCTTGGTAAACCTTTCATGCTTGTAACCTCCTCCAACTGTTTACACCACGTAATCCTTTACTATGTGTAAACCATATTAGTTCAAATAGGGGCCATTGTAAATAAAAATACAAACCTAAATGAGCCAAGCTAAAGGATATGGGTATATTTCAATACTGTGTACCCATACAAAAGGCATACTTAGAAAAGGAATCTAGGGAATTCCTTTCTAAATATGCCTGTATATTTGATCAAGCCCGCTTATAAGCTTTGTTTTCTCAACTGACCATAATATAAACTACTGTAAAAGCCTTTGTGAGCCAGCAACTCCTCATGAGAACCTTGCTCCTCCAGACGGCCGTCCTTTAAGACCAAAATCCGGTCAGCCTGACGAATGGTATTCAACCGATGTGCAATAACGAAACTTGTTCGACCCTGCATGAGCCGTTCCAATCCTTCCTGGATTTTCATCTCGGTGATGGTGTCGATACTGCTGGTCGCCTCGTCGAGTACCAGGATAGAAGGATTCGCCAAAATAGCACGGGCAATTGCCAGCAGCTGTTTTTGGCCTTGACTGATACCGCTGCCGTTCGCTTCCAGCACCTTGTCGTACCCGTCCTTCATTCGCACGATAAAGGAGTGGGCATTGGCCAGTTTCGATGCTTGTTCAACCTCTTCATCGGTGGCTTCCAGCCTGCCGAAGCGGATATTATCACGAATGGTTCCCTGAAACAGGAAGGTGTCCTGTAGCACAAATGCCATATGGGAGCGCAGGCTTTCACGTGCTATGGTCGTAATGTCCCGTCCATCCAGCGTAATCGTTCCCTTGTCTGGGCTATAGAATCTGGAAAGAAGCTGGATTAGTGTCGTCTTGCCTGCCCCAGTCGGACCGACCAGCGCGATCATTTCACCTGGTTTAGCTTCAAAAGAGATAGCGTCCAGCGTAGCACTTCCCTCATCATAACCGAAGGAAACATCCGTAAACCGCACAGCTCCCTCTACATGCTTTAGCTCTACTGCGCCCCGTTCATCCTTGGACTCTTCATCTTCGTCCAAAATTTCAAATACGCGCTCAGCTCCGGCAATAGCGGACAACAGTGTATTCCACTGGTTTGCCAAATCGTTCAGCGGTCTGGTGAACTGGCGAGCATATTCTACAAATACGATAATCGTCCCTATCGTAATCGAGCCGCGAATGGCTAAAATCCCGCCGATCCCTGCTACAATAGCAAAGCTGAGATTATTCAGCCCGTTCATCAGCTTGGGGATAAAGCCAGAAATCGTTTGTGCCCAGAAGCCCGACAGCCGAATGCGATCATTACGCTCGCCAAAACCACGGATGACTCTCTTTTCCTGTGAAAAAGCTTTAATAATTTGCTGCCCAGACAGCGTTTCTTCAATGTATCCGTTCAGCTCGCCCAAATTCTTCTGCCGCTCCTTATATAAAGGCCCAGTGCGGCGTGTAATCCAGCGCATCCCGGCTGCCATTAACGGCACTACGATAAAGGTTAGCAGAGTCATTAGCGGGCTTAACCACAGCATCACCGTGAGTGTACCGATTAGCGTCAGTATGCTCGAAAAAATCTGAATGGCCGAGCTGTTCAGCGTAGAACTGACATTTTCGATATCATTGGTCAGACGACTCATGATCTCTCCCTGCTGACGTTTGCCGTAGAAAGGAATGGGGAGTCGATGCAAATGTGAAAACAAATCGAAACGCATGCGGTACACCGTCTCCTGGGCAATCTCAATCATCCAGATATTTTGCAGCCAGGAGGTCAGCGAGTTAAGCAGATATACAGCCCCTAATCCGATGAGAAAATAAATCCATGTACGTCCACCTGGACCTTCGAGAAAATCATCCACCGCTACACCGACCAAATATGGCCCCAGTAGCGACAACCCGGAGCTGAGTAATACCATGAACAGGACCAGCATTAGCTTGGCCTTACGGCGGGCCAGATAAGTCCATATGCGTCCTACCGTGCCAGACCAGTTCTTTGCTTTGGCCTTGCGGCGTCCTTCGGCACCTGCCGGGTTTCGCAGCACACCAGATTCCGGCGTAGGCTGACGGAACGGTTCAATGAGTTCCTTGAACATTCGACTCCTCCTTTCCATATTGTGATTCATAGATACGTCGATACAGTTCTGAGCTATTCATGAGATACTCATGGTCTCCACTTGCGATCAGGCGTCCCTCATCCAGCAGTAAAATCTGATCTGCCGATGCAGTCGAGCTGATCTTTTGCGTGATGAGAAATGTCGTGCAGGACAAGCCATCGAGTGCATTCAGCAATGCGGTTTCCGTCCCCACATCCAGCGCACTTGTGCTGTCGTCCAGAATCAGCACTGCCGGCTGGCGCACCAATGCGCGGGCAATCGACAGCCGCTGCTTCTGTCCGCCGGACAGATTAACGCCACGCTGTCCGAGCATGGTGTCATAGCCCTGCGGCAGGCGTTCAATCATAGGATGGATTTGTGCCATGCGTGCAGCTTCCTGGATCTGCTCCAGACTGGCACTTTCCAGCCCCCAGGCAATGTTGTCCCTAATCGAGCCTGTGAATAACAGTACCTCTTGAGGGACATAACCAATTGCCTCACGTAGTATGGACCCATCCAGTTCACGAGCGTCCTTTCCGTCAAAACGCACATGACCTTTGTCTTCTTCATACAGACGTGTGATCAACTGCACAAGTGAGGATTTGCCTGAACCAGTAGCCCCCATAATTGCTATCCGTTCACCCGGTCGTGCCTTAAAGGATATATCCTTTAATACAGCCAAATCACTGCCTGGGTAATGAAAGCTCACCCCATCCATCTCCACCTGTCCCTCAATCCGTGTGTTGGATGTTGGAACAGCCTCCAACCCGTGCCCTTCTTCATTAGGTGTTTCCAGAACCTCTCGAATCCGTCCTGTAGATGCAGTTGCCCGGGAAAATACAACAACAATACCGGATAAGGCAGATAAAGCTCCAATCGTCCGCAGGGAATAATTAACGACTGCGACCACCTGTCCTACACTGGCATCTCCAGTGGAAATTTGATTACGCCCAAACCAAAGTACTGCAATAATCCCTGCATTCATCGTAAACAAAATGAACGGCATCGTCGTTTCTGTCCAGCGTAGAGCGGACACCGTCCCTCTCATCAACTCGCTTCCGTAATGGGCAAAGCGTTCAATTTCATGCCGCATTCGCACAAAAACCCGAATAAGCCGAATACCTGTCAGATTCTCCTGGATTACTCCATTAACGTCATCCAAGCGCCGCTGTACACCTTTAAACAAAGTGACAGTCCTCCGCATCATTACCAGCACAAATACGAACAACACCGGAGCCATAACCGCCAGCAGCAGCCCAAGCCTAAAATGTACAACCAGGGCCATTATAATACTGCCGATGACCACCAGTGGAACCCGTGTCATAAATCGCAAGCTCATAAATACTGTATCTTGTACTTGCGTGACATCTCCCGTCAGGCGCGTAATCAGCGACGAAGTAGCAAAGCGTTTGAACACCGGATAAGAAAAGGATTGCACCTTTCGATACAGCTTTTCCCGCACATCATAGCCGAAACCCTGACTTGCATGCGAAGCAAAAAAGGAGCTGGATATTCCCGCCATAAAAGCGATAACGGCACTGCCCACCAGTACACCGCCCCATAACCAGACGACAGGCAAATCCTGCTGCCGAATGCCCTCATCTATGATTTTGGAGATCAAATACGGCTGCGATAACTCTACCGTCAGCTCCAGCAACATCATCACGAGCGCCGCGATAGCTGGAACCCGATATTTTTTTAGAAAAGTAAACATCATCCCCACAAGCATTCCTCCAGTTGCCGATAGCCGTCCTTCCAGATCAGCCTCTAAGTGTATACGAATCGAAACCACTATATTTTATTATACCCTCCTAAAGGTTTTCGTTTAACCAGCAAATTGCAGGCTCCGGCTAAAAAAGACGCAAAAAAGAGAGCTCGTAAAATACAGCTCTCCTACTGAACTAAGAAATTCAAATTAACTTTCCTTGACCCTCACATTTTGGTAAAGAGCTTGCCCTCCAAATACATTGATACCAAAATGCCCTTTGGCAAACGTATCATCTTCCAAGTCAATCACCTGTTCATCATCTATCTCTATACGAAAGCGTAATCCTTCTGCTTGGATTTTGATATGATAGGTTACTCCCGGCAATACAAATCTTGGGACTTTGGCGAGCACCTGCTGCTGCTCAAATCGACCCTCTTTTTTATAAAAAAGACGAATCGATTTCATGTTCGGGTCCAAATTCAAATAATAGCCACTCGACCCGTCAGCATTGGCACGGAAAATCATGGAGCCGGCACTCCCATTTCCATCCAGCTTCATCTCAGCCTTATACGTAAAATCTTTCGCCTGCTCAGAAGCCATATAATTTGCATCGCTGATATAGCTTCCGCGTATACCATCTGCCGTCACCATCCAGCGGGATGCAGGGACATCCGGCTTCCAACCTGAAAGGTTGGTATAAAACATCCCGCCGCACACAGTAACAGAGGTGCTTGCTCTCACCGTATTTCCCGAGATGGAGGCTGTAACCACAGCTTCTCCAGGGGAAAGTGCCTTCACGGTCGCGTAGCCTTCATTTGAAGCGCTCACCTTAACAACTGCGGAGTTACTGGATTCCCAATTCAGCAAATGTTCTTTTTGCACAGCATTCTCCACACTCGAATACAGACGTTTCGACTGTCCTTCCGCAAGCTCCAGTTGGGTGTAATCCATCATCAGTCTGATGGGTGAAGCCTCTGTAACCCTCCAGCGATTGCGTAGCGCATACACATGAAGAGAAACCACTTTCACCTCACCCCCTTGGGTATAGAAGCTCATCCCTCTACGTGCCGAATCTGGAAGAATGATATTGGAAAATACGACTTCCCCATGGTTACCAAACACCTCGACTGAGGATTCGTCCACAAATATACGCATTTGAATTCGATTCCCGACCGGTGCCAGCGATGCTTCATGAAGCGTTGAAAATAGGGGAGAGAAATCGGTAAGCCCTGAATCAGCACGGTTTACAAACATATGTTGTACGTCTGTTTTATAGCCGACTACCGTTCTTTGCTCACCGCCTTCCCGTACATAAAACCCAAAAGTCGATGCCCTCCCAACGGAAGGGAATTCGAACTCCGCCTCAATCTCATAGGCGCCCGCCTTTAAACCTTCCAGTATATTCGGAGAAGATTCCGTGATACTCGCATGTTCTAGCGAAAATAAATGAGAACGTAGCGAAGTCAGCTCAGTTATCGGACGCTGTATTAAGCGGATACCTTCACGGGTTGTTTTTAACGATAACTCTCGTGGGATGCTGAACTGTCCCTTCCAGGTCGAAGTTGGAAAGCTGAACGGGTAGTCCCAATTCGTCATCCATGCTAGCACGATACGCCGCCCGCCGGGTACATTGAAGAAAGACATCGAGGCATAGAATTCCTTGCCCCAATCGGTTTTCAGCACCTTACCTGGCGGAAGATCATTTTGAAATTTGCCATCAGACGTCAGTTCACCGATAAAATATTCCGCATCCGAGCCTTGAGTGTTCGTGCTGGCTCCAGTGCTAATCATCAGCACCCATTTAGAGGTGTTGCCCTCATCTACCGAAAGCGGAAATAGGTCCGGACACTCCCATACCCCACCCCGTATATAATCACCATAGCCAAAGTTATCCGTCCAGCTCCAATCTATCAGGTTGGTGGAAGTAAAAAAACGAATATGGTCGCCTCCGGACACCACCATAATCCAGCGCTGATGGGTTTCGTCCCGTACTACTTTCGGATCACGAAAATCCCAGTTGCCGGGATCGTTTTCACTTTGACCCGGATTCTCTATTACAATCGGACGGTCTTCTGAGTATTGCCATGTCCGTCCCCGGTCTGTGCTGTAAGCAAGGCCAATTCTCTGGTTTCCCCTGGGCTGATCGGGATTATAGGAGGTGTAATAAGCAATCAGCCCTTTCCCGCCATAGCCCGTGAACAATCCGGAAGTATTGCTGAGATCAGCTACAGCCGAGCCGGACCAGATATGACCCAAATCATTCCACTTTAATGCCAAAGGAAGCCTACTCCAATTCAGCAAATCCACGCTGACTGCATGTGCCCATTGTCCACCATCCTGATGAAACAGGTGATATTCTCCCTCGAAATATACCAATCCGTTCGGATCGCTGGCTGAACCTCTGGCAGGGGAATAATGATACTGTGGGCGATATTTTTCGGTATAGTAATTCGAGATAGAGGTAAGGTAGAAATCCTGAAAATAAGCCGTCCCACCAGTTGCCTTTATGCCTGTAAAACCACCGGAATAACTGCTATCCACGATGTCAATCGCCGCAGGAGTGTAGCCATCTACAAACACGCGAATCCGCTCTCCGTGTGCAATGATTTCCAAACTGTGTTTATTGCCCGACGTATCCAGATACGTCATCACCGAGCTTGTAATCAACGTTCCGTTCGCTTTTCTCAGATGTACCCGGATCTGATGATTCTCTCCTTGCACAGAAGCAATATAGCCCTCTGTTCCCACCTGATTCCCTCTGAAAAATAGTCCTGCTTCCATTCCCGGTTGGGAAGGGTTCAGCGTCACACTGCCTTCCAGCACCAGGTCAGCAGCTGCGGTATCGTATATTTTGAGCGCACCTTCCATACTTGTTTCCTCGGCCCTCTGCCCTTTGAGGTCAGGTTGCCATTTTCCACGGATCAAGAGCGGTTCACCTATATTCGTATCCATATCACTGACTTGAATGTTCTGAAATAATGCCGCCCCATTCCAGACATTCAGTCCCAAATATCCTGATGCATACGTCGTATCGACCACATCTATAATCGGACGATATCTTTCATCCCAATACACCTTAAGCTGCGAGCCTTCTACCTTTACCTTGAGATGATAAATATCTCCTTTTTGTAATTTTACCTGCCGTTCCTCTTTGATTCTTTTGATATCTCCAGCAGCATCGCGCAACCGTAATAATCCAGCAGCTGGCACGATTTGAAGCATATAGGAAGACCATCCGTCCTCACTAGAACGGAATACTAGGGTAACATCTGTCTGTATGTCTGTGACCATCACATCCGCTTCAAAAGTAAAATCCTGTGATGTGGTTCCAGACATAGCCATCACGTTTTCCTGTGGCTCCGATCTTAGCAAAAGTCCCTGAACGTTATCTTCTATGCGTCCCTTCCCTTTAATCTGCCAATCCGTCAGGTTCGTTCGCGTGTTTGTGAGCTCTATCCTCATCGCCAATTTCCTACCTTCCAGTACGGATTATGAAGAAAATCTCATTTCAGCGCATAAAGCTCCAGTGAAAACAAAGTGACCTGCTCTTCCGCTGAACATATTTCAAGACCCTTAGCTTCTCCATCAGGAAATATTAAATCGGTAATGACTACCTGGCCGCGATCGAAAAACACTTCAATAGACGAGCGATCCACATAGAGATGGATGTCCATTCGATCTGGTAAGATTCCTAGTGAGGCCCCATGTCTGTCTGCAAAGTCCTCATGAAAATCCGAACAGCCTGACCGTGTCCGGTCCACATATACTTCCTGCGTGGCGGAAGTATAACCGACGAGCGTCTCTTGTTCATCCGATACCCGCACCTTAAAGCCAAAGTCTCCGGTGGTTGCAAATTCAGCCACAAGTTCGTAGCAATCCAGTTGCAGGGCAGACAATGCGTTCTGCACTTCCTCCCAAGATGGCTCTGTCAGTGACAGGACAGGAGTTCTTAATCTGTCCAGTTCCCGAACAGGGCGCTGAACAAGTGCAACTGTGCCTCTTCTCGTTTCCAGTGCGAGTTCACGCGGAATGGACATGGCACCTCTCCAGCGTTCCGTCGGTGTCTGATTGGCATATCTCCAGTTGCTCATCCAGCCCATAAACAGGCGTCGTCCGTCCTCTGCCGGGATATCCGACCAGCATACACCTGCGTAGTTATCTCTGCCATAATCGAGCCAGCGGACTTTTTCACTTTCGGCATCCGTCACAAATGTCGTCCCATCAAATTCACCCGTAAAATACTGTGTTCTGGAACCTTCACGAATCCCAGGGTTATCGCCAATGCTTACGAGCATGACCCACTTCACCTGTTCGCGCTTCTCATCAACATATAACGGAAATAAATCCGGGCATTCCCACACCCCGTCATGGCTACCGATGCCGTGTCCAAATTCACTGGCAAACACCCATCCCTTCAGATTCGGTGAATGATAGATTCGAATCGTCTTACCGCAGGCCAGCACCATCACCCACTGCTCTGTAGGCTTGTGCCAGAACACTTTCGGGTCCCGAAAATCAATACATTCCTTATCCTCCAGCACCGGGTTGCCTGTGTATTTAATCCAGGTTTTCCCCGAATCTGTGCTATAGGCAAGGCTTTGGCACTGTCGCACCTGTTCCGTACCCGGAAGCGAAGTATGATGCGTGAAAATGGCTACCAAACCCGGCTTGCCTTCAAAAAATCCGGACGTATCCTGCTCATCCACCACGGCGCTCCCGGAAAAAATCGTTCCTAGACCATCCGGCTCCAAAGCAATCGGCTGCTCTTCCCAGTTCACCAAGTCAGTACTGACCGCATGCCCCCAATGCATAGGACCCCACGTTGTGCCGAATGGATGATGCTGATAAAACAAATGGTAACGTCCTTCAAAATAAACCATTCCGTTCGGATCATTCATCCATCCGTTTTTCGGTGAAAAGTGATAGGATGGGCGGTATTTCTCTTGCCTAATCACGTTCATATATTCCATCTCCCTCGAAAAAGAATCATTTACTTGCGTTTCTGTCATAGCCCGCCTGTTTGATTTGCAGCCATTCCTGCAGCCCTAGACTGTTCAGTTCCTGCAAATATTCTGGCCACTCCTCTTCGACCTTGCCATTTTGGTACCATTCCGTACGTTTGCGGAGAACATAGGCGAATAGATCGGTTTCAATGGTCGATAAGCGGTCCAGCTCATCGATAGAGAAAAATACTTTAGGATAATTATGATCCGCTTGCATATGGGGAACCATCACCTTTTTGAGCAAACCCAATCGCCATGTGGCATCTTCCGGCTGGGTTGTGTATTTTCCGTAGTATTCATCCAATACAGCTAACGGACCGCCGATGTTCGTCTTTTGTCTGATTTCCACCGGAGCCGAGCCTTCCAGCGGCAGATGCTTCAACATTCCCTTTGCCGCATCATACTCAAAAATATTCTTCTGCTTGGTATCCCCGTAAGTTCCCCAATTGTTCTGTATGGATTGGATCGGATCATACAGCTGGTCAATCCACTTGGCAGTCGCCTCCAGCTTCTTATTCGCACTGGTGATCACCATGCGCCCGCGATCGAAGCCGATGCCATTCGTCCGTGTAACATTCACATGTCCATCCGGTCCAGCCAGCGGCGGCATGAGATCGTATTTTTTATTCGGGCCTGTAATATTAGCCTTATCCCATGTAAAGTACAGACCATAGCGGTGATCCTTCCCTTTGGCAAGATAAGTGTTCCAATCCTGCTGGGAAGACTCTATGTCTACCAGCCCTTCCTTGTATAAATCATGAATATATTTGACGGCTTCCTTATATCCGTTATCCGCTGCTGTAAAAACGACTTTCCCATCGTTCGTCACTACTGTATGATCCCAGTTCTCTCCCAGCCCAAACGCCCCATATAAAAAGGCCAAATCCTCGCCGCCAGGCTTATCGATAAACGATAATGGAATCTCATCTGCCTGCCCGTTGCCGTTGGGGTCCTTCGTTTTAAAGGCAATTAGGACCTGCTTCAGCTCTTCGGTCGTTGTTGGCATGGACAAGCCCAGCTTGTTCAGCCACTCCACATTAATCCATGGCAAATCATCCACAGACTGGATCGCTTCTTTTCCTGTTCCCAATTCTTCAATCCACGGAAAGGAATAAATATGTCCATCCGGCGCAGTCAACATCGCTTTATATTCTGGGGATTGCTCCAATACCTTTTTAAAATTCGGCATATGCTGTTCAATCAAATCCTCCACCGGAATAATGACACCGTCTTTGGCCAGTTTGAGCAAATCGTAATCCGAGTAGCCCGCGTCGAACACCGCATCCGGCAAATCACCGCTGGCAATGGCCAGATTCCTTTTTTCCACAAACTGGTCACTGGTAAAGTTCTTCCAACGAATATGAATGCCCGTTTTTTCTTCCAGCCGTTTGTTGATGAGCTTGTCATTCGGGTCTGCCGGAGCGAGTGGAGAGCTTTGGGTTATAAAGTTGAGCGTCACTTTTCCATTCACATCTGTTGCATCGCTCTCATTAGAAGAATTGCTGCTGCCGCAGCCGGAAAGAACTAAAATCGCCGCCAGTGCGGCAAATGAGGCAGTTTTGACTGTTTTCATCTGGATGACCTCCATCGGATAAAGGTAAAATGCACGTGTAGCAAATGAAGTGTGCGGCATCTTTTATTTTAAGGAGCCGACCATAACACCCTTTTCAAAATACTTTTGGAAAAAGGGATACATCACAAGTAGTGGAAGACTGGAGATGACAATCGATGAATATTTGATCATTTCCGAAAGACGTTTTAGTTCTGCCATCGCCAATTGATCACTGATCATGCCAGGCATCGTCTGGTTTTGGATCAGGATCGATCTCAGCACCAATTGAAGCGGATGCAGCTGTGCATTATCCAGATAAATCATGGCATCAAAATAAGAATTCCACTGACCGACAAAGGCATATAGCGCAATGACAAAGATAATGGGTTTGGACAGCGGCAGGACAATTCTAAAAAATATCGTCCAGTCTGAGGCTCCGTCCACGTTGGCGGCTTCTTTTAATTCATTAGGTACACCTTTAAAGAACGTTCGCGCCAAGATCAGGTCCCACACATTGATCGCACCGGGAAGAAGAATAGCCCACACGGTATCCAGCATTCCTAAATTTTTGACCAGCAGGTAAGTCGGAATCAGACCTCCACTAAAAAACATGGTGATAATAAACAATGTCATAAAGAAATTTCGTCCCACCAGGCTGTTCACCGATAAAGCATAGCCAGCACAAATCGAAACGGTCACAGAAATCAAGGC
This sequence comes from Paenibacillus jamilae, assembly GCF_050482105.1. Taxonomy (GTDB): domain Bacteria; phylum Bacillota; class Bacilli; order Paenibacillales; family Paenibacillaceae; genus Paenibacillus; species Paenibacillus jamilae_B. The sequence goes on along the minus strand of NZ_JBCNHI010000011.1, from coordinate 219,029 downwards.
GAAACACGAAGAATAAAAGACCGAATTGGCAAATCCACGGAGCATGGCTGGGTTGGACAAAATTTTCCGATATCCCTCCACACTCCAATCCGAAATACGGAAGGATAGCCCTTTATTTAACAAAACGGTCGGGTCCATAAACGAAGCAATCACGATATAACCCAAGGGAACTACAATGATCAAAACAGCTAAAGAGAGCACAATGTAATTCACACCTAGGATGAAGCGGTCCAGATTGGAATGTTTGACATGCATAAAGAGGCTCCTTTCCTAATAAAGCCCTTCTCCCTCATTGAGCTTCTTGACGATAAAGTTAACGGTCAGCAGTAAAACCACATTAATCACCGAATTGAACAGCCCGACCGCCGCAGAATAAGCATAATTGCCGGATTGCAAGCCGACTTTATACACATAGGTAGGAATAATTTCAGAAGTAGGCAAATTCATGGATGTCTGCATAAGATACGCTTTCTCAAACCCAATCGACATAATTCCTCCTGCTGCCAGGATAAAAACAATCGCCATAATGGGTTTAATCGTCGGCAAATCAATGTGCCATATGCGCTGAAGCAGGTTGGCTCCGTCCAGACTTGCTGCATTATGCAGCTCGGGATCAACATTAGCGAGCGCAGCTACATAAATGATTGAAGACCACCCCGCCCCCTGCCAAATTCCAGACAGAATATAAATCCAGCGAAAATATTCAGGTTCTGTCATAAAGATCACAGGGTTGCCAGTCACCGATGCAATGATTTGATTCAGGGGCCCTGTCGGAGACAAGAAAATAAACAACATACCCACAATAACAACGACCGAGATAAAATTAGGGGCGTACAAAACAAGCTGGATATTCTTTTTCAATCCCGCCTTGCGGATTTGATTCAGCATGACTGCTAACAGGATTGGTACAGGAAACCCGAGTACAAGTCCATAGAAGCTCAGTTTCAGCGTATTGAAGAAAATATCCGTAAAATTGGGCGATTCTAAAAATTTAGTGAAGTATTTTAGTCCAACCCAGTCACTTCCCCATATCCCTTTAAGCGGGCTAAAATCCTTGAATGCAATAATGGCCCCATACATCGGAACATACTTGAAAAGAATCGTAAGAATCAGTGCAGGCGCCAGCAGTACGTAAAGAAAATAGTTTTTGCGAATATAGTCTAGCTTGCTGCGAATGGACCTTTGCTCCCCCAGTGCGGCATGCCTCTGAGCTGCCTTAGCCAAGTTTGCCATTTGCGTTCCCCCCATCTGTAATAGCCATCTGTAATAACCGTCTGTACAAGACAACTGAAAAGGCTTACATTTTTCATCTCCAATTTACCAAATCAATTTATCATTCGTCAATAACTTTTGTAAAATATTTTATTTACATTTGACCAAAATATTATTGTCATTCTGAGCTTTTGTAACAAAAAACAAAAATAATCATCCCCTATGATCCAAATCTGAAAGTTCCCCCTTAACAATGACCGCATCACTTATGCGGCCCTAATATACCCTCTCTCTTTCAATGATCATTTTTTATCCAGCTTATACAGTTTTGAATTTCAGTTCATTTTTCGATCCAATAAAGATAAATGCAGGCTATCAAATGAACTTTACAAAAGTAAAAATAATTTGGTCATTTGTAATCTCAACATTGCTATTTTATGCGAACTATTATACATTTAGGATACATTTTAGGTTTGAACGGAAAGCTGGCAGAGGCAACTGTACCTCTCAGGCAATCCATTTATTAAGTGAAGGTGGAACCTGTCTATGAAGAAAGAAAAAGTCACCATTCAAGACATTGCTGACGCTTTGGGAATCTCCCGAAACACTGCATCCAAAGCGATTAACGGTAGTGAGAGCATCCCGATTGATACTCGGAACAAGGTCATTAAAAAAGCGATCGAGCTCAAATATAAGCAATTTGCCTATGTGGAAACAGACAGCATCATCCCTAAGAACCAAGGTAACATTGCTCTGTTCACATGCAATCTGCCGAACAGCTCGCATTTTGGCTCCTTTCTAATCAGTGGGCTGGAAAAAAGAATAAGCGCAGAAGGGTATAATTTGTCGATTCATATTGTGCGGGAAAACGAAACCCAAGCGGGAACACTGCCTAATAATTTTGAAGCCTCTAAGGTTGACGGAATCATTTGTATTGAAATGTTCGATCCACAGTATAGTGAGCTCGTTACGAGTTTGGGACTGCCTACAATCTTTATTGATTGCTCGGTGGACATTTTTTGTCCTGATTTGAAAGCGGATTTATTGTTGATGGAAAACGAACATAGCGTTTATTCTGTTACCAAAAGCCTGATTGATCGTGGATTTACGCGAATCGGTTTTGTTGGGGATTATAAACATTGCAAAAGCTTCAACGAGCGGTGGGTTGGATATAACCGTGCTTTAATCGAAGCAGGCCAAAGTGTGGATTTATCTTGCTGCATCGTTGATCAGGACCGAAATTTTTTCTCCGAATCAGATTGGATGGATAAACAATTGGAGGGCATGAGCGTGCTTCCATCTGCGTTCGTATGCGCCAATGATTTTATCGCCGTCAGTGTCATGAAAGCGCTCAAAAATAAAAACTTGAAAATTCCTGAAGATATTGCTGTGTTTGGGTTTGATAACGCTCCTGAATCCCGGATTGTAGAGCCTCATTTATCCACCGTGCATATCTACAACAACGAAATGGGGATTATGGCGGCTGAGATGCTATTGGCGCGGGTCAAAGATCCTTCCAGGCCTTATCAGATTACGCATATCAGAACAGAGCCGATATTTAGAGAATCGACTCCGGTATTGTCATAAATGGTGAGTGTAAAAGAGGTGCTCTGGCGGCCGCTGACGCTTTTTCGCAATCGTTCCATTCACTCCGCTTCTTTCAGCAAATTCGCTATTTTAGAGATGTTCTAAAACCAGAAACACCGACCATGGATAGAATCGTCTATACTCTTAAACTTTAAGCATACAAAATGGCAAGCCTCTGATGATTAAGAGGCTTGCCATTTTACTAAGTCTATTAACTAATGGATGGGGTGCTACAGTTTTAGTCTCCGGCTAATGGTTTATAGATCCTCTGCTGGAACTACAGGAACTACTGGAGCTGCTGACTCTCCCTCTATTTCCTTCGCTCCTTTTTCGGTTTCATCGACTTTTGTTTCATCGACTTTCATTTCATCAATGTTCTTTTCGTCAACTTTTATTTCATCTGCTTCTTTTTCATCTACCTTCGCTGCCTCTATCTCATCCATTTCGTCACTGCTCTCTTCCTCCATCAAAGCTCTTGGTGTGTAGAGCTTGGGAATGGGCACGTTCGCCCAATTCATATCGGATGCAAAGTAAAAGCTTGTGTAGGACGGCTGGTTATAGCCGGTATTTTGACGCGCCACATCTGTACGATACTGCGGGTCATGCATCAACGTGTACAATTTATGCGTTGTAGGCTCGGTGCTCAAATAGATACGGATCCCCGAGCTATCCGCTGTACGGACAAGCATTTCCTCACGCCAATCTCCGAAAATGTCAGCGACCAACGATGGCGTTCCTTTGGTATAATTGTTCGTTTTGGTGCCTGATGCGGTGAGTAACGTGCCTCGTTTCCAATCTTCAATGGTTGGGGTTACGTCGATCGCCCCGTTCACGATTTGTGTGGTCATATCAGCCGCCCATTTGATACTCATATTGGTACCCGGCATCTTTGTATCCAGTTGCTTACCCGCAGCGGTCCACAAGCCTATGGCCCAAGTCTCCAGTCCTCGCTGATTCGGGTCTATGTCACCGACCATCCCCCGGCCTGTATCCTTACCGGAATATCCACCGTAGATGACTTTGCCCGTTTTGGCATCCCGCAGCGAATAACCATAAGGGGCATAGGTGCCGCCTTCATGCACCATAAAGATTTCTTTTCCCGGCCGATCAGGGTCAATGTCGGTCACATGCAGCGCGTCACCATGTCCCAATCTGGCGGTTTGGCCCGGAATTGCGCTTTCAGGAGGCATAACATCAAATGAACTGTACAGCAGGCTGCCGTCATGGTCGATCGTGGCGGAGCCATATACAATTTCGTCTTTGCCGTCTCCATCCACGTCAGCGACACTCAGCGAATGCGCTCCTTGTGTAGTCAAGGTGCCGAATTTCGGGTCCGTTCCATCCCGTCCGTGCGGGCTATCATTAAACGGATTGGTCATCGGTGCCCAACCACTATCCACCATCCAATGTTTTTGGAGATGACGACCATCCCAAGTGTAAGTGGCCAAGGTGGAGCGCGTATAATAGCCGCGTGCAAATACGGCGTATGGTTTACGTCCGTCCAGATATGCTACTCCCGCCAGAAAACGATCCACACGGTTAGCGGGTTCAATTCGGGCCATTGCGTAGTCTCCCCACATAAGTCCATCGTCGTGGCGTTCTGGCTCATAGCGAATCGTCTCCAGCTCAGTACCCGTTTTTCCTTTGAAAATAGTCAAATACTCTGGTCCATCCACAATGAAGCCTTCATATTCTCTCAGCTTGTTTTTGTCACTCCGCGCAGGAGCATACACATCCATAAAGTAATCGGTTAGGCTTTCCGCATCCTTGCGGGATAACGGATAGCTATACTTTGGAGCAATACCAAAGCATTCCTCCAGCGTAGCAGGCCACTGCCCCTTCACCACTTCTTCATGCTTCGTCCAGTTCATGAACATATTCACTACATGCTCATAATAATCCGTACGACTCAAACGATAATCGTCCTTATGTGTAATTCCAGCTTTGCGATCCTCACGGGGCAGGGTAATATATTTTTCTTTTTTAGGCTTGCCCTTCTTGTCAAAAGTAATCGTTTTTGTCCCCGGAGCCGTCTTGAACATCAGCTCGGCTTTGCCATCGCCGTCAAAGTCATACACCATCATTTGTGTATAATGCGCACCTGAGCGAATATTCACACCGAGGTCAATCCGATATAACAGCTTGCCCTCGAACGTATACGCATCAACATACGTATTTCCGGTATAACCCTTCTGAGATACATCTTTGGAGTTGGATGGGTCCCATTTTACAAAAAACTCATATTGCCCGTCTCCGTCCACATCCCCCACACTCATATCGTTGGCCGAATAAGTATAGGATTCACCTGCGGGTGTTACGCCATCCGCAGGCTTTTGCAGAGGAAGCTCATAATAACCCTGCTGCCATGGCTTCACTTTAGCACTGCGATCCTTTTCTTTCCCTTTAACGACTGAAGCGACCCTGTACACCGCATTTCTGTTTCCATCCTTATCCAGATAGTTGGTGCTATCCGTCACCGTCGCGATCTTCTTGCCATCACGGTATACGTTAAAGTCCGCTCCTGTCAGCCCAGTTGAACCGTACCCGTTCACTTCTTGAGCCAAAAACCGCCAGCTTAAAAATACACCCTCTTGCGTTGCAGCAGCTACCAGTCCGCGATCCAGCTTTTCCAGCTGAATGCTGCCGCTACGGTTCTGTTCTACTGCGATTGATGATTCTGCCTGCAGCGTAGGTTCGGACAAGTCTTCCGCAGCCACTCCTCCAGTCGTGCCCGTCATCGCCAGCATCGTTGCCAACGCAGCGGTTAAGGTTCCCTTTCGCCATGCGCCTTTCCTTTGAGCCATCCAATTCGTCCTCCTCAATTGTATTGTGATGACAAGCAAATACCCAAAATGGTTGCGCTTACATAATTTAAATTCCTTATTATTATAGTTTTGCCGTTCCCCCAAACGCGTTTAAATATCCGTGCATTTCTCTACACAAATCCGTGTTGTTATCCGTTTCAATTAAATGTCCTCATTAGCTGCTTCTAACGGCCCATTTTGTGAACCGACCATGTTAGTCGAAGTGGGCATATCCGAATATTATAAAATGATAAAATGGACGAGCTGTGATCAAACATACATACCTATCAAGGTCCCACAAAAATGATGTCACAAAACGACCCGTTGCGTTTGTTATATAGACATAAATACAAGGAGGTGAGCTCTTGCAGGCAACCATCCCCGGGGACACAAAGGATAAATACAGCCAGATTGAGCTGGCCGTAGAGCGCGTCAAGGCTGGTGAACAGCAGGCTTATGAAATCATTATTCGGCAATTCGAGCGGCAGATGTACACCTACTGCTTTTATATTTTGAAGAATCATGAGGCCACAGAGGACGCGGTTCAGGACATTTTCATCAGAGCTTATGAACATCTTCATCAATACAGCTTACAGACCAGCTTCTCGGCATGGCTATACAAGATGGCCTATCATCACTTAATGAACATCAAAAGGAAACACAGCCGCTGGCTCAAACTGGTTCAGCAGGCCAAGGAACAAGAGTCCATCGCTCAGGTATCACCTCATAAAAGTGTGATTGAAGAACTGCTGACTTATCTTACACCGGAAGAACGTCATATTCTGCTACTGAAGGCTGTTGAGCAATACAGCTTTGAAGAGATTAGCAGCATCATGGGCTTGAAGTCAGCAACCATTCGCAAAAAATACGAGCGGCTTCGGCGCAAGCTGCTGGACCACAGAAGCAAAGGAGGACTTGTTAATGGACAAACATCCAACACCACCTTATGAGCGCGAAATGGATCAGTTGGAGGATTGGATCCATAAATCCGTCATGCCCAGAAGCAGTATGAGTGATCAAATTATGAAGCAGATTGAAAAAAGAGCCATGCAAAGAAAGACGGCGAAATCAAAATTTGCAAAACGGGCTGTTCTGGCGGCATCCGTAGTTGGCATATTAGGGACAGGAGTGGTAGGCGCGGGGTTTGTATCACCCACGATGGCGGCCACATTGAAGCAGATTCCGGGAATTGGCAGTATCTTTTATGGATTGAGCTCAGATGAAATTCAGACTGCTGTAGATAAGGGCATTCTCAGTCATCCTAATGACAGTGTGACGCATGACGGCATTACGCTGACATTAAGCGATGTTCTGTATGATGGTACGCGCTTGTCCTTTTCCATTGAGCGTCAAGGTAAGAATATGCCGGAAGGCTCTATGAGTCCTTATGTACCTATGGATGCTGAAAGTAGTGGTAATGATGAATGGTTAAAAGCGCATCAAGTGCCCGAGAAGGATCAGCTTAAGGGCTACTTTAAACATCCTGAAGTACAGATTAACGGAAAAAAAGTTGACTCCCAACAATTTGTATACGGTGATGATCCGCACAAAAAAAATTCTGTCGTTGGGGAATTCATGCAGCTAGGCTCTCTGCCGGACGAGTTTGAGTTGACGGTTAAAACCTCGATGACAGGTGTTGATGTGCCCTATGAATTCAAAGTTCCGGTGAAAATCGACAACACCATGATTGCTGTCCAGCCGAATGAGACAAAGACCAGCGGCAGCTTCAGCTATACCGTGAAGGAACTGAAATCCACCTCAACAACGACTCGCCTAGTGCTGGACAGTACAGGTGAAGTGCCTGCTTCCGAGGAGCAGACGGGAGAGTATGCGCCAACGATGATGTATTACGATATTGTGGATGACCAAGGCAACATTCTTAAGCAGCGCAAATTCGGTTATTTCCACAGCAAGCCTAAGACAAAATATCATGTGGATGAGCTGTACGATGCTCTTAAACCGGGCACGAAATACGTGACGATTAAGCCGTTCACTTTGACCGTCAAGCCTGCCGACTGGAGCATTGTGGGACAAGTGAATGACAAGGTTGGCAACGAAGTGAAGAAAGGCGACAAAACGTATATCAAAGAGCTGGAAATGAAAATTCCCGTGCCAGCCCAATAACATCAATGCAAGAGTGAGCAAGCCTGGATGAGAATCCAGGCTTGCTTGTTTGGCTCGCTTTACATTAACCCATCCCTTCCCCTGCTTACTCAACTGTTTTTTACTGGTTATACAAGCAGAAGATAAGTTTAGGTTATCTTTAATTTGTATCTCCTAATTAGTGAGGGACAAATGAACGGAAATCGTCTCGACTGGACTGGTCCGCATGATAAAACACGACATCTCCGTCCTGTAAATGAAAGGCGTGTCCGTACGAGTCCTTGATCTCTCTGCGGTACCCCTCCAGTTGCCATTGGTTCAGTAGCGGGCCATGGATGTATTGCAAATGTGGATGCTCGGCATTCCCCTGACGGAGCGATTCCAAATTAAAGCGAACTACGATAAAGCCTGTCTTCTTGAAAAGGTCTGTATGCTCGTTTAGCTCCCGTTTATGGCTCTCAGAACGTAAATCCGTCCCTTTGGTGACGGCGTACACATCGGCAGGCAGGCTATACTCGCCATACCAGCGCTGAATCGCCGCATTTGCGCGATCAGTATCAACCCCATCCGGCAGGTTTGTCTTTGGACCGATCAAGGTACGGACAGACGCAGGCAGCACCAGCCAGTCGTAGCGTCCAATCCAGGTCTTGCTACGTGTAATACGCTGAGCATACAGCGCAACATAACGTTCCAGCGTTAACTGGTTTCGCTGTACTTCACTCAGTTCATGTTGATATTGATAGGCTGCTGTATCCTGCATTTCCTCCATGGGCACATTGCGTAATCGTTCATTCAAAACAACATATCGCTTCTCTCGGTCCTCCGCCGAGCCTATACGGATCAATTTTCGGTTGCTGGCATGTGTATACAGATCCACCTCTTCGCGCTGTCGTCCATCTTTGCTCACCCAATAAAATGAAGGAATAATACGAATTCCATCCTGGGCGCCGAACATATTGCCTTTGGTTTTGAGGTCAAACTTGAAATGGTAGCCTGTCTTGACCGCCACATTTGCGTAACCTTCATGTGGGTGATTACCTGGGCGAACAGGCAATGTGAAAGGCTCCGTGTTCCCTCTGGGCTCCCCGTCAATATTGCCAAGCCCTGTCCAATAGGACAGGCCGCTATGTACAGGGCTTCCTTTTTGCTGCCGAAATACTCGCTCCCAATGGTAATCAGCAATATCCGTGATATGAAAATCATACATCCGTCCGATGACTTCAATATTCACCACATCATTGGCAACATGATGGGCGATATCCGTGTTGGCATGGCGCTGTTCGGTAAATCCATCCGGTGCATTTTCGGCAATGGTGCGGAACTCAACTGTATAATTCCCCTCATCGACCCATACGGGTAAATAAAAGTCTGTGTCCAATTGCAGCACCGGAATGTCGATCCAGGTACCTCGCGGATAAAAATGTGTCTTCCCTTTGTCGTACACATCGAACGGAAAACGCACCTGCTTGGTTCGTACATATTTGGCATACTCCCGATCACCATAGCCGGGAATATTCAAATGCGGACCTGCTGTCGAAATCGTCACCCGGAAAGGACGCTCCAATATAAGTGCGGATCGCCCCTTTGCAGGTCGGGTTTTCTGGTTATGAGCAGCATCATCCGACACTTTAGACAGATTCACTACGGGAGTGTGGACAGTCACCGTATTAATTCCCTGTATCGGGAACTTTTTATCCGCACCTCCATTAATATTTCCTTTGAGAATAGCGTAAATGATGTCACCGCTGCTAAGCGTATTCGATTTATTACTCTTATGCTTATCAATCACATGATCTGGGCTGTACAACACATCCGGCCCAATCATTCCAGAAAAGGGAATCACACCTGGCTTAGGACCGTTAACCTTGACGCGCTCTGGATTCATAATGATTTTGTTTTCAAAGGTCAGAGTATCATTCTCCACTTCGATTTCCTTAACTGCCTCCTCTGCCTTGGATTTCAGCTCACTGCGGTCATCGGGTACACTCGGCTTGCTGCTGCCGCCGTTTTTGCTACGGCTGCCGCCATCTACTGTACCTGGAGCAGGAGGCGGATAAAAGTTGCCCTGGGTCGCTGCAATATAGGACGGGGGCGTATAGGATTGCGGACGCAAGGTGACCGCTTCATTGGGTAACGCATAGTTTCGCAACGTAGCCTCCTTGATGCCATATACCTCCAAGTTGTCTATTTTCCAATAGGAGTACGGACGGACAATTTGGTAAGTATACGTTCGCTTCACCGTCTCATTCCGCCGAGATTTTTTCTTAGGCCGCCAACTCAAGCGGTACTCCCGTTTTACGTTTACTGTATATGTACACTGACCCGTCATGTTCACAAACTTATGTTGAAAAAGGTATCTCTTGGCTTGCACATGACCATACAGACTTTCAGAGGTAGGAATACCTTTGGATACGTCAAATCGTTCCCGACCGCGCTGGTCCGCTTTGATCACGGCAGATACAGATGGGTCAAGTTCGGCAGTTTCCAAACGTAAACCAGGGACTGGACGGGAGCAGACAACACCATTCGTTGGCTGTTCATGATCTTGGCAATCTGAGGGTGCTCCTTCTTGGCTTTCTCCAGGCTTCGGACAGCCCTGAGCTTCTTTGTAATACAAATAAGCGGTAAACTGCTCAAAAGAACCGTCATAGGTAAACCCAGGTACAATTCCCGGCAAAATATCTCCACTCGGCGGTTTACCTGTCGTGCTTTTCTTGTAACCCACATACTCATATTTTGGGTTGGCTGGCGGGGTAAAATCATATGATTGGTCAGGTTTTAGTTCGTTTTCGACTGGTGTAAATACGTTGTTAAGTGATTTTCCATCAGTTGTAAAATGCTTGACGATGAGTGCGCTCTCTAGTTCGATTTTGAATAGGATGGGCTGGTAGATGCGGTATGCTTCTACTTCCTTAGCACAAGTAGGACAGGATTCATCCTTGATATTTTTTGGTCTTAAAGCATTCAATTTAATGCTTACAGTTATCGGAATAATTGTAGCATCCGTGCCGATACCTTTCGTTTGAAAGGGACGTATATTTCCATCGGTTGTTCCGAGACTTATAGAATCACTGTATTCTGCGTAGCTATCTTGTCGCGAATCACTAAAGTATCTGGATGGATCTGATGCTCTATACAGCCGAGCCTCGATGTTTTTAATCTTCCTTCCTGGAAATTGAAACTTGTAGGTGAAAGTGGCCTCCCCATCCATATCTCTGTTGGGTTGTTTACGGTCGGTAACCCAAACATTATTGCTATTTTTCCACATGTCAAAGTACATCATACCAACAAAGTAGCGATCATTCTTATCAGCAAAATAGGAAAGAGGCGTAACTTCCGTATCTGCCGCTACCTTGTCAATGGGAAAATAAAAAGGCGGGAGATGTAATAGCAACAGAACCCCCGCCAGCAATACAACCATAAGACGGTTGGCTTTCTTCATCAGCCTAATTACCTTTCCACGGATTGACCATCAATGGAATAAAGTCATCTGCTGCCAAGCGAAATCCTATATATTCAATATCTCGCAACTTAAATGATTTATAGTTCTTAACACCGTTAAAAAGCTCATCTCCCGATGAATATATAGGGTAATATAACATTCTTGTACCATCACCGTTGTCCGTAGTCAGTCCTTCAACAGGATAACGATAGCGCGTGTCATTGTTCTTTGTGATATAGAAAAGATTCCCTGCGGTAGATTTAGTTTTAGCTCTAACTCTCAGGTAAGGCGTACCTTTTGCATTGGTATAAGGTTCAATACTGTAAATTTCACGTACTAGCTTTAGAGGCAGGTCAGAAACTTTGAAAATCATCACTTTGTCATATGCCTTTCCTTGTGCATCTTTTAAAAGATATGAGTTAGACGTAAACGCCTTTTTATACGGCTCAATACTCACCGCCTGATGTCCCGTATCCTCTAGCGCGGCGATTTCCTTCTTCCCGATCCAGACCCAGCGGCTGACCTTGTCCCACTCCACCGTCTGTCCCAAACCCTCACTCACTAACCGCAGCGGCACAAAAGTACGATTTTGCTTCAAAATAATCTTCGTTTCATACGTTTTGGTCTGCCCATCCACGGTAGCGGTGTTTTGTCCCACTGTCATGTTAACGGCATGTGCATCATTTTTAATCGACACGGCTAATTGGCCACCTGTTTTCTCCCAGCCCACCTTAGCTCCCAATGCCTCGGATACAAACCGGATTGGAACCATGACATAATCATTATCATCCTGAAAAGGTTTGGCATCTGGGAACTGTATTTTTTTCGCATTTAATAAGACTTCAATCGCTTTGGAACTGCTCGCCGCCTCTGTCGTTGGAATCGTTGTACTGCCCCATAGTAATGTGACTGCGGTCAAGCTCAATATCCATTTTCTCATACTCATCTCTCGATCCCCTTTGTCTGCTTAAACTTATAAACTATGTATATCAACTCTAATCTCATAAACTCATCGCGTCCCCACTTTCGGAAAATACTGGATACAACTTATATATTATAGGGTTTCCCAATTACAAAATCTATAAGAAAAGTGACTAATATAGCAACAAAAAAGGGCTGCCTCTTCCCTCTGAAGGAAGAAACAGCCCGTGTGCTTCACGCGCAAAAACTATGAATATCAGTTCATATCCTATAAATTGTTCCAGCATCATCCAATATTTCTTACATCATAAATCATTACGGATTAAAAATCAAACGTTACTTTTCTCTCATAAAACAGCTCAAAGGCTCATCCATGTACATCTGAACTCCCAGCTTGATATAGCTGCTCATACACGTCCTTGTTGACCATCCTCAGCCCAAACAATCTGCGGATACGCTGTCCAGGCTTGGCTTTGAAGGTCACTGTGGCTATATCCTTACCCTCCAGATATGCAGCCGGAATAGCGGCATTCACGTTGTAAAACTTGTCAGCCTCATCAAAGCCTTCACTAAAATGCTCAAGCAGATGACCGTTAAGCAAAATATCAAAATCACAGTTTGGCATTTCCAGCGTAGCCGTGTAGGTGATAACCAGCAGCATTGGAGCAACCGGGTCTGTCTTCAAATCGAACGAGAACCAGCCGTCGATTCCTGCGTTCCGGTAAGGTCGGTTATTCACATATCCGGTGCGAGTCGAAGCATCTCCCTGAAAGTTATGATCCCGTTCCGGCTGCATTTCTCCAGGTTGGGCAAAATCAATCGTGCACTGCTCCAGAATCGCCAGCTTTTCGCGTGCTGCTGTGTATTCCTTTTCCGCTTCCTGCCATGCTTCCTTCGTAAAAATGTCCCAATACACAGAATACGTACGGTCATGCATTTTATACAGCGGAGACAGTTCCACATCTCGGGGATGCCCTGTATTCAAGGTACGGAAGGTATTCGTTTTGCTCTCCACAGGCTGTATCCAATGATTCAGTTCTTCTACTGGAGGAATGAATACTGGGGTGTACAGGAACTCTTTGGCTTTGGGATCTTCTAAGGGACCCAGATCTCCTGCCAGCACCAGCGGTCCATACATGACAGCCGCCCGATCCGGGTTATCCGGCATTTGCTCCAGTCTGAGCGACATCGGAATTGTCACCTCAACAACATCTCCGTCAAGCCAAGTTCTAGCGATAGAGACAAAGCTGCCCGGTTCTGATTCAACCGGCTGTTTCTTGCCTTTTACACAGATAGTGATCCCTTTTTCAGACCAATAAGGATAGCGGATGAGCAGCATAAATGAAGCAGGTTGATCGCATTGAATTTCCAGCGTGGTATGATCGGTGTCTGGATAGGACGTAGTTTGTTTTAGCGTAACACCTGTATCCTTCCATTCCAGCGTGGAAGCAATGAACTGATTGACATACAACTTATCATGATCGTGAAAATATATACCACTGCCGTAGCTCGCATGGTTTTCCATCCCTGTGCCCACACAGCATGTAAAATCATCAAATTTACTTTCAAAATGCTTGTGCCCGCCCATGGCCAGTGACAGAAAATACGTAACACCCCCGTGAACCGGGTCCTGAGAAGCCAAAATATGATTGAATAAACCTCGCTCATAAAAGTCCGCTTCCTTGGCAGAAACATTCCACTGAAACAGGTGATTAGTCAGCTTGAGCATGTTATAGGTGTTGCATGTCTCCGTCGTATGCGGTCCGATGCGATCATTCAAGCCATCCGGCGCTCCAAAATATTCTCCAAAGCTATTGCCGCCAATGACATACGAATGATGATCCACCACCCGCTCCCAAAAAAATTCTACCGTCTTCCGACGCTTCGTGTCATTCGTGAGCTCATATTCCTTGGCAAGCCCGATTAGCTTCGGAATCTGTGTATTGGCATGAATGCCCTGTAAGCAATCCTCCTGTGAGCTAAGCGGGTCCAGCACCAGCTTGTGCCAGAAGCACTCAGCCAGCCGCAAGTAACGCTCTTCCCCGGTATCCGCATACAAATCCGCCAATACCTCATTCATGCCTCCATATTCGCAAAACATCATCTGCTGCAGTTGCTCATCGCTCATTGGCTTCAAAATTCTTTCGAGCCAGTCCGCCAGTTTGCGCTCTACACCTAATGCCTTGTCACAGCCTGTCAAATGATACGCATCACGCAGGCCAGCGAATAACTTGTGTAATGTATACAAGGGGGCCCAAGCACCATTCAGGTCAAATCCCTTCGAACGAATATTTCCGGCAGATACCTCTTCAAACAGTTCCTTCCCCCCAGGAATACCAGATACATATCCGTCCCCATGCGCCGACTGGCAAACCTCCAGTTCATCCGTAATGTAATGTGCGATCTCCTTAAAACGCTCATCGCCCGTTGAAGCAAACATCATAGAGCAAGCGGACAAATAATGTCCCAGCGTATGACCGGAAATAGTCATCGCTTCCCAGCCTTCATATTGAGGCGCTTTGGGCGCAAGCCCGGCATATTCCCGAAACCGAGCCAGCAGACGATCAGGCTGAAGCTCCAACAGATAAGATCGGTTCAGCTCCATCGCCTGCTTGAAGGGACCTTCAGTCAATACTACCTCGTTTAGTGCGAACGGCCTCGCTTTCATATGGGCCTTTGCTTTAAGAGTCATCTTCCATTCCTCCTTTAAGGCAAATTTGGTGTAAAAAAAGCTTAGCCAACCTAACGTGCCGTTACGCACCGCTGCCAGAAGAGATATGCTCCCACTGCTGATACAGCTGTGTTCTCGCTTCTGTAATGCCGGGATGAAATTGAATCAGCGCATGTTTCCGTGTAAAACGAACCTCACGGATTGCCTCCTGCACCCGTTGTTCCCCATCTGCTCCGCCAAGTCCAGTAGCCTGAATCATAGAAGCGGCTGCTAATCGCCCTTGAGCCATGGCGACCAGCCCGCTTTCGATGCCGGTAATATTGCCGGCAACGTACAGCCCTTTGAGCGAGGTTTCCATTCGCTCACCATGCAGTGGAACATGCCCGCCCAGCTCAGGGCTGTACACGAATTTGCACCCGGCTACCGCCGCCAGTTCGGCAAGCGGATACAAGCCGCCGCTCAGCGCCACGAAGTCGGCGGGTTCGACGCGCTCGCTGCCAGCAATCGGCGAGCCGTCCGGCTTAACGTGGACCAGGGTCACGGATTCGACCCGGTCCTGCCCGTTGACGGACTGCACTGCTGTCCGCAAACGGATCGGGATATCCCACAGCCGGAAGCCTCTGTGGGGATAGCAGCGCGCGATGAGCTTCTCCATCCGCATCGTCGCTGCCAGCTTGCCGCCGGCGCGCATCCAGGCGGCAGGCGCCAACCCCGACAGCTGAAGCAGCAGCTTCGCGGAGGCTGTCGGATCTGCCGCTGCACCAGCCAGCGGACCCGCGCACGGCAGTGTAATCGCCGCCACCTTTACCCCGGCGACGGACAGCTCGCGGGCAATCGCCATCGACAATACGTTCATGCCTACAATAATGCCGCGCTCTCCCGGCTTGACGTAATGAACATTAGTCAGCACCTGCGCTGCCCCGATGGACATTACCCCTGGCAGCGTCCAGCCGTCCAGCGGAACGGGAATCTCAGCCGCTCCAGTTGCCAGCAATACGTACTCAGCCGTGAACAATCCACAGGAAGTGGAAATTTCCCACGTTGTCGTATATTCCATGCCATGTACGGAAACGCCACAGCGAATGTCTACCCCAAGCTTCTCGCAACGGATAATCAGCTCATCCGAAACGTGTTTTCCGATCCACCAGCCTTGACTGCCTTCCTCATGATATTGCCCGGGCATACGTCCACCCGGCTCAGTAAACTCATCCAATACCGTGACTGGCAATCCTTGTTCAGCAGCCGATGCTGCCGCGGACAGTCCAGCCGGACCTGCGCCAATGACGATGAGATGTGCCATTTTATTCATGTTACAATTCTCCCTGTGATTTCATTCGAAAGCTGCCGTCCGGTTTCTACCACCATACCTTCTTCCAGCTTGGTCAGGCAGGAACGAACCGTACCGAACGGATGAACCGTGAGACGGCATTCGTTACAGTGCCCAATGGCGCAGTATACGCCCCTGGCCGTACCGGATTCCTCATGCCTTCTCAGCAAACGGATACCGCTGGCGAGCAGCGCTGCCGCCAATGGCTCTCCAGCCAATCCCTGCATGGGACGACCGTCAAACATGAAAGATACCTGCCGCCGCTCTGGCTTGGGTCCCAAAATCGGATGATTCACAATACGCGCACGGCTCATAGGGAACTTCCTTCTGCCAGCTGACCGAACGTTACGGGACGCACCGGGGGCCTCTGTGATAACAACTCCGCCTCCCGGCGGGCAGCAGGAACCTGATTGTAAAACCATGATTCCACTAATTGTCGACATACCCTGCCCTGGCATGCCCCCATGGTCACCCGCGTAGCCATTTTAAGCTGGCGAACAGTATCCACACCCATGCGGCAAGCCTGCTCCATCTGTGCAATACTCACTTCTTCACATCGACACACAAGCACATGGCCTGACGCGCCAAACGTTTTTGATTGCACACCCGGAGATTCAGCATACTGGTTTTCTGCATACTGGGTCTTTTCCCCCTGCACTTCCGTCCCATCCGTATCAATCCGCCTCGCCGTCCGTTTACGCATAGCTAATTGCACAGGTTTTAATCGCTGAATAAAAATCCAGCGCCGCCTGGCCCTGTTCCCGGGTATGTGAGCTTGACTGCTTTAGACCACCGAACGGAGCCTGATATTCAACACCAGCTGTCTCCTGATTGACCCGTACCATTCCTGCATCTGCTTCATCCAGAAACCGATGAGCAAGCCGCAAATCGCGGGTAAACAAAGAAGCGCTTAGCCCATAAATAGAGTCATTGCACAGCCGAATCGCATCCTCGAAGTCGTCCGCCTGCATGACACCGATGACTGGGCCAAAAATCTCCTCTTGAATTAAGGGATGGGACGAATCCAGCCCAGCCACCAGCAGCGGACGGATATAATAACCATGATCTGTCCCGACAGCGGCTCCACCCTCCGCTAAAATGTCGGCTTCCCGGCGGGCCAGCGCTACATAGGACATGACCTTCTCGTACTGGCCTTTCGATGCCACAGGTCCGAGATACGCACCGGGGTCGAGCGCTGGGGCGACTTGGATTTTTTCCACCGCTTGGCGTAAGTCTTCCATGAATGCCTCATAGACAGACTTTTCCACAATCACCCGGCTGGTGGCCGTGCATTTTTGTCCGGCTGATCGAAAGGCACCGCTGGCAATCATCGCCACCGCCTGCGACACATCCGCGTCCTTCAGCACCACAGCGGCATTTTTACCGCCCATCTCGGTCTGGTATTTGATGTTCCGACGTGCGCACCGTTCAGCAATGCCCAAACCTGTAGCGGTAGAACCCGTGAAGCTGACCGCCTCCAATGCTGGATGCTCCAGTAGGGCATCGCCTATACGACTCCCCTGCCCAATGACGAGATTCAGTACGCCAGGAGGAAGCTGCACCGCCTCGAATAGCTCAGCGATCCGTACTGCGGTTAATGAAGCATGTTCAGCTGGCTTCCAGATGACCGTATTGCCGCACAAGAGTGCTGGGGCGATTTTCCACAGCGGAATCGCTACTGGGAAATTCCACGGGGTTATGACAGCCGTTACCCCCAGCGGGATGCGCTTTGTGTATTGGAGCACTCCCGGCTCATTCGAAGGAATGACTATACCGATGGAACGTACACCCTCTGCCGCATAGTATCGGAGCAGGTGGACACCTCGCATCACCTCTCCGCGCATCTCGGTAATCGGCTTGCCCATTTCCCGGCTGGCCAGCTCAGCCAATTCAGGTGCGGCTATCTCCAGTAATCCGGCTGCTTTGAACAAATAAGCTCCCCGTGCTGCCGGGCTTAATGCTGCCCATCCCGCCTGTGCCAGTCGTGCTGCTTCCCCGGCCTGTGTAATATCCTCCTTACTGGAAAAGTGGACAACTCCCACCTCCTCCTTCAAGGCCGAAGGATTACGAACCACCATGACTTCACCAGTGGGACTTAGCCACTCACCGCCAATCCAGTTTCGGCTCTCCATCGTCTTCACCCCCATTCAAGATGAAACCCCGCTCGGACGAACTGCCACCTCAAAAGCTTCACGAATCCGGTCATAATCCGCCTGCGGCAATGCAAGTCTGGGCGGACGTGTCGGACCGACCGGGAATCCAGCCAGCTCCATCATATATTTGATGGACTGCACCAATTGCGGACTGGCATCATAGTGGAACAGCGGCAATAGTCTGCGATACAACGCGGACGCTTCCGCCACATTCCCCGCCTGCGCAAGCCGGAATAACTCTACTCCTTCTTTTGGTAATGCATTAGGTACCCCCGAAATCCAGCCTGTCGCGCCGCACAATCCTCCCTCCATCGCCAGATTATCTACTCCGACCATGACCTCCAGCTCTGTCTGGTCCAAAATAGCGCGAATACGCCGTACATCACCGGAAAACTCCTT
The DNA here is from genome assembly GCF_050482105.1 of Paenibacillus jamilae. GTDB lineage: Bacteria > Bacillota > Bacilli > Paenibacillales > Paenibacillaceae > Paenibacillus > Paenibacillus jamilae_B. The sequence goes on along the minus strand of NZ_JBCNHI010000011.1, from coordinate 200,410 downwards.
GACTGCTACAATACTCTCAATGTGTGACAAGTCCGCAAGAATATCCGGGGTCAGGTCAACCTTGTAATCATGGGGGTTGTTATACGCAATGATCGGCAGCCCCACCTTCGACAATGCTTCATAATGGGCCGTTACCTCATGGGGCAGCGGATTATAATTAATGGGCGGCAACGCCATGACACCCGCTGCTCCGGCATCCTTGGCATGCTGCACCCAATGTACCGCCTGTTTAGTGGATGGAGCGGCCGAGCCGACTACAACAGGAACACGTCCCGCCACAGCGTCAATGACTGTATGCACCACCTGCGATCGTTCCTCTGGAGACAAAGCAGCATACTCTCCCAGCGATCCCGTAGGTACCAGTCCGTTAATACCGCTTGCAATCAGATGCTCACACAGCTCGGTCAGACGCTTATGGTCAACCTCCAGCTCTGCCGTGAACGGTGTAACCAAGGCCACATATACACCTTCAAAACGTGCCATATGCTCACCTACCCTTTCCTATTTTTATTTTCTTATTTAAATGATGCAAAATGCTCACATCAGCAAAAATCCTTCTCTCAGCGGGTCGTCAGGGTCCAGCACAAATTGATGATGTCCCGTTACCCATGCCGAGCCTGTAATTTGTGGAATCACGGCCGGATAAGAACCTACCCGCGTCTCGCCCACAATTTCAGCTCGAAACATGGAGCCTGTGATGCTTTCATGTACAAACACCTCGTGCAAGCCCAGCTTTCCCTTGGCGTGCAGCACCGCTACCTTGGCCGAGGTCCCTGTGCCACAAGGGGAGCGATCGATACCGCCTGGCGGAATGACGACAACATTGCGACAATCGGCCTGTGAAGCCACAGGTTCTCCGTAAAATTCAATATGCGTCAATCCTTGAATAACCGGATTTTCAGGATGTGCTACCTCAACAGCAGCATTCACTGCCTCCCGAATCTGCACCGCTGTTCGTACAATTTTTGCCCCATTGCTCTGATCCAGGACAAGACCGATGGAGGCCGCCTCTATAATGCCGTAAAAGTTGCCTCCATAGGCAATATCAAGAGTAACTGGACCGGTGCCCTCTACCTGAACCTCCACCTCACGGCGGTACACAAAGGAAGGGATATTGGTGAACGTTACTTGTCTCACCTTGCCCTCATCTACATCCAGCCGGACTTGAACCGGGCCTGCCGGAGTGTCCAGCAATATAGATTTTTTATCCGCAGCAATCAATCCGCCTTCCACCAGTGCCGTGCAGACGCCAATCGTATCGTGACCACACATCGGCAAATAGCCGCCTGTTTCTATAAAGACCACACCTATATCTGCAGCTGGATGACAAGGCTCTGTTAAAATGCAGCCTGACATCACCTCATGACCACGCGGCTCAAACATCAGCAGGCGGCGAAAATCATCATGATGCGCTGCCATATAAGTCATCTTTTCCAGCATGGTATGCCCTACCAGTTTAGGCGCGCCGTGGATGACTGTCCGCGTCGGATTGCCTCCCGTATGGGTATCAATCGTAGTAATTCTGTCCGCTGCACTCATCCAGTTACCTCCCCGTGAATATCGTGGCTGGTAAAAGCCTCTCCGAATCGGTCATAACGCAGCGGCTCTATCGGAATACAAGTGGGTTCGCCGCGTACCATTTCGGTCACCAGCTTACCCGTAACCGCCGCCAGGCTAATACCATCTCCTTCATGGCCTGAAGCGATAAATAGCCCCGGCACTTCATCCACTGCGGATATGATCGGCAAATGATCAGGGGTCCATGGACGCAAACCCGTATACGCCCTCATCAGCGACACATTGGCCAAGGCAGGAAAGAAGCGAATGGCTCTGCGGGCGATTAAGCGAATCACCTGTTGGTCAACTCCTGTATCCATACCGACAAACTGACGGCTGCTGCCAATCAAAATGTTCTGGGATGCGGTGGGCTCGAATACCAGCGCTACACCGTATTTTTCATAAACCTCATCTACACTCCGCTGACCTCCGAACTTGCTCATCAGATAACCGAACTCCATCACCTTGCGGTTTCCGATCGAAGGCATTCGGGCAGACACCAGTATATGTCCTTTGCGCGGTATAATCGGAAGATCCAAACCTAGCGAATGACCGATGCTGCGTGTCCATACACCTGCGGCCAACACTACTGCATCAGCATGGATCACGCCGTTTGGCGTCTCCACTCCGCAGGCGTTTCCCCTTTCGTCCTTGAGAATCGACTGTATCGGCATGCGCGGTAATAATCTGGCTCCCATCCGACGCGCGGCCCTGGCCAGTGCATACGTCATCTGTACCGGATTTACAGTAGAATCCGTCTTACACTCCAGTCCGCCCGGCAAATCTTTGGCTAGATACGGCCATTCCTCTCGTAAATCCTGCTGGTCCAGCATGCGAAACGGAAGCCCTTCCTGCTGCTGGCGGGTAACCCATAGCTCTGCGGCCTGCATCTCCTGGTCATTTTCACAGACCAGAATACTTCCGGGCGCACGATACTCAAATTCATCTTCCAGCTCCATAGCCAGTTCTGCCACCAGCTTCTGTGATAACAGTGACATCCGACTGTCAAAGCCAGGCTCTTTATCGATTGCCAATATATTTCCATCACATCGGGAAGAAGTACCTCCAGCAATTTCACCTCGCTCAGCCAGCACGACCTTCATACCAGATTTAGCTGCATAATAAGCGATAGCTGTACCGATGATTCCACCGCCTACAATGACCAGATCTGCCGCATCGTGTTTCATTCGTTTCCCCTCCCTTCAACCGTCTCCATATGAATGGAAAACAATCCGGCGGCTTGCCCCAAAGCTCTATTTGGCGAGTTAGTTTATGGTCATTCAGCCCCATCCAAGTTCAGTCAGGACATTCGGGACAGCCGCCTCTTGGGGACATTCATTACAGCTTGAGCATAAAGCTTTGCGTGACAGGCTTGCTTAGCTCGTCATAATCCCGCAGCTGCACGGTGAATGTATACGTCTTATTGGCTGCTCCGCTGTCTGCTTTTCCGCTAATCGTTCCTGTAAAGCGGTCTAGTGTAAAGCCTGCGGGCAGTTGACCGCCGGTCACCGTCCAATCGTAAAATGGTACGCCTCCCTTGGCTTCCAGTTTGGCCGTGTATGTCTTTCCTTTGACGGGTGCTGGCAGTTGCTTTGTCATGATTTCTGGCGAGAGGAAAGGAGTCAGGTCCTTGCGCAGCGGCCAGCCTGCCTTTTCTGCTACAAGCAGCGAAAGCTTCGTGTTCATCCAGCGCCGGGTTGGGAATAGATGGCGCCAGCCTCCATTTTGTCCGCTCAATCTATCTACCTCTGCAAGCTCTCCTGAGAGATGATAGCTGTCGTCCAATGCAGCCGGTCTGTGCTGATAGGCCATAATATCCGGGTCATTGCCAGCCGCTTCCTTCAGCGCCTTGACGCCTGGGAACGTGTCGCTGAATACAATTGCATGACCGAATTCGTGCATGATCAGCCCATGCACATCTGTCACCTTGGATAGATCGGATTGATACCATTCTTCATCGTCCACCGATGTAAATGGAATGGCATCATCATAGAAATCCAGGATCAGACTATAGGAACGGTTTAAGTTCCCCGGAACGGTCACACCGTTACGTGTATGGTAATTGCCGTTGGCTGCCGGAAAGCCCGTAGAATACGGCCCGTTTAGCCCTCTCATAAATACCCACATGCCTTTGTAGGGTTTATCATTCGTCACTTGTATTTCATTTTGCCAGTCATCTCCTGGCAGATGGTTTACTTCCGCATTGGCAGGAACCTCATCGAACGGCTTCAGATCAAAGAAATAGAACCAGTCCTTCACTGCCAGCTCTGCGGCTTTTTTGGTAGCCGCGTCATTGAAATAAGGCTTGATCGTATCGAATCTGTAGTCAAAATGGAGGGGGATTGTGGGTTCTTCATTGTCGTCCTGATCCAGCACACGAATCGGAATAGACTGAGTGGTTGTGTGACCATTATTTTCGGCAACGGACATAGACAATGTATAGGTCTCTATTTCACCGTTTCCTCCAATCCGGTCAGGATGAATAGCCAGCCGGAAATCCTTTTCCTCCTGCGCATTGGCAAAGGTCAGCGTTTTGCTTGCTCCTTGCGCCGACAGCGTACTTGGCAAATCCATCATCAGTCGGGACGTGCCTTGCGCTTTTAACGTAACGGTTAACGGAAAAGCGGCATTGGCAGGCGGCTTCACTTTTAGCTTCACATATGGGTTCGCCAGATACCCTTGCCAATCGACCAGATCTATACCATAGTCGTTCACCGTCCGGCTAAAGATGTCGATGACTTTTACATCCGATTCTGCCTCGGCATAAGCCTGTTGAGCCGGAAGAGCTGGTGTCAAAGCCACAATGAGAGAAGTTGCCAGTGTGATCAGCCATACTTTGGTTTTCCTTTTACGCGTGTTCATTTGATCCCTCCATCTCGTTTTTTGGGATGATTTTAAAACTATGGATCGTTACCTATAATGCCACTGCGTTTTATAACAAAAGCAGCTCCTTGGGCGAGGCAGTCAGCACCTTGGCACCGTCATCTGTGATCAGTACATCGTCCTCAATCCGAACTCCGCCGAAGCCCGGAATATAAATCCCCGGTTCCACGGTAATGACATGTCCCGGTACAAGCACAGATTGGCTCTCACGGGACAGCCGCACCTGCTCATGAATCTCCAAGCCAAAGCCGTGGCCCAATCCGTGACCAAACTGCTCTCCATAGCCATAGGAGGCGATCACATCCCGCCCCAGACGGTCCCCCTCCCGACCGCTCATGCCAGGGCGAAGTCCTGCAATTGTCTTCATATTTGCTTCCAGCACAATGGCATAGAGTTCCTCGTGCCGTTCTGATGGATTTCCAACGAATACGGTACGCGTAATATCAGACAGATAACCACGCACATTTGCGCCAAAATCCATCGTGACAAACTCGTTCTGACCAATTTCCTTGTCGCTGGCCAGTCCGTGGGGCAGTGCCGAGCGTTCACCTGAAGCGACAATGAACGCAAAACCGCCTGATTCCGCGCCTGCAAGCCGAAGCTGATATTCCAGTTCCGCCGCAATCCGCCGCTCTGTAACTCCAGGCTGAATATAATTCAGCACTTCCGTAAAGGCGGCATCGGTAATACGCGCAGCTTCAAGGATGGTGCAAATTTCTTCTTCATCCTTTACATCGCGTAGCCGTTCAATTACATTTTCCGTTGGCACGTACTCCAACGAACCCAGTGTAGCTTGAAGCTGTCCCGACTGTTGAAGTGAGACATGCCGGCTCTCTAGACCCAGTCTACGAACCCCCAATTTACTTGTGAGGTCAGCGATGGTCTGGAAGATTTGTGCCTCATGCCGAATAACCGAATATTCTGTTGCCTGATCTGTTGCCTGCACCATATAGCGAAAATCCGTCACCAGAAAAGCCTCTTCCTGCGTAACGAGCGCGATTCCGGCTGAGCCTGTAAATCCGGTCATATATCGTCGATTGGGTCCATGTGTAATAAGCAGCGCATCTATCCCTAGAGCCGGGAATTCCGAGCGTAACCGAGCTAGTCTGCCCGGAACACCCTGTAACCGTTTTGCTGAACCGTTGGGTTTATCCAAAGCTACATCAGCCTCCTTTTAGCCTTTGATTCCTGTCAGTGTGATGCCTTCAATAAAATAGCGTTGTCCAATAAAAAATATCAGGACGATCGGAGCCAAAATCGTGCTGGATGCCGCCATCAGGTAAGGCCAATTGGTATTGTTCAATCCCCGAAAGGTCGCCAATCCCAGCGCGAGTGTAAAATGCTTTTCATCACTCAAATAAATAATCGGGCCCAAAAAATCGTTCCATACATCAATAAAGGTAAATATCCCGATCACGATCAATGCAGGCGAAGATAAAGGAATAATGACGCGCCATAATACAGTTAGCGGTGTACCTCCATCCATATAGGCGGCTTCGTCCAGATCGCGCGGAATCGTCAGCATAAATTGTCGCATCAGGAAGATGTTGAACGCCCCTCCACCAAACCATGCAGGAACAATCAGCGGCAAAAATGTATTCAGCCCGCCCAGCTCACGCCACATGACGAAAGTAGGTATAAGTGTCACCGCATAAGGCAGCATCATCGACCCGATCAGCAGAGAAAAAATCAGATTACGTCCAGGCCAGCGCAGACGGGCAAAGGTAAACGCTGACACAATCGAGGTCATCATTACTCCTGCCAGCACACACACCTCAATGATGAACGTATTCAGAAAATACCTGCCAAACGGTACCGAGGTCAGTGCTTCCGGGTAGTTGCTCCATTGAAACGGTGAGGGTATCCACTCTGGCGGAAAGACGAAAATTTGCGATGTTCCCATCAGAGAGCTGCGAATGAGCCATACAAATGGCAACAGCATTAAAACACTGCCCAAAATTAAAACGATATACAGTACGATACGACTGATTTGGAATGGTTTGGAACGAGTAACGGTAGCAGGACTTCGGGAGCGTTCAGGCTGTGGAAGCGGATGTTGTGGTGTGTCTGAAGGTTTGACAGAAGAAGTGACCTGATTCATGAACGTTCCCCCCCTTCATAGTGAACCCACTTTTTGGATGTGGAGAAAATCAGAACAGTTAGAACCATGATGACGAAAAATAAGATCCAGGCCAGCGCTGAGGCGTAGCCGATTTTGGTCTCCGTAAAGGCTGTACGCCACAGGTAGAACACATAGAACAGGGTTGAATTGTTAGGGCCCCCATTTGTCATGACATACGCCTGATTGAATGCCTGAAAGGTGCTGATTAAAGACATAACCAGATTGAAGAAAATGGTCGGTGTCATCGAAGGAATCGTAATATGAAAAAATTTATGCAGCCTATTGCCGCCGTCTACCTCAGCCGCTTCATACAGATGGGTGGGCACCGACTGAAGTCCTGCCAAAAAGATAATAACTGTGTTCCCGATCCCCCAGGTGCTCATCATAATCAGCGAGGGGATCGCAGTGTTCTCGTCATAAATCCATTTGCTCCCCGGCAGTCCAACACTCTCCAGCAGTGAATTCAACAGACCAAAATCCGGATTGAACATCCACAGCCACAGCATCGTGTTGGCAATACTCGGCACAATAGTAGGTAAGTAGTAAATCGTGCGGAACACCGACAAACCTTTTACCTTTTGATTTAATAGCAGTGCAATGATAAAAGCCGCCGCCAAGCCGAGAGGTACGCTGCCCAGTGCATAATACGTGGTCACGAACATGGATTGGGAAAAGGTAGTATCCTGGGTCAAAATAGTTCGGTAATTATCCAATCCAACAAAGGTAAGCTGCCCACCAATCGTCCAATCGGTTAGGCTGAATACGAACGAGGCCACGATCGGTCCAATCGTAAATATCATTAATCCAAGGATGGCAGGCAGCGCGAATAGCAGACCCCAGTTTCGCTCCATGCGCATCATTCCTGATTTTGATCGCTTCATGGGCCGTTCTCCTTTCGCAGCTGTCCTGCCGCATTATTCATCCGGGTATACTCCTTGAAGCAGTGGCTGAATGATGGGCTCCAGCTCATCCAGCGCCTGCTGCGCTGTCTTCTTGTTCGTCCAGATCAGATCCAGCCCTGGGGTCAGCTTGGAACCGATATCAGGCCAGTTGCGGAGAGTAGAAGTTGACGGCTTGATCGCATAATCCCTGGCATACTCGATGCCAGCCTGCTGAAATTCCGGTGGATGTGCGGCATTATTCGTCCACGACTGGATAGCCTGCTCGTCGGTATAATATTTTTCTTCGATAGGCATCCACAGACCAGACTTGAACAGATCCACCTTTTCGGGATTGTTATGGTACAAATAAAATTCGAGCGCTTCTTTCGGGTGCTTGGTACTCTGGAAAATGACTGTGGCCCCCGCAACGATCATCGTTTTGGGCTCTTTTAGCTTCGGCAAAACCCCAATGCTCCATTGCAGCTGCTTATTGTTTGAAAAATCGAGCAGGGACCATGTTCCGTCTACGACCATAGCGACCTTTTTGGTCTGGAGCCGAATCGTATTGGATGGCATGTCCTGCTGCTGGATCAAATCAGGAGAAACATGCTCCTTGAACACCAGATCCTGCAGCTTCTGAAATACCTCCACCGACTCGGGACGGTTCAGAGTGTACTTCTTGCCTGTTTTGTCGGTCAAACCTCCGCCGTTGCTCGCTAAAAGCGGTCCCCAGGAGCTGCGGTCGTTGCCGAAAGCAAAGCCGTATTGCACAATATTTTTGGGATCAAATCCGCTGTCTCCCGGATGCTTGCCGTTCTGATCCTTGGTCAGCTTTTTGGCAATCTCCAGGAATTCATCCCATGTCCACGCTTTTTCAGGATCAGCCGGAGGAACGGGTACCCCTGCTTCTGTAAACAATTCCTTGTTATAAAATAGCTGCATCACTTCCAACGCAGTGTAATTGCCGATAGACTTGCCAGGTTCGCTGTAAAGATAGGAGGATTTGAGCTTGTTTTTTAATTCGGGATATTCGTCATAATAGGAGGATAAATCTAGGAGTCTACCTTCACTTGCCCATTTCATCGTGAGCGAATCGCCTAGGTAGGCGATATCAGGAAGCTGATTGGCAGCCATTAACGTGTTAATTTTCGTGGTGTAGTCACCAGGGACATGCTCGCCCTTCACCCGAATGTTCGGATGGGATGCATTAAAGCTTTGAATCATCTTTTCCATCGCTTGCTTTTCGTCATTGCTCCCCCAGTACATAAACTTGAGTTCGACCGCATTGGGATTAGCCGGTTCGCCAGCGTTACCACTGCAAGCCGTCAGCCCTGTCAGCATCGCCGTCATCACCAGAGCCATCCATGTCCGTAACCTTCGTTTCCGCAAATCAACCGGCCCCTTCCTGAACTGGTTTCTCCTTACAAGCCTATTATGCGCCGAGAGCCCAGAGCCGACCACCTAACGACTCCAGACTCTCTTTGTTTTGGTATGATTTTTTTAACAGCGCGTTTACAAAAATGTTTTGCGGAATTCCGTTGGCGTCAATCCGGTATGCTTTTTAAAGGCAATACTAAAATAGTTCGTATCTGCGAAGCCCACAGCCTCCGCCACCTCTGCCACCTTGCGATTCGGGTCCAACAGCAGTTCCCGGGCTCGCTCAAAGCGCACACGTGTCTGATAGTCAGCGAAGCTTTCACCTGTAACCTGCTTAAAACGGGCACTCAAATATTTGGGACTCATATTCATGTACGCTGCAAGACGGTTCAGTCCGCCATCCTCCTGAAGGTGCTCACGAATCCACTCCTTGGCCCGTTGGAATTTGCGCGGAATCCCTTTTTCGCGCGACTCCCGGACTTGGCGACCCACCCGGACAAAATAACGTGATACATAATCAATCATCTCAGGACCGTGCCGCAATCGGGACAGTTCCAATAATGGGTCATGCTGTTGTATGGAGGTGTGTCCTTCGAATGCATCGCTCTGAACAATGCGCATAACGAACAGGACGAGCTGAGTCACAATCATTTTTACCTGCTTGACAGGCAAGCCTGCCAATTGTCCAGACCATTCCTCCAAAATCGCATGTACAGCTGCATCATTGCCAGCACGAATTTCCGTAATCATGAGCAGTTCCTTCTCCAGCAAATGACTCCTGTTCAGTTCAGCCGCCTGAATGCTCTCAAAGGGGATGATCTGGCTATAGCCCACCCATCCCCGATGCTCCGCCGCCTGCACCGCTTCCTCATACGCTTCAGGAAGCTGCTCCATCCGTCGTACGGGACGGCTAATCCCGATGGACATCCCCTGGCTCAATCGTTCCTGCACTGCCTGCCGAATTTGCCGAGCCGTCTGTTCCGCTGCCCTGGAGGATGCCGCCGCCAGCAGTACAACACGCCGATCGCGGGAAACCGCTGCCCCATACGCCTTCGCCCCGGCTACTGCCGCAGCCTCCCAAGCCAACTCGGCGAATACATGCGTGCTTTTATTGGTAGAGCTCTGCTGCTCGCTAGGACTGTTTACTACCTGCTGCGGGGCCTCCTCCAGCTCACAGCACAGCACAGTATAAGGCGGCCTGCTCGTCTCGCCAAAAAATCCTAGCCCGTCCATCTCCTGAACGACCGCGGCTGCGGGGCGCCGCTGCTGGAGCAGATCCAGAAGCAAGTGCTCCCTGTACAATGGCTCCAATGAACGGTGACGGTGAATAGCTTCCTCCTCGCTTCTACGCCATTGCGCAATGCGATCCTCAGCCCGTCTCAGAGCCGCTTCAAAGTCTTCGCTTGTCACTGGCTTGAGTAAATAATCAACCGCTTGAAGCGAAACCGCCTGACGAATATACGTCATGGATTCGTACCCTGTCAGGAACAACAGCGGGGTCTGCTGATCCTTTTCCCGAATGGTTTTTGCTATGTCCAGCCCACTCAAATCCGGTAAATTAATATCCAGTAAAATGATGTCCGGTCGCCGCTCCGTATACAACCGTAATGCCGTTACGCCGTCCTCCGCCATATCACTGACTTCCACTGACAGGCCACTTTCCGCCACCATCAGCCTCAGTCCTTCCCGAATATGATATTCGTCGTCCACAATCAGCAGCCGGTACATGCCATCTCCCCTTTCTTATTCGGTTCGAATGGGTGCCAGTAAGGTAACCGAGGTGTACTGACCCAACTCAGTTGTCACAGACAAACCATATTGGGGACCATAATGCTGAAGACGTTCATGTACATTGCGGAGTCCAAAGCCAATCGCACTCCCCCGCTCGGCATCTAGCGATTTCCGAATATCGTCCAGACGCTCGGCTCCAATACCGCCCCCATCATCGCTAACTGTTAAACGCAAAGCATCGCCTTCCCTAGCACCGGATAACATAATATAGCCGCGGTCGGTACGCCCTTTTAAACCGTGGTAAATAGCATTTTCAACGAGCGGTTGGAGAATCAGCTTGGGTACGTAAAACCCACAAATATCCTCCTCGACTTCGCAAATCCACTCGAACGAATTCCGAAACCTGAACTGCTGTACCTTTACATAGGCACTTACATGCTCGACTTCCTGTCCCAAACTGATTTGCTCTCGCCCATAACTTAACGAAATGCGAAAGCATTTACCGAAGGCACCAATTACCTCTGCCATATCCCGCTGCCCATTCGCCAGCGCCATTCCTTTGAGCGACTCCAGCGTATTGTACAGAAAATGTGGATTAATCTGTGCCTGAAGCGCGCGAAACTCGGCCTGCTTGCGCGACAGCAACGCTTCGTATACTTGTCCGTACAGCTCATGATTTTTTTGCATCATATGAAGAAAACGCTCCCCGATCTGACCTACCTCATCCTTAGGGTTAAATACAACGGAAGCAGGAGCTTCAAAAACTTGGGCTGAGGTTGTGGGGGTCACACTCCCATCCACCGCCATTAATCGGCTCAATTGAAGGAGGGGGCGACGAATCGTGTCACTCAGCCGATAAGACAGCATCCAGCCCAACACCAGTGCAATCAAAAAGGTCCAGATGGTCCAGGCCCCAATTTGCCGCGCGTCCTCGAATAACACGGACTGATCGACTTTTTGCAGGAGCGTCCATTGTCCCTCATTTAACGGTCCGTAGGAAATCATCGTCTGGCGGCCGTTCCATGTTCTCCAGTCCTTTGTAAGCACGGGTCTATCCACAGCAGATTTGGCGATTTGTTGTAATAGCCCTGAGTCCGCAACGCTCTGCTCTGGCAATCGGTATACAGGATCGCCCTCCTGATCGAGCACCCACATCTGGGTATTGCTGTCTGTTTCATGAAAAGCAAGCCCACGAAACAGACTGGCCTTGTCGATTTCCAACAGCAAAAATCCAAGCGGCTCATAATCTCCAGTCGTTTTTCGTAGCAGCTTTCCGACGTAAATACGATCCTCCGCCATCCCGCGCCCTGATTCAAACGGCGGATGAGCCATCCACATCATAGGGCGTTCAGCGAGCAGACGGCGGTAGTACACACGTGCTTCCTCTAATGTAGGAAGGCCGCCAAAACGGACCGACACATTCCCTTGATAGAGAGAATGCTTGAGCCCGCCATTGGCGGCATAGATGAGCGAGGATGTGATATACGGCTTGGTCTGGGTTTGCGTACGAACGACCATGCTGAGTGTTTCGTCGTTCCGCAAGTATTCATAATCATCTTCCGGCTTGGTCTCCAGTGTGGACTGCACATCAGGATTGCTGAGAATGGAGTTGGTTAGATCATTCAAATCGGAGAGTGTCGCATTAACGTAATTTTCACTCATTTGCCGGGACTGCATTGCCAGTGCTTCCGACTTCTCACCAAGAGAATGGGCCGCGATCCGGTAAAAGGTAAAGGTCAGCACCACCATCGGAATGACGGTCAGTACCAGCGTCAATACGATAAATTTCCCACGGATCGTAGGAATTCCGGCGAACTTTTGACGACCCCGGCCCCTCATTCATCGGCCTCCCTTACACATAAGCGGGAAGCCATGTCCCGTGCGCTGCAATCAGGTCGTCGCACAGAGCAACGATATCATCCATCGATAGTTCAGCTGAGGTGTGCGGGTCCAGCATAGCGGCGTGATAAATATGTTCTTTTTTCCCCGTAATCGCAGCTTCAATCGTTAACAGTTGGGTGTTAATATTTGTTCGGTTCAGTGCAGCACATTGGGGCGGCAAATCCCCAACAAAGGTCGGCGTAACCCCATTACGATTCACCAGGCAAGGCACCTCCACACAGGCTTCCTTCGGCAAATTGGTAATCAAACCAGTATTCATCACGTTCCCGCCAATGGCAAAAGGCTGATTGGTTTCAATTGCCTCAAATATATAAGAAGCATATTCGTTCGACCGTTCATGGCGCAGATCCTGATTGCCCAAAAGTTCCTCACGCATCGTCTCCCAACGTTCAATCTGGCTTACGCAGCGGCGCGGGTATTCATCCAAAGGAATATTGAACCGTTCAATCAGCTCTGGATATGTCCGTTTGATAAAATACGGATGATACTCTGCGTTATGCTCGGACGATTCTGTAATGTAATAGCCGAATTTCTGCATCATTTCAAAGCGCACCATATCATGATGCTTTTCCTGCTGCTTGGCGGCAGCCCGCTTTTTAATCTCAGGATACAAATCCACCCCGTCCTTGCTTACTTCGAGCAGCCATGCCATATGATTGATGCCTGCAATCTTCGCCTTTATCCCTGCCTGCTCTAGTCCGAGGCTTTTGAACAACTCAGGTATACAGGCCTGTACACTATGACACAGCCCTACTGTCCGGACACCGCCATGTACGTTCATCACATTCGTCAACACAGCCATCGGATTCGTATAGTTGAGAAACAGTGCATCCGGGCATACTTCGCGCATGTCTGCTGCAAAATCGAGCATCACCGGAATCGTTCTTAAATTGCGGAAAATGCCGCCAATGCCGACCGTATCGGCAATCGTTTGGCGCAGACCGTATTTTTTGGGAATCTCGAAATCCGTAATCGTACACGGATCATAGCCACCCACCTGGATGGCATTTACTACATAGGCTGCTCCACGCAGTGCTTCCTTGCGGTCCGTGTAGGAGCGAATCACACAGGTACTTCCCGTCGTTTTTTTCAAATTGGATAAAATATTTTCCGAATCCTTCAGCCTAACGGGATCAATATCGAACAACGCCAGTTCAAAGCCCTGCAAAGCAGGCGTCAACATACAATCGCCAAGCACATTTTTAGCAAATACCGTACTGCCTGCACCCAGAAATGTAATCTTGCTCATACTTTGTCCCCCATTCACCTTTTTGTTCACAGCTTTACACCTTAAATGCAAGGATACCCATCGCCACTCTCCCCTTTGCAGGAAGAAAGTGACGATGGGAAAGATTAGCCATGACTATGCGTTGTTGCCTCCCACTCAGGATACTCCCACTGATTTAGCTGGGCTGATAAGCCGAGGCGGCCAGGCAGATGTTACCGGGGATGTCGTAGTTGGCGGAGTTGTTGAAGTCTCCGGGCTAACTGATGTTGCCGGTGAAGCCACGGCCCCTGCCTCCATTACGGTTACCTTGGCTATTGCCTTCAACTCTGTCCCTTCCACTTTGCCCTTCAATTCAAACGAACCTGGCGCAGCATATTGTGCAGGGTCTATATCCTCCCATTCCACAGCTACCCATTTCGTGGAGCCTTCTCCATACGTAGCTTCCACTACGCTTGGCAGTTCAGGTTTTTCACCCACATGAGTGGTTACATTCACCTCTTTTAATGCAGTAATGTTCTCAGTTGCCACCAGACTCTGTGCTGTACCAGAGGCCAGGCCTGCTACCTCGTTTGCATTCAAAGCACGGCTGTAGATCTGGAAGTCATCCACCAGACCATTGAAATATGGATCAGGGTACTGGGACTTACCGATAAAATTATTTTTCGTCTGTCCCAGACTGGTTGGATTCAAGGTCAGGTTGGTATTGCGTCCCACTTCTTTCCCATCCACGTACAAAATACCTGTGGAGCCCGAAAGCGTGACCGCAACATGCTTCCATACGCCTGTCGGCAATACAGGGGCATCAATCGTCTGTTCCTGTCCTTGCCCGTTACCCTGATTCGTAATCGCAAATAACATCCGGTTCCCGGCTTTAGGGGTCAGGAACATATATTCATTGGTCCCGGAGCCGAAGTCAAAAATCCGCACATAATCGCTCAGGCTGTTCGCTTTGACCCAACCGGATACGGTCAATTGCTGTGCCCGACTGACAATCCCCGCCGGAAGCTGCACATAGCTGTCCTTGCCGTTCAGATTGACAGCATTGCCTGTTTTACCCACAGCCCATGCCACGGTCCCCTTAACGGTGGCATCATTGTCGCTATCCGATGAATCCACAGCAAGAGCACCGCTTGTTTCGTCAAACTTGTAAACCGCAAGCCGCTCAGGTAACGGTGCCGCCGGTTCAGCGATCACAGTTACTTTAGCCTCTCCTGATAACTGGGAATCGCTGGCTATCAGCTTGAAGATATACGTTCCTGGTTCGGAAACATCCACCTTCGTGCGTAGGGATGTTTTGCTGCTGAATGTGACTTTCGCGTTCTGTGGTCCTTCAACCAGACTCCACTCACTTGTCACTTTTCCTTGTGGAAGCCCGTCATCTGTAGCCGTACCTTTCAGAATAATCTGATCAGGCAGCTTCACCTTGGAGTCTTTGCCTGCATTAACGACAGGTGCTTTGTTGGGATCTGGTGTGGTTGGTGTCAGCTCTACCGTATAGGAGGATGCTGTACCAATTTCCAACTTAAGCTTATTGGTTGGTGCATACGCATTAAATTTGCCTTGCGATTGTCCCCCCACTTTAACCAGGTACGTTCCTTTCTTTAAACCATCAAATGTAACGTACGTAGAATGAGCTTGACCCGGCGTTTGATTTTTCAATTGAAGCCATACATTATCCTTGGATGTTGCCAGCTTGGCTTCTGTATACTGATCCTTTTCCAGCTCGATGTACAGCTTTTCCGTAATCAAATTGACCCGTTTGAACAAACCGTCCAGCGGCTTGATTGTATACACGTTACCGCTTTTACTCACCTCTGCACCGTAGCCCGTCAATCCAAAAATCGGATCAACCGCGATATCCGCGCTTAAGGTTTTAAGTGCACCGAACAATCCGAGGTCAGCCTCACCGCTCATGCCGCGCCAGCCGTTAAAGAGCGGGACATTTTTACCGCCACCGGTACCGTTTGTTCCGTTATTGCCTTTTTCCGCTTGATACGTCCATGCAACCGCCCCGATGTTCTCAGGGTCTGAGCTGATTTGCCCGGAATTAATCGCTCCGACATTGGCAATTTTGGCAGCATAGGACAGCCGTTGTTGCTCCTCGCGATGATTGTCCTCATGATGACGAATCCAGTCATCCATCGCATATCCCGCAAGTGAAGTCGTGTACTGGAAGTTAAACCAGTTCTCCCCGGTAATCGTCACCGGATCGGTATAGTAGTACCATACAGGCATATGACCGCGTGATGCACGAGTTTTGGCATTGATTTTACCCATCATTTCCAGGGCTTTACTTTGCTCACCCTCTGTATCTATATTCTGCTTGGCTAACGTATATACAGCCTCTTCGCCTGTATTGTCGTAGCTATATTCAGAACCATAAGGATACTTTGTATTTTTAAAATTGTTATATTTGCGATCCATTTTTTCCTTGAGATCATTCGCTTCATCATCGTAGCCTTCATCATGAAGGGCCTGAATAATATCCGGCGTGGTCAGCTCGCCCATCAAACCTGTTTCCCAGTTGTATGCAACAGGTCCTTCATATAATGCTTTGAAAATGTTATAGGCCCGCAGCAAATAGGTTTCCTTCGGATGCTTGTAAGTGACGAGATCCGGGTATTCCTTGGCAATCTTATACATGCTGAAATACGTGTTGTATACATGCGGGTAAGCATATCCCCGGTAAGTCGGTGTATCATTTGGCTCTGGCATCAGGAAATCATGAATTAAATAGTCCTCATGATGTCCATTCATCAGATTCGTCCAGATTGCCGTTTCCAAATAATCGTCTACAGCCCGCACCTCTTTGGCGACTGGAGAAAGTGTGTTTTTCTCAGCCAGGAACTGTCCGTGGGTCAGACCCCAATCGTCCCCCCAGCCCCAATAGCCGTTAAAAATGTTGCGTTTGGATTTGGTATGCATCATCCAATCGTCGAATACCTTATCACGCAGATCACCGGGCACATTCCACTGGGTTTTGTCCACCATAAATGTAGCGTGCCGTTGCAGCGCCTGGTCAATCGGCTCGATGGCATAGAATTGCAAAACCGTTTTGCTGCCATTGCCGTATTCCACCGTTATGAAGTTCGGGCCCAGCTTAGTAAATTTCAATTCATAAATGTGGTGTCCTCCGGCTTTGCTATCCGTCTGCGGAATAACGGTTCCGTCTGGATAGGTCACCTTGTTGATCGTTTGCTTGGTACGCAGATCCACCTTCGCCTTTTGGTTCGTAGGCACGATCATACCCGGTACGACTGTTGTATCCACCAAGTTTTCTTGATACAATGTATCTTTTACATCATGCTCGTCCTTCACCGCCAGAAACTTGAAGCCATAGTTTTTGCTTTGTCCGGGATTCAGGATCAGGCTTGTGTTGGGTAAATATCCACGGTTGGTGGACTTGATCACATTGGAATGAATATAAAATACATTCAATCCCTCCAGCCATTTGCCTTCGTTGGCCGGGTTCCAGGCCCATTTGCTGCCCGGATGCTCTTCATCCCGCCAGTGATCCTGATACTCAAAACCAGCACCTGTGGTGGAATCAGGGATCAAAAGTAGGGAAGAACCAATGCCGCTGGGGCGCCCAGCTGTAATATAGGAGCTGTTATTGCCGACAAAGGAATGCGTCACAACTCTCGTTTCATAAATCGCATCACCATTGGTCCACTGCTCATTAAAAGGTAAAGGCAATCCAAAATCGCCAATCTCTAATTTTTTGCCACTCGTATTCTGTACCTGTATATTCCACAGTACTGAACCATTCGACTCCGCTGAATAGGTTTCAATGACTTTAAAATTGCGTATGCCTTCTGCATTATTTGAGTTCTCGTACGTGACCGTAACACGGTCGCCGCTGGTCGTAATCTTACGTGCGTCTGCCGACTTATTGGTCCATGCCTTCGTCCAGCTACCTTCATCCAGTCGGTACGTGAACATCAGCTCCCCTAGCCACTGATGATCTGCCGTGTTCTGCTCAGGTGTCACCGATGCGTTCATGACATATTCCGTCGGAAAAGCATCTCCTTTGATACGAATAGATGAAATTTCCCCATGCTCTCCTGTCTGGATCGTCAGCTTGTCATTAGATAGCTCATGAGCCTCTGCCGTATGTGCCCCAAACAACACAGACGCTGTGGTTAAAAACAAAAACGCCGCCAATATTCCCTTAAATTTCATCAACACGGCCTCCTTTTTGATCTCGGGGTCCTGATTTGCTTGCCAATCACCTGAAGTCTCTTCATTTCGCCGCAACCTCCTTGGAAATGTAAGCGCTACAACTCTATTGTACAAATCCTTGTCCATTGGTAAAATCAACATTTTCAACCGATTTATATAGGATTTCAACCTAATCGTGTCGTGGGATGAGTTACGACGAAGGAAGTGAGCGCGCGTGCAGATTGTGCTTCCGCTCACTGTTGCGACGAGATTTTTTCAAGAAATTTATATTGAGCTGCTATAGTGGGGAATAAAATTATATATTCAATAACAATTTAGGGTAAACGCAAACCTAATTAAAACCGCCCATCCAATAATGGATGGGCGGTTTTTTTACATACTACTTTCCTGCTCCTTGATCACCTGCTCAATCCCCAACAAAATCAGCTTCAATCCGAACTCAAATGCTCTATCGGTTCCCATCAGCTCAAACAGCCCATTTTTGAACATCCGCCGGAATAGACCTACTTCTGTCTCACTCATGGAATCCAGAAGGTGAACCATCTCTTCACCCGGAAGTGCTCCCTTGCCCTTATCCTTAAGGATCGCGGAGACATTACGTTCATGCTGATAATCGTCCAGGACGAAGTAGGAGACATAGTTCACAAGCGTTGTAACCACTTGCATTTTCTGCTCTTGCTCAAGCGGCGCCGACTCCACGCAGAGCAGCATACGGTTGGTGAACCGGATGATGTCCGGTTCGTGGGGCAGCGTCATCATCATGAGCTGCGTGGAGCAGGGGTACCGATACAGTACACTCCGCATCGTTACCGCCAGCTCCCTCAGTTGCTCCTTCCAGTCCCCCTCGGAATGAAACTCCTCCAGAATCGTTTTCGATACCTGGTTGGCCAGACGCTGATAGAGATTCTGTTTGCTTTTGAAGTACCAATATAGAGAAGGAGCCTGAATCCCCAGCCGATCGGCCAATCGTCTCAAGCTGAATTTCTCGATACCATCCTCCCCTAGAAGCTCCCACGAGGCTTCTAAGATCTTATCTTCCGAAATCTGAGGTTGCTGCTTTTTCATCAATTATCCGCCCTTTAATCTAACAGTGTAAGTTTATTCTTTACAGATTTATTAATTCATGATAACATCTAACACTGTAAGGTTCAATCTAACGGTGTTAGATTAACCAAATAAATAAAGAAAGCAGTGACCCGCATGGATGCAGAAAACCTCCATTACTTTGAAAAAGCACCGATCGCTAAAGCCGTAGCTCACTTCGCTGTACCGATGATGCTAGGTACGTCAATGAGTGTCATCTATTCCATCTTAAATGCCTATTTCCTTGGCACTCTCCACAATACCGCCATGTTAACCGCACTCGCACTAACCTTGCCGTTATTCGCGGCCATTATGGCGGTAGGAAACCTGGTTGGTATCGGCAGCGGTGCGTTTATCTCCCGATTGCTAGGAGAGAAAAAGTATGCTGATGTAAAGAATGTGTCTTCATTTGCCTTTTACAGCAGTTTAGTTCTCGGTCTTATCTTGATGGCCTTTGGTCTCCCGTTGATCGATTCACTCGTTCAGGGCCTGGGGGCGACACCTGACTCCTTCGGCTTCACGAAGGACTATGTCACGATTATGCTTATAGGTTCGCCATTCGTCGTATTATTCTTCACACTGGAGAATATCGTGCGCTCGGAGGGTGCTGCAATTACGTCGATGATCGGTATGATACTCAGTGTTGTCGTGAATATTATTCTCGATGCGCTGGTCATCTTCGTTTTCCATTGGGGCGTGATTGGCGTTGCGTCAGCTACGGTTATTTCTAATCTGGTTGCGAGTATATTCTACGCCTTCCATATGGGATATAAGAGTCAATTTTTAACCATCTCTATAAAATGGTTCAAGGCTACCAAAGATATTCTGAGCAATGTATTCAAAATCGGAGTTCCCGTATTTATTATGAGTCTCTTTATGGGTGCAATGTCACTCGTCTTTAACCATTTTCTTGTCGAGTATGGGGATCAGGCCATAGCGGCTTATGGAATTTCCTCCCGTTTATTACAATTTCCTGAGTTTATTTTGATGGGCTTATGCGAGGGTGTTGTACCATTGATTGCCTTTAGTTTTACAGCGAATAAATTACGAATGAAACAAACCATTGGATTTACAATCAAAGCGATTTTGGCCTTGGCAGTCGTGTTTGGCATCATCGTCTATCTGATTTCCGACCATCTAATTGGTTTATTTACCAATGACCCGCAATTAATTGTAATGGGCAGCTACATTCTGCATGTGACCTTCTTATCCTTGTTCATTACGGGGATGACCACGTTGTTTACGGGGATTTTCCAAGCAACGGCGCAAGGAACCGCTGCGTTTGTTATGTCCGTCATACAGGGAATTACTCTGATCCCCGTGCTATACATTGCCAATCGAATGAGTGGCTTCCACGGGGTGGTCTGGTCGCTCGTCATTGCGGATGCCGTCGCGTTCCTTGTTGGAGCTATTATGCTGTATGTTCTGCGGAACAGATTGCAGCCAGAGCTGGATCATTTAGTACAGTAGAAAACATATAACATACAAGAAGGCAGGATAAGGACACTACCCGATCCTGTCTTTTTAGTTTCCGCCGCTACCTAGCGTGGTAGATAAAAAAAGCCCTGAATATCAATCATCCATTTTTAATTTTTTGTAGGCTAATGGTGTCATGTTCATTGCTTTTCTGAATCTTTCTATAAAATAGCTGGTACTGTTAAATCCAACCTTATAGGCAACTTCTGTAACGTTAGATTCTGCTTGTCGCAGTAAAACTAAGCTTTTTTGAATTCGATAATCCATTACATAATTTAACGGAGTTATCTTTAACACTCGTTTGAAATATCGGCAGCATTCAGAACGGCTTAATTGACCAGCCCTTGCAATATCATCTAATGTGACTTTTTCAGCATAATGTATATAGATCCAATTTAGCATTTGTTTGATCCGCTGACTCTTTACCATTTCCACCTGGTCGTATTCTAATGGAAAGCCATTCATGACTAGGTTTTTCCAAATTAATGTTAAATACATCGTAATATCGATTTCATAGTATGGAGATTTTTGTTGAATACATTGATTAATCTTCAAAATGGCATCTACGATGTTTTTCCCCCAAAGCTCGTCCGAATTTATATGTACATAAGGTAAATTAGTCGCTTGAATATAAGGGGCTACATAGGGCGTGTAAAGCTCTTGGGATAAAACGAAATGAGGAGAAACATTCAAACAGATATAGACACAATCCGATTCATTCTGATCTTCCGCCATGTGTAGGCAGCCACTATTTATAAATAACCCATCACCTTGTTGTACGATTCGTTTGTCTTCATTTATTTGAAAGATCGCTTCCCCTTTTACAACCAGAACAAATTGAATTTCATCATGCCAATGCAGGGGGATATATCCATGTATATTTTGGCTAATCGTTGTTTCATAGCATGCAACCGGTAGTACGACCGTTCGATGCTCGGTTAGCTCCCTTAGGTTTTGGTCAATTATGAAATCTTTTATTTGCAAATTACCACGACCTCAATATATTTATATTTTATTATCAAATCCGGGTATAATTTAAAATTTTTTTCACCTATTATAACACTATTATTATATTTCAAGGTGGAGAATATTCATGGATAAACCAGCTAGAAAAACAGGATTATTTCTCGTTATTACAGGAGCTATATTTTGGGGGATCAGTGGAACCGTTGCAAAAAAGCTCTTTCAACAAATTGACGTCAATTGGCTTGTAACGATACGTTTGCTCATGGCTGGTGTTCTACTGTTGGCTGTGCAATTTTTGGTAAAGGAACGTTCTCAAATATGGGCTGTATGGAAAAATAAAAGGACAGCTTTTCAACTCATTGTCTACGGTTTGGTTGGTATGCTATCGGTTCAATATACGTATATGGCATCCATTCAAAGTGGTAATGCTGCTGTTGCGACATTATTACAGTATTTAGCACCTATAATGATTATCGTCTATTTAATTCTGCGAAAGTACACTGTCTTCACACGAAAGGATCTGTCAGCGATTTTGCTGGCTTTAGTGGGTTGTTTTTTCTTGTTAACAAACGGCTCCATTTCTCAGCTATCCGTTCCGACGGTCGCAATCGTTTGGGGGATCTTATCAGCAATAGCCCTAGCTTTTTATACCCTATACGCAATACCTCTTCTAAAGCAATACGATTCCCTAGTTATTGTGGGTTGGGCTATGGTTATCGGCGGTTTTGGATTAAGCTTGATTCATCCACCTTGGCAGGTCGATTTTAAAGCCTTGACACTAGACACCTATTTATATCTAGCCTTCGTTATCATATTCGGCACAATGATCGCATTTTGGTTCTATATAGAAAGCTTACAGAGTCTTTCCCCAAAAGAAACAAGCTTTCTAAGTAGTCTGGAACCTCTAGCTGCTGTTCTAACAACTGTGTTTTGGTTAAAAGAACCTTTTGGTTTTTTCCAATGGGTAGGTGTAATATGTATCATCGGGCTGATCTTGTTATTGGCATTCGATAAAAAGCCTTCTTCAAATACCCAATCAAAAGAAGATATCCCGCTCTCAGAGTAAGCTAAGCTTATGGGGAGGCATTAGGTAGGATACAACTGCTCGTTAATGGAGAAAACGGCAGCCGTTTTTATGGCTGCCGTTTCATTATATTTATGAAGCTACTGTTTGAGGTGTTGGGGCTCGCTAGATAATACATCAAACGTTAGTTTTACTTTGAGGTGGTTGCTTAATCATAAACGGCACATTTTCTACTCCAACCATTCGTACATACGTAAATAATTGACCTTTATGGTGAATCTCATGGTCTTTCGCCGTGGATAGCCAGAAGCTCCCAGTGCCGAGAAAGTTCCTAAATTCAATCTCCTTTTCTAGCTGTTGAGCATTTAATTCCTTCAATTCTCGGATTGTTTCCTCCGTCAATTGATCGACTATGTTGCGTACATCGGCTATTGTGTGATATTCGTCTATTTTTGTCGGTGGAGTGAAGGTACCATTTTTTACGGTATCCACGAACATTTTCATAGAACTGGCTATGTGAACGATTAGGGAACCCATGGGCATCGCATTGTCCCAAGGCTTAAAGTCAATATGCTCATCAGGAATGACTTCAACCAATTCTTGCAACACCGATCTGTGCCTTAGCCATTCCTGAAGATATTGAGCTACTACAGACATGTTACCAACCTCCAAAATTTAGTAGTTTTCTAAGGTATTAATTCTATATTCGCAACCAATTCCCTTCTTCATGAAAAGGTCACAGATGAAACAGGAACAATTTATTATCCAATGGGCGTTCCATCAGGTAGTTTAATATCTGGTTTCAATAAAACCACGTCCCCCTTCTCGGGGATACCTCCAAGGACTAATACCTCTGAATTAAAGCCTGCTATCCGTCGAGGAGGAAAGTTGACTACAGCTATGATTTGTTCTCCTATAATCTCTTCCGCCACATATCTTTTTGTAATTTGTGCACTCGATTTTTTTATTCCAATCTCTTGTCCAAAATCGATTTCAAGTTTAATAGCAGGTACTTTGGCTTCTGCAAAAAACTCAGCGTTAATTATGGTTCCAACCCGAATATCAAGTTTCAAAAAATCATCAATCGTTGCCATGTAAGTATTCTCCTCATTATTTTCTTAAATTTCACGATAAACCGTAAACAATTTTAATATTTTGCAACCGCAAACTTTAGCGATTTTGCCCAAAAATACATCCCCATACCGAACAAAGTCATGATTCCACCTATGAATTGAAATGCAGACATGATTTCTCCCAAAAATACATAGGCAAGAAGGATGGCGAGAACAGGCTCTCCAATAATGCCCACTGACACCGTAGTTGCTCCCATTGATTTCAACAGCAGATTAAAAATATATTGCCCGAAAATAGTTGGGATTACTGCAAGTAATACGAAATACATCCAATCCGAAGAGTCATATTCGATCAAGGAATAATGATTCACCAAATTGTAAATTAGCAGGACACTACCACCCAGAAAAAAGACAATCACACTATAAAAGTTTGCACTTATTTTGTGGCTTACCTTCTGTCCTGCCAGCATATAAGCTGAAACCAAGATTGTTCCTAATAAAGATAATCCATCTCCGATTAGTGCCTCTTTCGAAGTCCCAATATCTCCCCAAGCTATAATGATTGAACCGACAAGAGCAGCGATCAAGCAAAAAATAGTGAATAGGTTTACTCGTTCTCTGAACACAAAGTATGAACCAATCATTACAAATAAAGGCTGCAAGGATAAGATGACCATGGAGCTCGCAACTGAGGTATGCGTCAAAGATTCCATCCAGAATAAGAAATGTAACCCGAGAAAAAGACCGGCCAAGAAAACGGTACCCCAATCTTTTTTGGTCATTTTTAAGGAGTGGAGCATTTTCCAGGGTACAAAAGGAAGCATTAATATGACTGACATATACAATCTATACATTCCAGCCACGGAGGTGGGAGTATGTGAAGATTTTATCATGATGGAAGAGACGGAAACCGACAAAATACTGATGAACAGTAAAAAATACGGATTCAAAGATAGCGTTGTTTTATTTATTTTCATAATGGCCCTCTCAGATGTTTTTGACCCGTTGTCTGTGCACAGAACAATTGAATAATAAACTGAACTGAGTATAATAATATCACCGCTTTTATTAATTTTGTGTAATTATATCTTTTATTTATATAGGAATATCGTCATAAGAAAGGAATCTTTCTTCAATGGAAAAACAACTGCACGAGACCATTCTCTATCCCGATGTTTCATTTCCATACATCATGTACACCCATACGGTTCATGAAAGTATTCCTAAAGGTAGAGGATTTAACGATCTACATTGGCATGAAGAACTACAGATCACTTTGGTTACAAGGGGAAAGCTAGTGATACAAGTGAACGGGATTGATCATGAATTAGACACAGGTCAAGCTATTTTAATTAATAAGGGTGTTCTTCACGTGACTACCCAGCTTTCACATCACGGTCAATATGTCAGCTTTAATTTTCCGGAGAAGCTGCTTGCCTTTTATGCAGATAGTGCGATGGAAAAAAATTATGTACTGCCTTATACAAACTCTTCCTTACTGTCACTTGTAATTAAAGGAGATGCTGAATGGCAAATTCAAATACTACAAATGCTGTGGGATATGAAACAGAAGTTTGATATGAAAAAAAGTTGGGGGTGGGAATATGAAGTAGCCATCAAAACAGCACAATTATGGTTCATCTTAATATCTAATATTTCGCTTTCTTCTGAGGAAGCACCTAAATACATGAAGCTGCAACAGGAAAGACTTCAACTGATGCTTAGCTTTATTCATCAAAACTACTCCAACAACATAACCCTGCAAGAAATTGCTGCTGTAGCACATCTAAGTGTCTCAGAGTGCACTCGTAGTTTTAAGCGAACTATTCATATGACACCTTACGATTACCTGATTAAATACCGCATCAAGAAAAGCAGTGAACTACTAGCCTCAACCCAATATACCGTCACTGAAATAGCCCACAGAGTGGGCTTCAATCACGTAAATCACTTCATCCAGTCTTTTAAAAAACATTATAATAAAACACCTAAAGAATTCCGCAAATTTAGAAATGAATTCATGAATTAAGAAATGAAGTAGCCGATATTAGATTTTTTGAACTGCAAAAAAGGGAGATGGCGCTTTGCCATCTCCCTTTCTCTTATTCCTACTCACACTTCCTGCTTAAAAACATATTACATACCAGGTGGTCGGTGAGCGGAGCGGGCAGAATTGTTCTGAAGAAGCGGAGCGTTCGCCTTTGCAACGGGATTTTAACCTTACCAGGTGTCATATTAATGAAAAAATCCCGTTGCAACAGCGATCGGAAGAACAATCTGCACGCGCAGCGCCTCCCCTGGAAAGAACTATGTTTTTAAGCCTCCACCCGATTCAAAAACACCTTCGTCCGTTCCAGCTGCGGATTGCCAAAAATCTGCTCTGGTGTACCAGATTCCGCAATTTCTCCGTTGTCCATAAAAATGACGCGATCTGCCACATCCCTCGCGAAATTCATTTCGTGCGTCACGATGACCATCGTCATGTGCTCCTCAGCCAGCTTTTTGATCACTCGCAGCACCTCGCCTGTCAGCTCGGGATCAAGGGCCGAGGTTGGCTCGTCAAACAGCAAAATATCAGGGTTCATCATCATTGCCCGGGCAATCGCTACACGTTGCTTCTGTCCCCCCGATAATCGGGACGGATACGCATCCGCTTTATCCGCCAAGCCGACTTTAGCCAGCAACTCGGCGCTCTGGCGTCGCAGCTCAGCCTTGCTCAGCTTTTTCACCAGCTTTGGAGCCAGTTCCAGATTATCCTGCACCGTCAAATGAGGGAACAGATTAAAATGTTGAAACACCATGCCCATTCCGGTAGTAATGCTCTTAATATCACCTGCCGGAGCATAGTGACCATTTTCCACCAGTGTTTTATCATGGATGCGAATTGTTCCGCCCGTCACATCCTCCAGATGCACCAAGCTGCGAAGCATGGTACTTTTTCCTGAACCTGAAGGACCGATAACAGCTACAACCTCGCCCGCTTTAACATTAAAGCTCACTCTTTTCAGAACGTCGAGCTGGCCGAACGATTTTTTTAAATCGGTTACTTCTATTGCGTTTGTGTTCATATCCGACATTCCTTTTACTCAAATTTAAAACGTTTTTCCAGCGCTCTGAAGAATATGGTAAGCACCAAAGCCATCAACAAATAAATAACGGCCGCTACAACATAAGGCACAATCGTAAAATCGCGGTTTACAGCTGTATTAGCAAAATGCAGCAGTTCCGGTACCGCTACTGCATACAGCAGAGCCGTATCTTTCACCAGGGTTGTCGCTTCATTGGTTACCGCAGGCAAAGCACTCCGTACCATTTGCGGCACAATGACTCTAATCAGCGTTTGCGACTTGCTCAAGCCCAGCACTTGCGAAGCTTCGTATTGCCCTTTATCAATCGATAACATCCCGCCTCTAAAAATTTCTGCAAAATAAGCCGCATAATTCAGTACAAATGCCAGTACCGCAGCCGTTGTCCGGTCCAGTACCAGATACTCTCCAATGACAGGCAACATCGGCAGACCAAAACAAAAGAACAATAATTGCAGCAAAAGAGGCGTGCCTCTTATAACATAAATGTACGTGTGCATCAGCCAGGCAATAGGCTTAAACTGACTTTTAGCCAGCAGTGTAACGATAAATCCCAGCGGAATAGACAAGATGAGCGTAATAAAAAATAAAATGACCGTCATCTGTGCCCCTTCAAGCATAGGCTTCATAATTCGTAAAATATATTCCATACTCATAACCCTCGACTCCTAAACCCTTAGTTCAATACATTACGTATTAATTTAATACTTTATCTTCACCGAACCATTTTTTTGAAATCTCAGCCGCTTTTCCGTTCTTGTGCAGCTCATCCAAAGCAGATTGCAGTTGCGTCAACAGCTCTTCGTTCCCTTTTTTCACGCCAATGCCGTATTCCTCAGGAGCCAGTGATTCATCAAGCAGCTTATACGTCCCTGGTTCCTTGGACATATAATACTTGGCCACAACCTCATCAATGACAACTGCATCCAGGCGACCAGTTTTCAAGTCTGTCAAAGCGAGAACGTTGTCCGGGTACTCGGACACTGGCTTCAATTTACTTTTAATCGGATTCGCATCCAATGCATCGGCTGCTGAGGACAACGTTTGGAGTCCCACCGTTTTGCCCGCCAGATCAGCAAGCTTGGAAAGACTGGAGGTAGCCGGAACGACAATCACCTGACTATTTTTCAGATACGGCTTTGTGAACAGCACCTTTTCCTTACGCTCATCTGTAATGGTGTATCCATTCCAAATGAGATCAATACGTCCACTGTTCAGCTCGGATTCTTTGGCAGACCAGTCAATCGGCTGGAATTCCACTTGCTTGCCCATTTGTTCCCCTGCCGCCTTCGCATAATCAATATCAAAACCGGTCAGCTCATTATTTTCATCTCTAAAGCCCATCGGCGCGAATTTATCATCAATTCCAATAATCAACTTGCTGCTATCCTTAGCGCCGGAACATCCGGCCAACACGATCATAATCAACCCAATCATCATCGTAAACATGGCTGCTTTTCTCATCTTATTCCCCTCCAACAATGGTGACCCCCGTATTCAGTAACAGGTGGCAAACGCTTTAGTTCGTTAACACGTTATCAGAGTATCATCATACCATACCGCAGGATACTCGTCGAGAGGAATCAGCGGAATCTTAGCCTTATAAACATGGAAAACTTGTGACGAAAATTTGACCTGTGTTCTATAATGTAAAACCTTACCTTGACATGTTACCTTATCCGTTTTATCATTTCCTAGTATTCTTATATACTTTTATTTATTTCAGAAGATTCAGCAGCAATAGAATGTAAATCAGCTTGATAGACAGGAGAAATAAAGTCCCATGTACATTTTAAAACGTCTTTTCACGATGCTCATTACGTTATGGATTATCGTTACTTTAACGTTTATTATCATGCACATCATTCCGGGAGATCCGTTCTCGAACGATTCCAAGACGATTCCGGAGGCCGTATTGCAAAACATGCGTGCTCGGTACAATCTGGACAAGCCGCTCGCTGTGCAGTATGTATTGTATCTCAAAAATCTGCTCGTGCTGGATATGGGGCCGTCTATTCAATCGAAAACAACTGACGTAAATATGCTTATCGCCAGAGGCTTTCCACCATCTGCACTGCTAGGCATTCAATCCATCGTGGTAGCGATTATAGCTGGTATTTCACTCGGAACATTGGCTGCTTTACACCATAATCGACCACTGGACTATATTTCGATGTTTATCGCCATTGTGGGTATTTCCGTTCCCAGCTTCATATTGGCACCACTGTTAATCAAGTATGTTGCTGTCAAATGGCATCTGCTTCCGGTCGCCTCATGGGGAACCTGGCAGCATACAGTGCTTCCGTCGTTAGCTCTCGCTGTTTCACCTCTTGCTGTTATCGCCCGTTTTATGCGGACAAGTATGCTAGAAGTCATGCATGAGGAATACATACGCACCGCCAAAGCGAAAGGATTGTCCTCCTGGGCAATAGTCATTCGTCACGGACTACGCAATGCATTGATTCCGGTGCTGTCCTTTATCGGACCGCTATTCGCTTCCGTGATTACAGGTACCTTTGTTGTCGAAAAAATATTCGCCATTCCCGGCATCGGTAAATATTTCGTAGACAGTATCTTTAACCGGGATTATCCAGTCATTATGGGGACGACCATTTTCTACAGTGCCATTCTGGTTGTCACCTTATTTTTAATTGATATTTCCTATCGCCTTGTCGATCCGCGAATCCAATTAGTCAGCAAAGGAGATTAACATGAAAGTAGCACCTACTGTCGAAAAAGACAGCCTTTTTAGTCTTGTAGACCGCAGTCAGATGCCCACCCCCACGTTGACCAGACCCCAAGAGTCACCCTGGCGGGATCGGCTTCGCAGACTTTTTAACAACAAGCTTGCCCTGTTGGGGCTTTCCCTACTTATCATTATTATTGTGCTGGCGATTGTCGGACCTTCCATGGTTCCTTATGCTCCCAGCGACCAGTCCCTTTTGAAGACAAATCTTTCTCCTTCGGGAGAGCACTGGTTTGGCACGGATGATCTGGGCAGAGACGTATGGGCACGGACATGGGCCGGAGCCAGAATCTCACTTATGATTGGTTTTGCTGCTGCTGCCATTGATTTGGTGCTTGGCATTCTCGTCGGCTGTGTAGCTGGTTATTGTGCAGGCCATGGTAAAATGGGCGACCGAATCGACAATGTCCTGATGCGGATTATTGAAATTTTGTACAGCATTCCTTATCTGCTGGTCATCATTCTGCTGCTCGTCATTATGAAGCCCGGCCTACTCACGATGATTATTGCTTTATCTATTACGGGATGGGTCGGCATGGCGCGGGTAGTACGTGGGCAAATCCTACAGCTCAAGCAGCAGGAATACGTACTGGCCGCCCGCAGCTTGGGGACATCTCATTCACGCATCATTTTCAGGCATCTGCTGCCGAATGCAGCGGCTATCATTATCGTGAACCTGACGTTCACTATTCCGTCAGCTATCTTTGCCGAATCGTTCCTGAGCTTTCTCGGTCTGGGAATTCAGTCTCCTTCGGCCAGCTGGGGAACGATGGCTAACGATTCGCTCGGCGTTATTTTAAGCGGTCAATGGTGGCGCCTATTCTTCCCCGGCCTGATGATATCGCTCACCATGCTGGCGTTCAACACACTTGGAGACGGGCTGCAGGATGCACTCGATCCGCGTTCACAGCATTAACAACGCAAATATTTAAATTGGACAAGGAGGGGTGTCATCATGATCCGCAGCTTCTTGCCTAACTGTAGAAAAAACGGCAGTTCCTTTATGGAAATGCGCACACGCGGCATACCATGTCGGAAAGGAGGATGAATAAATCCCGTCTGATCGTTTCGCTCTCTATAATATTGCTGATTTGAACTCGTTTTGGGATTTATACACAACGTTCAAATAACTAACCATAATAATGGAGGAAAACCATGATGAAAAAAATGCATTGGATGACAATCATCTTACTTTTGGCCGTAACGGCTTTGGCAGGATGCTCTGGCAATGCGGACAAGACAGCAAGCAACGACTCGTCCGCTGCGTCTCAAGCAGATGTTCCGCAAGAAATTACAGCCAATCTGGCAGGCGGCGAGCCTTACACACTTGACCCTGCTTTCGCATCAGATACAACGTCCTATTTTGTCATTGATAACTTGTACGAAGGACTGTATACATACGACAAAGCTGGTAAAATCGTAGAAGGCGCTGCCAGCAAAGTAGATGTGTCTCCTGACGGCAAAACATACACCTTTACCATTCGTGACGGCGCAAAATGGTCGAATGGTGACCCGCTGACAGCTAAGGATTTTGAGTACTCCTGGAAACGGGTACTGAATCCCAAAACGGCTGCTTATGATCCTTCTGCCCTCTACTACATCAAAGGTGCCGAGGCGTACAACACAGGCAAAGGTAAAATAGAAGATGTAGGTGTTACAGCTAAAGATGATAAAACGCTTGTCGTTGAGCTAAA
Source organism: Paenibacillus jamilae (assembly GCF_050482105.1). Classification (GTDB taxonomy): domain Bacteria; phylum Bacillota; class Bacilli; order Paenibacillales; family Paenibacillaceae; genus Paenibacillus; species Paenibacillus jamilae_B. The sequence continues at coordinate 169,399 of NZ_JBCNHI010000011.1, read as the reverse complement.
ATCACCACTGAGCTTCTTCCCTACGATTGCTGTCGGTCACGCCTATTTACCTGTGAACCAAGCTGTTGTGGAGAAAAGCGACAAATGGGCAGCAGAAGCTAACACGATTGTTGGCAATGGCGCTTATGTAGCCAAGGAATGGAAGCATAATGAGCAAATTACGCTGACGAAAAACGATCAATACTGGAACAAAGATGCTATTACAATGGCAACGATTAACTTTAAAATGGTTCAAGACTCTACAACCTATTATCAAATGTACAAAACAGGCGATCTGGATCTGATTTTGAGCCTTCCTGTAGATACACTGGATCAGGAAAGGAGCAGCAAGGAATTCTTATCGCACCCATCTTTCAGTGTGTACACGTATTCTTTCAACGTAAAACAAAAGCCGTTTGACAATAAAAAAATCAGACAGGCCATTGCCTACGCCATTGACCGTGAAGCACTGGCTACCAACGTAACCAAAGGTGGCGAAACTCCGGCATACGGTTATGTTCCATACGGAACAACAACACCGTCCGGCAAGGACTTCCGTGATGAAGCGCCGAAAAAATACTATGAGTTTGATGCAGCAAAAGCAAAACAATTGCTGGCCGAAGGTCTGAAAGAAGAAGGTTTGACCAAGCTGCCTCCGATCACTTTCAAATACAACACATCGGACAAGCATAAAAAAGTAGCTGAAGCCATTCAGGAAATGCTGAAAACGAACCTGGGCGTTGAAGTGACGCTGGAGAATCAGGAATGGAAAACATACATTGATACTTTTAAACAAAAGAACTTCCAGATCGCCCGTATGGGCTGGGAAGGAAACTTCCTTGATCCGCTTGGCGTATTGGGACACTATACTTCCAAAAATTCGAACAACTTTACCAACTGGAGCAGCCCGGAGTATGACAAGCTGATCGAATCCTCAACCTTTGAGCTTGATCCAGCAAAACGCTTTGAACAGCTTCATCAGGCGGAAGATGTATTGATGGAAGATTTGCCGATTATTCCGATCCAGTTCTCTGCGGACACCGCCTTAATCAGTCCTAAAATCCAAGGCATCGTATTCGATGCTCGTTCGAACCCGGATCTCCGTTTTGCAAAACGGGTCGAAAAATAATGATTTTACGTTTTGGGATCACTGCCCTGATGGTCGGTACCTTAGGATTTTTATACGCCGCACCCCATCTCGTGCACGGGCGTGAAAACCTGGCTACTGCAAATCTACTATTTCTGTTAGGATTGCTAGGCTTGGTAATCGGTGCGATCTTCCATGTTCTGCAAAGTGGTTTTCTCACCCTCTTCCTGCGGGGATTTGCCGACATCGGGCAGTTGTTCATTCGTCAATCCAAGGCATTGCAGGAGGAAAATGAACGTTTGCGTTCCGATGAATCTCTGTCAGCTTGGAAAACATCCATGTTCCGTCACCTCAAGGTATACACCTCGGGGTGCGGAACAGGACTTATACTTTGCTCGATGGTGTTAATGGGGATAAGTTAGGGGATGAGAAGCTCTCTTATGGTTGGCGGTTGGTGGGTGCTGCGCGTGCAGATTGTTCTTCCGATCGCCACCGCCCCCAGATTTCTATTAAACTAGAACCTGTAAAGGTTAAAATCCGGGGACAAAAGCGAACGCTTCGCTTCTCTAGAACAATTCTGCCCGCTCCGCTAGCAACCGCCAATAAAGCTTCTACATGTTTTAGAGATTTGTAAAATGAAAAGAGAGAGTTCCGCAAAGCGTTTGCTAGTGGAGCTCTCTCTTTTTGCATTTTTATATTAAGCTTTGAAAAAATGCTCATAGTACAAAACTTATTGGCCTTAATAAATATGCTTTTTCCTTTGCTTCTTGCAGCCATGACGGGAACTCGTCTAACCTACCATCTGCGTCGTCGCTCGTCGCTACTTAGGGGAAAGTCGCTTAAATCTCCGAGCTGGTCATATGCATCCTTATAAATGCGGAGGATCGCTTGCACCTTGTTAAAATCATTATCTTCTGGACCGAATCCTTCCATATACATCCTTTGAGTAATGTTTTGGAAAAAATCTATACGCTCCTGGATAGAATCCTGCTCAATTTGCAACACATCTCCAAAGCTATGTGTCTCAGCAAATTCAGACAGCTCATCAAATTCCTGTTCCTGATATCGCTCTCCCCGAGTTTCGGGATTGAGATCAATAGAGGTACGCAGGGTCGACAACAAAATATTTTCGCGTGCCAGCATGACATGAAAATCTTTGTTCTTAAACAGATCCGTCACGATCAGACGGCACATTTCCTTATTCTGCAGCAGAATCCCGTCAAAAGGATGCAGCGTCCACACACCGTAGTTAAAAAATAAATTAAAATTGAAGCTGCTGCTTCCATACTGATATACAATGTTGATTTTCGATTCGTCGATAATTTCAAATGAAAATTCCAGCATGCATTCTCCTTTGGGATTCCAATATTTAACTCTATCCTATCAGAAAATGTATGATTTTCAATAATAAAATTTATTTCACAGTATCATTTAGCTCCACAATAGAGTCCGCTTTTTCGCTACTGGCAGCCACGAGTAAAAAAACAATTACACACCCTAAAATAAAGGACATCATACGCTCTTCTCTCCTTTGTCATTGGACTTTTTAAGAGTTTATGCATGAGAATGCTACATATGTTCATCATGTCCTTTATGATCCGCTGCCAAACCAAAAAAGACGCCCTTTGGACTCTACCTGGCGTCTTTTCATAGATTATTGTATTTTCATAAATTAGCGATCAGTTCAAAAACGAACTTAGCCCCTCAGCAGAATGGTTATCCTTCAACGGTTTGGTTTGTTCTTTCCCTTCAATCCCCAAACGCTGGCTAAGGTTGGCATTGATTGCTGTCATTTTATTCGTATAATCATGGCAGCTTTCAATAATTCGACGGTTCGATTGTTCAGACAGATCCAAAGCAGATACCAAATCGCCAATCGCCTGATTCACAGCCTCCAATGACATGGATGGCTTGCTAAGCAGATCGGTTGTTCTCTCGGTCGTCGTTTTGAGGAGCTTCGCATTTTCCTTGAATTGATCCTCAATCGTGCGGTTAGTCGCATCCACGGCTGAAATAATTTTATCTTGATCCGCCAGTGCCATCGCGATCATAGCCGATACGGTGATCAGATTCGATGTTTTATCAATCGCATTATTAACAGAATCAATCAGTTTATCATTGTTATCATTAATAATATCCGTTGCTGCAATCGCCTGATTGTATAACAAGATCATTTCAGTCATCGATTGTGTGCGAGTAACCACCTTGCGCAATCCCCGCTCCAGATGAGGCTTACGATTTTCATTTTCCGGCTTGGCAATCTCGCTTTCGAACAGCTCTTTCAAGCGATTACCAAAGGCAATCTTTGTCTGCAAATTGTAGATCTCTTCAATGGAAGCTTTCTTCAACTGCCTCATGCTGACGATGTTCTCTTCGAGATTATCCTTGCCATCTCTCAAAGCAGTAATGATTTTCTCAATGTTCGTCTTCACCGACTGATACTTATAAATGTAGTTTTTCAACGGGCTTTTACGCAGGAGCTTGCCAAAAAAGCCTACATCTTTACTCTGCTGAAGCGCTTCGCATTCATCCCGAAGTTTTAAGATCATATTCGATACCTCAGCCCGGTCACCAGACATGAGATCGTTTACCGGACGATCCAACATTTTAAGGGTCTGTCCCGCCCGTTCCTGCGTTTTAACGCCCAGCTTACCAATGTCATCCATTAAGGTATCCAGACTCATAACATCGCTTTGCGATACCTTTTGAATCAGCTGTGAAGCCTCCTCAGTCACCTTGTGTTCATCTTCTTTTTTCAATTCAGCCCATGGGGTTGCCATGATGCTAACCTCCTATTCTGAAAACAACTGTTGCCCAAGGCTAATAGTGTTTTTCAGAGCAGCTATGCTGCTGATTTTTTATTCTATAAAATAACCTACAATTCGGAACTGCTGTATCGCTGGTGAATAAGCTCTGCTTTGCTCTGTAATTCCATCAGGTCCTTATGCTCCACCGTGGATACAATTACAGATATTTTGCTATCTACATCTCGCAATCCGTTTAGTAGTGTCCTGCGGTTGGTCCGTTTCGCGTCGCCACTGAGACGAAGAAACGGGTTAATCAGTCCATTCAAGTCCTTCAAAATCAATCGCCGAACCGTGTGATTTACTTCGCTGTTGTTCAATTCATGCAAAAGCGGGATGACCCGCTGTAAACGTGCAAATAGAGCCAGCGCCTTTTCGACAATTTCGTTATCAAGCGCATCTTTCTGTCCCTCGGAGATCACCATATCCTCCAGTACATCCAAATACTCCATGACCTGAACAAATTCACTGGTCATCTGGTCCGGCAAACGTGCTTGTCCTGTGATAGACTCTCGCAGAGCGGTAGCTTCCTTTTCATGTTGCTGTGCCTGATCAGCCTGCTCCTGCATCACCGGAATCACGGAACCGGTCAGATTAGGACGAGGATGGCGAACAGCCATGACAGCACTGTATCCTCCGATACAAATGATCGGGATTGCTAGACACACAAACAACGGCAACCAATTACTTAGTAAAAGCGCAATCAGGTAGCTGACCACAGCAATCGTAGCACCCCACATTTTAGAAGTCATAGCTTGTACCTCCTGACGTAAACCCTTACCATATTGTAGAAAACAATATTTGCCTATGTCAATGTAAGGATTGGCGTATCGTGATCGGCTGCTCGACATGACTGGCTAAAATATCGTATTGCGGGTGTAGTGGACCGATTTCATAACCCAAAGACGATTTCACTGCCAGATAAGGAAAATTGATACCAGACAAGCATGATACATGAAGTCCTCCAGACATCCGCGGATTGATCTCTAGCAACTTGGCCTGCTCGCTGTTATATTTCACTTGAATGTTATAATTGTACGGAATGTGATACGCTTCAGCGACCTTCTGTGCCACCTTCAACAGCTCAGGATGCTGCTCCAGCAATCGTAATCGTCCTCCTGCCTTCCGACGCGGAACAGCTGCTAACAATTTTCCGTTTTGGTCAGCCAAACAGTCAATACTGTATTCGTATCCTTCCAGCAGTTCCATCACCATTAAATTGGGAAACGTCTCTGTGGAAGACAATACGCGATATGCTTCTGCGAACGAAATATGATTCAGCGCATGGCCGAACAGTTCCTCCAGCGGATTACGTTCATTATCAATGATACGAAAGCCCATCCCCCCTTCCGCATTACATGGCTTGAAGCATACCTTGTGCCCAAGTGCTATTAATGACTCGTAAGCCTGTCTAAACTGCTCGGCATTACTGGCAATGGCATAATCGGGAATCGCAACAATATTTTTTTGACGGATGGATTCATAAAAAAGATCCTTTTCCATCAATTGCTCCAGCAGCTCGGTATCCCGGCACACTATTACTTCTGTCCCAATATCATCGAACAAATAGAGATGCTTGCTAATATCGAGCATATTCCACCGTGGAATAAAGATATCAATTTCATGGCGTCTGCAAAAATCAGCACAAAATTGTGCGTACTCCACACCGCTTGTGCGCGGCTCCACTTCAGCTACATCACTGGCCTGTAGTGCCATGTGCTGCGGATCAGAGTGTGTGGCATAGATCTCGAACGGAATACCGTCCTCATTGTTACGAATAGCGTTCATATAATGATACACCACCGAAAACCAGCGGTTAAAATACACTTTGACCTTCTTCACAGCGCCACGTCCCCTATTAGTTTAATCATGAAGTACGAGCCGCTGACACGCTCCCGTGCACTTCATAGACATATTCCATAATTTCATCCGCTGCATAAACCCCCGACACTTCCGTAAATCGGTAATTGACCTCTAACTTATCTCGCAGCTGTTCCCGATACAGCTCACCATGACGCGGCGCAATCGCATAGTCGGCATAATCCAGCAGACAACGGTCCAGTAAAGAGTCACCAGATGCAACCACAGCTCCCCCATTGGTGAGGTTACGGATATGCTCCACGGCTGCCTGTTTATTCACGGCCGCAGGCACCAGATATACTTTGCGTCCTTGAATGGATACCTCCCAGCCCATTTCATGCATCATCCGCGCCTTCTCCAGCACCTGTTCCAGCGGCATACGATCCCGTTCAATCACGAAAGCATAAAATAGTTCATCGCAAAAACGCTCGCTTACGACCCAGTCTTCATGCAGCACCTGTCCGAACATCTGGCGTGCTTCTTCCGCATGAGCACCATCGCGGCGTACTTGTTCGTGAATACGCTGATTCCACTCGCGGTCCACCTCGCCTCCGACGATGATGTTTCCGCCATTACTCGTTACGGCATAGGCGGGAACCAGCTCCGTCTGAAACACGGTGATTCGTCTATACTGTTCCATAGTCCGGGTCGTCACAGGCATAAACATGACATCTGCCGGTAGGGTCTTGAGCCATTGCAAAGCTTGTGCAGAAATAAAGGCCGACGTCGCCCCATCAATCTGTTCCGCAGGCAACAGACCAGGGGACTCCAGCGGCACGCCAAGCGAGCGTTTGGAGTAAATCAGCGTCTGATCCAGGTCACTGGCGTAGATCATTCTTGTCCCCCCTTGAGCGGCTTGATGATCCCGCAACAGGAATAGGTCAATCCTTCAAACACCTCTACAGGCACTCCACGATCCTTGGCCAGCAGCATAATATGCTGAAGATTCGGATTATCTTCACGGTCAATCAGAATTTTCCATGGCACCCTGCGGAGCAGTACGCGAGTCGTCTCCCCCACTCCCGGCTTGACCAGATTAATATCCCGAATCCCAAATGCCTGCTGAATCGCCTCAATATCCCGTAAGCCCTGCCACGTCACGACAGGCGGATTCAATGTCATCTGTTCCGCATAGGAAGCCGCTGTTTCAGCTACGGCTTGAAAGTACCCGGATACCGTATCTACAAACGTATTGGACTGATCCACTGACCGCCAGGATTCATAAAATTTGGCTCCGTGAAAATCGCCCGGACCTATCAGATCGTCGCGTAATACCGTCCGGCTCATCAGACCCGACACGGTTGAATTGAGGCAAGCGCTCGGGATCAAATAATCTTCCCGTGTACCAAAAGTCTCCGAGCAACTGCCCGGATCGGCCAGTACTGCCAAATCATCATTTAGGCGCAGCCCGTAATCTGCATTCATTTCACGGCAAGCCTCGATCAGCACCTGACGAATGGCGCCTTTCCCTGTCCAGCCATCGACAAACTGAAGCTCAATCCCCAGCCCATGCTGTTGTAAAATGTACAAAATAGCATTCCGGTCAATGCCTTTGCCACGAATAATAGAAATACTGTAATGCGGCAAGGATACGTCATACTTCCAGTCAATATAACGCTTGATCAAGATGCCAATGGGCGTTCCCGCTCTGGCAAGAGAAACAATCGCCGTATTTAGGCCTCTTTTTCTGACAATCATCTCAGCCACAGAGGCTGCTGCTAATGCAACCTTTTCGGCAGAATGGGCAAGCGTTTCGTGAAACAATCCAATATACTCTGCTTTGGGCTGGTATTCCACCGGCAGCATTTCTGAATAATGGACTCCAGATTGTATTGCCTCTTCCCGATCTTCCGTTCCTTTTTCCAACGCAACCCGGCTCAAATCCTTCAACAAAAAGGTGACATCCGAGACAGGATAACTGCCTAGCGGTACGGGCGGATGAATGTTCTTCTGCTGTATTTGCTCCATAAGTGCTTGCTTCATATCCGCGCTCCTTTACTCTCCTGCTTAGTCAAACTGTTAAAATAAACGACATGCACTTTATCACAGCCCAGCCGGGTCAGTGCATCCAGCATGGGCTTCATTCTTTCTGGGTCCGACTCTCTTTCCAGCAAAACGAATATCTCGTCATACTGACCGGGCTCTACATTATATATAAAATTGTGTATCATACTGTCCTCAGGCGAGGGGTAAGTCACACCACAAGCGACGCCATATCCTTCTTCCTTGTGGGGATACACCGGGCTGCGTGTCGTCGATTGGTAATAAACATCCGGACCTAGCTCCGCAGCAATGCGCATAGGAATGTACATGAATTCCCCCGTACCCATTACCAGTGTGCGTTGTCCTGAGCGAAGCTGGTACAGTTGTTCAGCTGTGCGCACGATTTCTGCATCAAGCGCTGGATTGTCAGCGGACTGGAGACCAAAACGTCCAGTATATTTAAGATAAGGAGCTGTATTGGCGTACCCATCGGTAGATATGGAGCTGTGTGATATCCGCTCAAAAGCGGAAGCATCCTTTTCAAAACGGTGGTCAATTATTCCAAAAAAATCTTTATTAACCTCTTCGGTGCTAGTGGCTGCATGCTCTTCGTTCCCGGTCTGTCCGGCATATTCTGCGTGATCCAGTATCGGTGTTCCCTGTATTTCTATCTTTCCTTTGAGCAAACTTAGAGGGGTAATCCTAATATCTAGCTCTGCTTCCAGATCAGCAAAAGCTCGCTCGTCACTGTCTGTCCGCCAGTCCAATAACGAAGCTATCACATACTGTTTGCGCGGAAAATGCTTCTGAATATCCCGTATAATATTAAGCGTTGTTTTTCCGGTCGTAATCTCATCATCTACTAGCACAATCGGCCCATCTCCGGCAAAGGCTTCCTCATGTAATGCATAGCAACGATGATCAACAGCGTGCGAATGCTCTTCTTCAAACCGAATAATAGGCCGAAGCCCCGGAATATCCTCGCGTGTCGTATGAATATATGTGGCACCATCATCAAACAACCGATACATGCTGTGTCCCAGTGCTGTAGCCGTCTCGGCAAAACCAACAAACTTGATCGGTTCTGGAAAAGCAAAAACCAAACGCTCATCCATCAGCTTTTGGTAGGCCTCTTTTGCATAGTTCGGGTCAAGCAGCCCTCTCACGGCCTCGCCAATCAGTTTATCCATCTGTTGTCCTGACTGTGGGACAAGCTCTTTATATAGCAGGATCGCCAGTGCCGCCCCACTTAACAGAGAGGTGTAAGGATTTACCGGAATATGCTTGCCCAGCACCTTGCTGACAAACAAAAACGAACGCTTTTTGTTGATTCGTGCCGCCATCGCAAACAGCTTGTCCACAGGAAGACGGAATGGATTATGAGTCTCCGTAATTTCAACGCCGAACCGCCCCAGAATGGGTAGCAGATGTGTTTTCGTGGTTGGGTAAGAGACTGACAAAATGTTGTTGTTCATGTAACACCCCGTATACTTTAGATCTATTTATCATACGATGAGCCCAATTCAAATGGGGCTTAATTTCATTCATTTTGTTGGCATAGGTACTTTTGAATACACCCAGACTGCCATCGTTACGCTCAACAATCTCAAGCGCATCCATATATTCTTCATGGGTCACCGCATACATGGCCTGTACCGGCTTAATGTGGGACGGATGAATGATCGTTTTGCCGATAATTCCATTCTCTTTGTCCATCATGACTTCGCGAATCAGTCCGTCCACTGCATCTGAGATGAAGTCCATTCGCAAGTAGCGTCCCGGCTTCCCAAATGCGTCTTCGAAGGGCGATACTCTTAATTGAGGTTTAAAGATACGTTCTCGGTGAGAGAAATACTCCCATACAGGACCGGAAACAACATAATCCGAGTCCACGCGTCCGAACAAGTTAATAATATCTGCGATACAATCGCGAATGACGGCAATTTCATAAATCGTAATATCCGGGCTGCGTCTCAGCCCATACAAGCTGGAGAAATCAGTTGCGCCAATTCGTACATTCAGGACGTATTCCTGAACCTCGTCCAAAATGTTTTTAATCGACAGCAGCTCTTCCCAGCGGGTTTCCCGATGAATTATTTTAGAGCTTTCAAGAATTGGCAATCCATACAACACAGGCATGTGGTCTGTGTCTCCTGTTCCTGTACGCATATTTCGGTTATATTCAGCAATGAGGGCAAAATACGCCCGTCCATTATCAGAAGAAAACTTCGGAAAGACAAAGCCTGTAAGCAGCGTCAGGGTTTCTCCCAAGCTGTTCAGCAGTCGTTCCAGCTGTTCCACAGAGCGCACACGTACAAACAGCAAAGGTAATTGCTGTTCACTCATCACCCCCGTGCGCACATAGGACAATAATTGAAGCAGCTGCTGTGCCAGCGATTCTTCAGCCTGTCCGACCTGCTGATCGCCTATAGCGTCTTCCAAATCCAAAATAACCGTGGTTAGTCCTTCATGCTTTGCATTTTTGATCTCTTCCGCTACTTCCGAGCGGGTCGCCGGCATGTACAAAGCTGCTCCTATCGCATAAGCCAATATGCTTTTAGGTGAACGGTTATGAAACTCCAATGGTGGAATACAAAAGATTGCTTCTACTTCCTCAGAGGTTAAATCATTAAAATATTTCAGGGCCCTTCCCCTCCTCTTGCTCTATCTCGCCTGACTGAAGCCCTGTGCCTCGGGTATAAAAGAAATCCCCCCTTAGTTTCAGGAGGGATTTCGCTATACTTTGTACATTAAGCCTCTTTATCGGCCTTTTTCTTTCTTTTCGCCGAGCTAAGAATCATTGTGCCTACAAAGACGGCAATCAAAATGCCGAAGAATAATACTTGCGACATATGAAAGCCAAAAGCAGCAGCCAGCATTTTACCCCCGATAATGGCGATCATAATAAAGGCTGTCTGTTCCAGTTCTGGAAATTTGTCAATGAGCTTGAGGAACAATTGTGCAACACCACGCATCATTAAAACGCCGAGTATACCACCCATGAACAGAACCCATACTTTTTCGCTCACACCAAAAGCGGCAATGACGCTGTCAATACTGAAGGCAATATCCATCAATTCGACCATTAATACGGTTTTCCAGAAAGAAGTAGGTTTGTTCTTCACTTCTCCATCACCCTCGGACTTGAACAAGCCCTTATAAGCGATATAAAGCAGATAAGCGGCACCCAATACCTTAATCAGCGTGAACTTAATCAGGAAGGTACCCAAGCCAATGGCCAGGAATCTGAAAATATACGCACCTAAAATCCCGTAAAATAAAGCTCTCTTCTGCTGCTCCTTCGGTAAATGCTTAACCATAACTGCAAGAACCAAGGCGTTATCCGCCGACAAAAGACCTTCAAGCAAAATGAGAGTCCCAATAATCCCCCAACTCACCGGGTCAGTAAGCGTACCTACCACATCACTCCATGAAAAGAAATGGCCGTAGTTCTCGCTGATATTTTTAAATAAATCATTCAACATGAAAAGAGTGCCTCCGATAATTCAATTTATTTACTGCCTTGCGTCCAGCGCATTCCCCAGTTATATGCCCGATCCAGTTCACGATGGCCGCCATAAAACTGTACGAGTCTCTCAATACTGAACGTTTCATCGTTCACATTTTGGATCATCGCAATCGCACACATCCCTTTACGATTGTCATGTTCGTTCATATGGACGACTATGTCTGGCCCGTCCTTCTGGTACAGCGTGACCACCCCGTCTGCTTGTGACCAGTTCGTGACTCCTTCATAAATGAAGGTAAACACCAAAATTCGCTTAATTTCAGAAATTTTGGCACCGTTAATCCGAAGATTTTCGCCTGTTTTCACAGAGCCCGTACGGTCGTCACCATCCAGAGCAATGTACGGGAAGCGATTGAGAGAACCGAATACTTCCCCAAGCGCCTGAACGACGCCTTTATCTCCGTTCTTCATCTCATACAAGCAGCCTAGATCCAGATCGATACCCTTGGAGCCACGATTGAAAAAGCCCTTGCTCTGCTGCACCTGATTCCAGTTCAGATTGATTAGGATTTCGCCTAATCCGCCTGAGCCTTTTTTCAGGTTAATGGTGTCGCCCTTTTTCTTCAGCTCAATTTTCCGCAGATTCAGATTCACCGGAGTTGCAGATGGCTCTGGCTTTGGAACAGGAGGTGCTGGCGGCGGTGTGGGTGCTGGACGAGCTGCTGGAGGTGGTGTAGGCTCTGGCGCCGGAGGTGCTGGATTATTTTCAACCTCGATTCCAAAATTTCCACACAATGCATCCAATCCGCCGGAAAAGCCTGCGCCTATCGCATTAAATTTCCATTCACCGTTATGGCGGTACAGCTCACCAATCACAATGGCCGTCTCGACTGTAAAGCCACTGTCCAAATTAAATCGCAAAACCTCTCCATTAACCGGATGAACAAAACGTATAAATCCGCCATGAACCTGTCCAAAATTTTGCCGTTTCTGATCCGCATCATAAATGGTCAGCGTAAACGCAATCTTCTCGATATGGGAAGGTATTCTGGTTAAATCCAGGGAAAATTGTTTCTTGTCACCTAACTGTTGCCCGTCTGAATAGGTGATAAAGGGTGTGGTCGGATTATTGTAAAAGATCAGATCCTCATCGCCCGACACTTTCCCTCCAGGGCCCAGCAAAAATGCAGAAGTATCGAGTTCCAGAGTCGCTGAGGACTCCCAGCCGATCCCTATATTGACATGGCTCAGACCCGGATTCGTTTTTGTCAAATCCGCCTTCTGCCCCTTTACTACGATAACAGCCATGAGTGTGTCACCTTTCTGTCCGTTTGTCGTGTTCAGCGTATGCCAGTTCAATGGCTTAAAAAGAAAGGGTAGTGCCCTTTGGACACCACCCCAAGTGGATATTATTGAGCGTCCAAGCCATAGTTTTTAGCAAGCGCACCCAACCCACCAGCAAAGCCGCTACCGATAGCCTGGAATTTCCAGTCTGCATTCTGACGGTAAAATTCACAGAATACCACAGCTGTTTCGGTGGAGAAATCCTCTCCCAAATCATAACGCAGCACTTCACGATCAGTCGCCGCATCTACCACACGTACAAAAGCATTGGACACTTGTCCGAAGTTTTGTGCACGTGCCTCATAGTCGTAAATTGTAACTGTAATTCCGATACGATGGATATTTGCAGGAACTTTTGCAAAATCAATAATAATTTGCTCGTCATCCCCGTCGCCCTCACCCGTGCGGTTATCGCCTGTATGAGTAACAGCACCCGCTCCACCTGTTGGGTTATTGTAGAATACGAAATCGTCAGCTGCCTTCGCTTTACCGTCTTCATACAGCAGAAACGCTGAAGCATCCAAGTCGAATTCCGCGCCACCACTGTATTTATTGGTATCCCAGCCAAGACCTACGACAACACGAGTCAAGCCTGGATTGGTTTTGGTCAGATCAATACGTTGTCCTTTGGAAAGACTAATGGTCATACTGCATACCTACCTTCTTTGTGTAGATTTTTTAAGCCAAGCCGTAATCGCGTGTCAACCCTGCAAGACCATCCTGATAGCCGCTTCCAATGGCATTGAACTTCCATTCACCGCTATGGCGATACAATTCGCCTACCACGACACCTGTTTCAATAGAGAAATCTTCGCCCAGATCAAAGCGAACCAATTCTTCGTTGTTTGCTTCATTTACGATACGAGCATAAGCACGGGACACTTGTCCAAAGTTCTGGCTGCGTTCTTGAGCTTCATAGATTGTAATCGTAAAAGCGATCTTTTCTACGTTAGCAGGTACGCTGCTCAGATCAACTTTAATTTGCTCGTCATCTCCGTCGCCTTCGCCTGTGCGGTTATCACCAGTATGAACGACAGAACCGTTCTCGTTTTGTGGATTATTAAAGAAGACAAAGTTTTTTTCCGTTTCCACTTTGCCGTCTGCATTCGCCAAAAATACGGATACATCCAAGTCAAAATCTTTACCGCCATCGTACTTATTGGTGTCCCAGCCGAGACCAACCGTGATTTTAGACAAGCCTGGATTTGTTTTCGTCAAATCAATTTTTTGACCTTTGGATAAGTTAATTGCCATGAGTAAGACCCCGTTTCTCATTAATTTGGTATGAGCAACCTAACATTACATGTAACGCTGAGCCAGCACATCAATATGTACGGCATGGGTACCTGCCCCGATTGCAGCAAATTTCCATTCGCCATTATGGCGATAGAGCTCCCCGCAGATCAGTGCAGTCATTCCTTCAAAACTATCAGATAAATTAAACGTCACCAGTTCCTTGGAATTCGCACCGTCCAGAATGCGGATATACGCTTTCTCGATCATGCCGAAGTCCTGTTTCCGGTTGACGCAATCATATATATTCACAACAACAAGCACTTTATCGACATTGGCCGGAATCCGTGCCAGGTCAATCATAATTTGTTCATCATCGCCGTCACCTTCTCCGGTCAGATTATCACCGGAATGCACGACTGAGCCGCATGGACTTTTTTTATTATGGAAGCATACTACATTGTCCGAATGAGTTAGTTTCCCGTTGGCATCTAGCAAAATAGCAGAAGCATCACAATCAATATTGGGTTGCTTCTTGAAGCCAAAAAATCCTTTGGACTGCACGGGGTCCCAACCCAATCCGGCTATAACCTTGGTTAGTCCTGTGTTCCCCTTGGTCAAATCAATTTTCTGGCCCTTGACCAGATTAATTACAGCCACTGATTAACACACCTCCCTTCCGTAAAATTTACAGACTGAATTCAGATGGATTCAAACCAAGCACGCCACAGATCTCAGCAACAATTCGCTTCTCGTCGGCATCAAAATCACCGTCAGCTGCACCAATCGCACTGCATACGCCAACGACGAGTCGGCCTACTTCAGGCTTACCTTTCAGTTTACCAATCGCCTTCAAAGCTTCCTGTTTGCCGATTTCGGGCGAAAATTCAAAGTTCGCTACATAGTGATTGAAACGGTTAATCACCTCTCCCATATCAAACACTTTCAATTCCTCACTGATATTTATGTATCCGGCCATTTTTGTTTTTTCTTCTGGACTAATAGTGCCGTCCGCAAATGCCACTAATGCACAGCCTGCAACAACAGCTTCCATAAAATCTTTATTCTTAAATTTCTTAACCTGGTCACCAAGCCCTTTTTTAGTTGTATTCAACCAATTTTTAAATGTACTCATATTTCCCTCCACAATTACGTATTTGGGTATATTCTATCCTAGTTAATTTCTTCCTTTACTATAACCTGAATTACGATCTTATTCTACAATAATATACAAAAATGCGGTAAATCCGATCTACCTTTTATAGGTATCCTCTCTATCTTTAGCCCTATTTTCTGTCGAAAGTATCCCTTCCATTATCCCCCATGTAATAGCACAATTGCAAGTCTATAGAATGATAGACTTATGCAAAATGAAAAGGCACCGCCTTCCAATTCAATAGAAGACAGTGCCTCGGTTATACGTCAATACCACCTATCATTCTTCAATCGCATTTTCCTTAACTGGATAACTGAATTTTACCGATTCCTTTTGACGTGGGCTTCGACTGATCCTTATTATCATTCATATTAATTTCAATATGATTTGGTACGTAACATCAAAAAATGGGTAAACAAAAAATCCACAGACTTCTCCAGCTAGCGAGTTTACAGTTTCCACTGCTCCTCCTGCTCTAGAAAAAAAGACTGTAGATTTAGTAGATACTCCTATTCACGTTGTTGTCGTTCCTAGCTCAAGACTTAGTTGTAATCCTCCCAATAACGATACTTCATTTCATTCTCGCCTTTGGTAACGATGATCATGTTCTCCACATGCCCGGTTTCTTTATCTGTACGATAGATCATAGTACGGGTTTCTCCCTCGTCGGGGACAGAGAATAGCACTTTGTCACTGATCATGCCGCCTCCAATGCCGACGACGTGTTCCCCCCAGCCGGAGGCTGCGCCCGAACCTGCTCCACTGACGCCAGTCCCGCGCGACAAAATAAGACCCATTCCATATCCGGTAACGGTCTGGGCCGTTTTACCCAGAGCGTGCTCTCCGGCCGATTGAGTATGCTCTTGGACCCAGTAATCGTATTTGTCCGTATTTTGCTCATAACTCACAACATTCCCTTTTTTATCTATAGATATATCTGTTTTGCTTCCGTCTTTACCTGTCAATTCAGTGACGGCAACAAGGGAATCGGATGTGATCTTGGAGGTCTCTCCTGTATTGTAATCTGTGCGAGTAACCGAGTCCTCGTATTGCAGCCGCAGGACATTCATCTGGTCGTGGATTTTCTGCATGACCTGCTTGTCGCCAATCGTCTCCGCATTTTTCAATAGCTCCTCATACTGATGATATTTATCCGCGTCTGCCTGCTCCCACTCGTCTATATTTTTTGGTGAATTCACGATATCTTCAGCATGATTTCCAGCCTCTCCACTGCCCGCCAGCGCTGCACTGGCGTTCATCGCTGCTGCCAACGCGGACCAGAAGCCGCGTGTGCTCCCACCGTCCGCATTTCTAAACTTCATAGCAATGCTTTTCAGCTCAATTTCAATGGATTGAACCTTATTTAATATAGAAGAAAGCGTATATTTAGCTGTACGATAGTCATTATAAAAACGATTTCTCTCCATACCATCCCACTGGCTGTGAAGGCGGTTCATTGTGCTATCCAGACCGTTTAGCTGGTTATACAGTATGCCGTGGGCATTGGCAAATTGGGAGGCCACGTTATCCAGCTGCTCCGGTGTGACTTGGATTTTTGTCATGTTGATCACATCCCATCTATGAAAATAGGAGATAGACATTATATTTTACAGTAATCCTTATTTCATATTGTAAGCTATAGAGGTCGGACATTCATGAGGATTTATACGTATTTGTGTATTCAGAAGCAGTTCCTTTGATATAATGAATCCATATGAGTTTATTTCGACAATACATTATTGAAAGTCAGGTGTAAGGACATGTCAGACAAAAAAATTATTTTTTTCGATATCGACGGTACATTACTGGACGATGAAAAGAAAATGCCGTTAACCGCCGAAAAAGCTGTCTTCGCTTTGAAAGAACAAGGACATGAGGTAGCCATCGCCACAGGACGTGCGCCTTTTATGTTCAAGGATATCCGTGAGCAGCTAGAAATTGATTCCTATGTTAGCTTTAACGGGCAATATGTCGTGCTTCGCGGGGAAGTCGTCGCTACCAATCCGCTGAATCGTGAAGCCTTGCAAGCGATGACTGATCTGGCACTCACACATAATCATGCTCTCGTATATATGGATCATATGGACATGAAGGCCAATATTCCTAACGATGAGCTGGTGGAGAAATCGGTCCAAACGCTTAAGGCCAAAATTTCGGTTGGGTACGATCCGCTCTATTTCCAAGGGAGAGATATTTATCAGACGCTGTTGATGTGTACAGCAGAAGAAGAGCCTTACTATGAAGCGGTATTCAAAGCATTTGACTTTGTACGCTGGCATCCAAGTTCAGTGGACGTTGTTCCTCACGCTGGCTCTAAAGCAAAGGGAATCCGCGAAATTACGTCCAGACTGGGCATTGCCGATGAGAATCAATACGCTTTTGGCGATGGATTAAACGATGTGGAGATGCTGACAACTATACATAACAGTGTCGCAATGGGGAACGGTTGTGATGAAGCCAAAGCTGCTGCTAAAATGGTCACAAAACGCGCAGATGAAGACGGTATTTTATACGGACTGCAAAAGCTTGGTTTGTTAAGCTAACAAAATGGCTGACGGACTGGGCATGTTTCAGGAAAAATCAAGTCGGTTTAATGACTTAGATATGAAAAAATAGGAGGTTGTCGTTGGCTATGGAAACGGAAGGCTTACGCAATGTCGAACAGCTAGCCCTGAAGAAGTACAAAATTTACAAGCAAAGCCTACTCCGGTATTTGGCGCGTTCCATGCTGGCGAGTATGTTTATCGGGTTCGGCGTTATTGTCGCCTTCAAGACAGGCAACTTCTTTTACATGGAGCATTCTCCATTCACTTATCCCATGGCGGCGCTCACGTTCGGGGCAGCCATCATTCTGATCGCGTACGGCGGCGGGGATTTGTTTACTGGTAACACCTTCTATTATACCTATGCGGCGCTCCGTAAAAAGCTGCGCTGGGGCCAGGTGCTGCGACTGTGGACTGCCAGTTATGGGGGAAACTTGTTAGGTGCGGGGGTATTCGCACTCCTTATATACCTGACAGGGCTGTTTGACTCCTCCAGCGTGAACAGCTTTCTGCTGAGCGTGGTTGAGCACAAAATGGAAGCGCCTGCAATGCAGCTGTTTTTTCGCGCTATTTTGTGTAATTGGCTGGTCTGCCTCGCCTTTTTTGTGCCGATGTTTATGAAGGAAAATGGGGCAAAGATGTTCGCCATGATGCTGTTTGTATTCTGCTTTTTTATTTCGGGATATGAGCATAGTGTAGCTAACATGTGTACTTTCGCCATTGCGCTCGTGCTCGATCATCCGGGTACGGTCTCAGTCGCTGGCGTCATCCATAATCTCGTTCCGGTAACGCTTGGGAATCTGGTGGGCGGCGTGCTGCTTATGGGGGTTATGTACTATTCGGTCAATCTCCCGTTTTTGGATGAGGAGGAACACTAAAAAAGAAGCCGTGGAACCTAAGTTCCATGGCTTCTTTGTGTGAACTGCGACAAATAGCGTATGCAGTGTCTGCAGGTGCTTCTTCGCTGTTTATTCTTCTTGAGCAGGAAAATGAATAAATTCCTCCAACTCCTTGAACAGCTTTTTGGGATTGACGTTGTCAGGTACAACCAGAGTTAACGGCTCATCCAGCTTGAGCACATACATGCCTAAGATGGATTTGGCGTCTGCCATGCCGCTTTTGCCATGAATCCAGATGTCATACGTATAATTGGATACGATTTGATTAATCTTCTCAATATCCTTAACGTTTTTTACCTTGATGGGTGTCATCATCACACAGCACTCCCCTGCGTTGAATTGGGGCTTACAGAACAAGCCTTAGTATCACTATACCCTTTTATAAACAACGTTGCACAAACTTAATTTAGAAAATGACATGCGGCGCAGAGCTGATCTTCCAGTAGTTGCCGACCTTTTCAAAATTCACAGTGATTTTCTCGTTCGCCTTCTTGGTTTCTGCCGGATAAGGCACGGTCAGCTGGTAGCTGCGCTTCACCGGAGTCATAGTTACCATTTTGGCCGTTGCCCGGCTGAACTCTAGCAAATTCCCGCCATCTGCGTTCAACTGAGCGAGTCTGCCGTTAACTTCAACAAAAAATTTACCGACAAATTGCTCACTGGCCTGTTTGGTATAAGCCTGTGCCAAATAGTTGGTCAATTTGGTCTTCGTACCGATGTCCTCGGACAGATAACGGTAGCTTTTACCGTTCAACTGGAACGTTTCACCCACCGGATTGCCACCGCTGACGGCATACTGATAACGAGACTGAGCCTCTAGCACAAGCGGAATCGCACTCTCGTGGTTCAGCTTGTCCAGCTGGGTTGGATTCACGCTGGTAGCCGTAGCCGCGGCTGACGCCGAAGTGGACGGCTGCTGCGGCTTGGACGGCTTGGCAGTCGATGGTACGGACGGGACAGCCACTGGCGCTACCGACGCAGATGGGCGCGGTGCTGGTGCAGACGGAGCTGCTGGTGTAGCCGTTTGGACTGAGCCTGCGGCTGGGGCTGTTGTTGCTGGAACTGTCGGCGCTTGCGCAGGAGCTGGCGTCGTAACAGACGCAGAGGCTGCCAGCGCTGGTACCTGGGCTGTTACAGTTGCTGACGGACTAGCAACGCTCGGTTGCGCCGCGTTCGCTGGAGCGGACACGGCGGGCGCAGCGGCGGCAACTTGTGCCGCGCTCAAAAGTGTGGCCGCAACACATAGTGCGGATAGTTTCGTATTTAATTTCATACTCATATACACCTCCATAATCATATGTCTGCATAAACTGCACACGTTTCTATTATAAGAATTTCGTTGCTCGATTGGGTTGCTAAATTGTTTCTATTTGCCTTTTTTTGTTCATTCTGCACGAAGTTTGTCTGGATCTGCCGGGAGCGTAGATTCTGATCGCTTTCCCTGCTTTCCCTGCTTTACCTCGATCTCTTCCAAGGATCGTGATATTTGTTTCATAGAACGGTCCAGCTGCTCCAATCTACGATTAAGGGTGACGAGGATATATTTTAACAGAATCAGACTTAATGCTGCAGGGAATCCGACATTAGTTACGAGCTCAATCATGCCTTCAGTCGTTAAAGAACTCACAGATTCCGCCTCCTTTTTAATACATATATTACCTTGATAGGAACTAATGTTCCCATATATAAGAAAAAACATACGTTCCCCTTTGTATCCATAACAAAAAGGACCCCGATTAGCCTGGAGCCCTTTCTAATCATGTTCATCTAACTTGCATTTCCCTCACTATCGCGCTGCACATCAAGGGCTATATATGTTTGGCTGCTGCGGCTTGGACATCCCTTCTCCCAAATAAAAGCCAGTGTGCGGTGGCTGATTATAGGCTACGTTCTGCCAGGCCACACTCAGGCGATACACCGGATCATGCATAAGCGTGTAGAATCGGTGTTCTGACTCGTAAGGTGTTGTGTAGATACGCAGCGCCGAATTATCACTTTTGCGCCAAATGACTTCCTCCCGCCAGTCACCGAACAGATCAGCCTGCAATGACGGCGTTCCTTTGGTTCCATTATTGGAACTCGTCCCTGTGGCCGTAAGCAAGTTGGAAGTCGTCGAGTTTGTATAGTTCCACTTGTCGATTTTACCAGCGCTTGTTGAGGTATGATCCAGCAGTTCACGGAGGAGATCTCCATCCCACCAGATTCCAAAATTAATGGAAGACGGCATCGTGTTGGTAATGAGCTCTCCCTTGGCTGAACGTAACCCGATGCCCGGTGCCCACTGTTCGTTTCCTTTGGTACGGGGATCAATGTCTGCCGACATGCCTCGTCCGGTATCCTTGCCTGTTTTTACGCCCCATAAAATGTTGCCATTGCGCGGATCATACATGGCAGCTCCGTAGGTGGCATTTTTGTCTTCGTTCACCTTGAACACTTCATATCCTGAACGGTCCGGGTCCAAATCCCCAACATGAAGCGCATCTCCATGTCCCATCCCCGTGTTAGCCAGCTTCGCTCCGTTATCGTCTACAACCAGTGAGCCATACACGATTTCATCCTTATTATCTCCATCCACATCTGCCACGCTCAAACTATGGTTCCCCTGTCCGGCTGTTCCGGCATTGGTGGAGCTGTTGCTGTCAAAAGTCCAGCGGCGGCTCAAATTGCCGTTCCGCCAGTCATATGCGACCAGAACGGTGCGGGTGTAGTAACCACGTGCCATTACTATACTAGGTCTCACGCCATCCAGATAAGCAACCCCGGCCAAAAAACGATCTACACGGTTACCATAGTTATCTCCCCAACTGGATACTGTTCCACGCGGTGGCACATAGTCAATTGTACTGAGAGCCTTGCCTGTATCACCTGAAAATACGGTCAGAAACTCGGGTCCATTTAAAATATACCCGCTCGTATTGCGATGATCAGCCGAAGCGTCGCCAATTTTTACACCTGTACCATCTACCGTCCCGTCTGCCGTCTTACATACCACCTCTGCTTTACCATCTCCATCAAAATCATAGACGAGAAACTGCGTATAATGAGCTCCAGCCCGAATGTTCCGTCCCAGGTCGATTCGCCATTTGCGAGTTCCATCCAGCTCATATCCATCCAAAAATACATTTCCTGTGTAACCGGATTGCGAATTGTCCTTAGAATTGGAAGGGTCCCATTTCAGCACAATCTCATACTCGCCGTCCCCATCAAGATCCCCTACACTGGCATCATTGGCATTGTACGTGTAGTTCACGTTATCCGGGGTTGTTCCTCCTGCAGGCTGCTGGATGGGAACGTCCAAATAGTTGTTGTTCCATACCTTTACCGCTGGTGAAGCGGCCTGCTCTGCTCCATTGACCACGGCACGAACGGTATACGAAGATGATGTCGTACCTGCCTTGTCCAGAAAGTTGGTTCTCGATGTAATCGGCGTATCGTTCACCTTGCTTGCTCCTCTGTACAAATTGAAGCCAACCGAATCCGCTTCCGTACCCAGTAAGCGCCAGCTCACCAGTACACCCTCTGGTACTTTCACTGCGACAGTTCCCCTGCTCAGCTTCTCCATTTGCCTCGTCGAGGCGGCTGAAATTTGGCTATCGATCGGAGTGACCACTCCACACAGCATGACACCGAGACAGAGCAACACAGTATGCCGAAATCTTTTGTTCATCTGAGTAATAGCTCCTTTCAAGGTTTGTATTTTCAATAAATTTATTTTATCTGACTGATAAGTTATTGTTGTTTAAATCTTATGATAGCGCTTACATATATGTAAAGGGACGATTCCGTCCTTTTTGTTCAAAAATCCGGGCTAATGCTTTAAAAATCAGAGGTCCATGAATAATCGTTCTTCGTCAGCTATGCTTTGGATATCCTCCGAGCTAATACTGATATACTGATAGCCTTCTTTCTGTTGTTTTTTTAATGCTAGTTCCTTCATAAAACGTGGGCTGCCCTCTCCCGCATCTTCATCGTACACAAGCAATAAACCGTCTGTTTTGCGGAAAAGGAGTTCATCCCGTGCCTTGAGTTGCCATATTCCCTGGTATGGCTGGCGGCTAACCACTCCCACATAGTCAACTTTGGCACAAACCTGCTGAAAGTATTCCTTTTTATCCTCTTTCCATTTTTCCTCCATATTTTGATAAGCCATTATAATAGAACATTTAAGGTGGGGATATTGCTGCTTTAATGCAATGGCAACCTCGCAAGCCCACAAGTCCACCCCATATTGGCCGGGGGTAATCACCCATTCCAGCCCATCTTCGATCAGGGGAATCAGCCTACCTGCAATCGCCTTTTTAATGTATGGAATGCCTTCATGCTTTTGATTGAAAATATTCAGCTCATGGGCACGATAGCCCGAAACGAGCAAGTTCTTCATCATCTCATCGTCCTTCTGAAATTATCATAAAGATTATTGTAAAATCGAACCTCTGCCAGTGGGCTTAACAAGGTTCGTTTTTGGGAAGCTGGTGTTAATTTAGCATTGCTGTTTGGTGCTTAATATTTTTATTACGTCCGCATATCACGCCTTGGACGAGTTTACACGCCGATCTTGAATTCTAACATTGCTGCTCAATATACCAGCATCGCTACTTACTTTGAACGACGGGTAACTGGGATCTGCCTCAAGCCGCATTTGGCTATCGAACTGCTGCTCCTGCTGCCGATCTACCCAAAAAGAATACGAATCGGACTGAACTTCTATATCGGTTTCATTCGGCGCATCGACCACCAAGATGACAAGTACGCCGTTGCATCCACAATCCTCTGTATCATAAAACAATTTGAACATGCCTGGCCGTCCTGAAAGGACCGTTGCTAGCCTTTCAGCCGACAAGGAATCCAACTTTAAATGTATACTCATGAGATGAATTCTCTCCTTTATAAATGAGATGTTTAGACATATCTGGGCTCGCAAACTCCAAAAAGTCTAAATATAAGCTATATTTTTATTATAGTCATCAAAAAACTTTAAGTACAAGGAGAGAGTTAATTATGATATTTACAAAAGGATACACACTGCTAATGTTGATTTGAATTTTGGATCAGGTTAGACAACTGCAAAGAGCAACGAACTGTTTATGATAAGGGTCTTGTAAAGCAGCAACGCCTTCAAGTTTTCCGTTTTCACCACAGTAACTTTTGTCAATCTCTCTTCCTTTTCTAACTTCTTCGAGAGCTTCTGATAATTCGGAGTGACACAACTCCTTATGAATTAATGTTTTGATTAGATAGTCATTTATAGCATCACTCGTTACACAATGACAAACGGATGATTTTTTAGAGCTTTTGCCTCCTGTGTTATAATGGGGATCGATCTATCGAAATAAAAAGGGTGATTGGATGATTAACTATACAGGATTCGATAAGACTTATCGTGATGTAGTAATGGATATTATTGAGAACGGTACGGATCAAGACCCTGCTTTGGTTCGTGCAAAATACGCAGACGGCAGTCCTGCACCAACTAAGTTTATCCAAGGAGTCAACTTTAAAGTTAAACCTGAAGACGGGATACCAATTTTGCGCTCAAAGCGAGTCTTTCAAAAAACACCTTTGGTCGAACTTGAGTGGATTTGGCAGGAGCTATCAAATGACGTAACCTGGCTTCAAGACCGCAAATGCAAGGTCTGGAACGAATGGGTCAACGCAGAAAATACGATTGGCAAAGCTTATGGCTATCAACTTGCTAAAAAATGTCGTAAAGTTTCTTGGCAAGAAGAAAAGCTAAATCAAGTGGAATATGTACTTTATCAGCTTGAAAAAAACCCTGGCTCACGTAGGATTATGACCAGTCTCTGGGACGTTGATGAGCTGGACGAAATGACCTTGGAGCCTTGTGTCTGGGCTACAAGTTGGAAGGTAAACAATGGTGTGCTTGATTTACATGTTAAGCAAAGATCTGCCGACATGGCTTTAGGTCATCCGTTTAATGTCTACCAGTATGCAGTATTGCACAGATTAGTCGCTAATCAATGCGGCTATAATTTAGGCACACTGCACTGGTGTATCGACGATGCCCATGTATACGACAGACACATTGATATTTTAAAAGAACAACTATCTCAACCTATTCCTGAATGTACTCCCACATTGATTCTTCCAGAAGAATTCGATAAAAATGGAAAAAAACGCTCTTTCTTTGATCGCAGATTGTCTGAAGTCAAGCTGATTGACTATGAGCATAACGGTATTTTCAAGTATCAAATAGCTGAGTAACTCATCCATGACGTTGTTTCAGCTTCCATGGTACTTTTATAAAAAGGCGCCACAGGGTTAAGTGACCCTGTGGCGCCTTTTTTAAATTTAGAATAATAAACAATCCGCCCACTATAACATTGACTCATACGTTGGTTATTAAGTGTTGCAAAAAGTTGTCCATAACTTTCAATATTTAGCTGTAAACAATTTAGTTCAAGAAAAATGCTCTTTGACCCTATGATCTTGAATCTTTGCACATTGTTGTAGAGATAAATCGGCCGAAAGGAGGGTGACAACAAAAAAGGCGGCAAACTGAAAGCCTTATTTCTTAATGTTGGACAGGCATCATAAATCTATTTAAGTTACACCTATATAAAAATTAATGACCTGTCTTTAGGAGCAGGGGTCTCAGACCAATTTACACAATTAAGGTGTGTGTCTGCCCACATATTGATAAGTACCTTTTGGATATGCAATCCACTCATTTTGCTGATCAAAAACCGGCGATCCGCACGTTATCCCCTGCTTACGAACAAAAGTCCCGCCTTGAGGAAACAATTGATCCTGCGAATGAGGCTCGCCGAGCACATCTACCACAGTGCCATGATTTTTTAGTACATATGCGACCGTATTGAATTCGCTTGGGCTATAGAAATGTCCCTCTTGATTAAAATAGGCAACATTGGTTACATCCATAAAATCGTAAAACATACTGTTTATGATCAAATACGGTATTACTGGATTAATCGGATATAGTGCCATGCTGGATATGTTCATATGGTTCGTATTTTTCATGAATTGGTGAACCTCCAGCTCGTATCCTTCTATTTTATGAGAGAAGTCACTTTCTCGGTTGTAAAACAATTGCAGCACGATGCGACCGTCTCCACCATCGACATATTGTGAAAAGAACAAAAGAAATGCCTCCTGTGGTTCCTAATGAACCTGAAATATAATCGCTCTGCCAGGCGGTACCCCTAAATACAACGTGAACGTCGAGCTTTGTAACATCATTTACTTCAAATTACTTCAAAGTTGAGCTATAAATAGAGTCAGTGACTGTATAGGTGAAAAACACGCTCGCTCTGCCACCTTTTCCGTCTTCTGCCGTCACAAACACCTGTGTGCTTCCTGCTGATTTGGGCTTTAGCGTAAGCTGTTGATTTGCTATTTCTGCTTCTGCTACGTATACATCTGAAGTGACCGCATGATATGATAACTCATCCTGATCGGCATCAAAAAAAACAATTTTTAAATCCATGAGTGTATCCCCTGAACCTACAATGCCGTATTGATCGGGAGGAACTGTGGCTCTGACAGGAACATGCTTAGTTGTGGACGTTGGTGTTGGATTCGTTGTAGAACTGCCACCGCCGCCATCGGTGATATTCTGAATATCACTGCCTTGAACATGAGTTTCTCCAATGACTCTCACCAAAATGGATGCCCATTCCTCATGACTCACCGGAGCACCCGGGTGGAAAGCTCCCGTTGGGTCCACAGTCATTAGACCTGCCGCACACACCGCCTCTATATAAGGAAGTGCCCAACTTTCCTGTGTGTCGTTGAAATTCACTGCTTTCGCCGTTACGTCAAGCTTAAGTGCATTACCCAGTAAAGCGGCCATTTCCTTACGCGTCACTGGTTGATCAGGGCGAAATGAACCATCCGGATAACTGGTGATTAGCCCTTGCTTCACAGCCTCCTGTACTACCTGTAACGCCTGGGACGACATATTGGATTGATCGGTAAAAGATACTGTATTCGCTGTATTCGCTGTAGTCACAATTGCTGACGTGTCCCCTTTCTTTTCCACATGAACAAAGCTGTGGTTCCCATGCCATACCTGCCAGCAACGTCACGATTAGCGCCTTCTGCCCTTCTTTATTTGTTCTTAATCACCAGTTTCTCCCCGTACACGGTTCATTCTTTTGTTAGTGAAAAGATCTTATCATCCGGTTCTGAACCAATTCTGAACAATCTAAAAATGTTATTCGTTCACAATTAGAACTTGATAAAGAAAAAAGAGCACTTAGCCAGATATGGCTAAGTGCTCTAACATTTTGATAAAGATTGATGTACAGGCCATCAGGAAGTTGTAGGCTCCCATTGAAAGGTAGCTGCTGACTTGGACGGAAGGGTTGATTTGAAAACGCGATTTCCTTGCCGAACCTTAAATGTCTTGGTGTTCTCTCCTGTATTGGCGGCAATCAAGACCAGCGTACCGTCGGGGTTACGATAAGCGACCGTTTCGATACTTCCACTATAATGGGTAGAATCAATACGTACCGCACCTGGACGGACAAATTTGCTGGCATGTCCAATCGCATAGTATTCTACATTTTTCGTAACGGCACCGCTTAACGGGTCGATGGTCACTACACCTCTGCAGTTGGTACATCCACCATTGGTCGGACCACCGGACGGATCAAGTGCAATATTCCAAAAGAGGACATTTTGCGACCAGTTTCGGGGGGCGCCAATGATTAGCTTGGACATATCCCAGCTCAGATCATCTCCAAAGCTCGTGCTCCACGCTCCTCCGCTGCATTCTGTCATATAAACAGGCTTATCCGGAAAAGCATTGTGCACGTCTGTCATCGCTGTTGGTTCTCCTTGGTAGCAATGAAAGGCTGTCCCGTGTGTATAGCTTCGAGCCTGCTCATCTCCCAGTACGGTCTTGGCATATTCACTCCCTGTATCCCAGTTATGGTCAAAGGCAATAATGTAGGTAGACAGATCGTTTCGACTTAAGGCCGGACCTAAATATTGCTTAATAAATTTCGCCTGCTCCGCTGCTCCCATACTCATGCTGGGATACTTGGATGTAGTGAATTCTGGTTCATTTTGAATAGAAATCGCCTGAATTGGAATCCCCTCGTTCGCATAGGCCTGTATATAACGAACAAAATAGTCCGCATACGCCTGATAGACACGCGGATCAGTATAGTTCAGGTACCAGCCGTTATATATCTGCTCACCATATTTCATCCAGGGAGGGGCCGTCCATGGAGTCCCCATAATCCGTAGATCATGGTTTCTCCTCAGAATTTGCTGCAGAACATCGATCACATCCCGATCCTTGGCAATAGAGAAATGATTAAGCTCATAGTCCTTGCCTGTTGTCACATCATCATAGGTGTAGCTGCTAGGACGTCCCTGTTCATCTACTGAATAATCTGATGCGCCAATGGTATGGCGAATATAGCTCAATTGTATGCCACTGGCTGTAAACAAGTCATTGATCAACTGGTCACGCTGATTGGCAGACATGCCATGATTCATCAGATATGCGGACGAACCGGACACTGCTGCGCCAAAACCTTCCATCGTCTGGTAACGAATATTTGGTCTAATCTCAACCGTCAGTGTATCCGAACCCGCTGCAACTTCGTTATTACTGTCTATTTTCCATGGAATTGGGGCTTGCTGTGTTAGACGATTCGCCGGGTCCGGTGTGGTTAGCCACATACTGACATTCTTTTCGCCTGCCGTGTTCACACCATTCTGCATAGCCAGACTGACCAGAATAGCACCAATCAAGATGATAGCCGCAACTATAAGCAGCAAGAAGTCAGAACGTCGTTGTTTTTGGAGTTTCTTCATCTATATCCTCCTCTCTCTATATTCATCCTGTCTCCATCGTTCCTACTATTACAGCTTTCACTAGGTTTTCCCTTTGCATACCTATTAGATCCTATTAGAATGGTTACCTACTGATAGCAAAAAGAGAGCCGGTGCTAGTGCCCGTGCTCTCTTGAAATTTAACCATTTTAAAAGGAATATAACGGGGTTACTTTTTTGCCTTTTCTGTAAAGGTTGCCGGAATCGTAACACTTCCTGTCAATCTAGTATCCTGAGAGGAGCTGCCTACATAAATCGGAACTTCACCAGATGGCATAACCCATGCCTGGGATTTTTCATCCCAATAAGAGAGAGCTTTCGGGTCAAGCTCAATGCGAACCTTCTTCTCTTGGCCCGGCTTTAATTCTACCTTGGTCCAACCTGCCAGTTGACGGGATGGGGTCTCTACATTGGTCGGAAGCTTACCACTGTATACCTGTACAACCTCAGCTCCAGCCTTTTTCCCAGTGTTTTTCAATTTAAGCGATACTTCGACATAACTTGTACGATCGGATTTCTTGCCACTCGCATGCTGTTTTACCTTCAGATCACTGTATCCGAAGGTCGTATAGGATAAACCGTGGCCAAAGGAGAACGCAGGTTGGATACCCGATTTTTCATATCCACGGTAGCCTACAAAAATACCATCTGAATAGTCACCCACTCCATTGACACCCGGGAATTTCTCCGGTGAGGATACAGGTGTAGACTGCTCGTTAACCGGGAAGGTTACCGGCAGCTTGCCAGAAGGATTTACATCCCCAAACAAGACGCGCGCTATGGCATTCCCTTGCTCTTGACCCGCAAACCATGCTTGTACAATCGCAGGAACTTTGCCCTGCCAAGTGTCCATTTGCACAGCTCTGCCGCTCATTTGTACCACAATGGTTTTCGGGTTGGCAGCGGCAACCGCACGGATCAGCCGATCCTGATTGTTCGGCAGCTCCATATCGGAACGCTCTACATAGCCTTCACTCTCATACGTACGCGTGACCACAATCGCAACATCCGATTTTTTGGCCAGCTTTACAGCATTGTCAATCAGCTTGTCTGTCGTATCTGCCGGAGGCTCCCAGCCCAGACGAACCATACCGCCAGAATCGCGGCCATTTGTTGGATAATCGGCACGATATTCAATTCGTATCTTGTGCTTTTCCCCTGCTTTGAGCGAGATGCTTTTCTTCGTTGTTCCCAGCTTCGTACCTTGGTTGTCTACAAATAGCTTGTCATCGATATACAGCTTGCTTGATCCCAAACTGGTTAATGACAATGCATAGTCACCATCCTTGGGAGCTGCAATAGCCCCTGTCCAGCGTGCAGATATCAAACCATTCAGTGTCGTTGGTGTATTAGGCACTTTAGGGGACTTCGCATTGAAGCCCTGATAATTATAAAAGCCAAGGTTCATGTTGACTTGATCATCATTACGCACCAGAACCGGATTGCCTTCCATCTTGTTGTTCGTCCAGTATTCGCCTCGCAGCCCCTGTTCAGCATCTCCATACGTCGCATATCCAACATTGGTATTCTTATTCTGATCGGATGTGGTCAGCAATGAGGACGGAACCGCTGATGGGCCTGGCATAATGTCTCCCGCAGAAATAGGGTCCGTGCCCGGTGCGTACTGGACAGTAACTCCTTTGCCTACACGATTACGGATGCCCTCCAGCGGACTCACGGTGTAAGTCGGGTTCACCAACGAACTGCCTCCGCCTGCTACGGTGCCGTTATCTGCATCTGGACCAATCACTGCAATGGATTTAAGTTTATCTTGAGACAACGGCAATACGTCGTTTTTATTTTGAAGCAGTACCATACTTTCCTCAGCCAATTGGCGGGCTGTTTTACCATGATCACGGGCATCTATTTGATTATTTTGAGCCGGGTGATCAAACAAACCTTTACTGAACATCTGCACCAGAATACGCTTAGCCTTATCATCAATCGTTTGTTCACTGACCTTCCCAGTCTTGACCGCATCCAGCAGCTGATCTCCCCATTTACCATAAGGGGTTCCCGGTGTTTCCAGGTCCAAGCCACTATTTGCCGATTCGACTGTGCTCAGGTTCGCGCCATAATCACTCATCACAAAGCCCTTGAACTGCATTTCCTTTTTCAAAAGATCTGTCAGGATGGTCTTGTTCTCACATGCCGATTCACCATTGACCTTGTTAAAGGAGCACATAGCTCCTCCCAAGTCTGCCTTGGCAATTGCCTCCTGAAACGGGCGTATGTAAATTTCATGCAGCGCACGGTCACTGACTTTGACATTTGTCGTGAAACGCTCCGTCTCCTGATTATTCATAAGGTAATGCTTCGCAGTCGCCAAAACAGGATGGCTTTGTACACCTTTGACATAAGCGGTCACCATTTGCGATTGGAGTAGCGGGTCCTCGCCCATAGATTCAAAGTTCCTCGATCCCCATGGAATGCGGGCAATATCCATCCCCGGTCCCAGTACCACATTATGAGTTGTATTAAAAGCCTCGTCTCCAAGCAAATCTCCATATTGTTTGGCAGCTTGGGTATCCCAGGTTGCGGCCAGTGCAATAGGGGCAGGCAGCGCCGTCGATTGCTTGTCCTGCACATCCGGATTGGCGATCCGCACACCCGCAGGTCCATCTGCCATCTTCAGCGCCGGAATGCCCAAGCGTTCCATCGAATTATTATAAAATCCATAATAATTGTTGACCTTACCAGTCACCAAATCTATTTTTTCCTCCAGCGTCATTTCTTGCAACAGTAATGCAGTTCGTTTCTCAGCTGACAGGGACGTGTTCATCCAAGGCCGATCTGTCCAGCTTCCTGCAGCTCCTGCAATATGCATAGGTCCGATCACAACAGCCGCAATGACTGTCATCATCACCATACGGAACAACCATGTTGATTTTACTTTCACGTTTGTAATTCCTCCTTGATGTTTGGTCATGAGGTGAATGCCTATTCAACGCTCACAGGCTTGCAAGGGCTCTCGATCCTGCGAGCTCCGACAAAAATCCAGAGCTACAGGACAAGCAAGCAAATCAGCAAAAGCCGTACTGGCTCAAGTGACACGTTTACCACCCTACCGCACATTTTCGAAAATTTCATTGAGATTTTTTGGAATAAACGCACTAGGACCTTCATTCTTTCTCATATGAAGAGAGCGCTAACAATTCAGTTAACCGATCATGAGATTACACTTTTGTAACTTTTTAATGACAATTTCTCAACTATTTTATTTTCTAAAAAATGATTCATATGTCCCACGCTTTGACATACGTTTATGGAATTTTTTAGTGTGCGACCAAAGCCTCTATTTCAGGAAATTGGAAATACTTATGTATAAAAAGGACGGATCATAAAAAAATCCAGGAACCTGAAAGGTCCCTGGAAGCGATATTGCTTTAATGTGATTATTCAAACGGATACCGAAGTCCCCACTGTGAGCGAATCTGATCCATCAATTTCATAATTCCTAATGATTCATCCAAAGAAATAGTAGAGCTTTCAAGCAAACCTTCGTTCAAGCAGCGCCCAACTTCTTCTGCTTCAAAGGCATAGCCTGTAGAGGAGCGATCATCCTGAAAGTTTTGTGCCTCTTTACCGTCCATAACTAAAGTAGCCGATGTACCATTTAGGAATGACGGAATGTGGATATAGCCCTTGGTTCCATGGATATAAGCTTCATTCGTCAGTCCGAGACGAACTGCGCCATTAAGCATAGCCGTACGTCCTTTTCCATAATCCAGCATGATCGAAAATGTCTCATCAACGCCCGTTTCCCCGATATGAGCCGTACTCCATACATGCTCTGGTTCAGGGCCAAACACCATCGAAGCAAAAGAAACAGGGTAAATTCCTGCATCTAATAACGCCCCTCCGCCCAGTTCGGGATTCAATAATCTTCCCTCTGGGTTCCAATCTATGCGAAAACCAAATTCCGCCTTCACCAGCTTCACTTCACCAATACGTCCCTCATGTATCCACTCCCGCACTTGGCGAATCGGGGGCAAGAAACGTGTCCACATGGCTTCCATTAAAAATAGCTTATGGTCACGCGCGTAGCTGATTACTTCCTCCAGCTCTTTGCTGTTGACGGTGAAGGGTTTCTCACACAAGACGGCTTTGCCCGCTCGAAGAGCCGTTAGAACATTTTCTTTATGAAAAGGATGAGGAGTCCCTACGTAAATAGCATCGACCTCGGAATCTTGCACTAATTCCTCATAGCTGCCGTAAGCCTGTGCCATTTGATGCTTGGCCGCAAATTCGGTAGCGCTTTCAATGTTGCGTGATCCAACGGCATATCCTTCTCCATTCGTAACATGTCGCAAATCCGCCACAAACTGATCCGAGATCCATCCCGTACCGACAATTCCCCATTTAATCTTTTTGCTCATACTTGTATCCCTCCCAGTTGTATAGTTAACGTAGACTTACACGATCTTCTTCATTCTAGCAAACACCTGCCCTAAACAAAAGGAATTCCTGTTCGGGGACAGTGTATGTTGCGGCTCGGCAGGAAGGCAGCGAGGCGCAACATGAAGTCAATGTTGAACAGGAATTCCTTCAGGACCGGTCTTGATTAAGGTCATCTATTGAATGGTGTATTTGTAAAACTTTTTATCCACTTTCATAACTGGAAAGCCCATTGGCAATTCATCAGGGACAATGCTCACAAATCCATTCTTCTCATAAAATCGATGAGCGGCTACGAATTGCGGTGTTGTTCCAAGATAGATTCCTTCAACAGACCGTTCCTTCGCCCATTCTATGGCATGCTGCAGTAATTGATTCGAAACGTTCAAGGCTTTGCCTCTATAGTTTTGTTTTACAAACATCTTTCTGAGTGCTGTCTTATAGTTTCCGATATCTAGCAACGCAACCGTCCCTACTACGAGTCCTTCACTAAGAGCCACCCAGAAGTTGCCGTTATCATGCTGATAGAAGTTTTCAATATCAAGCAGATCAGGCTGGTCTGCTTGAGTGATGGCGATATTATATTCGTTTTGTTGAATATGTAAAATTAAATCGACAACTTGCGATTGATACCCAGTTGTGTACTCTTGTAAAAGGATGCTATTTATCATCGCTGTATTCTCCTATTATCGTCAATTTTGATGCCATAAGCTTCTTATCAAAACACAGAGATAACTTTCTACGCATATCTCCTTATTCGTGCACCGTACGTACATGGTATTAAATAACTCAACCTCCGCAACTAAACTGAGCTTCCAATCTATACAGGCGATGATTTGGAACCTTGTCTAGGTGCGAACGTTGAGTTAATTATAGATTTCACTATATCAAAATTTCTATTTTATGCTTGGAGCTGTTCAAGAATTTGTGGGTCCTTGATCTTCTGATCCTCAGCCAACAATGCTATTTTGGATAGAATCTCGGCTGTTCTTGGATCTTCATCCAGAAACGGCAGGAAGATGCGCCCACGATGCTGCGAATGCACTGGAATAATATGCAGTGCCCCCTTTGCTTGCTTGTAGACACCCCCGCTTCCAAGATGTACCGCATACTCGCCAAGATTCCCATCTATACGTGCATAATTCCCATCTAAGCGTACATTGCTAATTTTCAGCAGACGAAGTGATTCCTGCACAATGACCTTGCGCATTTCAACGGTTGTCAGACTAGCTTCCGGATCAACGCCGCCTACATGAGCAACACTGACGACCAGATCGACGTCCCGCATAACTTCAGAGAACAGAACAGGTGGAACTTCCTCCAAAGGCACGCTCTTATATGTTGTCCGATCAAAGAACTGCACGGTCTCCAGTGTAGGAGCCTCAGTATCCGCTGGTGAGAACCAGTCGGCCATAGCATACAGGTTCGCAATCAAATTCTCGGCATAGTACACCTTCTGGAGTCCGTCTTCATAGCTGACTGTCCATTGGCGACTTTTTAGTAAAGATACCGTTTTATTCGGCTGTACCTGATGTCCCGCATACCGACGGGAAACTGTTGCGTTGGCACGTTCATCAGCATTTAGCAGGTACAGCTCACGGAACACTTGCTTAAATGGCTGGCGAATCTGACGGTCGAATAGGTCCTTCTGGAACTCGCTCCAACGACCACTTTCGTATAAATGAAGTGGATGTGCGATAATCAGCTTATCCTCTTCTCCAATAGTATGCTGTTCAGCAGAAGGAGCAGTCAACACCAACGTATCCCCGTCAAAATATCCGAGGTGATCACCAGCTTTGAAAACCAGTGTCCGCACCAGTGGAGCAAGCACAGGATTGCCTAGTAATCCTCTTAATTCCTTCACCATAAAGGTTGTACCAGACTCCATAGAGCGTTCCAATTCTTTGCGGGCTCTGCGATATTGGTCTACCAGATCTCCTTTAAGGTCCTTCAACGCCGTGACATACTCATCCTTCTTGAAACGAGCCGGAATGGATTTCAGCGTCTTCCCTTTGCTGACAATCTCAATATCTGCCGTTCCTTCATCATCAATGACGAGTTGTATCGTTGTAGTCTCATCCAAGGCATGGGGCTCAAAATAAGACCGGAGGTCATCCAGCTTACGAGCTTCCATATCCCAGACGAGACGGGTTACGTCATCATAACCTGCGTTACGTGCCAAATTCCCGAGCGCAATCCGCGAAACCAGTGCCTCACTAGCCTTCCGCTGTGCTCCGAATTTTTTGCTTTGTTCCAGAAACTTCTGGATAAAATCATAACGTTCACGGACATCTGGTTCAGGCGGATTTGCCAGTGGAATCAGACTGTAGGTCAACAAATGGTCTTTGTTTCGCTTGTCTTCCACTGACTTTTCCATTTCACTTCGTTTCAGCTTACCCAGCGTTGCATCCGCAAACAACTGGGAGCGACGATGGTTGGCACCAGCCGAAATATACTTGGCACAATCGTACAGCAGATCAAATCGTTCCTCGCCCAGCGTCTCATAGGCCTCATGAAACCAGTGAATATCAAAGGCACCATCATTAAAATCCTGCGGAGCTATCGGTGAATAATGAGCTACAATCGTTTCCTTCTCAGCCGAAAAGCCTTCATTGATATGCGCATGGAAGTACCATGCTGCACTGCGAAGTCCTTCCCATCCGAGATAGCCTGCTACAATTTCAATCCACTGCGGGGCATACATTGCCGCCTCTAGCAGACGTTTATCTGTAATTTTAGTGTTCTTCAGCTTCTCCTTGAGTAATGCAGCATCCTCGCCCTCACTTGGATAACATGCCTTGAGCAAGTGGCTGAACGATTCTTTTTTGGTAATACGATCACCGTAGCCATACACATAACCACGTACGAACGTTTCCTTGTCGAGACCCTCCAGAATACGGATAAAATAATCCATGCCTTCAATCCGGCTCAGACCCATTACCTTTGGCGTGGCTTCGGTAGGCAAATCGCCTCGAACCAGTTCAACCTCCAGCAGTCGATCAATAACCGTACGACGTATCTCCAAAAATTCTGGCTTGCTGGAAATCCATGTATTGCGGGCATTGGTTAAGGTGCTCATATGGCTTCTGCTTTCACTACCGGCCAGCAGTTCCCGATACACTTCACCTACACCAATCAGCCCTTTTTCATAGGCTTTGAAGTGATCCTCCAGATCCAGCGGAGAATAAAAACGATTGTCCATGCCTGGCCATTCTGCGTAGTTCACGAAGGTATGGAAAAAGCGCTTAAAGGACTCATTATCATGGACTCGCCCTTTCTCCAATGCCACCCACGGGCCGGACAATAAATGAAACATTCCCATATCCTCTACAGGTCTATCCTTAGGCATGCTCTGCATTAGTGAATTGAAGGCAAGGTCGATTGCGTCAAATGTTTCGGCTCCGGCTGTGTCCATAAAATAAGCATTAATTAATGTGCTTACCTGATCGGAATAGGTCAGCTCTGCCATCCACTTTTGAACCTCGTTAATCCGCTCTAAAGGATACATTTGTTCGGCGAAGTCTTTACGCCACCCTTCCAGCAGCTTGTGCTTGCCTCGTTCTGAATAGCCAAAGTTAAATGAGAAATATCGATAGTAGCGATCCAACGTTCGGTCCATTGGTTCCAATCGATCATAAAAAACAAGCTCCAGCAGTTCACGCGCTTCTATGCCGCTTTCCTGCAAATAACGGTCCCACTCCTCGTAAAGAGGATATAAAGACAGCCTGGAATCTACTTCTTCATCGACCTGAGCCAGCCGCAGAGGGCGAAGATTTGTCCCAACTAGCAATGTATCTTTGTAGCCTGAATAATACTCCGCAGTATATTCCACATCACGATGATGATGAACAAGCTCATCCAGTCCACTCAAGAACTGCTTGAGCTTCTCCAATGGACTAGCAAAAACATCGGCCATTTGGAAATCACCCAGATCAACCTTCTCTTCCAACCAAGCTTCCTTGACATTCGGATCGTACAGGCCAAAGCCGTTTGTCCCTGTATAAGCATCCTCCTGTCCCAGCTTGGACAGCAGTTGCTCCTCTTTGGCGGTGGGTTGCTGAATGATATCCGCTAAAGCCCGCAGGCTTTCATACTGCTCGGCACGATCCGGGTCTGCATATATCTTCGTCAATATTTCCAGTCCACCCAATCGTTGCAGTTCCGCCTTCGCACGAAGCAAGCGTTCCAAAGAGCCAGCAAGCGGCTCTTCCGCTTGTGAAAGCAACACACCGATGACACTTTGTCGCAACGAGCCTGTCTTGAGCTTTAATAAGGCTTCCATTTGCTGCATTTCTGGTTCCGACAGCTTCAGCTTACGTGCCTTGGCCACAGCGAACTCACGGATACTCATGCTTTTGTCTGACAAGCTGGAAAAGATAAAATCACGCTGTACCGTATTCTCAGGGTTCTGCACAAAATGATTCAATATCTCGCCGCGCAGATTAGGGCTAATCTGATCCTTTAAGGCTATAATTTCCCCAATCCAGGAAGCGTCCATATCATAACCAGTGAGATAGAGCATTTTTTGAATAGGTGCATCCGAGCGGTGATACAGATTTACATAATCCAGCACCTTGGAGGGCTCGGTAGACTCACCCTTTTTCATATGTACAAACAAGTTATGAAGTCGTTCAAAATCCTTACGACGCTCTTCTTCGCTCTCCAGCAAAGGAGTGCGCGCCACTTTAACGATTCGATCCGCGACCGTCCCTCCTTCTACCCATTCATAAAAATAATCGGTTGTATAGTTCGTGAGTATCCAATAGCAAAGCTCGGGGTCCGTCTCATCCAGATATTCTCTTGCAACTCCGAGGCGCAAATCCTTGTTTTTAGTATTAGACAGTACATACTGAGCTACAATCTTCTGGTAAGCTGCCCCGTGCTCCATAAGTTGGCGAACCTGTCCATACAAGTCACGTTCCTCATGCACTGCTGTAGCCCACAAGCTCATATACAGTTCGTTAGCATTTGAGCTCGTCAGCCATTCCTGGCGCAGTTCAGTGCGAGTTAATGCTTCATATGCCTGCTCGATCAGCTGGCGAACGACCCGCTGATTGGCAGATTCCAAGCCCATGCCCGTCCACACTGCAAGCGCCCGTACTACCGAACTGTATCGAATGAAGCCTTGGTCGATGATCACCTTTAACAGATAAATAAGAGCCTTAGGAGTTCCTTCATCCATTTGCTCCACAATGCTTTGGCGTAATCCCTCTTGAAGCTTGGCCGCTGTCAGCAGCTCGCCAATCATGTGATAATTCTCTTCTTGATGGCTCAGCAGCATACCTTTAATCATATTGCGCGTCAGTAGCGCTGCCTGATTATCCCCATAAATAATGGCTTTTAGCGCCTCAAGCACCTGTGAATTGCCGTTGTCTAGCTCGTAAGCAATCCAATCCCCAATCGTTTCCTGAACCCGGTAATCCCTGCCTAGTTCATAATCCTTTTTCGTTAAATAATCCATTATAGAGAATCCGATACAGCCCATTCGGATCAACTGCACCATTTTTTTATACACCCGGGAGGTATGAGCGGTAATATCCGAAGTGCGAAACGGTCTGCGCTCATACCCGGTACTGTATGGGTATTCAGTCACATGCTCTGTTAGATGTGCGAACACATCGCTGGCTGTTTGTCCAATGAGAGCACGCAGTACCTCTGTCAGTGGCTTGAACAGCGGTTCTCCGCTTTCTGCCGCCCGTTCTTTCAGTATTTGCTGACATTTGATAAAAGGCTCCTCGACCTCTTGTATGTAATGAAGCTTACCCAGTTCTACAACGTACTGAGCCAACTCCTGTTGTTGTCCACCCAGTTGCGCAGCGCGCTCTTTCAGTGTGGCGAAATATTCTTGCTCATTGTTCTCCTGATGCATATTTCGTCTCCTCCTCTACCATAGGCCTCCAGCCAACATTGTGAAACGTATAAATACAATCTCATCCCCTGCATGAAGTGACAAAGGAGCGTCCAGTTCAATCGCTTCCTCATCACATACAAAAACCCTATATAAACCATCCTCAAAGGCCTGCATCGCCGTGTTCACGGCAGCCTCAATATTAGGAACACCATCATTATATATGGAACCGAATCCAACTTTGCCTGTCTCACCTTGTGCCTGAACTTCCTCTCCCGTAAGGAACGGAATCAACGCGACACTCTCCTGCTTTTCCCGTAGCTTTTGAACATTCAGGATAACGGTTGTAGTAATCAAATCTCGCAATGTTTCTGGAGTAGGATTCAGCTCTATTTCCTGTTGTGCGAGTGCGGGCTTGCGCTTTCCCAAACTTTTTACAGTTACAAACAGCTTCATATCGTTTCCCTTCCTTTTTTATTGACGCTTTTGACCCGTTGTCAGCTGAATTTCTCGATCCTCCTACAAACATCGCTTATAAAACATAAAACGAATGTTTGTTCGTATATTTATTTTAATATGTTCCTTATCATTACTCCATCACCCTTTATGACCAAAATTCACAGTGCTGTAATACACTAAAATCTTAAAAAATAAGACTTTGTACCCTGATTTCGATGAAATTTATCCATATTAAGGATGAAAAAGAAAAAGACCTGCACAAGGAAAGCCATCTGCTCTTCACAGACTTCACTCCATTGTACAGGCCAAATATCATCATAAAATAATGTTTCAATACTTATTTATTTTAAAATGCTGGAACCACGCTATCCTTGTAATTATCCTCAAAAAATTTGCGTACTTCCGGTCCGGTCATTCGTTTTGCCAGCTTTTGAATGGCATCGGAATCTGCATTATCCTTGCGCGCTACCAAATTAATGGCGAAGTGCGTATCATCTTTTTCGGTAATCAGCGCGTCCTTCTTCGGTGTCAGACCGAGTGGCTTGGCATATGCAGGATACATGGCAGCCATGTCCACATCATCCAGTGACCGCGCCAGCATCAACAAATCTACTTCTTTAAATACAAACTTTTTCTTATTTTCAATAATATCAGCCTGTGTAGCATTATAGCCTACGCCTTCTTTAAGCTTGATCAAACCGTTTTGCTCCATCATTACCAAAGAGCGTCCGGTATTGGCCGGGTCATTGGCGATAGCAATCGTGGCACCTTCGGGCAGGTCTTTAATGTTCTTGTATTTTTTGGAGTACGCGCCATAAATGGCGTTGTAAATCGGTTTTACCGCTACCAAATCAGACTTGTTGCTTTCATTATATTGTTGCATAAACGGAGCATGCTGGAAGAAGTTCGCGTCCACTTCATGGCTTGCCAATGCGTTGTTCGGTTGGATATTGTCTGACAGCACGACGATTTCCAAATTCACTCCGTCTTGCTTGAGCAGTGGCTTCACGATATCCAGCACATCTGTCATCGGCGGGATTAGCGTGGCTACTTTCAAGGTCACTTCTTTTTGGGCTGCTGCTTCTTTAGTTGTTGTTTCTTGTGTAGCCTGCTTTTGACCACCACATCCGGCAACCAGCAGCATAACCACTGCAAATAGTGTAAGTAATTTCAAGTTCGTTTTCATGTTGTTTTTCCGACTCATTCGATGATGAACCTCCAAATTAGTTGTGATTGGAAAGATAAAATATGAGTTACAGTGGGAGATTGAGCCGCTTCGCGTGCAGATTGTTCTTCCGATCGCTGTTGAAATGGGATTCTCTCTGATTTATAACACAGTTTATAGGTTAGAATCCCATTTCAAAGGCGAACGCTGACGCTTCTCCAGAACAATTCTGCCCGCTCCGCTTTTGAGGCACTGTAAGGTCATTTTTATTTCCCATAGTGGGTGTTGCAAGTGAATTGCCATACAACCTGCCGTTTACCGCTTGTCGATCCGGCGGGATATGGTGCTTCCGGTGAACTGGATCGTTTGTACGAAAACAATCATGACGACGATGGTGAACGCCATCAAGCCTGTTTCAAACCGCTGGTAACCATAGCGGATGGCAAAATCGCCTACCCCGCCGCCGCCCACAATACCCATCACCGTGGAGTAGGAGATGAAGCTAATGGTGGATGTGGTCAAACCCAGTACAAGTCCGGAACGGGCTTCCACGTATAGAAATTTAAAAATAAGCTGGAGAGTGGATGCTCCCATAGATGTAGCGGCTTCAATCACACCCTTAGGCACCTCAAGCAACGATTGCTCCACCAGCCTGGAATAATAGGCGATGGCTACCACTGACAAGGGAACCGTAGCAGCCATCGTCCCCAGCGCCGTACCTACCACCAGCCGTGTAAATGGAATCATAAACACCACGAGCAGCAAAAACGGAAACGAGCGGATAACATTGACTAGACTGTTCAGTATGGTGAAGAGCAGCCGATTTTCATATTTTTGCCCTTTACCGCACAAATATAAAATCGTACCTGCCGGAAGCCCTAACAGCACAGCTGCTGCGATAGAAATCCCCACCATGATAAACGTCTCTCCAATGGCCTTCCATATCTCTGACTGATACTGCGCAATGATGCTCAACGTCTCATTCATCAGCTTCACCTGCTTCCGCTGTTGAACCTACCATAGGGTCAGCTACATGTTTCGTTGAAAGTAAACGCCCGTCCCGCATTTCGGATACACGGGTACAAATATTGCGAACCACGTCCATATCGTGCGTGACGATTACAATGGTAACTCCTAGTTCACGGTTAATCTCCCTTAACACGCCCAGAATATCGGCGGTCGTCTGGGGATCAAGCGCCGAGGTCGGCTCATCACAAAGCAGCACCGCAGGACGATTCGCCAGTGCTCTGGCAATCGCCACACGTTGCTTTTGGCCTCCGCTCAGCTGTGCCGGATACTGTTCCGCCTTATCCGCTAAACCGACGAATTGCAGGCATTCGCGCACGCGTTCCGCTCTCTCTTTTTTCACGACACCTGCCAGCTCCAACGGCATTGCTACATTTCCACTTACCGTCCGATTGTGAACAAGATGATAATGCTGAAAAATCATCCCTATGGATCGTCGTGCCTCACGGAGACGTTTTTCCGACATGTCAGTCAGATCTTCCCCATTTACAACCACGTTTCCCTCATCCGGCCTTTCCAATACATTCATCAACCGGAGCAACGTAGACTTGCCGGCACCGCTGGCACCTATGATACCGTGAATTTCCCCCTCCTCCACTTGAAGGGACACGGATTGAACCGCATGAAATGGGCCGCTTGAGGTGGTATAATGCTTGTTTACCTGATGCAGCGTAATCATGAAACTTGGCCTCCTGATGATCCATTACTGCGGGAAAATGTAATAAGCCCGCCAGCCCAGGCGGGTCTGTCGAGCCGTCAATTCCCATTGCATTAATATACCACAGAGCAGAAATCGGGCAAAGCCTTTTGGCAACAATTAACGTACATCCGATACCCCTATATAAGGAAAGCAGTTCCCAAGTCCCCAAGCCAGCAGCAGCATCCCCACAAAATAAAAAATAAATATAATATCTACAGCCGAATAGCCAATCGCATAATAATACGTGCGCTTGGTTTCGTTAGCAAAACCCTTGGCTTCCATAGCAATAGCAATGCGCTGAGCACGCCGGATACTTTGAGCAAGTAGCGGAATGGCGTACCTGCGGAGCGTGGCATACATATTCCATTTGGACACATGCTGATGCAAACCTCGAATACGATGGGCATGTCTCAAAGCCTGGAATTCCTCCACCATCATTGGCATCAAGCGCATGGCTGCCAAAAAGCTGTATGCATACTTTGGAGGAAGCCTCCATTGCTGCATCAGTGAATAAAAAAGGCTCACTGGACGAGTCGTTAGGCCAAACAGCAATCCTACTGCGGCCATACTCAGTGCACGAAAGCCCAGATGCATGCCTCGGTAAAAGCTTTCCTGCGTAATATGGATCAGCCCCCATGTCCACCAGGTCGTCACTCCCTTGCCGAACATCATCATACCTGTTGAGGTTGAAATAAACACCAATATAAAGGGCGATCCGTACAGCAACAGCCGCTTCCAAGGATGGCCTGACCAGACAAGCAGTAGCAGCATAGCACATGCAACATTAAACATAACGTTCGGATCATGGATGACTATAACGATCACAAACAGCAGGGAAAACATCACGAGCTTTAGACCCGGATTCACACGATGCAGCCATGTTTCATGATGAGGAAAGGACAGACTCATACTGTAGTTCCCCTTTCTGAATCCGCCATATATCGGTACAATATCGACGGACAATTTCCGGGTCATGCGTAACCATCACAATGACTGTACCTGCCGCTCTCAGCTGCTCCAACATATCCAGCATGACAAAGGTATTACGCGCATCCTGCCCAAAGGTCGGTTCGTCCAGCAGCAGCACTTTCGGCTCCCGGATCATAGCCGTAGCAATACTCAACCGCCTTTTTTGACCCAGCGAGAGCTGATACGGATGGCGTTCATCCAGCCGCTTCAATCCG
Organism: Paenibacillus jamilae; assembly: GCF_050482105.1. Lineage (GTDB taxonomy): Bacteria > Bacillota > Bacilli > Paenibacillales > Paenibacillaceae > Paenibacillus > Paenibacillus jamilae_B. The sequence goes on along the minus strand of NZ_JBCNHI010000011.1, from coordinate 126,434 downwards.
AACTGCATAAGCATTCGATCCACTCGTTCTCTACACTGTTCAGCTGTAAACAGACTCTTGGGTAACGAATATTCCAGTTCACTTCGCACGGTGTTCGCTACAAATTGCAGCTCTGGATTTTGAAACGCGAACCCGATTTGCTCAGCCAGTTGCTCCGTGTTGCCTGCCTCAGCTCCGCACACGTGATAATACCCCTGCGTGTGAAGTAAACGCATCATAGAGAGCAGAAGCGAGCTTTTGCCTGCCCCGTTTTCACCGACCACGCCAATCCAGTCGCCAGGCTTCACCTGTGCTTGCTCCACATTAATGACTGAGTTCAAACCCCGAAGTCCGCTAAAATGTTCCAGCTTTATAACATCCGTTGTACGTGCCAAGGTCGACGGGCTATCCGCAAGCAACGCACCATTCTGCTGTGTCATAGGTTCATTCCAACGTGGTGAAGACGATTCATCCCATATCCCCGGATACCATACGCCATACTCGGATAATGCCTGCCGATGCACATGAAATACTTCTTCCGCCCTTCCGTCCGCAATGATTTCTCCTTGGGCAGAGAGCACCACAATCCGATCCACATCCTGCACAATTTCATTGATTTTATGCTCTACGATCACCAGTGTCTGATCTGCCGAGATGTTGCGAATGGTATCCCATACCTGTGTAGTGCCCTCCTCGTCCAACAAGGCTGTCGGCTCATCCAGAAAAAGCACTTCCGGCTCCATAGCCAGCACAGATGCAATCGCCAGCCGCTGTTTCATTCCCTGTGACATGCTGCCAATGGGCATATGTATATCATCCGTGGATAGACCAACCTGCATTAGCAGCTTGCGGATACGGGATGGCATCTGCTCCCTTGGAATCTGTTTATTTTCCAATACAAAAGCCAGTTCCTCATCTGCATATGACATACAAAACTGCGTGTCAGGATCTTGAAATACAATACCAGAGAGACTCGGGATCACGGCAGCATCGCATTTCATAGGCACCTCTATCGTGCGTGGAATCAGACCGCTTAGCACCTGAAGCAACGTTGATTTGCCACATCCGCTTGGCCCCAGCAGCAGCAGCTTTTCCCCTTTGCGGACAGATAAGGACATATTGTGGAAAAGCAACTCTTGCTCGCCAGGAAATTTCAACCGAAGACGGGTGATTGAAGCCGCCACATCTTCGTTGGCCGGGCTCATCAATCCAGCCCCCTATAATCTTGTTCCGTTGCCGGTCTCAAGCTTCGCGTAACTCCGGTTACTTCCAATGCCTTAGCCAGATAAAAGGCGAATATGCCAGCAATCACAATACTGCCAATCATCCGAAATCCAATATACAAAACATAGTTCCAGGTCGATAGCTGATCAATATACCCGTAGCTGAAGTCTAAAATCAAAGAAGTGATAGCTGCCCCAGCCGCAGCTAGTGAGGCTACCCACAGGTTTGCATTCCGATACAGATAAATCGCAAAGAAGAGTTCCGCTCCCAATCCTTGCAGCAGACCATAGTACAAGGTGGACATGCCCCATTCGCTTCCCAAAAAAGCACTGACTGTTGCAGCGGCTACTTCTGCCAAAATCGCGACTCCCGGCTTGCGCAGGATGAGATAAGCGAACGTGCCAGCCATAAACCACATGCCATACATCAATTGCTCAGCGTGTAGACCGAATGGTTTCATCAAATCATAGACAGGCCCCCATATTTTGTAGACCAGCCCGAACACCACGGAGATTACAATCGTGACCAAAACATCTGTCAGCTTCAACCCTTTGGACGCTCTTACATTCATGTTCATTGTTGATACGCTCCCCTTTTTCTTTAAAATAGGCCTTAAGCCCATAAAAAAAAGCCTGTCCGGAGCTGAATCTCCAGGCAAGCTTTATGCGCAGTCATAAAATGATCACCATACTTTATCAGTTGTCGATCTATCCCATATAGTACAGCAGTCTACTGCACTGAAACCAAGCCAAAGTCAGGTACAGAACAAGACACGCTTGTCCGTCTGCAACTTTTTACAAACTGTAGCTCATTAACTTGATATTAGGATATGAAACGCATCCATCGACTAGCCGCCAATATTAGGCGGTATTCCTGTTTCTTGTATAGTGTTCTAGGTTTCTCTACGCTGGCATTACCCAGATCAGATTTCACGGTCGGCGGCAAGGGCCACCCTCTCAGCCTGACTATCTCAAGCTCCCGACAATGCTTTTTAATTCACTATAATATATACCACATCCATGGCTTTGACAATCCTATAATCCGAAGAAACGTTTAGCCGTTTCCGTCGTCGCAATTTCAATCTCCATCATGCTGCGGCCTGTGCACTCGGCAATCGTAGCGGCGATGTGAGCGAGATACACTGGCTCATTACGCCCTTCTTTGGGCTTTACGGGCAAATTACGCGGGGTCAAAAATGGAGCGTCCGTTTCAATCATCAACCGGTCCAATGGAATATCCCTGACCAGCTCCCGCAAATGCTTACCGCGCCGTTCATCACAGATCCAGCCCGTAATACCGATGTACAGTCCCAGCTCCACATACGTATGCAATTCCTGTGCAGTGCCGGTAAAACAATGCACCACCGCTTTATCAACAAGCCCCTGATGCTCTCGCAACATAGCGACAAAGTCCTCATGCGCATCTCGTTCATGCAGGAATAACGGCATATGCAGCTCCCCCGCCAGTTGAATCTGCTCTCCAAACCATCGGCGCTGTACATCACGTGGAGAAAAATCACGGTTATAATCCAACCCGCATTCCCCTATGGATACGACCTGCGGCTGAGCCGCAAGTTGGCGGAGCTGCTGAATCGTATCTGTGCTGCAACTTTTGGCATCATGGGGATGCACGCCAGCCGTCGTGTACAGTTTACCCGGATAACGAGCCGCATACTGAGCAGCCTCCCGACTGCTGCGAACACTGGTTCCGGTAATAATCAACGGTGTAATTCCTGCAGCCGCTGCTCTCTCTACCACCTGTTCCCGATCTGCATGAAACGAACGGTGCATCAAGTTCACACCAATATCAATCAACGGTGTACCCCTATCCATCTCAATCCCTCCTTCGCAAACTACAATCTCGGATCAATCGGCTCTGATTCCAGAGATAGCGCGGCCAGGACGCATTCATGAATATGATCCACCGTATCCTTGCGGACAAAACGTTCTACGCCCTCCATACCAAGCGCTCCTTCCATCAGGGCATGACGCTCCTTTTTGTTCGTTCGACGCTGCTTCAGACGCTTCAAATTCTCAGGGGCAAGATAATCCATACCGTAAATGATGTGCAAATACTTCCGGCCTCTCACCTTGATTGCAGGCTGAATCATCTTGTCCCGATTTTTCATCAAAAAGCGTTCCGGCTTGATTACAATGCCCTCATGACCATCCTCCGTCATCTCGTTCCACCAGCGGATAACTTCTTCCTCGCTTGCTTCGTCCGTGATGACACGATACTCTGTTTCTATAAACAGCGAGGAAAGCCCTGCCAGCTCACGGTTTTGCTCCATATGCCAAATATGAGATTGGTCAAAAAAAGTCCGGCCGCTATGTGCCAACGTATGAAATGGTGCAATACGAATCTCATCCAGACCGTCTACATCCCAGCAATATTTTTGAAAAGCCTCTTGGAACGTTACAGCATTCGCATATTTCCGTTCCATTTCCTCCAGCCAGTCTCCAACCTCCCGGCCTGCGACCTTCGCTTGCTTTAGCTTGTCTACCAGCTTGCTGCGATCCAGTAGAGCTGCTTCACCCACATGCGCATATTGTGCAGCAATCAGTTCCCGAGCCTTGAGATTCCACGGTACAATTTCCGCATCCAGCAATACAAAATCTGTCTGGTTCCGCTCAAAATATCCGTTAGTCCGTAGATCCGCATTCAGCTTTTCCAGCACCTGCTTTCCAAGAACTGATTCAAAGAAAGGTCGTCCGCTTCGGCTATAGATCGTGCCTAATGTCGGGTAGCCTACATACTCGACGGCTGCCTGCTCATTTTTGAATAATAGCAAAATCGCCCGGCTACCCATATGCTTTTTCTCCGCTACCATTGTTTGTACGCCTTGACCGCGATAATAAGCCAGCGCCTCACGCGGATGCTCCAGATAACCTTCCTTTGCGGAAACCACGGGAGCAGGGCTCATCGTCGGCGGAATGTACACCAGTTCCTCCATCGGTACTGTCACATGTGACACGGTATCTATAGCGGATTTGACCCAATCTCTTTGTACACGCACTTCACCATACGAATCCGTCAGCACACTGTAACCAGCGATGAGTTTACGTAAATTCGGCGGGGAAAACCGTTTCCTCTGCCACCGGACAAGCGGGCTATCGGGGTCATTCGCATAATTCTCATGAGCCGGAACGCTGACAAATTCCTTTTCCGGATAACGATAAGCGGTCAGCATACCGCCAAATACCACACCTTGATCAATATTCACCGTCTGGTTCACAATCGTAGGCTGCGGTCTCGGATCATGTCCCCATACTACTATTTCTCCCGATTCATGGTCTACGAACCAATCTTTGCGGATTGGTTTTCCGTCTGCATCCTGTCCTTCCGTATCTCCATAACGACAATAATCAGAAATACGTGCCGACTGCTTACCAATAAAATGATCCTTAATCCCGGCATGAGTCACAACCAGGTGTCGCAACCCATTTCTGCCGAAAATAAGATGAGAGGGTGCATGTAGCAGAAAATCTCTCAGCTCGCTTCTAAGCTGTTCCGCTGCTACCTTGCCCGCTTGGAGCTCATATTGGGCCAGTTCCTCTGCGAATCGTTCATCTCCATGATTAAGAGTCACCTTTCTCCCATCAAGGTAACGACCGATTTTCCAGCCATGATTGCTGTCAATCATGTAGGCCAGTCCGGCATCCACATGCTTTTTCCAGAACTGCACCGCTAATAACGATGCTGGACCACGGCTCATCACATCCCCGACGGATACCAGTCTTCTGCCATCTGGATGATGGTATAGCCCTTCCGTATCCTCTATATATCCCAGTTGCTCTATCACTTCCAGCATCTCCCGGTAGCACCCGTGAATGTCACCAACGATATCAATGCCTGCACCTATATCATAAAACAACGGCTGAGCACGGCGGACAAAGTTTATTTTTTCTACATCCTTGAGGATATGGCAAGCATTAAAGCCTTCCTCCCGGATGCCGCGCAGGTTCCGCTTTAACAGCTGTGCCTGCTGCTTAACTCGTTGGCGGCCACGCGGATGCTCCCTGCCTGAATCACGTTCCAGCAGCACAGGTTCGGGCACATCCAGCACCAAAGCCATCACAGGAACATGCGCTTTGGCTGCCAGCTGTACATATTTCTGGCGGTCTTCAGCATACAAATGGGTGGCATCCACGACCGTCAGCTTATTCAGACGACAGCGCATAGCCAGAATGGTATCCATTGCCTCAAACGCTTTGGCTGACATCTGCTGATACTCATAGAACAACACATCCGATTCCAGCCTAGGAAGTCCGCGCCAATCGATAAATTCTGTATCTCCCACCAGCTGGCGAAAATGATCCGAGGATACCACTTCCGTTTTCAATAGAATCCCTTCGCTCACCAGCCTGTCCAGCAAAGTGGTTTTGCCACTATTCGAGGCCCCTACCAACACAACCAGTCCAGTGTGCGGTAGATTAATCGTTCGTTCAGATGAAATGCTCATGAATTCTGCGGCTCCTTTCTGCGCGTAAATACAGCCATTTGGGTCGGTTGTCCAAAGCCTTCGACCTCTTCTCCGATCCCTTCCAGCGCTAATGAATAGGGAGCTTCCTCAATCCATTGCTCGCATCGTTCACGAAACTCGCTTCTGCTCCATTCAAAACGGTGATCGCCATGCCTCAGCTCTTGCTGATCCATACGATACACTTCATTATATTCGCGATTGGGAGTCGTCACGATCAGCACACCCGGCTGATATTCTGTCACAATCGTATTCATCACCCGGTTAAGACGGTGCTCATCCACATGCTCAATGACCTCACACAGGATCATCACATCTTTTCCCCGCAATTGTTCATCATAATAAAAGAGAGAGCCCATCATAGGTGTAGGGCGAATTGCGTCGGCATGCCTTTCCAGCTTGGCAAAACGCTCCACAGCCCTCACCTGTGCGTATGCAGACGGCTCCACCGCCCAAATTTCTTCAATGCCCTTCATTCGAGCCATCCGAGCCGAAAGCTTTCCTTCCCCTGAACCAAAATCTACGATTTTCTGTCTTCGAGGCAGCTTGCGAATCACATCCATAATGGCTTGGTACCGCAGCTCATTTAGCCGCACTACAGGCTGTTGCTTCCCTTCCTCCAGTGACTGCTCTTGCTGCTGATCCTGTTCGTGATTTTGCTTTCGTTCTTGGATCGCATGTTTCTCGGTCCGTGTAGCAGCAGAATCAGTTTGCTCGAATTGCTCAATCAGATTGGTAAAATGAAGCGTGCGTCGAATGATGAGCTCGTGCATCGGATGCTCTTGCAGCCAGCCTTCGCCGTAACGTCTCAGCTTGTCAAACTCTTCTTCACTAATATAATAGTGCTTATAATTATCCAACACTGGAATTAACAGCAATAATTGACGCAGCGCATATTGCACCGTCTGATGGCCACTTAGCGTGACATATCTGACGGTGCTTCGATTTTTCAGCTGAAAAGAATAATCTGCTTCACCTCGTTCGATGGTCACTTGATAGCCCAGCGGCGCAAATAGTCCCTCCACCACAGCATCCGGCAAATCCGACGCAACAGGCCCAAACGATAACTCCAGCGCAAAAGGATGCGTCACCCATGCTGCATAGTCTTCCTTGGGTTTGCCGTTCAGGGCCGTGCCAAGCGCACCACGAATATAGGTACAGAACAAGCTGCTGGTTACAAACTCCCGGTCATTAATATATTGTGTAATGTCATAGCTATCCGGACTGTTTTTGACCAAATCTATTGAATCTGGTGAAGCCTGAATGACGATTTCTGCCTCTTCCTCTGTAAAAGTGGTGTACACCATGCGTACACGTGCACCCTTTTCCGTGCGATCATACGTATTGTAAGGGTTCTTGGCGAGCAAATGCGAAATCATCCCGGCATTGTTTCCGGTTGCTTTTAGCGTGATGTGCATACTCCACTTCTCCTTCCCTGCTTATGTTTTCCATACTTCATTCACCGCAGCGCGGAACATCTCGTCCAATTGCTGATCCCGTCCGCCCTCCATATGCTGAAGCAAAGGCGCCTTCTGTTCAAAATAAGCAATTTGCTGTTCAATAAAGTCATTCACCACCGAAAGCTGCGGCTCCATATCCAGCTCCTCACCCGCTTTTTTACGCTCCAGCAAAAGCTCGATCACCTGATAAAGTTCGGTATCTACTGGAATGAATTCCGTTAGCAAGTCTACGAATTCGATAGGAGGCATACTGTTGTAACGTTCAATCCAGCCACAGGCCAGCAGCGGACGCAGCACGTAAAAATATTTTTTGATTTTTACCTGTTCACCTTGCAAATAGTCCCGATAATTTCCCCGTGCCATATTCAGATAGTGATACATACAGGACTTCGGAGAGAAGGTTAACGGCGAGATTGCCCGGATCTGATCGGCCACTGAATATTGCTCCAGATAGGGAATCGGAGATTGCAGCCATTCCAGCAAAGGCGGATTGGATTTGCGAAACAAATGGAGAGCTTTTTTCAAATCCCAACCGTTTATATCCAGCAAATCGCTGATTGGTCGCTCAATCACATCCCGCTTATCAAAAATTGATAAATACCATTCTATGGGTCTTACATAAATAAATCGTACATCATAGTCACTGTCCTGTGAAGGAAACCCCCATGCCCGACTGCCTGATTCACAGGCATATACAATGCGCACCTGCTCCTCCTGCTCCAACGCGCGTAACTCACGCAAAATCGTTTCGCGCATTTCCGGTTGAATGAAACCCTGCTCTTGCTTCACATCTGCCATGTTGTTCCCTCCCTTATCCTTAAAGTATTTCCCGAATCTGTTCTCTAATCGATTCCTCCGTTTCAGCTGTCGCTGTCGATAAGCAGTGAAGGCGCTCTGTCGTTGCCTCTCCCCACAGCTCAGAGGGCCATTCCTTGAGTACATGAAGCGCTGCACGGCGATTGGAGGTCACCGGACTCCAAAGTCCGGCAGCAACGAGCTCTTGTCCCATTCCTTTGAAAGAAGACAATAGTTGCAGCAGCATACCTAGACATTGATGCGCTTCATACTCTGGTCCAAAGCCCGGTACATCAGCAGGACCGGAAGCAATCTCTCCCAGAGGCAGGTGCTTTTCTGCAAATGCCACCAGCTTACATGCCCGTTGTTCATCCTCTGTCTTGCTAAGTTCAAAGTACAGATTAGGCTTGACTGGGTGTTTGCTTAATTGATCAAATAGCACGGGCCATACATCTAGTGCTAGCATTCGAGCTGCGCGAATGGCACAGTGAAGATGCGGTGAATCTGCTTGATGTAGTTCCTGCTCTACCAGCTTCACCCACTGCGGATCGTCCATCATCTGCTGGCATATCGACGCATAACGTTTACGTAATTCCGGCGTCCATTCATGCACATAACGTGCCTCCCATGAATCGTCTTCTTCATCGAGGAAGTCCGCAATATCCATGATGATCGTAAGATGCTTCACAGTCGTACACATAGTCTTAGCATGACGAAGGTAGTTGCCTATGACCATAGCGGCATGCTCATAATCGTCTATACTTTCCGCAGGTCCGCCTGCCGCCAGCAAAGCCGACAGTATATCGCCTGCTCCGTCAAACAACTCCCGATCAATATGCGGTACAGCGATGGCTGTATGCAGCTCGCCTTTATGAGCGCACTCATAAGCAAGATACTCATACATGACATTGTTGCGAAATCCTTCCCGTAATAACCAATCACGTATTTCCTGCCGCGCAGGCTCCAGCCGTTCCACGACGTGAATCCGCCCCCAACCGTGTACCTGTGAGGCTAATTTATATAACTGCTCATTGGCCTGCTCCGAAATATTACGGATAGCTACAGCCGCATATAGCGTGAATTCATCATGTTTTGCTAGCATTAAAATAAGCTCGTGGTGTTGATCCGTCTCCAGCAATCCCAGCAATGCAATACCGAACTTTACCACATTGCGATGTGCTCCGTGTTCAGCCAGCCAACGTGCTTCCCCATACAATCGATCCGGCTGAATTGCTTGATGCTCACGCACCGCATCAAGCAGCGGATCAATCAGGCTGAGCGCATTTTCCTCCATCAAGCGTATATACGTCTCACGCCTTGTCTTCATCCCTGGCTTGCGGCATTGTCTGGACAACAACTGCGCCAGGTCCTTAATCTTATCAGTCTCTTCATCTCCGCCAGCGCCGTGATGTCCAAACGCTCCATCCAGCCCTCCTGCCACCCAACGCATCGTATGACCTGCCCAATATTCCTCATCATCCGGCAAATGATCATCCGTAAGCCTGCCCTGAGAGTCCAATCCCTGCTTAATCGTTTCATAAATCGAAAGCTTACCTACCCATGGATATAACACTTCATTTTTAAATCGTCCAAACATGGTGCCTCACCCTTCTGTTATGTATTGCTTTTTACTTATCGTGCTACCTTATATCCCTATAATCCTTTATTTTGGAAGTCATGAACATGGTGAAAGTATTACAAGGATGAATAAATTACCTTTTTCCTGCATCTCTTCCCTGTTAGAATAAAGGGATACTTATTTTCGGAGAACGGCTACAGAAACGGGGAATGCATCATGGCGAAAGAGAGTTTTGATAAAGAAATTCAGTTCCTGCGTATGCTCACACTAACCAGTGGCGCTTATAATCGGCAGCAATTTGCAGACAGACTTGGCATTTCGGTACATACCTTTGATAAGACGATTCGGCGCCTCAAGGAAATTGTCCAATCCGTACAACAGCAGCTGCCTGCGGAACAGGGACATGATTTTAATGAGATGCTGCGTTTTAATTATTACGAATCCGCTGATCCATTATTGTTATTCCTGTTTCGGGCCAAATCGCTCAAGGAATCGGAAAGTGTCCGTTTATCCCTTCTGCTGACAGCGCTACAGTCACAACCTATGACCACCATGGAACTGTTGGACGCTTGCTGCAATGGGTTGCCTTCCGACAGTGCACTGCCAGATGAAAAAACAATCCGTTCTGATCTGAAATATCTGGTCGAAGTCGGCGTAGTTCGTAAGGAGCCTGGCGGCAGACCCTATCGCTATGCTGTCCGTAACGATTTGGTGACAGAACTGACGGACGAGGAATTACTGGACTTATATGATTTTGTGGATATTATGGCCAACACCCAGCTCCCCTCTGTGCAGGGATATCTGTTGCGTGATCATCTAAAAAAAGCCATGCGCCGTCAGTTCGGAGATCGGGAGATGGCAGAGCCTTTTTTATATAAATACCATTATTATTCACGCATTCTGGACGAAGCCCATATTCACCCGCTTTTACATGCCATTCGGCAACGTCGCTGCGTAACCTTTTTATATTTTTCGACATCCAAACGAAGCATGTACGGGTCACAAAACACAAATCCATTGTATGAAAAAGAGACCGAAGGCCGTGAACATACCATTCTGCCCCTGCAAGTCATCTATGATCATCAATACGGACGTTGGTATGTGCTAGGTCATGTGGGCGGCAAAGGAATTATGAAGTTTCGTATGGAGGGCATGACTCAATTGGTGGAGGGCAAGCCTGTCCCAGAGCAGCTTTATGCCGACCTGTTAGCCGTATTGGAAGAAAAAATGCGGTACAGCTGGCTTGTTGATACAGGGCGTCCCGTGAAGATAAGGGTACGATTTTTTAATCCCGAGGGTGCGAAGCGCAACTTTATTCGGGAACGTGTGCTGTCACAGGGACAGTGGGGTACGATTACGGAGGAAGAAAGTGAATCCTTTATCTATGAAATCACAGTGAATGGAATCACTGAGATTAAACCGTGGATTCGCAGCTTTGGATCAAGCTGTGAGGTGTTGGAACCCCAGCGGCTGCGTAGGGAATTCAGACAGGAATGGAAGGAGCTGCAAGCCTATTATGAGCCTGTTCGAGAAAATATTTAACTATCAGATCGTCTCACGGTTGGATGAATCGGGCGCTTTTGCTACTACATCGCAGGAAAGAGTCTGGCTTAAGTCCATGCTTGCAGACTCGGCAGCGACAGAGGCTTTTACCCCATCTACACTTGATAAGCTTCGGCAATTACTTGCTGACGACGAGCCATTGGAGGCCGATGGCAGCCTGCGCGAAAAGGCAGGAGTTCCTGCTGCCTCGATTTATCACCCACTCCTGCGTGAATTGCGTTCCATTCTGCGATCCCGCTCCGGCATCTGTATAACCTACAAACTGCGCAACGGTCGCCTGCATGAGCGAATGTCCGGCTTTCCCTATAAGCTGGAGTTTTCCATGGTCAAAAAAGAATGGAGTCTGCTATGGTATAATCGCCGCCATCGCGCATTCATGTCTACTAAACTATCCAACATCGTAACCGTTACGGAGAATGAGATTCTACCTGAAGAAGCCGAGAAGTTTACCCAACGTATACTCGGTATACTGGAGTCACGCAAAGAACAGGGCATCATTGAAATTATTCCTGTATACAACGGCGAAATGTCTCGTATATTATATGCCTTTTCCTGTTTTGAAAAGGAGGTCGAATATGATCAGGAAGCAGATACCTATCGTATTACACTCACTTTCCAGGCAGACGAGTGTGAATATGTGCTATCCAAAATCCGCTTCCTCGGCAAACGCGTCAAGGTCGTTCAAGGCTCTCGCTTAATTTCGCGAATGAAGGAAACAACAGCCAAGGCCCTCGCACGGTACGAAGAGGAATAACTGCTAAAGAAAATAAAGGACGTATTCACGCAAAGGCCCTCCCTCCGTCTGTTAATGAGACGAAAGGAGGGCCGTATTAAACTACAGTACATTTAAACGAAACGAGGTCATGCACTCACATCCGCATACGTCTGCTGTAACAAGCTGGTCCGTAATGCTAGTTACGGCAAGGCTTGTCCACGTGCACTGACATACAATTGATACCATTCCTCACGGGTCATCAGCTCGCTCTGGCGTTCTGCATCCTGACATGCTTGGATTCGTTCAGGATTGGCGCTGCCAATGACAGGCTGAATCCGTGCCGGATGCTTCATAAGCCAGCCCAGGACGATCGCTTCGCGTGTCGTCCCCTTTTCAGAGGCCAGCTTCTGCACCAGTTCTGCCGTCTTACGGATATGCTCAGGTTTTCCTTCCAGAGAACCTCCGCTAAAACGCCCCTGCGCCAGCGGTCCCCAAGCCTGGAGCTGAATATCCTCGGTTTGGCAATATTCCAGCAAACCTTCGCCAAAATGTACATTCGTCCCCGCCTGCTGGTTCACGTGTACGGTCTGATCTATAAAATGCAGATGTGCCAGACTCATCTCCAGTTGGTTAACAATCAGTGGCTCCGTCGGGCTACGCTCCAAAAAGCGAATTTGGCTTACATTCATATTGGAAACGCCAAAATGCCGTACTTTGCCGGATGTCTTAAGCTCGTCGAACGCCTTCGCTACTTCTTCCGGCTCTACCAGCGGATCAGGGCGGTGCAGCAGCAGAATGTCCAAATATTCAGTACCCAGACGCTTCAGGATACCGTCTACGGACTCCATAATATGATCATATGAGAAATCGAAACGACCCGGGAGCGTACCATCCGGCAGAAAAATGCCGCATTTGGATTGAATGACGATCTGTTCGCGCAAGCCTGGCTGTCCCTTTAAAATCCTACCAAAAATTTCTTCTGCTTTTCCCATACGATAGATATCCGCATGATCGAACATCGTAATTCCGATGGATTGTGCAGCTTCTACAGCTCTCTCTGCTTCAACGACATGCTCCTGCGTAAACGGTGCATGGCTCCATTCTCCACCAAAAGGCATGCAACCGAGCACCAGCCGGCTATCGGAGATTTCACGTTTCTGTAAAGGCATAATCTTCATGCTGCTCCTCCTTAAATTCTCATCATATTCCTTGTTTCATCAACATCTGAATAGTCCATGAAACCGTTATCACACATCTAGTTTACTACTTACTTACGTTCGTGTATCACTTTGGCCTCATTCTGCGTCTTTTTATCCGAATATCCCCATACTCAGATAACGCTCTCCGGTATCCGGGGCAATACAGAGTACCCGTTTGCCTGCTCCCAAACGCCGAGCTTCCTGAATGGCCGTCCATATTGTAGCTCCGCTGGAGGGCCCCACGAGAATCCCTTCCTGAGCAGCAATCGCCCGTGTCACAGCAATCGCATCCTCATCGGAAACCTGTATGATTTCGTCATACACCTCCGTATTCAGCACAGCGGGAACAAAGCCCGGACTCGTTCCCACCAGCTTATGCGGACCGGGTTTTCCTCCGGACAGGACGGGCGAACCCTTAGGCTCGACTACAACAATTCGCAAATCCGGCAAATGCTGGCGCAGCACTTCACCTGTCCCCGTAATGGTCCCACCCGTTCCCGAAGAAGCGACGAACACATCCAGCTTGCCCTCCGTCTGCTCTAAAATTTCAAGTGCTGTGGTTGTACGGTGGATATCGGGGTTGGCCTCATTTTCAAACTGATGTGGGATAAAACTCCCTTCAATTTCTGTCCCCAGTTCAAGAGCTTTGCGAATCGCTCCTGGCATCCGTTCTTCCGCTGGTGTCAGTACGACCTCAGCCCCGTAGGCTTTTAAAATATTGATCCGTTCCTTCGTCATATTCGAAGGCATCACCAAAATTGCACGGTAACCTCGAGCAGCCGCATTCATCGCAAGCCCAATCCCCGTGTTGCCACTGGTCGGTTCAATAATGGTGCCTCCCGGCTTTAGATGCCCCGCCTTTTCCGCCTCGGCAATCAGATTGCCAGCCGCCCGATCTTTGACACTGCCGCTTGGATTAAAATACTCCAGCTTCACATACACTTCCGCATCCTGAGGTCCTGTGAGCCGTTGCAGCCGCACACAAGGCGTATCTCCGATTAAATCCGTAATACTATGTACCACTTTAAGTGTCATCGTTATATCCTCCCTGGATCATTCCTTACAACGTCATATCCTGTCTTCCTATCATACTACCAAAATAACATACTTGGCTCCCCTCAGCCTGCCTCTATTGTAAATTATACAAACCTTATCAGCTTAGTATGTAAAATTCTTGCAAAATGGGTCGCCAGATTTCGTCTGGAATGATATACTCGCATTACTATTTTTTCAGGAGGATACAAGAAACTTATGAGTACTCAAGAAAATATGACAGCTGATCGCTTTCCCCCCTCCTTGCTATGGTTGACCCTTGGCGCCTTTGCCATCGGCATGACCGAATTCGTTATTATGGGACTATTGCCCAATGTAGCCCATGATCTTCATGTTACGATTCCGCAAGCCGGGCAGTTAATCACCAGTTACGCGCTTGGGGTGGCCATTGGTGCCCCAGTGCTTACCGTATTAACCCATAAGGTTCCGCAAAAAAAGCTGCTATGTCTGCTGATGTCCATATTCATTTTAGGGAATCTTTTTTCCGTCATTGCTCCTAACTACGAGCTGCTAATTGCCGCCCGTATGGCTACTGCGTTATCGCACGGAACCTTCCTGGGAGCCGGTTCTCTGATTGCGGCCCGGCTGGTTCGTCCTGATAAGCGGGCAGGAGCCATCTCTATGGTGCTGACCGGATTGACCGTGGCGAACATTATTGGCGTGCCCTTTGGCACCTTTATCGGACAGCAGCTCGGCTGGCGTGCTTCCTTTGGAGCCATCGTTGTGATCGGCTTGATTTCTCTCTTCGGTATCATTCGATATATTCCGGTGATTCATCAGGACAAGCCGTCCAGTCTCAAACAAGAAGTCAAAAGCCTGTTTAATCCAAAAGTGCTGCTGATGCTGCTCACAGGTGCAGTTGGCTGTGGTAGCTTGTTCACTGTCTTTACGTACATTACGCCTTTGCTTACGGATATTACCGGCTTTGCCGAACACAGCATTACCTGGATTCTGGTCCTGTTCGGCCTAGGCGTCACAATCGGCAACATCGTTGGCGGCAAGCTCGCAGATTGGAAGCTGCTGCCCTCCTTGATCGCAAACTATGCTGTTTTGGCCATTATTTTAGCCATACTGACGTTTACGCTTCAAAACAAGGTACTGGCCGTTATCACTGTCTTCATTTGGGGAATTGCCGCATTCGGCATCATGCCGGGGATTCAGGTTCGCATCATGAATCTGGCCTATGAGGCTCCTTTGCTGGCCTCAACCTCCAGTCATTCCGCATTGAATCTGGGCAACGCAGGCGGCGCTTTTGTTGGGGGAGTCGTGATTAATCAAATGGGATTGTCCGCCATTCCATGGGTCGCATCGCTGATTACTGTCGGCGGTGTGCTACTGATGCTGGTCAGCTATATAATGGATCGCAAGGCGACTCATACTGAAGCAGTACCGGAGATACAATCATAAGAAAAGGGACTTTCGTTCATTTGAGCGAGAGTCCCTTTTTATGTTCTAATCCACACATCCTGCCTCACCCGCTCACTTTAACCAGTGATCAAAAAAGTCTCGGTATCCCCGCTTCATTACCTGACTCGAAAACTGTTCCATGGCGTATACCTGATTCTCCATAGAAACACGGCGAGGTGAGGCGGCAGCCATATTGACTAGCTCAAACCAATTTTTCTCATTCCCTGAAAAGGAATGCGTAGAGCTGATGTGCCCATAGCAAGGATGCTCGGGCTTCACGACGATTTTCCCCATCGCGAGCGCTTCGGTCAGCGGCATCGCGAACGTATCGAATTTGGAGCAACTCCAATACACCTTCGCCGTGTTCATCAGTGCGAACACCTCGTCTTGCGTCAATGCAAATTGAAGTTTTACATTGTCCGGGATGTCATACTTCTTCATGCTTTCCTTATAGCGTTCACCGCCAAACACCATATAGACATCCTTGTCGGGATTATGCCGTGCGTACTCCAGTACCAGATCCGGACGCCGATTCTCCTCATCTCTACCAATCCACATCACCCGGTTCTCCACCACTTGTGAGGGATCAAAATGCTTTTCCACCAGCCGCTCATTAAATCCGATCGGGATCACTGTCACATCGGTGACGCCAAACTTTGAGGCCATCTCCTGCTTGAGAAAGGCAGTCTGTACGATAGCCTTGTCCACAATCTGATAAAAAGGCTTCATCATCTCATAGCCTGTCAGTGCCGGATCTGGAAAACTATGTGGAAAGAGTACGCTGTTCTTAAAAAACATGTTCAAATAAGTAAAGCCGGATACCGTATAAATAACATGCTCAATCTGCTGCTCATGCAGTTGGTCCAGTACAATGTCATAATTGACCAGGTCACCCTTTTCGTGCTCATAGCCTGGAAGCCAGTCATGGCTGCTTACATGGCGCTCCGGTGATACAAATACGATATCTACTCCCAGTTCCAAACCGATCTGCTTCAGACGTTCTGCAAAAATACGAGGACCCTGTGCTTCAGCAAATTGTATTTTTCTCATAACCAAACCGACTTTTTTCATGGATTTATTTCCCTACCTTCTTTGGCTAACTATATAGAATCTATGCCTTAGACCACTACTTGCATGGTTGGACCTGTTCCCAGTCCAGCATCGCTGTACATTGGTTTAAACAAGCTAACGTTTCATCCAATTGGGATTCTAATTGCTCTTTTGACCATTTGTCACTATTTCTATGCAGCTCTGTACCGATCCTTTGCAAATCACTTGTGATTAGCAATAGCATCCAAAGCGAAAATACCACAGCAAACTTACCATATTCCTGTATAAATGCCGTTCGATCACCCTTTATCCCCAACAGCTCCAAATGCTCCAGATAGGTGTCCAGCATACGAATACGCAATTCAGACGTCATGCGCCGGGGGAATACCGGATGGGACATGTCGATCAGGTGATATACATCCCACAGTGGTGTGTTTAAATGAGCATGCTCCCAGTCCAGTACCTTTAGCCGCTCCCCACTCAGCGCATAGTTTCCCGGATGAAGATCACCATGAGACAGTACAAGCTGGTGAGAAAAAGAATGATGCTCCAGCTGTGCATAAATATGCTGCATCTGTTGCTTGGAGAAACCAAGTGAGCTGCCAAGCTCCAACATATCTGACTTGCGTGTGTTCAACTCGGAAACCATCTCCTCAATCAGTGGTTTGGGTCCCCGCAGTGGTATCCCGGCAAAACGATCCGGCGGCAAAGCATGCCACCTTGCGACAAGACCAATAGCTTGCAATAGGGTTTCATCTGCGTGTTGATGATGTAACGGACCAAGGTCCTCAAACATCATCCATTCTCCTCCGCCATCCACGTTTGCATCAGACCAAGCTAGCAATTGAGGATAGATTGATGATAATGCTGGAAGAACATGCTCATACACCCATCTCTCCCGTCCCTGCTGATCATTATTGGTTAGTGGTTTAAATATATAACTTTCAGAGGATGACACGTAAAAACGTTCCACATGCCGGCCATTCGTACCCGTATATAAAATTTCACGATTGTGCACCATTGTATCATTCAAAGTACCATCTACATTCACATATTGATGAAATAGATTCATAGCCACCCAACTTTTTTGTATTAAATATAATAGCACGATCATAACATAGTCCTCGTTCCGAACGAAGCCTAGGTCATCTTGGGGGGAACTCAACGTACCAAAAAAGGGGCTTGTCCTGTCAGATCATATGACCTGTTGGACAGCCCCTTTTCCTATCCGTACTCCTATCCTACGCTAACGATTAGTATTTAGTATTGCCAGACTCGCTCGTATTGCCAGATTTAAAACCTTTGAATAATTGTTTTACATTATGATAACGAGTATTCGTAATTTTTGCCTTGCTGTTAGGGCCGTCCGATCTCAGGATCGAATCCTTGACGTTGGAAATATCCGAGTTATCCAAAGTCATGTTTACTCTAAACGTAGAGTCCCCAAGTTGGCGAACCAGCTTTCCGATATCATCGGCTCTAAAGTTTTTGATGTTAATCGTGCCTTCGGCATTGATTTGGAACACTTTATCGTATGCATGGTAAGCTCCACCGCCTGTAATATTCACCGTGCCTGGTTCTTTAAGTGTCAATGCATCTTCGCCAACATCCTCCCACGTTACGTTGGAAATGGTGCCATTGCCATACACATGCACCCCGTCCGCAGCAGGTGCGGCGATGATCACATTTTTCAGCGTTGCATTATTTTCGAGCTTAAAGATAGGCTTTTGTGCCTCTTTTTGGCTTCCATCGCCCAAAGTATCAGGGTCAGCCACTACGGTCTTTCCTTTACCATCGTATACTTCTCCGGCTTTAACGAGTATGGTCTTGTGAACGACTTCTGGAGCTGCATGGGCAGAGTAATTACCAACAAATAATGCGATCAGCATACCAGATAAAGCAATACTCATTCCCTTTTTCAATACTATAGCTGTGTTTGTTTTCATTTCAATTCATCCCTCTCGCAGATATTTTTTTATTCTTGTCTCCAATTCTTCGTTGACTAGAGCGCAACCGCGTAAATCGTAGACCGTATCACCACCTTCGTACAATGAACCCATTGACCGATACATGTCTGTAAGGTGATATTTAACTATTTGTATATGTACACTTGGTTTTTGGTTCAAAGTAGCTCTTATTATAAATTAAACTAAACACAAATTGTAAATATAGCGATTACATTTACAATTTGCATAACTATATTATATTCCTACTTCCAATAATTTCAATACGTTTTTCGGCAAAATATGTCCTTTTTTTCAATTAAGTACACAATATTTCCTCTTTTATACTTATACAACTTCGTTTTTTTTCGATTTACACATTAAATCACACTAGAATCTCTCATCTCGTTTGCCTGCTGTTAATCACTCAAATGGTAATCAGAGTCCTTTTTATCGGTATACCTTATCGTTGATGTGCTCTATACTATTGAATGACACGTTTGATGAACGTATAATGTATTTAGTGCTTTGAAGCGTTACATCTCAACATTACTGGTGAGAAAAGAGTGGTTATCGTGCAAAACAATAGTGAGATTCCATTAAAAGAACAAAATATTGTTCTCATTGGCTTTATGGGCGTAGGCAAAACAACGATCGGCTCCCATCTTGCGCGTAAGCTGTATCGCGATTTCGTGGATATTGATCAGGAGATTGAACGAGAGTACAACATGCCTACAACAGAAATTTTCAAAACTTACGGAGAGAAGCGTTTCCGTGAGATTGAAAAAGAGCATATTTTGAAGTTGTGCAGCAATAGGCGCCTTAAAATCATTTCTGTTGGCGGTGGTGCGTTTTTACAGGAAGAGGTGAAGCAGGCTTGTTTGGCTTCCTCCATTGTGTTCTTCTTGGATTTAAATTGGGATTCCTGGAAAGATCGGCTCAAGATGCTGATTGACACACGCCCTAATTTGCAAAACAAGACGTTAGGGGAAATTGAAGATCTTTTCCGTTCCAGACAGGACATTTACGCGGTGAATCACTCCAAGATCGATACCGATCAGTTGGATGCAGAAGAAGTCGCAGACTATATTATTCAAACGCTGAATCTGGGTTGGGAATTGTATGAACCTACTCGGGGATTGAATTAAGCATTACAAAAAGGAGGACCCAGCATGCTTATCGCATGGGGTCCTCCTTTTGTGTTCACTATGAATTCCTTGCTCGCTAGTGGGTAGTAATTGTATCTTTTAAGAGTGGCTGTGCAGCACCTGCAATATTTCTCTCAGTTCAGTGACAGGAATCTGTCCCGGCGCAGAAGCCTTCTTGGCAGCGCCAAAAGTCAACGCTGAGCCAAATAGCTCTCCGGTCAGACGGCTCACGACACCTTTTCCCGCCATGGACATCGTGATAATCGGCCGATCCGCATACTCTTCTGCCATGGTGCGTGTGGCGTCCAACAAGGTCAATACGTCGGCTGTATTGGTTGGCATCACCGCTATTTTAGGCAAATCGGCGCCCAATTCCTGTGCCTTACACAACCGGGACACAATTTCCTCCTTCGGCGGCGTCTTTTGAAAATCGTGGTTAGAAATAATCACATACACGTTATGCTTATGTGCCGCTTCTATCAGCATCTTCACATCAGCTTCCTCATTAAAAAGCTCTACATCAATCATATCTGCTTGTCCCGTTTCGGCTATTGTACGATTCAATTCCACATAGCTTGCCGTACTGATTTCCTTTTCTCCACCTTCTCGGGCGCTGCGGAACGTAAATACGAGTGGTATATTGGCTAAAATAGACCGAATTTCATGTAAGGCAGCCTTTACCTTGGCCAAATCCTCCACATACTCGAAAAAATCGACTCTCCACTCTACGATATCCAGATCGAGTGTACGTAAATGGGCAGCCTCTTCTTTCAACTGCTCCAACGTTTCTCCCACCATAGGAACACATATTTTAGGCGCTCCTTCGCCGATCCGTACATCCTTTACCTTTACGATTTTTGCCATATCTATCTCACTCCCCAATTACAGTTTCAAGTCGAACATTCACAATAATTCATAGTATAACGCATTCTGAATAAGCATGCAGATGATTAGGTTCAGTCCTAGTTATTTCGTATCCAATACAATTTGAGGAGACAATTCTCGTTTGGTAGGAAAAACGACACTGTAGCGAAAGTTAACAAACACCGCCAGTGCAATCCCGAGCACATTTACGATAATGGCCAGCATAAACACACTGGAAATTTGAGAATGCTTCAACAGAAAACCTGTAAACACGGGAATAAGCGTATAGGACAGCGAAGTTGCGGTATAAATAAATCCGGTAATCTGTCCTTTTCGTTGACTAAAAAATTCACTCATTACGGTTAGCGTCAGCTGAAGTACACCCGATATGGAAAACCCGATGACACTCGCACAGATAATGGCGGCAGCCCCTGATTTGAAAAGAAGAAGCGCTCCAAAAGCCAACAAGGAAATACAAGGATAAATAAGGATGATATGAACAGGTTTAACCCATTTTCTCAACACAATGACCAATACAAACACGGAAATCAGCGAGCCCATATTGTAATAAACTAAGAGTCTGAGAGACTCTGATTCCGTCATGCCGATAAACTGTTGTCCAAACGTAGGCAGCCATAACTGCACAATATACAGCAAAGTAGGTCCCGTAAATCCAAGCAAAATAAGACATACACCTTCCTGCCAAAACCGCGGTTTACTCGCATCATTTGCTTTTATATTCCCCGTCTGCTCGGTGCTAGATACAGTAGTACCGCCACTTTGCTCCTTGGTGGGTTGTACGCGCATGTCTGGGAACTTCATTCTGAACAAGTAGATCGCATTCAATGCAAATATCAGTGCTGGTATAAAGAAAGAGAACCCGTAAAAAATATCGTGATTCATAAAAAAGATGATCATTAACGGTAAAAATGCCGCCCCAATGGATATAAAACCTCTCACCAACACTGTAGCCGAACCAGAGGATTGGGGAAAAGCCTCGATCAGAGCCGGATAAGTACCTGAATCAAGAAAAGAATTCGCTACACCTGCCAGCACAGCCAGTACCATCGCCATCTCAAAGGTGGGACTCAGCGGTATACCGACCAAAAATACGGCCATCAGCAGCCCTGCGGCCACAATGAACGGTTTGCGACCATAACGGTCGGAGAGCACGCCGGATATGTACAGCGTAAACAGTCTGCCAAATCCCATCGCGGAAACCAAAAGGCTAATGCCCGCCTGATCTGTATGCAGATGCTCTGTTAAAAAGGACATGTGCGACGCCAGCATAATATTAAACATGCCGAACAAAAGATAGTTCACATACAGACCTGTCGCCACTGGAGTAGAAGAACGTTTCATCATAAATTCACCTGCTTTTGTAAGTAAGTCTTGTAGTGTCAAAACGTGAATCATTTCACATTGCTTGTGTCGATGATGAAGTATAGAACACAATTTAAAATTTATCAAGTTTAAATATTGCGAGACTCCAGCTTAGACACGCTGATGCGTTTTCAGATAAAACTCCTTGCCATAACTTAGGGCAAAGTTCCGAAACTCCACAACTGCCGGGGATAAATATCTATTTTTAATGCTGGCTAGGTAGATAAACCGCTCGTATTCTGGATTTACAATAGGCAATGTTTTGACGTTAAAATAATCTAACGATGAAATGCGGGGCATAACTCCGATCCCGTAATTAATAGACACCAGCCCAGCCATCGCCGTATCTTCTTCGATCTCGCAAATAATCTGTGGCGTAACGCCTGCCTTGGCAAACAAATTTTCAATAATGGGCCGAACCCCACTCTTTTTGTTAAAGAAGATCACCGGGTAATCCGCTGTATCCTTGAGATCAATTTGGTCGAGAGAAGCCAGCGGATGATCAGGAGAAACAATGACCACCAATTCCTGCTGAGCCAGCGGAATAAACTCCACATCTGGTTCATTTTCCACGTGAGAGCAGAACGCCACGTCATAGTGTTCCTGCTTCAGGCCTTGAACAATATCGTTCGTATTCCCTTGGTGAAACGAAAAGGAAATGTCTTTACGGGCATCTTGAGCTGAAAAGGCCTGGATTATTGCTGGAATGAAGTGTGAACCTAGTGTGTAAATGAACGCCAAATCTATATTCCCATGACTTGGGCTTACTAATTCCCGTAAGTTATGCTCCCCCTTTTCCAATTCATCCATCGCATGCTCCACATACTTCAGAAAAAAACGTCCGTATTTGTTTAGCCGGATATTTCTCCCCTGCTTCTCAAACAGATGAACGCCCAAATCCTTTTCTAACTCTGAAATCGCATGACTTAAACTGGGTTGAGTAATACATAGCCGCATAGCTGCCTGGGTAAAATGCTCCATCTCTGCAAGCACACGAAAATATTGTAAGTGCTTCAGGTTCATCATGATGTCCGCCCTTCTTTAGTTCATATTTTAAATTATAGATTCAAACTATAAAAAACGATAAAAATATGCATTGGATTTATAATAACACCCCTTATATAATTAAAACATAGACATTATGTGAATATTTTCACTTGTTTGTGGGCGTACTTTTATACACCTGGACGATGCCTACCTAGGCCATTGATCTAAAATTTAAGTTGGGAGTTACACTTATGAAAAATCCTTATATCAGAATGGCAACAGGGCTTTATATCAACTATTTTCTTCTGGGTATGATTAATGTTATTCTCTCGTCGAATATGAGCTTTCTGACTGTGCAATTGAACACAGATAAAGCAGCCATCGGCTATTTGGTGTCCGCAATTGGGATCGGTAAGCTGCTCGCTCTCGGAGTAGCCGGAAAAATGTCAGACAAATACGGAAGGAAACCACTCATTGTTATTGCCTCATTTGCTTATCTAATCTTCCTAATTGGCATTCCACTTGCACCTAACTACACGTTGGCATTTGTGTTTGCGATTATCGCAGGGCTCTGCAACTCTATGATGGATGCGGGGACTTATCCCGCGCTGATTGAAGGGTTTGGAAAAAAAGCAGGATCAGCAACGGTGCTGGTCAAAGCATCCATCTCGATCGGTGCCATTGTTATTCCGTTCATGATTGCATTTTTTATTAATCACGATATGTTCTATGGATATTCCTTCTTTATTCCAGCAGGAATTTATCTGCTGAACGGGATTTTCTTGTCGATGACCGTTTTCCCCAACCACAAAGCAGAGGAACAAAAGGCACCTACCGACGCTGGTCAATCAACGGATTCGTTCCACAGCGAGCCTAAGTTCTGGCAAGAAGGTTTGTCTCTCATTATTATCGGCTTTACTTCAACTGTATTGTTCATGATCGTGCAGCTGTGGCTTCCTACCTTTGGACAAGAGGCTCTGGGCATGGACAAAGCCAGCGCCATTAAGCTGCTTAGCTACTATAGTATAGGTTCATTGGTTTCTGTTATTTTGTTGGCTGTGGTACTTGGTAGATTCATTAAGCCCATTACCGTCATGATTGTGTATCCGCTTATTGCCCTGCTTTCTTTGCTGGCTTTAATTGTATGGCACAATCCTGTCGCTACTTTGATCAGTTCATTTTTAATCGGCTTGTCCACCGCAGGTATATTCCAAATTGCCCTCACGGTTATGACGGAATTTTTCCGCAAAAACAAAGGAACTACGACTTCTCTCGTGAACATAGCAGCCAGTCTATCGTTCATCCTGATGCCTTTGGCTACCGGAGGCATGTCCAAAAGTCTGGGAATTACCTCGGTATTTATTCTGGATATCGCAATTGCCGTAGTCAGTATTTTGCTGGCCGTGTTTGTTGCTTATCGATATAAAAAAGTGTTTCATTAAACTACACAGATCACTTGGAGGCTTATTATGAAAAACGCTGGACGTATTGACGGAAGAACACAATTAATCGGACTGCTTGCTACACCGATCGGACACTCTTTGTCCCCGGCTATGCATAATCTTGCGTTTGAAAAACTGGGGCTGAACAACGCCTATATGGCCTTTGAAGTAGGCAATGAACAACTCGAAGAAGTAGTACGTGGGATGCGCGCTCTAAACATACGCGGCTACAACGTGTCCATGCCTAACAAAACAGCGATCTTACCGTACCTTGACGAGCTGGACGACAGCGCTAAATTTACAGGTGCTGTCAATACCGTCGTGAATACGGATGGTAAGCTGAAGGGCTACAGTACAGATGGATCTGGTTATGTTCGTAACTTGCAGGAGCACGGCATTGATCTGAAAGGTAAGAAAATGACACTCGTCGGCTCAGGTGGTGCTGCAACGCCAATTGCTATTGAAGCCGCTCGAGCTGGTCTTGCTGAAATTTCGATTTTTGCTCGTAATGACCAATTCTTTGCCCGGGCGGAAGAGAATGTTCGTATTATTAATGAAGAGATGAAACATGCCCAAGTCAAGGCGAATATCTATGCATTAGAGAATCAAGAGAAGCTGCGTGAAGAGATTCTTACAAGTCATATTTTCGCTAACGGAACAGGTGTGGGTATGAAACCGCTGGAAGGTAAAAGTGTCATAGAGGATGTGTCCATGCTTCGTTCCGACCTAATTGTGACCGATGTCGTGTACAGCCCAGCTAAATCCAAGCTGATGGAACAAGCTGAGTCCGTAGGTGCAACCGCTATTAACGGTCTGGGCATGATGCTGTGGCAGGGCGCACTTGCCTTCGAATTATGGACAGGACAAGAAATGCCTGTCGCTTATATTAAAGAACAACTTTTTGCTGATCAACTGTAAGATTGAGAGGCACTAACAAGCAAATCAAGCCATGACTTCCTTCTATTATATACGTATATATGTAATTTAAAACGATGCTCGGCGAATGAACACTTCTGCCGGACATCGTCTTTTTTATGGGTACAGCCCCATTCTTCCTTCTCTTTTCATTAATCCTTATAAGGGTCAAACTCATTGGCCCCAGCCATGCATACCCCAATTGGCTTTAGCACATGCATAACTTCCACGGTCTCGGAATGAGCGTCCAGCACCTCACGCAGTTTACGGTAGACGAACGGGCTTTCATCAGTACCCGCTCCGCGCAGCTCGACACCGTAGTTTCGAACGGCCTCCTTCATCTGTAGGTCCGTAATCTGCCCACCGCTACGCGTACGGGTTTTCCAATTCATTTTACCGGCTGCCTGGGTACGACTCATAATACGCCCTGCGCCATGGACTGTACTATAGTAGGAATCCCGATTTTCTACCGAATCCTTTCCACGTACAATCACCGAGATATCGCCCATGCTTCCTCCAATAAAGCCCATTTGGCCAGGGGCCGAGGGGGTTGCGCCTTTGCGAACCACAATGGTGTCGCGTCCATCATGCTGTTCTTTCCACGCGTAATTATGGTGGTTATGCACCGTAAAGTCCGCTTCAGTCCCCATAATACCAAGCACTTGTTCTATCACATAGTCACGTCCGGCATAAGCATAACGTCCGGCAAGGCGCATCGCACGGTAGTACATGTCCCCCAGCTCACTGTTCATATCCAGCAGCACAGGCGGCTGATCCATATGTTCTCCCGGTGCCTTTCCGAGAAACTCCCGTCCTGCGGCCAAATTTAGAAACCCACTTGCTGTTTTGTGTCCAAAGCCCCGGCTACCGAAATGATTGGCAATCCAGACCTGTCCTGTCGCTTCCTCCACAAATACATCAACAAAATGATTGCCACTTCCTACTGTACCCAGCTGTTCTCTCGCCAAGGTCTTCAGTTTGTTATGCTCTTGTTTTCCAATCGCTGCATATACCGCCCAATCCGGGTCATCAAACAGCTCATGGTCTACCTGAATCTCATTCACACGCCCTACGCCAAACGAAATCTGACGTGCAATCTCATCCATCACGGCTGAAATACGCGGCATAATGTCTGCCGCAGACAGCTTGGTTCTTACCGCCTTATTTCCACAGCCGATATCATACCCCACACCTGAAGGTGAAATTTGTCCGTCATATACCACCACACCACCAATCGGCTGACTGTAGCCTTTATGATGATCTGCCATCAGCAGCGCCTGAATCACATTGCCATTTTCGGCACATGTACGGGCTTGAGATAGTGCCCCCGGATCAGGTGCTCCCCATACGCGTACTCCATTCATTTCTTGATAAGCCATCGTTGTATCCTCCCTTATTTTTTGCAAAAAAATTTATATATGTAAAATTGAGTTCTCTGCTTTTAAACTTGGGGTCTGTTAATAGCATTATGTACGATGTACCCGCTTTCGAACAGGGCGTAAGTATTACAAGCACACATCAGACGTTTCTATAAAAAAAGTCACTATAAGAAAATGAAAAGGATATCCCTGCAGCCAAACTGACTGTGGGATATCCTTTTTATGATGGTTTAGAAACCAGCAAATCAAAATATATTAATAATATTTTTTGATGATTCCGAATTGATCCACAATAAACGGCTTGGCATCATTTTTGTTTTGATCAATTTCATACGTTACGGCTGTAAGCTTATTTTCGTCTACGGTGATGCCCACAAAATTTTGTACCTGTCCTCGTACAGGTCTGCGATTGTCACTCGGATCTGGGCCATAGACTGCCGCATGATTCTCTTCAGCCAGTTCAAAAAGATTATAGTACTTATCTCCAAGTTTTTCACTTGGGTTTTTGTAGTAAACTTTAGGGCCAGCAGTTGCCGGGATGACATAGATACTTCCATCCGGATTCACACTATATTCAATCGTCTTTTCATTTAATCTATCTTTTAATTTGGTTGGCGTTGTTGCTTTACCCTCTTGGTTGATTGGTTTCGTCCGAGCATAAATATGATCGTGCCCCTGCACGACAAAGTCGATATCAAGCTTGTCCATGAGTGGAGCGATTTGGTTACGAACTCCATTGTTATCCATGATGTCAGCATCTGTTGCATGGTTAGAGGTAGTGTAAGGACCTTTATGAATATTCACAATGATCCACTTTGCACCTGCCTTTTTGGCTGCCGCAGCATCCTTCTTTAACCATTCAACTTGCTCTTCAGAGAAATCGGCATATTTTTTTGAGTCCTCATTGGAATTTAGTACGATAAAGTGAGCATTGCTGTAATCAAAGGAATAGTACGCTCCTGTTTTAGTAGCAGAACCAGCTGGTTCATTAATATTAAAGTGGTCATAAAAAGCATAGTTCTCATCCTCATGATTACCTGCTGAAGGAACAATGGTTGTATTCAACAGACTTTTTTGTGAATGCCCCAACAACCAGTTCCACTGCTCTTCTTTGGTACCAGTGTCTACGATATCCCCGTTGTGAACTACAAACTGAGCATTACCTACGGTTTGAAGAGCTTTTTCGAGCGTCTGTGAAGACAATATAGCTTCATCTTCGCTTTTTGCTTGTGTATCAGCTAGATCAATGAAGGTAAATTCACCGCTCTTAGGAGCTGTTTGGAACGTACCTGTTTCGCTCCATATCCCGCGTGCTGCATCACCCACACGATAATAATAAGCTGTGTCCGCTTGAAGACCTGTAGCTACGGCTTTATGGACAAGCTCTTCTGGAGAATTGGTCGATAGAGAGGAAGTGCCTTCAAATGTAAGAGCACTCGTAAAATCAGCCTCAGAACCTGTTTTCTTGGTTACTTGAACAGTGCTTTTCGTGATAAGTTTTGAAGTATACCAGGTAAATCCTTTGGAGCCCTTGGTGTCTCCATAAAATGTAGCTGTAACTTTGCTAATACCTTGGTCTGTATTCCCTGGTGACTCAGCATGGACAGGCAAGGCTGACATACCCGTAATCAAACCTAGTGCAAGAGCAACAGACATAGATGTTGCTGACCACTTTTGAAACTTCTTAAACATGTGTACACTCCTCTGTGCAGTTAATATGTAAAAGTTATAATTACGATCATAACAATCAATTGTTAATACGTTATTTACTGAGATGCAGTGCTTTGTAAAAATGAGATTAGGTATATAAACCAAAAAAGGCCCCGGATGTTTGCAAAATTTGCGATACCGGTAGGCCTTATTCATGTTCTAGGTACTCTTGACACATAAAACTAGACTGCCCCCATATAAGAAGCAGTCGCGGAGTCTTGGAAAGCTATTAAGGGTTTTGTTAAATCACTAGCCAACTAATGTGCAGAAGTATTTTTCAAATCCGCTTCATAACGAAGGCCAAATTGTTGTCTTGCCTCCTCCATCACTTCAGCGACTGCCAGTGAACACTCCAAAGAGTTAATAGAACTGTTGCGTTCCCCACTCTTGATCAAATCCATAAATTCCCGAATTTCATAATACATGGGCTCACGCGTCTGAGCCTTGGTCAAATCCTCAATCGTGCCGTCCCGATAATGAATTTTCACCTCATAGGGCTGGCTGATTTTGTCGATCACCATCGTTCCATACTCACCCTGAATTTCGGCAGGCAAATAGGAATCTGTAATTTTGGAATGCATGACGATCGCATCCATATCCGGATACTTCATTACGATGCTGCCCTCGCCGTCGACACCAGAGGATAACAGCACGCCCACCGCTCGGATCTCATCCGGTTTGCCGAACAATGCCACCATTGGATACAAACAATACACTCCCAGATCCATCAAGGAACCATTTGAAAAAGCCGGATTAAAGGCATTCAGCACCTTACCCTGCTTAAAAGCATCAAAGCGTGAAGAGTATTGACAGTAGCTTGCAAAATAACGCCGAACCCGGCCAATTTTATACATATGATCCTTTATGATTTTAAAGTTGGGCATAAGCGTGGATTTAACAGCCTCCATCAACAGAACATCGTTGTTGTGCGCGGCTTCGATCATGCTCTGCACCTCTGCTGCATTAGAAGCAAAAGGCTTCTCACACAGCACATGCTTTCCATGATTCATGCATAAGATCGCTTGCTCCGCGTGTAAGGAATTGGGACTGGCAATATATACGGCGTCCACTTGGTCACTTGCAGCCATTTGGGCCAGATCTGTAAAAACCTCCGGCTGGCTGTTATATTTGGCAGCAAAGGCTTGGCCTTTCTCTTCTGTGCGTGAGTACACCGCGGTCAGGGAAAATTCGTCTGTCTCTATCGCAGCTTGAATAAATCTTTCTGTTATCCAGTTCGTTCCAACGATACCAAAACGCATCACAGTATCCCATCCTTTCCCGTGAGTCATTACAATTAATATATGTCCTATTCTCGCATTCCAGCCAAGACTTGTCCACTCTACCGCCTGTCATCCCTCATGCTTCCACATATTAAAAAAGACTGCGGCCTATCAGCTTAATTTATACTGATTGTACCACAGTCCTTGTATGCTTTTGGAGGTTATATCTCTACTTTGTGGAGATTACCTTGCCCACTTCTGCCAAAATGGCATCCATGGAGGCAGGGTCGTGTACATCGTACTCATCAATGTTTAGACGCAGTACAGGACAGGCATCAAATTCGTTGATCCAATTGGAATATCTGCGATGCATTTGCTCCCAATAGGATCGGTCGGTCTGGATTTCCATTTCGCGGCCGCGTTCTTCAATCCGACTCAGTATGGAGGGCAAGCTACCTTCCAGATAGATCAGCACATCGGGATGCGGAAAGAACGGGGTCATGACCATCGCCTCAAATAAGCTCGTATATGTTTCATAATCGGTAGAGCTCATCGTTCCCTGGTCAGCATGCATTTTCGCAAAAATACCCGTATCTTCATAAATGGAACGATCCTGCACAAAGCCTCCACCAGACAAGAAAATGTTCTTTTGCTCCTTGAAGCGTTCCGCGAGAAAATAGATTTGCAAATGAAAGCTCCATCGTTCGAAGTCGTGATAAAACTTCTCCAAATATGGGTTATGATCAACTTGCTCTAACGAGGTTTTAAAACCGAGACGACTGGCCAAAGCGCCCGTTAATGTGGACTTACCTACACCCACCGTACCCGCTACCGTAATCAGGGCATTTGCAGGAATGTTGTAATTATTCACTATATAAGCTCCTTTACATCGGAAACAATTTGTTCAAATTGTGCCTGGTTTTCTACAAAATCAATTTCATTCCCGTTCACGGTCAATATACGAGGGGCAGGTGACTGTTCGGCGAGAAACTGAATGCCTTTATCATAATCCGCAATCAATTGCTCCAGATAGGCAGGGTCCATCTCCTGTTCAAAGGAGCGTCCACGCCTACGGATTCTGTCCATTAAAGTATCCAAATCTGCTCTAATATAAATGATAATGTCCGGCTTAGGCATATCATCGGTCAGCAAATGATAAATTTGGCGATATTTTTCGAGCTTCACACCCTTAAGCGTACGTTCAGCAAAAATCAGATTTTTATAGATATGGTAATCTGAAATCACAGGCTGAGCTTTCTCGATATATTGCAGGCCAGTATCCTCTAGCTGCTTATACCGATTGCAGAGAAAGAACATTTCCAGCTGAAAGCTCCACTCGTCTATATTTTGATAGAATTTATCGAGAAACGGGTTTTCCTCGACAATCTCTTTGATCATCGGCAAATGTAGCTCGGTTGAAAGCATCGAAGCCAAGGTCGTCTTGCCTGCTCCAATCGGCCCTTCAACGGCTATAAATGGGGCTTGTTTCATGCGGTTCTGCTCCTCCTTGTACTTCAGTCCATCCTGTGGACAACTACCCTATTGTATCACAAGGAAGTACGCTAGAGGCATAGCAAATCTATGGATAAAACAAAAAAACAGAGCAGCTACGCTTGGTTTCATAGCGTCCCTGTTCTGCTTTAATATGGTTGCTTGTCTCTCATTTAAACCAGCCTTTTTCATTAAAACGTGTAATCGCCTCAATCCGGTTGCTGACACCCAGCTTATCGAGAATGACTGAAATATAATTCCGCACCGTCCCTGTTGTTAAATACAGTTCGCCAGCAATTTCTTTGGTGTTCTTTCCATCAGCAATAAGGGCCAACACGGTCTTTTCACGCTCCGTTAACGGGTTGACTTCAGCATAAGCATCATCGACCAGTTCTGGAGCGTAAATACGACGACCTGCCATAATGCTGCGAATGGAGGAAGCCAGTTCTTCGCTGGGACTGTCCTTGAGTAAATAACCGTGTGTGCCTGCCTTGATCGCTCGTTCAAAATATCCGGGGCGAGCAAACGTTGTTAAAATAAGCACCTTGCAATTTAAGCCTTTGAGTTCCTCTGCCGCATCCAATCCGCTCTTGATCGGCATTTCGATGTCCATAATGCATATGTCTGGCTGATGCTGCTTCACTAGTTCTATAGCTTCTTCCCCGTTGCTTGCTTTTCCAACTACCTTCATGTCTTCTTCCAAATCCAGCAGGGAGGCTAGAGCACCCAGCAGCATACGCTGGTCTTCTGCAATGACGATTCGAATCATGACTCCACCTCCTCATTCGGCTTTTCAGTAATGTTGGGCACTTTAATGACCAGGGTCGTTCCCTGATCTGAACGCAGTTCCATACATCCGTTCACGAATTCGAGCCTTTCCTTCATGCCTTGCAGACCATTTCCCCGAAAAGCTCCATATTCTCCAGTAATGCCAACTCCATTATCCTGAATCCGCAGGGTCAATTCCTTACGAGACGGCTCAATGACAATGGAGCAAGCGGTAGCTCCACTATGTTTCACCACATTGGTTACAGCTTCCTTCATGCACATACTCAGCACATTTTCATTCATTAATGAAGTATGCTCCAGCTTCGGGTCGCCCGCCAAGGTCAGTTCAATGTGAGCAGCCTTTAAAATTTGCCGAATACGCAGCAGCTCATCCTCTAGTCTCATGCCGCGCATTTGAGTAACCATTTCTCGTACTTCTTTTAACGCACTTCTCGCCGTAAGACGAACATCGTTAATTTCGACATGAGCCCGTTCCGGGTACTGGTCCAGCAGCTTGCCCGCCAAATCGCTCTTCAGCCCAATGAGTGACAGCTTCTGCCCCAAGGTATCATGCAGGTCACGCGCAATTCTTTGCCGTTCCTCCAGCTTGATCAATTCCGATATTTTTTTATTGGCATCCTCTAATTGGACCTGAAGCCGATCACTTTTGTTACGATTAAAATTCGTAATCGGCAGGAGAATTACACCGATCAGATTGAGCAGGATAAAAGGAATCTGCTTAATAAAAACGGGATTCTGAGAAACAAAGCCGTAATTGATTAATCCAATCGTAATCACCATTAAAATAATATACAGTGTCGTAAATGCGGCCTTACTTTTAATATTACCGATCAGATAAGCGATAAATATAGAAAAATACATATAGCTAAATAGCAGTGTCATCGTAATCGATATGGCGATCTGCACACTGGTCCAAAAGTATATGAGCCAGCCTTGAGAGACAAAAGCCAGTACATAACAAGCAAAAAACACCAATATAATCGCGGTACCCAAAATAATATGACTTGTAGACGAAGAGCTAAAATAGTAAAAAGGCAGGATATAAAAGACGACCCACACATAAGGGCTAAGTCCCGTATTTCTTTGGAAAATCTGATACCACTTTTGCATCCTGCCACCCTTTTCTACTTCAGATATCCCTTATCTTATCATACCAATTTCCGTGCAACGTTATTTTCTTTCCGTACCTACAGCAGCTGTAGGGATGGGGCTTGAAGCGCCAACCCGTTTGCTAAGCAGCGGCTTCACTTGTTTAAAGGTAAGAAAGGTTTTTGTACTTTCATCCCATAGTCGAAACTTCAAAGATTGCAGACTGCTGCTCACCGTGATCGTAGTCGCCTTTTGAAGCAACGGTGTCGCTTCATGTGCTTTTTCCAGATTATAATTTGGCACTTTCGGGCTCAGGTGGTGAACATGATGAAAACCAATATTGCCTGTAATCCATTGCAATACTTTAGGAAGCTTGTAGTAAGAACTGCCTTCGACGGCCGCATTAATATAACTCCACTCTTCATCATGCTCAAAATACGAATCCTCAAACTGGTGTTGCACATAAAACAGCCAGATTCCCAACATACCGGAAACAAAAAAGATAGGCACCTGTACCAGAAGGAACGCCTGCCAGCCAATAGCCCAGCATAACAGTGCGTACAATGCTACAATGGATATATTCGTCACATAGGTGTTTATCTTCTCCTTACGTTTGGCTGTCTTGACATTAAACCGATAGGAAATCAAAAAAGTATAGATCGGACCTAGTCCGAACATAACCCAAGGATTTCGATATATACGATAGGCCAGCCGTGTCCATGTGGAAGCTGCTGTGTACTCTTCTACCGTGAGCACCCACATATCACCTGTACCTCTTTTATCCAGATTGCTGCTGGTTGCATGGTGGATCGCGTGACTATTTTTCCATTGATGATAAGGGCAGAGCGTAATAATACCTGTAATCGTTCCCACCATATCGTTCAGCTTGCGACTTTTGAAAAAAGATTGATGACCACAATCGTGAAAAATAATAAACGTCCGTACCACAAACCCGGCCGCAATAATGGTAATAGGAAGCGTCAGCCAGTAAGAAATCGATAGGCTAAGATAAGCAGCATACCACAATAGAATCAGTGGTCCCAAGGTATTGATAAGTTGCAGAACGCTGGATTTCGTATTTATTTTTTCATAGGGAGCCATATTTTTTTTCAATTGAGCTAACGGGAGTTGTGTCATACCCATTATGATCCTCCTTTAAAATGCAGCCCATACCTTGATCTGTCAGGCATACATGTTGATCTTAGCTCAGTATAAGGAGACCGCTGTATTCGCTGTAGTCATAAACGTCAGTTCGGGCATATGACATTTGTCATATAGGCAAATAACCAACCCTATTTGCCAAATGTTCGCGGGTTTCTTTTCTGCGGTTTTTTTGTTAAAATATAAGATATATAACGCTGTATGTGACTGGCGAAGTCAGTGGAATGAACCACGAGGGAGCATACAATCAAGCGTACCGTTCGCCTGGGAGAAGTATTTGCAGAGGATTCGTCTGTCTTGACGACCTTGTGCAAATACTTTTTTTCGTTTTTAAGACCATGACACCCTGTTGATTCCATTATGCGATAAATTTAGAGGAGGCTCGGACTATGGCTATTATCATGAAATCCAAAGAAGCAGCTGAGCAAGTGTATGCAACGATCCGTTCCCAAGTAGAGCAAATGAAACAGCAAGGACACCGCCCCCATCTGGCAACCCTGTTGGTAGAGGGTGATCCAGCATCTGCATACTATGCACGGACCAAGCAAAAAATAGCAGAGAAGCTGGGCATCTCCTTTCATCTCCATACTTTTAATCGTCATGTCAGCGAAACCGAGCTTCTGCATCTGATCGGCACCCTAAATGATGCATCCCATGTACATGGCATAATGCTGGAACTCCCGCTTCCGCAACATCTTTCTGCCTCCGTTATTAAACAATCCATCGCCCCCTACAAGGATATTGATGGAATTACGCCTGATAACAAACTGGCTACCGTTACGGGTGACGCAGGGCTATACCCCGCTACACCTCAAGCCTGTATTGAACTGCTCAAGCATTACGGTCACTCCTTGGCAGGCAAAAATGTCACACTCGTCGGCATCGGGCAGACGGTGGGACTTCCCCTTTTCCACATGCTGCAAAGAGAAAATGCCACCGTCACCGCCTGTCATGCAGGTACGCGTGATATTGCAGAGCATCTGAGCCATGCAGACATTGCCTTCGTCGCGGTCGGATGCCCTGATGTGATTACGCAGGATATGGTGCATCCTGGTCTAATTCTCGTGGATGCGGGAATTAATGAGACGCTGGAGGGTAAAATTGTGGGGGACGCTGCTCAGGACGTCGTAGAAAAGGTACATGCCATTTCTCCCGTTCCCGGCGGTGTGGGCACCCTAACGACTGCAATTTTGTACAAAAATCTGCTCAAAGCGATACGTCTGCAACATTACTCCAGAGAGGTGGTTTATTCATGAGTGAACTGTCGTGGAACCAGTCCATCGGACATTTTCTGAAAGAAGCTGCAAGTGCAGCGCCTACCCCTGGTGGAGGAAGTGTATCCGCGCTGGCTGCGGCACTAGGCGCAGCAATGACTTCCATGACCGCCAACCTTTCACAAGGAGAAAAATACGCACACTTCCGTGACCAAATCGCGCAAGTCATTAGCAACATGGAAAGATTGTCCACGCATTGTGAGGAACTGATGGCTGCAGACATCCAATCCTTTGAACAGTACATGACTGCACTGCGTTTGCCCAAAGAAACAGACGAAGAAAAGCGCTATCGTACCCATTCCTTACAAACAGCGGTGATTGCTGCCATTGAGGTACCTATGCGCCTGCTGGAAGTATGCCGGGACGGGCTATCACAAGCCTGCAACATTGTGGAAATATCCAATAAAAATGTGATCTCTGATCTGGGCATCGGTGCGATTTTGTTTGAAGCAGCCGCTCAATCCGCCCTGCTTACCGTTGATATTAACCTTGCCTCGCTAAAAGACTTGGATGTCAAACAATCTTACGAAGCCAAAACAGCCGCACTCCTCCGTGAAATCGGACAAATAAAAGAGCAAACCTTATGGACTGTGCGCAGTCGAATCGCGAGTAGTTAGCTCATACTGCGCTCTAGCTGTGCTAACCCATATATTCTACCTACTTGCTAACAGAAATAACCTCCAAATCCATCTCTATTCGCTGGGTTTGGAGGTTTTTTATTTCAAATCATTATATTTGGAAAACTTTTCTATACTTCTTTCGTCTATGGATAAGGGATATTCTTTAAGATTACTTTTTCTCTTATACACATTGATCAAGAAATGAGGAAAATCGTATGAAAAGACGTGCTCTATTACTCAGTATAATTACGTTATTACTGATCAGTCCCAGGGTGTGGGCGGCCGAAAATGATTCTACATCGCATATTCGCTCCTATGATTCTGGAAGTCTGATCCAACCCGATGGAAGCTTGTGGCTGTGGGGCTATAATCAATCTGTACCTACTCGTGTAGAGGGTAAGCCGAATGTTGTTAAAATATTTTCTAATATCATCAACGAAGGCGATCTGGTATTTACCTTGCAAGATCACTCTGCTTGGTATGTGCCTAGAAACAATATTGCTGAATCCGTAAAATTTGTTCCCCTGGAAGGACTACAGAATCTCACAGCTGTAAGTAGTTTGAGTGATCACGTGCTCGCTCTAAACGACGAAGGGAATGTATTTTCAGCTGATCGACTCGATGATAGAAATACCTTTAGTCCTTTTCATACCCTGTCTGGCATCGACGAGGTTGTCCATATAGATAGTTACTATGAAGAAAGACCAAAATATGAGGAACGCTGGATATTTCTTAAGAAAGACGGCAGTGTATGGAAAAACACAACAGCCTTACAGGGTTTCGAACCTATTTCACCATTAAAAGACATTACGGCAATTGCTAAAAACATAGCCTTAAAAAAAGATGGTACCGTGTGGACGTGGCCCAAAGAATTTAATAAAAATGTAGCCCCGTCCGAAAAGCTATCCGTATCGCAAATTCAAGCCTTATCGGGCATCAAGACAATCAAGGCCAATAGGTATTCCAATCTCGCCATTGATCAGCAAGGTCGGCTATTGTTCTGGGGGGCTACAGTTACAGGTGCCTTAGACAATACGACCTATCACAACACTAATACCCCTGTACTGCTAATAGGAGTAAAGGACGTTAAAGACGCCTTTTTCGTTGAGCGCTCCCTTCTTGCTCTAACCACTGCTGGTAATGTATATGTGGCATCTCTAGATGGCGAAAAGTTATCCTCCCATGTCCCTTTTACATTACTTACTCAAAATATTCAAAGCATCAAGGCAGGACCACGGCACGTCATCATGCAAAAGGCAAACGGCGCTTTGTGGGGCTGGGGTGTTAACAAACACGCGCAACTCGGCATAGGCGATTATGAATTTCTTTATAGTACACCAGTTCCTGTACAAAAGCCGATTCTCGTCCGTCTCAACAGTACACCTGTCCCTTTAAGCAACGGCGTGATTACCCGCAATGGGCAGGCATTTATTCCCCTCCGCTCCGTATTTGACAAACTAGGGGCCGAGGTCACATATGATTACATCAGCAAAATAGCGAAAATGAATCAGTCCAAGGCAGGAGACCATCCTGTCTCTCTAGAAATTAATTTTAAAACCAGCCAAACAAAAGTGAACGGTAAATCTGTAGAACTCACCAATCCGCCCTTCATGGTGAACGGTATTGGTTATCTTCCATTGAGGCTCGTCAGCGAGACACTGGGAGCCAAGGTAGATTGGATACAAAAAGAAGATACTATCGTAATTACAACGAAATAATATATAAAAGACCAGTCTAAACATGAATTCATGTTGAACTGGTCTTTTATGCTTTATACCGCGTATAGTATGCAATGTCCTACTATGTCTTCGATATTTCGTTACAGCACAGAATCCACCTATTTTTTAGCTTTATTCTCTTTCTCTCTTTCAACCAGCATATCCACAATCATATCAATCTGTCCGGTAATAGCGATCGGATCGTAGCGATAGTACGTATCAAAATCATTGAAGAACACTCTATTATTCTTCACCGCAGGAAGATTGCCCCACACAGCGGACGATTTCAGTTGCTTTAACGCGGTTCCCTTTTTGTCTGGATCATAGGTTGTCAGGAACATGTAATCTGCGTCGTACTGTGGCAGTACCTCCATTGAAAGCTGTACCGTTTGTTCCTTGGAATGGGCTGTCTTTTTCGGCATGTTCAATTTGAGCGCATTGTATACAGCTTGTCCACCTCGACCCGCATTGTCGCCAAAGATCCAAAGTGCGTTTTTGTCCGTCAGCTCATACAATCCGAAAGTTGCCTTTTCGTCAATCACACCTTTCAGACGAGCGCGGCCTTCAGCAGCCTTTTTGTCAAAGGCGGCAATAAATTGCTCCGCCTTCTCCTTTTCCCCAGTGATATCGCCGAACAGCTTGACCGTATCATAGATATTAGTCGTGGTGCCGTACGGAATGTACAGGGTAGGTGCAATTTTAGACAAAGCTTCATAATTCGTATCCTTCATAACCACGATCAGATCAGGTTTGAGTTCCAGCGTCTTCTCCAAATTGGTTGGATCACCTACCTCCTTGGTTCCTTTTTCCTTCAGTAAATCAGTCAGAAAAGGATTTTGAAACGCAGTCGGCTCCACACCCACCACGTTAGCACCTACAGACAGCAGTTCACCGCCGTAAAAATCCGTTACAATACGCTGTGGCTTAGCGGGAATCTCAATGTCCCCTTTTACCGTTTTAAAGCTTCTCTTCTCTCCAGTAGAAGCCAATTCTTGCTTATCTCCTGAAGTTGAAGCGGTATTACCTCCAGTGTTATTTCCGCCGCATGCGCTGACAAATACAGACAATACAAGCATCAAAGTAGCCAGCATAAATATCGATTTTTTCCTCAACCTAATAGCCCCCTATGTATTATAGAAATAACCTTATATTAATATGATAATGATTATCAATA
The DNA here is from genome assembly GCF_050482105.1 of Paenibacillus jamilae. Lineage (GTDB taxonomy): Bacteria > Bacillota > Bacilli > Paenibacillales > Paenibacillaceae > Paenibacillus > Paenibacillus jamilae_B. The sequence goes on along the minus strand of NZ_JBCNHI010000011.1, from coordinate 87,623 downwards.
TCGTAAGAAATATATCAAGCACCATCCTTGCTGTCAACTGAAAAGCGAACTTTTCATTATTTCACTTATAAAATGAAAAGACCTGCCAAAATGATGGTCAGGTCTTTTTCATGAAGCCGTCTTTCAAAACCTACACATTGGGACTAGGTTGCTGGAGGCTGCTTTCTGGTGATCGCTGTTTTGTTTTATATGCTTCTCCCCAATCCTTCATCAAGTTAATAATTGGGGTCAGTGTTTCTCCAAATTCGGTGAGAGAGTATTCGACCTTAGGCGGAACCTGCTGGTAGACTTCACGGTGAACGACACCATCCTCTTCCAGCTCACGCAATTGAAGTGTCAGCATACGCTGGGTAATTCCCGGACAGATCCGCCGAAAATCACTGAATCGCTTAGTCCCATACATGAGATGGTATAAAATAATTCCTTTCCACTTGCCCCCAATTACGTCCAACGTGTACTCCACAGGACACGCCTGATCATTCCCAGCGAGACATTCGCCAAAGCCGCCTTTCCGATTGCGCATTGGTCTTTCTCCTCCTTAGTATCATTTTATATACTACAGCACATTAATGTGCGTACTTCAAATAAGATCATATATATTCTAATATTAGTCATGCACTTAGTAAGCGTCAATTTCAATCACATCCATAAGGAGTGGAATTACGATGGAAACCTTAACAACCACTAAAGATCAAATCTTGGCTGCATACAAGTTCAGACATGCTACAAAAGAATTTGATAGTCATAAGAAAATCAGCGATTCCGATTTTGAATTTATTCTTGAGACGGGTCGCTTATCCCCTAGCTCGTTCGGCTTTGAACCTTGGAAATTTGTTGTCGTTCAAAGTAAAGATATGCGTGAGAAGCTGCTGCCCTACTCTTGGGGGGCCACCAAACAGCTACCAACAGCAAGCCATTTCGTGCTTATTCTCTCCAGATTGCCTAAAGATATGGTAGCTTCATCCGATTATATCAAGAGTATGATGGAGAACGTGCAGCAATTACCTGCTGAAGTGATGCAAGGCAAAGAGAAGGTATATGACGCCTTCCTGAAATCAGATTTTGCACTTGAGGAAAATGAAAGAGCTATGTTCGAGTGGGCATGCCGACAAACCTATATCGCACTGGGCAATATGATGACTGCCGCAGCTCAAATCGGCATTGATTCCTGCCCGATCGAAGGTTTTAGTAAACAAGATATTGAACGCATCCTTTCCGAAGAAGGCATTATGGATGCCGAGCATTTTGGTATTTCCTGTATGGTGGCTTTTGGATACCGTCTGAACGAGCCGCGCGACAAAACTCGGCGACCTGTAGATCAGATTGTGGAGTGGGTGTAAAGCGCGGAATATCTATCTTAAAAGCAAAGGGCGCTCCAAGCCATTTCCATGGCTAGGGGCGCCCTCTTTACATAAAACTATAGTTCCTAAACGTGTTGTCACTTCATAACGCCTACTGATAGTTCACTTTTTCCACGAAATAGATGTCCTGCAAACGGTCTTTCACACGCTGAATTTCATCTGCTGTTAAAGGAGCCGTTGGACATAGCTTGAAGTTCCTTCCGGTAACATAGCTTACGTCCGTATGACCATCCAAGTTGTAGGCCAGCCTTTGAACCGGTATTCGGGTATAATCGGTAAAGTCAATAATGGACCATGCCGCATCTCCGTCCTCTTTGGATAAAATAATCCGTTGTGAGGCATTTTCGGTCCACAAATAGCGCAGGTTCGCTGGTGAATTATTGGAATCCATAGCCGTCTTAATCCCTGAGCCTCTAAACATGAGCGTAAACTCCGTATGACCATTATTGGACCCTGCTACCGATTCATAAACCTGTTTCAGCCCATCCACACCCACAATCTCGACCTTGCGATCAAGCGGGAAATGATTCACAAAGTTCTCCCATATTGGACCCATATTATGGGTGTTGGCAAGTGCGTTGATGTCCAAAATAATGGACAAGTAGTTTACCGTATTTATACGTTGATAAGGGTTATCCAAATATTGCTGTACTATATACAGTTGTGGTGCTGCATCCGTCTCCGTCACATAGGGGTCACCCGGATGAAGAGTCCAGCGGGAGGAATCTTTCGTATAGCGTGATCCAATCGGATCAATCGTAACCGAGTTCATGAATACGGTACCGCTATTATCAGCAATTCCTTGTGCGGGAACAATCGGATTGTCTTTATTAGACCAGTAAGGCATCAAAGGTGAGCCCTCACCATACATGCCGTTAACATTATATTGTGTAGCCGACCATCCCATCGCGGATGTAATTCGATAGTGATCTTTAAGCCATTGAGTCTGTTCAGGATTCACCGTAAAGCTGGTCAATGATTTCGGGAGGTACTTCCGATATTGGTCTGTATCCATGCTTTCAAATACGGATGGTGATCCCATCGAACCAGATTGGTGTAGCTCATTGAATGCATTGTAACGGTACATATACAGCCACTCATCCATCTTTACTTCCCAAACAGGAAACTTCTCCTGGTTCGGATACCCGACCAATATCCCGACTTCATCTCCATACTGATCGACGTAATCCAGAACCTGTTTAAGCTGAGGTCGATTCGCTTCTACAAAAACAAATCCGTTATTCATAGCCCATGTCACTTTGATGTTGGGACCAAAGCGATCCATTAGCAATTGACGAGATTGCTTGATTTGATCTACCGTAGTCACGCTTCCCTGCAACATGATGGAGACAGCAAAGTATTGCTTTTTGTGTTCCCCGGGTTCTACCGTTAATTCCGCATCAGATGTGAAGACAATCCCTTGGGATGGTGACTCAACTGTGATCTTTAATGGAATAACCGAGTTTACAACCGGAATCAAATGCAGGTTGGCAATCTTTCCATCCTCGTCAAATATTCCTCTAGAATCCTCTACCCGAAGTATCAAGTCTGATGGCAGCATTTCAGGAGCTATAACCGCTCCTGTGGCATTATGAAATACGTAGGACATTTTCCAAGCAGCAGGATCTAAAGCAGCCGCCTCTGAAATAGTATACGTAGCCAAGTATACGGATCTGATTACGTTCGGTGGTTCTGCTGACGGAGTCTTCCCTTTCACGATCAGCTTGGTCTGAGCTGTAAGGACCCGATAAGGTTTGGCAATGGTGACCTTCATCTCTACAGGAATGAAGCTATCCGCACTCGGAATATTTTCGGGATGTGCGATTCTCCCTTGTATGTCAAACACACCTAACCCATCACTAAAGGTATACGTAACACTTGTGACGCTGGCAGCAGGAATGCTGACTGGCCGCCCTTCATTGTAGAGCTGAAAGGATAGCTGATACGAAGGGTACGTTTCCGGCTGATTTACCAGCTCCTGCGCCTTGATTACGACTTCATCGACCAGAAAATCCGAAGAATGATCCGGTGGAATCACCGATGGGTCAACCGGAATTATTGGTGGTTTGGGGTTAGGTCCCGGTGGTGTAACTGGCGGTTCTGGCTCCGGCTTCGGTTCTGGTGGTGTCACCGGAGATACTGGTGAATCAGGCCTTGGACGATGCCTTTTAGGCTCCTCAATTACTGAATTCACAGGTGGTTGCTTAATCTCCGGTGCCAAATCGACCGCAATCTTTTCCGATTCTTGTTGGCTAATTGTCTGAGGCATGGTTGCAGCTCCAGTTCCTAATGACTCCAGCAAGCGCTTGGCACGCTCTTTCAGACCGTCACCGCCTAACCATATCCGATAAGCAACCAGCGTGGCGTCCTGCCGACTCACAGACTCCTTAGGATGGAAATAATGATTCGTATCCCCCTGGATCAGTTCCAACCGTTCCATTAGCCATACGCTCGTTTGTGCATAGTCGGATACATCAGACTGATCCACAAAGCTGGATATTCCGGCAGATCGGATATCTTCAGTGACACCAAAATACCGGGCATACCAAACAGCCATATCCTGGCGAGTCATATTGTGCTTGGCACCGAACAATTGGTCACTAATCCCTTTCGTAATGCCATCTTCCTGCAAGGTCTGTACATAAGATAAAGCCCATGGTGACACATCACGAAAAGAGGTTACGCCTCTGTTATTTGATGTTCGCTTTAAGGTTTTAGCAAAGATACTTGCCCATTCCTGTCGCGAGATAAAATATAAAGGTCTAAAGCTCCCATCCTGATAACCGGTAACATAACCTTGAGCAGCCATGGCCTCAATCGCATCAGCTGCATAGGAATGTTCGATATCGTTAAAGGCTCTGTTCGCAAAAACAGGCGCACTATGTATACAGAACAACCAGACAGCCAGTAAGCCAGCCATGTAAAGCCTAATTTGTTTTAACCTTTTTTCATAATTCATTATTTGAGATCATTACACCTCCTTTGCGAGATGGCACTGGACCACTTTCACCCGTACCTTCATATCAACTTTGAAAAATTATTTCTTTCGTTTTCAAACGTTTTTTCATTACTGTTAACACCAAACTGTATATACTTGAATTATCGGAATAATCTCCCTGGGATTGAATAAAGCCAGCAAAAAAAGTGAGTTTAGCAATCTCCCGTCCTGCTCATTCCTCATGCTTTTTTAAGCCGTAATTCCCTATCACCAAACAATGGTTTTCATTGGCAATTAAATACTTATCACTTTTGGGGTTATCATTTTACTTATGTACACAGACAAAAAAAGAGATGACATCCGTATTCGCAATCACCTGAATACAACATGTTATCCCCATTTTTTGTGTAAAATGCGCCTTCTATATTTTGTCTTCTCTTTTAATCCTTTTTAAGCTCAGAACCCTTATACATATAAAAGTAGCCCTTTAGAGTTCCGTTTTGCGGATAAGCAGCAGGATCTTTGTCTTTTATTTGACCTACCCACTTTTGATTTATAAGCGTAGAGGGTCCTTCCTCAACTAGTGCTTCAGCAGACATTCTTGTAATTGATTGTGCTGCGTTGGGCCAGAATGTAACTAAGTAGACATCGTTAGCATTAAACCGATAGCGTCCTTCAATTGGAGTTCCCTCATAAAACTGTTCAGCCAAAGAAGCAGCCTCAGATCCTCTCATAAAAATTCGAATCTCATCGGTGCCGTTCCATGTATGAGGAATTCCGTCTTTGGGATTAACGTATTCTACAGTTGCTGGCTCCTTGTCGGTATTAAAATCAACAATCGCATAATGATAAACCTCATCCGTTACACTCTTGGTTGCAAATTCAGTTATTTTATCTGTTTGATAGCCACTGAACTTTCCATACACATTCGGAGTTTTGCCAATAGCAGCAAAGGCCTTTTCCTGATCCATAGATCCATCTCTTCCAGCTACTGGTGTCAGTCTGTAGGTCTTGATTTCAGTCCCTTTGTACTGATCCCAAGTGTATTCGTAATAATACTTTGCATAAGATATTCCACTGTTCCAGCCTACAGATACCAGCATGACAATCCCTAGCATGAAGACTACTGGCCATTTTTTCAACATCATACCCACAACCTCTTTTCTCCAAGTACACTTAAATCATCATTAGAATTATAGCTTTTCAATAATTCTACTAACAGTTAAATATTAGAAGGAAGTGTGGATAAATTATGTCTTTTCTGTTAGTTAGTCATGTGACTCCCTATATTATTGTCTTTATGAATATTTTCCGTGCCGGCATCCAATGCCGTTTTGTAATATAAGCATTTATGTTCAATAACCTCCATTGTTTTTTTTAGTTCCTCCATTTGTGCTTCTACAGTCGCTTTTCGTTCCATAAACATGTCATATCTTTGTTGTAGTGTGGAATCTCCGCCAGAACACCAATCAATGAAATTTTTAATTTCTTTGATCGGCATTCCGGTGGATTTTAGACATTCAATTATTTTTAAAGCGTCAATATCAGATTCTTTAAATAATCTTGTTCCGCTAGATGTCCGTTCAACAAAAGGCATAAGTCCCTCCTTGTCATAGTAACGCAAGGCATATGCTGTAAGATTCAATTCTTTAGCAACTTCGCTGATCGAATATGTCTTCATCATGTATCTCCTATCCTTAATGATATAGACTTCGAGTTAACTCTAGATATAAAGGGATTCTATCAAGCTATTGGTTGAGTGTCAAAGTCCCCCAGCATAAATTTTTAAAAGGAATATAGGCTAGTCGCTTGACTTAGAGTTAACTATAAGGATTAACATTGATCTGCAAGAGAAAACTTCAACTGACTTCAGCTGGTTTTCACTTTGTATTCAATACAATTACTTTCTCTTGAAAAATATAAATAATAGGAGGCTATTTATGATAACTGCTAAAGCACGAGCTGTCGACGGCCCAGACAAACCGTTTCGAGCGGCTGAAATTAAACGACGGGATCTTGATTCACATGATGTATTGATTGAAATTAAATATGCTGGCATATGCCATTCTGACATCCACACTGCTCACGGCGAATGGGGACCCGTGAACTACCCTCTTGTACCTGGACATGAAATTGCGGGGATTGTTACGGATGTAGGAGCTGAAGTTACAAAGTACACAGTTGGTGACCGGGTAGGGGTTGGCTGTATGGTTGATTCCTGTGGCGAATGTGAGAACTGTCGTAAAGGAGAGGAACAATACTGCCTTAAAGGAAATGTCCCTACCTACGCTGGTGTTGACAAATACGGCGAGCCTACACAAGGCGGGTATTCTACCCACATTGTCGTAACTGAGGATTTTGTAGTAAAAATTCCAGACAATATTGAGCTTGACGTGGCTGCTCCATTACTTTGCGCAGGTATTACGACTTATTCGCCGTTAAACCACTGGGGAGCTGGTCCAGATAAGAAAGTGGCAGTTGTGGGCATGGGAGGCCTTGGTCATATGGCGATCAAGATCGCACATGCTATGGGTGCTGAGGTAACCGTTCTATCACAAACATTAAAGAAAAAAGAAGATGGCTTGCAATTTGGCGCGGATCACTATTATGCCACAAGCGAACCAGAAACATTTGAAAAACTGGCTGGACGCTTTGATTTGATTATTAATACGGTAAGTGCCAACATCGATCTGAACGCTTATTTTGCACTACTCACTCTTGACGGAACTTTGGTGAATGTCGGTGCCCCCGGGGAGCCGATGTCACTCAATGTGATGTCCCTAATCGGACATCGCCGTTCATTTGCAGGATCAATGATAGGAGGCATCCGCGAGACACAGGAAATGCTGGATTTCTGTGCGAAACATAATATTGTTCCTAAAATTGAAGTGGTATCAGCTGACCAGATTGACGAAGCCTACAAACGAGTATTAGCATCTGATGTGAAGTATAGATTCGTGATCGATACAAGCACAATGTAACTAGGTAAATCAATAAGTTGCAAAAGCAATTTTAATTTGAAGGTGTCTCCAAGTATAGCTTGGGGATACCTTCGCTTTATTTTGCAAAACAAAAAGCTGTCAACGTCCATTTCCTTTTATTTGAAATCTAAAGATTCACCACTTAGAATAATAGGTATATAAAGGAAGGAAGTGCTTATCTATGTTCAGGAAAATGGATATCTATCGAATCCTCACTCTAATATTTGCTGTAGTTGTTATGGTCTTGTCCCTTTTATCCCTCGCATATCCCGATACTTACAAGCACGCTTACACCATCGCACAATTTTTTCTAGGACTTGTATTTTTATTGTCCGGCATCTCAGAATTTAAGGCTCATCGTAAGAATACGGCAATAATGAACTTTTCCGTTTCCCTTCTTACTTTTTTTGTATTTATATTTTCACTTGTAGTGCGAACAGGTTAATCACACCCTTCTGTAGCTCACTCACAGCCTCTTCCTGACTCTATTCCTCTTCATATAAAAGGAAAGCCGAGCGCAACTCAGGACATCTGAATTACGCTCGGCAAACACTGCATCTTGAGCAGCCTATTCGTGTTTCTCTAATTCTTCAATTCTCTGCCGCTTTCCTATGCCAAAGACAAAGTATCCAACAACGACGATCGCCATGAAGGTTGCCCCGACAATCAACGACAAGCGTGTGTCCGGGTTAAACCACATTCCAACGATCACCAGCAACAGAAAGATAATAGTGACGTAATTACTGATCGGGAAAAAACGAGACTTAAAGTTATGGCCTTTCATTTCGTTCTTCCACTTTTTCCGGAATTTAAATTGGCTGATGGCTAATGCAAACCACGGTACCATACCTGGGAGGACGCTGGCGCTGTAAATGTACAGGAACAGTTTGGAATCAGGCATCAAGTAGTTAAATAACACCCCTACCAGCAGCAAGGAAATGGTCGTTATTATACTATTTCTAGGGACGCCGCTTGCAGAAACTTTGCCGAAGAACTTAGGAGCTTGTCCGTTCTTGGCCAATGTATATAACATTCTGCCCGCACTATAAATACCACTATTGCAACCTGACATCGCAGCTGTAAGTACAACAAAGTTAATGATACCCGCAGCAGCAACAATGCCTACCTTGGCAAAAGTCAGAACAAACGGGCTGCCGATCTCGCCAATTTGATTCCAAGGATAAAGCGTAACAATGACAAAGATTGCCCCTACGTAAAAAATCAGAATACGCCAGATGATGTTTTTAATGGCTTTTCGCAAGGTCATTTTTGGATTTTCTGCTTCACCTGCTGTAATACCCACCATCTCAATTCCCTGGTAAGCCGCTGTTACAATGCATAGTGCAAATAAAAATCCTTTTAGCCCCCCTGCAAAAAAACCACCATGGCTGACTAGATTGGATAGACCTATCGGTTGTCCGCCGTTGCCAAGACCAAAGAAGATCATCCCCGTACCCACCACTAGCATGAAGATAATAGCAATAATCTTAATCATTGCAAACCAGAACTCAAATTCTCCATAAAATTTCACAGCCGCCAAATTGGCCAGCGCAATAATAATTACACCTGCCAAAGCTGGCAACCATTGCGGGATATCTGGGAACCAGTAGCCCACATATACCCCAATCGCAGTGACCTCCGCCATTCCTACAGTAACCCATAAGAACCAATAGCTCCAAGCAGTCAAGAAACCGGCCAATGGGCTGATGTATTTATGAGCAAAGGTAGCAAATGAGCCTGTCACCGGTTCAAGAATCAGCATTTCCCCCATGATCCGCATGACAAAAAACATAATAATTCCAGCCAAGAGATAAGCCAACAGTACCGAAGGACCTGCCCATTTTATCGTACTTGCCGATCCCATAAACAAGCCGACGCCAATCGTGCCTCCAAGCGCAATCAACTCAACGTGCCGTGGCTTCAGCCCTCTCGTTAATTGTTTCGATTCCAAAAGAACGCTCCCCTTCGTATATGTTCGTCATCAAATGCTAATGATCCGGAAAACTGCCCCCAAACATTATTAATTTTCAGACTGACGTGGTTGATCGAACGACTACACAGTAGCTCCACGATTCATAAATATACAAAGTCAACCACGTCCTATTTGCCGTCCAAACCTTACTGTTTCTAAGACCGAGTCCGTAGCATTAGATGCATTGTATGACAAAAAACGTCTAAATACAACTGCTAATTAGCAGACATTTTTAGACATGAAATGGAAAGGAAGGAGATTCATTTTACTGAACATTGGTCAATTTAATGTAATGCATTAGAGCGATGAAGATATATGATTTTTCAATGATAAATATCACGATAGTAAGCCTATTTAAAGTCTATATCCATACAGTGTAAAACATGAGCTCCGAATGAAAGAGCAACATTTCAAACATCCCCTTGTGCTATAACTAGACATGAATTCCAAACAAGGAGATGAAGATATGAGCAGGTTAAAAGGTAAAATCGCTTTAGTAACGGGTGCAAGTCGAGGAATCGGTCGCGGCATTGCATTACGTCTGGCTAAGGAAGGTGCCATTGTCGCAGTACACTACGGAAAAAGACACAACGAAGCAACTGAGGTCGTTCATAAAATTGAGCAAATTGGAGGGGCTGCATTTACGATCGGTGCTAACTTAAGTGGCCTGAATGGCATCCATGATTTATATGCGAAATTGGATGAAGCGCTTCGGGAACGTACAGGTGATAATCGGTTTGATATTCTCGTCAATAACGCTGGAATGGGGCAAATTGTCCCCCTAGAAGAGACAACAGAAGAATCTTTTGACGAAGTCATGAACATAAATGTCCGAGCACCTCTTTTTGTTACCCAACAAGCTTTGCCGCGTCTAAACGATGGTGGCCGCATTATCAATCTCTCATCGTTTGTTACACGCGTGGCCTCCCCTAGTGTTTTTGCATATAGCATGTCAAAGGGGGCCGTCGACACACTTACGCACGTTTTGGCTCATCAACTTGGGAGCCGTCATATTACAGTCAACGCCATCCAACCTGGCATTATCAACACTGAGATGAATAGCGGGACCTTACAAGATCCTAACGGGCAGAAGTTTGCCGCTGGCCTTTCGACCTTTAAACGCTGGGGTGAGCCTGAGGATGTTGCAGATATAGCTGCCTTTCTTGCCTCATCGGATAGCCGCTGGATAACGGGTCAATTGATTGATGCAAGTGGCGGGTCCCATCTGTAAACGAACAGGTTCATAATAAAAACAAAACGCGTTGGTGCGAGAAAGGCGATCTTCTCCACCAACGCATGAAATAGGATGTCAGCCAGTTGTTCAACATGACTACTACGGTTCAGGTACCGCAAAAGGTTCGGTAAGGACAGTTGGATTTCTCAGGAAAATTAGAATAGATTTCCTGTTCCATAGAATAAGCATATGGGTTTGAAAGAACTTCAAGAAGCTGCTCCATCACACGGTAATCCTCTCGTTCCACCGCTGCTTCCAGTGCCTCTTCTACCCGATGGTTGCGGGGGATGATTGCAGGATTGCTGCTGCGCATCAGTTGATGCGAGGAGGCTTCGGATTCCTGCTGCCTCTCCAGCCTCGCTTGCCACTGCTCGTGCCACTGGGCAAATTCCGCAGTGCTGAACAATGCCGCACCCTCCAGCTTGTTCAAAGTTAGAGCACGGAAGGTATTGGTGTAGTCCGCGCGATGCTGCTGCATGATGTTAAGAAGATCCTCAATAAGGGATTCATCCTGTGGCTCTTCATTAAACATCCCCAATTTCGCCCGCATTCCCGCAAGCCAATGATGGTGAAACATGTTTGCAAAAACTGAAATTTCATCCTCAGCCAGTTTGACAGCCTGCTCTCTGTCGTCATGCAGCAGCGGCAAAAGAGTCTCCGCAAATCTCGCGAGATTCCACGCAGCGATATGCGGCTGATTGACATAAGCATAGCGGCCCTGTATGTCGATGGAACTGAACACCGTCTGGGGATCATAGGTATCCATAAAGGCGCAAGGACCATAATCAATGGTTTCTCCGCTAAGGGCCATATTGTCGGTGTTCATCACCCCGTGAATAAAACCCACCAGCTGCCATTGGGCGATTAGCTTCGCCTGACGCTTAATCACTTCCTGAAGCAGGCGAAGATAGCGGTTTTCCTCAGCTTTAACTTCTGGATAGTGTCGTTCCAATGTGTAATCAGCCAGAGTCCGCAGATATTGGGACGTGCCCCATGCTGAGACATATTGAAAGGTGCCGACGCGAAGATGACTGGCAGCCACACGAGTCAGAATGGCGCCGGGCTGCTCGGTTTCCCGGATGATCTCTTCACCTGTGGTTACCACCGCCAAGCTGCGGGTGGTAGCGATACCTAGCGCATGCATCGCTTCGCTGATGATGTATTCACGGAGCATCGGCCCAAGTGCTGCTCGGCCATCACCACGACGAGAGTACGGCGTTCTGCCCGAGCCCTTGAGCTGAATGTCAACCCGTTTCCCCAAGGGGGTGATCTGCTCACCGAGCAGTAGGGCGCGACCGTCTCCTAGCATATTAAAGTGCCCGAATTGATGTCCTGCATAAGCTTGAGCAAGAGGCGTTGCACCTTCGGGAACCTGATTGCCAGCCAACATCGCTACACCATCCTCTTTGTGCAGCGCCGTTTCGTTCAACCCCAGTGAGACTGCCAACGGATGATTGAAAATAATCAGCTTTGGTGAACGGACAGGATTTGGATTGAGCTTCGTAAACATGGATTCTGGCAGACGAGAATAACTGTTGTCGAAATTCCACCCTATATTATCTGCTATTTCTTTTTTCTCCGTCATCGTGTCTCCCTTTCTGCGGTGGTATCTTGGATTTGCCCATTTTAGTTTTTACTTCTATCCATTTATTATCCACTTTTCACCATGCTGTTGCACTTTTTTAGCCTACTTTTTCTATTGTAGCCGATGATCAAACATCAATTGTATTTGGATACCGAATGGATCTTCAATAATACCATAGGCTTGGCTAAACACATTACTGGATAAAGGAACAATAATTTTCACTCGGTCATCTGTTATTAAACTATGATAAAAATGCTCAATTTCTTCTATGTCAGCACTTTGAATACATAATGAAGTGTTATTCCCTACGGTATATTCTTCACTGGGATTCATGGGTTCTTCTGCTATCATGACCTTTGTGCTTCCAATCGATAAAACAGAATGAGAAATATAATCTTTATTTTCAGCAGTAAGCTGTATTGAGCTGTCACGCTTGGCCATGTCTTGATAAGTAACGACAAATCGTTCCTCTGCGTTAAAATGTTTTTTGTAAAAAGCTATAGCATCCTTTGCTTTTCCGTTCATGGACAAGAAAATAGCTACTTCCAGTGTTGTACTCATGGGTTCAATCTCCTTTTTTAATCATGCTTTGAGGTAGATATCCTATAGATTTGATATATCCCCTTGAACCTATTATCATATGTAAAGGTATCAAAATATGACACCTTTTATGAGGAGATTAGGCATGAAGAAATCCGAAAGATTAAATGACATGATCAGATACTTAAACAGTCGAGAGTACTTTAATTTAAATGATCTCATGGATAAATACCAGATTTCAAAAAGTACAGCCTTACGTGATATTAGTTCATTAGAACAATTAGGTATGCCTATTTATTCGGAGCATGGCCGCCATGGGCGATATGGTATCTTAAAAAAAAGGTTGCTATCGCCTATTATTTTTACGCTGGATGAAGTGTACGCTCTGTACTTTGCCATGTTGACCTTAGAAGCTTATCAATCCACACCCTTTCATTTGAGTGTGAATAAACTCAATGAGAAGTTTGAGCACTGCCTTTCTGAAATACAAATAAACCAGATTCATAAAATGAAAAAGGTTCTCCAATTTGAAATCTATCAACATCATCATATTAGTCGCTATTTAGACAAAATTTTAACCAGTATTCTTAATGAGAGGTACTGTAAGATTCAATATTCAAAAAATAACCATAACAAAAGTTATCATGTTCAATTTTTCAGAATTTCCGCTAAGTTCGGCCAATGGTATGCTACGGGAATAGAGTTCAATACGAACAAATATAGAGTTTTTAGATGTGATCGGATCACCTTGGTAGAAGAGGAGGAAATCGATTCTCACTTTTCTATAGATGAACTCCTTAGCCGTTCATTAGAAATGTATCAAACTGAGAAGCGCATTGATTTTGAAGTAGAAATTGCAGAACACGCCAAGGATATTTTTTATAAAGAACATTATCCCTCTATGAAAATAGAGCAGGACCAAAAAACAGTCATCAAAGGATTCTATAATCCTGGAGAAGAGGAGTTTATTGCTCAATATTTTATGAGATATGGTCATTATGTACGATCAGTGAAGCCAGAATCTTTAAAGCACATTATTAAAGATAAAGTAGAACACCTCTTAGACCACTATCAAAAATTATGAGGTCATTGGAAGTTTGTTCAAAATGTTCTCTACATTTTAGCATAGAAAAGAAGCCTCAAGCTCCTTTTCCTTGCTAACGATGACACTGGAATTATGGCTTCCGTTTGGCAATAACAGCGTAGGATACCGTTCTTGTAGTTCCAGTTGGATTCCATGCAGTAAAGAACCATCTGTCTTCAGCTGCTGAATAGTTATCGAGCAGAAATCCTTGGTCATTTCCAGAGAAAATCCATGAACCGCTAATCAGATTGTAGTCGTTACCGTTAATCGTAGTGCTTCTAAAGCTATTTGGAGGAATAGTGACCGGAGCGAAAGTGAAGCGTGCAAACCCGTCTCCAAGTTGAGTTACACGAATGGCTTTTCTAATATTCATAACCACATGGCTTCTTTTTTTCAGTTTTTTCCCCAATTTTGCTTCCGCTTTTCTAATTTTCACTAAAGTTGCCTTTCGCAAAGAAATCATCTCCTTCATTGTTTTACTTATAGTTAATGAAGGATTAGATACTTTTGAATGGGCAAAATCCTTGGTCAATTGGCTGAATTTTCTGAAGATGCTGAAATAAAAAAAGCCCTTCCTTAAAATAAAGGAGGGCTTGATAACACTACTTACCATTATTTCTATACCGATTTGGTTAAGCCGATATGGGTGATCATGGTGTCGTACGGCTCTAACTCCATGGTTTGTTTGCCATAGTCCGTTTCAATCGTCGTTCTTTGTAGTTGATCGCTATTGTTAATAACAACCAACATTTTACTTTCTGGATAATAAGCACATTCTGTATATAAGTTATCCGTAATGTACTTTGTTTCATTGAGCTCATCACCCGCAAAGCGGATTATATTCAGCAGTAATCTGGTGTTTTCCCAGCTGAATTCGAAAGAAGGAAGGTAAATCCCCTTGCCTTTACCGAAGGCATGAGTGGATAGTGTTATCATACCACTCGTTTCGCTTACTACCGTTGCGGACCCATCAGTAAGATAAATATTATTCTTTGGCGTTATACTTGCCCCTTCTGGCACCAAACTATGCTCATCCCCAACCTCATATGTCCATCTTCCATGAGCTACTCTGGAGCCTGTATCCTCATCCAGACCGAGAACGTGTGCCATTCTGAAAAAGCTGTCATGACCTTCAACCGCCGAAGGCTGGTTAATGCCAATAAAAGCACCACCTTCATAAACCCATTGGGTCAGTAAGTCCACACACTTGTTGTCATTCCAATACTGTCCGCCACTCCATGCTGATCCGGCAGAGCCGGCATTAATCACTACGTCACAATTCTGTAGTATTCCCTGACGGATATCTTCAAAATCAATGAACTGCACTTCAATCGGCAATCCGGATAAAGCCTCATTGATATGAATCAGATCATGCATATACGTTTCGTGGAAATGACCAGACAAGGTCCACGATCTCAATTTTCCCCAGCTATGCAGAATAGCTACCTTCGTCTTCATATGATAGGGTTTGCCTTCATGGTGCAGTTCTTTGATTTCTCTGAACTCATTGGCAATCTTTTCGATGTAATCGCAAAAATCCGGGTAAGGCTCTACAAGATGCAAATACCCGCCCAGTCCAATTCGGTCAATAGGCTCTCTTAACAGGGCGCGCCGGATATTAATCCAATACTTTTTGGCATCCAGCGTGGGGTCGCCCCCCTCCATAAAGGTAGGAAGCCCGCCTAAGCCAACCGGAAATAAGTATGGATGCAGCCGAATCTCATGCGTATTCACTTTTACACCTGAGCACAGCCTCGCCTCATAACCTGAGAACACACATTTGATCAACCCGTCAAACCCATACTCTTGAAAACGGTCATTATAAGGCTCCATGCCAACCCAACTATCATCATAAAACACATAGGCCCGCTTGCCGTGCTTATGCACAATATCAATTAATTGCTTGCCAAATTCAATTACAAAATCATTGATAAATGCCATCCAGTCCAGCTTGCGCTGCTCAGCCGGGATATGTGTGACACGATATTTCCCGCCATTCACAAAATCCTCGGCAGTCATCGAATACCCATATCTCTTCGCAAACAAATCCAGTGCTCTTGAGCTTACCGTAAAATCGTATGACCCCCAATCAGAGAACAGATGGCGATTGCGCTCATTACTGCCCCAGATCCAGGCGAAATTATAAAATAAGGAGGTGAACCGAACAACCGTGGTTTCCTTATGCTGGAGACACCAATCCTCCATCCAATCCAGCAGATACTTTTGCGTTTCTGTGTACATGGGATCAATCTGCATTAAATGCTCTTTGTCCCAATGATTCGTGGTGTGATTGTACATGGAAATCTCTTCCCAGATTCGATAGACCATGAAGCTTACCGTGTATTTATGCCAAGGGGCAATTCCTGTAATGACCACATTTCCGGATTCTCTTTCATAATTCCACTGTTCTCGTGGAACCTCTTCCCCGGTCGTTCTGTCAAAAACCTGCCAGTAGTTAAGTGCCTCTTTGGAATCATTCACTTTGAATTGTTCTGCAAAAAAATCCTCCATCAGATAGATGGATACATAGTCTTGTACAGCTACCTTCGGATTCGTCATTAAAAAACATTGCTGCAGCTTATCCAGATTGCGAGAAGCCCACTCGTTATGCTCTCTGATGATACAGATTGTTGAATAAATGCCGTACCCAGCGTTTATGATCTCATCGGACAACTGCGTGCCGTCACTGTCACGGATGACATCAGCACCCCACCGTTCAGCTAATTTCAGGGTTAACGCCTCATAACCAGATTCCCCCGGTAGTGTAAAGGCTCCCGTTGCTTGTTTAGACAACTTCAATCCCTCCTAATTCAACATATCGGATAGAAAAGCCAACGCCAAGCCTTGTCCCCAGCCCTGAATCCAGTCTTTTGGAATATTGCGATACCCTTCCCGATCTTTCATAACCGCTGTGCCGCCCGATACACCCAGTACCCGTCCGTCTTCGCTAATATGGTTTAAGATGCCCTCCAATGCCTTTTGCACGTATTTGGTATGCAGCGGATTGCCGTTATTAATCATGGCTGCTGCGATACCGCAAGATGCAGATACTTCTTCGTACGATTCCTCGTCATCCAGCACCGTTCGCCACAAGCCGTTCTCTGTTTGAACACCCTTAAGTGCCGCCAGTTGATCCCGAAGGGAACACTCCACGTCCATACACGGCGGATACAAATACCAGTCTTTCAAATGAATTTTGACTTGCGACATGGTATATGCTCCCCAAGCATTCGCTCTTCCCCAGAAAAATCCGGACATATGATCCTGTTTGACATTGTTGTAGCCATGGTACCAGAGACCGCTACTAGGGTCTTGCAGGTATTTGATATGCCAATAATATTGATTTAAGGCATCCTGAATCATTTGCTCATCCTTTAATTTGGTTCCTACACGCAGCAGGAAAAATGCCGCCATAAACAACGTATCTGCCCATGCTTGTTCTGGAAAATCATTAGCAGTGGATACCGTATGCTGCAGAACACGGTCTCCGAACCGGAGAGCATTATTTTGGATGTAATCCACCTTACTCATCACAATATCCCAATATTTTGGGTCCCCTGTCTCTTCATACAATGTGATCAGCATATGGCCCATGGCACATGTGTTAACCGTCCAGTGCGGCAAACCCAGCTCGATGTATTCATCTGCCCACTGGACAAGCATATTCAAATAATCTTTATTCCCTGTTTTCGTATAGGCTCTGGAAACACCATAATAAGCCACACCGCAGGGCCAATCCCATGTTAAATCCATCGCCATGGTTTTTCTGACGACTTTATCGATAACTCTTAATATCTCTTCCTTGTCATAAGTTAATTGAAGCATTATTATTCCCCTCTCCTAGTGCACACGCCCCCAAAAGCGCTTGAGAGCGGTTCGTCACTGTTTTGGAAACGCTTTACTTATTCCATTGTACGCAGTAAAATAGTCTCAATCTAAGCACAATCGCAACAAAACTGCGCAATTCCAACCGTTTATATGTATATCTGCTGGCTAAACCTGATGTAAGGTTGATCTATAATCCACTTAAATCCAAGTTGTGGGAGTATCGAATATGCCCAGAAAAAAGAAGCCTGTTATAGAATACCGACACTACAGTTTGCCCATCAACTTTCCTGTCTTGCTATTAAGCGGTGAACGCTGGAAGATTTCTGATATTAAAAGTGAGCACCTCCATTTTCATAACCATTTGGAGATTGGTATTTGCTATTCGGATGGCGGCTTCATGGAGATCAAAGGAGAAACTGTCCCCTTCAAAGCCGGGGATGTAACTTTCATTCCCAGGTATCTTCCTCACACCACGTACAGTTCGCCAAATACAGCCAGCCTTTGGTCTTATATCTTTTTTTCGCCAGAGGATCTTTTTCAGCATTCTCTTAAAAGCGCTTACATAAATTTCGAGCCAAACTTGTGGGTGATGAAGGGAACGAACTGTATCTTAAACAAGGAGCAGCATCCCAAGGTGTATACACTTGCGACTTCGATCGTAGAGGAATTACAACAACAGAATCCTTACTGTCAGGAAAGCGCCTACGGCTTATTGCTCTCCCTTTATATAGAATTTCTCAGAATTCATTCCAGAAATGAATCATTGGCAGATGCAGACACAGTGCATAGCCGGAAAAACAATTTTGCCATTTCTCCGGCTTTGGAGTACATCACGAAAAATTATATGACACCCGTTACCATTGATTTTTTGGCTGACCTGTGTCATTTAAGTACAACTCATTTCCGCAGAAAATTTCATGAAATTATGGGGACGTCGCCCCTTGATTTTCTAAACAGCACCCGAATCGAAGAGGCCTGCAAGCAGTTAAAAAGCACAGAAGACTCCATTCTTTCGATCTCCGAGCAAGTCGGCTATCGTTCCATTTCCAGCTTCAACCGATGCTTCTCCAGGCTTATGGGAGAGCCCCCCAAAGAATGGCGTAAAGGGGCTCAATCCGAAGCACAATCGGCCAAAGCGTCAATACTGGAGTTTACGGGATGGGTTTAATTTTGCCAAACTGAATCCAGCAGCTCGTCCACTTCCTGAATTCGGGTCACTGATGGTGTTGGTATAAGATTACCTCTCACCATAACCATAGCTACATTCGACAAAGCTTTTATATCATCCAAAGGGTTGTGCTCCAGCACAATTAAATCTGCCTGCTTTCCGATATCAATGCTCCCCGTAAGATGATCGATGCCTAAAATTTCCGCATTAGATTGGGTGACCCGTTCGATGACCTGACCTGCATTCAGTTTCGTTTGTCTCATATAGTGGTCCAGTTCCCGCCAAATATCATAGTGAGTGACGTAAGACATTGCGGCATCCGTTCCAATCCCAATTTTGATCTCGTGTTCTACAGCCTGACGCAGCCCCTTCAGCATGGAGTCGTACACAAGCCGCGAATTTTCCTTAACCATTTCATTCACCTTCGTCAGGCTTGTGTCCAGTTTCGCAACGGGATACCCAGCCTGCAAAGTAGGAATCAAGGCGGTATAGCCCTTTAATGCCCGAGGATTGTTTTTGTACAGACTTATAATCTCCTCATCCATCTCCGCACCATGTTCGATGGTATCCACCCCGCCCTTTAGCGCGATTCTTACGCCTTCGGTACTTTCCACATGGGCTGCTACGCGCATACCTATCTTATGGGCTTCCTCGCAGACGGCAGCAATCTCTTCCTCCGTCATTTGCAAGCGGCCCGCTTCGCCGATCATGGTCGCATCGGTAACCCCACCGGTCACGCATATTTTGATTAGGTCTACTCCGTTTTTCACATTAATTCTTACATTTTTTCTCGCTTCCCATGGCGAATCGCCAGTCAAGGCCAAATAAGGTGCCCCATGACCGCCCGTTACGCTTAGGAAATACCCGGACACCAAAAGGTTGGGACCCACAAACTGGTTTGCATTGATTTCATTTCGAAGCTGTGCATCAGTGTAAAAAAATTCACCGACGCTGCGCATCGTGGTTACACCGGAATGTAGTGCCGTTAGAGCATTTTTCCTCACCCGTTTTTTTAACACACTTCGGCCCAGTCTCGTATCCAAAATATGATGGAATGCAAAATTTAGCAGCCCTTCGCTTACAGACAGCGTAAATGGCTTTCCATCTGCAAAGAGATGGACGTGCGCGTTGATGAGACCAGGCATCACATATTTCCCTGATAAATCGATCGTTTGATAATGGCTAGGGATAGCCAAATCACTTGATTTCCCGATCTCCTGAATCAGCCCATCTTCGTGAATTAAAATCGTCATCATTTTTTCAACGTCTTTTTTCGCGTCCCCATAAATCACATTGCAGTTCTTAAGTGCATAACCTGTTCCCATCGTGTCTCCCTCCTGTTGCGCTCATGGTGTTCAATAATGAATTACCTATTCATTTTTGAAATAAAGAAATAGGGACTGTCTTAATGCTAAAAAAATGATAGACCGTCCCGCAAATATTTCCCTATGTGTCGACATTATTCATTCAAGCCTTTTAGTCCATGCAGCCTGTACAGGTTAAGCGTCTCAAAAATCCGTTTCCGGCGATCAGCGCTCATATCCCTCTTCAATAAATCCAAAATCATATTAATAACACTATTGGCAATGATACTGAGCAAAATCATATTTTCGTCAGTTTCGATTTCATATCTTTTATAAGTATTTTTCAAATAGGGCTTCTTGGTTTCAATCATCAGATCGATTAGTTCTTTTTTGGCATTACTGTAGATCGTCCCTTTGCTTTCTTCAAAAATAATGACAATCTGCATGCTATATTGAGTTAATAGGTTGATTTGTTCGTGAACAATGGCCGATTTTTTTTCGTTATGGATTTCTCCAAAAAAGGTCTGGTTATCGATATGAATGCTTTCCACTAACACATTCTTCAAATAATCCACTAAAGACGGCGGAACAACCGTATAAAATAACTCTTTTTTATTCTTAAAATAAGTATAAATATTTCCGACAGAAATTTGGATCTCATCCGCAATATCGCTCATTTTGGCATCTATAAAGCCTTTACGAAAAAACACCTTTAAAGCGGCTGACTCAATTTCTTTTTTTACTTCATCTTTTTTGGCCTGTATGATGAGCACCTTCATTCAATAATGAATAAATCATTCATTTTTAGTGTAGTTCAGTGGTTTGGGTTTGTCAAACCCGAGCAAGACAATAAAAACTTTGATAGTTACGATAGACAATAATTCCAATTGCATGGCTACACCTATATAGATAGACTTATGCTACCAAGCAGGGATTTCTAGAATATAGCAATATAAAAACAGGGAAAAGACATGATAGAAGCCGGTTTGCCCCGTTCTCCACTCCACTTTTCCCCGATTTCTTTCAAATCCTATATTCATATCTTCAGTGAGAACAACCCTGACACGATGGGCCTCCATCAATAAAAGTTATTTATTTTCATAACGTACTACGCCGTAACTCATAAAAATACTGCACAATCGGATGCTTTAACTTCATCTTCTCAGACATGTTTAAAATTCGCTTTTTCCCAACTCGTCTGTCCACTAAAGCTAGAATATTCAATAAGATATCATTACTCTCTAAGCTATCCTCTATAGAAGTAGTTAAAAAGTTATTAGCTACAACATTAAAATTAGACTTGCTTAATGAAGCCTGTGCTGCCAAAAGCTCCTTTGCATGCTCTGATATTTTTCTACCTCTTGCAATTACTTGTAGACGATCCTCCGGAACGTTCCCATGAGTGTCTTTTCTGACCGTTTCAATTTCTTCATTGCTGATAGGAACTTGGATATTGGGATCATTCTTGATTTCCTGCTCCGTCTGATACCATCTGATTGGGTTAGTTACATCACTCATATTGAGTATGTTCTTTTTGTCTACGGCAATATAACAAATTCCAGATTTATCAGGTAAATAACGGTAACTGGTAGCTCGGTATTCGACCCTTCCGTCTAACGCAGGACAGCGGAAGCTCTCCAGTTGTTGCTTCAATTTACTCCAGGACATATATCCTCCTATGTTTTCAATGCCTATTAACAGTCCATCCCCAACTTGGCAATTTAATTTCTACGTTCCTCTACCTCATCATGATCCTTGCTTCCAAACTCATCAAGCAATGTACGCACTTCACTTGTTGATTTGGCGTTCATCAAGCTGTTTCTGAGTTCACTTGCCCCCCGGAATCCACGGACATATATTTTGAAGAAGCGGGCGAGAGGACTGAACGAACGTGGCTCCTGCGCTGAATAATGATCATGGAGATCTAGATGAAGCCGCAGCAGTTCAAGCAATTCCTCACTGCTGTGATCCTTCGGCTCCTTCTCAAACGCAAATGGATTCTGGAAAATACCACGCCCAATCATAATGCCATCCACTCCATATTGCTCAGCGAGCTTCAGGCCGGTCTGACGGTCAGGGATATCCCCGTTAATGGTCAGCAGTGTATCTGGTGCCACCTCATCACGAAGTTTCTTAATCTCCGGAATCAGTTCCCAGTGGGCCTCTACTTTGCTCATTTCCTCTCTTGTCCGCAGATGAATGGACAAATTCACAATGTCTTGTTTCAAAATATGGGTTAACCAGTCGCGCCATTCGTCTACGGCAGTGAAACCGAGCCTTGTTTTTACACTCACGGGCAATCCTCCGGCTTTGGCGGCTTGGATAATATCCGCTGCGATTTCGGGACGGCAGATCAGACCGCTTCCCTTCCCATTCTCGGCTACATTCGCTACAGGACAACCCATATTAATATCGATGCCTTTGAAGCCTTCTTTCGCCATACCGATGCTCATTTCACGGAAATATTCCGGCTTATCTCCCCAGATATGGGCCACTATGGGCTGTTCATCCTCTGTAAAAGTCAAACGCCCGCGTACACTTTTATTCCCCTCCGGGTGACAATAACTCTCTGTATTCGCAAACTCCGTAAAAAACACATCCGGTCTGGCTGCTTCACTTACGACATGGCGAAACACAACATCCGTCACATCTTCCATCGGTGCCAGTATAAAAAAAGGTCGTGGCAAATCACGCCAAAAATTATTCGTCATATCAAAAACTCCTCTATAAATACCAGGACAAATCTTTGGTCCTAAAATGGTAAAGCTCACCTGCTCATATCCTTGCTTCTTCTTCACATATCACATGTTTAAGCAACGTAGTTCAAACGGCAGTATATGTTAAGCATAGACATCTAAATGAGTATATCATACTCAATAGAGGAGCATACTCCCCAAAAGACTCACAAAAAAAGGAAGAGCGCCGCCCCTCCTTGCCATCTTCTATAACGTACTGCGCCGCAGTTCATAGAAATACTGCACGGCATAACCTCCCCCAGCCTATGCTGTTCCCAAGCGAATGGCTTAAAAAAAGAGCCGAGGAATAACATCCTTGACCCTTTTCGTCAATTTCTACACATGAATACCCAAAATTTTCAGCTGATGCCACATGAGCATATGTATCAACATCTACACGATTTTGGTACGTTTCGATAATCTTATTGATGTTTTTATCAGTAAGTTTGTTTTGATTTTCACCTTTTTCAAACGCCAATGCACCTCAACAATTAGTCTTTTCTGACCAACAGCGCAACACTCTCCACATGCACCGTATGCGGAAACATATCTACAGGCTGTACTTCCACTGTACTATACCCGCCATCCTCCAGTATCCTTAAATCCCGCGCCAGTGTGCTTGGATTACAGGATACATACACCACGCGCGCTGGCTTCATCTCCAGAATGGTGTCGAGCAGGCGTGGATCGCAGCCCTTGCGAGGAGGATCGACGACGATAACGTCGGCGGTGATGCCTTGCTCTTTCCACGCAGGAATGACATCCTCGGAGGCGCCTACCTCGAACTTCACATTGCGCATTTCGTTCAATAGCGCATTACTTCGTGCATCGTCGATGGCTTCTTTGACGATCTCCACCCCATACACCTGGTCCGCATGCTGAGCGAGGAACAAAGAAATCGTGCCAATGCCACAATAGGCATCAATTACCGTTTCTTTGCCTGTGAGTCCAGCATATTCGACGGTTTTGCCATACAGCACTTCCGTTTGTACGGGATTCACCTGATAAAAGGATCGCGCGGAAATCGCAAACTGTACGTTTCCAATGTAGTCGTAGATCACGTCACGTCCCCACAGTACACGAGTCTCGTCGCCAAAAATAACGTTCGTTCGCTTCGTGTTCACGTTCTGACATATACTTGCCACGTGTGGGATGTGCTCACGAATACTACCAATCCACGCATCCGCGTGTGGAATATCTCGCCCATTCGTGACGAGCACCAACATCATTTCACCTGTGCGGAAAGCGGTCTTTACAACGACATGGCGCAATAGCCCACGTCCGGTTTCTTCATTATATGCACTGATGCCCAGCATTCGGCCAATCTCTTTGACACGTGCGACAACTTCGTCATTACGCTCGTCCTGAATGAGACAGGTATTCATATCCACGATGCGATGGCTGCCACGTGCGTAAAAGCCGCCGACAAGCCCGCCTTCGGTGACACCAATCGGCACCTGGGCTTTGTTTCGGTACCGCCAAGGCTCACTCATACCCAGCGTAGGATGCACGACTACACCTTGTACACGCGACACGTGATCTGCACTTCCATCCGCAGAGTCAGCCAAAACCTCTGCAGTATGCTCACTGGACTCCGTAGCCACACTCAGCTTTCCGATACGTTCCAGCACATCCACTACATGCTGTCGCTTCCAGCTGAGCTGCGCTTCATAGCTCATATGCTGGATCTGACAACCGCCACATTGATCGTAGATGGCGCACGGAGCTGCAATCCGGTCCGGGCTAGCGTGCGTAATATCCAGCAATTTGGCATAGCCATACTGTTTTTTCGTTTTTAGCACCTTGACCTGTACCTTTTCACCCGGTAACGCACCTGGAACGAACAGCGTAAACCCCTCGACACGCCCCACACCCTCGCCATCGTGGTTCATGCCGATGATGTCTATTACGACCTCATCGTTCTTTTGCACAGGCAGATCGCTACGCTCTGCACTAGACCGTTTACGATTGGAAGCTTCCTGATTCCGTCTATCGTTACTCCGTTCACCTTTGGAAAAATGACGAGATTTCCGTTCATCCCCCCGCTTTTTTCGATCCGAATTATCAATATTTCCATTTTTATTTTCGTTTCCAGTCCGAAGCATTCTATTCCCTGCTCCAACTCGTGACTGTTCCAGTTCTCTCTCTTTTTTCGCCTGTATGGTCTTGTGGTGCTGCTTTCCTTGAACTGGAGTTGCTGTTGCTGTATTCCGGCGGCTTTTTCCACGTCCGCTACGGTTATTCGTCATGGTTGTCACTTCTTTCTGTTCTTCTTTACATGCTTATCTTCATTTAGCCGTATCATTCAAATCGTCATCTAGACGATGTTTAAACATCAACTCGAAAATGCCGTTACTCCCCACGGAGAACGGCAAGGACCGATATGTTCCCTACAAAAAACAACTACCTACTCTGCGTTCTGTATATCGAGCTACTCAACCAACCGGAAATAAAATCATTTCCGATCCTCTTCCTTATCGAAACACATTCAAATGATGCGGAAGATTTCGGAAGGTCGCTGGCAGAGTGCCTCCTAATTCGCCATCCAGATTAAGCTGGACATAGCCAGGTGAGGTCACTTCCATGTAATCGGTTCTGAAATAAACGATTTTTTTGTCCTGCAAGTGCTCCCCGCGTAGCGCCAGTGTAACCAAGCGAATCATTTCTGCCAGATTGCATTTGCGCACAGCGATGACATCGAGCAGTCCATCATCTATTGTCGCCCCGGGAGCAAGCTTTTCAAACCCGCCGACTGAATTCGTATTTGCGATCAGGAAAAGCATAAATTCGTCGTGGATTACTTCCTGACCCGATGCCTTGATGATTAGCTCCTGTGGTGCAAGGCTGACCATCTTCTCCATACCTTTGAAATAGTAGGCCAATTGGCCAATCATCGTTTTGAGCTTGCTTGGAACTTCGTACGTAAGCTCGGTTAAAGTTCCGCCGCCTGCGATGTTGATAAAGTAGCGGTCATTGGCTTTTCCGATATCCAGCGGCTTCGGATTTTGACGAATAACGAGGTCACAATAATCCTCCCAATGCCTGGGAATGCCCAGTGCTCTGGCAAAATCATTTGTCGTTCCCAGAGGAAACACACCCAGCGGTGGGCGATTTTCCCTTTCAGCCATCCCGTTAATGACCTCATACAATGTACCATCGCCACCAGCGGCAATAATCATATCATAGCCACGCTCAACGGCCTCTGTTGCGGCACGCGTTGCGTCCCCTTCCCCTGTAGTTGCATGGCAAGAGGCCTCAATACCACCTTCATCGAGGCGCTGCAAGACATCCGCAAGGCGACGCTTCATTTCCTCACGCCCAGAGGTCGGATTATAGATTAATCTAGCTCTTTTCATTCCGTTACGCCACCCGTATATTTAATGATATTTATGTTCACATCACAGTTCATCACATTCAGTCTGTACAAAATATCATCATACTGGAAAAAGACCTCTTTTACAATAAAAGAAGCCATTCACTATCCAAATAAGGAAATTTCAGGTTACAAATACTGTCGCCGAATTCAGATCATCTTATTTATTATCGGTCCTTGCTTGCTCCTGCATATTCTGGAACAGTTCACGAATTTGTCTATCCATCCAGCTTGTAAGCAAAGGGTGCGGCAACAAAGGATCTCCTGAATAACGGTAATCCAGTCCCTGTAAGCGTTTGGGAATCATATGACTTGTGAAATACCCCGAACTCAAAAACAGCGGTGCCACAATAACATCATGACCCCGCTCCTGATTCCAATACGCTGCCTTGTCATACACATGCTCGGGATTTAGCAAAGCGTAATCCGTGATGATGCCACTCACGTTCTGCACCGTACGGGCCAACGAGAAAATCCCCCGCTCCCAGCGCTGAAGAAAGCCATGGTGCGCGCTCCCGTGTCCTACGAGTAAAATAACCTCTCTCGCAGGATCGACCGACAACGTGCGAACCTTGTCCCACACCATGCGGGCAACATCCTCGCCCTCATCCAATGGGTTGCCAAAATACACACGTGCCTTCAATCGAAACGGCTCCAAATCTGTTTCTTTGTCAGGCGCAGCTTTGACTCCCAGCGCATAGCTAATCTCATCTACATGCGTACTGCCTGAGGACACAAATAAAGGAATAACCAGTAAATCTGTTACTCCCAAGGCTTCCAGACGATCAATGCCATTTTGGATCAATCTTCCTTTAACCGTTTCCAAAAATGAAACCTCTACTGGCATTGGTTCCGGCAATTGAAGCTTTGCAACTGCCTGATCCACCTGTTCCACCCAGTATGGCTCTTTAGAGCCATGGCTGATAACCAGTATACCAGGGCTCCGCATTAGCGACCCAAACGTTCCAGAGTCATTTTATATCCGTCATTCCCATAGTTCAGACAACGTTTAACACGTGAAATGGTGGCTGTACTGGCCCCTGTCTCAGCTTCAATCTGATTATATGTGCTGCCTTTGCCAAGCATACGGGCAACCTCCAGACGCTGGGAGAGGGATTGGATTTCATTAATCGTGCACAGATCATCAAAGAATACATAGCACTCTTCCAAATTTTTAAGAGTTAAAATAGCTTCGAACAATTGATCGATACTTTTATCATTAAGCTTTTTAAGCTGCATAGATTATCATCTCCCAAAGGTTACAATCTCTCACCATTGTACCTGAGAAATAGTCAGTTTTTCAAGCATTAACGGTTTCACGCATTACAGAACAACATTATACGACTACAGAAGCATACCGTACGAATGCCCAAATCCGCTTTTATACCTAATTTAAGGACACGTGCCTAAACCCACTGTGCGTTTGTAACATACAGTAGAGTATCAATCTGCAAAGGAATGTGATCTCATGCCTGGACATTACTATCATCGGAGGGCGCAAACGCGCTCCATTTCCGATCCGTATAGTTCAACTCCTTATCCTGGACTCGATCCCTACAGCGAGGTTCCACAAGTCGATTCCTCAGCCGTGGTACCTTATGAGGCACCAGCGAATGTAACCGATTCTGCCGTGGTCACGCCAGATCCCGCCCCAGCCAAAGGAGGACTGCTTGGAGGCCTTGGTAATCTTGGTAATCTCAACGATATTAAAGGCTTTATCGATCGTATGGGCGGTATTGACGGGATTGTTGCTACCGTTGGCAAGGTACAAAAGATCATGTCTAGCGTGCAGCAATTTGCTCCAATGGCTAAACTGATTATGGGCTCGCTCCCAGCATTCAACAAAAACGCAAGCAAAAATTCTCCAACAGAAGTTGCTCAGGAACTGGATGAATATACGCCACCACGCCGACGCCGAAAAAAAACGCAGCGCAAAAGCACCACTACACCGCGCAGACGTCCGCGCAAGCGCACAAGAAAGTAGACTATATTATTTAAACCAGCCTCGGCGAATAAACCACACCACCATCGCTACACTCAATAAGAACATAAAGAACAGTACGCCAAAATATCCATATCTCCAGCCCAACTCGGGCATATTCGAAAAATTCATACCATAGATTCCTGCAATCAGTGTCAAAGGCATAAATATGGTCGTAATTACGGTCAGCGTCTTCATAATTGAATTCATGCGATTGGAATTAAGCGATATGTAACTATCTCTCAGGTCGGCTGTCATCTCGCGGTCGGCCTCCAGCATGTCCGTCAGCTTCAATAAATGATCATAGATATCCGTAAAATAAGCCATATGATCCCCTTGGCCCTGTACATGCTGCGAGTTTAAAACTCGGTACATTAGATCACGCATCGGTACAATCGTACGGCGCAGCTTGAGCAACCTGCCACGCAGGTCAAACACCTGCTTCATTAATTCCTCTACCGATTCGTGTCCGCCTACTCCTTCCAGCTCGGCTAATTCATCCTCAATGATGAAGAGGCTTGGAAAATAGTTGTCTACCAGCTTGTCCATCACCGTATAAGCTGCAGCCAGCGGGCCGCGAGACCATATTTTTCGTTCATTCGCATGCTCGACAATCCGCTCCCAGGCTTGATCCAGCTCCTCTAGTTCATGATGGTGATATGTAACCAAAAAACGGCTGTTAATAAACATATCTACTTCTTCTGCCTCTAATGTATCTGCATCAAGCGCATGTACCACCAGAAACTGTACATCCTCGTAATAATCCAGTTTGGGACGTTGCAGAACATGCATACAATCCTCCACAGCCAGCGGGTGAAAATGAAAATAACTCGTCAGCATCTCCGACTCGCGATCTGTAGGCTCGTTAAAGTCGGCCCAAATCCATATGTAATCTTCCATGACAATCTGCTCTAACGGTTGTCCCACCGTCACTTGATGATCGCGACCTATAGTCAATGTACGTATCACCGTACGTCCCCCTCGCTTATACTGCGGTCTTATACGTTATTTATATTTTATATAAGCCATTCCACATTATACAAATCTCAAGTTCTATATTCCTATATACAACACAAGAAAAGGATATGTCAGGTTCAATCCCCCCTAACATATCCTTAAAATAATTCATTCGTTATCACTTAAATCTTTTTTCATTTCTTATACAGCTGTGGGATGCCCGGGTTCCACCATTCAAATCGAATGATGCTTACTCGCTATATCCCCTTGGCGCAGCAAGCAAAGCGCTGCGCCAATTCCCTCTGCCTATCCCCACCTATTTAAAAGTGGCGCAGGCTTTTGCGACAAAGGAGCAGATTCAGCGGGCAGTAGCGTAGTGGTCCATTTGAATCTGGAGAAGCGAAGCGCTCGCCTTTGCTCCTGAATTCTAGCCTTTTCATGTGTCATACAATCCAAAAAAATTCAGGGGCAACAGCGATCGGAAGATCAAATGGAACGCGGAGCGTCACACACATCTCTATCTACGCTCAAAGTAAACCCTGCCCACTTACAATACTTTCTCCAAGAAGCTTATAGTCCGCTCGTTTTTCGGATTACCAAATACCTCTTGTGGCGTTCCTTCTTCCACGATATAGCCACCATCCATAAACACGACACGGTCGCTTACTTCCCGTGCAAAGCCCATCTCGTGCGTTACGATCATCATCGTCATACCTTCGCGAGCCAGATCCTTCATCACGCCGAGCACTTCGCCTACCATTTCAGGGTCAAGCGCCGAGGTTGGCTCGTCGAACAGCATAATGTCCGGATTCATTGCCAGCGCACGTGCAATCGCCACACGCTGCTTCTGACCGCCGGAAAGCTTCCCTGGCAACACGTCTGCCTTATCAGCCAAACCTACACGGTCCAGCAGCTTCATAGCCGTCTCCCGGGCCTGTGTCTTCGTCTGTTTGCCCAGTTCAGTCGGTGCGAACATAATGTTCTTGAGCACCGTCATATGTGGGAACAGATTGAAATGCTGAAACACCATACCTATATTTTCACGGACCTTGTTAATGTCCACGTTTTTGTCACCCAATTTGTAGTCATCAACGATGACCTCACCAGCAGTAATTTCCTCCAGCATGTTCATACAACGCAAAAAGGTGCTTTTTCCCGAACCAGAAGGGCCAATGACGCATACAACTTCGCCTTCCCGTACTTGCATGTCAATGCCTTTTAGCACCTGGTTACTGCCATAGCTTTTTTTCAGGTTTTTAACGATAATTTTACCCACGGCGAACTCTCCCTTCAAGACGGTTGGAAATTTTGGTCAGGACTGTAATGACGATAAGATACATCACCGCAACGACCAGCCAAATATCAAAGGATTGGAACGTCCGTGCGATAATGATCTTACCCGATTGAGTCAATTCAACCAGACCGATAACCGACAGAATGGACGTATCCTTCAACGTAATAACCAACTGATTGATAAACGACGGGATCATGATTTTCACAGCTTGTGGCAAAATGATCTTCAGCATGGCTGTCCGGTATGGCAAACCAAGCGAACGAGCAGCTTCCATTTGTCCCGGATCGATGGATTGAATACCCCCACGAATAATTTCAGTCACATAAGCACCAGCGTTTAGGGATAGCGTCAACACCGCCGCGACAAAAAGCGGCATTTTAAAGTCAAGTGCCTGCGGAATACCGAAGTAAATAAAGAATGCAAGCACGATCAGTGGAATACCACGGAAGACATCAACGAAAACCGTTGCAATACCACGAAACACCTTGTTATGACTTACTTTCATAAAACCAAATACCAGTCCCAGTAAAAAGGCTATGAGCAAGGATACCAGGGTGTACAACAGCGTATTTCCCATCCCTTTAATCAACGCAGGCAGTGAAGCAGAAATAAGCTCCCAGCGGCTGCGTTCCACAGGGGCCACGCCTTTACCAGACTCACCAAGGTATTTGGACATAATTTTGTCATATTCCCCGCTGTTGCGAAGATTCACAAGCCCTGCATTGAATTTCTCCAGCAGCTCCGCATTTTTGCCTTGGTTGACAGCGAAACCGTAAGAACCGCCTTTTTCCTTATCGGTCACGAGCTTAAGACCATTGTTCTGAGTCACACCGTAGGCCAATACCGGGTAGTCATCAAAGCAGGCAACCGAATTCCCCGTCTTAACTTCATCATACATTTGAGAAGAATCGTCGAATGGAACCAGAGTAAAACCATATTTACCCTTAATGGATTCCGCGAACGTGTAGCCTTGTGTTCCTGTTTTGACAGCGACACGCTGTCCTTTCAAGTCCTCATAGCGCTTAATCGTATCATTATCCTTGCGGACCGCCATGACTACACCTGAGTCAAAATAGGGCTCGGAAAAATCAAATTTCTGCTTGCGCTCATCGGTAATACTCATTCCGGCAATAACCCCATCCACTTGATTCGTTTCAAGGGCCTGCACTGCCGCGTTAAAGCCAAGTGGCTTGATGGTATACTCAAAATTCTGATCCTTGGCAATAGCCGCCAGCAAGTCCATGTCGATTCCGACAAATTTACCATTTACATCTTCAAACTCAAAAGGCGCGAACGTTGTATCCGTGCCGATATCATATTTTGTTTTATTTTCTGCGTGGGCCACTACACCGAAATTACCGGCCAGGGCAACCACAGAAAACAAACAAATCATGAGTGCTATTAGTTTTCTTGGTCTTTGCATAAGATCCTCCAGTCAGTTGAACGGTTCAAAGTTTTCTGTTTATTCTACAGGAGTTATTAAAAATTGACTACTTTGATGTCAGGTATTTTTTAAAAAACATCTCATGGAACTATCTGGATATGTGAACTTTGGAGATGTATTTTTGCCCCAGAATGCCAATAAGCCCCTGCCGCAAAAAGCGGACGGAAGCTTATTGTATATCCTATATTGTATGTTCTTTTTCAGGGATTCATGATGAAAACTAGAAAAGAATTTTGAATATCAAACCTGACAACACCGCAGAAATAGGAATTGTAATTACCCAGGTTATTACAATACGACCAGCTAATGACCAGCGAACCGCGCTAAAACGTTTCGCAGATCCTACACCCAAAATTGCCGAAGTAATAGCGTGAGTGGTGCTTACTGGTAAATGCAGCATGGTAGCTGTAAAAATAACAGAAGCTCCCGAAACGTCGGCTGCGAATCCATTGATGGGATCAATTTTAAAAATCTTGGTTCCCATCGTTTTGATGATCTTCCAGCCACCAATGGACGTACCCAGTGCCATAGCTGTTGCAGCTGAAATTTTCACCCACATGGGTACTTCCAAATGGTCTTGATACCCTGCGGAGACGAGTGCGAAAGTGATAATTCCCATCGCCTTCTGAGCATCATTCGTACCATGTGTAAACGACTGAATAGCGGCCGTAATTACCTGCATGGTGCGGAACCCTTTGTTCACCGTATGCGGACTGCGATAAGCAAAGATGTATTTCAAAATCATCATTACGATGTAACCGACAACAAAAGCAATCAACGGGGAGAAAATAAGCCCCTCAACAATCCCAATGAAGCCGCTCCAATTTAATTTATCCTGCCCTGCACCGACATACACCGCTCCAGCCAATGCACCAATCAATGCATGAGAAGAGGATGAAGGAATACCAAACCACCAAGTCAATAGATTCCAGATAATGGCGGCAATCAACGTTGCAATGACGATATCCGTTCCGTTCGTAAGTTTGGTTGGATCAGCGACACTACCACCGATGGTCTTGGCAACCCCGGTAAACAAGATTGCTCCGAGAAAGTTCATTATCGCAGCCATAATAATCGCACGTCGCGGCGTCAATGCTCGGGTCGAGACCGAAGTAGCAATTGCGTTCGCCGTATCATGAAACCCATTGATAAAATCAAATGCCAGAGCAAGAAAAATAACAATACCTAACACCAGTAAACTTGTATCCATGTAAAAGGACTCCCTTACGAGTTACGCATAATGATGGATTCCAGCATATTTGCAACATCCTCGCATGAATCCGTTGTCGTTTCAAGGCGTTCGTACAATTCTTTACGTTTAATCAGTTCAATAGGATCAGTTACAGTTGCAAACAGGTTTTTGATGCAAATACGCAGCAATTCATCCCCCTGATTTTCCAGATCATTCAGGCGAATGGTGTATTCACGAATAGCCAGCAATTTTTTCTGTGAAAGCAAATGTACCGCCTTCTGAATTTCGTAAGCTGATTGACGCAAAATATCAGCGAACTGCACAATATACTCGTCTGGCTCTGTAATGTTGTACATATAAAAACGAGAGGCTGTCGCTTCAAGACCGTCCAGCACATCATCCATGGTCGTTGTCAGTTCCATGATGTCGTCGCGTTCGAGCGGCGTAATGAAGGTCTTGTTCAACTCAGTAATAATCGTGTGTGTGTAATCATCACACTTATTTTCATACTTCTTCATCTCATTGGTAAACAAAGTCACATCTTGGAAATTTGAAGTATGTTGGGCAAAATAATCGGCTGCTTGCACGATCGTATCTGCCATATTTTCCAACGTCTCGAAGAATATATCCTTTTTCTTCAATCTCATAACGATTACCCCTTTACGAAAATATCCGCAACCTGTTTCGACTGCAATAGACAACCTTTGCTATCTTATCACACTCATCAATGTTTTTGTAATGTTTGTAAAAGCAAATTTCTAGATATACGTATACAATGCCCGACATGGAAGGTCATTATCCGACATTTTTTTCCTAAAAAGGTGTATTACGCTTTCTAATTTGCTTCTATTGTTACACGTTCCGCTAGTGAAGTATCTGCAGGTACCACATGTATATAGGATGTACCCGGTGTTAACGGGATTTCAACCCCATTTTTCATAAACCGGATCGCATCTCCAGATGTATGCTGCCACTCAGCACGTATTAACTTTCCTTGTTGAAACACCATGGCCTCTCCGCTACCGTCCAGCTCAACACTTAATCTGCCTACATCATCCAGTGTTCGATGCCTCGTACTCATCACAATAACATTGGCCGCTGAGAGCTGTTGATTATTATTTTGATCCAGATGTGACTTTTCGTTCACAAAACGCTTATATCGTTGATCGGCTGGATCGTAGGTATAGGATACGCGATAGCTTTTCAGCAAAAATCGGATGTGCACGGATGTAGCACTCTCGTCCACCATAACTGGAGTTTCGCCGGTTTTAAGATAACGATATACTGGAACCTCCGTCTGCTTCGCATACCCTTTGCTATCGCTTCCTTTACGCAGCCTATTTACATCGGTGTATAAATTATGTGGAGGACGACGATCTTTGCTTCGCCAGAAGTAAGCCCCTCCATTTGAAATCTCGTCCAGATGTTCTTTACGTTGTTGCTGCAAAATCGCATAAGCATCTGTACTTCCCCCTGCATGTATCGGCAACGCGCCATAGGTTTCGCCCAGTTCAATTAAATACGGCCGAATGCTGCGGACCGGACCAATCTTCACATCTCCGCCATGACTTTGGAAAAAAGCTACCAAACGGGTAATGCCGCCTTCTGCAAGTACCTCATATATCATGTCTGCTTGGCTAAGCCCTGCCTGTGGACGCGCAGCCGGGGCATTGTTAATCATAACAGCCAGCGGCCGCTCCACAACAGGCTGCTCCACCGGAAGCCCGGTAAGCGGAGCTGTAAATGCTGGAACAGATGGCTCCTTAGGCGGTTCAAGCGCCTCGTTCTCTGTTTCTTGCTTGGTCGGTTGGGGAACGGATTCAGATTCACCCGTGTTGGACATAGCAGAACAAGACATCATTGTCATGCATAACAGAGCTGAGGCCATTACACGCAACCAATAATTTCGTTGGGAAATAGGCCCGAACAAGTTCATCCCTCCACATAGTTATTTTTCTCATTATAAGCTCTTTTTCCTGTTTTTGTCTTGATTGAGGCATTCCCTCTCTATAGAATACTTATCTGAAGACATTAAAATTTAAAAAATATTTGGACTTTGTGATTTTTATCACAAATAACTGTAACTGAACCTAATACAATAAAGGTGTAGCAAAGATGATCATCCCCAACAAAATGAAATACAATCCATCATTATAGATTACGAAAGAGGAGTGGTTTGAATGTTTAACAACTGGTTACGTGAGAACAAAGTAGCAATGTGGTTGCTGACTGTAGTACGGGTATATCTAGGATATGAATGGATGACCCACGGACTTGAGAAGCTGACAGGTGGATTTGATGCAGGTGGATTTATCTCGGGGGCTATTGCCAAAACAGGTGGAGATCACCCCGCTGTACAAGGCTGGTGGGGATCGTTCCTTGAAGCCTTTGCCCTGCCGAATGTTGGTTTGTTCAACGTCCTGATCCCATTGGGTGAGTTCTTGGTCGGGGTTGGCCTGCTGCTTGGTACATTAACTACACTGGCTACTTTGATGGCTATGGTTATGAACTTCTCGTTCCTGTTCTCGGGTACAGTAAGCACCAATGCAATCTACCTGCTGGTTGAAATCTTCCTTATCGTTGCTGGTGCAAATGCCGGAAGAATCGGCTTTGACCGTTGGGTACTGCCCTTCCTGCGTGGACTGTTTGGTAAAAATAAAGATACTTATCAAACGGACCCCAATCGAAAAATAGCTTAATTACGCAAAAAACAACCGTTATCCTCTGGCTAATGGTTGTTTTTTTGTGCAGCTCTGCTGCTTCTCTTTGGTGTTTTTGTGAGCTATGCTGCTTCTCTTATGTGTGGCCATGCTGACCCTCCTCTATTTAAATGAACAAAGGAGTCCTCAAGTTTATCCTGACTTGGGGACTCCTTTTTCGGATTCAGCTTCTCTCCAAACGTTTACAAGTTGGATACAACACGGAATGTTCACGATACATTTCCCCTATACACTACAATTACAACAAAGAACGCAATGGAGGGTTATATCATGAAAAAAGTCACCAAAGCCTACCTCATGCTCGCAGCAGTAACTTTCACAGTCCAGACGATCGGATTGGGATCTACGACATCAGCCAAAGCAGCGACTTCTACTACAATATCCCAAGCAGAAGGTGTAGAGCATATTTCCAAAACCTTCGAGCAGCTACTACGCCAACCAGGCAAGCTACCTCAGGCATTCACTTATTTACAAAAGCATATCCAATCCATCCCTGCCTCTCAAGCTACCATCCTAGTGCTACACTTGGAAAATGCACAGAAACAGCAATTGGATTCATATGCACAGACCCTATATCCGACCTCTGTTCAAACTAAAATAAGTCAAGTCTATAAACCCGGTGATTCGTTCACCAATGTAATCAGCCGGACAAGTGATCCAAAACTGAAAAAATTACTCACCCAAACAAGAGATGCCGGCTACAAGCTCGAAACCGCAGAGGGCATGTTTTACCCAGTCATCAACTATGAGAAATATAAAGTATTCGGAAACGGTATAACCGCAGATATCCGCAGATATATTGACATCATGGCACTGGAATCCGGACAGGCGGCTACTAAGGATGCAGCACTACACATCGGTTATCAACAGCTAGCAGGACGAGTGCTGGCGCTGGAGTCCTTTATAAACCAATACCCACATTCCAATCGTACACAGGCAGTGAAGTCATTACATGATCTCTATTTCTTTTATACTTTTTATGGTACGAACAATACGCCGCTATTTGATGATGACAATGGAAAGATTCGCCCTAATGCCAAAAAAGGATACCAGCTCGTCGTTCAGCGCAATGGGGATTCGAAAAGTGTATACATTCAAAAGCTGAAGGCATTTATGACACTATTGGATCAAAACGAAGATAAGCGTACGACGCAAGTATCCACCTGGCTAAAAAAGAACGTGCCTGCTAATTAATCAAAGTAGCATACACCAAAAGAACTTCCAACCCCACACACCATGTGGTTTCGGAAGTTCTTTTTCTTACATTTACAGATTAATTCCTTGACCAAAAGCCCAACAATTGAGGCTTAATGAGCCAAGGACATACGACTGAAATAGCTTACGCGCGGAGCGATCACGATCCGCAGCCCCCATCACGTAAAACAGAGGTGAAAAATGCTCTATTCCATACGAAGGAACCGCCTGCTTGGCATATGGAGCCTTCTTGTCATATTGGAATAGATGGCGCAAATTCCAGTCTTGAAGCTGCTGTGCGATCCAGTCATCATATTGAACGGCCCAATCGGCTGGCTCACTCGTCTGCTTGAGTGTCCGCAAGTTGTGGACCAATCCCCCACTTCCGAGGATCAAAATCCCTTGTTCACGCAGTGGCGCCAGCATTCGTCCAATCTCGTATTGCTCCTGAGGATCGCGCCGTGAATCAATGGATAAGGGGACGACCGGAATGTCCGCATCAGGATATATATGCCGCAAAACCACCCATGCTCCATGATCCAGTCCCCGGTTCCGAACCGGCTGGTGGAACAGGTTATGCTGACTGAACAGATGCCCTATCTCCTCATACAGCTTTGGATCGCCTGGTGCAGGGTAATCAAGTGTGTACATTTCTTCGGGAAAGCCGTAGAAATCGTGCAACGCTGCATGCTGATCATCCGCGCCGATACATTGATCGGGGCTATCCCAATGCGCGGAAAAAATAACAATTCCTTTGGGTCGGGGCAGGCTCGCGCCCAGCTTTGCAAGAAAGCTGGTATATGCGTTATTTTCTACAGCCAGTGTCGGTGAACCATGCGCAACAAAAATTGAGGGTAATGTCATCGCTGCCAACCTCCACACGCCAGTATAGTGTTACTCTTTTATTTTACTCCGGCGGAGGCGCAATTTCCAATACAATCCGTTACACTCTGAAATCAGATCATCCAGTGCTGCCAATCCCGTTGAATATTTTCCTGTTCATCCAGCCATTCCAGTGTGCGGTCAATCAGCTGCTGCCGCTCTTTACCTGACGAGAAAGTATGATCTCCCTGGAAAATAATCTCCTTATCACAGCGTCCCTCTGGACGCATCCAAAATACCTTTTGAAACAGAAATGCATAATCCACAGGAATGATATCATCCGAGGTACCATGAATAACGAGCACGTCTCCGTTAAATTTAACGGCCTCTTGGAACGGTTGGAATTGAGCTAATGACTCAAAATAAGCAGGTGTGAACTTATATCCCAAATAGTCTGCATGACCGGCTTTAACAGACTCGTCATACACGCTTCGCTCCGTAATTTTAACGATATCGTTGAACGGATAGCCGACAGCTGACCAAAGGACCAGGTTTTGTACTCTTTTGTCCCGAACGGCTGTGAGCAGGGCAACGGCGCCCCCCAAACTGTGACCGATCAGCGTCACCTTGGTCGGGTCAATGTCCGCGCAATTCACGGCGTAATCCAACACAGTGCGTGTCTGATTGATCATGGATTCGAGCCCCTGTTTACCATATTCACCAGTGCTTTCTCCACAACCGGCAAAATCAAAGCGCAGTACAAAATACCCCCCTTCTGCCAGCTCACGCGCAGTCTTGACAAATAATCGATCTACTCCGATACGATTGCCCACAAAACCATGGCAAATGACAACGAGTGGAACACGTCTCTGACGCTCTCCCTCATTCGTACGGTTCGGATAATGAATTGTAGCGGCCAGTTCCTCATCTTTAAAACGAATTCCAATTTGCCGTTCCATCCTGATTCCCCCTGTTTCAAGCTTTACTACAGCATTTAATCAACTAAACTCATATAGTTAACGTCGAATATCCATCCAGGATATTCATTTACTTTAATTCCGATAAGTTTAATAAGTTTTATAGTAAAGTCAGTCTATCATCGCCCTGCTTCCTTGTCAACCTGTCAGTTCATACCGATATAGAAGTAAACAAATGGCGCTCTCCGATGTCATGCCGGAGAACGCCATATACCCGCTTATTAGAGTGCATCTGCTACATTAAAATAGACGAATTGCTACTCGTAGCTGTGCCTGAACATTTGGTGGGTTTCGATTCGTCCCTCCCACTCCAGTTTACAAGAGGCGCCGTTATTTTGATCCTCATGCCACAGGCTACGGAAGCTCTGTTCACCTAGTTCACCCGCAAATTCTGTATCCTCAGCCATTTCAGCATCGTCCAATATACGGTACGTTGGAGATGTCCCTCGAACGCTCCGGTGACTTACGTTTGCAAGCAAGGCTTTTCCGCTGTTCCCGTTCGGAGCACCTGCCAGTCGTTTTTGGACTGAATAATCTGCCTGGTTCTCCAGTTCCATGATGCTACATCCTCTCAACGTTTTATATTCAGGCTGCTCTATGTGCTCACCCTGTATCCAGTTTGAGGAGAATGCAGCGGTAATATACATAATGGAGAAAGGCTTTTGCCATCCGTCGTTTCCTCACGTATACTGTCTTTGTTACAAAATGGCGGTTCCATCAGCTTGGAATACGATCATAAAGCAGGAGGAAGC
Source organism: Paenibacillus jamilae (assembly GCF_050482105.1). Lineage (GTDB taxonomy): Bacteria > Bacillota > Bacilli > Paenibacillales > Paenibacillaceae > Paenibacillus > Paenibacillus jamilae_B. The sequence goes on along the minus strand of NZ_JBCNHI010000011.1, from coordinate 48,187 downwards.
AATGAATAAAGCAAAAAATTATACGCTTATTGCATGGGTTGCCTTGTCCATGTTTTTCTTGACACAGGCGATTATCGGTTGGTTTATCACCTTTACAGGCGGGGATATCCAACCTTTTGAAAAAATTAGCCTTTCCACCCTCATCATCATTGCCGCAGGTGCCATTTTGCTAGTTGAAGCACTGATGAATTTCATGGATCGACCAGAAGAAGGCGAGGAGTCACAACAGCCAGACCATGCTCCCGTGAAGCCTCAAATGAATTTCAAATCCATCTTGATGTATGTAGTACTGGTTGTTGTCATTCTTGTCGCCGGACTTGCGCTGCGCAGTGTGTTGCCAGTATTCAAAATCTCCCCTTGGATGAATTTAGTGCTCGCAGCCATCGGCTTTATTGGACTCAAACCGATTTTTCTGCGTAAAAAACGTTCATAATCTCATAATCCTCACCGTGCTGGAGCTGCCTCATTACGGAACGGAATCGTAGCAGCTCCTTTTTATTTGCAATCAGCATCTGACTTAAAGCTCGGATATCGTTAGAAAAGCCGTATCCCTTACCTGCAAGAAAATGCATGGAGGAATACGGCTTCATTTACTTTAGCACTTATTTGGAAAATAATTGCTCTGCATTATCCAGGGCAATTTTGTGCCCCATTGCGGAGTAGTCCAGCCAAGGCTGTCCGTCCAGCATGTAGACATGACCTTGCTTCACAGCCTTAAGTCCTTGCCATACTGTATTCCCCTCTAGCTGCTTGTATACCTTTTGCGCATCCGCACCCTTACTGATGATTACCAGAATGGCATCGGCATCATAATCCGGCAAAACCTCTTGGGATACAACCTGATAGGCCTTGTTGATCTTTTCCACACCTTTGGCTGGCTTCAAGCCCAAATCCTGATACAGCAGGGGTCCCACTGGACGCTTCATGCCCATGACACGAACTTCCTTCGCTGTGACACGTACAGCCATGACGGTGCCGTCTCCAATTTTGGAATGAATGAGCTTTTTGACCCGTTCCTTCTGGGTATCATAATCTTTTAGAAAGGCATCTGCCTGTGCTTCATGTTTGACCATAACAGCTATTTTTTTCAATTGATCCTTCCATGTACCCTCATCTAGATCAAAAACCTCGGTTGGTGCAATTTTTTCGAACTTGGCCACATCGGTTCCCGAATATTTTTTGTCGAGGAAAATATGATCCGGTTGAAGCTCCAATACCGCTTCCATATCAGGATCTGTAACAACCCCCAGCTTACGAGTATTTTGAAGACGATCTTTTACATGGGGTAGAAAATCCTTCACATCTCCACCAATCACCGAGCCTGCCGGAGTAATACCTAGTGCCAACAGGTTGTTCGTCAAATGAATAGACATCGAAGCAATACGTGAATCTGCACTAATGGTGGTTTGGGCACTATCGTCCGCTTTCGTATCGCTAGCCTGTTTGTCTGCTGCTTGTCCACAAGCGGACAGCATGATCATGCATGCAACAAGCGACAGGGCTACCCATGAACGTTTAAACCTTGAACCCTCAAATCTATTTTTTCTCATGAATATTCTCTCCTATACTATAGAAGCTTTATTTTTAATGTTCAATTTCAGCGCTTCTAATTGGTTGTTGTTCCGCACACCGCATCATGTGCAGCATTGGACTGTATATGTAACCTATTCCGATTGTCATTTGGTTCGGGACAACAAGAATAAAAAATACGGGGCTCCTACCACAGCAACCACTACACCTGCTGGGATCGCATTTGGCTGAAATACCGAACGACCAATCGTATCTGCAATGACCAGAATAACGACCCCGACCAAAGCGGCTACTGGCAGCAAATGCTGATACATCGGTCCAACCAGACGGCGAGCCAGATGAGGTGCAATCAGCCCAATAAAACCGATACCTCCAGCCATGGATACGCTGGCACTTGATAGAGCCACTGCTGCGCCCAGCAGTATTAAGCGCTGACGCTTTACACTTGTACCAATTCCAGCTGCGGTCTCATCACCTAGCGACAGATTATTCAGGCTGCGTGTCTGAGATAGAACGTAGGGCAGCATAATGACAATCCACGGCAGCAACGCCACTGCATGTATCCAGTCCCGTCCCCATACGCTGCCAGCCAGCCAACGTGCGGTAAATGCGTATGTATCCTCATCCAGCTGCAACGACCAATACAGCGTTATGGCGCTGAGTCCTGAGGCTACACCAATACCGGACAGGATCAGCCGTACAGGCACGATCCCTCTGCTGCCACTATAGGACAGCACAACTATCAGCACCGCCGCAACGACACCTCCTGCAAAGGTGAACATAGGAATGAACAAGGCTGCTGATCCTTCCAGATCGCGAAAAAAGCTGACATACATTACCAGTCCCAACGCAGCCCCTGCATGAAGTCCGAGTACCCCCGGATCTGCGAGTGCGTTTCGTGATAAGCCCTGCATGACCGCCCCGGCTGCCCCGAGTCCCGCTCCAGCCAGCACTGTCACAACAATCCGCGGCAGACGGTATTCAAACAGGACCATGTGATCACGTCCGCTCCCCCCGCCAAACAACGTATCCAGCACGCGTAGTGGTGGAATACGAATCGTTCCGGTATTCAAACCCAGCACAAGCACAGCAAAGCTGATTCCAGCTAATACTAAACAAACGAGCCAAGCCTTTGTCGTTCTTGTATCCCCTGTCCCTAGAGAGCGACTCACTATAACTCCCTCCTTTCCTTACGGGCGAGAAAGAGGAAAAAGGGTACTCCGATAAAAGACACCATAATTCCAATAGCTAGCTCCTCTGGCGGATTCGCCATTCTCGCTCCCAAATCAGCCAGCACCAGCAGCACGGCTCCCAATAATGCAGACAATGGTACGATCTGGCGATAATCCACACCGATCAGCTTGCGAGCAATATGTGGGACGACCAAGCCTACAAAGCCGATGGCCCCGGCAGCCGATACGGATAGCCCAGCCAGGACCGCCACAGTTAGCAGCCCCAACAGCCGGATACGCCTGAGATTTAGTCCCAGGTTCAATGCGACCTCATCGCCCATTGAAATCAATGAAATGGAGCGTGCGAGCCCCATAGACCAAGCGATCACAGTAAGCAAAATCGGCGCAAGAATCTTAAGCTGCGACCATTTGATTCCGGCAACACCACCGGCATACCAGAAGGCTAGATCCTGACTTAGATCAAAATAAATCGCAATTCCCGAAGTCATGGAACCTAACAAGGCTGCTGTCACAGCTCCAGACACCGTTAGTCTCATGGGTGTCAGTCCTCCTGGCGCGGAAGCCCCCAGTCCGAATACCAGTAAGGTACTCATCAGTGCCCCGAAGAACGACAAAACAATTAACATCCCATAAGGTAGATCAGGGAAAAAAGCAAAACTCACTGCAACTACAAACATCGCTCCTGCGTTAATGCCCAGCACACCTGTATCCCCCAGCGGGTTGCGCGTAATGCCTTGAATCAGAGAACCCGCAACCGCCAGCGCAGCCCCAATGATAGCTGCACCGAGCACACGTGGCAATCGCAGCTCATGAATGATCTGATGGGTCGTCAGTGAACGATCATAATGAAATACTGCCGACCACACAGTGCTTACGGTCAGATCCTTGGCTCCAAGTGAAATAGCGGCGAACATGGCCAAGGCCAACAATACAGCAGAAGCTGTGAACAACAATGCCTGCCGAATCCTCCCCGCCCGGAGCACCGGGCGAGCTATAAAAGCTACTTCAGGAGCGGTCCTCTCTGATGAAGCAGTATGTTTGTCCATGCTGTCTTTAGACTGCATTCCGTGAGGTCACTCCCTCCATACCTGAAAGCCATTATGACTCTCATTACAATAAACGCCAATGATAATGATTATCAACTTGATTCATAATAGCACGTTTCTATGACATTGCAAGCCAAAAACTGTTCCCCCTTGGGAGGAACAGTTTTCAGGTATATCTATGTCAGATTACTACACGGATGATTTCAAGTAATCTTCTATTAGTAGGTAGGCCAGCCTGCCGAATCCCATTTCAGATCACTAATCAGCAGCTTTGGATTTCCGCCATCGGTGGCATCATAGGCATGACGCGCAATCACACTGTTGTTATAGACAGATTGTCCACCCGGTCCCTTCCAGCGATCATTCCCCGCATCCAATATCGTTCCACCGCCGTCCATCATGCTTTTTCCGCTCTTGTCCACATATGGCCCAGTGATATTGGTGGAGCGACCATAAACGATTTTGTAATTACTATTTACGCCTTTGCAGCAGTTATCAATGGAAGCAAACAAATAATAATAGCCGTTGCGGTATGTAACATGCGGTGCTTCCAAACCGCCAGCCGTACGTCTAGCAATAGAATAAATCTGGCCCGTAGGCTTCATCGTATTTTTATCCAGTCGAGTCACTTTCAGTCCCGTATTCCATGAACCGAAGGAAAGCCACGGGTTACCGGAAGCGTCAATGACCAGATTCGGGTCAATCGCATTATAATCGTCAGAGTCTGTTGTCCGCAGCACCAGTCCATCATCTCTCCAGCTTCCTGCGCCAATGCTCGTTGCTGAAGTCAAGCCAATGGCCGAAGTACGCGACCCAAAAGTAGAAATGGAATAGTACACCCACACACGTCCATTGTACTTTTGAGCATCCGGTGCCCATACATCATTTGGGGTTTGTTTAGGAACATACGATTTCCACCATGGTAGTGGCGACAGGAAAATTTGCGGCAATCTGTAAAAATTACGGCCGTCATCTGATCTTTGAACCTGTATCCCCTGCCCTGTCGAGAAAATATACCATGCATTGCCTTCCTTCGTGATGGACGGATCATGTACTGCCACATCACCTGTTAACGCCCAATGCTCGGCCGATGTGGACGGCACCACGGACAGCAACAAAGCAGCCGAAGTTATGGCAGCAAATGCCGTTCGGGCGAATTTGCCCTGTACTGATTTTTTCCATGCTTTCAACATTCTTTCGCACCTCCGAATTAGTATCTTATAATGAAAATCGGTTGATACATCTATTACGTTAGTGTTTATACTTATGAAGTTACCCATATATTAATCTATCAACTCCAGTTTTGTAAACGCTTTATTTCAAATAAAAAGAAATTCATAAACTACGCATAACTGTATGAAGAAAATATAGTTCTAGACTGGAATTGTTGATTCCGAATATTTGTTCAAGATAACGTTTTTACTCTTTACTTAACTCCTCGAATACCCTTGTAGACAGATTCGCACAACTCCGTTGTAAATCTGCCTGACATTCCTTCAAGCGCCGTATTGGTGAACGCTACGACACTAAGCTCCTCTCTCGGATCAACAAACCAGGAGTGGCCATAGGTTCCGCCCATCCGCCACGTTCCCGGCGATTCCGGTGTATTGGCATCCGCTGGGTCTTTAAGCAGCGTGAAACCAAGTCCAAAACCTCTCCCCGGCCAATAGGGCATCACAAGGTTACCAATTTGATTGGTTGTCATTTCTGCGACAAGAGCCTGAGGCAGAATCGGATTTCCTCCCTGCCGCAAAGCTTCCAGCAGTTTAAGAAAGTCTCCTGCGCTGCCAATCATGCCGGCTCCTCCGGAAGGATAAGCTGTCTTATCGGTAAATCTGTTAGGTGAAAGAAGGAATCCTGCCGTCCCCTCCACGAAAGGAACGGTATCAAAATCCTGCAACCGCCGAGGCTCTCCTGCGCTGTCTGCGTAAGCCACGGTCAATCTGTCCGTGTCCACGGCCTTGAAATCCGTGTCCTTCATGGAAAGCGGATGAGTTACAAGCAACCGTACAGCTTCACTTAGCGGCATTCCTGTAACCTTTTCGATGACCGCTCCGAGCACGTCTGTTGCTATGGAATATCTCCACATTTTCCCCGGCTCATATAGAAGCGGGACAGAAGCGAGTCTTTGCAGATTCTCTTCAAGTGTAATTCCTGCCAGATCCATGCCGTCCGATATCCCGGCAAGCTCATAAGTTCCCTTTTCCTCCTGGAAGAAACGGTAGGTTAAGCCGGCGGTATGGGTCATCAGATGGTGAACGGTCATGGAGGCATATTTTCCGTTTGGCAGTTTGGGACGAAAGGCGGGCAACCATTTTTCCACCAGATCGTTTAACTGCAATCTCCCTTGCGAAATTAATACTAAGGCTGCCGTTGACACGATCGGCTTGGTTACCGAAGCATATCTAAACAAAGCATTCTCCTGCATCGGTCGTTTCTGCTCACAGTCGGCCCAACCAGCAGGTCTGTTGTAAACAAGGTTTCCGCCTAATGCAATTTGGACAACGGTACCCACAATCCTTTTTTCCTCAAGTGTGTGGTCAATTACCTCATTGACACTTTTATGCAGCAATTCCAGATCTATATTTCTCATGCTTCTCATCCTCTCCTGCTGTAATTCACTTGATTATTTATAGCAAGTGTGTTTATTATATAAATAATTTCTTCCGTTTTGCATAAAACAAACAAGTTAAATAAAGAAATTTTCGATGATTCTAAAGGTATTTGAAAGAAATAACTTTTAAAACAAAGGGGTCGATTTTTTTTGGACGAAATCGATAAAAACATCCTGCTCCATTTGCAGAACCAGGCGAGATTATCAATGACAGATTTAGGAAAGCTGGTGGGACTGTCTCAGCCAGCCGTAACGGAACGTGTAAAACGCATGGAAGAAAAGGGGGTTATCGAGGAGTACCGAACCGTCATTTCTTCACAAAAAGTGGGTAAGCAATGCACAGCCTATATGCTTGTTCGGACCCGGAATTGCTATCCTTTCCTTGATTTTTGTCGTTCATCACCTGAAGTAACGGAATGTTACCGGATAAGCGGAGAGCATAATTATTTATTGAAGGTCCTGACGGAAACAACCCAGGAGCTGGAAGAGTTTGAAAACCGGTGCGATCAATACGGAACCTATACGACTCTGATCGTAATGTCTTCACCGATCGCTTATAAAAATTTCATTGGAGAAACGAATTTGCTTGCATAAGATGTAATTCTCTAATCCCAAAAAAATGAATCCGCCATGCAGCGGATTCATTTTTTGCTTATGTTACACATATTCATGGATTCCTTTAGGAAGGAAAGCCATGCTTTTTAGCTAGCCAAACTGCAAGCAAAGAGGGAAGCAGCAGGATGATTAATGAGCCCGGAAGAAATCCGGCTCCAAGCAGTTCGAGAAGAAGCCCGCCGATAATGCCTCCTCCGCCGATGGCCACATTCCATGCAGTAACCAGCATCGATTGGGCTATATCTGCGCTTTTTCCCCCAGCTTGTGCTATTGCTGTTTGTAGTAAAGTGGCTGCCCCGCCAAACGTAAGCCCCCACGCCGTAACACCAAGAATGATGATTGCAGGTTGATTTATTCCTATTCCCAAGGCCGCAGAAGCCAAAGCAAATCCTGTGATGCTGATTAAAACCAGCATTCTTAGAAAACGGTCAATCAGCATGCCTATCACCCAAATGCCAACTACCGAGGTAATTCCGAAAATAAGAAGAACCAAATCCACTCGCTGAGCAAACACGGTTTCCGCAAGATACGGTGCAATATAAGTGTACAAAATATTATGAGCTAGTACCCATGCCAAAACGACAAACAGAATCGTCCGTACACCGGGAATCAGGAAAACCTTGTGAAAAGGGAGTTGATCACCGGCAGGCTCACCTGCATAATCCGGCACCTTCCAGAGCACCCAGCCAATAAGGGCTGCAGCCAGTAATGATACAGCTCCGAAAATGAGACGCCACCCAGTATATGTTCCGAAAAAAGTACCAAGCGGAACGCCCAGCGCCAATGCCAGCGGGGTGCCGACCATGGCTACGGCCATCGCTCTTCCTTTCAGCGAATCAGGCACCATGCGCCGCGCATAACCGGCCGTCATCCCCCACAGAACACCTGCTGAGACACCTGCGAAGAAACGCGCGACAAGAGTCAGCACATAGACGGAAGATAACGCGGTGATGGTGTTAAATACAAGAAAGCCGATGATGCACACCAGCAGAAGCGGTCGGCGCCTCCACCCACGGGTAGCCGTTGTCAAAGGAATGGCGGCCAGAAGAGATCCAACCGCATAGAGAGTGACCAATTGCCCGGCAAGAGCTTCTGTGACCCCTAGATCCTGTGCAATTTGCGGCAATAATCCAGCAGGCAGGCTTTCCGTAAGAATACAGATGAATCCCGCCATGGCTAAAGCCAGCAACCCGACCCACGGGAGACGTTTGGAAGACGACACATTTGCATCGCCTTTTCTTATAAGAACAGTGTTTGAGTTCACGAAAATAATCTCCTTTATTTATTTTTTGCCGCTTAAAAAAGCTTTCGCTTCCGTATAAGCTTATATAAATAAAACACTTTTTTACATGGATGATTAAAGGGGGATGAAGTGAATTAAGAGGAAAATACTTTTATTTTCATAAAAATTCCATGATTTTAAAAGCAAAAATGTAATACAGTAGTTTTCTTACCTTAGATTAAAAATAGGCGCTACCTTATTGCGCCTAACAGTAGTCATTATTATTTTTCGCGAACCAGCTATCCTGCCCGGTAGCTTAATTTCGTTCCCAGTCTAATGGTTTATTTTCTTTTTACAATAACATTGCACATACAAAAAAAGAGCCCGTAGGCTCCTTGTTAGATTAGCATATTAAACAGATTCTCATTTTTGTTCAATTCCGTATATTGAATCCCCTTGCGATTCATTCGTTCAATTAAAGGAAGATAGTCTTCCTTGTGGAACAACTCAATGCCGACCAGGGCCGGACCATTTTCCTTATCATTCTTTTTCGTATACTCAAACCTTGTGATGTCGTCGTCTGGTCCAAGCACTTCCTGAAGAAACTCACGCAACGCCCCTGCTCTTTGCGGGAAATTCACCATGAAATAATGCTTTAGTCCTTCATAAATCAGGGAGCGCTCCTTGATCTCCTGCATACGATCAATGTCGTTATTGCCACCACTGACGATACAGACTACTGTTTTGCCTTGAATCTGCTCACGATACAGATCAAGCGCTGCTACAGGCAGCGAGCCCGCAGGCTCCACAACAATCGCGTTTTCATTATACAACGCCAGAATCGCGGTACATGCCTTGCCTTCCGGTACCTTCACAATATCATCCAAGGTATGTTTACAAATGTCATACGTTAGCTGACCCACACGCTTTACTGCAGCTCCGTCAACGAACTTGTCTATTTGCTCCAGTGTAACGACCTTGTTCAAACGCATCGCTTCCGTCATCGACGCTGCGCCCAGAGGTTCTACGCCGATTACTTTGGTGGTCGGACTCACCGTTTTAACATATGTACCTATGCCTGCCGCCAAACCGCCGCCACCAATCGTCACGAACATATAGTCCGCAGGTGTATCCAGACTCTCCATCACTTCCATCGCAATCGTACCATTACCCGCGATAATTTTCGGCTGGTCAAACGGATGGATGAAGGTCATTTCCTGCTCGCTGCACACCTTCATAGCCTCATCATAAGCATCGTCAAATGTATCTCCGGTCAAAATGACCTCTACACTGTCTCCGCCAAAGCGACGGACCTGCTTCACCTTCTGATTAGGCGTTGTGCTCGGCATAAATATTTTACCGTGAATGCCAAGCGCGTTACATGAAAAAGCCACGCCTTGAGCATGATTGCCCGCACTCGCACACACGATCCCTTTTTCCATCTGCTCAGGAGTCAAGCTGCGGATCATATTGTACGCTCCACGGATTTTAAAGGACCGCACAACCTGAAGATCCTCTCGCTTCAGATACACATTACAGTTATATTTGGCCGATAGGACGGCATCCCTTTGTAAAGGTGTACGGACAATAACCTCACGCAGCATATGATGCGCCCGTACAATATCCTCCATGCCAACGGTTGACGCTGTGGCCGGTTCAGTTTTCTGGGTTTCTGTTGGTTCCATAGGTTCTCCACGCTCCGCCTGAATATTTCTGTATTTGAAATCTTTCAAACATCATACCACGTTTACCTATAGCTTGTGCAGTTGATAGTCATGAAAATGAGAATGAAAATCATTAAATCTATAAAAAACAGGCCGGGACAATGCCCGACCCGCCTTTTCTAACGCTATACATTTCTTGTATCCAATCGACTCATTCAGCACCGTAATGGTTATCCTTTTACCCCGCCTGCTGTCATCCCCTCAATAAAGTAACGCTGGAAGAACAAAAACACGACGAGAATCGGTAAAATTGCCAAGACTGAACCGGCAATCAGCACATCATAATTGTTGCCGTACGGTGTCAGCAAACTGGACAGACCGATTGGCAATGTCAGCATGTCATTGGTACGCAATACGATCATCGGCCACAGGAAGTTATTCCAGCTGTTCATAGCCTGTAAAATAGCCATCGCCGCAAATGCCGGTGCCATCAGAGGCATCATAATTCGCACAAAAATGCCATACTCTGAACAACCATCAACCCGTGCAGCATCCATAAAGTCCTTGGGCACCCCGCTCAAATATTGACGGAAGAAAAAGATGGGAATCGGTGCGACAACAAACGGCAAAATCACACCCCATACCGTATTGATCAGCTTCATGCCGATCATGAGTTTGTAGAGTGGCAGCATGATAATTTCTACCGGGATCATCATCACGACCAGCACCAGTGTAAAAATCACATTTTTCAGTCTGAAACGATACATCTCCAGACCATACCCCACCATTGCGGATAGTATCAGACATAACACCGTAAACAAGACGGTAATGACAAGACTATTCCAGTACCATTGAAAATAATCCGTCGTCCCCTGAAAGATGAACGCATAGTTTTTCAAGGACATGATGGCCCACTCCAGCTTGAGATTCAAGCCGTAGCGCAACAGTTCCGTCGATGGCTTGAATGAGGCAAGCGTCACGGCAAATAGCGGAAACAGGGCGAACCCGGCAAACAGAATGAACAGGACAACGAGAAATGCAGATAACGGGCCTTTTTGTTTCTGAGCCATCGCTTAATCCTCCTTCCGAAACATGCCAAAAAATTTGAGCTGGATCAGGTTCAGTACTAATGTGAATACGAGCAATACAATACCCACCGCTGCTCCAAAGCCCATACTGTTCTGTTCCAGACCTTGGCGATAGAGATAGCCAACGATCGTCAATCCAATATCATTCGGGGAGTTATTTCCGTTCCACAGCATATAGCTCTCGGTGAACATAGACAATCCGGCATAAATACTGATCGTAAATACGTAGATCGTCACGGGTTTTAGCATAGGAATCGTAATCCGCCAAAATGACTGGAAGCGGCTGGCCCCATCAATCTGAGCCGCTTCATACAACTCGGGAGGAATATTCTGTAGCCCTGACATGTAATACAGCATATTCACACCCAGCCATCTCCACAAGGCCAGCACGATCAACGCTAAAAATCCGGTGTTCGCATTCATCAGCCATTTGTAAGGCTCAAGACCGAATATCCCCAACAGGGAATTCATCAGCGAGCCGTCCAATTCCCCGAACATGAGTCGGAAGATTGTTCCTGCTACCACCACTGAGGTTAGTGCCGGTATAAACATCACAGAGCGAAACAGCCCTCTGCCCGGCATTTTAGGCGAATTCAGCAATACCGCCAGCACCAGTGGCAGAGGAATCAGCACGACCAGTGTAAGCAGCGTGTAGAGGACGCTATTCAATATTGCTTTTCCAAACGTAGGATTCATTAAATCCTTATAATTTTCCAGGCCAACATAAGTTGTTATCCCTGGCAGGACTTCCTGAAAGCTCATAATGACCGTCGAGATGACCGGATACGCAAAAAACAGCGCAAAGGACAGTAAAAATGGAAGGACAAATACATACGGTGCCGTACGACTGGAATGAATAAATCGGCTCCATTGGCTTCTGGTCGGACGCTGTGGTTGTGGCGGCTGACCTGCCGGTACATTAGCGTTCGTATGAACGGGCGTTGCCATGAATCTCACTCCCTTTCCTGTTGGGGTCTATCTCAGTTCATCTGCTAGCTCATGCAGCACCGTGGCTGGGTCTTCGCCACTCTGTAGTGTCCGATAAAGGATTTTATTACGTACAGCACTGGCGATGTCAGGCGTTTTCGGTCCGATATGCACTGCATTGATCTCATCTTTTACTTCGATCAGCGTGTCAAAAATATTCGTTCCGAAATAATCCGTAAATTTATTTTTGGCTTTGGCTTCTGGCATAGTCCACACTTCACTGCGGATCGGATCAAACCCTAGCTGCTTCCAGATTTCCACATTCCCTTGCTTGGACAGCTTGGCAAAGGCTAGAAAACGCATGGCCAAATCCTGGTGTTTGGATTGGTTCGTGACTACTGTTCCCGTTCCGCCCATACCTGCTGAGCGATAACCGCCTTTTTCCCACGCTGGCATCGGTTTAATGATGATTTTTCCTTTCAGGTCAGGCATGTAATCTGTAAACCGTCCCATGTACCACATCGGCATCCACACCGAAGCGGCTCCGCCTTTGTTCATAAACCCGTAGTATTCCTCCATATGATGTCCGCCGCCCGGTGCGGGAATAGCGATCTTGTCTTTTATCATTTGTTGGAGAAACTCAAGTGTTTTAATATTGGTTTCGTTATCCAGCGTCAATTCGCCCTTGTCATTCAAAAAATCTGAATTTTGCTGGGAGATCATCGGCCAGTAGCTCCATAGGTCATTCGTCTCCAAGGTCGCCATTGGTTTGCCCGTTTTTGCCAGCACTTGCTTGCCAGCAGCAGCATAATCTGCCCAGGTAACAATGGAATCCGGGTTCACCCCCGCCTGATCCATAATCTCTTTATTGTAATACATCACTTCGGCCCCAACGTGAAAGTCAATGCCGTAATACTTACCGTCTTTACCGTAAATCTGTACTCTGGAGGGCACGATGTTTTTGATCTCAGGATCTATCACCGGATTGAGCGGGACCAGTTGCGGTATTCCTTTGAGGAAATTACCAATCTTGTTCACCTCAATATCCGCAATATCCGGTGCTCCGACTCCTGACTGCAACGCAATCGACAGCTTGCTGTGATGGTTGTCGTAAGGGAATGTATTCGCTTTCAAATTAATCAGTTCATCAGGGTGCTGTTGGTTCCATTGGTCAGCCATTTGCAGAAAAAACTTCTCATGCAGTTCGTTGAATGTCCACAATACAAGTTCTGTTCCTGGCCCGTCCTTTTCATCGCTCTTGAAAGAGCAGCCTTGCAGCAGTCCAGCCATCAAAACCACCACCATAAGCATTAAAGCCATGCTTTTTCTTCGCAGCAGCATATCCTTCCCCCTTCGCATGATGAATTCCTAATTCGTAAATGATTGCGCTTTCTTTTATATTTAACATCAACACAAATTAGTTTACAACAACATTATTTAAAAAAACTCCGTTTTTGTGTAAATCTGATCCTATTGCATTATAGGGGGAAAATGAATTGAATGCGATTATGATCATTTCTGCATAAAAAAACGACCCCACTCCAATTGAAACTTAGAGTGGGGTCGCGCAATTTTAACTACTCTTGCGAATGTGCTGCTTCGTCTTTCACTTCTTCTCGAAATGATCTAATACTTTGTTTACGGCGATTATTTTTTTCTTCGATCTGCTTACGCTCCTCATTACTGATCTCAGAGGAAAATTCGTTCAGATATCCTTCAGCTTCATGCAGGTTCTGTTGTGTGTTTTGAATACTCTGTTGCAAATGCTCCACATTATCTGCTCGATTATCCGGTTTTGCCATCGGTTTGACGCCTCCTAATCATAGAATCGCTCACTAGAGCGCTAAACCGTAGCTTGATCGTTATCGAGTTATTTTATGCATTAAAATGTTTCCCAAACCACTGACTTGCCGCTTCGGCTTCAGTACGGGTCAATTGGTGACCATTGCGTTCCCAGTGGGCTTCCACCTGTGCTCCGGCTCCTTCCAGCAGGGCTTGCAGCTCCTGAGATTCCGCAGCAGGAACAATCGGGTCATTTTCACCAGAAGACAGAAATACAGGGACACCGTTCAAGTCCGGCAGTTGCAGCCCTCGCAATGGCACCATGGCATGATGGAGAATGGCCCCACGTAGCGCTTTTGCATCATGAAAGAGCATACTGGCTGCTATGTTGGCTCCATTGGAATAGCCTAAAGCCACCACGTTATTACGGTCAAAATCATATTGCTCTGCAGCTGAATCTACAAATTCGCTTAGTTCTTTGGTACGAAATACGAGATCCTCAATGTCGAACACCCCCTCTGCCAAACGGCGAAAGAAGCGTGGCATCCCATTTTCCAGCACATTACCTCTCACGCCTAACACAGACGCGCCTGGTGCAACCAAATCAGCCAACGGCAGCAAATCTCGTTCATTTCCGCCAGTACCATGCAATAGCAAAATAACCGGAGCTTGAGGCTGATTTCCTTTACGGAATACGTGTTTCATACTCTATTTCCTCCTTTATTTACTTTTAAATTAAGAATCTTATTTTTTGTATAAATTGATTATAGCGTGCTTTTCCTCCGTTGACAAACAAAAATGTCTTCCCAGACCAAATATTGTTTTATCCGTGTGTTTGCTTGTTGACACGTACCTGCATTTATTTTAGCATTGAATTAGATATTTAGGGAATTATCTAAATATCTAAAGGAGTGAGCAAACTTTGAATGATGCCTTCAAAGCCTTGGCTGATCCGACCCGGCGCAAAATATTGCAGCTTTTGAAAGACAAAAGCATGAGCGCAGGCGACGTGGCCGAGCATTTTCAAATCAGCAAGCCCAGCATATCCCACCATCTGAATTTGCTAAAGCAGGCGGGGCTTGTGCTCGATGAGCGACAGGGACAAAGCATTATTTACACCTTGCATACAACAGTTATGGCTGATGTCATCGGCTGGATGTTCAGCATCGTCCAATCCGATGCCCCTGTAAAACAAAATTCGAATGATATCAAGGATACGGAGGGGTCTGAATGAAATTGCGACCACATTGGAGTTTGACGGATGTATTGACAACTTTGATTGCCTTATCACCTGCTATAGGCGCTTTACTACTGTATAACCGGCTTCCCGATGTGCTGGCCTCTCATTTTAGCTTTGATAATACCGCAGACGGGTACATGAGCAAAAGTGGCGCAATTATCATGCTGGTGCTGTTGGGGCTGGTACCTTTGCTCCTTCGGTTATCTCGCTACATGGACCCCAACAAAGCGAATTTCAAGAAATTTACCAAAGCCTATGAGGTTACGCGCGTAGGCACTTCGCTCATTCTCGCTATAGCCGGTTGGGGAATGCTGCTGTATAACCTGAATTATCGGCTGCAGATGCTTACAATCCTTTATGGAGTGCTGGGCCTGATGCTGCTGGTGCTGGGTAATTATATGACTCAGGTACAGCCAAACTATACCTTCGGTATCCGCACGCCGTGGACTCTGTCCAACCCGGAGGTATGGCGCAAAACGCACCGTTTGGGCGGACCTATGATGATGCTCGGTGGAGCTTCGGCCTTGGTAGCGGCATGGGTGAATGGATTGGCAGGGACGGTCATTTTTCTCACTGGGCTGGGTATATCCGTTGTCATCCCTGTACTTTACTCCTTCCTTCTGCATCGCAAAATAAACCATCAGTAGGAATAAACAAAGAACCTCCCAAACTGCGATAAACGCAGAATGGGAAGTTCTTTGTACATCTACATATTCATTTAAAACAACAGCTTATCAGGATGAGTACCCACACGTTCATCCAGATGAAGACCATTAATTCGGTCAATATCCTCAGTCGTTAGTTCAAAATCAAACAAATCGGCATTTTCGCGGATACGATGAGCGGTGACCGATTTGGGAATCGTCACAATCCCCCGATCCAGATGCCAACGCAAAATAACCTGAGAAGTTGTTTTGCCGTATTTGGCAGCAATCTCTACGATATCAGCCTGCTCCGTCAGTTTCCCCTTCATCAGAGGACTCCACGATTCAAGCTGAATCTGATGCTCCCGGCAGTATTGATGCAGCTCTTGCTGTGTCAGACGCGGGTGAAGCTCTACCTGATTGATGACAGGCACAATGTTGCTATCTTTCAGGAGGTCTTCGAGATGGTGGATTTGGAAATTACTTACTCCAATTGCACGTACGCTTCCTTCTTCATACAGCCGCTCGAACGCCTTCCAAGTTTCCTTGTACTTATCCTTGCCAGGCCAATGAATGAGATACAGATCAATTATGTCCAGACCCAACCGTTTGCGGCTTTCCTCGAAGGCACGCAGTGTTGAATCATAGCCCTGATCCTGATTCCATAGCTTGGTGGTCACAAACAGATTTTCTCTGGCCGCCCCACTGTCACGAATGGCTTGTCCGACCAGTTCCTCATTGCCGTAGATCGCCGCGGTATCAATGTGGCGGTAACCGACCTCAATAGCTGTTTTGACTGCTTCGTAGACCTCATTACCTTCCGCCTTATACGTACCAAAACCAAGCCCAGGCATCTGAACTCCGTTATTTAGTAAAGCTGTATCCGCAATGTTCCCCATGTCTATCTCCTCCTATTCCTAGTAATAAATTATCCAACGGGATAATTACAGTTTAGTCGCATCCTGAAAAGCATTCACTTCAAGCGGAGCAGCCAACAATTCTTTAGCTGCAGCAACAAATGCCTGGAAATGGGCAGAATTGTTATGGAAATCTACGGCAGCAGCATCCTTCCACTCTTCTACCATCGTAAATGCGTTAGGATCATTCAGATCCTGCATTAACGTATAGCGTACATTGCCTTCTTCAGCTTGGGAAGCGCTGATCAACCCTTGGGTTTGTTGCAGAAATGTTTCTCTTTTTTCTGGTAAAACTTTCATATCGGCATGAATAATAATCATAATATTTTCCTCCTCACATTATGTAACTATTTCTATTATAGACCATTCTTTCGATAGATTAAAAGTGCGACCGTTTCTGTAATACAGTAAAATGAATTATATTGGGGAGTTGGACGTTGATCAAATGCTCCTATATTTTGTTTAATGGCGGTGAAGGCATGTGCGTTTTCAGACAAAATTAATGGTATTCATCTCCCTTTTAGTGCTGATCGTTACGGGGCTGTTGGGATTATCCCTGCGTTACATGATTACCTCCGCCTTGTACGAAGAGATTGGGAAAAGGGCACTGACCGTGGCTAATACGCTTGCGGTAGATGCACAGATCAGGGATGCTCTAGAACAGACCGACACAACGTTATTACGTGCGCGGATCAACGAAGCAGTAAAGCCCGTCCAAGCTAGCAGCGGCGCTGATTTTATTACGATTGCAGATCGTCATCTCATTCGTCAATGGCATGTTAACCCGGAACGCATCGGACAGCCTATGATGGACCCGCTGAATCATAAGGTGCTGCAAGGGCAGCCGTCTATTACGCAATCTACCGGCTCTCTCGGGCCGTCACTACGGGCTAAAACCGCAGTCTATGATGAACATGGCCGTGCCATCGGACTCGTTTCTGTAGGTTTCCTGATGACAGATGTCACGCAAAATATTCGCACATATACATACACATGGCTGTGGTTCATGGTAGGCGCGTTGATGATCGGCATATTAGGAGGTCTGGTTATAGCACGACGGGTACGGCACGAACTGCATGGGCTGGAACCCGTGGAGATTGGCCGTTTGTATCAGGAAAAGCAAGCCATTCTCGAGTCCATAGGCGAAGGGATTATCGCGGTTAATAGCAGTGGACAAGTCACACTTGCCAATCCACAAGCCGTCCGTTTGCTGGGCCTGCCCCCGGAAACTAGCCTCTACGGATACGAGCTGCGTCACTTGGCAGAGACCGCAAATCAGCTGGCAGATGTACTTGCTACAGATTTTATCGAGAAAAATCCAGGCAAGCAGCCTGATCAGGAACAGAGCGTACTCAATGAGGAAATTGAGATCCAACAACGAGTCGTAGTCGTCAGCCGTGTGCCGATCAAGGATCGATTTGGGCGAATACTGGGTACAGTTGCCAGTCTGCGCGACAAAACGGAGCTGCTTCGCATGACGCGGCAGTTGACAGAGGTCAAGGATTATGCGGATGTGCTGCGATCACAAACACATGAATATACCAATCGGCTATATCTCATATCCGGTCTGATTCAGTTGGAGTGTTATGACGAAGCAGTGGACTTTATTACTCAGGAATCGGAGGAGTATCGTGTACATCGTTCCGTTTCCTCTTCTCTTTCACCCGATTCAATCATCGCCAGCCTGCTGATCAGCAAGAAAAAACAGGCGTTGAAGCAAGGAATTGTACTCCATTCATTTATTAAAGGAGTATTTGCAACTCCGTCCCCTACGTTGGAGTGGCCGCTTCTTGCTGCCATTGCTGGAAACCTGCTGGATAATGCCATGGAAGCCGTTGCAATAGACTCCATTTCTGACGGACAGGTATGGTTCCGGCTTGAAGAAATAACGGGAGCCATCATTGTCGAAGTTGCGGATAATGGATCAGGTATTTCGGAGGATATCCAGGAAAAACTGTTCATTAAGGGGGCATCAACCAAAGCAGAGGCAGGACACGGATATGGCCTGGCTCTCGTAAAGGAATACACAGAACGAATGAGCGGCTCCATCGGAGTACATGAACGACCTGGTGGAGGTAGCATTTTTGAAGTATACATTCCTTTAAATAGGACAGACACGAATCAAGATACAAAAGGAGGTTACGTCCATGAATGAGCGGGTTTTATCGGACATTGAGGTTCTTATTATTGAAGATGATCCGCGAATTGCGGAGATTAACCGACGATTTATTGAAAAGGTGGACGGGTTCTCTGTATGTGCAATAGCAACGAACGAATTTGAGGCAAAGCTTCAACTCGATGTTCTGCGTCCGCCTTTAGTGGTGCTGGATGTTTACTTTCCCGATACGAATGGCCTAACCCTGCTATCGTTCATCAAGCAACACTATCCGGATACAGATGTCATTATGCTGACTGCCGCCAAGGAAGCTGAAACTGTGGTACAAGCGGTTCGTGCAGGCGTTTTTGATTTTATTGTGAAGCCGCTCGTATTCG
This sequence comes from Paenibacillus jamilae, assembly GCF_050482105.1. Lineage (GTDB taxonomy): Bacteria > Bacillota > Bacilli > Paenibacillales > Paenibacillaceae > Paenibacillus > Paenibacillus jamilae_B. The sequence goes on along the minus strand of NZ_JBCNHI010000011.1, from coordinate 29,212 downwards.
AGAGACTGCGTGCGACTTTAGAGGAATATGCCCGTTTTCGGCGCCAAGTCACAACATGGCAAGAGGAACAATCTACGGTGGAGCAAGCGGAAATTGATAGTCTGCTTCAAAGCGCAGGCACAGGTCGGATGGCGGGTAACGGAGTCGGTGAACTATGGTCCAAAGGGATTGATAAAGTAACCTGCGAAAAAGTGCTTGATCTTCTGCATCGACGAGGGGAGGTAACTACAGGGACAGTGGGCATTGAGCTAGGCATGAGCCGATCTACAGCCAGAAGGTATCTGGAGTATTTAGTGGAAAGTGGCGATGCTCACCACGATCAGGTGTACGGAACGGTCGGCAGACCGGAACGTATCTACCGCAGACGGCAGGAAAATGCATGATCCTCCAATTCTACCGTCAAGTCTGTCCCTTCCTCTCTCCTTGCCTGTGATTTTATGAACTTAATTCACTTATTAGGACAAAATGGTTTAAATGATCACATTATTTACGTCCCTCTTCCCGGTTGCTAGAATGGTCAACAGTTAGTTAATTGATAATGATTATCAGTTTCTCTGGTAAGCATATTTGGAACGGGGGACAACATATGGCAACACCAAAACAGCCACTACGCACAGGCATGCTATTTGCTGCGATTCTGGTACTACTAACCGTCATGATGGCGGGATGTGGAGGCCAGTCACAAAATAATAACGCAGCAGCACCTCAAGCGACAGGCGACACTCGAACGATCAAACATGAGATGGGAGAAACCAAGGTTACAGGTAAACCCAAAAGAATCGTAACGCTGGAGTTCTCCTTTGTCGATGCTACTACTCAACTGGGCATAACGCCTGTCGGCATAGCTCAGGAGAATGATGATGATATCGATGGACTGCTTGGCAAAAAAATCGACTTCACACCTGTTGGTACACGCAAACAGCCAAACCTGGAAACGATCAGCTCTTTGAAGCCTGATTTGATTATTGCTGATCTGAACCGTCATAAGAGCATATACAAAGAACTAAGCGAAATTGCTCCAACCATTGTTCTAAAGAGCCGCAATTCCTCTTATGAGCAAAACCTAGCATCCTTCAGCGTGATCGCTGATGCGTTGGGTGAGAAGGAAAAAGGCGAGCAAATTCTTGCTGCACATAAGGCTACCATGGCAAAGCTGAAAGAAGGCATTCAAGCTGGTGAGCCACGCAGCGTATTGCTTGGGGTATTCCGTTCGGATTCACTGTCAGCTCACGGTGCATCATCTTTTGATGGACAACTGCTGGAGCAGGCAGGTATCCACAATGCCCTTCAAAATACAAGCGAGCCCACAGTCAAGCTGACACTGGAGCAGATTGCACAAGCTGATCCAGATGTGATCTTCTTGGTTGAAGCCGATGAGAAGCTGCTTGCGGAATGGAAGCAAAATCCGTTATGGCAAAACATTACGGCCGTGAAAAAAGGGGAAATTTACGAAGTAGATCGGGCGCTGTGGACCCGGTACCGTGGACTCGGCTCTGCCGAGCAAATACTGAAGCAAGCGATTTCGCTTCTGTATCCCGCGCAAAATAAAGGAGACGGCTCCCGTTGATCGGACAAGCCTTACGCGACCGGCTAAATAAGCCGGTCTTCTTTGCACTTCTATTCGCGTTGCTGGCTGGACTGCTACTGAGCGTGGCGATTGGCCCCGTCAGGATGGACATCCCCACCATGCTGACCGCGCTGTTCACCGAGCATCCGTCCAAGGATCAGCTCATTATCTTGACGATACGCCTACCACGTGCCGTCATTGGCCTGATCGTCGGCGCCGGGCTTGCCGTAGCCGGAGCGCTGATGCAGGCCATCACGCGCAACCCGCTGGCTTCACCGCAGGTTTTTGGAGTCAGCTCTGGCGCATCGCTGGCTGTCGTTCTGTCGGTCGTGCTGCTGCCGAATATCGGGTCATCCGGCAGCATTTATTTTGCTTTTGCCGGAGCGATCGCAGGCGGTTCCTTCGTATATGCGTTGGCCGGGACAGCGGGCATGACGCCAGTCAAGCTGGCCCTTGCCGGGATGGCTGTACATCTGCTGCTGGCCTCAGTCACTCAGGGACTGCTCGTGTTCAACGAGCAAATATCCGATGTACTGTATTGGCTCGCTGGCGCCATCGACGGGTCTACTTGGGCCGACACGCGTCTGGTGCTGCCATGGTTCGCCGTCGGTATGATCCTTGCACTGGCGCTGGCCCCCTCGCTATCTGTGCTTAGCCTTGGTACAGAGGTCGCACAGGGACTGGGACAAAACGTACGGCTTGTCCGCTTACTGGCCTCGGTCTCAGTTATTATGCTGGCAGGCTCTGCTGTAGCGGTAGCCGGGTCCATCGGTTTTGTGGGCCTAATGGTGCCGAATATCATCAAGGTGTTTACAGGCGACAATTACAAACGGGTCATCCCCCTGTCTGCAATCTGCGGAGCTCTGCTGCTGACATATGCAGACGTGCTTGGACGATTTATTGCCTTTCCTTATGAATCGCCCGTTGGTATCGTAACCGCGCTGGTCGGCGCGCCCTTCTTTTTATACCTGGCGCACAAGAACGGGAGGGCTTCACGATGAAAAAGCTGTGGATTTTACTCGTGCTCATGCTAGGTATTTCTTTTATTGCTATTGGCGTGGGCAGCACCTACATTACACCCGCTGAGCTGATCATGGCACTGACTGACCCAAATGCCTCTTCCTGGTTCATCGTTCACCATTATCGACTGCCTCGTGGCCTGTTGGCCATCATGGCTGGTGCTGGCCTCGCAGTAGCTGGCGTGCTGCTGCAAGGCATGATCCGCAACCCACTGGCTTCACCGGATGTAGTGGGTGTGTCCAAGGGAGCCGGCTTTGCGGCGGTTCTCGTTATCGTGCTCCTCCCCTCATCCCCCGTGGCGCTGTTGCCTGTAGCTGCCTTTGTCGGTGCCGGATTAGCTGCACTACTGCTCGTACAGCTTTCGATGAGGGGAGGTATGCGTCCTAACATGCTAGCCTTAACCGGGCTGGCGGTAGGTGCCATTTTTCAGGCTGCAACCGATTATATACTGGTCAAATATCCACTCGAAGCCAGCGATACGCTGACTTGGCTAGCTGGAAGTCTGTGGGGCAAAGGCTGGGATGAAGTATACGGACTTTTGCCATGGTTAATTGTATTGCTGCCGCTCGCCTATACGCTACAACGCAAACTGGATATTATGAGTCTGGACGAGGAAAGCTCGGCTGGCTTGGGACTTAGCGTGAAGCGTATGCGCACAGGACTGCTGGCCGTATCCGTGGCTTTAGCTGCTGCCTGTGTCGCTGCCATCGGCTCCATTGGTTTTATCGGGCTGCTGGCACCACATCTGGCACGGCGGTTGTTTGGCAATCGCCACCGCTATTTACTACCTGGCGCAGCCATGATCGGTGCCCTGATCCTCGTCCTTGCCGATGCGCTCGGACGGGGGCTGAAGCCGCCGCTCGAAATTCCCGCCGGCATCGTGACAGCCGTAATTGGCGCGCCCTATTTCCTGAATCTCTTGCTACGGGAACGCAAACAAAAAAGCAGCGGATAAAGGACAAGTTCTCCATTACAGCTAAACGCTGCACGATAACGTAGCGTTTAGCTGCATTACCTCCCCACCTGTACACCGATCCGCTGATTGGTTTCTTTTCTAAACGATTCATCGTACAGTAACTTCGATATGCATTCCACACACAAGATTTCATTATGCGTCATATTGTCAGACATAAAAAAAGAGAGCCCTCCTGTATATAACACAGGCTGACTCTCCTCACCCCTCAACACTTACGCTGGATAGGGTACTTCTGTTCCATTCAAAATGAGGTGCATCCGAATTTCCGCTTTTAGGGAATCAGATACCGCACAATATTTTTCCTTACCCATCTGAATCGCTTTCCATACGCGGTAATCTGGAATATCTCCATCTACGTGGAATGTCAGATCAATCGCTGTAAATCCTGTTGGCATTTGCTCCTTGCGCGTACCTTCTGCATCAATATCAATTCGCTGAATGTCTGACAAAAAACGATCCAAAATCATCGTAATATCAATACCGATACACCCCGCTAGCCCCGCAAGCAGCAGTTCCATCGGTGTCATCCCTTTACCATCACCGCCATAAGCCGCCGTAGCATCCATCCCTACGGAATAACCGGACGGTCCTTCCGAAGTAAACGCGCGTTTGCCATGCCAAGTTGTAGATACTTTCATGTTCATTTGCCTTCTTTCCATTTTAGTAATCTATGATTTATTTTCGAACTTAAAATTCACTAATTTGACGCAAAAACTTTTGTGTCCTCTCCTGCTGGGGAGCATCAAAAAATGCCTGTGGCGCAGCTTCCTCCACAATGATTCCGTCCGCCATAAATACAACCTTGTCGGCCACCTCACGGGCAAATTTCATCTCATGAGTCACGACGACCATCGTCATTCCGTCTTGGGCCAACTCCCGCATAACCCCCAGCACTTCACCCACCAGTTCGGGATCAAGCGCCGATGTCGGCTCATCGAACAGCATAATCGCCGGGTCCATCGCCAGTGCACGTGCAATAGCTACCCGTTGCTGCTGTCCACCAGACAGACGAGTTGGATGCACATCCTGCTTATCCAGTAAGCCCACCCGCTTCAGTAGCTGTTGTCCGATAGACATTGCCTTGTCGCGCGGCATTTTCTTTACTGTCAGCAGTCCTTCAATGACATTGCCGATAGCTGTTTTGTGCGGATACAGATTGAATTGCTGGAACACCATCCCCGTCTGCTTGCGAATATCACGAATAGCCGCTTGGCGGGCACGCAGGGGAGCCGTAGCATCAACCTCGATCCCGTTCACCTCAAACTTGCCAGAAGACAGCTCTTCCAGACCGTTGAGGCAACGCAACAGAGTACTTTTACCTGAGCCGCTGGGACCGAGCAATACGACAATTTCACGAGCGGCAACCTGAAAATCTATGCTTTTCAGAACCTCTACCTGTCCGAATCGTTTCCCTAATCCGTTTGTTGTTATCATCATCCATCATCTCCACCTTAATAAGCTCGAGCCAGACGCTTTTCCACCCGCTCCAGTATAGCGGAGAATCCAATGCTCATAATCCAGTACATCAGGGCAATTTCGAGCAGAAACGGCATGTAGCGCAAATACTGCGCCTGTAAAAGCTGCGCCTGTCGCATCAATTCACTAACCCCGATAACCGATACAAGCGACGTTTCTTTAAGCATACCCACAAACGTGTTCCCCATCGGTGCAATTGCAATACGCAACGCCTGCGGAAGAATGATACGCCACATCGTTTGACCAGGCGACATTCCCGTCGCATAAGCGGCCTCAGTCTGTCCCTGTGGTACGGCTAAAATAGCTCCACGGAACGTCTCCGATAAGTACGCCCCTGTATTAATACTGAGTGCAAGACAAGCAGCCGTGAGCGATCCGAAGGATATTCCGTAATCATCCAAACCATAATAAATGACCGCAATCTGCACCAAAACCGGCGTTCCCCGGATGATCGATACATACATGCGAGCCAACCAACGAATAGGTCGATTCCCCTTCAAGCGCGCTACTGCAACAATCAAACCAATAATTAGACCAAACAGCATAGAAACAATCGTTATATACAGCGTATAGTAAGCACCCTTCAATAAAAAAGGGACGTTCTCCCACATTAATTCTAGCATCGATTATATTCCCTTCTTTCAGACGAGTGGCCCCATGTCAGCATAAAAGCCATGACTGGAGCCAGCCGCCTGTAACAGGCTTACGTTATTCTTTTGGCTCCTCGCCAAACCATTTTTTGAAAATTGTTTTGTAAGTGCCGTCTTCCTTCATTTCCTTCAGAGCCTTGTTCAAGGCGGCCTTGAGCTCAGGAGTCTTCTGGTTAATGGCTACAGCCGCCTGATCCGATTTAATCGGTTCACCTACGGCTTTAATTTGGAACCCGTTTTTGTCAATAATGGGCTTGAGAGCATACAGATTGTTAATGGTTGCATCAATACGGCCCGAGTTTAGATCCTTCAATGAAGTAATGACATCATCATAGGTTTTGATCTCAAAATCGCCTACCTTTGGCAGCACTTCGTTGCGCAGATAAGACTCATCATTTGTTCCCAAGCCGACACCAATCGTTTTACCTTTAAAATCTTCCAGCTTCGTAATGTCATTTGTTTTGCTGTTCACGATAATATTCACATTATTGGTGATATAGGGATCTGTGAAGTCAATGGCTTTCTTACGATCCTCTGTAATCGCCACCTGACTAACCACTGCATCGAATTTTTTCTTTTGCAAACTTGGAATCAATCCCGAAAATTCTTGGGCCGTGAATTCCGCTTTTACTCCAATCCGTTTCGCCAATTCTTTGGCAATATCCACGTCAAACCCGTCCAACTCCTTGTTGTCGTTCAAGAAATTGTACGGCGGATAAGTGCCCATCATCCCTACCTTCATTACACCGGCATTCTTGATGGCTTCGAGCTGATTGGCAGCTGCCTCATTGCTGTTGCCCGTTCCAGTGCTGGTATTGGAAGCTTCCTGTTTGGCACCACAAGCGCTCAGCACAAGGCTGAACAATGCCAGCGCCATGAGTGTGGTCACCAAGAAACCTTTTTTACGTGTTTTCATGTATCGTTCTCTCCTGTCTAGATGTAAATGTTTAAGTTTGTATGTGTAATTGGGTTATATTATTTGTTGCCCACTACTCATTCATGCGATGTTGAACATCTAGCATTGACCTAATAGTCCGTAAAATTCAAAATTAGCAGCCTCTTCTGCCAATCTTGTAACGGATACCTGCTTGATGTGGTCATGTGTTCCCTCTGAACCGAATAGCCAGCGTATAATGATCCCTTCGATCATGCTCATGAGCAGGGCTGCCCTTAGTTCGACATCTAATTCGGCAGGCAGCATGTTCAGCTCGATCGCTCTCTCGATATTGCGCCGGAATGCAAGCTCCATCGCAGTTCTGGTCTCACGAATACTTTGCCGTACGGGTTCATCGACACCACTGCCGATCAGCAGCAAACCCATCAGATGACGGTTCTCCAATGCAAAATGGAATAGCCGAGCAAACAGCGCTTCTGATGCCTTAACCATATCAGCCAGCGTTCCCGCATCACGGCGATACCCCTGCCCGATCGCTGACAAAAGCTGTCCACGGCCTGTAGCGATAATCTCCAGCGCCAGAGCTTCTTTACTTTTAAAATGCCAATAAAATGTGCCTTGAGCTACTCCTGCCTCCACCACGATATCTGAAATCTTCGTTTGGTGGTAACCCTGCTCGGCGAACCGCTTTAACGCAATATGAAGAAGCTGTGTTCTGCGGTCTGTTTCTTCTCCCCCGTGCTCAACAGGTGACTCATTCGAAAGGGTTTTGGGCTGCTTCGCCTTGCGTGGCTGCATGGGTTTCCTCCTCCCGATTGATCAGTCAGTCAGTTTTGTATTTTTAATCCTATAGGATAAGTATACTTTTGTCAAACGAAAAAAGAGAACCTCCGCAGAGGTCCTCTTGATCCTATATATTGCTGTTATAGCAACGCTTTTGCCGCAATATCTGTACGGTTCTGTTTGCCTTCAAAGGTAATACGAGCCGCCTGTTCGTAAGCTTTGTCCCGTGCCTCGGCAATGTCACGTCCCAAGCCAACCACACCTAACACGCGACCGCCATTCGTGACCCACTCCCCTTGTTCGTTGATGCCTGTTCCGGCATGGAACACGATGGCTTCGTCAGCCTGGTCCAATCCGTGAATAGGTATCCCTTTGGCGTAAGCTGCAGGATAACCTCCAGATGCCAGCACGACACACACCGCAGCCTCATCCTTCCACTCGATCTCCACCTGATCCAGTGTACCGTTCACGGCAGCGAGAAAAATATCGAGCAAGTCGGATTTTAGGCGAGGCAATACGACTTGTGTTTCTGGATCACCAAAACGTGCATTAAACTCAATGGTCTTCGGCTTGCCGTCCGGCGAAATCATCAGACCAGCAAATAAAACACCACGGAACGGGCGTCCTTCAGCAACCATAGCCTTGGCCGTCGGCTTAATAATCGTCTCAATGGCTTCCTCAATAATAGAATTGGCTACGTGAGGCAACGGGGAATACGTGCCCATGCCACCTGTGTTCGGTCCTTTGTCACCATCAAATACCGGCTTATGATCTTGGGCTGCTGCCATTGGACGAACCGTTTCACCATCCACAAAGGAGAGAATCGACATTTCCTGACCAGCGAGAAACTCCTCGATCACGACCTGTGCTCCCGCTTCCCCAAAAACCTTCGCTACCATAATATCGGACAGCGCCTTCTCCGCTTCCTCCATGGAGTAAGCGACTGTCACTCCTTTGCCTGCTGCCAGTCCATCGGCCTTAATGACCACTGGAATAGGCTGTTCCTTCAAGTAGGCATGTGCTTCCTCATAGGTATAAAACTTGCGATAAGTTGCTGTCGGAATTTGATATTTGTGCAGCAAATCCTTCATGAAGATTTTACTACCTTCAATTTCCGCCGCATTTTTACGCGGACCGAATACTGGAATGCCCTTCGCTTCAAAGGCATCCACAATGCCGTCTGCCAGCGGATCATCGGGGCCCACTACGACAAGTCCGACTTTTTTGGATTCCGCCAGTTCTGTCAGTGCGTCAAAGTCACCCACCGGAATCGGCACACACTCCGCTAATTGCCCGATACCCGCATTACCTGGCGCACAATAGATTTGTCCGGCCTTGGGGCTTTTCTTCAGCGCCCACACAATTGCATGTTCGCGGCCGCCCCCTCCGATAACCAAAATATCCATTCAGGTGATTCCTCCCGCTCCCATTATGATCGTTCAGGTGTGCTGCATCCACAACTCACGCAACTTAATGCTTGAAATGACGTACGCCTGTAAAGACCATAGCAATGCCATATTCGTTAGCAACCTTGATGGATTCTTCATCTTTAATGGAACCGCCCGGCTGAATGACTGCTGTAATGCCTGCTTTAGCTGCCAACTCCAGCGTATCGCCCATTGGGAAAAATGCATCCGATGCCAGTACGGCACCTTTTGCTTTGTCACCGGCCTGCTCAATCGCAATCTTGGCCGCTCCGACACGGTTCATTTGTCCTGCGCCTACGCCAATAGTCATATTATCTGCTGCCAGTACGATGGCATTGGATTTCACATGCTTAACCACTTTCCAGCTAAACAAAAGTTGCTTCAGTTCCTCCTCGGATGGCGCACGCTCTGTTACAACCGTAAGTGCATCCGGTTCTACTGCGTGAACGTCATTTTGCTGAACAACCATGCCACCTTCAATGGAAGTCACGACGAAACGGCTCTTCGCCTCAGATGGTGAAAGCTCACCCAGATCAAGCAAACGGATATTTTTCTTTTTCGTTAAAATCTCCAATGCTTCTTTCGTGAAGCCTGGTGCCAGTATAATTTCCAAAAAGATTTCACTCAGCTTGTTCGCTGTATCGCCGTCAATAATCCGGTTAGCCGCGACGATACCGCCAAAAATCGAGGTAGGATCTGCTGCGTAAGCTTTGCTGTACGCTTCATAAATGCTGCTGCCAATTCCCACACCGCAAGGATTCATATGCTTAACTGCTACTACTGTCGGCTCGCTGAATTCTTTGACGATTTGCAGGGCTGCATTAGCGTCATTGATATTATTGTAAGACAGCTCTTTGCCGTGAAGTTGCTTCGCAGTTGTCAGTGTACCCTTGGCCGCCAATGGCTCACGGTAAAAGGCTGCCTGTTGATGAGGATTTTCACCATAACGCAAATCCTGAATTTTTTCATAGGTTACAGTGTAACGCTCAGGCAGCGGATCGCCTGTCACATTCGACAAATAATCGGAAATCAAAGCGTCGTATGACGCTGTATGACGGAACACTTTTGCAGCCAAACGCTTACGGGTATTCAGCTCCGTGTCGCCATCCTTACGTATTTCCTCCAGTACAGTGCTATAGTCATCCGCATCAACCACTACACTGACAAAAGCATGGTTTTTTGCCGCAGAACGAAGCATTGTTGGACCGCCGATATCGATATTTTCAATCGCGTCCTCATAGGTTACACCGGGTTTGGCGATCGTTTCCGCAAAAGGATACAGGTTTACAACGACCAGATCAATATAATCCAATCCAAGCTCCTTCATCTGGCGCTGATGCTCTTCATTATCCCGAACAGCCAGTAAACCGCTGTGTACCGCAGGGTGGAGTGTTTTAACACGTCCATCCATAATTTCCGGAAATCCCGTTACCTCTGAAATGCCGATGACAGGAATACCCTCCTTCGACAACAAGCTGCTCGTTCCCCCTGTCGAAACGATCTCCACACCCAATTTGGACAACTCGCGGCAAAAATCCACGATTCCCCGTTTATCTGATACGCTGACAAGCGCTCTTTTAATACTCATCCCGTCTCCTCCTTTAGCTCTTTCAGAATTTTGCAAATTTCTCTTCTATCAATTTATTTCCCGAGAAATATCGGAAAATGCCTGTACAGTATCCTTGTTATGACAATGATATGACAAATTACAATTATCTTTTGAGAAGTGAGCTCACCTTGCGGCCATTCAATTGGATTTTGCCTTGGGCCAGTCTGCCAACTACCTCTGGATATAGCTGACGTTCCACGGATTGAATAGCTGCGGATAAGGATTCCGCTGTATCATGATCGTGAACCTCCACGACACGTTGGGCAATAATTGCACCAGTATCCATCCCCCCGTCTACAAAATGGACGGTGACCCCGCTTACCTTGACCCCATAGGCCAATGCCTGTCCAACAGCATCCTTCCCTGGAAATGCCGGCAGCAGCGACGGATGAATATTGATGATTTTCCCAGCGTACGCATCAACCATGACACTGGATAGTAAACGCATATAGCCTGCCAACACGATGAGATCAATCGATTTCTGCTCCAGCAAAGCCACCAATTCACGCTCATAGTCTTCTCGGGCTGGATAATCCTTAGGGCGAAAAGTATGGCAGGCAATTCCGGCCTTCTGTGCTCTAGCTACAGCAGGAGCCGCGGGCTTGTCACAGATGAGCAGTTCTACCGAGGCACCGCCCAGTTCATCCCGCGCGGCCGCATCCACCAAAGACTGAAAGTTCGTCCCTTCACCTGATGCAAAAACAGCAATCCGGTACTTGTTCATTACACCTCGGCTCCCGTAAAGGTCACGATCGAGCTGCCTTCCGTTACTTTTCCGATCACATACGCAGCTTCACCCTGTTCCTTCAGAACTTCCAATGCGGTCTGTGCGTGCTCTGCATCAACAACGATCACCATTCCAATCCCCATATTGAAGGTCGTGAACATGTCTTTGTTAGAGATTTCGCCCTTTTCCTGCATGAGCTGGAAGATCGGCAGAATTGGCCATGTGCCATACTGTATATCTACATTGACGTGATCCGGTAATACTCTAGGGATATTTTCAATAAACCCGCCACCAGTGATATGCGCCATGCCTTTTACTTTTACCTTGTCCAGCAATGCCAACACAGATTTCACATAAATTTTCGTTGGCTCCAGCAATACATCACCCAGTTTGCCGTTCAAGCCTTCGATTTCATCATGCAAATCATAACCTTGCTGTTCCAATAACAGCTTGCGAACCAGTGAAAAGCCGTTACTATGGACACCGCTGGAAGCCAGTCCGATTACGGTATCTCCAGGAACAATGGAACTGCCGTTAATGATTTTGCTTTTATCTACAATCCCTACGGTGAAGCCAGCAATATCATATTCGCCCTCACTGTACATCCCCGGCATTTCTGCGGTTTCGCCGCCGACCAATGCACATCCTGACTGGTGACAGCCCTCTGCGATTCCAGCAACTATAGCTTCAATCTTCTCAGGCACAACCTTGTCACAAGCAAGGTAATCTAGGAAAAAGAGTGGCTCTGCGCCCCCGACGACGATATCGTTTACGCACATCGCAACTGCATCAATGCCAATGGTGTCATGACGATCCATTGCAAAAGCAAGCTTCAGCTTCGTGCCGACACCGTCAGTACCGGAAACGAGTACAGGCTCCTCGTACTTATCTTTATTCAGGCCGAACAACGCACCGAATCCGCCCAAGTCCGTGAGCACTTCCGGACGGAAGGTACGTTTTACGTGCTTTTTCATCCGTTCTACTGCTTCATTACCAGCAGCGATATCTACCCCTGCGTTTTTGTATGCTTCGGACATTCATGAACACTCCTTCAAATGATTGACCCTCCTAAGTCCTCCCTAGCAGGGAGGATTCCATGGGGCTGCTCCCCCTGGACCCCTCAAGAGTCGGTCAGATGCGTAGGATTGGGTGCTGCTTGGTGGTGGTTCGTGTTGTGAGTCGCGTGTTTTCCTTTGTGAGTTGCGGGTCTTCCCGCAACTCACAAGGACACGCTTTGATGCGTGGCCGCCATTGGCAGTGACGGCGGCGGGGGCACGTCCTGGACTGTTTGCTACGCAAAGGCGGGGACGTGCCCGGCCAAAGAAGTGAGCGGCGCCAACGGGCGGCTTACTTCTTGGCCCCTTGAGGCAGGCAGCTTCGCCCTGCCTGCTGCTTGAGCTTCGCTTCGCTGGCTCAACCTTACAACAGCGGATGACTTTTTACGAGTCACCGCTCCGTTAAAAACTCATGGCATGAAATAGTTATGCCATGAGTTTTTAACTGCCTTACCTCTCCTCTTCCCCGTGGGAACAGAAGAGGTACAGGCACTGCTGCAAAATGCTGCACACCTGAGGAACGCAGCGGGTGAAAGGATTCTGGAGAAGCGAAAGCGTTCGCCTTTGCTGCTGGATTCTAACCCTGTAAGGGGTTATTCCAATCCAAGAATCCAGCGGCAACAGCGATCGTAAGAACCTTCCACCCGCGGAGTGGCCTCCTCAGAACCACCATTCCCATGCCTCCATGCACCTCTGTACCTCTTTTGTTCCCTATTCTCAACAACTACACCCGAACTTTTCTTCACCTTTGAAATCTACCTGAGTCGGATAATCATTATCGAAACAAGCCAGGCACAAGCCGCCCTTGTAATCCTGTTCGTTATGCCCGCCTACCGCTGCAATCAACCCCTCGGCACTCATAAAGTAGAGCGAGTCAGCGTTAATCTCTTGGCGAATTTCCTCAACGGTTTTGGACGAAGCGATCAGTTCCCGACGGTCCGGTGTGTCGATCCCGTAGAAGCACGGGTTTTTGAAAGGCGGTGAGGTAATTCGTACATGTACTTCCAAAGCGCCCGCATCCCGCAGCATATTTACGATTCGACGAGATGTGGTGCCCCGAACGATAGAGTCGTCGATCATAATGACCCGTTTACCTTCAACAACACGGCGTACAGCGCTCAGCTTCATTTTCACACCCTGCTCGCGCAGCTCCTGACTCGGTTGAATAAAGGTACGTCCAGTGTATTTATTTTTAATCATGCCCAGCTCATAGGGAATACCTGTTTGCTCTGCATAACCAATTGCAGCCGATATGCTGGAATCCGGTACACCGGTAACCAAATCTGCATCGACAAAAGCCTCTAGCGCCATCTGGCTGCCCATTCGTTTGCGTGCTGCATGAAGATTAGAACCATTCAAGTCACTGTCAGGACGAGCAAAATAAATATACTCCATCGCACACAGCGCTTTACGCTGCTTATCTTCCGTATAACGGTCTTCGTGCAGTCCGTTTTTATCCAGAACTAGCAGTTCACCTGGCTCGATATCGCGCAACAATTCTGCACCAATGGTTTCCAAGGCACAAGACTCGGATGCAAACAAATAAGCATCGCCCAATCTGCCCATCGTCAATGGACGCAAGCCGTTGGGATCAGAAGCCACAAGCAGCTTGTCATTGGTCATAATAAGGAAAGCAAACCCACCGACAATACGCTTTAATGCATCCTTGGCAGCCTCCACTAAATCCTTGGACGACCGAGCGATCAAATGTGCTACTACTTCGGTATCGCTGGTTGTTTGAAAAATAGACCCACCCTGCTCCAGTTCATGCCGAATTTGCAAAGCATTTACGATATTTCCGTTCGTCGCTACCGCCAAATCACCATCACGATACTTGAACACCAAAGGCTGTGCATTCGTCAGCTTACTGTCTCCACTTGTCGAATAGCGCACATGTCCTATGGCAATATCGCCCGTCAACGAAGCCATTAAGTCTTTATTAAATACTTCTTTGACAAGTCCCATTCCACGATGATAATGGAATTCGTCGCCACTGCTCACACAGATCCCTGCACTTTCTTCACCACGATGCTGAAGCGCGTGCAAGCCGTAATAGGCTAGGGAAGCGGCATCAGAGTGTCTGTACACCCCGAATACGCCGCATTCCTCTTTTAATTTATCAAACAGCCCCTCTTTACCCGAGCCTTCATTATAATAATCTCCAGTCCACAACGTCCGTGCTGTTATTTCATCAGACATGGAATGACATCCTCCCAGATTTGCTTCAAACTGGCGACTGCCTCGTTCAAAGCGGGTTGTCCGTTTACCTCAACTGTCAATTGTGATCCTTCAACTTTTCCCAATACGGTAACTGGTACTTCCAGTCCACGCAGATGTGCTTCTAGCGCAGACGCTTTATCCGGTGATGCAGATAACAAAATGCGGGATTGACTTTCGCTGAATAAAGCATGGTCAGGGCGCAAAGACGTTTCTACGTTAACCTGTGCTCCCAATCCGCCGCTAATGCCAGATTCGGCAAGCGCTACAGCCAAACCGCCCTCTGACAGATCATGTGCGGATTGTACCAATCCAGCCTGAATCGCTCCTAGTACCGCAGTCAGCAGTTTTTTCTCTACATTCAAATCGAGCTCAGGCGGACGTCCTTCGGATACACCGTGCACGATAGCCTGGAACTCACTGCCTCCTAGCTCAGCTTTCGTCTCTCCCACTAGGAAAATGACATCGCCTTCGGCTTTGAAGCCTTGTGTCGTAATATGATCGGTATCATGTACCAGACCGACCATACCGACTACAGGTGTTGGATAAATTGCACCTTTGGCATTTTCGTTGTACAAGCTGACATTTCCTCCGATGACAGGAGTATCCAGCACACGGCAAGCCTCTGCCATACCATCAACGGCTTTTTCCATTTGCCAGAAAATATCCGGTTTTTCAGGGTTGCCAAAGTTCAGATTATCCGTAATCGCCAAAGGCTCGCCGCCCGAGCATACAATGTTACGAGCTGCTTCGCTGACTGCAATTCGTCCGCCTACCTCTGGATCCAGATATACATAACGTCCGTTACAATCCGTAGTCATCGCAAGTCCCTTGCGGGTGCCGCGTACGGTCACTACAGCCGCATCCGAGCCCGGGCGAACAGCCGTGCTGGTGCGAACCATGTAATCATACTGCTCGTATACCCATTTCTTGCTGGCTACACTTGGTGAAGACAGCACCTTTTTCAACGCACCATTCAAATCAGTCACTTCTGGGTAACGCAACGTGTCAACAGCAGCATTTTGCTCATAATAAGCAGGAACTTCGGAAGGCTTGTCATAGATCGGACACTCGTCAACCAGCGCAGTCACTGGCATATCACCCACCACTTCACCGTGATGGAACAAACGCAAACGACCGTCATCCGTCACCTTGCCGACCTTGGCACAAATGACGCCCCAACGCTCAAAAATTTCAAGCGCCTGTGCTTCGTCCTTTGGCTCAACAACGAACAGCATACGTTCCTGAGATTCAGACAGCATCATTTCATAAGGGGTCATGCCTTCTTCACGCTGTGGTACCTGATCCAGATACAGCTCAAGACCGTTGCCCGCCTTGCTGGCCATTTCGGCACTGGAGCAGGTAAGTCCCGCCGCACCCATATCCTGAATACCCAGTACAATACCGCTGTCGATCAGTTCCAGACATGATTCCATAACTAGCTTCTCCATGAATGGATCGCCTACTTGAACCGCAGTCCGATTCGCTTCGGATTCCTCTGTCAGCTCAACAGATGCGAAGGTTGCTCCGTGAATCCCGTCACGACCTGTCGGCGGTCCTACATAAAACACAGGATTACCGACCCCTTTTGCCACACCGCGCTGAATTTTATCATGGTCAATCAGTCCGACACACATGGCATTTACGAGCGGATTGCCTTCGTAGCTTTCATCAAATACAACCTCGCCACCTACGGTCGGAATACCGATACAGTTCCCGTATCCTGCAATACCAGATACTACATGCTCGAACAAGTATTTCACACGGTCGCTCTCCAGCTTGCCAAAACGCAAAGAGTTCAACACCGCAATAGGTCTTGCGCCCATGGAAAAAATATCACGGATGATGCCACCTACCCCAGTCGCTGCTCCCTGGAAAGGCTCTACAGCGGATGGATGGTTATGACTTTCGATTTTAAATACAACCGCTTGGTTGTCTCCAATATCTACAATCCCTGCTCCTTCACCGGGTCCCATCAGCACTCGTGGGCCACTCGTCGGAAAACGTCTCAGCAATGGCTTGGAGTTTTTGTAAGCACAATGCTCTGACCACATAACACTGAACACGCCAATCTCCGTATAATTCGGCTGACGTCCCATGAATTCACAGATCAGCGCATATTCACTGTCCGACACGCCCATCTGCTGATACAGTTTATGTTCGGCAACCTGCTCTGCCGTCGGTTCCTTAGCGGACACTTGCTGCGCCATGACGATCCCTCCAAGCATTCAAAATAGATGTAAACATACGTTTGCCATCATCCGTGCCAAGCAATGCGTCCACCGCGCGTTCCGGGTGGGGCATCATGCCCAGCACGTTGCCTTGCTCATTACAAATCCCCGCAATATCGGTCACGGAACCGTTAGGATTATCCTTATACGTAAAAACGATCTGATTGTTCGCCTGCAAACGAGCCAGCGTCTCATCATCACAGTAATAGTTGCCTTCACCATGTGCGATTGGAATTATGATTTCTTCACCAGCAGCATAATCTCTTGTAAAAGGCGTTTGGTTATTCGCAACCTGCAATACCGTATCATGGCAAAGGAATTTCATCGACAGGTTACGGCGCAAAGCTCCTGGCAATAGCCCGGCTTCGGTCAAAATTTGAAAACCGTTGCAAATCCCCAAAATATATTTGCCTTCGGCAGCCGCTTTGGCTACTTCCTTCATCACCGGAGCAAACCGGGAAATCGCACCACACCGCAGATAATCCCCGTAGGAGAAGCCTCCCGGAACAAGAATACAATCGTAAGGTGACAGATCCGTTGCCGTATGCCAAACATAATCGACAGGTTCGCCGACCGTGTCCTCTATCGCCTTATAGCAGTCAATATCACAGTTGGAGCCCGGAAAAACCAGAACTGCAAATTTCATGGAATCAACCCTCCAGTTCGTAGCGGTAGTCTTCAATGACCGTGTTGGCCAACAGCTTTTCACACATCTCGATGATGCGTTTTTCTGCACTCTCGCGGTCTGTTGTATCCAGATTCAGTTCCATATACTTACCAATTCTGACGCTGTCCACTTCTCCGAAGCCCATAGAATGCAGTGCACCTTGCACCGCAACCCCCTGCGGGTCCAAAACGCTTTGCTTAATCGTGACATAGACTGTTGCTTTCATCATGTTCCTTCAGTTCCTCCTCCGAATGAGTGAATCCTATTGATTGAATTATGATTACTATTTACTGTGCCGTCAGACGCTGCCAAATATCCGTATATCTTGCAGTTGTTTCTTCTACGACCTCAGCAGGCAACGGATCGGGCTTGCTGTTCTTGTCCCAACCGGAGGCTGCCAAATAGCTTCGCACCGGCTCCTTGTCCATGCTGTCAATTTCCACATCCAGCTCATACTTCTCCTGAGCCCAGAAACGGGATGAATCCGGAGTGAAAATTTCGTCAATTAAAATAACCTTGCCGTTAACAAGACCAAACTCAAACTTGCAATCCGCCAAAATGATTCCTCGCTTTTCGCAGAAAGCACGCGCAAATTCATACAATGCCAAGCTTTTTTCCTCAAGCTCACCTGTTAGCTGGGCCCCGACCAGCTCTTTCATTTGGTGAAGGGAAATGTCCTCGTCGTGACCGACGTCATTTTTCGCAGCCGGTGTAAATAAAGGCTTGGGAAAACGTTCATTCTTACGTAGCCCCTCGGGCAATGGAATACCGTTTACCTCACCGGTCTGCTCATACTGACGCCAGCCGCCTCCAGTAATATATCCGCGCACCACACACTCGATGTCGATGCGTTCAGCCTTCAGCGTGACCATGATCCGATCCTTTAGCAGCTCTTTATTCTGTTCGTCGATGACATGTCCGAGCTTGTCTATATCGGTATGCACGACATGGTTTTCCAGCAGATCTTTCGTCTGCTCAAACCAGAAAGCACTGAGCTTGTTCAATACATTTCCTTTTTCCGGCACGGGCGGCTCCAGCACATAATCAAAGGCCGAAATCCGATCCGTTACGACAATCAGAAAATGTTCTCCGAGATCATACAACTCACGTACCTTGCCTTTGTACAAGAGCGGCGCGTGAATCAGACCCTCGGCGGTAGACAATGACATTTCATTACACCTCTTTCAAAAGAGTATGGTCCCTCCTAAATCCTCCCCTCAGGGAGGACCCCCAGGGCTGCTGCCCTCGGGACTCCCGCAAGGGTTGGCTAATGAGCAGGGTAAGGGCGTCTATTTTGTAGCTATGGCGGGATGAGCGCGTTTTGCTGGATGAGGCTTGTTAGCACAAGCTTCATCCAGCAACGCTTTTACGTCGGCGCGAACGGCTGGCTCAAGGCTTCGCTCCTTGAGCCTTGCGCGTTCCTGAAAGGACTGCGGGCTGTTTGCTGCGCAAATTTGGCAGTCCTTTCAGGAACGTTGTCTTGCGATGGAAAAGCAGTGGAACACGCTTTTCCATCGCTCTAGGAAGGTGCGGCATCTTATGTGCCGTACCTTCCCTAGTTCTGCTCCCACACGAAGGTTGGTGCTGGATGCAGCGGAGCGGACGGAATCGTTCTGGAGAAGCGCTAGCGTTTGCCTTTGCCCCTAGATTCCAACCTTTGCATGTTTTTAAGTCCAGGAATCCAGGGGCAACAGCAATCGGAAGAATGATCCGTTCGCGCAGCGGCCTCTTCATGCTCCTGATCCGCTCCAAGCCCCAGCCTTCCCTCTTACTCCCCTAATCCCAGCTTTTTAAAGATCGTATCTACGTTCTTCAAATGCCAAGCCGGGTTGAACGCATCCTCGATTTCATCTGGACTGAGCACGGCAGTAATTTCCGGAGTCGCCTCGACAATTTCGCGGAACTGGCGTTGCTCTTCCCATGCTTGCATAGCACGTGGCTGCACGGTATCGTAAGCTTTTTCACGGCTAAAGCCCTTGTCGATCAGCTTCGTCATAATGCGGCCAGAGAATGGTACACCATACGTACGCGCCATATTGCGCTTCATATTTTCAGGGAAGACCGTCAGATTTTTCACGATATTGCCAAAACGGTTCAGCATGTAGTTCAACAGCATCGTTGCATCCGGCAGAATGATACGTTCTACAGAAGAATGCGAAATGTCGCGCTCATGCCACAGCGTTACGTTCTCATACGCCGATATCATATGCCCCCGAATCACACGCGCCAGACCGGAGATGTTTTCACTTCCGATCGGATTGCGCTTATGCGGCATCGCAGAAGAACCCTTTTGGCCCTTGGCAAAAGCCTCTTCCACCTCACGGAATTCACTCTTTTGCAATGCACGGACTTCTGTAGCAAACTTGTCCAACGATGTGGCGATCAACGCCAACGTGGCCATATATTCAGCATGACGATCACGTTGGAGCGTTTGTGTAGAAATCGGAGCAGGCTTGGTGCCTAGTTTGCGGCATACGAATTCTTCCACAGCCGGGTCGATGTTGGCGTATGTTCCGACTGCACCGGACATTTTACCGTATTGTACCTGGTCAGCAGCATAGCGGAAACGTTCCAGATTGCGCTTCATTTCCTCGTACCACAGGGCCATTTTCAGTCCGAATGTGGTTGGCTCAGCATGCACTCCATGTGTACGTCCCATCATCGGTGTGTGCTTGTAAGCCAATGCTTTTTCCTTCAAAATTTCAATAAAATTCAGAATATCCCGTTCCAGAATTTCATTCGCCTGCTTTAACAGATAGCCCAAGGCTGTATCGACCACGTCTGTGGAGGTTAGACCGTAATGTACCCATTTGCGCTCGTCGCCAAGACTTTCGGATACTGTGCGGGTAAAAGCAATGACATCATGTCTTGTCTCCTGCTCAATTTCATAGATTCGATCAATGTCGAAACTTGCATTCTTGCGCAGAGCCACGGTATCTTCTTTTGGGATAACCCCTAACTCAGCCCATGCTTCACAAGCGCACAGTTCTACTTCCAGCCAAGCTTTAAATTTGTTTTCTTCCGTCCAAATCGCTCTCATTTCCGGTCTGCTATAGCGTTCGATCATGATTATTTATTCCCCCAAATATTGGTTTGATCAATCCATTCCAGCGCTTGTTCCGTATCCTGGCACAATACATTAATATGTCCCATCTTTCGGCCTGGCTTGGCTTCACTTTTTCCATACAAATGCAGCTTCGGAACAACACCCAATCCTTCAGCTTCAGCATCTGATTGTCCAAACCGCTGAATCACGTCCTCCAAATGCTCACCTAGTACATTGACCATCACAACCGGAGTCAGCAACTTCGTGTTGCCCAGTGGCAGACCACAAATCGCACGTATATGCTGCTCAAATTGCGATGTGGCGCATCCCTCCATCGTGTAGTGGCCGGAATTATGAGGTCGTGGTGCCAACTCATTAACGTATAATTGTCCGTCTTCGGTGACAAACATCTCCACAGCGAGCAGCCCCACCGCACCCAATGACTCTGCCACAGCCAGCGCCAATTTGCGTGCTTCTTCCTGGACAGGTTCAGGTACGCGCGCGGGTACAATCGACGTGTGCAAAATGTTGTTCACGTGAATGTTTTCCGCAGGCGGAAAGGCTTTGGCTTCACCGTTTGTGCTGCGAGCTACAATCACCGAGATTTCGCAGCGAAAACGGATGAACTGTTCCAACACCAGTTCCGCACCGCTTCCAGCCAGTTGCTCGTAGGCATTCGTGGCTTCCTCCGATTGGCGAATGACCACTTGACCTTTGCCATCATAACCACCGACTGCTGTTTTGAGCACACTCGGTACACCCAGTTCGGATACCGCTTGAACCATATCGGCAGGACTGCTAATTTCACGATATGGAGCGACAGGCACACCAGCTGCTTCTATAGAACGTTTTTCTCGCAGACGATGCTGTGTCGTGTACAAAAGACTGCTGCCCTGCGGTACACTGGATTCCTGTTCCAAAAGCGCAGCTACACCCGCATCCACATTTTCAAACTCATACGTGATCACATCACACCGCTCCGCCAATTCTCTGGCCGCACGCTCATCATCATAGGCAGCAAGGATTTGTTCGGATACCTGTCCACACGGACTGTCCGGTGCAGGGTCCAGCGTCACAAAGCGATAGCCTAGGTTTGTTCCAGCCAGTACAAGCATTCTTCCCAGTTGTCCGCCTCCCAAAATTCCAATCACTGTGCCAGGAGGACGGATTCGACCTGCGGATTTACATGCTTCATTCATAGCGAGTCACTGCCTTCCAGTACCTCGTCACGGATACGGTCGCGTCTTGCCACAACCCGCTGACTTATCTTTTCGTCAAAAGCACCTAAGATTTGTGCAGCCAACAGCCCTGCATTAGTAGAGCCTGCCTTACCGATTGCCACAGTGGCAACTGGAATACCACCTGGCATCTGCACAATGGAGAGCAGGGAGTCCAGACCATTCAGAGCCTTCGACTGGACAGGCACACCAATCACTGGCAAGGAGGTCTTCGCAGCCACCATCCCCGGCAGATGCGCAGCTCCACCAGCTCCAGCAATAATGACCTTTAGCCCGCGCCCGGCGGCCTCTTCTGCAAAACGAAACATTAAATCCGGTGTACGATGGGCTGATACTACTTTTTTCTCATATCCGATTTCAAGCTCGTCCAGCACAGCACATGCATGTTGCATGGTGTCCCAGTCTGATGTGCTGCCCATAATGACAGCGACCTGCACTGACATGTCCTTCACTCCCTGTTTATCAATAAGCGCCAAAAATCCGGCACTCGAAAATAACGTTATTTTCAAGACACCGGACTACGAAAAAACAAACGACAGAGCCTCTTAAAGGCATGCCAAAAGCAAGCCTGTTTCACCGCATCCAATGCGGCTTCAGCCGTATGTCTCCCGTAGTCCGGAAATTTAAGGTTTCCAGGTAGAAACTTCCGGGCCATATCCCCGGCATTATACGAGTCAGGATTGTGCTTACTCCATACCCAACGAAATACTTTCCCAGCATGATCGTGATGGATTTCGGCTCCAAATGTGTACCTAATTAAATTTTACCTAAAGTTCATTTTTTATCGACAATACACTTCATAGTTTAACAATTCCCTACACCCTGTGTCAACTTGAAAACGAACATTGTCATAATGATACAATTTAATGTTCGTGTTTAACAAAAACCAAGCCCCTTATATGCACACCTCGGGACTATTGTATTACATTTAGCTCTCTCTCTGCCTATACTGATAACGACCTGCAAAACACCTTACCCACAAAAATAAAAAGCCGGCACCTCCTGTATAGGTAGTGATCCGGCTTTTCACTTATTTTTTCTGTTATTTTACAACCAGCACAGGGATGCGCGCATGTTGCACCACATTGTGACTTACGCTACCCAATACAAATTCACGAATACCACCCAAGCCGCGGCTACCGATCACAATCACATCAAAGCCGTTCTCATTGGCATAATCCAAAATGACTTCGGCCGGCGAACCTTGAATCAGCTCCACCTTGGCATCTACGCCTTGTTCGGCAAGCCGCTTTTTAACTTCATCCGTAGTTTGCTCAGCCAAATCATAATATTCTTTATTCACCGAAGCTGGAATTGGAGCTAAACCTTCGCCCATGAAAATCCGCGGGAAATCGAATGCCGTTACTACCTCAAGCTTCGAGGAAGGCGATGCCTTCACCAATTCAGCCGCCTTTAACAAAGCTTTGTTGGATGCATCCGAACCGTCATAAGCAAGCAATACTTTTGAAAATAGCATAATACGCACCTCTTCCGAATTCGATTTGTTACAGCAAAAGCCTGAAATTATGTATTCCTGTGGTTGTTCACTTCATTACATCATGTGACGACCGAGAATAGAATAGTCTTCTCAATCATCATTAAACTTCCCTATGAGAACCTAAACTTCCAGCCTTACCGTAAAAAATACCCATAGAGCAATGCGTTAATGAATAGCAACGCAGGAATACCTAATCTGAAGCTCATATGCCGTGTTTTATGGCGTTTGCGGTACATCGCAATGAGTACACCCAATGCGCCCCCAATCAGGGCCAACAAAAACAGTGTCCGTTCAGGTACACGATCACGGTGTTTACGTGCTCTCTTTTTATCTTCCGACATTACCAGATAGCCTACTGCATTGATGAACAGCAGCCATATCAACAAGCCTGTCTGCAATGTCTCTCCTCCTTTTGCACACCGTACCAGTTTCAGGTATTAGGACGGATATAGGGCTCTCTCCTTCATTATAACCCCACCCCTTTTATAGAAACAACGCCTTCTCTGAGTGGGAAAACGTTTTTGCGGAAATAGTAACGGTGTATGAGGGTAATTCCCGAGTGCATCTATTTTGTCTTAAAGGAGGAAGTGCGATGGAAAGCACCCATGAATACGTTGAAAAACTACGAGAAAACGCAAAAAAGGCTGAACGTAACCGTAAACGAGGAAAAGGAACTCCCAGCGCCAGCTTGCCAACAAAACAGCATAGCAAAAACCCCTGATCATGGGATCTGTATTCAACGGTAGAACCATGTAAATATGTAAAACATCAACTTCATCTTGTCACTCTCATTACAAATTAAAGGTACACTCTGTTGTTCACCTTTATCAAAAACAACAAGCAGACTCCTTATGAGATTTCTGCTTGTTGTTTTATTTCAAATATTTTCTGCTCAGTTGTAGTTAAAGCGATTACATATAGAAAAATAAGTTTTAAAGTCATATTACCTAACATATATATTGACTAAAAACAATTTTACACCCTATAATTCGTGATATTAACGTAATTCGACAAAATATTTGTCAGTTAATCTATCATTAATATTTCAAGGTTTAAGATTGGAGAGGAGCTTTATATGACTAACATGAAAAAAATGACAATGATTCCCCTGTTGGCCAGCTTTATTCTCGGAAGTACCTTATGGAGTGGTGGATTTACTGCTAACGCTGCGGCAGCAGCTACAACCAGCACAACGGTAGCTACTTCTGCCGCTACGACCTCGGACAAACAAACCAATCATTTACCCAATATTAAAATATTGGCCACAGGAGGAACCATTGCAGGGTCATCCTCTGTCAACACGGATACAACTGGCTACAAAGCAGGTGCATTAGGTGTTGAAACCTTAATCAATGCCGTTCCTGAGATGAAAAGTATTGCAAATGTCAGTGGCGAGCAAGTGGTTAACGTCGGTAGCCCCGATGTTAATAATGAAATCCTCTTAAAACTTGCCAAACGCACCAACGAGCTGCTTGCTAGAGACGATGTAGACGGTATTGTCATCACCCATGGAACAGATACATTGGAAGAAACGGCATACTTCCTTAACCTTGTCGTTAAGAGCGATAAGCCTGTAGTTGTTGTTGGGTCTATGCGCCCAGCTACTGCCATCAGTGCAGATGGTCCATTTAACCTTTATAATGCTGTAAAAGTTGCTGGTGCTTCAGCCTCCAAAGGCCAAGGTGTACTCGTATTGCTGAACGATCGCATCGGTGCAGCACGATACATCACAAAAACGAACACAACAGCAGTCGATACGTTCAAGTCTGTGGAGCAGGGATACCTTGGAGCCGTTGTAGGCGATCAGGTTTACTACTATAACAAATCCACTCATAAGCATACGACCTCTTCTGTATTCGATATCTCTAATCTCACCCAGCTGCCACAAGTAGATATTTTATACGAGTATCAAAACAACGGTCGCTACCTGTATGATGCAGCCGTAGCAGCTGGTGCCAAAGGAATTGTGGTCGCTGGCTCCGGTAATGGTTCCTTGTCCAAGACCTCCACCGAAGGCGCAGAGGCTGCAGGTAAAAAAGGAGTTATTATTGCCCGCTCCACCCGCGTAGGAAGTGGAGTTGTGTCCCCATCGACAAAAGACGCAGCAACGAACTTTGTGTCCACCGATTCGCTCAATCCGCAAAAAGCACGGATTTTGCTCATGCTCGCTTTGACCCAGACGCACGATGTGAACCAAATTCAATCTTTCTTTAATGAATACTAAGCGCAGTCATCCCAAATCATACAAATACAACATCCTTATTATGAAAAAGAAGCAGCAGATACGGTTGATCGCCGTACTGCTGCTTCTTTTATGCAAGACAATGTCTGAGCACCCATAACGATTACATCTGGTATCCAAACGTCTTGGTCGTATACGGCCAATTGTTTCCCTTATATGCAGGCATCAAGACTGCTGTTTGGGAATCCCATTCAAGCTTGGAGGATATTTAGCTTGCTTCTCTGGATGAGCAGCAATTTCTTCCTCCAGTATACTTGATTTATTTTGCTGATTATTGATTTTAAGCGGCTTATGTTTGGGCATAAGTACTCACCTCCTCGGTTTACCATGCCAAGGAGAAAGCCTTTTTATACCCATCATATGCCCGTTAATTGTGTAGCTTAAAGTACTCGGGGCTATTTTTTTATTCGCCCTGCTTTTGCTCCATTGCTGCTTTTAGCAAATCGCCCAGACTGGAGCCAAAGGACTCCTTCTTTTCGAATTGTTTGACCAGCTTTTGCTGCTCCCGCTTGTTTACCCGTTGCTTGTCTTTATCCAGCGTCTCCGTAATGCCGCAGGGTAAGCATCTTACATATAAACCTGCCTTACCCTCTTTCATTTCCATTTTCTTATGACATTGCGGACAACGTCGATTGGACAAACGTTTTTCCCCGGAACGACGGTAGCCACAATCCGCACTTGGGCATACAAGGAACTTGCCTTTCTTACCCTTCTTCTCCAACAACTTTGTACCACAATCCGGACAATGGCTATTCGTCACGTTATGGGGCTTGTACTCCGCGCTGCTATTTTTCACCGTAGAAACTAATTCTTTTGCCATAGCACGGATAGAATTCAAAAATGGCTCAGGCTGTCCCTGACCACGGGCTATTCTTTCCAACTCCGCTTCCCACCGTGCCGTCAGCTCGGGCGTTCTCAGCTGTGGAGCCGCCAGCTCGATCAGTTGCTTGCCTTTGCCAGTTGGATGCATCACGTTTCCCTGGCGTTCTATCGTATCCGAGCTAACGAGTTTCTCAATCAGATCTGCACGGGTAGCTGGAGTGCCCAGGCCGTGCTTTTCCATTTGAGCCAGCAGAGCTGCTTCTGTATACCGCTTCGGCGGCATCGTTCTTCCAGCTCGTACAATACAACGCTGCAATTGGACGGAGTCTCCTTTTTTCAGCTCAGGCAAAATAACGTCCCGTCCATTACTTTCACGATCATCTGTCTCTTCCTCGTCCAATTCATAATGACTTTCGTCATATACAGCACGCCAACCGCTATCTTTTATAGTTGTACCTTTTACATGAAATGTTTCCTGCCCCACCATGACCGGTACAGCTACAGCATCATAACGTGCAGGTGGGTAGAACAGACTGATAAAACGGCGTGCAATCAGATCATACAGCTTACGTTCCTCTGGGCTTAACTGATTAAGCAATAATGTTTGCTCAGTAGGAATAATCGCATGGTGATCTGTGACTTTACTATCATCCACTACCCGTTTTGTGATCGGCAATTGGTTACGCAATAGCGGACGTGCTAAAGCAGCATACGGACCTACTGCTACGCTACTGAGCCTTTCTTTAAAGGAATCCACCATATCGGATGTAAGATACCGGCTGTCTGTACGTGGATAGGTCACCAGCTTATGCTGCTCATACAGACGCTGAAGAACATTGGACGTCTGTTTGGCCGAGAATCCGTAGCGCTGGTTAGCATCTCTTTGCAGCTCAGTTAAATCATAAGCCAGCGGATGAGGCTCGTTTTTTTCACTCTTTTTAACACTCACAACTGTACCTTTGGACCCTTCGAGCCTACGGCGCAAAGTTTCAGCCTGAGTACGATCAAACAGGCGTGAATCGCCGTTTTCTGCCCGCCAAGTTGCCTGGAAATGACCAAAATCCGCCGTCAAAGTATCATATTCCTGAGAACGAAACTGGGTGATCTCTTTCTCACGTTCCATAATCATTCCCAGTGTGGGTGTCTGTACTCTCCCAGCCGAAAGCTGGGCATTATAACGAACCGTTAACGCACGGGTTACATTGAGACCAATCATCCAGTCTGCTTCAGCCCTACAGCGAGCCGATTCATATAGACGATCAAACTGCTGTCCAGGCAACAATTTCGCAAAACCTGCCTTGATTGCCTTATCCGTCTGCGAGGAAATCCACAAACGTCGGAAAGGCTTTTTCCAGTTTGCCATTTGTATAATCCAACGCGCCAACAGTTCTCCTTCACGAGCAGCATCTGTTGCCACGATAAGTTCCCCAATGTCCTGTCGTTTCATGAGCTGTTGTACAGCTTTGAACTGATGATTGCTTTCTCGTAATACCTTTAACTTGGAGTTTCTCGGAAGAATGGGCAAGTCCTCCAGGTTCCAATTCGCATACTTAGAATCGTAATCCTCTGGCTCTGCCAAGCCGACCAAATGCCCCAATGCCCATGTCACCACATACTTTGGACCTTCTATATAACTTTTATGCTTCTCTCGGCTGCCCATCACTCGTGCAATCTCTCTGGCCACGGATGGTTTTTCTGCCAATACCAGTACCTTCATGTTACGCTCCTTTCTCTCATAATGTTAATTATACCATCCCGCCATCTTACGATAAATCTACTGCCTACAGCTCTTACTAGCATGATCTTTCCTTACTTTTACATTGGTGCATTCACTAGGTCAGCTTACAAATCAGGCACACTCCATTTTAATAGCAGACCTGCATACGTGAGGCCTCCTCCAAATCCATATAACACCACATGTTGTCCATATCTTAAACGCCCATCATCCAATCCACACTGTAAAGCCAACGGAATCGACGCCGCCGAGGTATTTCCATACAACTCTACACTTGTCAGCGTCTTATCTAAAGGTACTGCACTTCTTTCACATATGGACTCAATCATTCTCAGATTAGCACTATGAGGTACAAACCAGTCAAGATCCTCCTTCTCCATATTTGCCTTATCCATTAATCGTTCGATTCCCGCTGGAACTGAGCGTACAGCCCACTTATAAACCTCACGTCCATTTTGAGCGATAAACCCATTGTCTTGCAGCTTCTCTCCATCCAAATAGTTAGATAATCCTGCACGGTAAAGATGCGCTCCTCCTTGCCCAAAGGTTCCTATATCTGAGGTTAAAAACGATCCTTCATCCTCGTCATATTCAACAAGTGCGACTCCTGCCCCATCTCCAAAAAGAACACATGTCGTCCGGTCCGTATAATCTGTAATTTTGGATAATGTTTCGGCACCGATCACTAGAACCTTACGATGTAGACCACCCGTAATAAGACCATTTGCCAAATGAAGTCCATAAGCAAAGCCTGCGCATGCAGCACTAACATCCATCGACCCCGTATTCGGAATATTAAAATAAGCCTGGATACGGGAAGCCGTACTTGGAAAATAGTAATCAGGTGTGCTCGTCGCTACAATGATCATGTCAACATCATTTACATTTACGTTATAAAGGCTAACCATACGTTTAATAGCTTGTATACATAAATCAGATACATATTGATCGTCAGCCGCGATACGTCGTTCCCGCATACCCGTCCGTTGTACAATCCACTCGTCACTAGTGTCCACAAGCTTCTCCAAGTCAGCGTTCGTTAAAATCCGTTCAGGTACATAGGTGCCAAGGGCCGTTAACTTTGCTTTTGAATTCAACATTCTGATCACTCTCCTTTATCATCCTAATTCATATTATAACACCAGATACTAATACCTGGTACTAATTTTATTTAAAATATGTCTATCTATTTACTAGCTAATATCCACAGATTCAGTCGAACTTATAACCAACTTACTCTAATTAAACATTCTACTTTTATTTAACACAAAAAAGACCGCAATCTTAATAAGATCACGGTCTTTTTTACTTGTTGCTTGGCAACGTCCTAC
>NZ_JBCNHI010000010.1:0-317484 GCF_050482105.1 Paenibacillus jamilae | reverse complement strand
TCCAAATACAGCGGTCAGGATGATCTGATCATCGGTACGCCAGTAGCAGGGCGCTTATTGCCAGAACTGGAGCCACTAATCGGCATGTTCGTCAATACACTAGCCATCCGGCATCAGCCGCGGGGCAACCAAACGTTCCACAGCTACCTGCTGGAAACCCGAGATCGTACTCTGCAAGCCTTCGAGCATCAGGATTATCCGCTGGAAGAGCTGGTGGAAAAGCTGGATGTAGCTCGGGATGCCAGCCGTAATCCATTGTTTGACACTATGTTTGTACTGGAAAATATGGAGTCACAGGAAGCGAAGCTTGAAACACTGTCCTTCAGTCCGTATGTTCAGGAACATCATATTTCCAAATTCGATTTGACCTTGTCCATGAGTGATGAAGAGGGGCAGATCAAGGGTTCCTTTGAGTATTGCACAAAGCTGTTTGGCGCAGACGCTATTGAGCGGTTAACCGGAGATTTGATAGCGATCCTGACACAGGTTGGAGCCAATCCAGATTTGCTACTAAGCGATATTCAGGTGAACACGAGCGAGCAGACGGAAGGATTCTCGCCAGATTCCATCGACTTTGTTTTCTAAATCATTTTTCTAAAATGCAATGATTTCACTTTGCATGTGCAGAGGGCGGCGGCTTGTCCGACTGCCCTTGCCTGCAAAGTATTATTTTTCCGACATAATGCTCATTTACGTAACTACGCACCATTCCAACCGGGGTACAGACCCCATGAAGCAGGAGGGATGTCATTGAAAGCCTTATTTGAGAAGGAAAAAAATTACTGGAGTCATAAGCTGGAATCTGAGGATCATATCATCTGTTTGCCTTACACCAATCATGTGTCCAGGGATACAGCTGCAACGGGTTCAATTTCTAATACGTACACGCTCACATTTCCATCTGAAATTTCTCAAAGAATATCATCTATAACAGGTGGAGCTCCATGGGCCGTGTTTATGGTTTTGCTGGCTGGAGTAGAGAGCTTATTGTATAAATATACAGGTGAAGAAAGTATGCTGCTGGGCATTCCAGTAGCCAAGTCTGGCAACAGTGCTGCAAAGCCGATTAACCATCTGATTTTATTGAAAAACACGCTGGATTCTGCGACAAGCTTCAAAATCTTGCTGTCTCAAATCAAAACCTCTGTCAGCGAAGCAATTGAACACCAAAATATTCCTTTTTGGAGCTATACCGAGGGGCTCGAAATTCCACGTAACGAGGACGATAAGCCTCTCATTCATACCACGGCATCCCTGCGAAATATCCACACTTCTGATTTTCTGAATCATGTGCAATCTGAACTGGATTTTCAATTTCAATGGGAAAATGCAACGGTTTCTCTGAATGTAACATACAGTAGCGACCGTTATGACCAGATGACCATTGAGCGCTTTGTCGAGCAACTATTACGGCTGTACACCGTTGTTTTGCATCAGCCTGAGTTGGAGATTTGCACAGCACAAGTGCTGTCAGAACAAGAAGTAGAGCAGTTGGTTCATACCTTTAATGATACAGTTGTAGATTATCCACGGCATGCATCCATTCATGAATTGTTCGAGATGCAGGCGAAGCAGGTACCACAACAGGTGGCAGTAGTATTTGGACAAGATAGCCTGACCTATGAAAAATTAAATGAAAAGGCCGACCAACTGGCTCATTCTTTACGTAATCAGGGAATTCGCACCGAGCAGACGGTCGGCATTATAGCTGAACGCTCAATAGAGATGGTTGTAGGTATGCTCGCGATTCTTAAAGCGGGCGGGGTGTATGTTCCGATTGACGCCGATTATCCGGACGAGCGTGTGCGCTATTTGCTGGAGGATTCCGGCACCAAGATGCTACTTGTGCAAAAAATGGAGCATCGGCCCGCAGATTTTGAGGGAATAGTATTTGATCTGAGCGACGATGCGATCTATAAAACGGATGATGCTGATCGCTGCAAATCTGTTTTGCCGATTGATGACGGGACAAATACGGATACGGCTGATATGGGATATGTGGACTGCCTAAACCCGCTTTATTCCATTTCTGCTACTCCTGAGCTTGCTTCTACTACAACCATGCCGACAGAAGCTGAGCAATCAGAACAAGCCAAACCAATACAGCAGGTCTATGTAGCTGAAGAACAACCGAAGGTGACCGCAGCTGATCGCTTGGCCTATATCATGTACACCTCAGGAACAACAGGCCAGCCCAAAGGGGTAATGGTGGAACACCGCAATGTCGTCCGTTTGGTGAAACATACCAACTACGCACGTTTGGATACGGACACGCGCATTTTGCAGACCGGGTCTGTTGTCTTTGATGCGTCCACCTTTGAAATTTGGGGGGCGTTGCTGAATGGTGGACAACTGGTGCTGGTGAATCAGGATGTTATTTTAGACGCGTCCAAGCTCAAGGAAGCTGTTCGCACTCATGGCATTACCACGATGTGGCTGACCGCACCGCTCTTTAATCAGTTGTCCCAGCATGACTTGGAGCTATTTGAGGGGATACAGGAACTGCTGGTCGGCGGTGATGTGCTGTCCGTACCACACATTAACCGGGTATTGGAGGCACATCCAAACCTGCGGATTATTAACGGCTACGGCCCGACAGAAAATACAACCTTTTCCACTACGCATGTAATTACTAGTGTGCAATCCGAATCGATTCCGATTGGCAGCCCGATACATAACACGACGGCTTACGTCGTGGACCGTTTGATGCAGCTTCAGCCTGTTGGAGCGTGGGGAGAACTAATCGTTGGCGGCGATGGGGTGGCACGTGGCTACCGCAACCGTCCAGACTTGACGGCTGAAAAGTTCATCGACAGTCCGTTCCGTCACGGCGAACGCTGCTATCGCACCGGAGACCTGGTACGTTGGAATGCAAATGGGACGCTGGAATACAAGGGACGGATCGATGCACAAGTGAAAATTCGGGGCTACCGGATCGAGCTAGGCGAGGTGGAAGCGCAGCTGTTGAAACTGGAAGCGGTGCGAGAAGCTGTTGTGACTGCACATGAGGATGAGCAGGGGCAAAAGCAGCTCTGCGCTTATGTGGTAACCCGTGCGAATGTACAGTTAAGTGAGCTGCGTGGCGCTTTGAGCCAGGAACTGCCGGGTTATATGGTGCCGTCGTATTTTGTGCAGCTGGAGCAACTGCCATTGACGCCTAATGGCAAGGTGGATCGCCGGGCATTGCCGCAGCCGGAGGGAAGCATAAGCTCAGGTGCAGAATATGTACCTCCCCAAAATCAGTTACAAGCACAACTGGTCAGTATTTGGAACAATGTGCTAGAGCTTGAGCGCATTGGGATTAAGGATAACTTTTTTGAAGCAGGAGGCCATTCCTTGCGGGCGACAAATGTCATCTCGCTCATCCATAAGGAATTGCATAAAAATGTGCAGCTAAAGGACCTGTTCCAGCATCCAACCATCGAACAGCTCGCGCAGGTGATTGAAGCACTGGAGCAGACTAACTATGAATCCATCCCTGTTTCGGGAAATAAGCCATTTTATGCGGTATCCTCGGCTCAAAAACGGATGTATATTCTCAACCAGCTTGATGGAGCGGGAACTAGCTATAACATACCAGGAGCCTTGACATTGACTGGTTCGCTTGACTTCAAGGCACTGGATAACGCGTTCCGTCAGCTTATTAATCGCCATGAAACATTGCGCACAAGCTTTGAGACCATGAACGGTGAACCTGTCCAGCGAGTACATGACGAGGTTCCTTTTCGCGTGGAGTTGATTCATGCCCACGGAGCTGACCAAAAGGAAACGGATGAACTGGTGCATGGCTTTGTTCAGCCATTCGATCTTGCGCATGCTCCGCTATTCCGGGCAGGTCTGATTGAAATTGGGCCAGAGCATCATATTTTGCTGCTGGATATGCACCACATCATTTCGGACGGCACCTCTATCAATGTATTGATTCAGGATTTCATCCGCTTATATGCGGGGGACACGCTGCCGTCGCTGCGGATTCAGTATAAGGACTATGCCGCATGGCAGCAGGAACAGCAGCAAGATGAACGCTACCAGAAACAGGAAAACTACTGGCTCAATACCTTCGCAGGGGAGCTGCCTGTGCTGGATATCCCGACTGATTATCCACGTCCGTCGGTGAGAAGCTTTGAAGGAGATTTGCTGGAATTTACGCTCGATCAACGGCAAAGTGAAGGATTAAAAAGCATTGCGATGCAGACCGAATCAACCTTATATATGGTGCTGTTGGCTGCCTATACGGCTTTGCTTAGCCAATACAGCGGGCAGGAGGATATCATTGTCGGTTCACCAATCGCGGGGCGGCCTCATGCTGATCTTGGCAGTCTGATTGGGATGTTCGTCAATACCTTGGCGATCCGCAATTATCCGGAAGGCGGGAAAACATTCCGCGATTATGTACTGGAGGTCAAGGATAACGCGTTAAAGGCTTTTGAACATCAGGATTATCCGTTCGAAGAGCTGGTAGAAAAGCTGGGCGTAGATCGGGATTTAAGCCGCAATCCGTTATTTGATACCATGTTTGCTTTACAAAACCTGGAGCAAACAGAGCAGCAACTGGCAGAGCTGCAATTAGCGCCTTATCCGAGTGAACAAACGACGGCCAAATTTGATCTAAGTCTGTTCGCACAGGAGGATGGGGAACAAATTGCCTGCGGTTTTCAATACGGAACCCGTTTGTACAAACGCGAAACCATCGAACGACTGGCGGTACATTTACAGCAGCTAATCAATGTGGTTATAGAACAGCCGGAAATTCCTCTTGCGGCTATAGAAATGGTTTCGGTCCAAGAAAAAGAGCAGCTGGTGAAGCAATTCAGCACTACAGCAGCAGACTCTCCGTATCCACGGGATCAATTACTGCATGTGCTGTTCGAGGAACAGGTGGCACAATCGCCAGATCGACTAGCAATCACCTTTGCGGACACACAGCTCACTTATCGCGAGTTGAATGAGCGCTCCGATCGTCTGGCATGTGTCCTTACTGCCCATGGGATACGGCACGGCTCCGGGACTCAGATACAGCGAGTAGGAATAGTGGCTGAGCGTTCCATTGAAATGGTCGTGGGCATGCTGGCTATTATGAAGGCAGGAGGGGCTTATGTCCCTATTGATCCCGAGTATCCGGAAGAACGTATCCGTTATTTACTGGAGGATTCCGGCGCCGAGCTGTTACTGTCACAGCGACGTGAGCTGGTTTCTTTTGAACCAGATATTCCGGTTATCGATTTGAGCGATGCACAACTATGGAGCAGTGAATTTGAAGGATACACTCATACCCATGGATCAGCTGCCATGCCAAATGGGGGATCTGCCCTAGATCTTTCGCATGTCATATACACCTCTGGTACGACAGGCAAGCCGAAAGGCGTTATGGTCAATCACCGTAATGTCGCACGGTTGGTGAAGAGCAATAGCTACGCCACGCTTGACGAAAATACGCGTATGCTGCAAATGGGTGCAGTTGTATTCGATGCCTCCACATTTGAAATCTGGGGAGCGCTGCTGAACGGTGGCCAATTATATGTAGTAAACCATGACACTATTTTGGATGCTGCCAAGTTCAAACAGGCGATGAACAAGTATCGTATTAACACCATGTTCATGACCACGGCTTTATTCAATCAGCATTCACAGCAAGACATTGAAGTATTTGCACCTCTAAAGGAATTGCTCGTGGGTGGTGATGTGATGTCCGTACCACACGTCAACCGCGTGCTAAAGAAGTACCCGCACCTTCGGTTGAGTAATGTTTATGGGCCGACGGAGAACACGACCTTTTCCACCACCTATGACATTACGGAACCGCAAACTCAAAGTGTTCCCATTGGGCGTCCGATTGATCGTTCTACCGTTTATGTGGTCAATCGTTCGTTAAAATTGCAGCCTATCGGGGCATGGGGCGAGCTGCTTCTCGGTGGCGATGGCGTGGCACTCGGGTACCTGAATCGGCCTGAGCTCACGTCTGAAAAGTTTATTGAAAGTCCATTCCGGCCTGGAGAATATTGCTATCGTACAGGAGATTTGGTGCGATGGCGTGCTGACGGCGTACTGGAGTACAAGGGAAGAATGGATGAGCAGGTCAAAATTCGCGGCTACCGTATCGAACTGGGTGAGGTTGAAACCCGTTTGTCCACGATTGCAGGTGTGAAGGAATCTGTTGTTACTGTGCGACAGGACGATAGCGGGCAAAAGCAGCTGTGTGCATATTTTGTAACAGAAAGCGAATTGAGCGCCAGCGACTTGCGTAGCACTTTATCACAGGATTTGCCGAGCTATATGGTACCATCCTACTTTGTGCAGCTCTCCAAACTGCCTTTGACACTGAATGGCAAAGTAGACCGCAGGGCACTGCCTGCACCTGAGCCTAATGTCGATACAGGCATGGATTATGTGGCACCTGAGACGGATGTCCAACACGCTTTGGCTGTGGCATGGGGAGCTATTCTGGGTATACAGAATGTAGGGACACAGGATAATTTTTTCCATTTGGGTGGTGACTCCATCAAAGCTATCCAAGTATCGTCCCGCTTGTTTCAGGCTGGATACAAGCTGGAAATGAAGGATTTGTTCAAATATCCAACAATTGCAGGATTAAGCGCATATATTCAGCCAGTTAAACGAGTAGCCGAGCAGAGCGAGGTTACGGGACAAGTTGTGCTTACGCCGATCCAGCGCTGGTTCTTTGAACAGCCAACGGGTGAACCCCACTATTTCAATCAATCTGTCATGCTCTATCGGCAGGAAGGCTATGATGAACGGGCACTTCGGCTGGCACTTCATCAAATTACAACGCACCATGATGCATTGCGAATGATTTTTCGGTCGACAGAGAATGGATATACGGCATGGAACCGAGGTGTAGGGGAAGGCGAGCCGTATCATTTGGAATGCTTTGACTATAGGGATCGCGATGTAGTCGAAGAGAATTTGGAGAAGATGATTGAGGCTAAATGCAATGAAATTCAATCCAGCATTTCCTTGAGCGAAGGGCCATTGATGAGGCTCGGCCTATTCCGTTGCCCGGATGGAGATCATCTGTTGGTCGTGATTCACCATTTGGTAGTGGATGGAGTATCCTGGCGTATCTTATTCGAGGATTTGGCGACAGCTTATGAGCAAGCCGCCAAAGGTGAGCAGGTGATTGAGTTACCGCACAAGACGGATTCGTTTCAAACGTGGGCCGGAAAGCTGCGCGCCTATGCCAACAGCCCAGCTATGGAGCGTGAGCGAGCGTATTGGGCAGGAATTGCACAAGCGAAACTGGCTCCGCTGCCGCAGGATTATGGTCATAACGAGCACGACAAGCCATTGCTTGGCGATAGTGAAGCGGTTACTGCTTTGTGGACACACGAAGAGACAGAGCAACTGCTTAAGCAGGCCAATCGTGCCTACCGTACAGAAATTAATGACCTGCTGCTGACGGCGGTAGGAATGGCATTGCAAGCGTGGAGTGGTCATGATCGTTTCCTAATTAATCTAGAGGGACATGGTCGTGAAGCCATCTTACCTGAGGTGGACATTACCCGGACGATTGGCTGGTTTACAAGCCAATATCCTGTTTTACTCGATATGCCAAAAGAAACTGCTCTTGCGCAGCGAATCAAGCATGCGAAAGAAGGATTGCGTGGTATTCCGCAAAAAGGGATGGGCTACGGGATACTGAAATATTTAGCCGAAGCATCTCCAGCCCTATTTGAGACAGAACCTGAGATCAGCTTTAACTATTTAGGACAATTTGATCAGGATATGAAGGGAAATGACCTGGAGTCGTCCCCTTATAGTGGAGGCATGCCACTTAGCCCGACTATGGCTCGGACATATACGCTGGATTTTGGCGGCATCGTTTCGGGAGGCCAGCTCGGACTGACGATTAGCTATAGTCGTACCAGCTATCGACCAGAGACGATCGAGCGATTGGCCAAATTATTGGAATCGAGCCTACGTGAAATTTTGAAACATTGCATTCATAAAGAACACCCAGAGCTGACTCCAAGTGATATTTCCTATAAAGGAATGCGTGTTGAGGAGTTGGATAGCCTGCTGTCTGAGATGGGCGCTGCGGGTGAGATCGACAATGTCTATACACTGACCCCAATGCAAAAAGGCATGCTGTTTCACAGCCAGCTCGATAGTCAAGCAGCTGCGAATGACGCTTATTTTGAGCAGGTTTCCTATGATATGCAAGGCCAGCTGGACATCCGGGCTTTTGCAGAAAGCCTGAACAATCTGGTTCGGCGACATGAAGCGCTACGGACACACTTTTATTTTGGCCGGGATACGGAGCCTTTGCAGGTAGTGTATCGCAACCGGGATTGCGGCTTCTATTTCGAAGATTTACGAGAGCTGGATAGTGACACAAGGGACACGCAACTGACAAATTTCAAGTTGGAAGATAAAGCACGAGGTTTTGATCTGCGTCGGGATGTCCTACTGCGTGTAGCGATTCTGCGCACTGGGGAAGACAGCTATCATTTTGTGTGGAGCTTCCATCATATCGTGATGGACGGCTGGTGTCTGTCCCTTGTAAACAAAGAAGTGTTTGAGAGCTATGCGGCACTTCGGGAGCGCAGAATGCCAGAGTTGGCACCGGCGGTACCTTACAGCCGCTTTATTGAATGGCTGGAGGCACAGGATCGCAAGGCAGCAACTGACTACTGGAGCAGCTATTTGTCCGGGTATGAGCAGCAAACAGCACTGCCAGCTGTAAAATCCGGTCGCAAGAATGAAGGCTACATGGCCAGTGATTGGATGACGGATTGGGAGCATGAGCTGGCTCTCCGGGTGGAGGAGACGGCCAAGCGGTATCAGGTGACCATGAATACCTTATTGCAAACCACATGGGGGATTCTGCTGCAAAAGTATAACAACCACAGTGATGTTGTATTTGGCAGTGTCGTCTCAGGTCGTCCATCGGATATTATCGGAGTCGAGGATATTATTGGCTTGTTCATTAATACCATTCCTGTTCGTATCCGCAGTGAAGCAGGGGAATCTTTTGCGGAAGTTATGAAGAAAATGCAGGAGCAAGCGCTGGCTTCTCATGCGTATGATACGTATCCGTTGTTTGAAATTCAGGCATTGACCGACCAGAAACAGAATTTGATTAACCATATTATGGTGTTTGAAAATTATCCGGTGGATGAGCAGATTGAAGAAATGGGTAGTGACGGACAGGAGCAGTTATCGGTTTCCAACGTGACGGCTACCGAACAAACTAACTATGATTTGAGCATCGTCGTAATGCCGGGAGAGGGCATGAAAATTCGTTTTATGTATAATGCGCTCTGCTTTGATCAAGCAGATATTGAGCGTCTGCATGGACATTTTGTACATCTGCTAGAGCAAATTTTGCTTAACCCGAATGTATGTGTTGAAGAGCTGGAATTGGTTACAGTCTCGGAAAAACAACAGATTATAGGAGAGTTTAATGACACGGCCTTAGCATATCCCTGCAATCAGACGATCCAGAAAAGGTTTGAAGAGCAGGTGGAGCGCACGCCGGATCATATTGCCGCCGTTTGGGGTCAACAATCTTTAACCTACCGTGAACTGAACGAGCGAGCCAACCGTCTTGCACGGACCTTGCGCGCGAAGGGAGTTACACCAGATCAGTCGGTAGGCATTCTGGTATATCGCTCGCTGGACATGATCGTAGGCATCTATGCGATCCTCAAGGCAGGCGGAGCCTATGTGCCGATTGACCCAGAGTTTCCGGCTGATCGCATCAGCTTTATGCTGGAGGACTCCGGCGCGAAGCTGGTGTTGACACAATCGCATCTGGCAGAACAAGCATCGCTGAGTTTCGACGGCCAGGTGCTGGTGCTGGATCGTCATGAACAGGATGGCAAAGACATTTATCACGAAGATGGCTCGAATCTGGAGCCCCTGGCCGGGCCGCACCATGTCGCCTATGTCATCTATACCTCCGGTTCCACCGGAAAACCGAAGGGCGTGATGGTGGAGCACCATTCCGTGCTGAACCGGATTTTGTGGATGCATGATCGTTATGGCCTGGGCGCAGACGATACGATCCTGCAAAAGACCGCCTTCACCTTCGACGTGTCGGTATGGGAGCTGTTCTGGTGGTCGATGGTCGGCTCGAAGGTGAGCCTGCTGTCGGTCGGCGGGGAAAAGAACCCGGAAGAGATCGTGGACACGATTGCCCGCGATGGCGTGAGCACGATGCACTTTGTGCCTGCCATGCTGCATGCATTTCTGGAGTATGTGGAGCAGCAGCCACGTGAATTCATGCAAGCGAAGCTGGGCACGTTGCGCCATGTCTTTGCCAGTGGTGAAGCCTTGCCGCCACAGCATGTGGCTCGGTTCCAGCGGCTCATATCAAGCCTGGCAGGAGCGAAGCTGATCAATCTGTATGGCCCAACCGAAGCAACGGTGGACGTATCGTATTTTGATTGCGAGCCTAATGAAGCCTATTCGGTGATTCCGATCGGGAAACCGATTCAGAACATTCGTCTGTACATCGTGAAGGAAGGCACGGAGCAATTGCAGCCGATTGGGGTAGCAGGGGAGCTGTGCATCGGCGGTGTAGGGGTAGCCCGAGGCTATCTGAACCGTCCGGAGCTGACGGCCGAGAAATTTGTAACCGATCCGTTTGCCGGAGGGGAAGCCGGATATGAACGGATGTACCGCACAGGCGATTTGGCGAGATGGATGCCGGACGGCAACATTGAATATCTGGGCCGGATCGACCATCAGGTGAAAATCCGTGGTTATCGAATTGAACTGGGTGAAGTGGAGGCGAGATTGGCAAGCGTGCCGCTCGTGCGGGATAGCGTTGTTATTGCTTTGCAGGATGGAGTAGGTCAGCAGCAATTATGTGCTTACTTCACTGCTGATGAACAGCTAACTGTGCGTGAGATTCGAGCTGTATTGTTGGGCAGTCTACCGAGCTATATGATTCCATCTGTATTCGTACAGATGGATCGTATTCCGCTGACGGCCAATGGCAAAATCAACCGAAAAGCGTTGCCTGCGCCGGACACAGCCCTACGTACAGGTGTGGAATATGTTGCACCACGAACCGACGTGGAGCAGTTGCTGGCAGGCATTTGGCAGGAAGTGCTTGACATCCCACAAGTGGGTATCCACGATGACTTTTTCACCTTGGGTGGACATTCCTTGAAAGTGCTGGAGCTTATACGCAAGGTTCACCTTGCCACAGACATTGAGCTCCCTATACGTAGTGTGCTGGAGTTCCCAACCATTGAAGAGCAGGCGCTCACATTATTGAAAGCTGATCTGGAATACAAGGCCGATAGTCCAATCATTCGGTTGAATGAACACGGTCCGGTCTCCATCTTCTGCTTTCCGCCTATGCTTGGATACGGGCTGTCATTTGCAGAGCTTGCCAAACAACTGGATCAAGACGCTGTCGTGTACGGATTAGAGTTCGTAGATGATGCTGCGGATGAGCAGGCAATGTTGGCACGATATGTTGACCTTATCGTCAGCACGCAAGCGCAAGGTCCGTATGTACT
The DNA here is from genome assembly GCF_050482105.1 of Paenibacillus jamilae. Lineage (GTDB taxonomy): Bacteria > Bacillota > Bacilli > Paenibacillales > Paenibacillaceae > Paenibacillus > Paenibacillus jamilae_B. Next base: position 305,989 of record NZ_JBCNHI010000010.1, on the reverse strand, counting down.
GCTTGGTTATTCCATAGGTGGTAATCTGGCGCATAAGGTTGCCGCTACACTGGAGCGTCAAGGTCATGCGGTATCCGACATTTTTATGCTAGATTCAGTCAAAAGAACGGAAGCCCAGCCTTTCACAGACGAGGAAACAGAGCACGAGATGTATGCGATGCTAGAACAGGTTCCTGAATCCTATCGGGAGCTGTTGAATGAAACGTACCAGCGTAAAATGATCGCTTATGCAGTGTATGGCAACCAGCTTGTGAACACCGAAAAGGTTCAGGCGAATATTCATGGCTTTGTCGCCGTTGGATCGGAAACGGTGAAGGGTACAGGAGATAATCGACTTTTATGGAAAGACGCTACACAAGGAAGCTATGAAGAGCATAGCTTGATTGGGAATCATTATGAACTGCTGGAACCTGGATTTATTGAAGAAAATGTAAAAGGTATCCGTACTGCGGTACAAGAGATATCCCGTAATATGGACAAAGACATAGCACAAGGTTTGGCACATCATAATTCTTGAAAATCTACGGTCGATGAATAAACTGACTGGAATCACCAACTTTTAATCTGTAACCCATGAATCCTGATCGAACAAGTAAGATGTCTTCCGCTTACGCGATTTGATCAGGATTCGCTTTATCATGTGCACTCCCGCGATGGGAAGTGCGATGATTCCATAGCGCCATGCTGATGGCTCCCATACGGAGTATAAAGATCTGCTCGCTATGCAATCACCGCACGGTTCAAATGATTAAATCAAACTCATACGTAAGGAGAGTACTTGAATATGAAGAATAGAGGCATTTGCTACCTATCCGCATTTTTAGCAACGTTATTTCTCTGGAATCTGCTTATTGCTTCGGTATGGGCAGCAGACAATATAACACCTAATTCAGTGGAAAAAGCAGTGGACGACATTATGAGTACAGAGTTGGAAAAATTGCATATTCCGGGAGCTGCCGTGGTTGTGACCCAGAAAGACCATATTCTTTTTAGTAAAGGCTATGGATATGCAGATCTGGAACGGAAATTGGCGTTCGACCCGGCGAAGACCATTGTGCGTGTCGGCTCTCTAACCAAATCATTTAGCGCAACCGCCACAATGCAACTGGTCGAGCAAAACAAGCTTGATTTGAATGAAGACGTAAACCGCTATCTCCACAGCTATAAAGCTTCGCAATACCAAAATCATCCTTTTAATCTGCATCAGCTTCTGACACATACTGCGGGATTAGATGAAGCGATATACGACATCAATAGCTCGACTCGGGCAGGTGTTTTACCTACAGAGCAGTATCTCAGCACGTATTTTCAAAATCAGCCTCCTATCCGCAAACCTGGAACTCAGTATGAATACAGTAATGTCGCCTTTGGTCTGATTGGTAATATCGTGGAGCAAGTAAGCGGTCAGGAACTGAATGATTACTTTAGCACGCATCTGTTTCAGCCGATGAATATGCCCAGCGCGACACTTGAATTGCCGCTAAATAATCCGGCACTGGCCCAATCATATCAGTGGAAGCATGAAGCGTACCTAAAACAGCCTTTTTCGTATATCAATCTGCCAGGCGCAGGTGCGTTGAACGTCACACCCAATGAATTTTCTCATTATCTGATCACTCATTTAAACCAAGGCGAGTATAAGGGGAAAGTGGTGCTCCAGCCACAAACAGTAAAAGCGATGCATGCACAGCAATTTGCAGCCGATGCTCGACTTGATGGTATAGGTTACGGATTTTTCCGCGGTCAACTGGAAACGGGAGTACACATGCTGTGGGCTACGGGGAAAATTGATGGTTTTATTTCCGAAATGGTACTGATTCCCTCCCAAAAGATCGGTATTTTTGTAATCAGCAACTCAGCTGACACGGACACCATGCTTCATGGAAAAGTCATCCATGCGATCGCCCAAATCTTGCCCGCAGAGCCGCAGGCCGCTTCTAAGTCACCGCTTCGTTCTGCCGAGCAAATGAAGCTTTTACCAGAAATCGAGGGTGTATATCAGCTGAATTTAAATCCTATTCATGGGTGGGGAAAATGGCTTCGGATGCTGGGAAGTGTTAAATACACTGTTCGAATTCAAGATGATCATACGTTAATTGTTAAAGGAAAATTTCCGAATCAGAATGAAGCATCAGACAAAGTTTTTCAAGCAGCAGGAGATGGACTGTTTGTGGAGAAGGGGGGACAGCTTAAAATATTGCTGTATCAGGAAAACAATACATGGATGATGATTGCCCCTGATAGTGAGACCATGAAGCAGACGACATTTTGGCATCGTACCTGGACGCTGCTTGTCAGCTACGCCGCCTCCTCTTTATTTTTCATCACAACCCTACTGATATGGATCATAAGGTATGTGCTCAGAGTTATCCGTAAAACGAATAATTACATTTCATCCAACCTGGCATACATCGCGTTACTAAATACGATTTTTCTCGGGGTACAGGTCGTCTATGCCAACAATCAGATGGTCTATGGCTATTCTGCCTGGTTTATCTGGGGAATTTGCACGTTGCCGCTCATTTCAGCACTCCTTGCTGTGTGGGTATTGATTGTGAATGGCGCAAAGCTGATGACCGGGGAAACAAGAGCCCGGGCTGCTGGCAAAATCTTATTTGCGGTATTCACATTGCTGCATACGGCGTATCTTTTTTATTGGAATTTCCTCCCATTCCATTATTCCTAAAGATTTACAAAACAACGCATGTCCGAACATAAATGAATGCTAACATTTATGTTTAGTGCCCCTCTGAGAGGGGCCTTAAAACCAATCAACAGGAGGAATAGAATGGGAATCTTTCATCGTTTTACATCCCGCAGCTTCAAATACGCAACAGCTATGGTTTTCACTTTATCATTGTACACTGGTGTTGTGGGCGGCATACAAACAGCACAGGCAGAAGGTCCAGCTGACCCAGCTCCTTTTATTGCAGCCAAAGTGGTCAATGAGAACGCTGGTAAAAAAGTGTTATTCGACAATACACATGGACAGACAGCTGGCGCAGCAGATTGGGTGATTGATGGTGGATTTTCAGATTTTGGCCAAGCCCTTGCAAACAATGGCTACGACGTCCATGAACTTCGCCAATCTACACCGATTACTTATAATGATTTAAAGAATTATGATGTATTTGTGACAGCGGAGCCCAATATCCCTTTTAAACAAAGCGAACAGGCCGCAATGGAACAGTATGTTAAAGCAGGCAATAGCATTTTTTTCATTGGTGATCATTATAACGCTGACCGCAACAAGAATCGCTGGGACGGATCGGAAAGTATTAATGGGTACCGTCGTGGTGCATGGGAAGACCCTGCAAAGGGAATGAGTGAGGAAGAAAAAAGCTCGGCAACGATGCAGGGCGTGGTTAGCTCAGATTGGCTGGGTAGCCAATTTGGTATACGCTTTCGCTACAATGCATTAGGAGATATCACGGCTAATCAGATTGTTGAACCTACCCAGGCGTTCGGCATTACAGCAGGAGTGAGTAATGTGGCAATGCACGCAGGCTCAACATTGGCGATTATTGATCCTACCAAAGCCAAGGGGATCGTATATCTGCCTAAAACCAATCAGGCTTGGGGGAATGCAGTAGATCAGGGTGTTTATAACGGAGGTGGTATAGCGGAAGGACCTTATGCAGCTGTAGCAAAACTAGGTCTGGGCAAAGCTGCCTTCATTGGGGATTCATCTCCTGTTGAAGATGCAACGCCAAAATACCTGCGTGAAGAGACAGGAACCAAGAAGACAACGTATGACGGCTTCAAGGAGCAGGATGACGCCGTGTTACTGGTCAATATCGTAGACTGGTTGTCCAAGAAGGAGGAGTATACCAGCCTGTCGGATGTGAAAAACTTACAGCTCGATCAGCCGACGGCATTGTTGCCTTTTGAAGCTCCTCAGGCTTCCACCGAACCGCAAGCCGAGCCTTGGTCTGCTCCTGCAGCTGGCTACAAATGGTGGGACCAGCGAACGTTCAAGGCCGGCTCCTATGGTGGACCTACAGCCAGCGCGCAGCCTGTATACAGCATCGTTCGGCAAGATCAGCTGCCCAATGCACAGCCTTTTCAAATTCGCGTTGTTGCCGATCAACTGGCTCCCAATAGCACGATTAGCGGATTCAGCGCGGGTATTTATGTAGCGGGTGGCAACCAAGTAGCACAGATACAAAACCCGGATGGAACCTGGCCGACCTCCTACGGATATAGTGGAACTTTTAGTTTGGAATCCAACAGCAAGGGGCATGCCTATCGGGACTTGACGGTGCGGATCAAACCGGGTACCAGTGGTGCAGCTAATCTTAGACTGAGACAAAACGGCAGCAACCTGCTGACCCAATCCGTCGTGCTGGCAGATGTCCCAGCCCAGCCGTTGCCTGAGGATGGCAATACAATTCCAGCTCGTATCAATGTTGCAGAAGCACGGAGTCTACCAGCTGGCAAAGTTGTGACCTTGGAGGGTGTTGTGACGACAGAGCCAGGGGCTTTCGGTGGTCAAGCTTTTTATATGCAGGATGAAAGTGGCGGTATTTATGTATATCAAAACCAAAGCGGCTTTCACCAAGGTGATCGGGTAAAGATTACAGCGAGTTTGGCACTGTACAATAGTGAAGTGGAGTTGACCGATCCAGTCGCTATTGAAAAAACAGGAGAAGGACAACTTCCGCAAGCTGTGCAGGTCACCGAACTCAGCGATGCGAACCAAGGACAGCTGGTTGAGCTTCCTACTGCCATTATTCGAAATGTGATAGATGCAACTCCTGTAGGTTCGTTTGAATTTGATGCAGTAGCGGGTGAGAATAGCCATCATGTGCGAATTGACGCACGTACAGGCTTAACGCGGACATCTTTTCCGTATCAAGAAGGACAGCAAGTGAAGCTGAAGGGAATTTCGGCGATTTTCAAAGGGAGTTATCAGTTGAAACCGCGTGGACTGGATGATTTTTCAGCTCAGGCAGGAGCAGCTTTGCAGGAAGTAGAGCTTTCATTGGATCAAACAACATTTAACGTTGGAGATACAGTAGCCACACATCTCAAGGGTACACTGACAGATGGTAGCCAAGCTGATTTAAGTAATGCAACTGTTCAATATATCAGCAGTCATGAATCTGTTGCACTGGATACGTATGGAGAACTTCATGCCTTAAAAGAGGGGAGCGCCGAGATTACAGCCAGCGTCACCTTGGATGGTAAAACGGTTGTATCCAATCCTGTAACCGTTAAAGTCGAGAAAACCGCTACGGGTGAAGTGCCGGGGAAACCTGTGCTGTCTCATGACAACGGTCAGGACACCGGACTGAAGGATGGAGACTACAACATCATCATGAATCTGTGGTGGGGTACGAATGGTAATGAACTCAAGTTGTATGAAGATGACAAGCTGATCGCAACTCAGTCGTTGCAAGCAGCTACACCTGGGGCACAGCATGCAGTCATTTCCGTTTCAGGCAAGAGCAATGGGACCTACACATATACTGCCGAACTGATTAACGCTTCCGGTAAAACGGTCAGCGACCCGTTAACAGTGGAAGTGACCGATGCTTCTCCTGGCATTCCAGTGTTGTCTCATAACAATTGGGACGGTGACGGCAGCTATACCCTGACAATGAACATGTGGTGGGGCACGAATGCAACCCAATACAACCTCTATGAAAATGGGGAGCTGATTGACACGCAGGATCTGTCGAGCCCAAGCCCGCAGGCCCAAAGTGCTGTGACCCATATCCAAAATCAAAAGCCGGGTACCTATGAGTATCGGGCCGAGCTAGTCAATGCTGCAGGAAAGGTTTCCAGTCAAACCATAAGTGTCGAAGTGAAGGAACGTTAATCGAAATGACGGGCTGTTAAAAAATAAGAGCATCTATGGACCTTGCGAGAGTCTATAGATGCTTTTTTTTGCGAGAATTATCATACTAGGTTTGGGTTGGCGAAGCGGAAAGTCCCTCAATATCTGACGAGCCATAGAAGATCATGGCAACTAGAATCACAATAATGATTACCTCTGCAAAATATTCTCCATCAAACTCACTCACCACAAATATCTCCTTTCGCCACCTGTTATTTATTTATTTATTTATTTTTTGTGAAAAGGCTTGTATCACCTGATCCAATGTCATATTTCCATTATCATTTAAAAATTTCACCATATTATCGACATTAGTAGGAGCAGATGCTAATGTTTTGTATTTTCCTGTAAGTCCTAAAAACAATGTTGCTTGTCTGTATAAAGTCACGGAATCGACGTTTAGTTTTCCTGTTAGTAGCAGGGCCGCGACTAGGACCTCCACATTTTTTCCTTGAAGTGCGGAAAAGATAGCCGAATTACTGTTTAATCCATTTTTCTTTTGACCGTTGGGGGGGGATTTGGATTTACGATTCCCGTTCCCATTGCCATTCTTTCCTAAGGAAGCCATTGAATCTTCCTCCCGCCATACACTGCTCCTGCCTAGTTTTCTGGGACAAGGGCAGCGGCACTGCATGTGCTCATTAAAATACGTTATGACATACGATATGCGAACAAGAAAGCTTTGGTTACTTTATGGGATCCCTGTGGACGAAGGTAGCTGACTGCTAATTTCCTGAATTTTTTTCGCATGTTGGTCCAATTTAGAGTAAACTACAATAAAGCAAGCTAAATGAGCATTTTGCATTAAATTCAAGAGCATTAGCCAATCACCATTGATGGACCTTAACGGCTTAGCTCGTTCAAATATTGTATTCGAGTGTTGAACTAGAATTATGCAAAGTGCTGAAATAGGAGTTGAAACAAAACTATGTCAAATGAAGAAGTATTGTTAACTAAAGAGGGATTAGCCAAATTGGAGGAAGAGCTCAAGGAGCTAAAGACGGTAAAACGCAAGGAGCTAGCCGAACGCCTCAAGTTGGCCATCAGCTATGGAGATCTGAAGGAAAATAGTGAATATCACTCAGCCAAGGATGATCAAGCGTTCATGGAAACACGGATCATGGTCTTGGAAAAAATGCTGACCAAAGCTCGGATTGTGGATGAAAGTAATTTGGACCTTGAAACGGTCAGTATCGGATCTACTGTTATTCTGAACGACATCGAATTTTCGGAGAAGGTGGAATACAAAGTTGTAAGTCCTGCTGAGGCAGATGTTCTGGATAATAAAATTTCCTATGAGAGTCCTTTGGGTAAGGCACTTTTGGGACAAAAAGTGGGCAGTATCATTCATGTCGATGCACCCATGGCTGTAATCAAATATGAGCTGCTAGAAATTAAGCTCACTTAGTCCATTCCCGATTCCCTTTATAAGGGGGCCGGGATTTTTCATTTCTGGCTATTTACATACCATCCCTGCGGAGTGCAATTGCACTCCACATACTGGACAGGATATTCATTATTTTGCTGTTGTTACTAAGAATTAATCTGTCATCAGGAAGCCGGCTTGCTCCAATGCAGCACAGGCATCATTAATTTTATCTTCATCCGACGCATGCAAGGTATGCAGGTGGATACCTCCAGTCAGCTGGGACAAATAAGTAGCTTGGGTGGAGCTGATCTTGCGTATAAAATCGTCCACTTCCTTGCGAGTTCCGACCCGTATTGGAGCAGTCAGATCCCCATATACAGGATGTTCAACTATAACGTCTTGCACACTGACACCGTAGTCCACAATCAGTTTTAATTCTTCTTCTGCTTGTTCAGGTCGGTGATTACACACAATAATACGAGAGGCTAAGGGAGCAGCTTGAGCATTAGGCTCCATATAAATGTATCCTTGACTCGTTGCAAGAATAGGCTCTTGGCTTGCTTTTAACAGGGAAATATCCTGTACAATTACTTGTCTGGAAACGGAGGACCTGCGTGCCAGTTCGCTCCCGGTCAGCGGTGATTCGCTTTTGAGCCACATTAGTAGCTGTTCACGGCGATCCGTACCCGACCGTTTTAAAGATTCAGTCAACGGGATAAACTCCTTTCTTGTCGATGCGTCAGGTCTGTCAAAATATCTACCAGTACATTCAATTCCTCGATAGTGGTTGTTCTGCCGAAAGAAATACGGATAAATTGTAAGGCTTCACGATCAGATGCTCCAAGCGCCTGTAAGGCAGGCGAAGGATCGTGATGTCCGGCGGCACATGCGCTTCCGGTAGATATACAGACACCGCTGCGATTACATTCCAGCATAACATATTGTCCCTCGTAACCGTGAAAAAAACATCCCACAATATGATGAAGCACTGTTTTTTTCTCGCTTTCCTGTAAGGCCCAACGTACTGGAATGGATCTTTCCTGAATTTTCGCAATAAAGTATCTTCGCAGGGTAGCATACCGCTCCTGATGGATCTCCAACTGCTCGATCATCATCTCTGCCGCGGCGACAAAGGCTGCAATCCCAGGAACATTAATTGTTCCGGGACGAAATCCGTTTTCATGCAGTGTATCAGGATACACTGGACGCCATGGCGTTCCGGGTTTGAGATAAGCAGCACCAACACCTTTGGGCCCATACACTTTATGGCTTGATATAGAGAGTGCATCCACTCCCATGGCTTCTACATCGATATGAATATTCCCGAATGTTTGTACTGCATCACTGTGCAGCATGATACCGCGTTCGTGGAGCAGTGGAGACAAGGCAGCAAGATCCTGAATCAACCCTGTTTCCGAATTGGCGTGTTGTACAGATACAAGTCCGGTATCGTCTCTAAGATGGGGGATAAGAACTTCACGGGTTATTCGTCCTTCCCGATCCGGCTGCACAATGGTCAGTTCATAGCCTTGCTGTGCTAGCAAGTTAGCCAGATTATATATCGAGTGATGTTCCAAAGCACTCATAATCCAATGCTTTTTATGCTGCGGCAACCCGTTCAGAATCGATTGCACGATCAGCATATTGGATTCTGTTCCCCCTGTTGTAAAATAGATGCCTGCTTTTTGCCCGCCAATCATATTTGCCATTCGTTGTCTGCTGTAGTCTAGTGTATAGGCTGCCTGACCGCCCGCATCATGGAGGCTGCTGGCATTTCCGAACATTTCCTTATTGAATACGCTATATATATGCAAAGCTTCGTCACACATGGGTGTGGAAGCGGCATAGTCCAGATAAATCACAGCAAATCCTCCCCGTTAAAAATAATTCCATTCCAAAAACCCTTGAGATTATTGTAGGCATGTGTAAATATAAGTGTCAAGACACATGTAAACGTATATGTACACATAGCGGTTGTCCATTCTTGAGCGAGGGACAATCAGCCGCACCGATATGGAGGGATTCTAATGTCTATGCTAGACGTATTACAAGGAAATCGTGGACTTATGCCAGAGTATTATAAAACACTGACGATTGCTGAAATGGAGGAACGTGTAGCCGAGCTGAAACAAAAGTGGGGATCAAAGCTACTTATTCCGGGTCATCACTATCAGAAGGACGAGGTTATCCAATTTGCTGATATTACAGGAGATTCTCTACAGCTCGCTCAAATGGCGGCACAAAATCAGGAAGCGGAGTTTATTGTATTTTGCGGGGTTCATTTTATGGCCGAGACAGCGGATATGCTGACTACCGATCGACAAACCGTTGTTCTGCCGGATATGCGTGCAGGCTGCTCGATGGCAGATATGGCGAACATGGAGCAGACGGAACGAGCATGGAAGCATTTGCAGGAGCTGGTAGGTGATACGATCATTCCGTTAACGTATGTAAATTCCACCGCAGAGATCAAAGCCTTTGTAGGACGGCATGGCGGAGCTACTGTGACCTCTTCGAATGCCAAGCAGGTGCTGGAATGGGCGCTGAAGCAAAAGGAACGTATTTTATTTTTGCCGGATCAACATTTGGGACGCAATACAGCCTATGATTTGGGAATCCCGCTGGATGAAATGGCTGTATGGAATCCCATGACCGATCAGTTGGAGACTGAACAAAACCCGGCAAGTATAAAAATTATTTTATGGAAAGGACACTGTTCAGTCCATGAAAAGTTTACGGTTGATCATATCTACAGCGTCCGTGAACGCGATAAGAATATCCGGGTCATCGTTCACCCCGAATGCTCTTATGAGGTTGTACAGCTCGCAGATTGCGCGGGCTCTACCAAGTTCATCATCGATACGATCCGTGCGGCAGAGCCGGGGACCCGATGGGCGGTGGGTACAGAGATGAATCTCGTGCAACGAATCAAGCAGCAATACCCTGAACAGCAGATTGAATCACTCAATCCTGATATGTGTCCTTGTCTGACCATGAACCGGATCGATCTCGCGCATTTGCTGTGGGCAATGGAGCAGATTGATCGGGGAGAGCCTGTGGGCGTCATTCGCTTGGATGCTCAGATCAGACAGGACGCTGTACAGGCACTGAATCGTATGCTTGCTATTCGTTGAGTTTATACCGTAACGTAAGAGTGTGCTTTTTTGTGTAACCCACTTCTATCTCTAATTAAAGATTAGTCGCCTGTCCGGTTTCGTGCTATAATTGTAGCAACATACCGAAGGAGGTGAATCCCTTGTTTGAGCTTCAGGATCTACTCCCCTATTTACTTACGATCGGCTTGCTGTGCACAGTGACTTATGCGTATCTAGCTCATTTGCATGGCAGTGTAGCCGAATGCTGGGTCGAAGGCGGACCCGTTCGCTCGCATGCTTCTCCGTTGATGCCGATGTCTGCCCGAGGACAGGACATGCCTGTCCGGCTAGCACGACACATTCGGCGGAAGGAAGCGCCAGATGAAGATGCATCCGATTGTTCTCCCTTGTTGAATGATGGCATAGTCAATCAACAAGGAGGAACATATGAAACGATTCAAGGGATTCACTTATTGGGGTAAACAAGAACGGATATTGGGTTTAATTGTTGTCTTGGCAGCGGTCATGCTGCTGTCTGGTTGTGGTACGAATGCTGCGGAGATTAATGCACAGACACCTGGTTTTTTTAATCATTACGTGGTATTCCCGCTTTCTTGGCTTATTCAGCATTTGGCGCAATGGTTTGGTGGAAGTTTTGGTCTGGCGATCATGACCTTAACACTTATTGTTCGTCTGGCCTTATTGCCGCTGATGATGCGTCAAACACGTGCCCAGCAGGGAATGAAGCGCAAGATGAGCGCTATGCAGCCCGACTTGGACCGAATTAAAAAGAAGTATGAAAATAAAAAAGACGCCACCAGCCAGCAGAGTATGCAACAGGAAATGATGGCGCTATACAAAGAGCATCAATTCAACCCGCTCAATATCGGTTGTCTGCCTATTCTCATTCAGCTACCGATTTTAAGTGGTATGTATACTGCTATCAGACTAACGCCAGAGCTGGCATCTCACTCCTTCCTATGGTTTCGGCTTGGACAGCCGGATTGGATTTTGGCAATTGTCGTTGCAGTGGTATACTTGGCACAGGCCAAGCTTTCTCAGCTACAGATGACGGCGGACCAGCGCAAGCAATTTGCAATCATGGGTTACCTTTCACCGCTGATGATGGCGGTCTTTTCCTTCAACGCTCCTGCGGCCATGCCTTTATATTGGACCGTAAGCGGCACCTTTTTGCTGCTTCAATCGCTGTGGTTTCGCAAACGCTATCCAATCGAGGAAGCAGAGGATAAGATTAAACTTGGCGAAATCACGCCAACCTCATAAAGATGCTATTTTTTGTTTGACATAGAATTGCGTTTGCAGCGTCTCACGTGTAATGACAGGATGCCATTTGAGTCTATACGGCTTGAGTGGTGTCCTTTTTTTGTGCAGTTTCTGCATGAGAAGCATTGCAAAAAGCCCACGCTTTATTCTAAAAGCTAATCATTTCATGAAATGATACAAGAAAAGTGGGTAAAGTAATGACATGGACGATATGAATACTGCATTTTGTTTGTTCATGGGATGAAGATGATGGAGGATTTATAAAAATGAAGCGACTATCTACAAAGCTGCCGATTTCCGTGGCTCTGCTCGCATGTATAGTATGTGCCCTCGGGTTTGGCTTAATCGCATTATGGGTTAGCGACCATCAAGTACGGTATTTTGATCACAAGATCATTACAGCTGTTGCACAGCTGGAGTCGCCTGCTATGACACGTCTTATGAAATGTTTCACCATAATAGGCAGTGGTATTCCAGTAGTGATCATTATTTTGATTGCCATGTTCGTACTGTATAGTGTATTGGGACACCGTCGAGAATTGTTTTTTTTAGCGGTTGCTGTGCTGGGATCCGTGCTGTTGAATACGGTACTAAAAATGCTATTTCGGCGTGCGAGACCTGAAATTAACCGTATTATCGAAGCGAATGGATATAGCTTTCCAAGCGGACATTCCATGACCGCTTTCAGTATGTATGCAGCGCTGACGTTTTTATTGTGGAAGCACGTTCCTTCTAGGATAGGTCGTATCCTTCTTATTGTGCTCAGTAGCCTGCTAATTGTAGCGATCGGGACAAGCCGCATTTATTTGGGTGTTCATTATCCGAGTGACGTTGTGGGGGGTTATTTCATGAGTGGCTGCTGGATGGCGGCTTGCATTTGGTTTTACCAGCGGTATGAAGAACGAATGCTATCACTTCGTACCAAATCGACTGCATAATGAGTGACATTGATCGTGAGGCTAAAAAAGCAGACGCATTAGCGTCTGCTTTTTATTTGGACCGAGGAAGTGGATTGGGTCATCTTACTTCTCGTCTGTTCTACAGGCTTAATTCCCAGCTTCTGCTCCCATTTTTCATAAAAAATAATAGCTGCTTGCATGAAGATGCCTGGAAGTTTCCGGCTACGAATGAATTTATGGACACCCACAGCACAACCTGCCCCAATGAGCGCGCCTGCCAAAATATCTGAAGGATAATGTACACCAGTCCATACGCGTGATATTGCAATAAGTACAGCCAGGATAACCCAGAGGACACGATATTTTTGATGATGAAGCCATAGAATTGCAGCCAGAGCAAAAGATCCAAGTGCATGGTTGCTCGGAAATGAAGCATTGGCATCATGATGAATCAGTTGAATGACTGAGTGTCCAACAAAAGGCCGATCTCTGTAAAACAAATGCCCAAGACCCCAACTAATTATAAAACCGATACAAACGGTTATAACAGCTTCTACAACCATCATCCGATGCGACGTTTTAAAGGTAAACCAGTATACCAGTAAAGCTACTCCGAATAAATACGGCGCATATTGCGCCGAGAAACGCATGGTTCCATTCAAAAAGGCGAGGTGATTAGCCAGCTCATTGATCCAGTGAAACAAAGCAAAGTCTACATTAATTAACATGAATAAATTACTCCTTAACCTCAAAAAATTGAATTACAAAGTTTTATTATAGAGCGACTATACGGATAAAAGCTTAAAAACAAATAAAAAATGAATGTTATGTGCATTACTTATTAGTTTTTTCTATAGAAAATAGGTGGTTTTGCGATGAAAAAGTCGGTGCTGGTCATTGATGATGAAGAGAAGATATTCAGATTGCTTCAGTTGGAGTTATCCCACGAAGGGTATACGGTTGAAATTGCACAGACGGGAAAAGAAGGATTGGAAAAAGCATTAGCCCATACATGGGATATTATTATCCTCGATGTGATGCTGCCGGAGATGAACGGAGTTGAGGTGCTGAAGCAGATTCGAAAGGTTGACAATCATACCCCAGTAATCATGGTCACTGCACGTAACACAACTCCTGACAAAGTGTCAGGTCTGGATGAAGGTGCCAACGATTACATTACAAAGCCTTTTGAAATTGAGGAATTATTAGCGCGAATGCGGGCCAGCATGAGGCACCAATTGGAGCCGGCAGCTACCGTTTCACCAAAAGAGGATCAGCAGCAGTCCAAGCTCCAAGTCGATAGCCTGATGTTGGAACGCAAGACCCGCTCTGTGGTGAGGGAAGGAAAACGCATCGAACTTACGCCCAAAGAATTTGATCTGCTGCTCTATCTGATGGAGCACAAAAATCAGGTGTTGCATCGGGATCAAATGATTCAGGACGTGTGGGGGTTTGATTTTGTCGGTGATACGAATGTAGTCGATGTTTATATCCGGTATGTTCGTAAAAAAATTGATCATGGATACAAAAAGAAATTGATTAAAACCGTACGTGGCGTTGGGTACTGTATCCGGGAGGAAGACCATTGAAGCTGCGGACCAAAATTACCTTGCTTAGCTCCATTTTAGTGATGACAATCCTCCTGTTTGTGGACGTCACGGTTCATCTATTATTTGTCAAAATCGCTACTCGCAATGAAAGAGAAGTGCTGCAAAATAAGTGGACTGAAATTATTGCCGAAACAGGACCTACGATGATTTTGAAAAATGCATGGGGGCCCAAGCTGAAAGATGAACTTTCCGGTGATACCATTCTGAGGGTATTTGATCAGCAATCTCATCTCCTGTATGAAGTAAGCCGCCAATCCCATTTCAAGCTGAACGAAATACGGTTTAACCTTTCTCAAAGCTCTCAACTAATGAATGTAAAGGATCATAAAATCCTGATCATTCATCTTCCAGTGCTTTCACCAGAAGGTAGTCAAAAAGGAACACTAGAAATTATAGAAAAATGGGATGCGCTCGAAAACAATCTCGATATCTTAAATACAATTCTGATCACATCGACTGTTGGAGCTATGTTGCTTAGTCTGGTAGGTAGCACGATTTTGGCGAATGCAATACTGCTGCCGATTTCCAGTAGTATTCAGACAATGCAGGAGATCGAAAGAAGCTTGAAATTCAAAAAAATTCCTGTCGGCAGTCATAATCAAGATGAATTGTCCCAAATGACCGCAACCTTTAACCAAATGGTGGTGAGATTGGAGGAAAGCTTTCAGAACCAGCAGCAGTTCGTTTCTGATGCCTCACATGAGCTGAATACAACATTGATGATTATTGAGGGCTATGCCAACATGCTTCGGCGGTGGGGTACGAGCGACGAGGACATACGTAAGGAATCGATTGAATCAATTTATGAAGAAACTCAAAGAATGCGTACGATGACGCAGCAATTGCTGACATTGGCCTCCTCACAGCAAAAAGATCCTGAACCGTATGAGCGGATAGAGTTGATCGGTTGCTGTCAACAGGTAGTAGCACATCTCAAGCCTGTACATGACCGTCAAATTTCTATTATTACTGAAGAGAAGGAGATTTGGCTGGACGCTAATCTTGCGAAAATGAAGCAGTTGCTAGTCATCCTACTGGATAATGCGTTGAAGTATAGCTCAGATAAAATCGAAATATGGATATCTTCCGATGAAAAAGATGTTTACCTCCGGGTTAAGGATTACGGAATTGGTATACCTGAGGGCGAGATCAAGCGTGTCTTTGAGCGATTTTATCGGGTAGACAGCTCCAGACATCGTAAAACCGGAGGAACCGGGCTGGGCTTGCCGATCGCCAAGGTGATAACAGATGCTCATCAGGGGTTGATACGAATAGAAAGCGTAGAAGGTGAAGGAACGGAGGTCATCGTCACTTTGCCTCAAAAACAACAGGAAAGGCTGTCCCACTGGTAGATGTATCTACTCAGGGGAACAGCCTTTCCTGTTGTTTGTATTATGTTAAGCAGTCGGTGAATAGGATTCCAAAATGTTCCTAAAGGACACGACGTGCTTCTGTGTAATTGCGACTCCACCATCCCGAATTTAGATCCGTAACCGTTACGCCGCCTTTACCAAATGTGTGCAAAATTTTGCCGTCTCCCATGTAAATGGCTACATGGTGAATTGGTGCATAGAAAAAGACCAAATCGCCTTTTTTAAGCTGACTACGCGGTACATAAGTGCCTACAGTTGACTGCTGTTTGGACGAGCGTGGAAGCTTAATTCCATTTTGTGCAAAAACATACTGAGTGAACGAAGAGCAATCAAAAGAGCTTGTACTACCCGCTGGAGCTCCATGCTCATAACGTACGCCCATAAACTGGGATCCTGTTGAAATAATCTGATCAACTTTACTTGCCGAAGCAGCATGAGTGGTGTCTGGTCCAACGACGAAGCTCCCTGCGCTCAATGCCAATGTCATCGTAAAGCAAATACCCATCCACAATTTTTTAGAAGTACGTTTCATATATAATTCCCTCCGTTATTCGTATTGTGTTGGTGTCTTGAGATGACAATAACACAAATAAAATATCCGGAATTTACCACTGAAGGTTACAATCCTGTTACCCCAACGTTTTGCCCTGCTTTATTAGAAAACGATGAGAATTTTCTCCTTAACTTTGTCTTGACAAATTATATAGGGAGGTTTCTCTTTTATGGCTAGGTCCGTATGACAAAAAACGACTTGCAGACGATTGGCACAAGCAATCATGCAAAACATACATACCTATATATTACAACTTATAACTTGTACGGGAGTATGCTAGATTCCCGTTGACTTCGTAAAGATCACACCGTATTTTCTGTAAGGAAGGGGAATTTGTATGGCTTCAAAGCAGAACAGAGCACTCGATAATCGACCGCTAACCATTGTGCAGGTCATATCCAACTATCCCAATGCACAGCCTGTACCCTCTATTAAGGGCGGAACGGAAAAGGTTGTGCATGAATTAACAGAGGAATTAGTGAGAAGAGGGCACCATGTATCTCTTTTTGCCGCTCGTGGGAGCAGGAGCAACGCGCAATTGGTTACTTATCCCAAGGGTTTAAAACATAATCAGATCCCCCAATATGTACTTCGTCACATGCCTTCCGGCACCGATATCATTCATGACCATACCTTCCGCTCTGCTATGGGGCGCACGAAGCTGCCTTGCCCATCAGTATGCACCGTTCATCTCCCGGTAAAGAAACACGGTAAAAACCCGGTATATGTCAGTAAACGAGCACGTCAGCTGATGGGTGGAGGCAAAGGATTTTATATCTATAACGGCATTAACACCCATGAATACGAGTTCAGCAGTGAGAAACGCGGCTACTTGCTATTTATGGGCAGAATCATACCGAATAAAGGGGTATTGCAAGCCATTCAGGTTGCAGAGCGAACAGACAAAAGACTCCTTATTGCGGGTCCTATCAAAGCCCCTGTATTTTTTCGCCGAGAGATTCAGGCTCGAATTCAGGGCAATCCAAATATACGCTATGTGGGGCCAGTAGGGGGGGATCGAAAACAGAAGCTGCTGAAACATGCAGAGTGCCTGTTGTTTCCATCATTGTGGGAAGAGCCGTTTGGACTCGTAATGGTAGAGGCTATGGCTTGTGGAACACCAGTACTGGCATTAAAAAATGGCTCTGTTCCCGAGGTGCTGTCAGGCTTTCCACAGTTGATTTGCAAATCAGTTGGTCAAATGGCACGAAAGGTACAGCGAAAAAATTATCCGTCACCTGCGCAGCTTCGGTTATATGTTAACCAAAGATTTACCAACAAACAGATGACCAGCAACTACTTGAGACTATACCGTGAGATCATCCACCGGCGAGAACAGAAGAGAGGACAACGTAAGCCTATACGGAGGTGAAGAGGATGCAGGTCAAACGATACATGCTTGGAAAGGGCTCTTCTTGGGCGACTCCTTATTATGTAGCCACAGGGGGACAGAAAGGTCCGTGCGCGATGATAGTTGCAGGCATACACGGTAATGAAATAGCAAGTATACGTGCTGCTGAGAAACTTGTAAAGCTTTTGAAGGAGCAAACGCTGAAATTCAGTCATGGCAAGCTTATTATTGTGCCGATCGTGAATCAAGAGGCTTACCGCAAGCGAATTAGAGGCAAACCTGACCTTAATCGAACCTTTCCGCGCCAGAAAAAGCAGCCAGCAACACATCCACTTTCTGCTGCTCTATTCAAATTAACACAAAAGCATCACCCTGATTGGTATCTCGACTTGCATGAGGCGAATGGATTGTCACAAAAGGATACCAAGGTGCTTGGTCAAACGCTGATCACCAATAAGGGCAACCTGGTTGTTCCCACGGCTCGCCGGATTATGAAGCGAATGAACCGCTCGATTAAGGTGAAAGGCCGACATTTCAACATGCGATTGCATGAGCTTCCAGGTTCCTCTCGCACCGCTGCAGCCCGTATTTTAAGGGCACGTGCAGTTACCGTGGAAACGGGGTGGAGCCTGCCGCAGAAAGTACGTATACACTATCAAATGAAAATCGTACAGCACTTCTTAAGGGAAGCCGGGATGGTTAAGGCTAACAAGGTTTATTTATCTAGCAAGGTTATGACGGTTACCTTATGAGAGGTAACTTCACAAAAAAATCGCTTTATGAGCAAAGAATTGTAATTACCTTGCTCACGAGCGATTTTTTTGATGTGCGATCTTCGTGCAGAAATCTATTTATTTAGATGTAAAACTCTGTGTTCAGGAATCGGATTTATAGAAGGCGCTCACCAAACTGTGACCCAGCCGCACCTCAATCAATTCCAGTGCGGAATCCAGATCCGCACGGATTGTGTGGCACGTATCGACTGGAATGTTAAAAACAGACCCGCTTGCCGCAGCAAAGCGCTCTCCGTTTAGCATAACCTCTCCCCGGCCAGATACGACTGTCCATACTTTAAGTCCGCTGCCGTGAACACGTCCATTCAACCGATGATCCGGTAACACCGTTAGTCGTAGAGCTAAGATGTCATGCGGACTCCGTTGATCAAACTCGTCCAGCACGCGGTAATTGCCCCAAGAGGTTTCACCGTGCATGGGGTGAAGTTGTAGTTTGCCTAGCTGCTCCTTGATTGCGTGGGCATGGCTCTTGGAAGCAATGAGTATACCGTCAGGGCTGGCAGCAGCGATAATACCCTCCACGCCAATAACATGAATTGGGTAGGGCAGTTCATTGACGATGTGTGTGCCGTGAGTCCCACCACTGATTTGTCCACGCCCGATCACTTGGTTTCCTAGTTGCTCTGTTAAGGCCTGCCAGTTGCCGATATCGTGCCATTCGCCCTCATAAGGCAGGACAACGGCCCGTTCAGCACGTTCCGCAATCTCTTCATCGAAGCTACGAACCGGAAGGCCATCATACATAGCGCACAGTTCTTTATCGTTCAGCGGCAGTTGGCTTTGCTTCATACAGGAGAGCATATACCGTAACGTAAAAGCGTAAATACCGCAGTTCCACAGTGCGCCTTGGTTAATTAGCTGTTGTGCCCCAGAGAGATCCGGCTTTTCTGTGAAGCGAGCAACTTGTGCATAAGCCGATTTCCCTTCCTGCCTCATTTGCAGACCCGGAACGATATATCCATATTGGTCGGAGGCATGGGTAGGCCTTGTCCCAAGCATAGCCAGGTCGGCTCCGCTTTCGAGCAATAGATCGGAGAGCGCTGCTATGCTGTGGAAGAAGTCATCACCTGCAAACATATCTGCTGGAGCTATGCAGAGAACTTCATCCAGCCCCATGCCTCTCGTGTGAAAATAAGCAGCAGCGAGTGCAGCAGCTGTGAAGGTTCCCCGTTTGGCGGGCTCGCCAAGAACGGGCAGACGACCTTCTGTATGACGAAAGGCTAGATTTACCTGACTTCGATGGGCCAGAAGCAAGGCAGAAGAATCCAACTGGGCTAAACTAAGCTGACGATACACCCGACCGAGCATAGATTCCTGCTGTCCGTCAGGAGCGGGCAACAACCGGAGAAACAGCTTCGACCGAATATCATTGGATAATGGCCATAGTCGTTTTCCGGCACCTCCGCATAACAATACGATGCGCACGGACGTTTCCTCCTTCAATACAGACCATTTGAATTGCATCAACAATGGCGAGATTTATTATTTTAGAAACTATTTCTTTGCAGATTGAATCTTTGCTTTTGGAGCCAGTTGGTACACTTTGCGTTGATGAAAAGATAAGGAGCGGTGGCTTTGAGCGAAGACATCCAATTGTTTTTGTGATAGCGAAGAAGCACGACTATGAAGCGCTTTATTCAATGCTTTGCGCAAAATCATCTTAGAGGGCTGATTGCTGTATAAATGGTTGGCATACGTTTCATATTCGGAAAATCCAAACTGTTTTGTTCGGTCTATGCTTTGGATTATGGCGTTGTACCAAGGTTTCCCATGTCGGGCCTGGATAACCTGCTTAAGCTGGGCGAGCCGTGTTTTTTCAAAAAGCATATAGTGAGTGACAAAGGACTTTGGTGATGGAGCTTTAGCCCCCATCAGCTTACGGTAGGTGCGAAAATACTCAGGTTGGCTCCAATTGCGATAGTAAAAAATTGTTTTTCCGTCTTTACGGAACGTATGTGGACGTATCAATATGGTGTCCGCGTCTATAACGAGAAAAAAGGATGATTTACTGATTTTGTCGCCATTCATTTTAAGCAATTGCTGATACAGCCAGCCTGAGCGATCCCAACGTGTTGTTCCGTAATGAATATGCTTTTTAGTGATGGGCAGCACCGTTTTTTCGTCTATAAATGTACACTTCTTGTTTGCACATAGACGGCGAAGTTTGGTGCTTTGCGGTGAAACGATATAAATGGTTGCAATGCGGTGCTGCACGTGACGTCGCAGACTGTCAATGACTAGTGGCAGTGTAGCCAAATCTTTTTCAATTGCGGGGATCAGAACATCAATTGTAAGGGAACCCTTCTGTGACCCATTAGATTGCGCAGACATGTTATTCACTCCTATACGTGCCAATATACGCTACTGATGTCTCCCATTATTGTATGCTTGGACAGGCACTTTCGACCGGGCAAGGTCAACCGTCCAATTCTGTGCAGGGGAGGGCGAATGGAGCTTCGAATGGGGATTTGACGCATACGATGGAGTGATCTTTTAATTAGGAGTGTTCCGTAGAGAGGAGAGGGGCAAGTGAATTCTTCACAAGCGCAGGCTTTGCGCAGCAAATGGCATAAAACCAAATTATTGCTCCAGCATGGCAGCATCAAGCGGTTTATACCAGAAACCCGTAAATACAACAAAGCAAATTTGAAATCAATGTTGGAGAAGTATGGCATGGTCTATGTAAAGCCTGACCTAGGTACCTTTGGTAAAGGTGTGATGAAAGTTGAAAAGGAGGCAGGCCAGCGTTTTGCTTACCAGTATGAGGAAAAGCGTCTGGAATTCAAACAATTGGATGCGCTAATTACCAGCCTATCAAAACATACTGGAAAAAAAAGTTACCTCATTCAAAAGGGAATCCATTTATTGCGCCATCAAAATCGTTATTTTGATATCCGGGTCATGGTGCAGCGTAATGCAAAAGGGCCATGGGAAGCTACCGGGATTATTGGACGCCTGGGTCATCCCCGTAAAATCGTGACCAACTATCATAGTGGTGGTAAGCCGATGGCCATAGAGCAGCTATTGAAATCACACTTGTCGCAAAGTAAGCAGGCTGAGCTGATCAAAAAGCTCAATGAACTGGGGATTAGCATTGCTACGCAACTACAAAAAACATATCCGAATTTCCGGCAAATTGGTGTGGACATTGGACTGGATCGTAGCTTTACCCCATGGATTATTGAGGTGAATACGAAGCCAGATCCATATATTTTTAACCAACTGACAGATAAGTCTATGTACCGAAAAGTAATAAGCTATTGGCGACTGGCGAATGAGAAAAGGAAAGTTACAGTCCCAAGCAAGGAAAAGAAGAATAGCGATAAAAATGAAAATAAAATAAAAATGAAAATAACATTAAAAACTCAAAAAAATGTGAAAAGTTCATGAGCGAGGAATCGCTTTTAAGATTGAGCTGTACAAGTGAAATAAAAGGATGAATATCTTCAAGATTCATCCTTTTTTACATACTCAATTTTCCTGTTTTATGTCGCTGTTCGAAATCTTTGATTGTGCACTCATATAGAAAAACATTTTATTGACCTATTGATATGAATGTAATCAAAAAAATGAAATTGGAAAAACTAGTTGAAAATAATCAGAAATGAGGGCTTGGTATATGGAATTATGGGAAACCATGCTAAGGTCAATATCCGCATTTGCACTAATGATGTTCCTAGCACGTCTTTTGGGGAAACCGACGATTGCACAAATGACCTACCATGATTTTGTAGCTGTCATTACATTAGGGTCCATTACTGCGAATCTTGCCTTTAATAACACCATAAGTATAAGAATTTTACTAACCTCCATGCTTACATTTACTGGAATTGCTTACTTGCTGATGGTTTTAGCTATGAAGAACCAGAAGCTGCGAAGTTGGTTTTCGGGCAAACCAACCGTGTTAATTCAGGAAGGAAAAATTATGGAGGGCAATATGAGAAAGCTTAAGGTTACGCTGGATACATTGAACCAGGAACTGAGGGGGAAAAATTTTTTTAATATTCAAGATGTTCAGTATGCCGTACTTGAGCTGAATGGAAGTATTTCTGTCTTACCCAAGCCGGATTGTATGCCTGTGGTCAAAAAGGATTTGCATTTGAAAGGTCAGACTGAGCTGGCTTTTCCCATTGAACTGATTATGGACGGGGATATCATTGAAGCGAATTTACAACAGAATAACCTCACAACAGAATGGCTGCAAGCACAGATAAAAAAGAAGGGACTCTCTCTTAAAGAAATCAATTATGCAGTAATCAGTACTGATGGAAATGTATATTTTGATGAATATAAGGATCAAATCAAATCTCCTATTGATAAAGAATGAATGAATTTGATTTCTTTAACATTAAAGGTATATAATAGATGCGGTCAGATAAGAAAACATAGACATATGGAATGATTTTAAGGAGGAATCGCGATGAAATCATTTAAGTATGCTTTGGAAAAAAAGGAACCCAGAACCGGACCAGGAGGTATCACGCGAGGGGCTTCAGTCCGTGATTTTCCTGTATCAGAAGGAATAGCAGGGGTTTCTATGCGTCTCGAGCCGGGTGGGATGCGCGAACTTCACTGGCATGCCAATGCAGCTGAATGGGCCTATGTGATTAGTGGCTCCTGTCGGACTACTGTTATCCATCCAGATGGTACTTCCTATGTCGATATTTTTAACCCAGGTGATGTATGGTATTTTCCGCGTGGTTATGGTCACTCCATTCAAGGTCTTGGTCCTGGAGAATGTCATTTTATCCTGATTTTCGATAATGGTGATTTTTCGGAGGACCATACGTTTAGCATTACTGATTTTATCGCTCACACTCCCGCGCCTGTTGTCATGCAGAATCTCGGACTTGCAGCCGACGAGCTCGCTCTTTTACCAAAAAAGGAAGCTTATTTTGCAAAAGGGCCTGTTCCATCTACCGCATCTCATGATGCATTTCCTCGTATTTCTTCCGATCTGATTACTAAACACCGCTATCCTTTAATGGCCAAACAGCCCAGATTGGCGCCGGGCGGAGGGACTCAGCGCACCGTTACAGTAGAAGATTTTCCTATTTCTTCGACAATGGCAGGATCTGTGATTGAACTAGAGCCGGGTGGATTGCGAGAAATGCATTGGCATCCCAATGCGGATGAATGGCAATACTATTTGGACGGCAATGCAGAAATGACTGTATTTCTGGCAGAAGGAAATGCAGTGACAGAGCAGTTTGAAGCCGGAGATGTCGGGTATGTGCCTATGGGAGCCGGGCATTATATTAAAAATATCGGATCGGACGTATGCCGTATTTTGATTGGTTTTAACAGTGGTCATTACGAGGCCATTGACTTGAGTGAGTGGATGGCTGGCAACCCTGTTGATGTATTGGCAACGAATCTGAACCTTCCTAGAGAAATAGCGGATAAACTGCCTCATAAATCGGTCTTCATTGCTCCGAAATCCTAAATCATAAACCAACTAAAATGCCCGCCTAGGCTACCCTATTCCAAGCTAGCCTAGGCGGGCTATTGAATTAGAATTGAACAACCTGTAACCCTGTGCTATTCTTATACGAAAGTGAAGATTAACAAAGTTAATAATACTTTTTTATGCTTATAAACATCTGATGATACGATGAATAGAAAGGGTGTACAGTCATGAATTCTGTCATTGAACTTAACAATGTAAGTTGGAAGAGAGATAACCGCACTATACTCGATCAAATCAATTGGCAGGTAGCTGAGGGAGAACATTGGGCTGTACTTGGCTTGAATGGATCAGGTAAAACAACGATGCTCAATATGATTAATGGCTATATATGGCCAACCACAGGTAGTGTCAGTGTATTAAGTCATACCTTTGGGGATGTTGATCTGAGGGAGCTGCGCAAATCTATTGGTTGGGTCAGTTCCTCTTTACAGGAAAGAATCAATGGGAGTCAACGCACGCAGGATGTTGTTATTAGCGGCAAATTCGCCTCCATTGGGCTTTATGACCAAACGACGGATACAGATTATGAACAAGCCGTTCAGCTTATGACCCAACTGGGCTGTGCTCATCTCGTAGATCGGTTGTATCAGGGATGCTCACAAGGTGAAAAGCAAAAAGTGCTTATTGCTCGCGCTTTAATGGCTTTGCCTAAGTTGCTGATTTTGGACGAGGCTTGTAACGGCCTGGATTTCTTTTCCCGGGAATCCTTACTAACCAGCATTCAACAGCTTTCTGAGACGCCAGGTTCGCCGAATTTATTGTATGTTACACATCATATTGAAGAAATTCTACCAATGTACACGCATACCATTTTGATTCGCCGTGGGACTGTTTTTGCTAAAGGTAAAACATCTGATATTCTGAGCAGCGAGACACTTAGTGCCTTTTTTGAAACACCTGTGCAAGTAGAATGGAGACAGGATCGTGCATGGCTCTCTATGGTATAGAGAACTGATTAAGAATCTAATCGAAATTTCTGCTGACCGAAGATAGAATGCGGTTTATTCTTTTCCAATCCTGACTACAATGACAGAATAGAACCATTGCAGAGAGGTGAATGGAATGTCAGAGCGTCCATTACAATCTTTTTTTCAAACGGTGAAGGATCAACTTCAGGGGATGGTGAATGTCAATACGACCATTGGAGAACCAGTTGTCGTCTCTGATGGCACTATGGTCATACCGGTTTGTAAAGTAAGCTATGGCTTTGCAGCAGGTGGAAGAGATCTGGTTAAGCACAACCAGGAATCCGCAAGAGTGATGCCGCCATTTGGAGGAGGTATGGGCGGAGGTGCGTCCGTAACCCCTCTCGCCATTATCATTATTGGAAAAATGGGCGTCCAAACGATCTACCTGGATAACTCTCCTACGGTATACGACAGGATTTTAGATATAGCGCCACATCTTTTGGATCAATTGCACAATCTTCTTACGCGATTCCATACAGGGGATGATAACAGTCAGTGAATCAGGTCTGACCCGTTTGTGTTCGCTGAGGCTGCCAATGGGATTATGCAGTCGTTTTTTACAGGAAAGGAGTTGTTTTTCCTTACTATAAGATGTTTGGCCTCTGACTGGCTAAGGCAGGGGAACTGTTCATTATGCGCTATGGCATATTGTCCATTGGAGAGCAGCTGTCGGGCTTTCATATTATCACTTAGCAGCAGCAATAAATATTCGATGACGACAGATTGATGTTCTTTATTCAGCAGTGGACACATCAATTCAATCCGCTTGTCCATATTTCTGGTCATCCAATCTGCGCTGGAGAGCCATACTTGAGGTGTCCCGCCGTTCTCAAAATAAAAAATTCGGGAATGCTCCAAAAATCGGCCGACAATGCTGCGGACGGTAATATTGTCGCTCAGTCCGGGAATTCCTGGACGCAGGCAGCAGATGCCACGAACGATCAGATCAATTTGCACGCCTGCCTGGGATGCAGTATATATCTCGTCGATCAACTGCTTATTCGATAGCGAATTCATTTTGGCTATAATCCTTGCGGGTTTACCGCTTAAGGCATGTTCCACTTCGCGTTGAATACAGCCCAATAAGCGTTGTTTCAGATGTGCCGGAGCTACGCTGAGGTAATGCCACTGATTTGGGGCGGAAAATCCAGTGATTTTGTTAAATAAATTGGAAACATCTTCGCCGATCTCTGGATAGGAAGAGAACAGTCCGATATCTGTAAATACTTGCGCCGATACTTCGTTGTAATTTCCGGTCGCCACATGAATGTACCGTCTAAGAGAATCTGCTTCCTTACGTACAACCAATATCATTTTGGCATGAATTTTCAGCCCGGATAAGCCGTAAACGACATGACATCCTGATTTTTCTAATTCCTTTGCCCATTCAATATTTTTGGCTTCATCAAACCGTGCTTTCAATTCGACAACTACAGTGACCTGCTTTCCTGCTTCGGCAGCTCGATTCAAAGAGCGAATAATCCGTGAATTACCGTTTACGCGATACAAGGTCATTTTAATAGCCATAACGGATGGATCGGCAGCGGCATGCTCGACAAAATCGTTTACAGCGTCAAACGATTCATACGGATGAAATAAGAGAACATCTTTTTTTCGCAGCACTGAAAAAAAATCGTCCGTCTTCATAAATTCCCACGGATAAAGAGGATCAAATCTCGAATACCTGAGATGCTCATATCCCTTGATCGAATTGGAAAATGACATGAAGTAGCTCAAGTCAATGGGTCCTTCATTGGTAATTAAGAATTGGCTTTCGAGTTCCAGTTCTTTTTCTAGTAATTCCAGTGCAAATGGATCAAATCCATATTCTATTTCTAGACGGACAGGAGTACCCCATTTCCTTGCGCGTAGTACTTTTTCCACTTCATCAAGAATATCCTCGGCTTCTTCCTCGTTTAAATCGAGATCTGCATTGCGAGTTAAACGGAATGTATGAAAAGTAAGAGGCGTATACGTTGTAAACAAAGTGTGAATATGCTGCTTAATCAAATCCTCGAGTAAAATAAACTGCCGACGCTCTTGATCTAATAGCGATGGAACCTCAATATATCTAGGCAAATTGGACGGAATTTCAACCAAAGCAATATAGGCTTCCTTGCCTGCTGCATCGGAAGGCGGCTTCAAGGCAACGGCCAAATAGACGCTTTTCGAACGAATCAGAGGAAAAGGGCGGCTTTTATCGATAGCGAGAGGAGTGAGCACGGGAAATACTTTTTCATGATAATAAATTTCCATTTCTCTTCTCTGCGCAGGATTAAGCTCACAGTAAGCAGTAAAAACAAGGCCCTCTTCCTTTAACAGCTGAAGAATTCGCGCGTGGGTGGCATACTGATCTGCTACTAACTGCTCAATCATGCTGATGACTTTATCTTGTAACTGTTGCGGGGTAAAACCAGTGAAATCGACCTCTGGATTACCCGCTCTAATTTTATCCATAAGGCCTGCGACCCTGACACTAACAAACTCATCCAGATTGGTGGAAACAATCGACAAGAACTTTGTTCGCTCCAGCAGTGGAGTACTCTCGTCCTGCGCTTCCTCAAGAACACGTCTGTTAAATTGTAGCCAACTTATTTCACGGTTAATATAATTCAAGGAGCACGCCTCCATCTGCTTATGCTTTTCTTCTAAATAATAAATACCGTATTTTTTGTAACAATTGCCACGTGGCACCGAGGCGAATCGTGATCGTGTCGGGAATATTCTCATCGTTTTTACGCATGATTGTTGGGCCTCCTCTCATTGTTAAAATGGGTAAAACTCGCTAAACAAAGTTAGCGAGTATCCGGATAATCTTTTATTTATTCGTAAGAAGTTGCTTGCTGCATTGCATCCATACCCTGGGCTGATGTTGATTCTGTATTTTTCGCTGCAGATTGTGTCAGATTGCTGACCATACGACTGTTAACAAGAGCACTGCCTGCTTGCATCCCGACTCTATGACCCACATTGTTCCCTAATAATCCACCCACAATCGACCCCAGAACTGTCCCTACTCCTGGCAACAGCGAAGTTCCAAGGATAGCCCCATACTCAATACCAGCCATGACGCCGAGTGCCCCAGTTACATTCCCCGACGTATGCACCATATATTCTTTATTGTCCATTTGTCCTTTGGTCAAGCTAATGGTATCTTGCACTTGGCTTATACCTCCAGAGATAAGACCACCCCATAATGAATTGCCTTGAAGCATGTTGATCTCTCCTTTGTTTGATGGTTTGTACTCCAGATTAATAATTCCCCACTATGCGTTTTTTAAATTATTGAACATTTGCCAATGGTTACGGCAGCAACAGATGTTCTGTATCGTTTTCTACATTATTTGTCGCTTCTACGGTTGGTAGCTCTCTAGTGCGGTCTTTGACTTGATCCGCGAGCTCAAGCACAATTTCTGCTCCTTTAACAGCAAGTTGGCGTGCGGCTTTTCGGGCTTCAGGGGACACGGCAAGTGCTAACGCTGCCGCAGCAAAAATAATACCAAGCGGTGATTTGGCCATAATATCCTCTCCTCAAAAAAGTTATTAATAAAATAATTCCATTATGTGAAATTTTTATACCAGATTACACTTGGAAAACAAAATGCATATTTTACTAGCTATTGTAAATTATAAGTGGAGCTGATTTTTGAATATGGAAAAGGGAGGTTAACTATAGTGCCGCTACGAAATAAAAACAGGTTTCTTCATGTCCTTCCAGGAAGGATACGGGTTGAAATTTATGGCTTGAAGGGAAGTAAAGCAGCCGCAGAGATTTTAGCCAACAGTCTGTCCGCCTGTAATGGAATATATAAAGCGGAGCCCTGTGCAGTGACTGGCAAAGTGTTGCTCCTTTATGATGTAAAGCTGGTTTCTGAGCGTCACATTTTCCATATACTCCGCGAAATAGAAGATCGGATTTGCTCGCCCAATCTAACTGTGTTCCCCGGTAAGCAGAACGAGGCTACAGGGTCGAAAGAAGCGGAGCGGGAAGCTGCCGCTGCCGCTGCCCAGGCCGAATCGGATATTCCGTTTGAACTATCGAGTACCCCTACGACGCCTAAGAGCAACACGAGCGAGCCAAGGGAAAAAATCCCCATTGCCTTAGCTATTTCCATGACCGGTTTAGCCGCATTGGGAATCAAGCAGGTTTTTTTCGGTCGTTCAGCTCTGGCAAGAAGTCCGGCGCCGTTCTATGTATCAGCACTTGTATCTATCGTAACCGGCTACCCTTTTCTCAAACGAGGGATTCAAACCTATTCGGATAAGAAAAAAATAAACTCGGATCTCGTTTTGGGTACAAGCGCTCTCGCACTTGCGCTTATGCGCGAAAATTTTGTAGCGCTTGCCGGACTCAGCATTTTGCAATATGTGAACTGGAAACGAAGCCGAACGGTGTTAAATGGACAGCAAGAAGTTTCCTTGTCACCGGAAATTCAAGCGTATAGCAATAAGGCAGGTAAGTTAGGCTGCATTGCAGCCGGAATGACGTGGGCTGTTACTCGGAATCCACTTCGTGCAATCGCCGTGCTTTTGGCTGCAAATCCACGCGTGATGACCGTACCTGCCCAATATGCATGGAAACAGGCCGAGCTCGTTTCGGGAGAAAGACAATACGTAGTTCCGGAAAAAGGTTCGTTATCCCAACTCGCTCGAACAAAAACCATCCTATTCGAGGATTCGTCACTGCTGTTTAACCGCTCAGAGATTGAAGAAATTCAATGCATGGCAGAGAAGGAGCAAGATGAGGATAAAGCGTTATGTTTGGCGGCTTCATTAATGGAAAAAACAGAACATCCATGGAAAGAAGAGGTGTTCAGCAAGGCGCAGCGAACTCACCGTACGATCCGTACTGCTTTTCATGTGGAAGAAGAGCTTGAGGGTATAAAAGGAAAAGTCAATGATAGACAGGTTATCATGGGTAGCTACAAATATATGGAGAATCATGGTATAGATTGCAGCTCTTATGAGCTTAAATCAAAAAGGCTGGCAAGAAATGAATACGACGTTCTTTTGGTTGGAAGCCAAGGGAATGGAAAAGGCGAATGCCTTGGGTTAATTGCCAGACATCGGCAAGCAACACTCAACGAGTACGGTTCTATGGCCTTTTCATTAAGTGAAAAAGGCTGGAGGCTTGGACTGTTGCATGATAGCCTGGGGATTAGCGCTGACGAGCTTTCCCGATACCACATGGATACAAGCTGGTCAGCTTTTGAACAAGGCGAAGTGATTGAACGGATCGCTGCTTTCAAGCAGCAGGGCGAAGAAATTTTATTTGTCTCAGGTCTCGAACAAAACCCAATCAATGAGTTTTATAAAGAAGCTGGAGTCCAGACGATTTCCATTGACGAGCTGCAGCATATTGAGGAAAGTGCCCTGTACGCAGAGAAAACAGAGCAAATTATACATGAGCATGCTTCGATCGCCAAAAAATGGAATGTGGCAGGATCTGTATTTGCAACATTAGGCATGATCAGTGCCCCGGTGGTCAGTTTGATCGGAGATGCTTTATCGCTTGTGTTTATATCCAGAACCAAAAACAGGAGTGAAGCCTTGCCTCCTTCATCGGAAGTCACGTATAAGGACGAGGCAGCTGTCACTTCCGAAGCTTTGGCTTGGCATCAACTACGTAACGAACAGATCATCACGAAGTTTCGAACAAACCTGCAAAGTGGATTAACCTCTGATCAGGTTCTTTCTATTAGAAGACAGTATGGTTCAAATCAGCTTGAGAGTAAACGACCCACTCCCTGGCTTATTGCATATTTGGGCCAATTCAAGGAATTTACAACGCTAATCCTTCTTGGCACAAGTGCACTGGCCTTTCTTACAGGTGGATTATTCGATGGACTTGCAATGGGGACAATCCTGCTCGCGAATGCCGCAATTGGTACGATTCAGGAACGCAAAGCGGAAAAAGTTGTGGATAAATTGAATCAATTTCAACCCCCTGTATGTAAAGTTATCAGACAAGGGCAGCACGTAGAGCTTAACGCTGTGGAATTGGTGCCCGGCGATATCGTTTCCCTAGAAGCAGGGGACCGCGTTCCGGCTGATATCCGGTTAATCAATTCATGGAACTTGCGAGTCAATGAATCAACCCTGACTGGGGAATCTGTTCCCGTCGAAAAGGATGAAGCCTCTCTCTCCGAAGATTGCGCTTTATCCGAAAGAACTAACATGCTCTTCATGGGAACCGATGTGTGTGGGGGCAAGGGAATGGGGGTTGTTGTGCAAACCGGCATGAATACCGAGATGGGGCATTTAATGTCACTTTTGAAGGAGCAGGAAAAAGAAGTAACCCCTTTACAGGAAAAAGTAACGTCAATTAGCAAAAAATTTGTAAAGGGAGCTCTCGTTATTGGAGGAATTGTCTTTGCAATTGGTATGCTTCGGGGCATCCCTTTTCCACAAATGATTTCGACTTCGATCACGCTGGCGGCTTCGGCCATTCCTGAAGGGCTTCCGGTTACCATCACGATTGCTCTCAGCGCAGGTATCTTCCGTATGGCGAAGAAAAACGCGCTGATCCGAAAACTTTCCTCTCTGGAAACATTAGGAAGGACTACGGTGATTTGCACAGACAAGACAGGCACGCTAACCAAAAATGAAATGACGGTAAAAGTGCTTTCTACCGCGGATCGCGCGTGGAATGTAACAGGAGATGGCTACGAACCGACGGGAGCACTGGAGGAGCTTGCTACCGACGCTGCCGCTGCTGCAGAATTCAAAGATGTGAAAAGTTATGAAACCACCTTAACCCATCCTGATTTGAGTCGCTTGCTGCAAATCTGCTTGTTATGCAATAACAGCAAGCTTGAGCAGCAGGAAGGACAATGGATGACCAAAGGGGACCCGACTGAGGGTGCGCTTTTGACACTCGCTGCCAAAAACGGACTGTGGCTTAACGATATGGCTCATTGGCACCGCGGGTATGAAATTCCTTTTGATTCTAAGACTGCGAAAATGAGCGTGGTTTGCAAGGATGTACAGGCGAAGCAGGAATGTTATCTTTTTTCCAAAGGAGCCGTGGAGACAATCCTCCGTCATTGCAATCGATACCAAAAGAATGGTGAAATATTGCCTCTATCCGAAGAACAGAAGCAAAACATTATACAGCAAAATGAAAAGTTCTCAGAAGCAGCGCTGCGTGTGCTCGCTTTCGCGTATCGACCTTTGGATGAGAGCGTCGACAACGATTCCATTGATGATGAGCACGAATTAATTTATGTCGGCATGACTGGCATGATGGACCCTCCCAAACCTGAAGTAGAGCAAAATATTCAGGAGGCTTTTGCACTTGGAATAAAACCTGTGATGATTACTGGCGATCACCCGATTACGGCCATTGCCATTGCAAAGCAACTCGGAATTAACAGTGATGCACAGAGTGTTGTAACGGGGCATGAGCTTGAACGTTTGTCGGACGAAGAGTTGCTCCAGATTGTGGATCAAGTATCCATATTTGCCAGAGTCACTCCCGAGCACAAGCTTCGCATTGTAACAGCTCTGCAAAAAAGCGGACAAATTGTTGCGATGACTGGAGATGGCGTCAATGATACGCCTGCTATTAAGCAAGCCAACGTGGGGATTGCAATGGGTAAAACAGGAACGGAAGTAACGAAGGAAACTGCGGATATGGTACTGACGGAAGACCATTTTGGCACGATTCTGGAGGGAGTTAAAGAAGGCCGAACGATCATCGGCAACATCCGCAAAGCACTCGGCTGTCTATTAACCGGAAATCTGGCAGAGATTATTGTTACCAGCGTCGCTGTGATGGTCGGATTGCCGATTCCATTGGTTCCTATTCAAATACTGCTGATGAATTTGTTGACTGATGCGTTACCAGCAATGGTGCTCGCTGTAAACCCAGGCCAGAAAGCGAAACAGCAGAAACGAACGGATATCATCGATAAAAACCTGTACCAGAAAGTGATTACCCGAGGAGTTCTGCTGGGATTGGGATCACTTGGCTTATTTGCCGCAAGCCTTGCAGTCGGTGCGCCTGTGCCTGTGGCTCAAAGCGTTGCTTTTGCAACTTTGGTTGCGGGGCAATTAATACAAACCTTTTCATGGCGGCAGGAGGGCTCTGAAGAAACGGTGCGCGATTGGACGAAAGATCGCTTTTTAATCGGTGCTCTTTGCGTTTCCTGGCTGGCTCTATTAGGAGCTTTATATATCCCGCCATTAACTGGGTTCTTCCACACCGCACGTCTGCCACTGCATTATTGGCTTCCCATCCTTGGCGTAGCCGGTTCGGTATCTCTTTTATCCAAACCGATTTTGGCTTTGATTTCAAACAAGCAGACAAGTGATGACTTCACTGCGAACCATATCAACGCTGCGGCTTAATCAGCCGCAGTATACTTTATTACCAGGAGGACCACGATAGTGCAAACTAACTTTGAAAAAATTGTTATTGGTACTGCGCTTGCCTTTGCGGCTTCTGCATTGCTACCCATTGCTAAAACTACATTTCGTCCTTTAGCCGAAGCTGGAGTGCAAGGCGGAGTCGACTTGATCAATCGAGGCAAATCATATATTCAATTAGCGCGTGAGGAAGTGGAAGATATCATTGCCGAAGCTAAATTTGAAAGAATGAAAAAGCAATTGGACCAAGAAATTGCATTGCTTGACGATACCCAAGAATGAGGAGAATGGATAGATGAGCGAGCAAAATATAGATAATCATTTACGCGAAGCTTTAGCACACTTGGAATTGGCCTTAAACCAAAGTGTAAGATGTGTGCTTGAGAATGATAGCGTGAAAAAAGAAATAGGGTTAAAGTGGGAACGATTTCTCGGGGAATTTATGGGACAAATCCGGGAGAAGGGGAAAAAATCAAGGCTAAACCTACTGGGCTGGATTAGTTTTCCGCGAATACGCTGACCCATTGCATGCAACCTGTAGTCGACAACAGGCTGCATATTGAAGACTCTCTACACAGTAGAGAGTCCTTCTTTTCTAGCTATCTTGCTACGATCATAATCAGAATGGGCAAAATCAGGAATGAGGCAAGCGTGCTCCACAGGATGCAGGTTGAGACCAGTTTTGGCGAGGCATTAAATTTTTCGGCTAAAATGACTGCATTTACCGCCACTGGCATTGAGGCCAGAATGAAGAGTACAGAGAACAAAAGACCTGAGATTCCCAATATCAGCATGGCTAGACAAGCGGCAAGCGGGGAGAGTAGAAGTCGGATTGTCAATCCTGCGTAGCTGGCTTTTTTAATAGACGGCTCCAGCTTGAATATTTTCACATAAGCCATCTGGGTACCTAGAATCGCCAGCACAACCGGAGAATAGGCGGCTGCAATCATCGAGACACCTGATTGAATGCCAGAGGGCAGATGCCAATCCAGTGCTCGAAGTCCCAGTGCGAGAAGAGCCGCATAAATCGCAGGTAGAGAAAATACCGACTTCACGGCACTTTGAACGGAAAATTCAGAGCGGGCCGCAAAGTAGACGCCAATGGTATTGACCATAATCATCTGGATGACGACATATACAGAGGCTTTATCTAGGCCAAGTTGCCCAAAAGCAAGTAAAATGAGCGGTAACCCATAATTTGCACTATTGGTCAGGGTAGAGATCAAAGTAAGTCCAGCCGTTTCCGGGGCGCTCAGTCTGAAGATTTTCCCCGCTAATTGTGCAATTCCCCACAAAAGCAGCAGGTTCAGTAATGAAAAAGCGGCTGTCAGTGCCACATCATGCCAGGTAAGCTGAGCTTTGAGCAGTGTATCCAGAATCATCGCGGGACTTAAGAAGTATAAGTACAAAGTCGAGAGCGGTTTTGTTTCCAGCTTCATGAATTTGCCGAGTAAAAATCCGGCGATCACTGGAATGGACAGCGGAACGATAACGGATAATAGAGTTGAAAGTACGATCTGAACCATGATTTTCCACCCAACCTTTCTGTAATGACATGGTCCATTATAAGACGCTGCTCTCCAGCCCGTCCAAGACGGATAAGCAATTAAGCTTATAGGTATATACTATGAAGATCTGGTCACTTATTCTGAGAATAACAAAAGGGATGTCCACTGCCATATTGAGCGGCTAGTAGGAACATCCCTTTTATAAAAAACCGAGTACTTTGCTGTTTATGCAGAAGCCATGGCTTTCGCTTTAGCTCGGCAATCGTCAGAGCAATAGTGTTGATGCTGTTCTTCGCAATCTGGGCACACGATATGCTGGAGATTGCACACGGGGCAGTTAATATAATGATCGTTTGGCGTTTCGCAGTGGTAGCAATTACCAACAATAACGTCCTCATCTGTATGGTTGATCCGAACCGAAATCCGTTCGTCAAACACATAGCATTTACCGTCAAATAAACGCCCTTGTACTTCTGGGTCCTTGCTGTAAGTCACAATGCCGCCATCCAACTGAGCTACATCGTTAAAGCCTTCCTTAATCAGCAGACCGGACAGCTTCTCGCAGCGAATACCTCCGGTGCAGTATGTCAGGATTTTTTTATCCTTGAACCGAGTCATATTATCGCGAATCCATTGCGGAAATTCACGGAACGATTCAACTTCGGGGCGAATAGCTCCGCGGAAATGACCGATGTCATATTCATAGTCGTTACGTCCGTCCAGAACCACGACATCTTCATCTTGGAGTTGTTCATAAAACTCTTTTGGTGATAGACGCTTGCCGCTAATAACATTAGGGTCCAGCTCGTCCTCATGACGTAGCGTAACCAGTTCCTGACGATGGCGTACAAATATTTTCTTAAACGCATGACCGTCAGACTCATCTATTTTAATAACGATATCGTGGAATTTCGGATTGGCGCGCAAATCACGAATATACTGCTCCGTTTGCTCTACTGTACCAGACAGTGTTCCATTGATTCCTTCCTCAGCAATCAAGATTCTTCCCTTGACGCCCAGTTCCTTGCAGTAAGCCAGATGCTCTGCCGTAAAGGTGGCAGGATCTTCAATATTAACATATTTGTAAAACAACAAAATTCGATAAGCATGTTCACACATGTAAAATCACCCTCTGATTCAAGTCAAAGTTTTTTAACAAGCAAGTTTAAATGTACCACATTCTTTAAGTTAGTCAACATAAATGTATAAAAAGTGGAAATGGAAAAGATGATGAGCGACAAAAGTAAGGGGTTACATTATAATGGTATTGTGGGGTTGATGAGTTTTACAGGGACAGGTTGAGGTCTAACAGATGAAGGGATGAATTCAATGAAACATCATTTGACAGCGCATACACCACCTATGGGGTGGAATAGC
Source organism: Paenibacillus jamilae (assembly GCF_050482105.1). Taxonomy (GTDB): domain Bacteria; phylum Bacillota; class Bacilli; order Paenibacillales; family Paenibacillaceae; genus Paenibacillus; species Paenibacillus jamilae_B. The sequence continues at coordinate 270,126 of NZ_JBCNHI010000010.1, read as the reverse complement.
TGGGATTGCTATGGCGCAGCGGTACATGAAGAGGAAGTACGGGGAAACGCCCAATATATGGCGGAGCACTTGAAGGAGTATGGATGGGAATATGTGGTGGTGGATATTCAGTGGTATGAGCCGGGAGCTGTATCTTCACAGTATCGGCCGTTTGTTCCACTAGAAATGGATTCTTTTTCACGTCTGATTCCAGCGGTGAATCGGTTCCCTTCGGCAGCAGATGGACGTGGGTTCCATGCTCTTGCAGAATATGTGCATAGTTTGGGACTGAAATTTGGAATACATATTATGAGAGGCATTTCTAGACAGGCGGTTCATCAGGATACTCCAATTTTAGGAACTACAGCTACGGCCAGACAAATTGCACATCCTAACTCTATTTGCCCTTGGAATACCGATATGTATGGGGTAGATGCATCCAAGGAAGGTGCTCAGGAATATTATAATTCGTTGTTTGATCTGTATGCAGAATGGGGTGTCGATTTTGTCAAAGTAGATGACATTGCTGCATCACGTCTCTATGGTATTCATTTGGCAGAAATTGAATTAATTAAACGAGCTATCGCTCAATGCGGGCGTCCAATGGTCTTGAGCCTATCACCTGGACCTGCACCGTTGGAGCATGCGACTGATTTAATTGCAAACGCTAATATGTGGCGCATGACTGATGATTTCTGGGATGTGTGGCCTTTACTGCATGGTATGTTTGAGCGTTGCGAGAAATGGGCGGAGCATGTGGGCCCAGGTCACTGGCCGGATTGCGACATGTTGCCACTGGGCCATCTGGGTATTCGTTCGGTAGATTCTGTAGATTCCGGTAGCCATGATCGATGGACACGTTTTACGAAGGATGAGCAGCTGACAATGATGACTTTATGGAGCATTTTCCGGTCTCCACTGATGTTCGGAGGAGAACTGCGGGATAATGATGCATGGACACTATCATTGCTGACGAACAAAGAAGTGCTCGATGTTCATCGCAACGGTGTGAATGCGCGCCAAGTCTACAGAAAGGATGAACATATCGTTTGGACTTCTCATAACGAGGAAGGCCATGTATATGCGGCTTTATTTAATGCTGGAGATGAAGTTTCCACAGTCCGTGTATCCCTACAGGAGCTTGGAATTGAAGGACAGGCAAGTGCCAGAGACTTGTGGAACCATATGGATGTAGGTGTTATAGTGCAGGAACTGTCCGCAGATTTACCCCCTCATGGAGCTGCTCTATTCATTATAAAATAAAGGATGTTAGGAAGGATATAAGCTGCATGTTCAGCTCTAGTCACCTTATCGTAAGTAGAAGGTATTTTTACGATAAGGTGATTTTTTGTATGTGTAACTTTATGATATTTTAACGGACTCGACATGATTCTTGGGAATTTGACATTTAGAACATGTTAGGTTTATAGAGTGCCTATTTCTGCACAAATTTAAATCATTCTAGCGAACAGACTCGAGAAAGGAGTAAATGATGAAATTAAAAAAAATTCACAAAAATGAACAGGACGAGCCTTGGCCCTCTAGTGAACGAATTCTGTGTATCGGAGGGGCCAATCTGGATCGTAAGATCATGATTAAAGGTACATTTCAGCTTCACACCTCCAACCCCAGCAGCACTCGGCTACAATCTTGTGGTGGGGTAGCACGGAATGTAGCTGAAAATTTAGGGAGGTTGAGCCGACAGGTTAGCCTGCTAACTGCAGTTGGTGATGATGCAGAAGGCGAATTTATCATCGAACAGTCCAGCCGTTACATGCACGTGGTTCCTCTTCAAGTTAAAGGAGATTCGTCAACCGGAGTTTATACAGTCTTGCTGAACGAGCACGGTGAAATGATTGTAGCGACCGCAGAAATGGAGATTTATGATCAAATTCGTCCTTCAGTAATTTTTGAAAATATTCCTTTAATCGCCTCGTCCCATCTCGTTCTGCTGGACACTAATTTTTCTATGAACGTAATAGCGGCCACCATACATGTCTGCCAGGAGCGTCAGGTTCCGCTTGTCGTTTCTTCGGTGTCAGCTTCGAAGATGAGAAAGCTTCCTCGAAATTTGCATGGGGTGGAGTGGCTGGTATGTAGACCTGAAGAGGCTGAAGCTTATTTGGGACAGGAACTTAGAGATGATGAGCATATAATGGACGCAACCCGAATTTTTCACAAACTTGGGGTTCAAAACGTCATTTTCATCTGCGGTGCTGAGCGTGTGTTGTTTGCTTCTCAGGATGGAACTTATGGACAAGTTCATATCCCTCCAGTTCAACAGGTCATTGATGTCACCGGCGCAGATGACGCTTTTATTGCCGGAATGATTTATGGAATTACCCAAGACTATCCTATGGAGCAAGTGTGCCAGTTTGGAATCAGTTGTGTCGATTTAACCATACAAACGGACCGGACAGTCTCTGACACCATTTGTATGAATAAACTTTATTCTAGATTCCAGGAGCTGTATGGCACACATTCGCAAAATTTTGTGTTTTATAAGGGCGTGTATTTTAAAAAGAAAAATACATAAGTACAGAAGAAAACACTAACCTACAACAGCGTGTATTTGGAGCTTCACGGCTAATAGTCTCAATTATTGAATTATTAAAGGAGCAGATTGTCTGATGGACAGTGTGAAATACGCTATCGTTTTTCTACCGCTGTTCCTTCTTTATTTGCTTTTAAAGGGAGGAGCTATGGCAGTAGGGGGGCTATATCGACTAACCTATTCCATATTGACCTTACATGCGGGACAGAGTGATCAGCTTCTAGCTGTTCAACATGCTAAGCGTATTATTGTAATCGGCTCACCGGGGAGCGGAAAGACATTTTTGGCCAAGCGTCTGTCGTTGTGGACTCATTTGCCATATATCTCGTTGGATGATTTGTATTGGGGGCCGGAGTGGCAGCAGAGTACAGACCAGCAATTTCACAAACAGCTGGGGGAAGTCCTCCAAAGGGAGGAATGGATTATCGAAGGCAATTATCATGAGCGTTATTTTACAGAGCGACTTCAGCGTTCCGACACAATCATCGTGATGGATGTCAGCACGATCGAGGCAATATCAGGTGTTATCACACGTTCGCTTAACCGTTTTTTATTTTCCAAGGAGTTACCCATAGGATTAGAGCGGGAAGCTGTTCGTATTTGGGACATTTCACCTCGGTTTATCCGCTTTGTTCTCGGTTTTCGAAGGCGTGTCCGCCCTAAAATCTGGCCGCTCATTTTGCAATATGGGGATAAACGAAATTTAATTATCTTAAAATCCAAATATCGTTCATATCCCTGGACGAGTCCAGATAGACCATTATCTCCTTGACTCGAAGTTGCGTTTCGTGTAAAGTGGTGAAAATTGTAATATATAGGAATAGTGTAGACCAAGGATCAAAGGTTCAATTACCCGCTGTACAGAGAAGAAACCCATGGGCTGAAAGGTTTCTCGCCGCGAATGAACATTTCCCTGCCTTGCGAGCTGTAGCGGTGCGTAGGATAAGCCGTTACCGGCGGATGCCGTTATCTGAAGAAGGACCGTTCCGTCTATGGTTACGGTCAAAATAAGGGTGGTACCACGACACATTCGTCCCTGACGGATGTGTCTTTTTGCGTACATTTATCTTTCTTATAAGGAGGAAGCGACACATGCGCCAAAGCCAATTATTATTGACAACCTTGCGTGAAGCACCTGCCGAGGCCGAAGTGATTAGCCATCAGCTCATGCTGCGGGCAGGATTTATCCGCCAATTGGCGGCTGGAATGTACACCTATATGCCACTCGGTAGACGAGTGCTCAGAAAAGTGGAACAAATTGTACGTGATGAGATGGATCGTGCAGGGGCAGGAGAGCTACTGATGCCTATGTTGCAGCCAATGGAGCTGTGGCAAGAATCGGGGAGATACGATGTGTATGGTCCTGAGTTGATGCGTCTGCAAGATCGGCATGATCGGGAGTTCGCATTGGGGCCTACACATGAAGAAGTCATTACGTCTTTAATACGAAATGAAGTGAATTCCTATCGAAAATTGCCTGTGACGCTGTATCAAATTCAAACCAAATTTCGGGATGAACGGCGTCCGCGGTTTGGACTGCTTCGCAGCAGAGAATTTTTGATGAAGGATGCCTATTCGTTTGATGCCAATTGGGCAGGCCTGGATCACACGTATTGGACGATGTTTCAGGCCTATCAACGTATTTTCACTCGCTGCAGTTTGGATTTTCGCGCAGTCGAAGCAGATGCAGGCGCTATTGGTGGTGAGGGTGAAACTCATGAATTTATGGCGCTGGCTGAGATTGGAGAGGATACCATTGTGGCATGTTCCTGCTGTGATTATGCTGCCAATCTTGAAAAGGCGGAGCCACGAACGACGGGGAGCATAGGCATATCTTCTGTCTCCGATGAAGATGCACATGACAGCCCTCCTTCAATTGATACAGATAAAATGGAAAAACTGTACACTCCAGGTTTGCGCACCATAGATCAACTCGTTGAAACGCTTCACATAGAGGCGAAGGAAATCATCAAAACACTGATTTATATGGCTGACGATCAGCCGATTGCGGTAGTTGTCAGAGGAGATCATGAGGTCAACGAAGTAAAAGTTAAACAAATTTTAGGTAGTGAAAAATTCGAAATAGAAAGTGCAAATGCCGTCACAAAGGCGACTGGAACCCCACTCGGGTCCATAGGCCCATGCGGCTTGACAATCCCTGTTTGGGTGGATTACGCCGTTGTTCAAATGTCCAGCGGTCTTGCAGGCGCAAACGAGCAGGACTACCATTATCGGCATGTGAATCCAAGGCGTGATCTAGATCTTCGGCATGTGGCAGACTTGCGCAATGTTGTAGAAGGGGATAGATGTCCTAGATGTGACGAAGGGAGGTTGGAACTTCACCGTGGTATTGAGATTGGACACGTATTCAAACTGGGCACCAAGTACAGTGAGAAGCTGGGAGCGACCTTTCTGGATGCGTCCGGAACCGATCAAGCGATGATTATGGGCTGCTATGGTATTGGCATTTCCCGAATCCTGTCCACCATTGTAGAGCAGAACCATGACCAGAACGGAATGATCTGGCCGCATGCGTTGGCCCCGTTTCAGGTTCATATCATTCCGATTTCTGTGAAAGACAGCCTTCAGATGCAAATAGCCGAGGAGCTATACAGCCAACTCCAAGATCGCGGTGTGGAGGTGCTGCTAGATGATCGTGAGGAACGACCAGGAGTAAAATTTAAAGACTCAGATTTAGTAGGTATTCCCGTACGTATCGTCGTGGGTAAAGATGCTGAACACGGAAAAGTAGAATTCGTAGAGCGAAGAAACAGCAACAAAGAGTTGCTTCATTTCCATGACATAGAGAGACGGATACAGAGCCTAATTCAACACTAAGCATCTGTATCCTGCAGAATATGGCCTTCTCTAAGTGCAATCTCACCAAAGTCAGCCATCTGACGTGACTGGAACCGAATAGGCTTGTCTCGACCTATCATTACGATATTTTGGATGTCAGCAATACCTTCCGAGGGTAGGGAGAACGCTGTAACATAGGCGAATTCTTCACGCAGCGTTGTGTGAATGGCATGGATCAGATGATCGTGTTCACTTTTACCCATTACATTCATAATTAGCGAGCCCTCGGCATCCAGCTTTTCCTTAGCCATCTTGAAAAATTCCAAGGACACTAAATGCAAAGGCGTACCCTGCTCCGTGAAGGCGTCCAAAATAATATAGTCATATGCGTCCGGGCTCTCCTTTTCTAGAATGCGGCGTCCATCACCAATAACTACATTGTCCTGGTCGTATCCAAAGAATGTTCGGCTGAATTCTACTACTTGTGCGTCCAGCTCGGCAATTTTAAAACGTTTATCTGCAAAATGACCTGCAATTGTGCCTATACCATGCCCGATAACAAACACGTCTTCAAATAACGGGTCGTTCAGCTCCATCAGATGGATGATAGCTCTGGGGTATTCGAACAGGATACGTTGCGGATCATTCAAGTCCACTGCGCCTTGGACAGCTGCATTTGAAAATTCCATCACCCGAAATAATCCCTTTTCACCGTACAACTCGGTGGTTTCGTATACTGTGATTTCATGATTATGGCTTAACTTTTTGTACAAGACATCCAATTAAATGATCTCCTTCAAGTCATACTTCATCCTCATATTAGACATTTATGAGCCTGATGTCCATATATTAAGCGGCGGGGCCGTTCTGCTCTTGCCGAGCAAATCCAATCCGTATAATTGTTCAATCATGCGCAGCATAGAAAAATGATTGCTTTTCTCATTATAGAGGCCATTTTTCAAACGGGCGCCTATGATTACAGTCGGAATTTTGTTTTTGCTGCTCATATCATCCTCATCCCATGTTAAAACCAAAAGGCTGTTATGCTGCGGTGCCCAACGAGCATAAGAGGATAAGTGGGCCTGTAGCCATTGATCTGCTTCTCGAATCGTGCCGTTGTGCATATCGTGGTTCAGATTGGGAATGACAAAAGAGACCGTCGGCAACTGATTGAAGTTTTGTGGAAAGCTGGTCATAGGCATATTGATTGAAGCAGGCAGATTGTTGAAATTCACCCACGGGTTATGTTTACGCGCATACAGGGTTTTCAAATCATATGGACCGGTAAATCCGGTTCGAGGCAGCCCCTCCGAATAACCCCCAAACGTATATCCACGCTGTATAAGTTGCAAAGCTAGATTGCTGGTGCTCATTTTATTTGGAGTCAAATCATTGTGGACGCCCTGATTAGAACCTGAAAATAGATCCAGGTAGTTCGGTTGACTTGGATGCTCAATTGCATAATGATTCATCAGATTGACACCTTTTTTCATCAAGCTGTTTATAAATGGGGCAGAGGGATTGCCTAAGATTTTTTTCGACGAATGATTTTCTTCTACCACAATGACGATATGGTCAATACGTTGCGGGGACTTAACAGCACTGGGCTGAAATGCTTTAACTTTTACAGAGGAGCCAGCCCAGGCTGTGGATTGAACGGCCTTAGCATCAGAGCGGACAGTAAACCAGCCGACGTGAGACAACATACAGAAAGCTGCCGATAGAGTGAGTGCGGTTATCAGTGTTTTCATTTTCAAGAATCCAACCTTCTTTCATGCTGAATGGCTAACAGAGCCATGTTCATAGAATCATGATCCAGCTTACACAGGACACATTAAAATATCATGAGAAAAATAAATTGAAAGATCATTATTTTTTAATGTACATAGAGTAAACTGATGTGTATATCAAGCGTTTAGAAAAAGACGCTTTTGCGCCTGGAAAGGAAAGCTATGAAAAAGATACTCCTGATTGAGGATGAGAAAAACTTGGCTCGTTTCATTGAGCTTGAACTAAAGCATGAATTTTACGAGGTGACTGTTGAGTACGAGGGGCGGAAAGGGCTGGAGTCTGCGTTAAGCGAGGAATGGGACATCATTCTGCTGGATTTAATGTTGCCAGGCATCAATGGAATTGAAGTGTGCCGGCGGATTCGCAAAACAAAACAAACCCCGATCATTATGCTAACTGCAAGGGACGGTGTGATGGATAAAGTGATGGGATTGGACAGTGGAGCTGATGATTATATCCCAAAGCCTTTTGCCATTGAGGAACTTCTGGCCCGGATGCGTTCTTTGCTCCGGCGCAGTGGATTCGTTGAAGATTCCAAGCAAATTACTTACAACGGGCTGGTGCTGGATAGCGAGGCGCGTATTTTGACAAAGGACCAACAGATTATTGAATTGACGAAGCGTGAATTTGATCTACTATCCATATTGATGCATAACATCGGACGTGTCATGACTCGGGAGAGATTGCTGGAACTTATATGGGGCTACGATTCGGAGGTCGAAACGAATGTCGTCGACGTGTATATTCGTTACTTGCGCAGCAAAATCGACAAGCCTGGAGAACCAAGCTTTATACAGACATTACGCGGATTAGGGTATGTGATTCGATAATGGCAACGCTAAGATCCCTATTTTCCCGGCTACCCATCCGTTGGAAATTGGCAGTATGGTCTTCGTTGCTGTTATGTATTTTGTTTGTTTTGTACAATGGTGTCCAATATTTTACGATTAACCAGTGGATGGTCAGTGAGGGAAAAGTGAGTATCCGCAAAAGCATGAACGAACTTCAAACCCTTTTGCAGGAAAAACACTTGTCTGCTCAGGAAATCGTGAACAGTCGACATTTTGTTGAGAATTTGAATGATCGGCATCAAATGATCCGTATTTTGAATCAGCAAGGAGTTCCACTGCTCAGCGTCAGCAACGAGCTGCCTGAGGGTTGGTTCCTACCGCAAGCAGTACGTAGCACCCAGATTATGACTGCCTGGCATCTGGAGGATCAGGTCTTGATTATGCGAAGCCCATTGAATTCAGATCACTTTACTGGAACCATTGAAATTATAAACAACATGGAGAATATAGACAAGATTAGTGACAAAATAAAAGGTGTGATGATTGCAGGCGGTATAGGAGCGATTATATTAAGCGCTTTGGGAGGGATTTTTCTCTCGCGCCAATTGATGCGGCCCATTCAGTCCATGACGGATACGATGATCAGAATTCGCAAAAAAGGGTTGCATGAGGAACGTGTGCAAGTATCCGATAACAATGACGAGCTGTCGAATCTGGGGAAAGTATTTAATGAGTTGATCGATCAGTTGGAGCGTTCTTTCCTTCAACAAAAACAGTTTGTTGAGGATGCTTCCCATGAATTGCGCACTCCAATTTCGATTATTGAAGGTCACATCTCCTTATTGAACCGTTGGGGCAAGCACGATCCGGCCATATTGGACGAGTCGCTTCGTGTTTCTGTCCAGGAGCTTGAGCGATTGAAGGGTATTGTAAACGATCTTCTGGAGTTGACGCGAGCTGAGTCCCCAAATTTGGAACAGGATGTGCCTGCGATAGATATCAGTCACACCATTCAATATACGCTCACCAATTTTAATATGCTGCATCCTGATATGATATTCCGGTGGGAATCAACGCTCCTCGAACAAGTACAGGTTCATATCACGCCGCAGCATCTGGAACAGTTATTGCTAATCGTGCTGGATAACGCCGTTAAATATTCTGGTTTTTCAAAAGAATTCCTTGTAACCGGAACGCTGGAGCAAAACGAGGTTCATATTCATATCACGGATTACGGAATCGGGATTCCTGCAGAGGACCTGCCTTATTTATTCGACCGGTTTTATCGAGTGGATAAGGCAAGAAGTCGCGAGCAGGGGGGGACAGGCCTGGGCCTTGCAATAGCCAAGCAATTGGTCAAGCGATATAACGGGAATATCAGAGTGGGCAGTGCTGAACATATAGGGACAACCGTAACGCTTTCTTTTCCGGCGTACAGAGTCTGAAATACTGGATAAATCAAAGTAGCCCCATAAACCACAACCATGGCTTATGGGGCATTATCATACTCAAGCATCCTCAGATTGAGGCTCTGTTGATTTGTTCCAAATTTTAAGCTCTACTCTTTCGTACAGCTCTAGGCATAAGTTGACTAGATGCTGAGGACGTTTAAAATGCAGAAGCAGATAGCGGGTACCAACTGCACATAAGGCACCGACCAGCGCACCAGCCGCTACATCTGACGGATAATGGACGCCTGTCCAGATACGGGAAAACCCGATAAGAAGAGCAGCGGCGAGCCAGATCGTTCTAAACCTCTTACTGTACAGCCAGAACGTGACCGCCAGTGCAAAAGCTCCAATAGCGTGGTCGCTCGGAAAGGAGGCATTTGCTGGGTGCTTAATGAGCTGAATAACTGTGTGGGTAACAAATGGACGATCCCGATACATGAGATGTCCGATGATAAAACTGATCCCCATGCCTATACATATGGATATGACCGCCGAGATGATCATTTTCCGGTTAAGCGTATTTCTTGAGAACCAATATAGCAACAAAGCAAGGACAAACACATATTGGGCATCTTCAGCGAAAAAACGCATAAGTCCATTCAGAGCAGAAAAGCTATTTGCTTGTTCATTGATGAGATGGAAAATCTGGTAGTCCAGGTTGGATAACATACAAGGATGCTCCTTTTCTAATGTGATTCGAAAGTAGTATGATCTTAACTCTTCAACATGGGAGCATCTTTAGATGAAGATTAGAATTTCATGAGAAATCGTTTTCTTAATATGACTAGATCGTTTGAACTTGTCCATGTGTCCTTTAGGAGATATAATATACAAGGATATAATGAAGTTCGTTATGTATATTCATATAGGAAGAGAGCGGGATATTATGGGACGTAAGTGGAATAACATTAAAGAAAAGAAGGCATCGAAGGATGCTAATACGAGTCGCATATATGCTAAATTCGGCGTTGAAATTTATGTAGCAGCCAAACAGGGCGAGCCTGATCCAGAATCCAATCGGGTGTTAAGAGTCGTACTGGAACGTGCAAAAACGTACAATGTACCGAAAGCGATCATTGACCGTGCTATTGAAAAAGCAAAAGGTGCTGGCGATGAAAACTACGTAGAGCTTCGTTATGAAGGTTTCGGACCGAACGGTTCCATGGTCATTGTAGATGCACTGACTAATAACGTGAACCGTACAGCATCAGATGTGCGTTCTGCTTTTACTAAAAATGGCGGTAGTCTGGGTGTGAGCGGATCTGTTGCCTACATGTTTGATTCAACAGCAGTTATTGGTCTGGTGGGAAAAACCGCAGATGAAGTGCTGGAGCTGCTGATGGAAGCAGATGTAGAGGTACGTGACATCATTGAAGAAGATGAAGCCGTCATCGTATATGCAGAGCCGGACCAATTCCATGCTGTGCAGGAAGCTTTCAAGCAGGCAGGAGTCACTGAATTTACTGTGGCTGAGCTCACCATGCTTGCCCAAAATGATATTACTCTTCCAGAGGATGCACAGGCTCAATTTGATAAATTGATTGATGCCTTAGAGGATTTGGAGGATGTTCAGCAGGTTTACCACAACGTAGACTCTGGGGAATAGTTTTTGTTATACAGATTATAAAAACATCGTGTTTCGATACGGTGTTTTTTTGTTATACCGTTTTTTCTAGACTGATCCCGATTTCATTCGAGCAGTTTGTGCAGAACCACGTAGGTCTGGAGATAAAGGTACAGCGGCGAGTCTGCCATCGGTGTAAGATTAAAAGATATAGGCAGAGGCCTATATCTTTGTATATAAAGTAGCTATGGAAACGAATCGGTACAAATGATTAATTTGCATTTAACTCAGGTGATTGTTTCATTTTGGAAGTAATGAGCGTAGTGTAGATAATTAAAGCTATAAGAATTATAAACAGTACCAATGAAGATCCCATAGTACCTAAATCCAGTCCTCCCTTTGTGTGTGATTTGGTAAGAAGGTCTCCAAATGTCGCTCCAAAAGGACGCGTTAATACAAATGCTAACCAGAATAAAAATACTCGTGAGACATTTGTAGAGTACGTTAATAATAGGATCAGACCCAGCGAACTCCCTATTAAGACCGCTCCTCCTACAAATCCAAGGCTGGAACTATCCGCCAAAAAATCACCTAAAGCCGTACCTAAAGTGTTTGAGAACAAGATGGCAATCCAATAAATTACTTCTACTTTCCGTGTAGTAATATTATTGACGTTCAATGATCGCTCACTAAAATACCAAAATGAAAAAATGGCTAACAAAATACATACTAAAATGAATGATCCGGTTGCATAACCCAATCCTAAGCTACGATCCATGTAGTCTGACATAGTTGTACCTGCAGTGCTTGTTGTAAGAATAACAGTCCAATAAAGAAATGGATGATACTTCTTAGAAAAAAGTTGAAACATAAGACTGATTAAAAAAATACTAAACAAAATCATGGAACTAATGGCGTACCCTACATTAAGAGTTTGTGACAATAAGTCACCTGCGGTTTCACCCAGTGTGGTAGCGCAAATCTTCATAATCCAAAAAATAGCCGTAACTTGTGCGATTTTTTGCATCTTTATTTCTCACTCCCCGAATTTTTACAGCATTTTGTTTTTTTATAAAATGCCATTTGCGTAACTATATTCGGAGATCATTAAATTTGCATTAGAGAGCAGTAAGAAAAGAATGAGGATAGACTTTTTTCTGAGTGCACGAACAAGGCGTACCTTACTAGATTCTTCTCGGGTCACCCCTTCGGGTAAAAAGAATACCCTGGATACTTGACGACAGGCCATTTTTCTTTCCGTAATTTAGAGGTCACATCAACGCCAACATGCAAATTACTTTGAATCAGTTCTGTAGGCGTAAGAGCCATCCATTGATTTAAGGACACATCTGCAAAACGGTCACTTTTAAACATTTCAAGAAACCACAGTGTGCTGGAACCTGTATTTTGAATGTAATGACCGTAAGCAAAAGGCACATATCCAACATCCCCGGCTCTAAAATCAAATGTACGTGCTGCACCATTGCCACCAAAGACAGTCATCCGTCCTTGCCCGGCAAGGTAGTATTGCCATTCGTCATTATTAGGGTGCCAATGCATTTCTCGCATGGCTCCGGGCTCAATCTCAACAAGGGCAGCTGCGATGGTTTTGGAAATCGGAAAATTGGAGGAGTCCACGATTCGTACACTTCCGCCTGGTGTTTTAATCGGGGGCTGAGCTAGTAATTCATGCTTAAAGGATTGGGGCAACGTCCCATAGGGAGAGGGAACTGCTTGGCTTTGGATTGAACCAGGCACGGAATCCTGATAGATGTACACCTGGTCTTGAGGAATCGCTGCAAAATCAACCTCTGGAATCCCGAAATTTGCGGAAAGTACCTCTTTGGGAGTATGTGCAAACCAATCCGAGATGGATAAGGTGTTCAAATCGGAGAAACTGCCATCATCGAAAACAAGCAAAAATTCACAGCCTTCTTCAAGGGCCTGTATAGAATGGGGAATGCCTGGTGGAAAGTACCAGAGATCACCTGGACCCACGTCAGCAATAAAATTACGTCCGTCTTGATCAACTGCCGTAATGCGAGCACTTCCTAACAGCATATAAGACCATTCTGCCTGCTGATGCCAGTGAAGCTCGCGTACACCACCTGGTGTCAAGCTCATATTTACCCCGGCAAGAGTTGTGGCAATGGGTAATTCCCTTAGTGTAACCTCTCTTGACCATCCACCCTGATTAAGCTGCATGTGGGCGTCTGAGAAAGAAAATCTCATATTCGGTATGAGACCATTGTCCGTTACGGGAGGAACCAGCATATCCGGATTTTGTAAATCCCTCATCACATCACGTGGCCCCTTGTCGATCCCCCCTGCACCATCACTTCTAATAGGCTGGGGGATTCCGACTTTTTTTGAGCAATCATTATGCATTATTTGATCTTCCTCTCCAGATTAAAGCATGTTGAAGCATCGGATTAAGAGAAAATACGCATAAAGATGTTATGATGGTGAGGTGAGTTTTATGCCGTGTGCGTTAGATCTGTAAACTGTGCTTGGATGATTTGAGCCAAATCGTGCGGACTCAGCTCCAGTTGGGTTCCGATTTTCCCAGCACTTACAACGATAGTTTCCAGCTCAATTGCGGGCTGGTCGATATAAGTGGGGTAGAGCTTTTTCATCCCTATGGGGGAGCAGCCACCGCGAATATATCCCGTATGCTTTTGCAACTCCTTAACTGGAAGCATTTCAATTTTCTTTTCTCCCGCAGATTTGGCAGCCTTTTTGAGATCAAGCTCTTTATGTACAGGAATCACAAAAACAAACAGATTTTGTTTGCTATGTGCAACCAAAGTTTTAAAAACGGATTCTGGCGCTCTCTGGATCTTTTCGGCTACGTTCATTCCGTCTATTTTTCCATCTTGGTGGTCATAACTCATGATATTATAGTGGATGTGTTGCCCATCTAATATGCGCATGGCATTTGTTTTACTAACACTCATTCTAATTCTTCCTTTCTTAGCGTTTTTCCAAATGATCTACATAATCTTTTGCATCCTTAAGAGACAGACCCTTAGCGGTTCTTAACTCTTTGATGGCTTTAATCTTATTTCCTTCCCTGATCAGTAGAAGCAGCCTTTCATTGATTTCTTCGAAAGCTTCTGCGTCTGGGATGTGTGGAGCAGGAGGAGCGATTGTACTGGACACCGAGGTTCCCGTCAGTTCTGCACGATTCTCAAGACGCTCTACATCGGATTTCAGGTCATTAAGGCGAGACTGAAGGCTGAAGACCCTGAACAAAAGTATGACGGAGAGGATTAATGCAATGATTGCTACATATTCACTAGCTGTCAATAGAATCTCTCTTTTCTGGTTAGTTTTATTACTAAATTTTTTTCTTATCCTTAGTATACCATGGTGATTGACGGATAGAATTGAGAATCCTATCATTGTGTCTGGATTGTGCAAATTGACTTATTGCAAACAGAGCGTTATATTACAGCTTATTATTAATCTTTTAATAATCACTTCAAAAGGAGTGTATTCAAATACAACCAGTTTCCAATAATACCATTCGGGTCAAACACATTAATGTAGAGCTAGTTAAAAACACACTGAAATCCAAGGAGTATGCAACCAAGTCGTCTATAGCCAGTATTACAGGACTTAGTGTAGCAACCTGCGGAAATATTCTGAATGAGCTTCTTCAAACCGGAGAAGTATTAGAGATGGAATTGGAAGAATCGAACGGCGGACGTCCGGCTAGACGTTACAAATTTAACGCTGATTATTCCTATATAATCTGTTTAACTGTGAAAACGGAAGGCGGAGTACATTCCCTTACCTATGCTGTTGCGAATATGCTAGGAGCAATTATCGTAGAGAACACATCCGTTGTGCCGCATATTGATTATGAAGTAATAGATAACCAAATTGAAGAGCTGATTAACAACTACGAAAACGTCAAAGCCATTGGCATTGGCATCCCTGGGGTTGTTCATCAAGGGATTATCGATGTGTGTGATCTCGAACTGCTCATAGGAGTCCCTGTAGGACCACGTCTGCAAGAAAAATATGGGTTAGAAGTTACCATTGAAAATGATATGCATCTGACCGTCTATGGATTTTATAACATGCAAAACTATGACGAGGATAAAACCTTTGCCATAGTTACGTTCCCCAAGGATAATTATCCGGGAGCAGGGTTTATTGTCGATGGACACTTGTTAAAAGGAAATACCAAGTTTGCCGGGGAAGTTTCCTTTTTGCCCTTGGGCTTGACAAGAGAGGAACAGCTTAAGCAGTTAAATAGCACACATGGATTTGTTCCTCTGGCAATCCAAACGGTAACCTCCATTATTGCGATTATAGACCCTGTGTCGATCGCTTTAACAGGAGAGTTATCTAAGCCAGCATTGCTGGATGATATTTATAATGGCTGTCTAAAGGATGTACCCAAAGAACATATGCCTGAGATTTTTGTGAAAAACGATACGCACGATGAATACATGTATGGGCTGATTTCAGTTACCCTTGAAAGCCTGACGTACAATTTGCAATTGGTGGAAAAAAGAAAATAGGTCCAATCCATAGAAGAATAGCTCATCCAGTTACAATTGGTAATAAACGTATGAGTAGGTAGGCACGTTGTTATAAATACGGAAGTAAGTATTGGAGATAATACGATTATTGACTCTGGAAGTTTTTTAAAATAATACTTGACATGAAACGCGTTACAAACCTTAAGATTCAATTAGAAGTACTTTATAGACATTAGCGTAGAGCTAACGTGTTTATGTCCTAGTTAATGAAAAAAACATCAGCAAAGGCGGAGAAAATATGAGTACACAGTTTCCAAAAGATTTTCTGTGGGGCGGAGCAGTTGCTGCTAATCAGCTCGAAGGTGCTTATCAAGAAGACGGAAAAGGCTGGTCCATTCAGGATGTAACTCCTCGTGGTGGTTGGGGGCCGGTTACGGATGTACCAACTGAAGATAATATGAAATTGATCGGTATTGATTTCTACCATCATTATAAAGAAGATATCAAACTTTTTGCCGAAATGGGCTTCAAAGTATTCCGTACTTCCATTGCATGGTCACGTATTTTCCCTAAAGGTGACGAACTGGAGCCTAATGAAAAAGGCTTGCAATTTTATGATGATTTGTTTGATGAACTTCATAAATATGGCATTGAGCCACTCGTTACATTATCACACTATGAAACACCTTTACATTTGTCCAGAGAATACGATGGTTGGGTAAACCGTAAGCTTGTTGATTTCTATGAGCGCTATGCAACAACTGTATTTAATCGCTACAAAGATAAAGTAAAATACTGGTTGACGTTCAATGAAATCAACTCCATTCTTGAAGCACCATTCATGAGTGGCGGGATTAGCACACCAAAAGATCAACTTAGTGAACAAGATCTTTATCAAGCTATTCACCATGAGCTGGTAGCAAGTGCAAGAGCGGTAAAAATCGGTCATCAGATTAATCCTGATTTCAAAATTGGTTGTATGGTACTGAGTATGCCTACTTATCCGCTAACACCTAATCCAGACGATGTAATTGCAGCAATGGAATTTGATCACAGAAACATGGCATTTGCCGATATTCATGCAAGAGGTCAATATCCAGGTTACATGAAACGTTTCTTCAAAGAAAACGGAATCTCTATTCATTTTGAGCCAGGTGATGCTGAAGATCTGAAGCATACGGTTGATTTTATCTCGTTCAGCTATTACATGAGTACTTGTGAGACTGCAGACGAAGCTAAAAAGGTCAAAGGTGAAGGTAACATCCTCGGTGGGGTTAGCAATCCGCATCTTGAGGCAAGTGAATGGGGCTGGCAAATTGACCCGCAAGGTCTGCGTTATGTGCTGAATACATTCTATGATCGCTTCCAAAAACCACTGTTTATCGTTGAAAATGGTTTGGGCGCTGTGGACGAGCTTATCACCAATGAAAAAGGTGAAAAAACGGTTGAAGATGACTACCGGATCAACTATTTGAATGATCATTTGGTTCAAGTTGGAGAAGCAATTGAAGATGGAGTAGAGGTTCTGGGCTATACTTCATGGGGATGTATCGACCTTGTCAGCGCGTCAACTGCTCAACTTAAAAAACGTTATGGTTACATTTATGTTGACCGTCATGATGATGGCAGCGGTACACTTGAAAGATACCGGAAAAAATCGTTCCACTGGTACAAAGAAGTTATCTCCACGAACGGTGGAAGCTTGAAACGCTAATTTATAAATAAACCAGTAGCTAAATTATAAAAACATCATTATGTTTTTTACGTGGCGACCGCCTCTGTTTTATTATGGGGGAAGCGGTCGCCAATTTTTTTTATGAGCATCATTTACCACAAGAATCTAACTACATAAACGGAGCGTGGATAAGCGATGACAGAAAAAGAAAAATCACAATTAGGACTCCTGTACAATGCTAATTATGATGAAGAGTTGATTGAGGAACGTTTATATGCTAAAGGACTCTGCTGCGAATATAATCAGCTCCATCCTAGAAATATGGAAGAACGAGAAGCACTCATCAAAACTTTACTAGGAAAGACAACGGATAGATTCTTGATTGAGCAACCTTTTGTGTGTGATTATGGGTATAATATTGAAATCGGTGAAAATTTTTATAGTAATCACAATACAGTCATGCTTGACGGGGCAAAAATAGTGTTCGGTGATAATGTTTTTGTTGCTCCTAATTGTGGTTTTTATACTGCGGGCCATCCACTTGATGTGGAGCAACGTAATGAGGGATTGGAAATTGTTTTTCCGATTACTGTCGGCAATAATGTTTGGATTGGTGGGAATGTTTGTGTGCTGGCGGGTGTTACAATAGGCGATGATTCTATTATCGGTGCAGGAAGCGTTGTTACCAAAGACATCCCTTCAGGGGTGATAGCTGCTGGAAACCCTTGCAAGGTAATCCGTAAAATCACTGAGGATGACAAGCACAAGTATAAAAGGAATTAACCATAAAACTACAGCTCATTCGGAGCTGTAGTTTTGCGCCTTAACAGAGAACTACCCAACGAAATGAAACATTTTTGCACAGATTTGTACAGGAAATAGTGTAATAATGAACGTAAGAGGAATATTTCTAAAATATAATGATCTATTCAGGAAGGAAGGAAAAACTATGAAATTGATGTTTATATCAGATATTCACGGTTCACTGTATTGGTTGCAATTGGCACTGGAAAAGTTCAGGGAGGAGAAAGCTGACCGCCTTGTCTTGCTTGGAGATTATATGTACCATGGACCGCGTAATCCGTTACCGAAAGGATATAACCCGGCGGAAGTGGCGGCTATGCTGAACCAATATAAATCCCGCATTGCAGTGTCAGTGCGCGGGAATTGCGATGCAGAAGTAGATCAGATGTTGCTGGAGTTTCCGATGATGGGTGATTATGCTTTGCTGTATCATGAGGGGCGGCGAATCTATGTCACGCACGGACATGGTTTTAGTATCGGAAATTTACCGCCTTTAGAAGCAGGGGACGTGTTCATCCAGGGGCACACTCATATTCCGGTAGCAGAAGTGGAAAATGGGATATTTGTACTGAACCCTGGTTCAATCGCTTTGCCAAAAGAAAACTACCCTTCCTCTTACGCCGTGCTGGAGGGAGCACAATTTACTGTGAAGAATTTTGATGGCAATACAGTGAAAGCAATCACTTTTTCAAAGTAATTTGCTCAAACTTGAATGTGAATTATTAAAACTTTTCCGCTTCGATTGAGACAAAGATCATATTATTGTATGATAGGAGCGGAGTCTACATTTTGAACAGAAAGAGAGTTTCAATACATGCAAATTAAGGATTCAAATTATAAGATGCCGCCTGAATGGGCGCCACATGAGCGTACGTATATTTCCTGGCCAGTACAATCTTCAATGGTTTACCCGGATATGCATGCCGAGGTGTGTAAGGGTTATGGCGAAATTGTAAGTGCCATGGCGGAATTTGAACCAGTTACCGTAGTCGTAAATCCAGATGATCTGGAGAGCGTTAAAGCGCTTGAGCTCGGGGAACGGGTGGAACTGCTGCCGATCGAGCACAGCGATGCATGGTTACGTGATAACGGCCCAACTTTTCTGACGGACGAGCAGGGCCAGTTGGCAGGTATTAACTGGAAGTTTAATGCTTGGGGCGGCAAATATGCTCCTTGGGATCTGGATGACCAGGTTGCGCCGCAAATTCTGGATCAACTTGGTGTTCTACGGTTTGATGCACCTCTGGTGATGGAAGGCGGCTCATTGCACGTAGACGGCGAAGGTACCCTGATTACAACCGAAGAGTGCTTGCTCAATCCCAACCGCAACCCGGAACTAAGCAGAGAAGACATTGAACGGTACGTATGCGAATATACAGGTGCCGAGAAAATTATATGGCTAAAACGTGGACTCAGTGGCGATGAAACAGATGGTCATGTGGACAATATTGCTTGCTTTGCAGCTCCAGGCAAGGTCATTATGCAAGTATGTGATGATCCAGAGGATGAAAATTATGAAATCACGCAGGAAAATCTGCGCATTTTAGAGCAAGCAACGGATGCCAAAGGTCGCAAGCTGGAAGTGATTCAGATTGGTCAGCCGCCGCGTGTGGATTATGAGGACAGCCGACTGACACTGAGCTATATTAACTTCTATTTTGTGAATGGTGGTATTATTTTGCCAGTGTTTGGCGGTACTGCCGCTGACAGCGATCTTGCAGCCCAGCAAGTACTGTCAAAATTATTTCCGAATCGCAAGATTCGTACTGTAGATGGTATGGCAGTCATCCGTGAAGGTGGTAACGTACACTGTACAACCCAGCAGATGCCTGCTGCAAAGCATTGAACGAAACAACATTTAAAGGAGGACTAAAGTGAGAAAAGTAAAAGTGGCGGCTACCCAAATGAGCTGCTCTACCAATATAGAAGAAAATATCAGCAAAGCAGAGAAGCTGGTACGTGAAGCGGCAGCCCAAGGCGCACAAATTATTTTGCTGCAGGAATTGTTCGAGACTCCGTACTTCTGCCAGAAGGAAAAGTCTGATTATTATGTATATGCTACCGAACTGGAGCACAATAAGGCGGTTAACCATTTCAAAAAGATTGCCAAGGAATTACAGGTTGTACTGCCAATCAGTTTTTACGAGAAGAAGAACTACGCTCGTTACAACAGTCTTGCTGTCATTGATGCAGACGGTGAAGTGTTGGGTAAATACCGCAAAAGCCACATCCCGGACGGTCCTGGGTATGAGGAAAAATTTTATTTTAATCCGGGCGATACCGGCTTTAAAGTATGGAATACACGTTATGCCAAAATCGGAGTAGGCGTATGCTGGGATCAATGGTATCCTGAGGCGGCCCGTTGTATGGCGCTTATGGGCGCAGAGATTTTGTTCTATCCGACAGCGATTGGTTCTGAGCCGCAGGATTCTTCCATTGATTCCAAGGACCACTGGCAGACCTGCATGCTGGGCCATGCTGCCTCCAACCTGATTCCGGTCATTGCCTCCAATCGGATTGGAAAGGAAACAGATGAGGAATCCAGTATCAACTTCTATGGCTCATCCTTTATCGCCGGACCTCAGGGGAACAAAATCACAGAAGCGAGTCGTACCGAGGAAGAAGTGCTTACTGCCGAGTTTGATTTGGACGAGCTCGAGGTAGGGCGCATTGAATGGGGTATTTTCCGTGACCGTCGTCCCGAACTATACAAAATGATTGCCACCTATGATGGTGATTTAAAAGTATAATCTGCATACAGATAGGCATATTTCCCTTGCCGTCAAGCCGTGATGGTTCTTTTTTTGAACTCATGCGGCTTTTCGAGCAAGGGATTTTTAGTTTCTAAAATACTTTATCTATAGACTGAAACTATGATTTGGTACATAAAATAGCATTAGAATTTATAGATCAGATGATATAAAATCAAGTCATAAGGAATGATCGTACTCAACAAAACTTCGATATTCTTTAAAGTGAAAAAAATCACATATAAAAATTGATTAATGAAACTTGAAAATGAAATTTGCAAACCTGCAAGGAGGAAAAACTATGAACCACTATCCTGCGATATTTGAACCTCTGACTATACGGCGTATGACCTTGAAAAATCGGATTGTAATGCCCCCGATGGGAACTAACTTTGCTGCCATGGACGGAAGCTTTGTTCAGGATCATATTGACTATTACGTGCAACGGGCTAAAGGGGGTACAGGCCTGATCACAGTAGAAAATGTTTGTCTGGATTTCCCTATGGGTACGAACGGAACAACCCAACTGCGGATGGATAATGATCAGTTTATTCCTGGACTGTTTAGATTAACAGAAGCGCTACACTCTTATGGAGCATGTGTTTCTGTGCAAATTAACCATGCGGGTGCTTCGGCTTATGCGGGACGACTGAACGGAGTTCAGCCCGTATCATCTTCGAATATTCCTTCTAAAAAGGGTGGAGCGATCCCAAGACCTCTACAAAAAGAAGAAATTTATGCCATTGTTCGTAAATACGGAGAAGCAGCAGGAAGAGCGCAACGCGCTGGGTTTGATTGTGTTGAAATTCACGCAGGACATTCCTACTTGCTGAGCCAGTTTCTTTCGCCGGTGTATAATAAACGTACGGATGAATTTGGCGGCAGCGCAGAAAACCGTACCCGTTTTGCCAGATTAGTCATTGATGAAATTCGTTCAGTGGTGGGTCCATTTTTCCCCATTTGCTTACGTTTTAGTGCGGAGGAGTTCACAGAAGGCGGGAACACCTTGGAAGATACAATGGAGTTACTGGAGTATCTCAATGACGAGGTAGATATTTTGAACGTTTCCGCAGCTCTAAATGATTCCATTCAGTATCAGATTGACGGGATGAACCTGCCGGATGGTTGGCGCTCTTATATGGCCAAAGCGGTAAAAGAAAAATTCGGAAAGGTCACGATGACCTCAGGTAATATACGGAGCCCACAGGCTGCACAGGATATTTTGGAAAGAGGCGACGCTGATCTTCTGGCTATGGGTAGAGGTTTGATCGCAGAACCGAACTGGGTGGTCAAAGTGCAAAACGGCTACGAGCATTTACTTAGAAAATGCATCTCCTGCAACATTGGTTGTGCTGATCACCGTATCTCTAAAAGTAAACCGATTTGCTGTACGGTAAATCCGGATTTATTTAAAGAAGCTGAATACCGAAAACAACGTGTTAGAAACAATGTTGAGGTCGTTGTGATCGGTGGTGGCACGGCGGGGATGGAAGCGGCCTGTACGGCGGCTGAGGTAGGCTGCAAAGTAACTCTCTTCGAAGAAAAGTCAGAACTGGGTGGTCTCGCACGTGATATAGCTCGCTTACCAGACAAGACGCGCATCAATGATTTCCCAGATTATCTAATTCAACGCACCAAGCAGTTAACCAATCTGAACATTGTCACAGGCACACGAGCAGATCTGTCGATGATTAGTGCTCTGAATCCTGATATTATTGTCAATGCAACGGGGGCCAAACCACTGCTTCCACCGATTGCAGGTCTGCACGAGCAACTAGGCAAACCGGGTACAAAAGTATTTTCCATCTTTGACCTGTTGAACAATATGGAGAACTTTCAAGAGTTTGAAGGTAAACGTATTGCTGTAGTAGGTGGCGGAGCCGTGGGACTGGATGTTGTAGAATATTATGCAGAACGTGGGGCTAAAGAAGTTTCTATCATTGAGATGATGCCTTTATTGGGCAAGGACCTGGATATGATCACTCGCATTTCAATGATGAAAATGGTGGAAGAACGGGAAGTAAACGTCCATACAGAAACGGCTTTGACGGAAGTGTGCAGCGACCGTTTCAAAGTAAAACGAGGAGAACAGGAGTTTGAGATTCCTTTTGATCTAGGGTTCGTATGCTTGGGTATGCGTTCATACACTCCGCTGATGGATAGCTTGCTCCAATATGGAAAAGAGCATCAAGTGGAAGTTGTAAACATCGGAGACAGCAAACAAGCGCGTCGTATTATTGATGGTACCCGTGAAGGTCGGAATATTCTGAAAACCATTCAACGAGTAGACGAATTTAAAAATGAGTTTTCCTATGCTTACTAAATTGAGGCTATATATGATAGGTACTTATGATAGGCATTTATGGCAATAACTCATTTTATATGCAGGTTGAAAAGACAGTTTGTCTTTTCAGCCTTTTTTATTTAGGTTTTACGGGTAAGAAGATTGATTCCTTTGTTATTTTGAAGGTAAACTATGGAAAGCATAACAAGGCTATTAATAGCAAGGAGGGGTGCGAGCGTGACGCAACACTTTAGTGAAATTCCGGCTGCCAGTACATGGAGCAACGTGCAAGAAATTCACAAGGGCTGGTCCAATGACAACAAGTATTATATTCAAACCGCTGACGGCAGGGAGTTACTATTGAGAATTTCGGATATCGCCCAATATGACAAGAAAAAGCGAGAATTTGAATCCGTAAAAAAGCTGCATCATATAGAAAACATTTTAATGTCCCGTCCACTTGATTTTGGGATATGCAACAACGGACAGTTGGTATATTCTTTATTTACCTGGGTCAACGGGGAAGATGCTGAAGGCGTTATCCCCACGTTAAACGTCGAACAGCAGTATCAACTCGGGTTTCAGGCGGGAGAGGTATTGGCTAAATTGCATGAGATTCATGCAGAGCAAGACCGAGTCCCATGGGCTGAACATTATAATGCCAAAATCAACAGATATATTAGAAACTTTAAGTCATGCGGCATTCCTTTAAAGGGAGCAGATCAAACGATAGGCTTTATTGAGCAAAACCGGCATCTATTAGATAATCGCCCCCAGACATTTCAGCATGGGGATTATCATGTCGGTAATATGGTGGTTAGCCCGTCTGGTGAACTGGGGATCATTGATTTTAATAGATTGGATTATGGCGATCCTTGGGAAGAATTCAATCGTATCACCTGGTGTGCGGAATTAAGCCCATTATTTGCTTCTGGTCGTATTCACGGTTATTTCAATAACAATGTGCCGGATTTATTTTTTAGATTAATGGCACTGTATATTGCAAGCAACCAGCTTTCATCGATTCCCTGGGCCATTCCATTTGGCCAAGAAGAGGTAGACGATATGGTGCAACGAGCTGAAGAGATTTTAGAGGGGTACGATTACTTTCAAACGGATATCCCAAAATGGTATCAACCTAGTTCACCTGAGTTGTAGAAAAATAAAGACCGCCGCTCCTGAGAGTGACGGTCTATTTATAGTGTTTTATGACTGTTTCTTAATCTTATAGGTGAATTCCCAAACGGCTTGATGGCCTGAGTAGCGTCCACGGTTTTCGGTAACAGTAACTCTTAACTTAACGGTGGAGCCTTTGGTAGAAATCGAAGAGACCTTTACATTCTTGGTGGCTTCACCTTCGTCAGGAATTTTGTCTTGCTCCTCAGCATACGCATACAACTTAATGTTACCTCCTGATTTGACCTTTACCTTTACGCTGCTGCCCTCACTAATGGATTGACCTGCCGCCTGGGCAGCAATGGCCCAATCGTTGCCTACATGGTCATTCGAGACCAAGGTTGCTTGCTGAAACGTAACGATATACGTGGTTGTTGCTGAAGCTGCGAGCGCGTACGTTCCATTGAAGATCAGGGATACCACTACCAATAAAATAGCCGATGCTTTCGCCCATACTTTATTCATTTGCCTGTCCCCTTCAATTTGAAATATCGAGGTGAATTCCCTCTATTCTAATTATCGTTTGTAGTAAAAAGAATTGTTAATGGTTGGTAAAAAAATAGTTTGGTATTTTATTGCATTACTCATAGCCTAATATGATGATGACTTAAATTTTAGTATAGAAAAGGAAGATGAAATAGGATGAGAAAAATATACAATGAACAAGAAATCATAGAAATGACCGTTAAGCTGCTCGAACAAACTTCGATGTACGAAGAACAGTATGAGCAATATGTAAGCCGACCTTTCCGTACAGGTTTTTATGATGATCTGAGTCCGCATGTGAAAGTTGGCCAACAGGGATACACGCTCCAAATGTATGAAAGAGGCGTACAGATGCTAAATAAGCTTACGAAAGATGTAGAGGATGTGATGTATTGGATCATCGAAGATACGATTCATATCATTGCTCATCTAAATCTGCTTCGTAAATATAAAGTAGATAACCGAAATACTCATCTAAAATATACCAAGGAGATCATGAAGGAGCTGACAACTGCAATAAATAAAGCATTTTATGAAATTGGAGGAATCTATCAGGAATGGCATGAAGCGAATAGAAGGGCAACGTTGGAAAATCCATTAAAGTAACTAAAACTTAAAGAAACAGTTGACAATCTTGGAGGTGAAATTTACAATTTTATATTAGTGATAATGATTATCAATATCACTAATTTTAAGTATGCTCTACAATTACAATATGTTAAAGGAGAATTTACAACATGCATTATATGATGAGCAAGAAATTTTACATGATTTTGTGTGCATTATTCGTAATAATCTTTGTTATTTCAGGATGTGGAAATGCTGGCACTTCCTCAGATTCATCTATCCAACCTGCCTCTTCCGCGAAAGAAGAGACAAGCGGTGAGTCTGGTACACGTACAGTCTCTACGATAAAAGGAAATGTAAAGGTTCCCGCTAATCCCCAACGGGTAGTGGTGAACTGGTATATTGGCGATGTATTCACGCTGGGAATCAAGCCGGTTGCGGTATTTGGTTGGAAACAAGAAACTATGCCTTATTACGATAAGTTTAACGGGATTCCTGTTATTGAAAAGTGGGAGACTGAGGAAATTATGAAGTACGATCCGGATCTCATTATTACATATGATACAAAAGATTATGATAAGTTGTCCAAAATTGCACCTGTTCTTGTAATACCTGAGGGTAAAATGACATCTGTGGAACGGATGAAATTCCTTGGTCAGGCCACCGGACATGAAGCAGAAGCGGATAAAGTGATTTCACAGTTTGAAAGCAAGTTGAGTGAGGCCAAAGAAAAACTAAATTCCGACATATTCAAGGACAAAACGTTTAGCATTTTTGAGGACTGGGGCAGTGGCTCCTACGGAATATATTATGAAACAGGCTCACGTGGAGGAACGTTGCTTTACGATTATCTAGGACTTCACAAACCGGAAAAGCTCGATACACTGATTAAAAATTCCGGAGAGAGTCGAGGATCTTTATCCTATGAGGTAGCTGCTGAATACTTTGGGGATTATGTCCTGTGGTTTAAACAGGAAGGCAAAGAATCCGAATATGCGAAAACCAAAATCTGGAGCAGTATTCCAGCCGTCAAAAATGGACACATCATCGAAATTCCAGCAAAATATGCAGGATTGTTCTACTATTCGGACGTTGCTAGTATGACAGGACAGCTAGATTATATTACTGGAAAATTACTGGAACAAACGAAGTAATGATGCATAATTGACCAACTAAGGGTGTAATCAATGTCTACTCACAAAGAACGAAATAGAAAAGGAATATTTCATTTTGTAAGCTACATGATTGTGGGGGTGTTCCTGCTCATGATAGTTTCCGCAGCATCCATCACCTTTGGTGCCGCAGAAATGAGCTTGAAGCTGGCATGGGGGGCTGTATTTCAATTTGACCCCAATATTACGGAACACCAAATCATTCACACATTGCGTTTTCCACGCACTGTGGCGGACATCATTGTTGGGTGTAGCCTAGCTGTGTGCGGGGCGATCATGCAGGGAACGACTCGCAATCCATTGGCCGACTCGGGACTCATAGGTATAAGCTCTGGCTCGACATTTGCAATTGCGCTATGTATGGCCTTTTTACCAGGCCGCACCTATGGCGAAACCATGCTATATTCTTGCTTGGGCGCAGCAATTACCACAGGAATTACGTACTACATCGCATCCATAGGCAAACGGGGGATGACACCTCAGCGCTTAGTGCTAGCAGGAATGTCCATCTCTATGCTCTTTGGTGCGTTCAGTACTTTTCTCGCTATTAAGTATGAGATTGGTCAAGCCCTTGATTATTGGTCTGCTGGTGGTACAGCCAGTGCCAAGTGGAGTGAACTGGCTTTCATTTCACCACTATTTGTAGTGGGCTTGGTCTGTGCTATTGCCCTGTCTCCCTCCATTACGATCTTGAGCTTTGGAGAGGAGGTGGCATCGGGCCTAGGAATTCGAGCGAATAGAATCAAGCTATTTTCAACCTTAATCGTATTAATTTTAACAGGGTTATCTGTTATTGTTGTCGGTCCTGTTGGGTTTGTAGGTTTGATCGTGCCACACATTATACGTTATCTGGTCGGTACAGATTATCGATACATTATTCCTGCCTCAGCATTGTATGGAGCAGTCTTTCTACTGGCAGCAGATTTGCTGGGACGTATGATTAATCGCCCTCATGAGACACCGCTAGGGATTATTTTTGCTTTGGTGGGCGTACCCTATTTTCTCTACCTTGTGCGCAAGCAAAGGAGGGAGTTTAGTTGAAGCTGTCCCGTAATAGCAGGGGTATAAGCATCATTTTACTGTTAACCGTGTTGACACTGCTGGTTGCCATACTCAGTATGAATGTTGGAAAAATGAACTTGTCTCCACTCGAAGTATTGAAGGTCATCACCGGCGAAGGAACGAACAAGCAGAACTTGATCGTATTTGAATTTCGACTGCCACGTATTGTACTTTCCATATTAGTGGGTATTGGCATGGGAATCTCGGGTTGTATTATGCAAAGCTTGCTCAAAAACGACATGGCCAGTCCGGGCACATTAGGCATCAGCTCGGGCTCAGGGCTATTTGTGCTTTTGTATATTACGCTGTTCGCCAGTGAAGGATTATTCTCGCCTATTATTCTTCCAGGACTGGCTTTTGCAGGCGGCCTTATGGCAGCCTTCTTGATTTTTATGTTTGCTTTCAGGCGGGGAAGAGACATTTCGCCCACTGGCTTAATTTTAACGGGTGTCGCTATGGGCAGTGGCTATAGTGCATTATCGCTGATACTGACGCTTCGACTAGACAAGCAACAGTATGATTTTGCGTTGCGTTGGCAAGCTGGAGATTTGTGGGGGGACGAGTGGAGCTATATTATGGTGCTGCTCCCCTGGGTGCTGATCATCTGCCTTTATGTTTTTTACAGGTCTAACACACTCAATACGCTGAACTTGGGCAATCAGACAGCATCGGGGCTCGGCGTAGCCATTAAAAGGGAATTTATCGGCTTGACGATCGCAGCAGTGGCTCTGGCTTCTGGTAGCGTGGCCCTTGGTGGGAATTTCTTTTTTGTGGGCATGGTTAGTCCCCATTTGGCTCGCAGGTTGGTAGGACCCAATCATAAGCTGCTGTTACCTACTACTGCATTGGTTGGCTCGCTCGTTATATTGATTGCTGATACCCTTACACGCACGATCAGTTTTGGTGCTGATATTCCAACCGGAATCATAATCACTATCTTGGTTACCCCTTATTTTCTCTATTTGTTGTCGAAGGCCAATTAATGTTTAATGAATGAAAAAACGCTAACCCACTTCCACGGAAATTATGGATGGGTTAGCGGCTTGTGGAAAAATAATTCTCTCTCGCATTCTGTTAGGATTTCCATACTTAGAAGAGGAGATGCTAATAAAGCCTAAACCTTAGCATAATTCAGACCCAAGCGATAAGCTTGGTCCAGCAATATTTCATAATGATCGGAATTTGAACCCAGAGTCTCATCTAAGAATTCAACCTTGGAGTTGGAAACACCGCAATAATCCGCAATACCCACGTTCAGCAAATGAGTAATCATTTCATCATAGTTACGCTTTTTCAGCTGCTCTTTCGAAACGCCAGCCAAGCTAATCCACAAGATATGCTGATGATGAAGGTTATTCGAACCGTACGCAAACCCATTGTTCCATACACGGTCAATATAACCCTTCAGCATAGCTGGCAAATGCCACCACCAAAGTGGAAAAATAAATGCCAACGCATCATGCTCCTTCATCCGCCTTATTTCCATTTCTACTTCAGGGGAAAAGGACTGTTCCTCAACGGACCAGTCTGGTTCATCTACTCCTTTTAAAACAGGATCAAAACCGATCCCATGCAAATCCAATATCTCATAATCATGGCCCGCATCGGCAAGACCTTGTACGAAACGACCGGCAACCTTAAAGGTCAAGGAATCTTTTCTCGGATGTGAAACAACGACTAGTACTTTCATGTTTTCACTACCTTTCTCAATAGGCTAACTTCTAGGCATGCTCATTGCTTGCTGCTATTATAAACAGTAGGAAAATAATCTGGAAGTACGCACTTTTACGTTCTATAGGATGATACAGGTGCCATAGGAACATGGAAGTGCCCTAGGTAGATTACCTAAACTGACCTGGGTCACGAATTGAAGTGATGGGTTGTTCTTAGCAAACGTAGCCTTCTAAAGGAGGATTAAGGAATGAATGAACCGACCAAAAATAGGGTTCAAAAGAAGTATCAAGTTGGAGTGGAAGCAGCTTTAGAGGTAATGGGAGGAAAATGGAAGCCTCTAATTATCTACCATCTGATGACAGGACGGAAAAGATCATCTGAATTTCGTCGGTTAATGCCCGGCATTACACAAAAAATGCTGACCACTCAGCTCAGAAGCCTGGAAAAGGATGGGATTGTTACACGAAAGGTTTTTAATGAAATCCCACCTAAAGTGGAGTATGAGTTAACGCACTACGGCTGGGGATTAAAACCCGCGCTAGACCATTTATGCTATTGGGGAGAGGATCACCTGGATAAGATCCATGGAGACAAATCCAAGGTTTTGGAAGAGTTCCAAGGCTGCGACTGATATGAAGCCCTCACAAAGTATACATTTAGAATAGCTTGCGAGGACAATATAAAAGGCTAATTGTCGGTCATTCCGTTATCATAACTTAATTGCCATTCAATTCCGAACTTATCTTTAAGGCTACCGTAGCATTTGCTCCAGAATGTTTCTTGAAGCTCCATGTTTACGGTCGCGCCTTCTTTTAATTTGTGAAAGTATGATCGAATTTTCTCCTCGTTCTTATTGACGATGGCGAGGCTGATGTTGTTTCCTGCAACAAAAGGCATACCAGGAAAAACGTCCGAAAACATCACATTACTCCCATCAATATGAAGGCGTGTATGCATGACCAAATTTTTGGCTTCTTCCGGGAGAGGATAATCGGGGTTAGGCGGTGCTTCACCGAACGTCATGATCTTTGGTTTCTCAGTCTCAAAAACATGTGCGTAAAATTCTGCTGCCTCGTGACAGTTTCCATTGAAGTTAAGATAAACATCAACTGACATTTGCTTTGCTCCTTCGAAAATCATTATTTTTCCATGCAACACAATCTAATTTCATTATTCACCTGTAAAGCAACAAAAATACAGCAAGTTCCGTTTTGCGAAAGTATCTGCGGATAATACGCTCAATTTTCAAAACAAACAGGCATTCTGTTCAAAGTAATGGTATGATAGCGTAGTTAAATCTGAACGACGAGTCATGGAGTGGATCATATGGGTGGAAAAAGCAAGGGTGGCGGAACCGGTAGAGGTACGGGAAGTAAAGGCTGGACACGCTGGAACAAAACAGCGAAGCCAGTAAGGCGGAAAAGCGCTACTGCAAGTGCGCCGGGAAATGCAGGAGTAGGAGCTGCAAAAGGCGGTGCTGCCAAGCCAAATGGGAATAAAGGCAGCAGAAATTAGTAAGCCGAGCATGTATAGGCTTGCCTTCAAAGGCGAACATCTGATTATGCATACGTAATCAGATGTTTTTTAATAAAAAATGCATATACACTCTCTATAGTTATCTATAAATCTGACACTATGAGGTAAAGGAAGTGAATGATGCGAATTAACAAGTACATTAGCGAGACAGGATTCTGCTCACGTCGGGAAACGAACAGGCTGATTGCAGCAGGAAGGATTACAGTTAATGGAATTGTGTGTGAAGCGGGCGCAGAAGTAGAGCCACAGGATATCGTGTTAATTGATGGGGAAGCTATCCCCGTTAACCGTAGTGAACCCGTATATTTGGCGTTAAATAAGCCTATCGGCATTGTATGTACGGCAGCGGAGCAAGTGGAGGGCAATATTATTCGCTATATCAATTATCCTTCACGTATTTTTGCCATTGGCAGACTGGATAAAGCGTCAGAGGGACTCATTTTATTAACCAACGATGGAAGCATTGTCAACCAAATGATGCGTTCCGAGCATGGTCATGAGAAGGAATATGTGGTGACGGTAGACAAGCCTGTTACAGATGAATTTACACAGACCATGTCTCGCGGCGTTGAAATATTAAACGTCATTACTAAACCATGCAAGGTTGATCGTATAAGCGAATACGAGTTTCGTATTATTTTGACGCAGGGTCTAAACCTGCAAATTCGCAGAATGTGCAAGGCTTTGGGCTACAGGGTGCTCAAGCTGGAGCGTGTTCGGATTATGAATATTACCTTGGATCATCTGCAACGTGGGCAATGGAGACATCTTGAGAAGGAGGAACTGGAGCTACTTCTTGCTAAATTGCAATCATGAGTACAACAAAATTTTATTTGAGGACCGTATATGCATACAGCCAAATACAACCTTAGTGATACTTTTTACGTAATTTTGACGAGCCGCCTACCTTACCCATCATCCATAGCACAATAGGAAACACAATACCGAAAATCATGGCGTAAAAAGGCCATATTGAAAAAAACATGGTTATAAATTGCATGTTTGGCCAAATAGAATGAACCATTGCCATTGCGATTAGGATCAGAGGAATTAAGAGAGAGTTAGCGCTCCGCAGACGAAAAGCATCTGCAAGCCCTTGTGCTGACACATATAAAAGCAGTGCGAGTCGGAAGAAAATGGTGACAAACCAAAACACGGCAACAAAAATTTCAAACCGTTGAAGAAACTCTCCGCTACTGATTGTTCGGTTAATAAAAAAAGTAGGAAACGTCAAATTAGATACAACACCTTCACTCATCACAGCGATTATTTGTAGAACCATGAAAAAATACATGCCGCCGCTAATCAAAGCACATGTAATCACTGTCTTTCTCCACTTTTTTGGATCGGGAATGTACTGTGCAAAAAAAAGATACAGAAATGCCTCAAGATAGGGAAAGGCAAACAAATTGAATGAAGCGAGAACGATAGGGTTCAAACCATACTCAAAAATAGGGAGCACATTATCTATGTGGCTTTCAGGAAGAAGGGTAATCCTAACCAAAATGTACAGAACAAGCAGGAAAAAAAACAGGATTTCCGCACAACGACCAATTACAGCAGGGCCTGATCGAACGGCGAAATAAATGACTATAAGCATGATGAAATATATGGCGTCGGGGGGAGTTTCAGGCATAATAGCTATCGTGATAAAATCGCCCAGATTTCGAAGCGTCATAATGAACACAAGAAAGGGAAAGAAAAAAATGAAAACGATGCTGATCGTCCCGCCCAAGGGACCGAAGAGGCAACGGAGATGCTCTACGAAAGATTTCCCCTGTATTTGCCTAGCGATGGAGGCATACAAAGGTATCAATAACAGATGAAACCCTAAGGAAACTGGGATGGAGAGCCAGGCATCTTGTTTAGCGGTAGCGGTAATTGCCGCTGGGAGTACCAGATATGCGCTTCCTATCTGATATAGTGCAAACCACATAATAGCTTGTCGAACGGTCAAGTTGGAATTCACCCCAATACCTCCTTAAGATAACATTTCTGTAAGTAACCGGCTTATCGGTTGAAATAGGATTTGAATGCCCGTCAGTGGAGTCGGCAGTTTAATGCTGACGATCCGTAGGATAATCAATATGACGCCTATAATCAACAATATTGAGCTGAATACAATTTCACGTACATATTGTTTCTCTTTAAATTTTTTAAACTCATACAACGATGCTAAAATGGAAGTTACGAGAATCACATAAAGCATATGCATTCACTCCTGATTGTGTGGTCCCATATCGATTGGACTGGTGATGTCTCCGAACCGGACTAAATGATAATTGAGCTGGATGTCCACTTCGAGCGTTTGAAATTTGTGTGACCAATCCTGTTTCCATTTATGCCACTCACGCGGGAATTTGCGGTGAAAAGCTTCTCCGAACCCGAATATATCGGACCCCATCTGTTGTGCATTTTGAATGCCTTCCTTCAAAGACCGTTCCAGATGCTCTTTAGCTGATTTTTGAAAATCTCTAAATGTTTCTTCATTCTTAAGGTCGGCCTTGCACGAGACCGTTCCGATATTGGATTCTGTATCCATAATAAGAGTAATGTGGGGCTTATGGTCTATTATTTGTGGGCGCATCTTTGCTTTGGAACGGATTACTTCAACAACAAATTTTCCTTTGGAATTTGGACAATTGATGGAAGCTACGGTACTGGAAACACGGTTGGATATATAGGTAAAGGCTTTACTTTGCGAATCATCCATCCAATCGATAAGTCGATCGCCCTTGAAAACACCAATTCCAGTGAAAAAATATTTAACATGTTGGGGCGACTTTGTCACATTATCAATAGTTAGACCTTTTTCTAGGTTCGTCAGTCGAATACCGGTGAGAACCGGTTCAATGCCATCCTCCGTAAATTTCTGCAAAAGATCTTTTACATTGACTGCAGAAGTTGGAGCCCATGCTTTTTCAGAGTTCTTTAATGCCTTATACATATCCATTGCAGGCAATACCTCGGTTGGAGCTACAAATGTAACGGCCTCTTTTGCTGAATTTTCTCTGACAACGGCCAAAAAGAAATCAGGCCGAACTTCATGGTCACGGAATAGAAAGTCCAGCGGCTCCTTGATTCCCTTTTTTGCTGTTTTTTCATCGAAAATGACAAATTTTAAGTGAGACATATACATTTTTCGGGACGATTCCGTTGTTAATTTTCGAATAGCTTCAAATATGGTATCGGCGCGTTTGGAAAAAACGATCGTTGGCGTCCGTTCCATGGGGGAATTCTGAGACATTTTCGATGGGTCAACCACTTGTAAACTGACTTCATATTGGTCATCAACTGCATCAATGCCCAGAGCCATCACGACGGAAATTGCGCTCAATTCCTTACTGTTCCAGCAACCCGTAAGAAACACCATTAGCCAGATGCACATAAACATTAATAAAATGGTGGATCGGTACGAGTTCATGATGGTCTACTCCTTTAGTTTTTGCGTTGTTTTTTAGTTTTATATGGAAAACGCAATATGGCGTCCTTCTGCTCCGACGATTTGTAATTGGCAAAGGGACTCAAATACGGTACACCGAATGAATGGAGCCCATTTAGATGCACAAAGAGCATGAGAATACCGACAGTCAATCCGTACACACCAAACATAGCGGCTATGCCTATGAAAGCGAAACGTAATATCCGAATTGGAATAGCAAAGGTGTACGAGGGAATGACAAAACTCGAAATGGCAGTTATTGCAACAACAATGACCATAACAGCCGAAACGATGTTTGCTTCTACAGCTGCCTGACCAATCACGATTGACCCGACAATAGAAACGGCTTGACCGACCGTCCGTGGCATACGGAGACCTGCCTCCCTCAGAATTTCAAAAACCACTTCCATGATCATCGCCTCAATAAATGCTGGGAATGGTACTCCTTCACGTTGCGCGGATAAGCTTAATAACAAAACTGTTGGAATCATATCCTGATGGAATGTCGTTAATGCGACATAAATGGCCGGAGCCAACATACAGATTGTCAGGCAGATGTACCTTAATATCCGAATGATACTACCGTAAACATAGGACTGATAATAATCTTCTGCGGATTGGAGGAAATCTGCAAACACCGCAGGTGCAAGGATGGCGAAGGGAGATCCATCCACAAATATTGCAATTTTCCCCTCCATAATCCCTGCTGCAATGGAGTCTGGGCGATCAGAATTATAAAAGAGTGGAAATATCGTGAATTGCTTATCTTCATGGAGACATTCTTCCAAATATTCGCTTTCAAGCACACCTTCTATATGCATGTTCTTTAACTTGGTTATCATGTCCTGCACCTTTTTTGGGTCAGCGACCCCATGTAAATACATGACAGATATATCGGTCTTGGTTTTTTCGCCAACTTTTACTGAAGTAAGACGTACTCTTGTATCCTTCACCCTTCGACGAACCATAGTCGTATTCGTACGTAAAGTTTCTGTAAACGCTTCTTGCGGACCTCTGACCACTGGCTGTGTCTTCGAGTCCGAAATGCTGCGTTCTTCCCATCCAGGCAATGAAATGACCAATCCTTCATCCATCTCATCCAGTAGTAGGAGAAGACCACCGGAGAGGATCTGTTCCAAAGCATCTTCAAAATTTTGAGTGAAGCTTGCTTCACCAATGTCCAAAATTGCGTTTTTCAATAACGGTAAAGTGATCTCGTCAGAGGAGACACGATCATGCAACGGACGGATCACGTTGTCCTGTACCTTTTGCATGTCAGTCATGCCGTCCAAATAAAAAAGAGCGGCGTGTGAATGACCAGCTGTGATTTCACGAACAACAAAATCCGAACTGTTACCCATGAAGTCACAAATGAGCTCGATATTCCGGCATAATTGTCTTGAAAATTTGGTATGTAACTTCATTGTCCCCCTCCTCAGATTCGTAGTATTAACAATAATCCGAAATAATACCACAATAATCCATGGATTTGTTGTCGTTAAGATTAATGACATTTTCGACAGTGGAGGGAGAAGTAACTACGAAGGATACAAATCTGCAATAATATACTATATGCCATTTCTTTTAAGATGTAATATTTCATGAGAATACGCTAAAAGGAGTTTTCCTCATGAATATTACATCTGTTTTAATTTATTGTTTTATTGCCACTTTTACACCTGGCCCTACTAACATCGTTATATTATCTACAGTGCATCAATTTGGGGCAAAAAAAGCAATGAAATATACGTATGGAGCAACTCTAGCTTTTGGTTTATTACTTGTTATTTCTGCTATATTGAATACGATGCTAATGACGATCATACCGAAAATATTAATTGTTATGCAGATCATCGGAAGTTGTTATATGATGTATCTCGCATACCAAGTTTATAAAATGGATACATCCAATTCGACTGCAAAGCAAACGGCTACCTTTATGTCAGGCTTTCTTATGCAATTTTTAAATCCAAAGGTAGTACTATTCACAATGACTGTAATTCCTAGTTTCATCATGCCCCACTATATTGCATTGCCTGCAATCATGGTAAGTATTATTGCAATAAGTCTTATTGGATTTATGGCCTTTGTGACATGGGTTCTTTTCGGTGCTATTTTCAAGGAGTTTTTGCAGAAGCATAAAAAGATTGTTAATGTAATAATGGCCTTATTTCTAGCTTATGCTGCCATAATGATATGGATGTAGGTGTAGCTAACAGGGGTGATTGAAGTGGACAAATTTATCTATAAAAAATCAGCAGGTGTTACTGCACTATCAGCAAGTCTTTCTGACTTTAAATATAAGAAGCACTCTCACCAGGAATATGCAGTAGGCGTAACATTGCGTGGTATTCAAGAGTATACCTTGGATGGAAGCTTACAATTATCCTATCAAAATGGTGTGATGCTTTTTAATCCAGAACAGGCTCATGACGGAATGGCACATAATGAGGTGGGTCTTGACTATGTCATGCTATATATTGAGCCACAATTGCTTTTAGAGATTATTGAGAAAAAGGATATCGTACGCTTTACAACTCCCATAGTGTATGATTATAGTATTGAACAAAAAATACTAAATCTTTCTAATGCAATATTTAGCGAAAAAGATGAGGCTTTGTGTAGTGAATTACTTTTATCCCTCACGGATCGTCTCTTTCAAACTAATCTTTCCACTGACGATAAGAAAGATAACGTTCTAGTTAGTAAAGCGAAGGATATGATTCATTCCAACTTAGAACATGTACTTAAACTGGAAGAGATATGTAAAGAGCTTAATTTATCCAAATTTCAATTTATCCGATTATTTAACGCTCATACTGGGATTTCACCATACCAATACTTTCTTAACTGTAAGGTCGAACGTGCAAAACAGTTAATAGAAAAAAATAAAGATATTTATTCAGCAGTAGCTGCATGTGGTTTTGTCGATTTAACTCATTTAAATAAACACTTTAAAAGCATGTATGGGACAACAGCATTTGAGTATATGTCATATCTAAAGTGAGGAGGAGGGAGTATGTTTAAACAGACTACAGAGGACTATCCTTTTTTGGAATAGTTTACTTGTGTAGTATAATATTTTTGAAGGATATTCTTTTCTGTCAATTCATTTAAACATCCAAATAGAGAGGGATTTGATCATGCTATTCATTACAAAAAAATCGATCGATAAGCTAGCAGAGCCTCATAGAGAATCTGACATGCTTATCTGCTATTCAACTCCACAAAGCTTTTCGGCTTATACAAGTCGAGCAATATTACTCCTAAATAATGATCGGATTATTATGCTTTTCCTCAATCTATTTTCCACTAAAGTAGTACAAAAAATTGAATTTGAAGTAGCTGATTTACAAGAGCAAAAATATTATTCTGGACTCCTGTCTTCTGTAATATGGTCATTTAACATCAATGGGCAGCATTGGAGGTTCAGTATAATGAGAAAAATTCTTCCGCTTGGCTCTATGCAAAGGAATTTCCTGAATTTCTTGCAACAAAATATCTTAAACTAGCGACCGAGTAGAATTCGGTGTTTTTTGTTTACATATCAGTGAGGGGAGGAATTCTATATGAACGAACTACTTATAAAAAGCGATGGAATAGAAATCTGTAGTGACAGTTTCGGGGAGCGAGGTAACCCAGCAATATTACTGATTATGGGTGCTCAATCCTCACTGATCTGGTGGGAGGAAGAATTTTGCCAGCGTTTGGCTGATACAGGTCGTTTTGTCGTTCGTTATGATAACCGAGATGTCGGTCGTTCTACAACCTACGAACCTGGTCGTCCAGACTATACTTTCGAAGATATGGCGGAAGATGCTATTCGAGTATTGGATGCTTATAAGATTGAGAAAGCACATATCGTAGGTATGTCTATGGGCGGAATGTTGACTCAGTTGATAGCTCTACGACATCCAGACAGAGTATTAACCGTGACCCTTATAGCCACGTCCAATTTTGCTCCCGATCTTCCACCGATGGAGGAAAAGGTTATGGACTACTTCTCGAATATGGAAGCAATAGATTGGACGAACGAACAATCGGTAGTCGATTTTGTGGTGGGGAGATCTAGAATCCTAGTAGGTTCAAAGTATCCTTTCGATGAAAATAAGGTTTATCAATTGGCAAAAGAAGAATGGAAAAGAAGCAACAATATGGCCAGTATGAATAATCACGCTATGCTGTCAGGTGGAGAATCCTATTTGGCGAGGACAGAGGAAATAAACGTTCCTACACTGGTTATACACGGTACTGAAGATCCGATTATCCCTTATGAACACGGAATACATCTTGCTAATGAAATTCCAGGTGCGGTTTTACTGACATTGGAAGGTGCCGGGCATGAGCTTCACTATGACGACTGGGATTTAATTATCGATTCAATTTCGAAACACACTTTGATACCAAATTAGTTTAATCAGCCGAACAATAAGATCAGATAAATTAGAATAGAAAATGCAACTATGCAAATGTCATCATGAATGTAGAGCTCTATCCTACACGGGGTAGGGCTTTTAAGGATTCCTAGTGAAATATTCGCTAAAAAATCATTAGTGACATTACATTAGGATATTCTATTTTTGGGGACAGAATGCATCTAACAATCTAAAATTTACACAAAGTCTTTATCAGAACAGAAGGGAGAAGATGATTATAAGCATCTTGGAGGATTTATATTATGGAAAATGGTATCCAAGTGAACGAATCAAACCTAAAAACCCTGAGCTTGAGCTAGTCCATCAGAAGATATCCGATTCTATGAAAGCACTAAAAGTGAGATTGTCGGAACAGGACTACGAATCAATTGAAGAATTATCCGATCTACATGATGTTTTGATTTCTATATTATCTGCATCAGATTATATTTCTGGGTACAAAGCAGGGGCTTTGACGATAATTGAAATCATTAATGGAAAAATTATTTAAATTAAGATAGATCTTAGTACTTTAATCAGCTAAAATTTGATCTATATAAAGAATGAAATCTATTTTGTAAAATAAAAAATACCACTTTGTTAAAGTTCAAACACGAGTTAACAAAGTGGTATTTAACTTTATAATTCTTTGCTAAGTCCTAATATCTGACCATGTATATCTCCATTACTTAATCCCCCGTGATAACAAACCACCGATGCAATGTCGAGATCCAGAAACTTTTTCAATGAGAGACGAGCAGCATTCATATCCGGTGTGGTCGGGACATGAATTCCTGCGAGAATCCCGTTTTCACTGTACATCGAGTCACCAGCAATGAGAATCTTACTTTGCTTTAAATAAAGGCTGATATGACCAGGGGTATGCCCAGGCGTATGAATGATTTGAATCTTTCCGCAAAACGGCAGCACCTGACCATCTATTAAGGTATTATCCACTCTGCCCTTCGGGGGATTCTCAAGGTGACTATCTTTTGAAAGAGGGAGCTCTCCTTGAATATACGGCTTATCCAGCTCATGCGCATATACTTTAATATGATTGCCACACTCCTGCAAAATCTCAGGAAGACAACCTATATGATCCACATCCTGATGCGTCAATATCACAGCTTTTAGTTGGTCAAACGATACGCCTACCTTTTCCATAGCCACGCGTAAATCTTCAATTTGTCCTGGAAATCCTGTATCTACTAACACGGTCATTTCTCGATCCCAGATCAGAATGGGGTGAATCTTATTCCCATGAAAATCTAGCTGAAGCATTACTACTCCCTTTGAGATTTCCATAATACCATGCCTCCGTAAAATGATATTTCTACCCATGCGGGTTGCCGATTCCACAAATTATGGAAAGATGGCGTAAACTTGTGGGATCGGCGATTACCTGTGCTACTATGGTAGCAATTATGGAGCGAATCCAACTCTGTGGGTTTGTCTTGCTTTAATGTCTATAGATACGGTGCGAATGGATGTAATTGGAATAACAAGCGTCTGATATTGCGTAAGGTATTTAACGAACTTGTCGTCAATCTGGTCCAATACCCCGTCGCTTGCACATGTTCCGTCAATGAAATGAATAGTTACTTCCTTGCCTTGCAAGCTTGCTAACATGATATCACCTCGTGTTTTTTTGTAGTTTCTTGATCGGAGCAGGAGAAGCATGAAGTCGTCTTATGCCTACTCTACAAAGAAGTTATCACTTGATCGATAATGCCATACTCCAGTGCTTCCTGAGCGGACATGTAAAAATCCCGATCCATATCTTTTTCAACTTTTTCCAAAGGTTGGCCGGTCCGTTCAGCTGTGATACGGTTTGCCTTTTCACGAGTTAATAAAATTCTTTTGGCGCTGATCGCAATGTCGCTGGCCTGCCCTTGTGCACCGCCATGCGGCTGATGGATCATAATCTCACTGTTCGGCAACGCCGAACGTTTCCCTTTGGCGCCCGCTAGCAAAAGAATTGCGCCGAATGAAGCAGCAAATCCCGTACATATCGTATGCACATCAGGTTTGATGTACTGCATCGTATCATAAATGGCAAATCCTGCAGAAGTAGAGCCACCTGGGCTGTTGATGTACATGTGAATTTCTTTTTCTGGATCTTCTGCCGCCAGAAACAATAATTGAGCAATAATATTGTTAGCTAATTGATCGTCGATGGCTGCTCCTACAAACACAATACGATCCTTTAACAGTCTGGAATAGATATCGTACGATCTTTCAC
Source organism: Paenibacillus jamilae (assembly GCF_050482105.1). Classification (GTDB taxonomy): domain Bacteria; phylum Bacillota; class Bacilli; order Paenibacillales; family Paenibacillaceae; genus Paenibacillus; species Paenibacillus jamilae_B. The sequence continues at coordinate 229,416 of NZ_JBCNHI010000010.1, read as the reverse complement.
CTTGAGCCGTTTGCTCAACAACATAAGGAACATAAATACTCATTTTGGATACCCCCATTTTCTTAGTTCAGTTGTTTTCTCCTTGTAAACGAACCGAGACCGTAAAAAGGTACGGAGTTTTTATTGGAAAAACGATTTGCGTGTATGGTGTAACTTTTACAACCCCTTGTTCGTTTACGATGGAGGTAGCAAATGGCTTTGCCTTAGCAAAGGGCAGAATATGACCGTGGAGGAGAAGGCCTATGAACATAAATGATTCTATACAGATGACAGACAATACAGTGGACATCCAGAACTTTAACGAATTACAGGCGGTCCTGAAGCGATACTGTCTGTCGCTTACGAAATCAAATTGGGATGCGGAAGAATTGGCGCAGGACACTTGGATAAAAGCATTAGGAAAATTAAACAATTTCGAACATACAAATCCCAAAGCGCTGTTGTTGAGGATTGCTAAAAACACCTGGATTGATGAGATACGGAGAAAAGCAGTCTTCACTCGAATATTGAACAAGGAAGAAGCAAAAGTAACTGTACCAGATCATGGATCTTTTGAAATCGAGATCGCGTTACAATCTTTATTGAAACATCTATCTCCGCTTCAGAGGACTGTCTTTTTGCTGCGAGATGTGCTCGCATTTTCGATTAATGAAACATCCGACATATTGGGCACAACAGAGGGAGCGGTAAAGGTTGCACTTCATCGGGCGCGAAAATCGTTAGGAGCAGTTCAGGAGGAACTTCTAAAAGGAGAATTATCCTTACCGGAAAGTGAAAAATCGAAAGCTTTTCTAAGGGTATTGACGGCTGCATATCAGATGGGGGATATTGCAACATTGGTTATGCTCTCTTATCAGGATGTAATAGAACCAGACGTGATGATCGGTATCATCAATAATAAGCTGTTTTGGAATGATCGCATCACAGCAAAACAAACGCATTTCGATACATTAAGTATGATGGCGGCGTAGTTTTCACACCAAAGAGCAACTGCAATTTTATAGACAGTGGTTGAAAGAACATGTAACCGCAAAATAAGTATCATGGGAAGTAAGGAGTTAATCTCCCTGCTTCCCATTTTAATTGGTGAAAAAAATAGGGAGAAGATGCCTGTTCGTGAGTTGCTTCAAATGACTACTATTGATAACGATACAAGAAGCCATCAACTAATTTGGCATTTGTCATCTGAATAACAGACTGATCTTCCAGTTCCTCGGCCATATCATCATCCGTCATGGACACGAAAAAAATAATATCTTCTTTGGATTGGCTGAATTGATTAAAAAGTACATCGTCTGTTTCCTTAACTACCTTGGCCATAATTTTTATCATTTCATCTTTATAGTCCAACACATTTTCGGTTGCATACAGAAGTTTGCTAATATGATTGAGGTGTGTTGTATCGCCATATTGATATTCGCTTAATCCCCATCTGTAATAATTTTCATCTTCCTTGCTGTCGCACAGGCCTTCAGCTTTCATGTTTGTGACATGTCTAACAAGTGATTCCTCCGTATTAACAGCTAGAAACAAGGTGACAAAATCGCTGTCTGTGCCAAAAGCACAAGCGTAAATCTTCTCATTCTTCACTTCTTCTAGTATGCTTTTAAGATCATCCAAAAATCCTGTTCTAAATCTTTCCTCAAATTCATTCAAAAAAATGTTCATCTGGTTCATATACTCCTTTGTGAGTTTTATGTTTGATTATATTTTACAACATTAGCTCAACTCGGTTTTATAAACTCTTACATTTGGCTCGAAAAGGTTGCTATCAGATTTCTTTCAAAGTTGGTTTAGAAATTTTGAAAAAATACACGCACGCAAGAACAGACTAGCCAAACTACACAACGACGACAAAATAATATAGTGTTATATTGTTTACTGAGGTGTTTGTTATGGATGGTAAAAAATTTGTTCTAATGCTTTTGCTTTTTTGCTTATTAGGCATCGTAGGGCTTGTTGCTTTAATTTACGGATTTATGTGGTTAGCATTCATGGATAGTGTATAAAGCTAGCTATTTATCAGCCTAATTTATAATCTCTTACTTTTGGTTGATATCATTTGCTGGTCCTAGGTGAAATGAAGTTATGCTATACTTGCGAGGTAAAGGGGGTGCCTACTGATGGAGAATCTGTTAGGATTGTCTGTGACTTCTTACACTCATGCAAAGCCAATTATTAGGAAAGCGTTACTTTGTGTGGGGCGAAACCATTTTTAACGCTGAACGAGCTTTTTTAATATACTGGCTTTGCACCTTATTTTAAACAATCAAAATAAGGGGCGAGTAAAATTGAGATATACGAATGCGAAAAAAGTTTTACCCCAAAAACTAATTACGGAAATCCAAAAATATGTTCAGGGAGAGACTCTGTATATCCCAAAGCCAAAAACGGAATATATGGATTGGGGCAGTTTGAGTGGTGGGAGAAGGCTGCTCGAACAGCGAAATGCCGCAATCCGAAATGCTTTTCAAAACAGCAGCAGTATCGAGCAATTAGCCAAGGAGTTTTTCCTCTCTACCGAAACTATTAAGAAAATTGTGTATTCACATAAAAAGTAGGCTGGCATGCTTAGGACGTGACCGGATGATGGCGGTGTAACCAATCCGGTCACGTCTTTTTGTTTGAGAAAAGATTTGATTCCACCGCAATAGCAACAACTATCGTTTACCAAATTGGTGGTTATTGTTTCAACTTCGCGTTATCTCCCACATCCAGATTCTAAGAAATTCTGCTCGTTCTCCTCGTAATTCAACAGATCATTTCTATTTCAAAGGCTGTACCTCATTTTTTCATGAACGTTTTTATGCCAAAAATGATTCTAAATCGTTGTTTTCATTTATAAAGTTTATTTTAATCTTTAAAATATGAATATAACGCCAGCAACAATAGAGATTTAGATTAGAACTGTTTGTAATAATTGAAGGAAATATGAATCGATTCATTGTCTTTAAAACAAGAAAGTGGGGAAACGATTATTATGAGGGAGCAGAAAAGTAGAAGCAGACATCTGATTGATCCCGAAATTATCCGTGCAGTAGATTTAATACCAACAATCGATCTTACTGAATCTACACTAATGGAATCACGTAAAAGTCAATCTCAAATGATGCAACAAATGGATGTAACGCAGATGTTCCCTGTTACATTAGAAAAAAAGGGAGTGCCAAGTTATTTTAGTGGCCCGGATATTCAAATAGAAATCATTAAGCCCATACAAACAAAGCATCATAAGATGCCTCTATATTATTCGATACACGGGGGCGGGATGGTCTTAGGAAACCCAGTCGTGGATCGCCCTGCAAATGCATCTCTTGCTGCAAAACATGGTTTCTGTTGTGTATCTGTGTACTATCGCCTAGCCCCAGAGCACGTACAGCCAAGTCAGTTACAGGATTGTTATTCGGGTCTAAAATGGTGCATTGAACATGCGGAAGAGTTAGGGATAGATATTCAAAAGGTTGCTGTTGGAGGCAGCAGTGCTGGTGGTGGTTTGGCGGCTGGCTTAGCTTTATATATTCGTGATCAGAAAGAGTTCGAAATCCATCATCTAAGGTTAATGAGGCCCATGCTAGATGATCGAACAAGTATCGCACCAGAGCATCCATACGCAGGAGAGTTTATTTGGACAAAACAAAGTAATTACTTTGGCTGGAAATCTGTATTAGGGGATGAACCGGGTCAGGAGGAGGTAAGTGAGTATTATGTGCCGGCTCGTGCCAAGTCATTGGTTGGGTTACCACCAACTTATCTAAATATAGGTACCGTTGATTTATTCATTGATGAAGCCTTGCTTTTTGCAAAACAATTGGTCTTTGATGGTGTCTTAGTGGAATTGCATGTTTATCCCGGATACCATCATATGTCTCCCGCGTTTCCAGACGCGCATTTTTCAAAAGAAGGGGCCAGAACAAGTGAATACGCCCTACTGAAAGCACTAGAGATAGTGTGATATAGATTCTATTGAGTATAATGCTAAAAGCTAATAAGCTATGATTGCAGTAAATAAAGCGCTGTTGGATAATATATCCATCAGTGCTTTTTCATACCTGCTTATGAGCTGAATAAACAATTTTATGATAACTTTAAATCGTGAAGAAGCAAGAAATTTAAAGAAGCCCCAAAATTGAACGAGTTGCAAAAGTGGTTGATTAAAGAGTGATGAAGTGAGTATGGGATTATTGTAGTTGGAGACACAATCAATGTAATAAGGCAACGTAAGCTGTTAAGAGTAGAAAGAGTTGTTTAATAGGCTTTATAGGGAAATGGTTTAATTTGAAATTAGAGTAGACGTAAGGATTACATGCTATATGACCGTACCCTAACGTTTGAAGTAAATGAATACTTTTAATAAACTAAAAATCTCTGCTAACCTAAAATGGTCGGCAGAGATTTTTAATATTATCACTTCATGGAACTTTTTCGGCGGTACTCTCTATATATCTCCGTGAGTCCCAAGACTTCTTCCATCGTCAGGTTATTACGAAGGTGATTCAGCGCTTCGGCAACATACAATGCTACCACTATCTGCTTTTGTTCTTCAGTTCGTGGCCGTTCCTCTTGTAATTTATCTTGTATGTTCCTGCGATGTATTTCCATAGATTTTTCTAACTCCATGACTTTTTACACCCCTAATCTAACAATTTCCCGATCAGTTTAAACACATCAAACGTTGTCCGATTGTACACCTTATTGTAAGCCGCCTTACTTGGGTTATGCCACCTTCAAGGGGATTATTTTATGTAAAGAGGTAGGTATAGTGTGGTGAAACTAACATTTTCTTAACATCTACATTGCATTTTTTTTAATAATTTTTAGGTATATTATATCAAAGAACCGGTTCCGTTCAGCCTTGTGGCATTCAAAAATAAGTACATATACCTATTCAACTAGCGTGTTTATATCTTTTTATATCCAAGCACTTCAGCAAGAGTTGTGGAAATACGTGAAAGAGAATCTGTCGGGTGACTGTCATCCTCGACATGACGAAGCGGTTCACCATAGGTTACGAAATTCAGACGATGAAATGGAGATGTTTAGTAATGAAGAAGTTCTCAGGCGAAAAATGGAAGGTGACAAGGATAATCAGCAAAAATTTTAAAACAAAGCTCATGGTGGCCTTTATTGCATTTCTGATCATACCATCCATGATCGTGGGGGCTCTATCGTTTGAGAGCGCTAGTCAGCAGATTCGAAACCAGATCGAAGAAAGTGCCGAGCAGGCTATAATTCGTACTAATTTTATTATTAATAGTACTATTGAACCCAAGCTACATGATGCTGAATATTTTGCAGAAAGGCTAAAAGGCAATCGGATCGAGACGGAGGAACAAGCGGCTAAACTGGAAGAGCTGTTTAAGCAATATGCTGCACTTCATCCAGAAGCAGAATCCATCTATTATGGTACGAAAGATGCTAAAATTACAACTTATCCACAAAAGCATTTACCAGATAATTACGATCCACGTATCAGACCCTGGTACGAGGAAGCGATAAAGGAAGATACAAAGACAGCGATTAGTTCACCTTATCTTTCGGCAGACTCAAAGCAGATGACTGTTACGGTGTCGAGAGCAACGACAGATGGCTCAGGTGTTATTGGCATTGACCTGAAAATTAGTGGTATTAAAGATACATTGAACAATATTAAAGTAGGTCATGAGGGTTATGCTATATTGCTGGATAGCAACCATACTTACATTGTTCATCCGACGAAGACTGCAGGCACCAAAATTACAGATATTGAATCACGCATGTTTCAAAGCGACACCGGTGAATACGAATATGAGTATGAAGGTCAGCCCAAGTATATGAACTATGCGACCAATAAGCTGACAGGCTGGAAGATAGGCGGAACGCTATATCTGTCTGAAGTCGATGAAGCAGCTCGGCCGATTTTGCTCAGCACTTTGCTTACGATTGTCGGTTGTCTTGTGGTTGGTGTTATCATCGTTTATTTCCTGATCCGTTCCATCATCAAACCGATTGTAAAGCTTAAAGAACAGGCGGTAAATGTGAGTGCCGGGGATCTGACACAGGACATTCAAGTCAAGAGCAAGGACGAGATAGGAGAATTAGGAGCGGCTTTTCAGAATATGCAGCACAACTTGCGATCTGTTATTCAGAACGTGGGAAACAGTGCAGATCACGTGGCCCTTTCTTCGAATGAGCTGACAACAAGCGCGGAACAAACCAGCGCTGCAAGTGAACAGGTGTCCCAGGCTGTGCAAGAAATTGCTAGCGGGGCAGAGAAGCAGACTACGGGGCTGGAAAATAATTCGGTGGCACTGGATGAAATTGCTCAAGGAGTCACACGAATTGCTGAACGCTCGACTACAGTAGCGGATTTGGTCAGACGATCTGCCTTACAAGCTGAGGAAGGGCGGAGATCTGTGGAGCAGACAGGCGAGCAGATGAATTCCATTCATCAGTCAGTAGAGCGCTCCAACCGGATGATTCAAACCTTGCAAACCCGCTCTCTTGAAATTGGCGAAATTACGAAGGTTATTGGCGATATCTCCAATCAGACGAACCTACTGGCCTTGAATGCAGCCATTGAGGCAGCCAGAGCAGGTGATCATGGTAAAGGCTTTGCCGTCGTTGCGGATGAGGTGCGCAAGCTGGCAGAGCAGTCTCAGGCATCTGCCACCCAGATTGCCAACTTGATTGACGAAATTCAACATGAAACCGAAACTACGGTAGAGACGATGGATAGGGTTACGACAGAGGTCAAGGACGGATTGCAAATTTCCAATGCAACCATTACGAAGCTGAATCATGCGATGGAAGGCATTCGGGAGACTACGCCTCAGATCGAGGAGGTTGCCTCGATTGCCCAGCAAATATCAGCCAGTGTACAAGAGATTGCAGCGACAGCCAATGAGTTGGCAACGATTGCAACCGGTAATGCTGCTACATCTGAGGAAGTGGCAGCCTCATCAGAAGAACAATTGGCATCCATGGAGGAAATTTCAGCTTCTGCTCAGTTGCTTTCCAATATGGCTGCTGATTTGAAGGCGATGATAAGTCGTTTCAAATATTAAAACGAGCTTGAACCTGATGAGATCTATAGTACAATGAATGCTCGGGACAGTTCTTTAAGCCTAATGGCATAAGGAATCTGTCCTGAGTTTTTTTATATTTCCGATACAGCTTCTCGCAACGTATGGGAGATTACAAGGAGGACGAACACTTGGTTCGAGATTTGTTGTTATATACGATCGTAATATTATTGTTAGTTTTGATTTTTCAGCGTCAGCTCATTCGTCAGGCAATCACGGGTGTGTTTTATGGACTGGCAGGAATTCTGTTCTTATATTTTGGCATAAGTGATGCAACATTGCTGACCTGTCTGATGGAAATAGGGATGGGTCTATTGTTCATGACTCTGTTTGGGGAAGCTCTAATCCCCACCAGGTATACAAATGGACAGCGTTCGATTGACAAAAATCATGATCTGCTAACTTTACTTCGAGTTCAACCTGGCTTTACCTTCAGGCTGGAGAAAAGGGGGGATGAATTTTATTATATACTGCTTGATGGTGAATTGCTGGAGCGCATGGGTCTGAATCTGCAAGTCAATTTCAATAAATGGGAGCATGTGAAGCGTATTGGGGATATCTTGGAGCTTTCCTCTGAAACACTGGAGCAGCTTACTGAATATTACAAACAGGCTTGGTTCGGAGATCGGACGGTATTTGAATTGGAGTTTTGGGAGTACTCAGCTTTAATTACCTTACATCCTGTCAGGGAGGACGGGTTCACCAGATATGTCATCGGTCATGTATTGGATATTACGGAGTATAAAGCTTCCGAGCAGAAAAGAAAGGAGATGAGCGAATCTAACCATACGAAAAGTATTTTTCTAGCTCATATGAGCCACGAAATTCGGACACCACTGAATGGCATTATTGGCCTCTCAAAGCTGTTGAGTAAGACTCAACTGACTGACGTTCAAAATGATTATCTTCACAAGCTGCTCGCCTCCTCGCGTACTCTTTTGTCCATGCTCAATAATGTCTTGGATTTTTCTAAAATGGAGGCCCATAGGCTAGAGCTGGAAAAGGTGGAATTTGAGCTGGAAAACATGCTTCAGAATCTCGCAGATACCGTTGGGATTTTACTGGAACATAAAAAAGTAGAGATTGTTTTCTTAACGGACCCGAAATTACCGAAAAGGTTCAAGGGAGATCCGCTTCGAATAGAACAGGTGCTTTTAAATCTTCTGACCAACGCCATTAAGTTCACGGATCAGGGGCATGTAATGTTACAGGTAAAAATGGTAGGCCAGCAGGACGGACGAGTGAGTATCTCTTTTATGGTAGAAGATACGGGTATAGGTATTTCCAAAACAGGAATGGACAAGCTATTCGTTCCGTTTACCCAAGTGAGTACATCAACCCATAGATTTGGGGGTTCTGGACTGGGTTTGGCTATTAGCAAGCAGTTGGCTGAAGCTATGGGTGGTAGCGTAGAAGTGAAGAGCTGTTTAGGAGAGTACAGTCAATTTTACTTTAATGTGGAGTTGGATATAGGAGATTTGAATGAGAGGAGCACACAGCTGGAAAAACCAATCAACGGTAAAGCCTTAATCGTTGCACAGCATGAACTGGTGAGCCAGAGCCTGAACGAACTACTGCAAGATTTGGGACTACAGACGCTCATCGTTTCATCCTTTCAGGAATATGCAGATGTTACTCAAAAGGGTGAGTATTTTGATTTTGTAATGATTGATATGGGGATGGAAGGCTTGAAAGAACTTGAATCATGGAGACGTTGGCTTCATATACCGGATAAGCAAATGACCAAGGTCATTGGACTTACAACGGTATTCCAGTTGGAAACAGTAGCCGCTGAAGCCATAGAGCATGGGGTGAATGCTTTTTTGTCTAAGCCTGTAACTCGGAATGCTCTTCTGGAGGTGCTCCGCTTGAGAGCCGAGCAGGGAAAATCAGTGTCTGTAGATAATGCTAGTCTGGAAGCTGCTGTAACAATGAATTTCCAATATGAAGTGGGGATCTCAACACAAAAGCATCATATCCTGATAGCTGAGGATAACGAGATTAACCAGATAGTGATAACCGAGTTTTTGGCAGAGCGCGGTTTCGAGGTAACAATCGTCACAAATGGAAAAGAACTAGTCGAATTGCTGGAGCGGAGCTCATGGGATATGGTGCTGCTTGATCTGCATATGCCGGAAATGGATGGGTTCGAGACGGCCAGACATATTCGGAGAAACAGAGCTTTTAACAGACTCCCGATTATTGCTTTTACCGCGGATGCTGTGCAGCCTGATCAGGAAGTTTGTCTTCGGGCAGGCATTAATGACGTGCTGCTCAAGCCTGTACACGAATTGACTGCAACAAGAATGTTAAATAGCTGGATCAATCTAGCATGGCTGCAAGAATTACATGGTATTCACGCGGAGCAGGCGATAGCCGGTATGGATGGCAAGGTATATATTTTTCAATTTGCCCTACATAAATGGATACAAGAATACCAGTATCTTGATAAGAGAATTGTGAGAAAAATGGACAACGGGCAGCTGTCTTCAGCTCTTCGATTAATTCACTCACTGAAGGGAGGGACGGGGAACCTCTGTGCGACTGAACTGGTGGCAAAGGTGATCGAGCTGGAGAAAGCACTGAAGCGCAGTCATGAAACCTCAGTGGGAGAACTGTACCCAGACTGGAGAGAGCAATTGAGTACGGTTCAAAAGGAGATTAATCACATTAAATCATCTATTCCCTGGATCTAACTTCGTTATTGCATAAATCTGTAGCCGATTCCCCAAATGGTCTTAATCAATTGTGGTTTCTTGGGGTCTTTTTCGATCTTTCTACGTAAGTGGTTAATATGTACGTCCACTGCCCTCTCATTAATAAAGGAGTCTGTGCCACGGAGAGCCTGAATCAAGGCATATCTACTAAATACAATTCCTCGGTTTGAATAAAAAAGCTTCATTAGCTCAAATTCCGAATAGGTCATCTCTACCATCTGGCCATTAACGATAACTATTCTTCTCGCCAGATCCAAAGTAATGCCGTTTTCCGGTTCAGCTTCAGATGAAATGTTTCTTCCTTGCAAGCGAGAGATGTTAATTCGACGGAAAAGAGCCTCGATCCGTGCTTTGAGTTCCTGCATACTGAAAGGCTTGCAAATATAATCATCTGCTCCCAACGTAAGTGTACGAATGCGCTCTGAAATGTTGTTTTCTGTAGAAATCACAATGATTGGCATGTCCGTATGCTTGCGTATCAGTGGGCAGGGATTTACGCCATCCAAATCTGGAAGCAACAGATCTAGCAAAATAATATCGGGCTGTATCTTATCGAGTAGGGCAATCCCCTCAGTTGCTTGTTCTACTCGAGTAACGTTGTAGCCTTCCCCTGTTAAATATAAGGAGAGCGTGTCACCCAGCATATTATCATCTTCAATAATCAAAACATTAGACATGATGTGTTTCCTTATCTCTTTTTAAATTTAGCAAGTTCTTTTGATAGAGTAAACTCCTTTGGTCAGTCTGTCAAAAGCTCAGCTTTATTATGGAAATTCAGTAGCCAGCTAGTTTTGATATATATCTATTTGATATGAAAATGTACTTTTATTGAGGTTAATTACTATAATACGACATTTTTCATATCTATTTAACAATATACTGCAAGGACATAACCTTAAATTACAAAAAATTAACAAAAGATCTCAGAAACATGCATTGACTTTAAAGAAAATTATGGTATTTTATTACATAGGAGTTGACATCCTCTGACAGACCCCTTAGAAAACCCCACTATTTGATCTTCTATTCATCTACTTTCAATGTGCTGTTTCTTTAATTCTTTTGTACTCTATATGTTCTTGTGATCGTACTCATGATTTTGTAGTGTGGATACCCCATTGTGAATTCAGACTGTCTGCTCATTTTAGATTACATATTTACACTTTTTTTGCTTTCCATGCTTGTATTTTTTAAAAATCAGGTCAGCGGGAGGACGAATTATTATGAATACTTTCGAAACACTGGAGTCCAATGTAAGATCTTATTGCAGAAGTTTTCCAGTTGTTTTCAACAAGGCAAAAAACGATGTTTTGTACACAGAGGCAGGAGAGGGCTATATTGACTTTTTTGCCGGGGCAGGGGCTCTAAACTACGGGCATAATAACGACTTTATGAAAAACCGGTTATTGGATTATTTAACCTCTGATCGGATCATGCATGGTTTGGATATGTACACCACGGCCAAGCAAGAGTTTATAGAGTCTTTTTCCGAGCGTATTCTCCAGCCTAAGGGCTTGAATTATAAGCTACAATTTTGCGGCCCGACGGGAACCAATGCGGTGGAAGCAGCACTGAAACTTGCGCGTAAAGTGAAAAAAAGAAATGGTATTTTTGCTTTTATGGGTGCGTTTCACGGTATGTCGCTGGGTAGTTTATCGATTACCAGCAACAACTCCATGCGAGAGAGCGCAGGAGTCCCATTGAATAATGTTACCTTTATACCTTATAACAGCACGTTTAACGGAATGGATACCATTTTGTACATGGAACAGCTTTTAACAGATACACATTCTGGTGTGGAAAAACCTGCTGCGATTATTTTGGAAACAGTACAGGCAGAGGGCGGTATTAATATCGCAGATAACGAATGGCTGCGTGATTTGCGACAATTGTGCGATGATCATGATATTTTGCTCATTGTTGACGACATTCAGGTCGGTTGCGGCCGAGTTGGTTCGTTCTTCTCGTTTGAGCGAGCAGGAATTGTTCCTGATATGGTCGTCTTGTCCAAGTCAATCAGTGGATACGGTCTGCCAATGTCTTTGTTGCTGCTTAAGCCAGAACTGGATATTTGGAGTCCAGGTGAGCACAACGGCACCTTCCGTGGAAATCAGCTGGCGTTTGTCGGAGCAAAGGCAGCGCTGGAGTTCAGAGATACGGTAGGGCTGGAAGCACAAGTGAAGGAAAAAGAGGCTTTTGTTCAGCAGTTCTTGCGTGAACATATCCAAACAATGGATCCGCTCATTGAAATTCGCGGCTTGGGACTGATCTGGGGAATTGATGTGACCCATTTGGGAGAAGCTTTCGCCAAGGAGGTTGCAACTCTTTGCTTTAGTAAGGGACTTATTATTGAGCGAGCTGGGCGTAACGATACGGTACTTAAAATTATGCCAGCGTTAACGATAAGTATGGAGAACTTGAGCAAGGGCTGCAACATTATTAAAGAAAGCATGGCTCAGGTAACGAGTAACTTGGTTACGCTGTAAATCTAATTCTATCAGCAAAACCCCTTGGTTGGAGCCAGCGTCTGCTGTAAGTCAAGCAGGTGTGTGCCCTTCCAAGGGGTATTTTGTGTAAATTAAGAAATAACCGCCTGCACGTATTTTTGTGCAGATTGCTCCAACTGCTCATCTGTCAAAGCTCCGGCACCATACTGCACGAAATAAGGGAGCAATTTGACACCAATCATAAGGCTTGTAGATTCAAAAGGTCTCAACAGTTCTTCGATTGTATATCTGTTTCGTCCGTCACGTTGATAGTTTTCCTCTACGCTGGCAGCAGACAAGGCGATCAACAACTCTTTGCCCTGTAGCTTGTCACCTTCGCTACCATAAGCCCAGCCGTAGGTTAAAACCTTATCCAGCCATTTTTTTAGCAGGGGAGGACTGCTATACCAGTAAAAAGGGAATTGCAGAACAATACGATCATGCTGCTCTAGCAGTTTCTGCTCATTGGCAACGTTGATTTGCTCATCCGGATATACTTCATACAGGTTGTGCACGGTCACACTGGATTGCTTCTTGAGTTCCTGCATCCATCTTTTGTTAATGCGAGATTCTGCAAGATCAGGGTGAACAACAATAACGAGTGTTGACATGTAAAGCCATCTCCTTAAAACTTATTTTTTGTAAGTTAATAACCGTTCCGCGTGTAACCATTTTAGTTTCAAGCTATAGAATTGTCAACTCTTCTCTATTTTTATGTTCTACATACAAAAAACTCCGACAATCTATGCCGGAGTTACATTAAGTACATTCACATTAAGCGATATGGTTCAGAGCAACAATTTTATTTTTACCGGAGCGCTTGGCTTGATACAAGTAGTCGTCTGTCTCCTGGAAAAATACATCTTTGTCTTTATTCATATCTTCGGTATAGCTTTTTAATCCAATGCTTACGGTTACAGAAACGATTTGCATTTTCTCCTGAAAGGTCATCTTCTCCACTTCACGCCTTATATTCTCCACAATCTGATAGGCTTCCTCAAATGTATGCTCGAACATTAAAATAGCGAACTCCTCACCGCCATAGCGGGCCGGAATATCATTGGCAGTAATCTGCTCTGTAATAATTTGCGAGATACCTTCCAAAATTTTATCTCCAAACTGATGCCCGTAAGTGTCATTGATCTTCTTGAAATTATCAATATCCACTAACGCCAGATGGATGACCGCGCCTTGTTCAGCATATTCCAGTGCCTTTTCATAAAAGTTTTGAAAGGACAAATGATTGTACAGCTTCGTCAAACCATCGGTCATGGACATTTTGCTGATAATCGCGTTACTGATCATTAATTCTTGCTGAGCGCGCTTTGTTTTGTATAAATCCACTAACAAATCGCGGCCGCTGGCCTGAATAATGAGGGCAATAAAGGTGGACATAATCAAAAATGTTGGAATCGCCACGATATCAAATTGTGACAAATAGCTGCGGAATGATTCATCTATTGTTAGCAACAAAAAAAAGACGATCACTTGCAATACAAAAGAAAGCCATATCAAGCGACGATTGAAGAACAGGATTGAAGAGAAAATAGGCAACAAGCATAGGGCTGGAATAATCCGGATGTCATAGTTTAGGCGAATAATCATCCAACAAATGACAGTGCTTGCCATAAACAGAATCACAAAAGAAAACCTGTTAAATTTAAAATGTGCCAGTTCTGCAAGTAAGTTGGATCCACTCATGATTAGCGTGGGGACAATAAGAGTTCCAACGAAAAATTCATAAGGCGAAGCGGAATAATCAAGGAATAAGTAGCTGCCCAGCTGGACAACAAAATGTACAGCTATAATCGTCCAGTAAAGTAATAACATTTTGCGTACCCAGCGGGCTTGCTTTGTTTTGTAATCCATAGTTTGAGTAAGCCGTTTTGTCTTGTTCATGATGTCACCACACTTAATGTATCTTTAGCCATTCTCGTATTATAAGATACTATGTGATGAAGTTGAAGCTAATTTTTTTGAAAGGTATGAACTCTCTAGCCCAGTAGCACTTTTACCTGGTGAATGGTTCCATCTCCTGCCACCGGCACAATGTTATTCGTAAGGACCGTATCATCTACAGTAATCGTAGCTACACCTCTGGAGATATGCTGTGGATTTGTGATATGAATCACGTAGGTATCACCACGGAAGACGCGGGTAACTGTAAATTCCCCCCAGGATTTGGGGATGCACGGATCAATACGCAGGCCGTCCCATTCCGGCTGAATACCGAGAATAGATTGAGTGATAGCTATAAAATTCCATGCCGCAGTACCTGTTAGCCAGGAATTTTTGGCTTCGCCTTCACGAACGGCATCCTTGCCCGCAATCATTTGAGCATACACATATGGCTCGGTACGATGAATGTCACTGATGTCCTCCAGATAAGCGGGAGCAATTTTGCTATACAGCTCGAAAGCGCGATCCCCACGTCCTATGACGGCTTCGGCCATCATGATCCAAGGGTTATTGTGACAGAAGATACCCGCATTTTCCTTATACCCAGGGGGATAAGAAGAAATTTCACCCAGATTAATATAGTAGCGGGAATAGGGCGGATGTTGTAGTACAATGCCGTAGGGAGTTTCCAGCCGATCACGTGTAGAGTCGAGAGCTTTATGAGCCAGACCTTCTTCAACGCCAATGCCTGCCATTACACAGAAGCCCTGAGGCTCTATGAAAATTTGGCCCTCCTCACAGTCCTTGCTCCCTATTTTGTTACCATAATGGTCGTACGCACGCAAGAACCACTCCCCGTCAAATCCATGCTCCATTGTGGCTGTTCGCATACGATCCACATGTGCTTGAGCTGTAGCTGCTTCATCATTCAAGCCTCTGCGCTTGCAAAGCTCAATAAAATCCGGTCCAGTATATACGAATAGTCCGGCGATGAACACAGATTCGGCAATTCGCCCCTCCAGATTCTGCGTCGTCTGATAGGACTCATCTGGTGTAGCGGAAAAACAATTGAGATTTAGACAGTCATTCCAGTCAGCCCGGCCAATGAGGGGAAGACCATGGGGACCGAGGTTGTCTACAACATGATAAAAAGAACGCTTCAAATGTTCAAACAGCGAAGCAGCACGATCTATATTCCCGTCAAAGGGAACTTGTTCATCCAGTATGCCAAAGTCTCCGGTTTCCTTGATATACGCTGAGGTACCGACAATAAGCCACAGCGGATCGTCGTTAAAGCCGCCGCCAACCTCGTGATTGCCTTTTTTGGTCAACGGCTGGTACTGATGATATGCCCCGCCATTTTCAAACTGAGTAGAAGCGATATCGAGAATCCGTTCCCTTGCCCGCTCCGGTATTTGGTGAACGAATCCAAGTAAGTCTTGATTTGAATCGCGGAAGCCCATGCCACGTCCAATACCGGATTCAAAATACGAAGCCGAACGTGACATATTGAATGTAACCATACATTGATATGGGTTCCATATGTTCACCATTCGGTTCAGCTTGTCATCGTGACTTTGAAGGGTGTACTTGGACAGCAGATCGTTCCAATAGCTTCGCAGCTCATTCAATGCATGTTCCACGTCGGTTTCATTCGCAAATTGCGCGATCATGGCATGAGCCTGTTTTTTGTTAATAATACCGGGAGACTCCCATTTGTCTTCTTCGGGGTTTTCCACGTAACCGAGTACGAAGTTACAGCTTGTTTCTTCGCCCGGCTCTAGTATGATCTCAATGCAATGCGACCCGATAGGGGACCAGCCGCTGGCTATTGAGTTAGATGCTTGCCCTGCTTTGATGGTTTGAGGCTGATCCAGTCCATTGTAGAGACCGAGAAAAGCTTCACGGTCTGTATCAAAACCTGCCAGCGGACGATTCGCAGAGAAAAAAGCATAGTGATTGCGGCGTTCACGGTATTCCGTCTTGTGAAAGATGACAGAGTCCTGTATTTCAACTTCGCCTGTGTTTAAATTGCGCTGAAAATTGGTCATATCGTCATAGGCGTTCCACAGGCAAAATTCGACGAATGAAAAGAGCTTGATCTTTTTAGTTTGTAACGATGTGTTCTGCAGCTTGACCTGGTGGACCTCGCCGTCAAAAGAGAGGGGCACAAAAGCTAGTTGCGTAGCCCGGATACCTCTGCGTTCACCCATAATTGTGGTATAGCCAAGTCCATGACGGCATTCATACTGATCCAGTTCCCTTTTAACCGGCATCCAGCCCGGAGTCCAATAATCCCCCTCATCATAAATATAAAAATAGCGGCCGCCGTTATCGACTGGAATATTGTTGTACCGGTAACGTGTTAAACGACGTAAGCGAGCATCGCGATAAAATGCATAGCCGCCGCCTGTATTGGAGATCAATCCAAAAAATCGTTCATTACCTAAATAATTAATCCAGGGATACGGAGTTTGAGGGGTGGTGATGACATATTCTTGATTGGCATCATCGAAGAAACCATACTTCATGGCGCAAGACTCCTCTCGAATTGAAAACATAAATGACCCAACACATGATTATATTCAAACATACAGCAGTTCTTTCTTAAGGAAGACATTTCCTGCTTTATGCAAAATGTGCTTGAATTCGTCAACCTTCTTTCTCGAATTTGCAAAATATTTGAAATGGGTAAATATACCTTTTTGTGCTAAAATAAAAAAGTTAGAATTCCGCAACACAGGAGGTTGCAAGAATGGCACCTATCACATTATTTTTCATTCCATATGCAGGCGGATCGGCATCAGTCAGCTTCAAATGGAAAAAGCTTCTGCTTCCACAGATTAGACTCGTCCCTTTGGAATTGGCGGGCAGAGGTATTCGTTCTGGGGAACCGCTAAAGGATAGTATTGAGGAGATGAGCCAGGATCTACTGCATCAAATCAGCCAAGAGTTAGTCCCTGGTGATCCTTATGCTATATACGGCCACAGCATGGGAACGATGATTGCATTTGAGCTGTGTTATAAGCTGGTGGCTGGTGGATATGGTCAGCCGGCTCATCTATTTGTTTCGGGTGGACGGGCGCCGCATATCCCAAGAAATCTCCCGTGGCTACATGATCTGCCTGCAGATCAGTTCAGAACGCATTTACAGAGATATGGTCAACTTTCGGAAGCCATTTTTGACAATCAGGAATTGTATGACTATTTTATGCCAGTATTAAGAGCAGATTTTAAAGCAGTCGAGATGTATAAGTATATGAGCAAAGCTACGCCTTTACATTGCCCTATCACCGCCTTGACAGGGCTGACTGACAACACAGTGGCCCTACAAGACGCAGAGGCGTGGGCACAGCATACGGATCAGCAATTTCGTGTGTTTAACTTTGAGGGAGGACACTTCTTTATTCATGATGAGGTAGAACGAATTACAGAAATCATCAATGAGTCCTTGGAGTTGAGTACGGTGATTAGTAGAATACACAAATAAAAAGAGGTGATTGTTCATGACAGTAGGTGTTTTGGCACATTTGTTTGGCAAGTTGCCTTATCGCGAGTTGGCTGCAAAGGTGGGGGCAGCGGGCTTTACTCATGTTCAGCTCGCTCCGTGGAGAGCGATCAGTGATGTCGATTTTAATAAACCTGGCAAGTTCAATCCCGGATTGGCATTGTCTATTGCAGAGGAATTTCGTAAGCACGGAGTATCCATATCGGTGCTCGGATGCTATTTGCATTTTTTTGTACAAGATGAAAAATTGTTACGTGAAAATGTAGAGCGTTTCAAAGAGCTGATCCGATATGCGGGTCTGCTAGGAGCACCCATGGTTGCAGCTGAAGTCGGACGCAATGAGGATGGAACTCCTTATTCGGAGCGAGACTGGAGAGTTGTAAAAGAAGTTGTGCGAGAACTAGCTGATGAAGCGGAGAAATGGGGGGTCTTCGTAGGCCTGGAAGCTGCTAACGATCACTTGGTCGGAACAGCAGTAGAGCTTGCTACCTTTCTGGAAGAAGTGCCCTCTTCGCACATTGGCGTTGTGATTGATCCGGGTAATCTGCTAAAAACGGAGAACCTGGCGCGACAGGATGAGATCATACGCGAAGCTTTTCAGTTGTTGGGACCTCGGATTATCGCAGCGCATGCCAAAGACCGACGTTTGTCATCGTCAGGTGAAATCGAGACCGTACCGCCGGGTTTTGGTGACATGAACTATGGTCTATATATGGAACTGCTGGAGCAGTACAAGCCAGGGGTCCATATTATTATGGAAGCTGCACAGGAGCAGGAGATGGCTCAATCCAAACGCTTTATCGAAGGTCATCGGATCGCGGCTCAGAAAGCACAGCAGGTACCAACGAAGTCATAGTTTCTTTCCTATTCATCAATAAATGGACAATAACTCAGGAGACTTGGAAGCGCCTACTTTTCCAAGTCTCTGTTCTTTACCTTCGCTTAACCTTGCACTACCGCCACAATTACGATGATCCAGCTTGCCAAAAAAGCCAGCCCGCCAATCGGGGTGATGGCTCCAAGCTTTTTTACACCAGACACACTAAGAGCATACAGACTGCCGGAAAACAGGAGAATGCCCACCAGCATAACCCAACCTGCGGTTACAATAAGAGAAGCATGGACCAAGCTGCCAGCAAGAACTCCCAGTAGCAACAAACCCAAACCGTGAGCAATTTGATATTGAATTCCTGTTTGGAATATACTCATCATGTCTGCGGAAAGTCTTTTTTTCAACGCATGCGCCCCGAATGCTCCCAAAGCTACAGCTAAAAACATCACGATACAGCCAATCAACACCAACACTTTCATGTTTCAACGCCTCCCTGTGAAATAGTACCGATTCCTATCGATTTCGTCAATTTTCCTTGCGCAATTCCAAACATATTGAATTTTTCGACTCTCATTTGGCGACTAGTGTGGTATATTCTTGCCAGGGCCAATGTAAAGCATTTGGGGAGCTATGGACAGCGTGTCCTCCACCTTTATAACGGGAAAGTGAGGTGATGGCGCTGTCTTTTTGTGCTGTCGTTTTTCGGAACCAGATTTTGAGTAAAGCCAATATTGATAATGGAGAGGATGAATGCAAAAGTGATCAGTAGAAAATCTGTGTTCAAAAAATCTGTCTCTATGGTCATGTCAGCCATTTTGGTACTTCCGTTAAGCTTGGGTTTATTTCAGGCCGAACCCGATCGTGCATCAGCCGCAACCCCTGAATCGACACGCTTTTTGCAAATGTATAAACAACTGAAGGACCCGGCTAGCGGTTACTTTTCAAAAGAAGGTATCCCTTATCATTCCGTTGAAACACTGATGAGTGAGGCCCCTGACTATGGACACTTAACGACCTCGGAAGCCTACAGCTATTGGATGTGGCTGGAAGTTCTCTATGGTCATTATACCGGGGATTGGGGTCATTTGGAATCGGCATGGGACAACATGGAGAAATATATCATTCCTGTTAATGAGGGTGACGGTAAGGAAGAGCAGCCTACAATGAGTAACTATAATCCGAACAGCCCTGCCACTTATGCCGCAGAATATCCGCAGCCGGATCAGTACCCAAGCCGTCTGAGTGGTCAGTATGGTGCTGGCAAGGACCCACTGGACTCTGAGCTGAAGGCAACCTATGGCAACAATCAGACCTACCTGATGCATTGGCTGCTGGATGTAGACAATTGGTACGGTTTTGGCAATCTGCTGAATCCGTCACATACGGCGACCTATGTGAACACCTTCCAGCGCGGGGAGCAGGAATCGGTCTGGGAGGCTGTACCGCATCCATCGCAGGATAATCACAAGTTTGGCAAGCCTAATGAAGGCTTCATGAGCCTGTTCACCAAGGAAAATAATGCTCCTGCTCAGCAATGGCGCTACACGAATGCCACGGATGCAGATGCACGGGCGGTTCAAGCTATGTACTGGGCAAAAGAACTGGGTTATGACAACCAGGTATATTTGGACAAAGCTAAAAAGATGGGAGACTTCTTGCGTTACGGCATGTACGATAAATACTTCCAAAAAGTGGGAAGCGCTTCCAATGGAAGTCCGATTGCTGGTACGGGCAAGGATGCCAGTCTTTATCTAATGGCATGGTATACGGCTTGGGGCGGCGGACTGGGCCAAAGCGGCAACTGGGCTTGGCGGATTGGTGCCAGCCATGCGCACCAGGGCTACCAGAATGTCGTTGCTGCGTATGCATTGTCCGATAAGGATAGCGGCTTGATTCCAAATTCACCTACGGCAGGACAGGACTGGGCGACTTCGCTCAAACGGCAATTGGAATTTTATACTTGGCTGCAATCTGATGAAGGGGCCATTGCAGGGGGAGCAACGAATAGCTGGGATGGTGCGTATAAGGCGTATCCATCTGGCACGAGTACCTTTTATGGCATGGCTTATACAGGAGCTCCTGTATACCAAGATCCACCGTCCAACAACTGGTTTGGGATGCAGGCTTGGCCTGTCGAGCGGATTGCTGAGCTTTACTATATTTTAGCCAAGAAAGGTGACACATCGTCTGAGCAGTTTAAAATGGCTAAACAAGTGACGGAAAACTGGATCGCTTGGTCCAAGAGCTATGTATTTGCCAACGAACGGCCTGTAACTGATGCGCAGGGTTACTATTTGGATGCACAAGGCAAGCGTATTCTGGGTGGCAAAAATCCGAAGGTAGCCACTACAGTAGCTAAAGGTGAGTTCTGGCTGCCGAGCAATCTCGAATGGAGTGGAAAGCCTGAAACCTGGAGCGGATTTGCCAATCATAAAGGGAATACCAATCTTCATGTCGTAACCAAAAATCCAGGACAGGATGCAGGAGTGCTGGGCAGTTATGTGAAAGCGCTAACCTTTTTCGCTGCCGGAACAAAAGCTGAAAAAGGAGACTACACCGCGCTAGGCAAAGAAGCCAAAGATCTGTCCAAAGCCTTGCTTGATGCAGCATGGGGCTATAACGACGGCATTGGAATTACAACGAAGGAAGCACGCGAAGATTATTATCGTTATTTTACTAAAGAAGTATATATCCCGAGCGGATGGAGTGGTAAGACTGGGCAAGGCAATACCATCCCAGGTACAGATGCTACTCCGTCTGACCCGTCCAAGGGCGGTAATGGTACGTATTCCAGCTATAGCGACATTCGCCCTAATATCACCAAAGATCCACAATGGTCCTATCTTAAAGACAAATACACGACTTCATGGAACAAACAGACCCAAAAATGGGATAAGGGTGCACCAGAATTTACGTATCACCGTTTCTGGTCCCAAGTAGATATGGCAACTGCTTATGCAGAGTATGATCGTCTCATTAATGGTAGTGGACCAGCCGAACCTACAGCTCCCAAGGCCCCGTCTAATGTAAAGGCAAGTGCAGGCGATGCGCAAGTTACATTAACCTGGAGCAAAGCGACGGGTGCTGATAGCTACACGGTTAAGCGCTCTACAACCAGTGGTGGTCCGTATACAACGGTAGCAACGGTAACCGACGCCACATACAAGGATACAGGGGTGATGAATGAAACCACTTATTATTATGTAACAAGTGCAACAAATTCCTTGGGGACCAGCCCGGACTCTGCCGAGGTCAGTGCCAAGCCAACAGCAACCCCGATTCCGGCAAAGGGAGATGTAATTGCCCAATACCGTGTGGGCGACACCAACCCGGGGGATAACCAGATTCGACCACTCTTCCGTGTCGTAAACAAGGGTAAAGAGGCTATTGATCTCAAAAACGTCAAGCTGAGATACTACTATACAGTAGATGGCGATAAGGCGCAGGAGTTCCACTGTGATTATGCGCAATTGGGTAGCGGCAATGTTCTGGGACGGTTTGTGAAGCTGGATAAGACCGTAACCGGGGCAGACTATTATTTGGAAATCTCCTTTGGAGCCGGTGCGGGAAGTTTGGCAGCTGGAGAAAACACAGGGGATATTCAGATTCGTATGAACAAGTCGGATTGGAGCAACTATAACGAAAGCGATGATTTTTCCTATGATGCCACCAAGACCTCTTATATAGATTGGGACAAAACACCTTTATATATAAACGACAAACATGTCTGGGGCCTGGAGCCTTGATTGTAAACTAAATGTCAGTATGACGGGCGGAACGTGAGTATGTCTGAATTCACTTCCGTCCGTTTTTTTGTGATCAAATTCATGGTACACTAAGATCGTTACATCATTACATAAATGACCGAGGTGACCTAAGACATGAATGACAATTTGGCACAGGCTCTGAATGAGCAAATGAACTTTGAATTTTACTCCGCTCACGTATATCTGGCAATGGCGGCTTATTGCTCCAGTGAAAGTCTAGATGGGTTTGCAAACTTCTTCCTGGTACAAGCAGAGGAGGAACGGTTTCATGCTATGAAACTGTATAGATACATTAATGACCGTCGAGGACGCGCCACATTGGCAGCATTACCGGAGCCCAAAAACAGCTATGATTCCATGCTGGACGTATTTGAGCATGGCTACAAGCATGAGCAGCAAAACACACAAAAATTTTATCATTTGGCTGACTTGGCCCTCGATGCACGTGAGCATGCAACGATCCATTTTCTGAAATGGTTTATTGATGAGCAGGTCGAAGAGGAAGCTCTGTTCGATAGTGTTATCCAGAAGCTTAAGCGCATTGAAAGAGACAGCAATGCCTTTTATATGCTGGACAGCGAGTTTGCCAAACGCAGCTTTGTTGCCCCTGCGGAATAACACAGCGTACAGGTTGGTTTGAATGCCCCAGAGACAGGGACAGCATTCTATTGGTCTAGAAAGTAAATGAGCCCGGCTTTCGGGCTTTTTTGCTTTTATTTGAATTGCGGACTTTCCAACCCTCAAGGGATATTGTTATTTTAAATGAAGGTATAGAAAAAATTAATTTGTCGCTGAATGGTGAGCATGCTACAGTTATGTTAACTTTTATTTCTGATTAAAAAGATAGGATTAGTTGAAAAAATTTATGCACATTATTACAATACTATAGGGAGGCGGGGAACTATGAGCGAGATCTATCGTCTGGCACGTCAAGAGGATGCAGAAAGATTGCAGTATATAACGTATGAGGCATATGAAACAATTCGGCAGTTGGAGCTTAAATGGCCTGCCGCTCAGGCAGACGTCGCTCTCATTCAAGAAAACATTAAAAATAATGATTGCTATGTGCTGGAAGTCGATGGTGTCATCCAGGCTACCGTTAGTCATCTAAAAAATAGAGCCCTTAATTTTATAACCGATCTTCCATTTGTGATGTGGTTTGCTGTAGACCCGGCTGCTCAGGGAAAAGGATATGGAAAAAAACTGTTGAATTGGGTAGAGAAAACGATTATTCGTGATCAGGTCAAAGCTCCTGCTGTGACATTAGCGACAGCAGAAAAGCATCCCTATTTATTATCCATGTACGAGCGTTGGGGATATGAACGTATCCATGCTTTTGACCATGGAACAGGGGACGGAACGATGCATTTACTGCGTAAAGTAGTGAACCCTGAATTATATTCCACCTACATCCATGAAAAGAAGGAAGCGGAGACTGCTAACTGAAATTAGACCCGATCACTGGGAATGGATGAAGTCGATTCGTTCTCCGGAAGGGCTTGTATGACCCTCTCTCATGAAAGCAACCGAAGCAGCGGTGTTTTCGAGTCCATAGCGACTGAGAGAGGGTCTTTGTGCTTTGGACAAATTGACAGAGATACATAAAAAGAGTAACGTAATTGTGTATTTATTAAATTCTTATAAACTTAATCGGAATAATTAAATGTGAAGTTGTACAAATCTGATCGTGTTAAGGAGGAATTTATTTGAGCAACTCGCAATCTGACACCAAACGCCGTATAACAGCCGAGGATTTATATCGATTTCACTGGGTTAGCGATCCAGCTGTTCATCCTACGAGTGGCGAAATCGCTTATGTAGAACAGTATATTAATGAAGAGCGAACAGACTATAACTCGGCCATTTGGCTGTTGCCGTTCGAAGGTGAAGCTCCGATCCCCTTTACTTACGGACCGAAAGATGAAACACCTGTCTGGTCACCGGACGGGTCACAACTTGCTTTTCTTCGTACAACAAACAACAAGCGACAGGTATGGGTTATTCCAGCACGTGGAGGGGAAGCTCGTCAGCTTACATATGCAGAGAGCAATGTACGTTCAATCGCCTGGTCGCCGGATGGAGCATACATATCGTTTGTAGCTAAAACAGCCGAGAGTCAGTCATCCTCTACATCCGATGTAGGAAATCAAGAGAAACAACTTCAGGGACGAATCGTGGGTCGAACAAAAGCTAAATCCGACGGTTATGGACTGTGGGATGATACTCGTGAGCACTTGTATGTAACTGACGCAATTTCAGGGCACACGGTTCAACTGACGTCCGGCGCTTATGATGTGGCAGAGCCCGTCTGGTCACCGAATGGCGAACTGATTTTATTTGTCGCTAGAATAGCGGAGCATGCCAAAGAGGATACAGATTTGCGCAAGCAAAACGATTTGTTTACGATAGCTCCTACGGTCTCTAATGGGAATGCGGCAGCACCGTTTAAGCTGACTCATTCCGAGCTTCAGATCGAGAGTGCCGCTTTCTCTCCCGATGGTACAACGATTGCCTTTTATGGTCATGATCGACATGCCAAAGGGGCTACACAGACCAGACTGTACACGGTTCCCTCCAGTGGTGGAACGACAGTGTGCGTTAGCGAGACTTTTGATGCTCACTTGGGTAATGCGGGTATGAGCGATATGCGTTCACATCTTCATGTAGGACCACCACGCTTCAGTGCGGACAGTAAATCCCTGTATACACTGGTAACTATTGAAGGAAATGTGCATGTATATCAGTTTGCACTTGATGGAACTTGTAAAATTTTAACCCAAGGTGAACGAGAAATTTATCAATTTGAGCTTACTCCAGATGAACAGCATATCATTGCTGCTTCCACTGATGTTGCTTTACCAGGTGATTTGTTCCGGATTGCGATCCATTCAGGGGCCGAGGAACGGCTAACACGAGTGAATGATTCTCTGCTTGATGAGATTGAGATTAGTGTGCCTGAGAGCTTCTGGACTGAGGTCGAGGACGGCCGACGCGTACAGGGGTGGGTGATGAAGCCTGTTGGGTTTGAAGAGGGGGGATCTTACCCTGCCATTTTGGAAATTCACGGCGGCCCCCATGCCATGTATTCTAATTCCTTTTTTCATGAGTTTCAGTTGCTGGCTGCACAGGGGTATGCAGTCATCTATACGAATCCGGGAGGAAGCCGAGGATACGGACAATCTTTTACCAATGTTGTCCTTGGAGATTACGGTGGACGTGACTACACCGATCTACTGGGCACAATGGACGAGGCTATACGCCAATTCCCATTCATTGATCCGGAAAGACTAGGTGTCACAGGAGGCAGCTATGGTGGTTTTATGACAAACTGGATTGTCGGTCATACAGATCGCTTCCGCGCAGCTGTAACCCAGCGTTCCATATCTAACTGGCTCTCGATGTATGGAGTGAGTGACATAGGATACTCGTTTACTGAAGATGAAGTCGGCGGGAATCCATGGGATGATTTCGAGCTTTTGTGGAGGCAGTCTCCGTTGGCTTATGTACAGCAAATCAATACACCGCTGCTCATATTACATGGAGAGCAGGATCTACGTTGCCCTATTGAGCAGGGGGAGCAGCTGTTTACAGCATTGCGACGCTTGGGGAGGCCCACCCAATTTGTCCGTTTCCCGGATTCCAGTCATGAGCTTTCACGTAAAGGGCACCCACAGCTTCGCGTGGAACGACTGCAACGCATTACCGACTGGTTTGTCCAACACAAAATATAAGTCTCATTTGATATGTCGTATTTTCGGAAAAATTCCAAGTCCTAATTCTAGGACTTGGAATTTTTAGTTATGCCTTGTATTCATTCTCCTAACTCCAAATAGGGCTGGTGCTGGCTCACGATTTATGGTTATCATAGACAAAGAAATAATTCATACATCGTTTTTGCTTACATTCGTATACAAAAGGAGATATACAATGGCCGAGCCCCTAAAAAATATGTACACGGAGGAATTCCTTCGTCTGTTTGGTGATAAAGTACAGGCTGCATACAGCCCGTTCGACATTGACGGATTTATCCATCAAGTTATGGATAAACAATGGGATGAGCTGGAGCTAAAAGAGCGAATACGGCGTATTTCGTTAACATTAGGAGCGTTTTTGCCCAGTAGTTACGAAGAAGCCCTCTGTATTTTATTTGCCATAGATGAACACTGTAGCGGGTTTCCGTACTTGTTTTTCCCTGATTTCGTAGAGGTATATGGGCAGGGAGAAGAGCATTGGGACTTATCCATGAATGCACTGGAGCGCTTCACATCAAAATCCTCTGCTGAGTTCGCTGTGCGCCCCTTCCTCCTACGAGAACCAGAACGGATGATGCGGCAGATGACAACCTGGGCGGGACACCCCAGTGAACACGTCCGCCGTCTTGCCAGCGAGGGATGTCGTCCGCGGCTGCCTTGGGGACAGGCGCTGCCTGTCTTCAAACGTGATCCTGCTCCGGTATTGGCCGTATTGGAACTGCTGAAGGCCGATCCATCATTGTATGTACGTAAAAGTGTAGCCAACAACCTGAACGATATTGCCAAGGATCATCCCGATATTGTCATCGCAACGGCTCAACGGTGGAAGGGCGCACATCCTGATACCGACTGGATTGTGCGTCATGGCTGCCGATCTCTGATTCGCAAATCCATCCCTGAAGTGATGGCGATGTTCGGCTATGCGGATGAGACGGATGGTGTACCGCTGGTCACAGCAGCCTCTTTCACCACAGACCCTGCCGTGTTAAAAATCGGAGGTCACTGTGAGCTGAGCTATGTACTTCAGCTTCGAGAAGGTGAACCTGTACGAGTTCGCATCGAATATGGCATCGACTTTGTAAAGGCGAGAGGTCAAGTCTCGCGTAAACTGTTTTTACTTTCTGACAAAACGGTCCCTGGAGGAACCCGTCTAACGGGTACACGAACACATCGGTTCGCAGACCTGACAACTCGTCGTCATTATGCGGGAGCGCACCGAATCGTGCTGCTCGTAAATGGGCAGGAAGTGGCCTCTACAGTAGTAGACATTGAGTTGTAAGTCGCAATAGTAGTGAAGAAAAGAGTCTGTATCCAGGCTCTTTCTTTTTGTCGTTTGTTTTACAAATTTTATTTTTTGCCAAAAAAATTAATTCTGGTATTAGAACCTGGTACTAAGACGTGTTATACTACATGAAGAAAGTTGCTCTCATCTTATGTATAAAGGGGAAGGTATAATTTGACTGATCAGCAACAATGGCTTGCGCCTGAATATTACAATATGACTTCGGAAATGGAACACCATGAGGCTGGTAAGACCGCACTCAAGTGGTTAAGTGAGACAGGGGAATACGAAGAAATCACCTACGGAGAGCTGTTGAAAAAGGCAAACCGGCTGGCTGGAGGACTTGCAAGTCTAGGTTTTAACAAAGGTGACAGAGTTCTGGTCGTAGTACCACGGCGTATTATTGCATATGTCATTTACCTGGCATGCTTGAAACTGGGGCTCGCTGTCATTCCATCTTCAGAAATGCTGCGGGCCAAAGACATTGCATATCGACTTCGCCATTCGGAAGCGCGTGCAGTCATTGCCTGGACCGGTGTAACAAGTGAAGTAGACAAAATAAGTGATGATTTGCCTGCTTTGGCTCATCGTATTGTAGTTCCTGGGGACCGCACAGCAAATGCACCAGGCTGGCTCGTGCTGGATGAGCTGATGGAAGGACAGAAAGATATTTTTGAAGCTGTGAAAACACACCGTGATGACATGGCCATTCTAGCCTATACTTCAGGCACCACAGGCAATCCTAAAGGTGTTGTACATAGTCATGGCTGGGGGTATGCCCATCTGCGGATAACATCACCATGGTTGGATATTCAAGCTTCAGACATCGTATGGGCTACAGCTGCACCTGGCTGGCAAAAATGGATTTGGAGTCCGTTTTTATCAGTATTGGGTAATGGGGCGACTGGATTTGTATATAATGGTCCGTTTCGTCCGGGTCGTTATTTGCAGTTACTGCAGCAATATGAGGTTCAAGTATTGTGTTGTACGCCGACGGAATATCGGATTATGGCAAAAACAGATGGTTTGGATCAATATGACCTATCTCGATTGCGCAGCGCAGTTTCTGCGGGAGAGCCGCTCAATCAGGAGGTTATTAACAAGTTTCAGGAGCAGTTCAACATTACGATTCGCGACGGCTATGGCCAAACGGAGAGTACATTAATTATTGGTAATCTAAGAGATGAACCTCTTCGCACAGGCTCGATGGGCAAATCCATTGCACCGGGACTTGTTGAGGTTGTAGACGAGGATGGTATTCCGCTGGCTCCAGGGCAAGTGGGCGACATTGCCGTGCGTGCTGATCTGCCCGCATTGTTTCATGCGTATTATCATGATCCAGAACGCAAATTAGCTAGTGTACATGGGGATTATTTTGTAACGGGCGACCGGGCTCGGAAGGACGAGGATGGATATTTTTGGTTTGAAGGACGTGGTGATGATATCATTATCAGTTCTGGCTACACCATCGGTCCTTTTGAAGTAGAAGAAGCGCTGATGAAGCATGATTCTGTGCAGGAATGTGCAGCGGTAGCCAGCCCGGATGAAATCCGTGGACATGTTGTAAAAGCCTTCATCGTGCTCAAAGCCGGAGTAGAAGGGTCACCAGAGTTAGTGAAGGAACTGCAGCATCATGTGAAAAAGTGGACGGCACCTTACAAATATCCACGAAAAATAGAGTTTATTCAAGAGCTTCCTAAAACCAGCTCAGGCAAAATACGAAGAGTGGAGCTGCGTGAACTGGAGAAACAGTCCTCACTGTAGTGATGAAATCATTCAACATAACCAAACGGGAACAGGAGCGTGGAAAAATGAGTACATTTGAATCTTTGTTGGAGCAATATGCAGAGCTGGTCGTAAGAGTAGGAGTCAACATTCAGCCCGGACAGGCGTTGTTGGTAACTGCACCACTGGAAACAGTTGAATTTACACGCCTGATTGTCAGCAAAGCCTATGAAGCAGGCGCTAAATTTGTGCAGGTAGAGTTTGAGGACGATTCCATTACACGCAGCCGTTTTGAACATGGTGACGAAGCCAGCTTTGATTACTACCCGGCTTGGAAGGCAGAGATGATGGAGAAATTTGCCGAGGAGGGTGGAGCCACACTAACGATTAAAGTACCAAACCCAGATTTATATCAAGGCATTGATCCGCAAAAGGTTTCTCGTGCGACAAAAGCAGCGGCTACGGCGAGAGAAGGCTATGCTCACTATACGCGGAATGCTAAGATTAGCTGGTGCCTGATTAAAGCGCCGACGAAGGCTTGGGCAGATAAAGTATTTGCCGATATAGCAGAAGAGGACCGAATTCGTGTCATGTGGGATACGATTTTCCAAATGAATCGTGTAGACGGCTCCGATCCAATTCAAAATT
Organism: Paenibacillus jamilae; assembly: GCF_050482105.1. GTDB lineage: Bacteria > Bacillota > Bacilli > Paenibacillales > Paenibacillaceae > Paenibacillus > Paenibacillus jamilae_B. Next base: position 199,739 of record NZ_JBCNHI010000010.1, on the reverse strand, counting down.
GGCAGGGACATTTAAACAATCTCGAACAGCTACAAAACAAGCTGAATCATAAAAACTATAAAAGCCTCCATTATCGTGCACCAGGAACAGATTTGAAAATTGAATTGGCCGAAAGACATATTTGGCGTGGTGGTGGCGGCGAAAACGCCCAAGGAATTTATACTGTGGCAAATATGCCGACAGAAGAAGTGTTCACAATGCCTAAGCGTACAGGTGTCAATGGCCACATCACAAGTACCATGCCACTTAATTTAAATGGGCAACTGGTAGATCGCATTACGTTTACCTTTAAGGACGGTAAGGTCACCGAATATACAGCAGAATCCGGCGAGCAGCATCTCACTCATTTGCTCGCTACAGATGAAGGGGCCTGCTATCTGGGAGAAGTTGCCTTGGTGCCGCATGATTCACCGATTTCTAATCTCAACCGCATCTTTTATAATACAGGTATCGACGAAAATGCTTCCTGCCACTTGGCTCTAGGCAGTGCCTATCCATTTAACATCGAAAATGGGACACAGATGACCCGGGAGGAACTGCTCCAGAACGGTGCCAATGTCAGCCTGACTCATGTTGACTTCATGATCGGCTCAGCTGAGCTGGATATTGACGGTGAACTGCAAGATGGAAGCAAAGAGGCTGTGTTCCGCAAAGGAAATTGGGCCATTTAGGCCTTTTCTCAAACTCAATTCATCAACCCGCAAACGATCTGATTCGTTCTGCGGGTTTTTTTATAGCCTAATTCTCATATCTTTACTTGTTTTGTGAAGTGTAAAGTGCTAAGGTAAGTTCAAACAATAATTTAAACATCGTTTTAAATATCGTTTTAATTTCTGTTTGAATTGCTATTTTGCTTAAAGTAGTCCTTTTCATTTGTCCGTTAGAATTAAACTAAAGAGGAGGAGGAAAAAGATGAGTCACCCAGACAAAAAACAACAAACCAAAGAAAAAATTCTACAGTCTACGCTGGAGTTTATTCAAAAGGAAGGTTTCGAGGCGGTTACAATCCGAAAAATTGCTGACCTGTCTGGTACTAATATTTCTCTAGTTAATTATTATTTTGGCTCCAAAGAAAATTTGCTCAGCGAAGCTATTGAAGTGATCCTAAACAGCTTTCAGCACACATTTTCTGTTTTGGACAATACAGCGATGCCTCCGCAAGATAGACTGAAACAATTTTTATTTAACTATTTACAGGTCATTCGCCAATATCCAGAGCTACTGTCGCGAATTATTGTGATGGGCAGCACACCCTTTACATCTCAACAGGAATACGGAAGATTTTTAAACATGATGGGGTTTCCAAAGGTGCAGAGCACGATTAAGGAGCTGACAGGTGAGCAACAGTCGGAGCGGTTGTTAGCAATGATGCTGCAAATATTCGGAGCTATTTTTCTACCTGCACTGATGAGTCCGATTCTTGAGTCAGGAGCAGTTGTGGAAATGCCCTCAATAGAGGAACAATTAAACCTGCTGTTTGATAGATATTTCGATCAAAAATAATCTCAGGGGTGAATACCATGGCGTTTTTGCGAAAATATTGGCAAGATGCAGGAGCCATAATTGGAGTGGCTGTATGTATTGTTTTGCTTATAAATCCTGCCACTTTCTCGGATATATCAGGAATATTATGGTTAAGCTTTGTGGCTATTTTGTTTCACCAATTTGAAGAATACCGCTGGCCCGGATATTTTGCGGGTTTATTTAACAATGTTTTGTTTAAAAGTGAAGCCCCGGATCATTACCCCTTGAACACTCAATCAGCAATGATCATTAATGTGGCCATTGCCTATGTATTTTATCTACTCCCCGTCTGGTTCCCCCACGTAATCTGGCTTGGACTCGCACCTGTTTTGATGGGATTTTTTCAGGTCATCTGGCACGGAATTGTTGTCAATCTCAAAGCAAAAACTGTATATAATCCCGGTTTGTGTACGGCAGTTCTCCTGCATGTCCCTGTCGGAATCTGGTATATCCATGAAATTGTAAAGCGAGACATTCCTACGGCAATAGACTGGATTGCAGGCACAATCTACTTTGTTTTTGCTGTATACATCTTTATTATTAAAGGGAATATATGGTTAATGAAGAGTGACTCCCCTTACGCCTTTTCTAAGCAACAGCTAGGAATTTATGATCGCAGGTAGGTATATTAGAAAATTATAAATGCGCTTGTTTACAAGTTGGATACAAGTAGAGGTATTCTGGAAATGAGGTTCAGTTACACTTGGTTTGTACTCAAGAACAAGGAAAGAGTGATCTTATAATGAAACCTACACATCAATCTCGTAATCGTAAAACATTAGCTTGCAAGCTAGTCACTACCAGCGCTTTATTGGCAATAAGTTTTACCGTGATGACAGGATGCGGCAATAGCGGGGAAACAAGCACAGCTGCTCCATCCACACCAAAAGCAGCCACACCATCTGCCCAAAATTCAACAGATCAGAATACAGACTCCAATACAAATGAGCAAGGTACCCGCAATAACGAGACGAGTACAGGTACCAGTAAGCCTAGTGCGGATGCAGAAAATTCCAAGAATACTGGAAAAGAGCCTGTTCAAGACCCAACCTCGACACAGCAGAAACCTGCTAATAGTACAGCCTCACCTGACAGTAAACACAGTTCCGCAGCTGCTATAATGAGCGCAGCCAAGCAGGGGACGTTGCCCAATCTGCCTAAAGGTCTTGGTTTGGGAACGAGCAGCGATCTCTTATTCGAGCTATGGGGGAAATCGGATTCCGGTTCTACAGGCCCTATGAGAAGTTACGCCAAATATCATACAGATCTCGTACTGGATGGGAGTGACAAAGTTACAGAAATCACCTCTTCTAATCCACAATATAAGAGGTTGCTTATCAAACAAGTTATTGGCGAGCTGGGCCAGCCCACAGAAACAATCGACACCTCTAGAGACATATCCGGCACAGCAGAAGCTAATTATAAGATCAACGACACGTCAGGTCTTAGTTATTATCTAGTATTTTCCTATCAAACCAATACGCAAAAGGTCAATTATGTTCGATTATACTTTAATTCGATGACACCATAATAAAATGGACCAAAAAGGTTGTTTCCATCGCAATCACGGATACGACTTTTTTGGTCCATTGCTTTTTTAAATTGTGACACTTATACTAATCAGTAATTGATTAATCACTATTAGGAAAATGTGATAAATAAGAGGATGAAAAAATATGGCTAAAGCTACATCAACATCAATAAATCGTCAAAAGGAAATCATATCTGCAGCCATCGAAGTCTTTGCGGAGATGGGCTACTATCGTGCTACAACGGCCAAAGTTGCGGAACGGGCTAATATTTCTCAGCCCTATGTTTTCCGCTTTTTTGCTACCAAAGAAGCCTTACTTGTTGAAGCTCTGAAAGTTTCATTTGCACGCATCATAGATTCCTTTCACCGGGTCATTCATTCGGTTTCGTCTGAGCAGTTAGAGCAAGAATTGATTGCAGCTTACTCGCAAATTATGACGGAATATCGCAATGAGATACTTTTACAAATGCAGGCGCAGACGATCCACGAGGATGTGATTGCAAGCGTGATGCAGCAGGGGTTTCGTGAAATTCATACGACAGTCTATGATGCTTTTCGGCAGGCAGGTATTGAGCAAGCCTTGGAAAGAACAATGCTTTTTCTCGCCAGAGGCATGCTATGTAATATCTCGATGTCGCTGGATCTGCCAGAACTGATGAAAATAGACGATTAATTTTATGCAGCAGTAGAGTCGCGCTTTTGCGCGGCTTTTTGTGTTCATTTTTATTTTGTATAAGACAGGAATTGGTTAGTTTCAGATCAAAAAGTGGCTGACGAAGTTGACAAAGATGTTTAGTCTCGCTATTCTTATACCCATAGGGGTATATGTATAAAAGATCTAGAGCTTAACTAAGCCCCACAAAAAACAGGCGGAGGTTATACGATGTCATTAACTAATCATATCCAAGCAGACCAGATTCTTGATTGCAAAGGGCTAGCTTGTCCTATGCCGATTGTAAAAACAAAAAAAGCTATGAATGAGCTTTTTGCTGGACAGATTGTGGAGGTTCAAGTGACTGACAAGGGTTCGTTAGCGGATTTTCAAGGCTGGGCCCAAGGCACCGGACATCAGTATTTGGGCACTCTTCAAGAAGGGGATGTCATGCGACATTATATACGCAAAGCAAATCCGACCGAAGTGAAGGAGGAGCAAGCTTTTTCTTCAACGATAAGCCATGAAGAGCTGCAAGCAAAATGGTCTGCAAAGGAGAAATTTATTTTGCTGGATGTTCGTGAGCCCGATGAATTTGCTCTTAAACACATCCCTGGATCTAAGCACATCCCTCTCGGAGAACTGAAGAACAGACTCGCTGAGCTGAATCTGGAAGATGAAATCGTAGTCATCTGCCAAGCTGGAGCACGCAGTGAAAGAGCTTGCCGGTTATTGGCAGACAGAGGTGCTAAAAGCGTCAAATCTGTACTTTCAGGCATATCTGCGTGGGCAGGAGAAACAAAGGGGAGTCATTCTATATGAGCACAACCTTAGGAGCATATACAGTGAAACAAGAGCATGCTCAACCTAAAACAACGATTGTGTTATTCAGTGGAGAGCTGGATAAGGCGATTGCTGCATTCATTATTGCGAATGGGGCGGCGGCATACGATCATGAAGTAACTATTTTCTTTACATTTTGGGGGCTAAATATATTGCGTAAGGATGAGCTCGTGCGTACCCATAAGGGAATGCTCGAAAAAGCTTTTGGCTGGATCATGCCTCGTGGACCGAAAAAGCTCGCGCTTTCTAAAATGAATTTTGCCGGACTAGGGCCACAGATGATCAAGCATGTCATGAAAAAACATAATGCACTCTCCCTTCCAGAGCTAATAGAGTTGGCCCGTGAGCAGGGAATCAAGCTCGTTGCCTGTACCATGACCATGGATCTGTTAGGACTACAACAAGAAGAGCTAATAGACGGGGTGGAATATGCTGGAGTAGCCGCCTACTTGGGAGACGCTTCGCAGGGTAGGGTGAATCTATTTATTTAGGGTATCCTATTTATTTTTTTGGTTTATAATATACCTATACGTGTATATGGTAAGTCAAAAAAGGAGTGCATTGCTTATGGATTACAATTACAGTGATGAACTGAAAACGCGCCTGAGAAGAATTGAAGGGCAAGTACGTGGGGTTCTTCGTTTAATGGATGAAGGAAAATCGTGCAAGGATGTAGTCAGCCAGCTATCAGCGGTGCGCAACGCATCAGATAAAGCAATTGCTCAAATTGTAGCAGAAAATCTGCAACGTTGTATATTGGAAGAGCAAGAAGCTGGAGGAGATACGGATAAGCTAGTTAAAGAAGCAATTCAGCTACTAGTGAAAAGTAGATAATCATGTGAATACACGAAAGACTAAGATTATATAATAGCCGTAATTTAAAAAGCTCGCTGCCTCTAATTGGTAGCGGGCTTTTTTTCAGACAACTTTAGGAATGAAATAAACCTCTGTTTATGCAGAAGTAGACAGGTGTAAATAATGCATAAGAATATAATTTTTTTCGGAGGGCATAGGTATGGAGGTATTTGTCACCATTGGTGTTAAATTGATCATCAGTTTTTTTGGCCTGTGGCTTATTACTTTTATTACAGGTCGAAAAACACTCAGTCAGTTAACACCTCTTGACTTTCTGACATCTTTGGTATTAAGTGAAATTGTGGGAAATACGTTATATGACGATAAGGTGACCATTGGGCATCTTTTGTTTGCTTTGGCACTATGGTGTGCGCTGGCCTATTTTTTCGAAAAGGCGACGACCCATTTTGTGAAATTTGGATCTATAGCAGAAGGCCGAACAGTACTGCTCGTGGATAAGGGGCAAGTTAATCAGGAAATGCTGGAGAAATATGATATAGAATTTACACAGCTGCTTTCCATGCTGCGCCAGCAAAATATTTTTTCACTGCGTGAGGTCTGGTACGCCACGTTAGAGACGAACGGCTCATTGTCAGTCATGCGCAAACCCGAATACGAGCCGCCCGCCGCTCAGGATATGGGAATAGATGCAAAGCCTGATCTTTTTTCCGTTACTGTCATTGATAAAGGAAGGCTGCTAGATGAATCTATGCGTGGGAAAACGATTGATGTAGAGGGGATAAAAGTAAAGGCGCGAGAGCAGGGATATGAAAGTATCGACGAGATTGCCTATGCAGAGCTTAGTGAGGATGGAACACTCCATGTAGTGCCGACGAACGAGAAAAAACATAAAAAAACGTACTTTCAGAGGTGAGTTGTAGTGCTGGAACGATCTATGGAGAACACAAGGGATTTAAACAACGGAAAGGGAGTGATTAAAAGAAGAAAAGGAGATTAAAAATGAGTACTTATCAAACGATTATTAGTGATGGATTTGAGCTGAAATATACTATTAGAGGTAACGGAAAGTCGATATTAGTGATTGGAAGTAGTGTATATTATCCTCGTTTATTCTCAGATGATTTATATAAAAAGTTTCAGTTTATTTTTCTGGACCATAGAGGGTTTGCAAAACCGACTCGAGCTTTAAAACCAGAAGACTATACTTTGAATAAAGTTATCAATGATATAGAAACAGCAAGACAATGCCTTCATTTAGATCAATTTATCATGTTAGGACACTCCGGGCATGCCTTTATGGCTTTGGAATATGCTAAACGATACCCGGCCTATGTAGAAAAAGTGGTGCTATTAAATTCAGCGCCTACGAACAGTCAAGAAAGACAGCAGCAAAGCTGTTCGTTTTTTTATGAAACAGCCAGCCAAGAAAGAAAGGCACGTTTTGAAAAGGATATTGTTTTATTAGAGAGTGATATCAAAAGAGATCCTGATAGAAGATTTGTTCACATGTGTATACGTATGGGAGCCCAAAGTTTTTATGATTTTGCCTATGATGCGGCTTACATGTGGAATGATGTGTACACGAACATGCCTATTATCGATTATTTATGGGGAGAAGCCTTCGGTAACATGGACTTGATACAGTCTTTGGCGAATGTCCGTAAGCCTATATTCATTGGTTTGGGAAGAACTGATTACTTGGTCGCGCCCGTTTCATTATGGGATCGGGTCGATGGTAACTACACGAACGTAAAAAAGGTGGTTTTTGAGCATAGTGGGCATAACCCGATGTTTGAAGAACCACATTATTTTAATCATACATTAACCGAATGGATTAATGAAAATCACTAGGATTTTGCAAAAAGGTCGATTCCTATTAAAGGAGTCGACTTTTCTTTGCTCGAATAAGGAGATTATCCTTTTGACAGAAACATTCCCAATGAGATTGTCAAGGGAATATAGGATAATTACTTCATTCTCTTTGCCATGACTTGACGGATCAATGAGGTTCTGTATAATTACCGGGAGATCATACTGCATTGATATATAGTCTATTTTCCGTTTGATATGGAGGTTGGAAATCGTCATGAAGTACGAAATTATTTTGTTTGATGTTGATGATACGCTGTTTGACTTTAAGATGGCTGAGAGTCATGCGCTACATAATACGTTTGCCCAATTTGGATTACCGCAAGGGGCCACTGAGTATAAATCCAGCTATGATGAGATCAACAGTGCGTTGTGGCGAGAGGCAGAGGAAGGGCTTATTACCTCGGCACAGCTGCGGGTAGAAAGATTTAAACGATTGTTTACTGCCCATAAGCTAGACTTCAATCCAGACGCCTTTAGTGCTGCTTATTTACGTTATTTGGGTGAAGGTGCTTTTTTGATGGACGGAGCGATTGAATTGTTTGATGTACTATCTGACTGTCGTTTGGCGATTATTACGAATGGAATAAAAGAGGTCCAAACCTCCAGAATTCAGCTTTCTCCGTTGCGTCATATGTTTGAGCAGGTAGTTATTTCAGAAGAAGTGGGTTACCAAAAACCTCAAGCTGAGATTTTTGATTACGCATTTGCCAAGCTAGCCATTTCAGATAAAAGTAAGGTCCTTATGGTCGGCGATTCTTTAACCTCTGATATTCAAGGAGGGAATAAGTACGGAATTGATACTTGCTGGTTTAATCCTGCCAGAAAAACAAACACGTCCGGCATTCAACCCACTTATGAAATAACAAGTTTGATGGAGCTATGGAACCGTGTGCTTTCAATGGGGGCTGTACTGAATCATACGTCGGCGGAAATCTAGATGAATGATGTCGAAATCAGAAGGCCGAAAGATAAAGATACCGAAAAGTTAAATGAATTGTTTAGAATAGTGATTACAGACACATTTGCTAAAGAAGGTATTGGAAGCAAGCTGGAAGATATAGAGGATGAAATTGAGACTAAGAGAGCGTATTTGGAAAGTGACTTAGAGAGCCACGGTGAGCAACGGTATTTTTTAATCGCTGTAGGTGGGGATCGAATAATGGGTTCAATTGAATATGGCCTGGCAAGTGAATTTATAAGTAAATCTACCAATGGTACATTGAAAAATTTGTACGAGGTAGGAACTGTATTTGTTCACCCTGACTACCAGAAGATTGGTGTAGGGAATTTACTATTGAAATCCATGTATCTAGCGTTGAAGGATAGAGGAGTAGAAGAATTTTGTTTAGATAGTGGGTATCGTATTGCCCAAAAAATATGGGAAAAGAAGTTTGGAACTCCCGATTATTTATTAAAAGATTATTGGGGAAAAGGCTTTGATCATATGATATGGAAAATCAAAGTCAAGGATGCTATTAAATAGTCGCAAAGTTATTAAAACAAGGCAGGTCGAAAAATCGACCTGCCTTGTTTTAATTTTTTTTATCGTCACCGGCTGAACTATGATTAGCAGGAGATCGCTTTAAGGCGGAAGGTAGAGCTGGCAAAGTCCCCAGTGAGATCGGAGACGACAAGCCCAATTTTCATTAAGCGGTCACCTCCAAAAACTTCACCGTCAAACGCTACTCGGAAAGGAGAAACGCCATCTTCAGTCGAGGTACTACTCATATGACCTGAAGTATTGCCAGCAGCCCCAGTTTCGATTGTATATTTTTTAGCTGGGTCAAGTCCTTTAAGAGTAAGTCGCCGGATAGGACCATTTGGCTCAGCCAGCACACGGAAGTAAGCGACAAAAGCTTCAGATTGATCCTCGCTGACAAACATCCAGGCTGTATCGCCTCGGCCTTCAAACGGACTAAGGAGTCGATACATGTCTCCCTGCTGTACAAGGGAGCGGATTTCCTTATACTGGGCAATTTGCTTGGCAGCAAGCTCTTTTTCTTCATTTGTAAATGCAGTAAGGTCAAGTTCGTATCCAAAATTCCCGCTCATTGCCACGTCACCGCGTATGGCGAGAGAGGTGGTTCGTCCCACCTGGTGGTTCGGTACATTCGATACGTGAGCCCCCATGGTGCTGGCCGGATACACGATGCTGGTACCGTACTGGATAGCCAATCTTTCAATAGCATCGGTATCATCACTGGTCCATGTCTGCGGCATATAGTAGAGCATACCTGGATCGAATCGTCCGCCTCCGCCGGAACAGCTTTCAAACAAGATGTCCGGGAACCGTGAGGTCAGGCGTTCCAGCAGATCATACAGTCCGAGCATATAACGGTGCGCAGTTTCCTTTTGACGTTCGCTAGTAGCGGTAGCCGAAGCAATCTCCGTCATATTACGATTCATGTCCCACTTAACATAAGTAATTGGAGCGATGGAGAATACGGAGCTAAGCGTCTCATACAAGTAATCGCATACTTCCTTGCGAGAGAGATCGAGCACCAATTGAGATCGGCCTTCCGTCCGCCGCCGACCTTCCGCATGCAAGCACCAGTCGGGATGGCTGCGGTACAGTTCACTATCCGGCGATATCATTTCCGGCTCAACCCACAAGCCAAATTGTAATCCCTGTTCATTAACCCTTTTGGCCAGGTCGGTGAGACCACCGGGTAGCTTGCGGCGATCTTCAAACCAGTCCCCAAGCGAGCTGTTGTCGTTGTCGCGTTTGCCAAACCAACCGTCATCAAGAACAAATAGCTCAATTCCAAGAGGCCCTGCTTCTTTGGCAATCGCTTCGATTTTATCGGCATCAAAGTCAAAATAGGTGGCTTCCCAATTGTTCACGAGAATTGGACGTTCTTTGTCTCGGTAAGTCCCACGACAGAGGCGTGTACGATAGAGTCGGTGATAGGTGCGTGACATGCCTCCCAGACCTTCATCGGAAAAGACCAGCACAGCTTCAGGAGTCTGGAATGACTGGCCTGGTTCAAGTCGCCAAGAGAAGTCAAAAGGATTGATTCCGATGCTTACACGGGTCTGATTAAACTGCTCTACTTCCGCCTGCGCGACGAAGTTACTGCTGTAGATTAGGCTGAAGCCGTACACATCTCCACGATCTTCAGTTGCATCAGGACGAAGAAGTGCCAGAAAAGGATTCATTTGGTGACTGCTGGAGCCCCGTCGGCTTTCCAAGCGAATGGCGCCGGGTCCGAGATCACGGCGCTGGATATGTCTTTCCCGAACCCAGGCACCAGATAGATAGAGAGCTTGGTAATTGGAATCGGCGAAGTCGACAGAGGCGCTCATCGCGTGCTCAATATTCATGACAGCGCTTCCCTTATGTTCAAAAAGAGTAGACCTAGCAATGGCGCTGTGGTTCGCAAATACAGTATAAAGCAGTGTAGCCTTAAGGCCTGAATGTTGGTCCTCGAGGAACAACAAGAGCGTTGATGCTTCATCATCCGATTCAGTATAGACGGAAGGAAGTCCTTCGAGCTTGGGTTTACCTGATTCAATACGGTAGCCACTATATTTCAGCTCTGTAGTCCGAGTTCCATCCGCAAGCGCAACTTGATAAGCCGGCTGACGGAAGTCGCTTGTCCCATACTGTGGATATTCTTGTGGAAGCGTATCCAAAGAAAGCGTACGACTGGAAGAATCGGGAGTGGGAGAGAAGGAACAGCGCTCTCTAAGCTCCAATATACTTGCAAGACTTGGGTCATGATGAAGCTGAGCTCCCCAATAGACATGTGCAGGATATCCTTCTACCAGCTGGATAATATAGCTGCAATCCTTGGACTGCAGGTGAAACAAACCAAGCGCCTCGTTAACATGAATGTTCATGATATTCACTCCTTAGTGGGTTATCATCTCGATTGTTTTACATAAGGATACTTATCAATGACAAATGACTCTTAAATATTGGTTTTACTGTTGATGCCTGAGCTTTCACGTATGACAAGCTTAGTCCCGATCACGCTGTACGCAGGTGGTTCACGTCCCTCAAACCGTTCAGAGAGCAACTGCACGGCAGCTTTTCCCATTTGTTCTGGATAGGCACGCACAGTAGTTAGCGGAGGCTGCACAAAAGCCGCCATCTCAATGTCGTCGAAGCCGACAACAGCCATATCCTCTGGCACCTTGACTCCATGTCCATGAAGGGCGCGGAGGGCACCGATGGCGAGCGGATCGCTTGCAGCGAAGCAGGCTGTCGGTCGTTCTGATTCGGCTAGGAGCTCATTCATCATGAGATATCCATCGGCGGTACTCCAGGCGCCTATACGGACGAATTGAGGATTGTACAATCCTCGATCCCGCATGAACCGTTCAAAATAATGCGCCCTTCGCTCTCCGTCGCTCTTGCCGCCGATAAATCCGATTTGTCGGTGGCCAAGCTCGAGCAGATGGCCGAGTGCCTGATCAACCGCTTGCCGGAAATGGAGTCGCACGGAATCGTATTCCAGCTGCTCATGGTACTGGTCGACAAGGACAATGGTGTTCTTGTCTGGATACAGTTTGGACACCTCTTCAGGATCAACGCCGCCCACGACAATCAGCCCGTCCGCCTTCTGCAAGGAGTCGAGAGATGAACGGCCTCGCAGCGTCTGTCCCAATGTCAGACCAAGCTCTTCACAGCGCAGTTCGATTCCACGACGGATTGAGGCATAATACGGATCATCTCTTTCCTCCTCAATGGAACACCACAACAGGAGTGAAACCGTTTTCCCGGCACGTTCCGTGTTCCTCTTTAACTGCCTCAGCCGAGAAGGCTTATACCCGAGCTGCTCAGCAATTAAAAAAATTCTGTTTTTAGTGTCTGGACTCACGGACAGTGACAGATCGTTATTTAAAACCCTTGAAACGGTTGCGGCAGACACACCCGCTTCGCGGGCAATGTCTTTAATGGTTGCCAAAAAGCTCACACCTTTTTAGTTAATAATTTTACTAAAAATCGATTTTATCCTAACATATCCTTTTGTCACTTTCAAGATGGACCATTGAAATTTTTTTTAACATTATTTTAGTTCTACTACTGTTCAGATTAGTTGTGTTAACATGATGAATATTCTCTTGATGACGGAGGGGTTCTATGTGAAAGTTCTGTCACTAGCTCGTAAGTGGTTTGGTCGTCTTCGTTTTAAAAGTAAGGTTATCGCAGTATTTCTCCCGCTCATTATTATTTCTCTGCTCATTCTTGGACTTGTGTCCAACCAACTCTTTAGCCGTTCATTGATAGAGCAAACGACCAGTAACGTGGTAGACGAATCTCAGCTTATCCTGTCCCGGACTGACTACATATTCAGCAGTGTGGAAACGGCGGCCAACATTATGGTCACGAATATTAACCGAATGTATGATGCATACGGCGCTAGACCTGATACTGCTATGGACCGTGTTCAATTTAGAAACCTGATGCAAAGCCGTCTATCGATTGATTTGTCTATCTTTCGCGAGGTGGATGGGGCGGTATTTATTGATAATGACGGGACAATTTTTGCTTCCTATACCGAAAGTGGGGATGATAGCAAAGTCTATAGCATGCTCAAACGGGTAAGGGAATCCGAAAGTTATGGACAGGCGCTCTGGTTTGATATGGAGAAAAGAGATTTCCTAACACCAGATGCAGACTCTCCGGTTTTAACGCTGGGAAAGATGGTCATTAATATAGACACCGGCGAACCCTATGGAACGCTTTTTTTGCTAGTGAAGGAAGAAGGTTTGTCTGATTATTTTCGTTCCAGCGATCCTGATGCGCCCAAATCATATTATTTTTTAGATAACAAAATGCGTGTGGCTGTGGCAGAAGACAATAGGATGCTAATGAGGCCAGTGAATTCACAATTGGCGAAGGCCATCCAAGGCTGTGGATCTAATGTGTCCCAAAAAACGTGCTCATTTGAGGACGACGGTAATCTTGTAACGGTCAATAACTATAACCGGATGGGTTGGAAGTTAGTCAATGTTGTTTCTCTTAGCCTGCTTACAGCGGATGTCCGGCAAAATGTAAGGCTTTCACTCTTAATCGGTGTATTATGTCTTGCTTTTTCATGGCTCGGTGCTAGTTTTCTGTCCAAAATGGTCGTTAGCCCGCTCGAACAACTGACTAGAGCTATGCGAAGAGTAGTAGCCGGCGATTTACAATCCGTTGCGACAGTCCGAACAGAAGATGAAATCGGTACCATTGCTGAAGCTTTTAACTTTATGATAAGACGGATTAGGGAATTGCTAGATGAAGTAAGACAGGAACAAAACCGCAAGCGTGAATATGAACTTGCACTGATGACCGCTCAAATAAAACCGCATTTTCTGTACAACACTTTAGATACCATTTATGCACTTAATGAGCTGGACCGTAATGATGAGGCTAGAGATACTACGAAAGCGCTGGCCGATTTCTATCGAATGGTGCTGAATAAAGGACGGGAGCTTATTATTTTAGAGAAGGAAGCTCAGATTACGGATGATTACCTGACAATTCTGCAAATTCGTTATCCCGATGTATTCCGCTATGAAGTGGATATCCCTCCAGAACTTGCGGGTACACCGATCCCGAAGCTCTCGCTTCAGCCGCTTGTCGAGAATTCGATTTACCATGGACTTAAGAAGAAAGGAACAAAAGGTTTTATTCGTATTTTCGCTTTTAAACAGAATGATAAGGTGATTGTCCGGGTAGAGGACAACGGTGTGGGAATGAATGAAATTCAAGTTCAGAACATTATGTCCAGACATTTACCTAAAGAAGGAATACGATCGATCGGTACCTACAGCGTACAGCAACGACTGAGTTTGTATTTTGGCGAGGAGTACGGGATATCTGTGCAAAGTGTTCTCGGAGAAGGAACCATTGTTGACCTGTCGCTACCAATGCTGCCAAGAGGGAGTGAACACCAAGATGTATAAAGTGATGATTGTGGATGATGAGCCGCTGTTTCGAGACTTTCTGCGAATTAAGATAGACTGGGAATGTTATGGCTTTCGGGTATGCTGCGAAGCAAGGAACGGTCAGGAAGCGCTTCAGGAAGCCGAGCGGCATCAGCCGCATCTCGCGCTCGTTGATATCAATATGCCGTTTATAGATGGAATTGAATTAGCCGAAAGATTGAAAGTCAGGTTCGAACGGATCGTGATTGTATTCATATCCGGGCATAACGAATTCGAATATCTACAGAAGGCTGTTCGAACTGGAGTGCAGGATTATTTACTAAAACCATTCAATGCAGAAGAAATGCTCTCAATGTTGGAGCGGATTAAGCCCAAATTACCAGTGCTTCCACAGGAAAGCGAAAGTGCAGAGTTAGGGGGACATGGCGGTGAAACGCTGCATAGCAGAGTAGGTATGCCTGATTTGGGACATCTACGGGATGCAGTTGTGCTTGACCTTCGAATGAAAGACAGTGAGACGCTAGAGGAGGTCCGCAAGGCGATACGCCAACTTAGTATATATAAATGGGGAGACGAATACGCAGATGCGATGCTTATGGGGATCGTATCTCTGGCCCTTTCCTTTGCAAGTGAACGAGGCATTCCTTATGATCGGCTCTGGGATGACGGAGGAGACAAGTCTCCTTACGACCGGCTCCGGGAGTTAGATTCCTGGGAGGCGGCTGAAGGTTGGATGCTTGCCCTGTACCGCAAGCTGATCCAATTGATGGAGAATATGCGTCCTACGAAGGCATCCAATTTGTTTGCGGCGGCGATCAACTATATCGAGGAACATTATGCAGACACAGAACTGTCTGCTGAGCAGGTTTCATGCGGAGTATTCGTCGATCCCAGCTACTTGCGGCGCGTTTTTCGCAAGGAGTCTGGCTTCTCCATCGTGGATCATATTACACACATTCGAATGAAGAAGGCTAAGGAGCTTCTGCTGAATGGAAATCGGAAGCTGTCAGAAATCGCTGAAAGTGTCGGATACAGTGACCCTAATTATTTCAGCAAATGTTTCAAGAAACGCTTTGGTATAACACCAACCGAATATGAGCAACTCAAAAAAAGGTAGCATATGCCTTGCGGGTAGGACACACCGATTAAGCCTGACGGTGTTCCTATTTAGGCAACCACTGCTCTATTTGTCCCGTTTTTTACTGATAAGACCCGTTTTATTCCTTAAAGAAGACAAGAGGCCGCAGTATACTGTAGTCAAGCAAATGAAAGCGCAATCATCAAAGACTCTTCATGAGGGGGATAAAACAAATGAAAAAAAATCTCAAAATTTGGAGTGCTGCCTTGCTAGTGCTCACCATGTCCGTTGGATTGGTCGCTTGTGGAGGAGATAACTCAGCTTCTTCCAAAAACGGATCAGGGGACGGAACGATCAAATTGAAGGTGTATGCGCAGCATTTTGATGACGATACCATAAAGCCGTTCGATTATGCGGTGGCAGAGCTCAAAAAGAAGATGCCAAACGTAGAAATTGAACTGGATCCTGCCGTGCAGGACGGAGGCCAGAAACTTAAAACTTACGCAGCAACGGGCAACATGCCGGATGTCTATTTAGCGGATTGGTCAGTTCTGCAAACTTTTGCAAAATCGAAAAATGTTGAGGTGCTGGACAACTATGACACAACAGCCGAATTCAAGAAGAATCTGAACCCAGGTGTTGAATCACGTTTGGTAGCTCCAGACAATCATGTGTATGCTTATCCCGAAACTGGTATAGAATTCCAAATGATCTATTACAACAAGTCAATTTTTGAAAAGGTCGGAATCAAGACACCGCTTAAGACGATTGACCAGATGGTCGACGCAGCGAAAAAACTGAAAGCTGCTGGTTATGTACCGATGTCAATCTTTGCTAAGGAAAAATGGATTACGACCGCTTTTTATAATGGGCTTGTTACAAGAGAGCAACCACGTGGATTTGGAGCACTTGAGGAAAAGGGTGTAAAAGCATTGCCAGAAGCATTCGTAACAGCGGCACAGCAGATGAAGCAACTGCAAAGAGCCGGATTGTTCGATGCCAATGCCACGAACACCAATTATGATCAGGCATCGTCCCTATTTTATCAGGGCAAAGCAGCCATGTTTGTGAATGGACAATGGGAAATTTACAGTTCCCAGGAAAAGCTGGGCGATCAAGTTGACTGGATGTACTGGCCTGCAAAGGATGAAGCAACCTACGAGAATTCCAAATATTTTATTGACGGCTCAGGTTCTCCACAAGGGTACGCAGTGTCAGCGAATAGCCAAAATAAGGAAACAGCCGTAAAGGTAGCGGCATTCCTCGCTTCGAAGTCAGCAGAGTACAGATACACCCAACTTGGAAGTCCAATTGTTCCAGTAAAAGTTGATAAGCCAATGGCCTCCAATGTTCCAGCCATGATGCAGCGAGTTGTCAAAGAGTTGCTACCCAATGCACAGCAATATGCTCAACTTCTGAGCAATACAAAAATTCAGAACACCATTAATGACAATACTCAAAATATGATGGTAGACAACTTTTCTGAAAACGATTTTGTGAGCAATTTGAATAGCACATTGAATAAAGAAAACTGAGAATTCAGGGAATCGGTATCCCTTGGCGATATAAGGTGCTGGGGGATGCTGTTCCAAAGATAAGGGGTGGAAGCAAGACATGAATAAATATATGGGGAACAAACCAGCGCTCGCACTGTTTCTCCTCCCTGCATTAATACTGTATAGCGTGATTCTGATATATCCCGTATTGCAAACTGTTTTTCGCAGTTTTTATGATTGGGATGGCCTCAGTACGTTGACCTTTTCGGGATTGAATAATTACCGGGAATTGTTCTCTGATCCTCTACTTTCTACTTCGCTTAAGAACGGATTGATCTTTGCTATTGTGCTGGCAGTCTTTCAGATCGGACTGGGAACGCTACTGGCGCTAATCTGTGCGGACCCACGTACACGCGGGCGGAAAATACTAAAAACCGCCTATTTTATCCCAGTTGTCCTATCGGTAACTGTTGTATGCCAGCTATGGATTGCCATTTATGATCCAACCAATGGTTTAATCAACCGGCTGTTTGATCTCTTGAACATCCCATACCAACAAAATTGGTTGAGCTCCCCGACAACATCCATTATAGCCATCGCCTTTGTTAATGCCTGGCAGTTCATGGGATACCAATTTGCACTGTTATATGCGGGAGTTAAGTCAATACCTGAAGACTACTTTGAAGCCGCCACGATTGATGGTTGCAGCAAATGGAGAGCGCACCTGCATGTCACGCTTCCTTTAATGAAGGAAACGTACAAATTTTGCTTCATTATCGCAATAACCTCTGGAATAGGGGCATTTGTGCAAATGCTGATTATGACAAATGGCGGGCCTGGCACGACAAACTATACATTGACTTTCATGATTTATCGCTATGCTTTCATGGAGAGCAACTATGGTTATGCCTGTGCTGTATCCGTGCTGCTTGTATTAATCTCACTATTGGCAACTGTAGTCATCAATAAGCTGTTCGACCGCGGACAAACCGCCTAATAAGGCGTGTATTGAAAAGGAGAACGAAATGAGTAAAACCGCTTTGAGCAAGTTCAGACATGCTGCCCTGCAGATACCACTGTGGTTGTATCTAATTGTTTCGGTCTACCCGTTGTTTTGGATGGTATCCTACTCGTTAAAGAACAACGATGAGATCTTCGTCTCTAACCCATTTGGACTGCCAACGCATTTTCGATATGAAAATTACATCAATGCTTGGACACAATTTAATATTCCCCGTTACTTTCTGAACAGTCTAGTCGTATCAACGATTTCGACTCTGTTTATCCTTTTCCTGGCCCTGATGTTTGCCTTTGCAGTGGCTCGTATGAAGTGGAGATTTCGCTCTACCGTTCGGACTTATATGACCATAGGGATGTTTATGCCACTTCAGGTCATCATGATCCCGCTGGCGATTCTGGTTCGCGATTTTCATCTTACGAATACGTATGGTGCTCTTATTCTTCCTTATATTGCAATTGGCCTTCCTTTTTCATCCATGATTTTCTATGGGTTCCTTACAGGAATCCCTAAGGAGATTGAAGAGGCGGCATGCATGGATGGAGCTAATATTTATAGACTATTCCTGAAAATCATTGTACCTCTTGCATTACCTGCAATTGCGACTGTAGCCATTTTTCAGTTCTTGAACAACTGGAATGAATTTACTTTGGCCTATATTCTCATTTCTGATGAAAATATGAAGACATTACCGCTTGGCTTGCTTTTCTTCCAAGGTTCTTACAGTACAGATTGGGGCGCCATGGGAGCTGTTATGACAATTGCTTCTTTACCGATGGTACTCGTCTATCTGTTCTTGAGTGAACAAGTGGAACGGGCAATGACGGTAGGGTCTGCTGTAAAAGGATAAGAACGGACTTGCTAAAACTGCCTGGGTTAAGGATCATCAAAAGATCCTCTAACCCAGGCAGTTTTGTTCGATACAGACATTAAACAATAAAATCGATATTTTCCACTATAATAGATAATAATATCCCCTTTTTTTGGGTGACTTTTCTTTATAATGAAGGCGCACCCATAACAATTAAAGGAGCTGATATGTTTTGAATCGTAACAAACGCTTAAGAAAATGGTCCACAGTCCTGTTAACGGTGCCTATGCTCACGATGTTTGCCTCAGGTGCAATGGCCGAGCAGGATATGAACGGGCATAAGCCTCCAAATTCTGCTGGAAGCGGCGTGTTTTACGAAATTTATATCAATTCTTTTTATGATTCAAACGGAGATGGACACGGTGATTTAAAAGGGATTACCCAAAAGCTTGATTACTTAAATGACGGCAATCCCCGTTCAGGCAAGGATTTGCAGGTTAGCGGCCTCTGGCTCATGCCACTGAATCCGTCTCCAAGCTACCATAAATATGACGTAACCGACTACTATCAGGTGGACCCGCAGTACGGGAATCTAGATGATTTTCGCACCTTGACGAAAGAAGCGAAACGAAAGGGTGTCAAGGTAATCATCGACCTTGTTATCAATCATTCGAGCAGCGAGCACCCTTGGTTCAAGGAGGCGAGCGCCAACCCGCAAAGCAAATATCGCGACTATTACGTGTGGGCAGATGAGAATACAAATCTGGATGAAAAGGGATCATGGGGCCAGCAGGTATGGCATAAGAATCCAAATGGCGAAGGATATTTTTACGGTACCTTCTGGTCGGGGATGCCGGATCTGAACTTTGACAATCCAGAAGTCCGCAAGGAAATGATCAAAGTCGGTAAGTATTGGCTACAGCAGGGCGCAGACGGCTTCCGGCTTGATGCAGCGATGCATATTTTTAAAGGGCAAACGAAGGACGGTGCCGATAAAAACATTGCGTGGTGGAATGAATTCCGTTCCGAGATGGAAAAGATAAATCCAAATGTATATCTGGCAGGAGAGGTATGGGATAAACCGGAGACAATAGCTCCTTATTACGAATCGCTCCACTCTCTGTTTAACTTTGACCTGGGCGGAACGATATTGAACTCTGTGAAAAACGGTCGGGATCAAGGTATTGCTACATTCTCCGAGAAAACGCTGAAGCTGTACAAATCATACAATAAGGCGGCACTCGATGCTCCATTTTTAAGCAATCATGACCAAACCCGAGTTATGAGCGAGCTGGGCGGGGATGTGCGAAAAGCCAAGCTGGCTGCTGCCATTCTCTTGACACTGCCAGGTCAGCCGTTTCTCTATTACGGAGAAGAAATCGGCATGAAGGGAGAGAAGCCTGATGAGTATCTTCGAGAGCCTATGCGTTGGTACAAGGGAGAAGGCCTCGGTCAAACAAAGTGGGAGGAACCCAAATACAACAAAGGCGAAGTATCGGTGGAAGCACAGTTGCGGGACAATGATTCTCTGCTGGAAAGCTACCGCACGCTTATCCGCCTGAGGGAAGAACATGAGGCTCTTCGCAGCGACAGTCTAGAACCAATCCAAGCAGGTTCGGCCAGCGTGACGGCATACAAACGTTCTTCAGGCAAAGAAACATTGTATGTATATCATAATCTGTCAGGAGAGCCGGTTACCATCCAGATGAAAGATCGAGATAAGGAAAAGCGGAAAGTGGTTTTCTCTACCTCAAAGGATGTGAAAGTGAGCAAAGGAACAGTGAAGATTCCCGCCTACAGTACGCTCATTACCAAAGAAGATAGAAAGAACTGAGCACAGGCAAACGGACTGCCTCAAACATAATGGATTTTTTGGGGTGAATTCAATTGGGGGTGTGAAGAACACCCCTTGTAAGGAGGAAGCAACCTGATCTCATTCACTCATCAAAAGCGTATAGTTACTGTGATGAATTCGTTACCGGTAAAGAAGAAGTATTCTAAATACGATTTGTTGATTAAAGATTTCAAATTAAAGTCTTCGGAAAACGTTGAAATATTCTATTCTCCGCATAATGAATATATCAATTCTTCTGCGAAAGTAGTGCTCGTAGGTATTACACCCGGTTGGCAGCAGATGGAAATTGCTTTTCGAACTGCCATAACTTCTTTGAAGGAACAAGAGTCATATGAGGAAGCTTGTAAGAAAGCAAAATTTGCAGCAAGAATGGCTGGTTCCATGCGAGACAACTTAATATATATGCTTCAAGAAATAGGATTGCATGATTTTTTAAAAGTGTCGCATGTACGTAAATTGTTTGATTCAGATTGCTCGTTGTTACATACAACTTCTTTAATTCGATTTCCAGTTTTTGTAAGTCAAGAAAATTATAATGGACATCAGCCTTCCCTAATAAATCATACTTTTTTGTATAGAGCAGTACTAGAGTCTTTTCTTCCTGAATTAGAAAGTTTGAATCATCCGCTTATTGTTCCGCTAGGGAAGTCAGTCGAGAGGGTTCTTCGTCGATTGCTCGAGGAACAGAAGATTCAGGAAATGAAGATTCTGTGGGGTTTTCCCCATCCGTCTGGTGCCAATGGGCATCGAATCAAACAGTTTCAAAATTCAAAGAAGTCAATGCAGGAAATGTTGTGTGAGTATTTATCCAATACTGAATTTCGTAAAGCATAATATCCCCTTTTTTTGGGGAAAGATTTGCTTTATAATGAAAGCGTATGCATGACATCATCTTACGGATGAGCTACTTGAGAGTGACGAATTGCTTAAGTTCTAGCACAGCAAGATCGATCAGTATGTCCAGAATATGGACTTTCATCCCGTAGGATGTGGTCACAGTCTGGCAGCAGCGATTTACAATTTGAATTCGATCCGTGAGCAACCGTTGATATATGGTGGCTCAATTTAGGAGTGGAAGGAAAATGAAAATGGACAATCGGAAATATAATGTAGTTATTATCGGTTATGGAGGCATGGGAAGCTACCATGTTCAATTAATTGAACCTATTGAGCAGCTTGCCGTTGGCGGTGTATATGATATTGTCGATTATCGGATGGAATTGGCTGCAGCAGCCGGCTATAAAACCTATGCCAGTCTTGATGCCGTTCTCGGTGATCAGGACGTGGATATTGTATTAATAGCAACACCTAATGACGTTCATAAAGAAATCGCAATCCAAGCACTGCAAGCTGGCAAGCATGTCATTTGCGAAAAGCCGGTTACGATAACGAGTGCAGATTTCTTAGATATTGTCGAGGTGGCCAAGCAAGAGAACCGTATATTTACAGTTCATCAAAATCGTCGATGGGATGAAGATTTTCGGATTGTCAAAGATATGATCAGCAAGAAGACCGTTGGCGACCTTTTCCACCTGGAGTCGCGGGTTCAGGGGGCTAATGGTATTCCAGGCGACTGGCGTCAATTGAAGGCATATGGTGGAGGAATGCTGCTGGACTGGGGAGTGCATCTTTTGGATCAGCTGCTTCAGATTACGGACAGCCAAATCGAAAGTGTGACCGCTACCTTGAGTTATATTCTAGGGACAGAAGTGGATGACGGCTTTAGCAGCTTTATTGAATTCAAGGATGGTCTTACAGCGGTCATTGAAGTAGGTACCACTAATTACGTAAAACTGCCGCGTTGGTATATTAAAGGAACTGAAGGAACCGCAGTGATCAAGGATTGGGATTTGAGCGGAGAGATAGTTACCCGGAATCCAGATGTCGCTCACGTGGAGCCCAAACCGATTCAAGCAGGGCAAGGTTTGACGAAAACGATGGCGCCGCCATCTGAGGAATCCACCCTTAAGTTCCCAATTGAGAAAATACCAGCTGCAGCGGAAAGCTTTTACGAAAATTTTGTCTCCACCATTGAAGGAAAATCCGAGCTTGCGATCAAAAGCGAAGAAGTGCACCGTGTACTGGTGCTGATTGAGACGATTTTTGAGGCGGCAGCGACCAAAAGCGTAATTCGGAGAGATATTTAAAGAAATCGTAGGTTACTCCTAAGTTATGGATTGAAAAGTTATAAAGCTAACCCCCATTGTTCTCATATTGAGAAATGGGGGTTGTTTTTCTAACTTTTAATATAAATTATATTTAAACTTCAACAGCTTCAGGTCTTTTCACTTGAAGCGGAGGAGGCACCAGCCATCCTTTTTCTTTAGTCAATTGGAGAATCTTAACTCCTAAAGCGGCTTTAGTAAGATGATACTTTGCAAACAAGGCTCCTATGTCCTCTCTAATGGATTGACCCATTATTTGACTACAAGCTACCAACCCCAATGATGTATCAGACGCAATTTTGGCGGCGATCTCTGGATCAGTAAACCTTGCACCAACAGGAATATCTTCAATTTTCGCATCAGGTCTTTGTGGTAAGGCTGGCGCTGGAGCTATCCCATTTTCATTAAGGAGCGTATCGCACTCTTTAATTTCAAGTTTCGCTTGATCGATGAGTGCTTCCAATATTTTTTTTAAATCCTTGTCTCCTGCATGATTCAGGAATGCTTGGTAGAAAGATAAAGCCCCTTTCGCAACCAATGAGTATTGCCATACACTGAAAATTTCACCATAATGCATAGGTTCATTTTTTGGATTCCCGCTTAATATTCCCATCATAACCGCTCCTTCAATATTTTTTACACCGAACTTATAGTGCCAATTAATGATTAAATGTATCCCAATAAAACTGTAAATACATAATGGAATAATGAGCGGATTTCTGGAGAAATTATATGTATCACACTTTCAGGGAGGATATTTTATGAAGAAACAAATAGTCACTGCTGTAGCTTCAATGTTCTTTTTTGCGGCTTTAGTCACCCCTTCATCAGCACAAAGTGCAAATGTAGATGTGGTGAATGAGACAGCTAATAACGCTTATCACAACAACAATTCAACTTACAACGCTAACAGCGTACGAGCCAACGCTGTAGATAATGACAACCATATGGATTGGGGATGGCTTGGCTTGCTTGGGTTACTAGGATTGGCCGGAATGCGTAAAAGAGTATCTGACCATAAATAATTAGTACTATCTGTTTAAGAAAAACACTTTCAAGAGAATGGACTTCCATTTATAAAATATGGAGGCCGAAATTGAAGGTGTTTTTGTTATGTTGAAACAATTTATTTACTTATGATTAGCATATAAAAACAAAATTCATTAATTGGTCAAAAAAACACCTATTTTTAACCAAAAGAGGACATTCTTTTTGTTATAATAAATTTATATTGCTGTACTTTAATTCATTTTATTGTTTATAATAAATTAAAAAGCATAACCTATTTAATTTTTCATTTAATACATTCATCTTTGATGCTGAAATTCCTAAGTATTAACCAGGGATTACAGCCCACTCCAAGTTTTTCACACTTCCAAGACTACTCACACACTTTTTATCTTTAATCACATCGCAAAACTCAAAGACGATTTACTTTTATATGTTTTTTTGGCAAGTCAATTTGCTTTTGCTATATCTATCTTAAATACATAGATATACACAATTAAATCCCCATCTTTTGTTTTACCACTTTTTATGTTCAGGGAAGGGGTTGGACATGAATCGGATCGCTCTGCTTTTTTCGGGACAAGGCTCTCAATATGTAGGAATGGGAGCTGCATGGTATGACAGCTTTTTGGAGGCAGATCGCATTTTTGAAGAGGCTGCCGATATTTTGGGGTATGATCTGAAAACTTTATGTATGAAAGGGCCTATATCCCAATTATCCAAGACATTTTATACTCAGCCTGCGATTCTCACCATTAGCATCATTGCATTCAGGCTTTATATGCATGAGGTAGGAATCGTTCCCGAATTTTCGGCAGGACATAGTTTGGGTGAGTATTCATCGCTGGTAAGCAGCGGGGTCTTGTCGTTTGGCGATGCTTTGCGGCTTGTACAAGAACGGGGACGCATTATGGAGGAAGCCTCGAAGGCCGATCTGGGTTGTATGGTTGCTGTTCGCGGGGCGGATTTACATTTGCTAGAAGAGCTATGCGAGCATTTTACCGTAAACAGTCAGCCTGTTACCATCGCTTGCTATAACTCTACTTATCAATATGTCATTTCTGGTCATCACGCCTCAGTTGCTGCTGTGGCCAGACAATTGGAGCAACAAGGGGGCCAAATTACACATTTGCAGGTTAGTGGTCCCTTTCACAGCCCGCTTATGCAGCAAGCTGCGGATTTATTAGCGTTAGAACTGCAAAAATACACGTTTAGCGAGCCGCTGTGGCCTATTATTTCTAACGTTACAGCACTCCCGTATACGGATGTCAACAGCATTCGTCAAGGCTTGTATTTGCAAATGATCCGTCCCGTGCGATGGGTGCAAACGATGAAGTATATGGAGAAACATGGAGTGAAGCAGGGGATAGAATTAGGCCCGCGGACGGTGCTGAAAAACTTAGCGAAAGAAACAAAGGCTGCTTTTGAGGTGCTTTCCTTGGATAGAAATTTGGATCGGATTGCACTGCAACATCGTTTTTCGCTTCGTGATTGGGTGAAGACCGTGTTGGCACAGGCAATATCTACACCCAATACCAATTGGAATGAGGATGAGTATCAGAGAGGGGTTATTTTACCTGTTCGCAGGTTGGAGGAGTTACTTAAAAGCATAGAATTGGGGAGTTCCTCTTCTGCTTATGAGCAAAGACACGAAGCACTAGAGTGTATTCGCCTAATATTGCAAACCAAACAAGTTACAGCACGTGAGAAGGAAGAAGTGTTAGACCTTTTGAGGAGGGATCAGGATGGAGCAATTTCGGACTTTAATTGATATCATTCAGGACCGAGCCAGTAGGGCTGAGAACGGAATTATTTTCATTTCGGGTGACAAACAGGAGGAGTACGTTAGCTACGGTCAACTTTTGGAGCAAGCGCTGCAGGTGCTTCATCAATTACAGGAAGATGGAATACAGCCTGGTGATAAGTTAATCATGCAGATTGACGACAATCACACCTTTGTGAATGTGTTTTGGGGCTGTTTGCTAGGAGGAATCGTACCTGTACCTGTAAGCATCGGAAATAATGATGAGCATAAAATAAAGCTGTTTAAAATCTGGAGCACCCTTACCTGTCCTTATATGATTGCAGATGATAAAGTAATGACGCAGCTGGAGAAGTATTCTAAACAGAATGAATTGCTAGATTCTTTTGAAGCAGTGAAAAAAGCGACCTTTTCTAGCCAAAAATTTGATTATACCGATCTGAGTAAGGGGATCATTCATGAATCTAGACCAGAGGATTTGGCGTTTATTCAATTTTCCTCAGGTTCGACAGGTGATCCTAAGGGAGTCATGCTAACACATGAAAATCTTGTATACAATATTCGGGATATCGCAAGTCAAACGGGAATGACTTCAAATGATGCATATCTGGGCTGGATGCCACTCACCCATGATTTAGGTCTAATTGCCTTTCATTTGACCTGTATCATCGCTCATGCCAAGCAACTTATTATGCCGACGGCTCTCTTTATAAGACGGCCAGCTTTATGGCTAAAAAAGGTGTCGGAGCATAAGGCGACCCAAATCTGTTCTCCTAACTTTGGCTTTAAGTTTTTCCTTGATCAGTATAAAGCTGAAACAGCGGCTAATTGGGACTTGTCAAGTGTTCGCATGATTTTAAATGGTGCTGAGCCGATATCAGTAGAGCTGTGCCATGTATTTATGGAAGCAATGAGTGTACATGGATTGAATAAAAATGTCATGTACCCTGTATATGGCCTGGCAGAGGCGAGCGTAGGCGTTTCCAGTCCTCCTTTGGACAAAGACAATTTTGTTGGCATTCATTTAAACAGGCAGCAGTTGCACGTTGGTGAGCCTGTAGAAGAGGTAGATCCGTCCGATCAGCGGTGTCTTACGTTTGCGGATTTGGGTTGCCCTATGGCTAGCACCTCTGTTCGCATTTGTGATGAGCAAAATCAGGTACTAGAGGAGAACGTAATAGGATACACACAAATTCGCGGTAGAAATGTAACTGCTGGATACTATAACAATCCCGAGGCAACCGCTAAGGTCAAGACAAAGGATGGCTGGCTCATTACCGGGGATTTGGGTTTTATGAGAAACGGGAGATTGGTAATTACAGGCAGATCCAAGGATATTATTTTTGTGAACGGTCAGAACGTTTATCCACATGATATCGAAAGAATTGCAGAGGAACTAGACGGTGTAGAACTTGGGAAAGTAGCTGTGTGTGGTGTACATGATACACAAACTAGGCAGGATCGCATTGTTGTTTTTGTGATGCACACGAAAAAAGTAGAGTTATTTTTACCACTAGTCCAACAGCTGAAAAGCCATTTGAATTATCGGGGAGGATGGCAAGTTCAGGATGTAATTCCTATCCGTCGCATCCCAAAAACAACCAGTGGAAAGGTTCAACGCTATAAGCTGGCTCAGAGCTACGAGCAGGGAGAATTTGATGAAGTATTGGCATCCCTGGTTGAAGCCGCTCAAATAGCGCAAGATGCAGAACATTCCCCTGCCAGCCAAGGTGAGATCGAGCAAAAACTGATTGAAATTTGCCAAGTTATTTTAAAAGTACAATCTATCGGAACGGAAGACAGCTACTTTGATCTCGGCGTAACTTCTTTACAGCTCGTTCAAATTGTGGACCAATTGGAGGAACAGCTCGGAATTCATATTGAGGTAACGGACTTCTTTTCTTATCCGACGATCGCCAAGCTAGCTGCATTTATATCCAGTCAGGGTTTAAGCCAAAAGGTAAACACTATAGCCCCATTCAAATCCAAAGAGGACGCAAGAGATCGGGATATTGCCATCATCGGCATGTCAGGCAAGTTCCCTCATGCAGATACATTGGAGCAATTTTGGGCAAATGTAGCTTCTGGTGCAGACCTTATTGGTCCATATAACGACGAAAGAAGAAAAGATGCCAAAGCTTTTATTTCTCATTTAAATACGAAAGGAAGAAATATTCAAATTGCTGAAGGCGGATATCTAGATGAAGTGGACAAGTTTGACTATGCCTTCTTCAAGCTGACCCCACGGGAAGCTTCTCTGATGGACCCGAATCAACGTTTATTTTTACAAACTGCTTGGAGCACAATTGAGGATGCGGGCTATGGAAACAAACAGCTGTCTGGGAAAAAGGTAGGGGTGTACGTCGGATTCTCCAAAACCAGCTTTGAATATGAACGCTTGTTGTCTGAGGTGGAGCCGGGAGCGCTTCCTAACTTTGGCATAGGTAATCTTCCATCCGTAATTTCCAGTCGGATTTCGTATTTACTCGATTTAAAAGGACCGGCGCTGACCATTGATACGGCCTGCTCCTCTTCACTCGTGGCGGTGCATTTGGCCTGTAAGTCAATTTTGAGCGGAGACTGCGATATGGCTTTGGCCGGTGGAGTGAAGACCATTTTGCTTCCGCTGAAGGCGGGCATTGGCATGGAATCGTCCGATGACCGGGCACGAGCCTTTGACGATGAGTCGGACGGTACAGGCTGGGGTGAAGGGGTTGGAGCCGTTCTTTTAAAGCCGCTTCGCCAAGCAGAAAAAGACGGAGATCATATTCTGGCCGTGATCAAAGGCAGTGCGATTAATCAGGACGGCAGTACGATTGGAATTTCCGCGCCCAATGCGTTGGCGCAGGCAGAGGTCATTGAACAGGCGTGGCAAGATGCACAAATTGACCCAGAAACGGTAAGCTATATTGAAGCTCATGGTACGGGAACCAAGCTGGGAGATCCTGTTGAGATTAAGGGCATTACCCAGGCTTTCCGCAAGTTTACACAGCGCAAGCAATTTGTGGCGATAAGCACGGTCAAAACGAATATCGGGCATTTATACGAAGCTGCCGGAATTGCGGGCTTAATTAAATCTGTGCTGTCGATGAAGCATCAACAAATTGCGCCGCTCGTGCATTTTCGTACGCCCAATCGGAATATTCATTTTGAAGAATCTCCGGTGTATGCCAACACGAAGCTGAGAGAATGGAAGACAGACGGAATCCCGAGAAGAAGCGGAGTGAGTTCCTTTGGTTTTAGCGGGACCAACTGTCATGTGGTGCTAGAGGAATATATCGCGAAAACGGATGCGGAACAAGCCACTACTGATCGGAGAAATGGAACATCGCCATTGCTGCTGACACTGTCGGCACGAAGTGAAGGAGCTTTACGCGAGTTGGTTGGACGGTACGTGGATTACTTTGAACGTGAGGAAAAATTGCCTATCGATGATGTATGTTATACGGCTAACACGGGCAGAAGCCACCTAACATACCGAGTGGCTATTGTTGCCGCAGGAGCGGAGGCATTGAAAGCAAAATTACGTCAGTTTCACGAGCAAGGTAAGGCATCTGAAGGTCTATACACTGGAAAAGAAGCTAGCAGACGGGATACAGAAACAGTCGTAGGAAACTCTAACACTTTGCAAACATTGGAGCAAGTAGGAGTAAAGTACGTACAAGGGGCTGAGATCGACTGGGCATCGCTTTATGCAGGTCAGACGTACAAAAAAGTATCCCTGCCTACGTATCCGTTTGAAAGGAAAAGGTGCTGGATTCATGTTCCAGAACAGGTTCAAATGGAGCAGGCTGTACCTGTTCATACAAACTTGAGGGTAGGGGAGTCGGAATTTATGGTGAATGAGAATTCGGCGCCGGGGTCGTTTACTGAGCAGCATCAATCTTCAATTCGCCAAAAGCTAACGAAAATAATTGGTAACGTGTCCCAACTCAGTCTTGAGGAACTGGAACCACAAACGCATTTTCTGGAATTAGGGCTCGATTCCATTCATTTGTCTCAGGTTCTTCATAGTATCAAGGATACTTTCAAACTGGACATCCCCATGAGTGAAATCTTTGAATCGCTAACCACGCTTGAGCTATTGACTAACTACGTGGCAGAACGGGTAAGCATGTCAGATCAGACGTCCTTTCATGCAATGGAAAGTCCAGCGAGAGCGACTTCTAATCAGGTAAATACTGCCACAGCGTCTAACTGGCCGCCGCAGGAAGCCAGCACTCCAGTTGTATCAGTTAATGGAATAGGGCAAGAGCCAGTTCAAAGCACAACAGTTATCGCGGCTTCGTCTGGTGTCGAGCGAATCTTGCAGCAACAGCTGCATGTGATGTCACAGCAGCTCGATTTGCTCCGGGGTCAATCGGCTCCTGCGGCATCAATTTCTCAAGCATTTCAACCGGAAACAAGTGTTTTCACGCCAGCACGCAGAGAGAGCACTGAGATTATCGAAACCAAACAGGAAGTCGCAGCTGCATTAGAATCTGTTCCAACTGAACTTCCTGTTCCGAAGAAGACAGGTCATGAGACAAAACCGTTTACACCATATAAAAGGCTGGATGTTAAAGGGCGTGAATTACTTTCGCACCAGCAAGAACAACATCTGCAAGAGATGATTGAGCGGTACACAGCCCGAACGAGAAGCACCAAACAGTATACTCAGCAGTATCGGTCTGTCTATGCGAATAACCGTAATGTAGCGGGCTTTCGGCCTATTTTGAAGGAAATGGTCTACCAAATCGTATCTCAACGCGCAGATGGGTCCAAAGTTTGGGATTTGGATGGAAATGAATATGTGGATTTGACCATGGGTTTTGGTGTTAACCTGTTTGGGCATAATCCAGCTTTTATCCGTGAAAGAATTGAAGCAGAACTAAAAAACGGCATGTGCATCGGACCCATGTCCAATATGGCAGGACAGGTCGCCGAGAAGATATGTAAGCTGACTGGTGTGGAACGGGTTGCTTTGTACAACTCCGGTACCGAGGCCGTTATGGTTGCTCTCCGATTGGCGCGTGCTGCTACCGGACGAGCCAAAGTGGTCATTTTTGCTGGCTCCTATCATGGTACGTTCGATGGTGTGCTGGCATTGGGTAGCACGGGTGACAACAAGGAGCATTCCATACCGTTAGCGCCGGGCATTTTGCAGCACATGGTGGATGATATTGTTGTCCTAAATTATGGAACGGATGAATCGCTGGATTATATACGTACACATGGACAAGAGCTGGCTGCTGTACTGGTGGAGCCAGTACAAAGCCGTCGTCCTGATTTTCAGCCGAAAACCTTTTTACAGAAGCTTCGTCAAATCACGCAGCAATCCGGTACAGCCTTAATTCTCGATGAGGTGATTACAGGATTTCGGATTCAAACGGGAGGTGCTCAGGCGTGGTTTGGGGTGCAGGCAGACCTTGTGACCTACGGTAAAGTTATTGGCGGCGGGATGCCGATCGGCATCGTAGCCGGGAAAGCCGCATTTATGGATGGGATTGACGGAGGGTCCTGGTGCTTCGGAGACGATTCCTATCCTCAGAATGAGCATCGACGAACCTTTGTAGCCGGTACATTTTGTCATCATCCACTGGCGATGGCGGCATCCTTGGCGGTGCTGGATTATGTGGAAAATGACGGCGATCAGCTGCAAAATCGGTTGAACAGCCGTACCTCAGCGTTGGCAGCAGAGTTGAATAGCTACTTTACTGATGAGGAAATACCTATGAAAATTGTTCACTTTGGTTCCCTATTTCGCTTCGTCCTAAGGGGGGATCTGGAACTTTTCTTCTATCACATGCTGGAAAAGGGAATTTACATCTGGGAAGGACGAAACTGTTTCTTGTCAACCGCCCATACAGAGGAAGATATCGCGCGGATCGTGCAAGCGGTAAAGGATAGTGTAGAGCAGCTGCGCAAAGGAGGCTTCATGCCAGACCTGCCTCCGAATGGGAAAGGCCAAGGTCCAGCTAACCAAGAATTCTCTATATCCGCTCCCGCCTCCATAAAAGCAACAACAGTAGACGCACTGGAAACGGTTATCTCGTTAACTCCGGATCAAAAGCGGTTCTGGTTCGATCCTGTCATGGAATGACGTGATTTTGGGTCCTGATACACGAAATCGTCTTGTTGGACATGCTAGTATGAGACGTTTGTGTGAAATTTGATTTTCATTATTTTTATAATAAAAAACGGTATGACGTACCTCGATATCTTTACTCTCTAAATTGGAAAGATGTCAAGTCCCGTTTTAGGGACTTGGCATTTATAGTAATACACATCATGGACATTATCCCTATAAGGAAGCCTACTCTTTCAAAGTTAAGCCCAAATTTTTCTAATAAAGTATATGAACAAGAAAAGCCACTAATTTAAATATAAGTATCAAAATTAAAATGCCAATACTAGGTAAAAAATAACTGCTTATTTCATCGAATTTAAAATTTTGAGTATTGAATTATTGAATTTAGCTGCCTTTAAACTTCATGAGAGCGCATCTTGTCTAGTAAATGGAGGGTTCGAGTTTTTTAGGATTAATGTTTAAAAAACTATATCCTGCATAATAAGTTAAGTTACTGAATTTAGCCATTAATGGTTTAATGAAACAAATAAGCACTCTACTTCACTAGATGGATAATTCATATTTATGAGTATGAAAATGGATTTATAAAACAGTGGGTGTTTAAATTTATCTTTGTTTACCTTTCTAGTATTTCTTTATATTGTATATTTAGATATATTGTAACAAATTTATTTTAGTGTTATTAATTGGAAACTAAAAGAAAAAATCCTTGAATACCCAATAGTAAAGGAGTCTATAAAGATGGTGAATGAGTATTCCTCAACGGCATCTGCTTCCAATTTGCTTAAAACTACTGTTGTTAATAAAGTGTCACAAATAATCGAAAGCGTATCTCAGCTTAGTCTGGACGAGTTAGAGCCGCAAAAGCATTTTTTGGAATTGGGTTTAGATTCTATCCTTCTGTCTCAGGTTAGACACAGCATAAAAACTACATTTGGTTTGGATATCCCGATGAACGAGTTTTTTGAATCGTTGACAACATTGGAGCTGCTGACAAACTTTGTTGCTGAGCAGGTAGCCCGGACCTCCGAAGATTCGGTTTGGAATGCAGAGGAGCCTCAATTGGATCCTTGCTCCACTATCACTTCTCCTTTGCCTTCCGTCTTGCCGGGCTGGAGTCATAAATCTGCTGTCTCTGCAGAAGAGTCAGAAAACAAGCTGTCAAACGAGGATGTGTATACGGGGAGAGAACGGATTTTAGAAATGCAACTTCAGCTCATGTCACAGCAAATGGAGATACTGCTTCAGTCTCGGATCGCGCCAGCGACAATGTCCGAGCCGCATCCTTTGCTAGCTGCTGCTGAGCCTCAGACATCTGCAATGGGAGTGGTAGCGGCCACAGCTACAACTGCTTCCCCAACACAGGCTTCCACGCCGACTACTTTTCCAGTCGGAAAAGAGCCCAAAGTATTTGTTCCGTATCAAAAAATAAATGTACAAGGTCATGATTCGCTTTCACTCAGGCAAGAAAAGCATCTGCAAAAACTAATTGAACATTACACAACACGTACACGCAAGACCAAGCAGTATACCCAACGATATAGAACTGTTTACGCCAATAACCGGAATGTAGCCGGATTTAGGCTTGCTCTCAAGGAAATGGTGTATCAAATTGTATCTCAGCGTGCAGATGGCTCCAAAATTTGGGATTTAGATGGCAATGAATATATTGATTTGACCATGGGGTTTGGAGTTAATCTGTTTGGCCACAATCCATCCTTTATTCGTGAATCAATTGAGAAGGAATTACATAACGGAATGTGCCTTGGACCGATGTCCAATATGGCCGGGCAGATGGCTGAAAAAATTTGTAAAATGACAGGCGTGGAACGAATTGCACTGTATAACTCGGGGACAGAGGCGATCATGGTTGCCCTTCGATTAGCACGGGCTGCCACCGGTCGAGATAAAGTAGTTATTTTTTCTGGTTCCTATCATGGTACCTTTGACGGGGTTTTAGCTTTGGGAGGAACAACGAATAACAGGGAACATTCTGCTCCCCTTGCACCAGGTGTACTACAGCGCATGGTGGACGATGTTGTTGTACTTAACTATGGTACAGACGAATCCCTCGATTATATTCGTTCCCATGCCCACAAGCTTGCCGCTGTTCTCATAGAGCCAGTGCAGAGCCGTCGCCCTGATTTTCAGCCCACAACTTTCCTGAAGGAAGTACGCCGTATTACGGAGCAATCTGGGACCGCGTTCATTTTTGATGAGGTAATTACGGGTTTCCGTATTCAGCCTGGGGGTGCGCAGGCGTGGTACGGCATTGAAGCTGATCTTGTAACCTACGGTAAAATCATTGGCGGTGGTCTTCCCATCGGTATCGTGGCAGGGAAAGCATCGTTTATGGATGGAATCGATGGAGGGGTGTGGAGCTACGGTGATGATTCCTACCCACCTCATGAACAACAGCGGACGTTTGTAGCAGGGACCTTTTGCCATCACCCCCTTGCTATGGCAGCGTCTTTGGCCGTACTAGAGCAGTTAGAGAAGGATAACGGGCAATTGTATAACACACTGAATAGCCGCACAAAGGCATTCGCAGAAGAACTGAATCACTATTTTTTTGAGCAACAGGTACCTATAAAGGTCGTATACTTCGGTTCATTATTCCGCTTTGTACTTAAAGGTGACTTGGAACTATTTTTCTATCACATGCTGGATAAAGGAATTTATATTTGGGAAGGTCGCAACTGTTTTTTGTCGACGGCTCATAATTCAGAAGATATAGAGCGGATTGTGCAGGCGATTAAGGAAAGTGTTAACGAGCTGCGTGCAGGAGGATTTCTACCAGATCTGCACCCCAACGAAAACCAACTGAACAAGGCTAATCTTCTTCCCGAAACCCCATCTGTAGACGTTAAGGAATCAACGATTAGTCTGACCCCGGATCAGAAGCAATTATGGTTCGCCTCGATCTCGAATTCAAAGGAATCGCAGTCATTACATGAAACTGTCTTAATGCGGTTCCGGGGACCGTTGCATGTTAAGGAATTTAATCAGGCAGTTCATCGCATTGTTGAACGTCATGAGGCTTTACGCATCTTTATGGGAGAAGATGGGGAAACACAGACCATTGCTCCGGCGATGAACATTAACATTCTGCTCCATGATATCAGTAGTCTTTCTATTGAGGAACAGAAAAAAGATATTCGCATTTGGGTGGATAAGGACAGGGAGACTGTGTTCCCAATGAATACAGGAGAACCATTATTCCGTATCCAGCTCTTAAAAACGTCAGCTGAGGAACACATCGCTGCATTTACATTTCATCATCTGATTGCCGACGGCTGGTCCATTGGTGTGTTTTTTCAGGAATTGGAACAGCTTTATTCAGCTTGTGCGCGGAGGGAACACTGTATGCTTCCCGATCCTGTTCCATTCCGTGATTTTGCAGCGTGGCAGCAAAATCAGTTAGAAACAGGAGGCGCGGCTGCCGTTGCTTTTTGGGCTGATGTACTTTCGCAGCCGTTGCCAGCTCTTGATTTGCCATCTCTCCAACGCAGCATAAGCTCCCCTTCTTCGCGCGGAGCACGACACACCATTGTGTTAGAGGCGCCGCTAGTGAAGCAACTGAAGTCAGCCAGCATTCAACTTGGCAACAGCTTGTTTGTAACTTTATTGTCTGTTTTTCAGCTTTTTCTGCATAGACTGACAGGCCGCAATCAAATTATGGTCGGTATTCCAACCGCAGGACAATCTCATATGGGCGTGTCCCCGCTAATTGGCAACTGTGTTAACCTACTTCCAGTGATTTGTGAGGTGGACTCTGAAGCCACGTTTGCAGATTTCTCTCAGACAGTCAAACGCGTAATGCTTACGTTGGATGCTTATCAGAAATACAGCTTTGCTGGTCTTGCCCAGCTAGGTTTAAGCCATTTGCCTGTCCTTAACGTGTTGTTCAATATGGATCGACCCATTCCGAAGTTTCACTTTCACGAATTGGAAACAGAATTGTTGGAGCATGAGTTATTGTTCTGTCAATATGAGCTGTTTTTGAATGTCACAGAAACTGGTCAGCAATTGCGGCTTGATTTCGATTATGCTACGAGTCTTTTTCAACATGACACCATAAAAGTATGGGCGCAATACTTTTTGCACCTGCTGTGCTCGGTTGTACAAGAAGACAGAATGCATGTATCAGAGCTTACTTTACTTCAAAGTACGGAAATGGAGCGACTTCAGGAAGTGTGGGCGACGTACGCGGATTCCAGGGGTAACTATCCTTGTGTTCTGGATGTATACAAACATCCGTCTCCTGCTGGTACCATCGGACAAGTGTATTTGGCTTCACCCGCTGGTGTGGTGGGAGCGACGATGGAATGGGCTTATGTCGAGATTGGGGGCAGAATTCGACATATCGGTGCAGCTAACCGGGATGCTCATATTCGCAGACATCGAATGAATCTTGAGCAGATGGAGAAATATCTTTTGCAAACATTGGATCTGGATGCCTGTGTTCTGACGGCTCAGAGAGATGGTGAGAGCAGTAACTCTTCATATCTAGTCGCTTACGTCGTGGAAGGTTCCTCTAAAGCGTGGACTATAGCGGAGCTGAAAGAGACTGTTAGCTCATTGCTTCCTGATTATGGACAACCTCGTTTTTGGGTTTTGATGGATAGCATCCCTCTTTTGACAGATGGGGAACCGAATTTTCAGCTATTGCCCAAACCAGAAGAAATCAAGAAGAAGGAGTCGCAGATTCAGGTTTCCGATGGTAATACTACTGAAACCAAGCTGATATCCATATGTAAGGAAGTTTTGAATATTTCTGATATAGGACGCGACGATAATTTTTTTCAAATGGGCGGAGATTCCCTAAAAGCGACGGTTATTCTGAGTAGAATCAACAAGGAATTTGAAGTATATATTCCGCTGGCACAAATTTTCAACTTGCAAACGATTGCACAACTAGCAATGCATATAAAAAGGGGGATAACGCGGAGTTTTAAACCGATTGCTCCGGCAGAATTACAGTCCTTTTATCCGGTATCCTCTGCTCAAAAGAGAATGTATGTGCTCGATCAGTTGGGTGGAGGTGCAGCGTACCATGTATCAGGCCAACTGCATATAGAGGGAGACCTCCACATTTCTAGGTTCATTGATGCAGTGAAGGAGGTTCTTTCACGGCATGAATCCTTCCGGACGTATTTTGAGATAGTTGATGGGGAAACCGTGCAAAAGGTGCAGGAGACGCTTTCTCTGGACATTTCCGTTACTCCGATTTCTGAAGAGGAAGCAATCCGTGCCCGTGAGCTGTTTATTCAGCCCTTTGACCTGAATACAGCCCCTTTAATTCGTGCTGAATTGTTTGCATTCCGTCACAATCGGTTTATGCTGCTGATCGATATGCACCACATCATTTCGGATGGCTTCTCTATGGCAGTATTACTGGATGAAATCAGTAAGCGGTATCAGGGGATGCCACTTGCCCCCATTGATGTGTATTACAAAGATTATGTCATTTGGCAAAGACAACAGTATGACGGAGGCAGTCTAACAAAAGATGAAGCGTTTTGGTTAGACACGTTGGACGGAGAGCTACCTGTGTTAGACTTGCCAACTGACTTTGCCCGTCCGCCAAGTCAGAGCTTCATAGGGAACAGCTTTAGCGTCATTTTGGAACCAAAATTAGTGGATAGACTTAATCAGTTGGGAAGAGACACAGGAGCAACTCTCTTTATGGTGCTTTTGGCTGCTTATAATGTGCTGTTAAGCAAATATACAAGGCAAGAGGATATTCTTGTAGGTACCCCAGTGGCGGGTAGAGAACATGTGGATACGGAGTCAATGATCGGTTTGTTTGTGAATACACTGGTTCTCCGTAATCGCCCGCTGGCTTTCCAATCATTCAACACTTTTCTGGAAGATGTCAAACGTAGCACTCTGCTTGCATTGGAGCACCAGAATTATCCATTTGACCAACTTGTCGATAAATTGGACCGGTTACGCGATGTAAGCCACAATCCTATTTTTGATACGATGTTTAGTTTGCAAAATAAGGGAACGGATGTCATTGAAGTCGAAGGACTTCGTTTGCAACCGGATGAAATTAACTCAGGTGTGTCGAAGTTCGATCTTTCATTACATGTAACGGAAACTAAAGACCAGTTATCTCTCACTTGGGAGTATGCAACCAAATTGTTTAAGTTGGAGACGATTGAGCGTTTTGCTCGCCATTATATAAAAGTATTAGAAATCGTAACGCAAGATGTTGGGGTGCGTTTGGCTGATATTGATATGCTGACAGAGGAAGACAATCAATTATTACTGCATGAGTTCAACAATACTACTGCCTATTTTCCACGAGATGCAACGCTTCACGGTAGGTTTGAACAGCAGGTCAGCAGAACTCCAGATCACAAGGCAGTCATTTTTGGGGATAAGTGCCTGACTTACCGGGAGTTGAATGAGCTGGCAAATCGACTGGCTCGAACGTTGCGAGCCGAAGGAGTTGGACCGGATCAACCTGTAGGTATTTTCATGCAGCGTTCGCCCGAGATGATAATTGGGATCTATGCAATTCTAAAAGCGGGCGGGGCTTATGTGCCCATTGATCCGGGATACCCACAGGAAAGAATTCAATATATGCTTGAGGATTCGGGAACACAACTGGTGTTGACGCAACCTCAATTGGCAGAACAGCTGGGCGAATATACGAACTATAAGGTACTGATGCTGGATTATGCTTCCGCGCTTACGACTCCGCAAGCTTCCGATGCGACAGAGTTTATGGCAAACAGTATGAGTAGCTGGCATAAAGAAACTTCAAATCTTGAACCTTTAGCAGGGCCGAATCATGCGGCCTATATCATCTATACTTCCGGTTCCACGGGAAACCCGAAAGGGGTCATAGTTGAGCATTGCTCAGTCGTGAATCGACTCTGCTGGATGCACAATAGATACGGCCTAGGCACAGAAGATACAATTTTACAAAAAACTGCTTTTACTTTCGACGTATCCGTATGGGAATTGTTCTGGTGGTCGATGGTGGGCTCAAAAGTAAGTTTGCTGCCAGTCGGCGGAGAGAAATCTCCTGAGCAAATATTGAACACGATTGATCAAGACAGGGTAACGACCCTACATTTTGTCCCCGCGATGCTGCATGTTTTTCTGGAATATCTGGAACAGCAGCCAAGGGAAATGGTCCAAGTGAAACTGAAAACATTAAAACATGTATTTGCCAGCGGCGAAGCATTGCCTCCACAGCAGGTGGCGCGTTTCTATCAAATTATGTCGGGCATTGGAAGCGTAAAGCTAATTAACTTGTATGGTCCAACAGAAGCTACTGTGGACGTTTCATTCTTTGATTGCGAGCCTATGGAAGAGCACTCCGTGATTCCGATTGGTAAACCAATTGATAATATTCATTTGTATGTTGTACAGGAAGGTACGGAGCGGCTGCAGCCGATTGGAGTGGTTGGAGAACTTTGTATAAGCGGTATAGGAGTAGCCCGTGGCTATCTTAATCGTCCAGAATTGACGAGAGAGAAGTTCGCTACTAATCCGTTTAACAACGGAGCAGAGGATTATAAACGGATGTACCGCACAGGAGATTTGGCACGCTGGATGACTGACGGCAACATTGAGTATCTGGGTCGGATCGACCAGCAGGTAAAAGTGAGAGGATATCGTATTGAACTAGGTGAGATTGAAGCGCAGCTGCTGTCTATAGACGAAATCCAAGCAGCAGTAGTTATTGCGCGGGAGAATAAAGACGGCTATAAAGATTTGTGTGCATATTTTGTAGCTTCCGAGCCATTAAGTCCGTTGGATATACAAAATGCGCTCAAGCAGAAGCTGCCGTTTTATATGATACCAGCATATATGGTGCCTATGCAGGAGCTTCCACTTACGGCCAATGGAAAAACTGACCGAAAAGCTTTACCTGAGCCGGACCGACATGACTCTTTACAAACGGATTATGTTGCTCCGAGAACTGATGTGGAAAGGGCACTCGTCGAGGTATGGCAAGACGTTTTGGGATGTGATCCTGTAGGCATTCGAGATCATTTTTTTCTGCTCGGCGGCGATTCGATTAAGGCCGTTCAGGTTGCCTCGCGGCTGCGTCAGCATGGTTATTCACTTGACATTTCTCTTTTGATGGAGCATCCGGTCATTGAGGACCTCAGCAAGCTTGTGACTACTTTGTTCCGCTATACAGAACCAAATTCGATATATGGAGAGATTCCAATAACATCGATTCAGCGCCAATTGAATGAACTGGGTACATTTTATACCTTGCGGACAGCGACATCCATGCTATTTACGGGTACACCGAACTTTGATGAGGATGTTTTGAGGACTGTACTGCAAACATTAACTACTCATCACGAGGCACTGCGGCTTAATCTGGCGTCGAACGACCAACCGCATACGCTTATGTACAGAGACGAAAATGAAGAACTGTTCACATTAGATGTATTTTCTCTGGCTGATGAGGACCATGAAGCTAACTTGCAATTGCAAACCGAATGCTTACGGATTCAAAACAGTTATGGAACATTTGAAGGACCCAAAATACGCGCAGGCCTGTTCCGGTTGTCCGGTTCTGATCAATTTTTTCTTTCTGTGAACCCACTAGTGATTGATC
Source organism: Paenibacillus jamilae (assembly GCF_050482105.1). Taxonomy (GTDB): domain Bacteria; phylum Bacillota; class Bacilli; order Paenibacillales; family Paenibacillaceae; genus Paenibacillus; species Paenibacillus jamilae_B. The sequence goes on along the minus strand of NZ_JBCNHI010000010.1, from coordinate 159,757 downwards.
CGGCATCTTGGCGTATCCTGCTTGAGGATTTCGCAACTGCTTATGAACAAGCTCTCAATGGGAAACCGATGGTTCTGCCTGACAAAACGGATGCTTACCATTCCTGGGTGCGATGGCTGGAAAGTTATGCAGACAGTAAAAAGCTGGTCAAAGAGCTACCCTACTGGCTGGAAAAAGTCGATTTCGACGAAGAAGTTATAACGAAAGAACATATGATACCTCCACATTCCGAGACACTGCATTCAGTGGGACATTATATCGTCCAGCTATCGGAGGAGGTATCACGCCAGCTACTGACCCAAGCCAACCAAGCCTATAATACGGTGACTGCTGAATTAATGCTTGCTGCACTGGGACTGACGATAGCGGAAACGTTTGAAAACTCTAAGATTTCCATTGGGTATGAACAGTATGATCGTGAGCAAAAAACTATAACTTCGGACAAACCAGACCTTTCAAGAACCATAGGTCAGTTCGGTTCCATTTATCCGCTTGTTCTGGATATGGAGCCTGCGAAAGACTGTTCTATGTTGCTCAAAAACGTGAAAGAAACGGTCCGCCAAGTACCTAATCAGGGTTTAGGATATGGACTACTAAAATATGCATCTTCCGGCAGTTCAGAATTTAAGGCTACGTCTTATCCGAAAATTGGCTTCCGATTGATTCATTCTGAACCAGTCAGATCTTCTCACTTTCATACATCGCCTTTGGCTGCTGAATTATTTTTGGCTCAAAATTGTACTGCTTCCGAGTTAGCTTATTCACTCTATCTGGATGGACGGGTTATAGACGATAAGCTTTACATCTGTGTGCTGTATAATCGCCACGTGTATGAAGAAGATGCTATCCGATTGCTTTTATTGCGTTATGAAAATCATTTGCAGAGTATTATCCAGCATTGTCTGGAACAATCTGGACAGCAACTAACACCATCGGATGTAGGAGCACGTGATTTGGATTTAGATGAATTTGAAGACATGAAGCAGTTCTATGAGAACCTGTGACGGTTCGTATGAGGGGGATATCCATGAATAAAGGACTTGAGATTGAAAAAGTGGCCAACTTGACACCTTTACAGGAAGGAATGCTCATTCATGCGTTGATGGAGCCGGAATCACATGCTTATTACGAACAATTACGTATTTCCATTCGGGGTGAGTTGAATTGGAATGCTCTACAAAAAAGCTTTCAGCTGCTGGTTCAGCGTCATGAAATACTGCGCTCGAACATTTATCATAAATCCGCTTCACGTTCGCGGTTGATTGTGTTTGAGAAGCGAACGACAGCCATTACTTACGAAAATATGACAGGGATGAACGAAAGGGAGCAAGCCGAAGCCATTAGCCAATTTATGGATAGGGACCGTAACAACCATTACGATTTGAGCAGAGATATGCTCATCCGGCTGGCAGTGCTTCAAACGGATAAAGATGCGTATACGTTGCTTTTAAGTTTTCACCATATTATTATGGACGGCTGGTGTCTTGGTGTCATCATGGACGAGATCTTGACAGCCTATGAGGCGTATCATACAGGCTGTTCTGTTCAATTGCCTGAACCACGGCCTTATACCGTATATGCCGATTGGCTCGAAGAACAAGATCAGCAGGCGACCAAGGATTACTGGAATTCTGTATTACAAGATTATGAACAAACGGCCGGTCTTACGATGCTAAAAACTCCGGCTACAACAATTGAAAAAGAAGGCTATCTGCTACAGGAATACAAAACGACGCTGTCGGAAAAAGAGACTCACAGTTTGCGTACATTCGCTGAACGCAATGGAGCTACGCTCAGCAGTCTTTTTCTTGCCGCCTGGGGAATTGTACTAGGTGGTTACAACAGAAGCAAGGACGTAGTCTTTGGTACGGTTGTATCTGGTCGCCCGTCGGAGTTGGATGAAGTAGAGCGAATTGTGGGGTTATTTATTAACACCATTCCACTGCGAATCAGATTACATGAAGAAAAGACTTTTGCCGAATTGCTGCGTGATGTCCAGAGAGCTTCTATCCAAGGAAGGGCTAACGGATACTGTTCCCTTGCTGAAATCCAATCGCAATCTGCACTCAAGCAACAGTTGCTTGATCACATAGTTGTATTTGAGAACTACCCGCTGGAGAACATGGTCGGAAGAAGAGACTGGCAAGACAAACTTGGCTTCATTATTGAGGATGCCAAATTATTCGAAGAAATACCGTATGACTTTAATATTGAAGTGGAAGACAAGGCAGAGATGAGCTTTATTTTGTCCTATAATGCTAAAGTTTACAACTGTGAAGCAATGAAGCTCTTGGCCAATCATTTGGAGCATGTTCTTCTCCAGATTGCTGGTAATCCGGATGTTTTCCTCCACGACTTGCGACTGTTAACAACCGAAGAAGAGACTAAATTGGTGGAAACATGGAGCGGACCTGTTGTCCAGTTTCCTGCACTTACTTTTCACGGGATATTTGAAGCACAGGCAGAGCAAACGCCGGAACAAGCAGCTGTCATATACGAAGATACGATGCTCACCTACAAGCAGCTTAATGATAGTGCAGACTGTCTTGCTCATTTTCTGCAGAAACGTGGAATTACACGGGAAAGTCTCGTCGCTGTGATGGTCGACAGATCTGTAGAGATGATAATTGCGGTGCTGGGGATTATGAAAGCAGGAGCCGCCTATGTACCTGTAGACCCCGCTTACCCGGAAGAACGTATTGCATACATGCTGCGTGACTGCGGAACGTCGATTGTGCTTACGCAATCTCACCTGACGGATTGGATAAAGACAATGGATTTTAAAGGCGAGGTGGTTGATCTTGCTACCTTGCCACTTCAGTCCGGATTGAATTCGGACAAGCATATTTCCATATATGAGCCCAACTCCTTGGCATATGTCATTTATACATCAGGGACCACAGGTAAGCCTAAAGGGGTAATGGTTGAGCATCAACAATATGTAAACACTGCACTCGGATATAGACACAGTCAGGGATTCAAAGATTTTTCGGTTAAGCTGCTGCAAATTGCCAGCATGTCGTTTGATGTGTTTGCATGTGATTTGGCCAAAGCATTTGTCAATGGAGGTACCTTGGTCATTTGTCCTGAAAACGTGAGAAATGATCCTGCTGCCCTGGCTACACTATTGGAGCAGCAGGAGATTACAACATTTGAGGTACCACCGGTGCTTTTAGCTTTGCTTTTACATTACATTTATGAACACGGTACAAATATGAGTTCCTTTAAGCTGTTAACTACTGGAGCGGATAGTCTGGCTGTTACAGATTACCGAACGATGTTGACCCGCTTTGGCAGCAAGCTGCGGATTATTAATACGTATGGAGTTACCGAAGCTGCAATCGAATCCAGCTTTTATGAGGGCGAACTGGAAAAATTACCTTTGTCCGGTATTGTTCCGATCGGCAGAGCCCTTCCGAACCACAAGTTATATATTGTGGACGATATGATGCGTCCGGTTCCTATAGGTGTGACGGGCGAGCTGTGTATCGGGGGAGCTTCTGTAGCGCGAGGATATCTGAACAGGCCGGAGCTTACGGCTGAAAAATTCGTGTCTAATCCGTTCGTGCCCGGTGGACGGATGTATCGTACTGGTGATTTGGCGCGCTGGTTGCCTGATGGGAACATTGATTTTATAGGGCGTGCTGACTATCAATATAAAATTCGCGGATACCGGATTGAGCCTGGAGAAATAGAGTCAATTTTGCTTGAAACAGAAGGGGTACGTCAGGCTGTTGTTGTTGATCGACTAGACAAAGCGGGACAAAAGTACTTATGTGCCTATGTTGCAGGTGTAGCTGATAAGGACATGTTGCGAGATAAACTGGCTCAGCAGTTACCAGTCTACATGGTTCCAGCTCAGATCATTGTATTGGAACAGTTGCCATTGACCCATAACGGGAAAATAGACCGCTCCAATCTGCCCGAACCGGATGAAATAGCACTGTTGCATAGCGCATATGAGGCACCACAGGATGAATTGGAAAAAACAATTGCTACGATCTGGGAAGAAGTGATCGGTGTTAAACCAATTGGATTGCACAACAACTTCTTCGAGCTTGGCGGGGACTCGATTAAAGCATTGCAAATTGCAATCCGCTTAAATGCCAAAGGCTTGAAAATGGAAGTAAAGGACTTATTCCGTAACCCTGAAATTCAACTGATAGCACCGTTTATAAAAAAAATCACCCGCATCATTCCCCAGGGAATTGTAGAGGGTGAGGTAGAATTGACGCCCGTTCAATTTGACTTTTTTCAGCATCATCGGGGAGATCGCCACCATTTTAATCAGGCGGTCATGCTACAAAACGATCGGGGGTGGAATGAATTATGGCTGAAAAACGCCATGGACAAGCTGGTAGCCCACCACGATGCATTACGGCTCATTTTTGTGGAAGAGGAACACGGAGTCTCAGCCTATAACAGGGGAGTGAACGAAGGTGAGTTTTTCACATTAACGAGCTATGATTTGACACAATCAAGTCAGCCTGAAGAAGATATCCGAAATATTGGTGATGAACTGCAGAGTAGCCTGGATCTGCAACATGGCCCTCTCATACGCATGGCTTTATTCCATTTAATCGGCGAAGACCATCTGATGATCGTTATGCACCATCTTATTGTAGATGGTGTGTCTTGGAGAATTTTGCTGGAAGATTTGGGTACCGCCTATAATCAGGTAGCTCGCGGTGAAATGCCGAGCTTGCCCGCCAAGACTGATGCTTACAAAGAGTGGTCTTCGAGACTGACCGCTTATGCGGAAAGTGCACAAGCACGCCAAGAAATCGGCTACTGGAACAATGTAGAGTCACGCAAAATACGTCAGCTACCAAGGGATCATGAAATTCAGATTAGTCTGATACAAGATCAACGCTTGTCGGAGGTTGCACTTAACAGGGATGAAACGGAGAAGCTTCTGAAGCAAGTACATCATGCCTATCACACGGAAATGAACGATTTGTTGCTGACCGCTTTGGGCCTAGCCTTTCATGAATGGAGTGGTTATACCGAAATCCCTATTTTACTGGAGGGGCATGGCAGGGAGGGAATCATTAAAGATTTAGACATCTCTCGCACAGTTGGCTGGTTTACCTCCCTGTATCCTGTTGTAATCGAAGTCCACAGACCAGAGAATTTAGCCTATCAGATCAAAATGGTCAAAGATAAGCTGCGGCGGGTGCCCAATAAGGGTATTGGTTACGGAATTTTGCGTTACTTGACCAAGGAGCAGACTAAATCTGCTTCTCTAGTCGCAGCACCAGTTCCACCAGAAATCAGCTTTAATTATCTGGGACAATTCGATGAAGAAAACAGCGCAGACATGCCTTGGCGTATTTCTCAATTTGCAGATCTAGCCAATGGTGAGAGAAGTCTGCGTGCAGAGAAGGTGAATACTTTTGACATTAACGGCATGATCACGAACGGAATTCTTCGGTTTGGATTTGAATATAACGGGCTGGAATACGAAATACCGACGGTAGAGCGGTTAACGGCCAGCTTTAAAAAACATTTATTGAATCTTATCCATCATTGTTGCACAAAGGATCAGGCGGAGCGCAGCCCTACGGACTTTACATATAGTCATCTGTCTATGGGGCAATTCGAACACATATCGAGTCGATTATCGGATAAGCTTGGAAATCTATTGAAATAAAGAATTTCTGCAAGCTAAACCTCAAATTCTGCATGGATAAAGGAATGGTGAATGATTTGGCACAGGTAAATATTAAAGATATCTATCCGCTGTCCCCGATGCAGGAGGGAATGTTGTTTCATTCCATCCTCGACGCAAAATCAGAAGCTTACTTTGAGCAGACCGTTATTACCTTTAACGAAGTGCTGGACGTTCATCTGGTTCAGCAAAGCTTGCAGCAGCTCATAAATCGATATGATATATTCCGTACCATTTTTATGTATAAGGAAACAGAACGTCCGCTTCAAATTGTCCTGGAAGAACGTGAAGCGATGCCTGTTCATTTCGAAGATATCGGTTCTTTTCCTGAAGTTGAGAAAGGGAAGCATTTTACTGACTTTTTAAAGGCAGAGCGTCAAGCAGGCTTTGACTTGGAAAAAGATGTTCCAATACGGCTTGCCCTGTTTAAATGGAATGATGAGTCTTCCAGACTTGTCTGGAGTGTTCATCACATTATAATGGATGGTTGGTGCATGGGAACGGTAGCCCAGGAATTTTTTACTATCTATACCTCCCTCCGGTCCGGAGTGCCTGCACAATTGGATAGGGTATATCCGTACAGTAGTTTTATTCAGTGGCTGGAGCAACAGGATAAGGAAGAAGCGACAGCCTATTGGCGGAGGTATTTAGATGGGGTTGAAAACGAAACGATCTTACCGGGCTATACTCGTTCCTTGAATTCAATGTTCGAAGCTGAACGTTACACGTGCAAGCTGGGGAAAGAACTGACTGAGGGTATGGAGAAAATATCTAAACAATACCACACGACAGTCAGCACTGTATTTCAAACGATATGGGGATTATTGCTTCAAATGTACAACCATAGCCGGGATGTAGTGTTCGGGTCCGTAGTATCCGGCAGACCAGATGAAGTTCCGGGAATAGAAAATATGGTTGGATTGTTCATTAACACAATTCCAACACGCATTGTCAGTTATGCAGACCAGAAGTTTTCGGACCTGCTTATATCAGTGCAGAACTCCAACATCGAGTCTGCACAGTACTCCTATTCTTCCCTGGCAGATATTCAGAATCACACGGATTTGAAGCAAAATTTAGTCCGTCATATTGTTGTTTTTGAGAACTATCCTTATTCAGAGGAGCTTATTCATGCGGAAAAAGGGCCTGATACACTTCAAGTCATCGACGTGGAGGATATTGTACAGACCAACTACGATTTTAATGTGATTGTCGTTCCTGGATCACAGTATGAAGTTGCTTTTAGTTATAATCGGCTGGTTTACGATGAAAATTGGATTAAGCTAATTGCAGCTCACCTTCAACGGGGGCTGGAACAGATTGTTCAACAGCCGGATCTGCTGATTTCCGAATTGGAATTTCTGACGACAGAAGAGAAAAGTCTAGTTTTATCCCAATTTAGCAGAGGACAGATTTCATATTCTTCAAGTGATACCATCCATCTTTGTATTGAAAAACAAGTAGAAAAGACACCGACGACTACAGCAATTGTCTGTGAAAACTCCAGTCTGACTTATGCTGAGCTGAATGAACGTGCTAACCGATTGGCTCGTACCCTGCGTAGTTATGGCACGACAACCGATCGACTGGTTGGACTCATGACTGATCGTTCTATAGATATGGTGGTCGGCATCCTCGCTATTCTTAAAGCAGGAGGGGCATATGTACCGATCGATCCGTCATATCCAGAGGAACGTATCCGTTATATATTTGATGATTCCGATGCGGACCTGCTTTTGACGCAAAGTCATCTTGTGGAAAAGGCCAAAGAGGCCGCTTTTGGAGGTAAAGTCCTGGTATTGGATGAAGATCCAACTGTGTATCACATGGAAGGATCAAATTTGGAGGCTGTATCAGGAGCAGACGACCTAGCCTATGTCATATATACTTCAGGAACTACCGGACAGCCAAAAGGTGTAATGCTGGAGCACCATGGATTAGTTAACCTGAAAACGTATTTTGATGAAACTTTGCAGATCAGTCCGTCAGACCATGCCCTGCTGTTTGCAAGCTATGCATTTGATGCTGCTTGCTGGGAAATATTTCAGGCGTTATTTTGCGGGGCGACACTTTACGTGCCTACTTCGGATATCATACTGAACTACGATCAGTTTGAGCAGTACATGGCGGATCATAAAATTACGGTGGCAGCATTACCTCCTACCTATGCCGTGTACCTTAATCCTGAGCGAATGCCTGACCTGCGTATTCTGTTCACCGCTGGTTCTGCCTCTTCAATGGAACTTGTATCCAAGTGGAAGGATCAAGTAGCCTATTTTAATGGCTATGGACCGACGGAAAACTCTGTAGCAACGTCTATCTGGCCTGTGTCGGAACATCCGGGTGTAATCTCGACCATTTCCATAGGACGTCCCGTCCCTAACCATCGGGTGTATATGGTCGATGCTCTCGGTCATCTTTTGCCTCCAGGACTAGCGGGTGAGTTGTGTGTATCCGGTCCAGGCTTGGCACGCGGCTACCTACACCGTCCAGAATTAACGGCTGAAAAATTTGCAACCAATCCGTTTACAGGTGGTGAAGCGGGCTATGAGCGCATGTATCAGACAGGTGACCTAGCGAGATGGATGCCCGACGGTAACATTGAGTATCTGGGCCGAGTTGACCATCAGGTCAAAATTCGCGGTTACCGAATTGAAATGGGTGAGATAGAGGCAGCTATACTGAGAGCCGATTACATGCAAGAGGCCATTGTACTGGCACATGCGAACAGTCAAAACCAACACGAACTGGTTGCTTATTATGTAGCGGAGCGCGAAGTAAGCGGAAGCGAGCTTCGCAAGCTGTTAAGTGAAGAACTTCCGAATTATATGGTTCCTTCACACTTTGTTCAGATGCAGCACATGCCGCTCACACCCAACGGTAAAATCGACCGTAAGGCATTACCAGCGCCAGAACAGATTTCCCGTTCCACGCAGGAATATGTGGCACCACGGACAGCAGAGGAGCAGGCTCTGGCTCGTGTATGGGAGGCTGTGCTGGGCGGCGGGCCGGTCGGATTGACGGACCAATTTTTTGATCGGGGCGGAGATTCAATTAAGGCGATTCAGGTGTCCTCACGCCTGTTACAGGCAGGGTACAAGCTCGATATTAAAGACTTGTTTAAGTACCCTGAGGTTGCTGAGCTAGCGACACACCTGCGTGTGTCGGAGACGCAATTAGCTGATCAGGAAGAGGTCAGCGGAGCTGTGCTGCTGACCCCGATTCAGCAGTGGTTTGTGGAACAAAGGCAGCCTGTACCAGGCCACTTTAATCAGGCAGTTATGGTTCACCGGGAGCAGGGATTCGAGGAAGAAGCACTACGTCAGGCACTGACGCAGTTGGCGGTGCATCATGATGCGCTGCGGATGGTGTTCCACAAGGCTGAGCAAGGCTGGGAAGCGTGGAACCGTGGAGTGAAGGAAGGGAAGCTGTATGATCTGGAAGTGGCCGATTTCAAGGAAGGACCGCACGGTTCCGCATTGGGTCAAGCCATAGAAGCCCAGGCCAGCGCTATCCAGAGCAGCATTCGACTGGATGAAGGACCACTGCTAAAAGCGGGGCTGTTCCGCTGCGCCGACGGGGACCATCTGCTATTGGCTATTCATCATATGGTGGTAGACGGAGTTTCGTGGCGGATTCTGCTGGAAGATTTGTCGAATGCCTATGAACAGGCTATACGTGGAGAAGCTATACAGCTCCCTGCCAAAACAGACTCCTTCCGGATCTGGTCGGAGCGGTTAACAGCCTATGCTGACAGCCCTGCGATGGAAAATGAGCACGCATATTGGGAACAAGTGAATGAATTGGCGGCATCCGAGTCTTTAGGGGTTACAGAATTACTGGCTTCTAAAGACCCGTTGACCATAAATAACACGGCTACTTTGAGCTTGAAATTCACGAAGGAAGAGACTGATCAACTGCTAAAGCAGGCTCATCGGGCGTATAACACGGAAGTGAACGATCTGCTGCTGACGGCGCTCGGCATGACGCTAAGTGCTTGGACTGGCAGTGAACAGGTTGCAATTCTTCTGGAAGGTCATGGCCGGGAAGATATCATGAAGGATACGGATATTTCGCGGACGGTCGGCTGGTTTACGAGCCAGTACCCAGTGCTGCTGCGGATTAACCAGGAAGATCAGATATCTGGACATATCAAACGGATGAAGGAGCTACTACGAGGCATCCCACATAAAGGGATTGGGTACGGCATCTGGAGATATCTCAGTCAGAATGGAGCAGCCAGAGGAGCATACGCTGAGCCACAGATCAGCTTTAATTATTTGGGCGAATTTGATCAGACGCTGCGGCACAGCGAAACACACTTATCTCCGTATTCCAGTGGAATGGATGTTAACGAACAGACAAGAATACCATGCTCTCTGGATGTAGGAGGGATTATAACGAATGAGATGCTAGAACTGGATATTCGTTATAACACAAGTGTTTTACAGGAAGAGGTTGTAATAAAGCTGGCACGAGAGCTCCAGCAGAACGTGCTGGAAGTAATCCGACACTGCGTATCGCGAGAGCGCTCGGAGTTGACGCCGAGTGATGTGCTGCTCCCAGGTCTAAGTCTGGAAGAACTGGACCGGATGGTGGAACAGATCCAGCCTGACGGAGAGCTGGAGAATCTATACCCTATGACACCGATGCAAAAAGGCATGCTGTTTCATAACATGCTGGATTCCCAGTCGAGCGCCTATGTGGAGCAGTCCACCTTTGAGCTGAAGGGATCGCTGGATCTCACTGCATTTGCCGCCAGTTTGGATTTGCTGGTGCAGCGTCATTCGGCACTGCGGACCAACTTCCGTAGCGATTTGCAGGATGAGCCGTTGCAGGTGGTGCACCGGAACAGACGCGGAGAGTTGTACGTAGAGGATCTACGTGAGAAGGACCAGACAGAGCAAGAGCGATATATCGCAGAGTTCGCACGCAGAGATCAACAGAGGGGCTTTGATCTGGCAACGGATGCGCTGATGCGGGTATCGATTTTACGTACGGCAGATGATTCATATCACTTTGTATGGAGCTTCCATCACATCATCATGGACGGCTGGTGTTTGTCGCTGGTTACCAATGAAGTCTTTGGGGGATATGCTGCGCTTAGAGAAGGGAAGTACCCGCAACTGCCTGTGGTAACACCATACAGCCGATACATCGAATGGCTGGAGGGACAGAACCGTCAGGAAGCAGCGGAGTATTGGAACGGTTACCTGCAAGGTTACGAGGAAACAACGAACCTGCCGCAGGCCCAGACAGGGAAGGCCAAGGGATATGAGGCCAAATATCTGGAATTTGATTTAGGAGTGGATCTGACGGCGGAACTTTTGCAATTGGCAAAGCAGGAACAGGTGACGATCAATACGCTGATGCAAACGACCTGGGGTATTTTGTTGCAAAAGTACAATCGCACTGAGGATGTCATATTCGGCAGCGTGGTGTCGGGACGTCCCGCAGACATTGCGGGAGTAGAGCAAATGATCGGACTTTTCATCAACACCGTCCCCGTCCGTATTCAAGGCAGACAAGAAATGGAGTTTATAGAGCTGATGAAGCAAATCCAGCAGCAGGCACTTGCTTCGGGAGAGTACGAAACATTCCCGCTCTATGAGATTCAGGCACAAACAGAGCAAAAAATGGAATTGATTAACCATATTATGATTTTTGAAAATTATCCGGTGGAGCAGCAAGTAGAGCAGTTGGGAAGTGAAGGACAGGAACCATTCACGATTTTGAATGTAGTGACCACAGAGCAAACCAACTACGATCTGAACGTTGTCGTTATGCCGGGAGAAGGCATCAGTATTCGCTTTATGTATAATGCGCTTAGCTTTGATCAAGCAGGCATTACGCGGTTACATGGACATTTTGTGCGTCTGCTGGAACAAATTTCGCTCAACTCGCGTGTTCGTGTTGAAGAGCTGGAGCTACTCACCACGGCAGAAAAACAACAGATTATATCGTCATTTAATGATACTGCTTCTGTATACCCGCGCAATCAGACGATCCACAAGCTGTTTGAAGAGCAAGCTGAGCGCACGCCGGATCATTTGGCTGTAGCTTTGGGTCATCAATCATTGACCTATCGGGAGCTTAATGAAGTGGCCAACCGATTGGCACACACACTTCGGGAGGCGGGGGTCAGGGTTGATGAGCCTGTCGGCATTTTGACAGAGCGCTCACTGGATATGATAGTTGGCACGCTGGCTATTCTTAAGGCTGGAGGCTCATATGTACCGATCGACCCACAATATCCGGAAGATCGCATCCGTTATATGCTGGAGGACTCGGGCGCCAAGTTACTGGTGGCACAACAGGATTTGCTGGACCGCTGCTATTTTGACGGACAGATAGTTAATCTGAATGATAAAGCGTCTTACAGCGCAGATTGCTCGGATTTAATCATTGCTAATGCGGGCCATCACGCTGCTTATGTTATTTATACCTCAGGCTCTACAGGCAAGCCGAAGGGAGTAGTTGTTGAGCATCAAAGTGTTGTGCGTCTCGTATGCAATACGGACTATGTGCCGTTCGATGAATCAACGCGAATGCTTCAGACTTGCGCGTTTGTATTTGATGTATCGACGTTTGAAATTTGGGGGGCGCTACTGAACGGCGGCCAGTTGGTGCTTGTTCACAAGGGTGATCTGCTCGACGTAGCCAAGCTTAAGGAGAGGATAGAGGATCATCGCATCACGACGATGTGGCTAACTACGCCGTTATTCAATCAGCTTTCGCAGCAGGACAGCAAGTTGTTCGGAGAAGTGAAGTATTTGCTGGTCGGAGGCGATGTACTGTCGGCACCGCATATTAACCGGGTACTGCGCGATAATCCGAGCATGAACATCATTAACGGTTATGGTCCGACGGAAAATACAACCTTTTCAACGACCTATCTCATTACAGAAGAGCAACAGGATTCTGTGCCGATCGGACGTCCCATCCGCAATTCGACTGCATATGTTGTCGATTCAGCGTTCAATCTACAGCCGATAGGAGCTTGGGGCGAGCTGGTAGTCGGCGGCGACGGGGTCGCACGTGGCTATCTGAATCGTCCTGAGCTAACGGCTGAGAGATTCCTGTCCAATCGTTGGGTTGAGGGAGACCGACTGTATTGCACGGGTGATCTTGCTCGCTGGCGTGAGGATGGCATATTGGAATATGCCGGACGAATTGATCAACAAGTTAAAATTCGTGGTTACCGGATTGAACTCGGCGAGGTTGAGTCGGTTATGCTGAAAATAAATCATATGCAAGAAGTCAGCGTACTAGCACATGCGAACAGTCAAAACCAACACGAACTGGTTGCTTATTATGTAGCGGAACGCGAAGTAAGCGGAAGCGAGCTTCGCAAGCTGTTAAGTGAAGAACTTCCGAATTATATGGTTCCTTCACACTTTGTTCAGATGCAGCAAATGCCGCTCACACCCAACGGTAAAATCGATCGTAAGGCATTGCCAGCGCCAGAACAGATTTCCCGTTCCACGCAGGAATATGTGGTACCACGGACAGCAGAGGAGCAGGCTCTGGCCCGTGTATGGGAGGCTGTGCTGGGCGGCGGCCCGGTCGGATTGACGGATCAATTTTTTGATCGGGGCGGAGATTCAATTAAGGCGATTCAGGTGTCCTCACGCCTGTTACAGGCAGGATACAAGCTCGATATTAAAGACCTGTTTAAGTACCCTGAGGTTGCTGAGCTAGCGACACATCTGCGTGTGTCGGATACGCAATTAGCTGATCAGGAAGAGGTCAGCGGAGCCGTGCTGCTGACCCCGATTCAGCAGTGGTTTGTGGAACAAAGGCAGCCTGTACCAGGCCACTTTAATCAGGCAGCTATGGTTCACCGGGAGCAGGGATTCGAGGAAGAAGCACTACGTCAGGCACTGACGCAGTTGGCGGTGCATCATGATGCGCTGCGGATGGTGTTCCGCAAGGCTGAGCAAGGCTGGGAAGCGTGGAACCGTGGAGTGAAGGAAGGGAAGCTGTATGATCTGGAAGTGGCCGATTTCAAAGAAGGACCGCACGGTTCCGCATTGGGTCAAGCCATAGAAGCCCAGGCCAGCGCTATCCAGAGCAGCATTCGACTGGATGAAGGACCACTGCTAAAAGCGGGGCTGTTTCGCTGCGCTGATGGGGACCATCTGCTATTGGCTATTCATCATATGGTGGTAGACGGAGTTTCGTGGCGGATTCTGCTGGAAGATTTGTCGAATGCCTATGAACAGGCTATACGTGGAGAAGCTATACAGCTCCCTGCCAAAACAGACTCCTTCCGGATCTGGTCAGAGCGGTTAACAGCCTATGCTGACAGCCCTGCGATGGAAAATGAGCACGCATATTGGGAACAAGTGAATGAATTGGCGGTATCTGAGTCACCTCAGCTTCCAGTGACCCAAGAGAATAGCGATAGGCTTTTGCAGCAAGACATGAGTATCGTAAATGTGAGACTTACGAAGGAAGAGACTGATCAACTACTCAAGCAGGCTCACCGGGCTTATAACACGGAAGTGAACGATCTGCTGCTGACGGCGCTCGGCATGACGTTAAGTGCTTGGACTGGCAGTGAGCAGGTTGCAATTCTTCTGGAAGGTCATGGCCGGGAAGATATCATTAAGAGTACGGATATTTCGCGGACGGTCGGCTGGTTTACGAGCCAATACCCGGTGCTGCTGCAGATTAATCAGGAAGATCAGATATCTGGACATATCAAACGGATGAAGGAACTGCTACGAGGCATCCCCCATAAAGGGATTGGGTATGGCATCTGGAGATATCTCAGCCAGAATGGAACAGCCAGAGGAGTATACGCTGAGCCACAGATCAGCTTTAATTATTTGGGCGAATTTGATCAGACGCTCCAGCATAGTGGCATGCATTTTTCTCCATATTCCAGTGGGGCTAATACTCATGAACTCACCCAAATGTCCTGTGTTATGGATGTGGGAGGCATCGTCACAGATGGCATGCTGGAATTAAGCATCCAATATAACCATAAGGCGATCGAACAAAATACTGTTAAGCAACTAGCGCGGGAGCTCCAGCAGAACGTGCTGAAAGTGACCCGACACTGCGTATCGCGTGAGCGCTCGGAATTGACGCCGAGTGATGTGCTGCTCCCAGGCCTAAGTCTGGAAGAACTGGACTGGATGATGGAACAGATCCAGCCTGACGGAGAGCTGGAGAATCTATACCCTATGACACCAATGCAAAAAGGCATGCTATTTCATAACATGCTGGATTCCCAATCAAGTGCCTATGTGGAGCAGTCCACCTTTGAGCTGAAGGGATCGCTGGATCTCGCTGCATTTGCCGCCAGTCTGGATTTGTTGGTCCAGCGTCATTCGGCACTGCGGACCAACTTCCGTAGCGATTTGCAGGACGAGCCGTTGCAGGTGGTGTACCGGAATAAACGCGGAGATTTGTACGTAGAAGATATACGTGAGAAGGACCAGGCAGAGCAAGAGCGGTATATCGAGGAGTTCACGCGTCGAGATCAACAGAGAGGCTTTGATCTGGCAACGGATGCGCTGATGCGGGTATCGATATTGCATACAGCAGATGATTCATATCACTTTGTATGGAGTTTCCACCACATCATCATGGACGGCTGGTGTTTGTCGCTGGTTACCAATGAAGTCTTTGGGGGATATACGGCGCTTAGAGAAGGGAAGCACCCGCAATTGCCTGTGGTAACACCATACAGCCGATACATCGAATGGCTGGAGGGACAGAACCGTCAGGAAGCAGCGGAGTATTGGAGCGGTTACCTGCGGGGCTATGAGGAGACGGCCATCTTGCCGCAGGCCCAAACAGGGAAGACCCAAGGTTATGAGGCCGAATATCTGGAATTTGATCTGGGTATAGATCTGACAACGTCCTTACTACAACTGGCAAAGCAAGAACAGGTAACGATCAACACGCTGATGCAAACGGCCTGGGGTGTTTTGTTGCAAAAGTATAATCGCACACAGGATGTCGTTTTCGGGAGTGTGGTGTCTGGACGTCCAGCGGACATTGCTGGAGTAGAGCAGATGATTGGACTATTCATTAACACGGTTCCTGTCCGTATTCAAGGCGGACAAGCAACTGCATTTACAGAGCTAATGAAGCAAACTCAGCGACAGGCGCTCGCTTCGGGCACATACGAAACATTCCCACTCTATGAGATTCAGGCACAGGCAGAGCAAAAAGTGGAACTGATTAATCATATTATGGTATTTGAGAACTATCCGGTGGATGAACAGATTGAGCAATTAGGTGAAAGAGAGGAAGCTGGATTTAAAATAACCGGAGCAGGAGCAGTTGAGCAGACGAATTATGATTTTAACATCGTGGTGTTACCGGGAGAGACGCTACGAGTTCACTTTGGCTACAATGCCCAGGTATATGACTATGAAAGAGTAGAACAGATTCAGGGGCATTTACTGCAGCTGCTGAAGCAAATCAAGATAAATCCAGCTAGCCCGATTTGCGAACTGGATATATTAACCGCTCCGGAACGCGAGCAAATGCTGGGTGTCTGGTGTGATACAGCGGTAGCATATTCGTCTGAGCAGACAATTCACGGTTTATTTGAGGATCAGGTACTGCAGACACCGGAGCAGGTGGCGGTATATTTTGAAGGTGCGCAAGTGACCTACCGTGAATTAAACGAGCGGGCGAACCGTCTGGCGCGTACTTTACGCAGTCACGGTGTGGTAGCAGACTGTCTGGTCGGCCTAATGACAGAACGTTCGATTGACATGATTGTAGGTATCTTGGGTATTTTGAAGGCTGGAGGCGCCTATATTCCGGTAGATCCGACTTATCCGGAAAATCGCATCTGTTATATGTTGGAGGACGCTGGCACAGAATTGTTGTTAACACAGCAGCATTTGATGGAAAAGGTGGCCTTTAACGGTAAAGTACTGCTGCTAGATACAGACCCGGACCAAGCCACTGCAGATACAAGTACAGCTGGAACAAAACGTGAACCTGTGTCTGTGTATCACAGAGACTGTTCGAATTTGGAGACCATATCGGGTCCCCATAATCTAGCGTACGTGATTTACACGTCCGGAACGACAGGCCAACCTAAGGGAGTCATGCTTGAACATCGTGGGCTCTGCAATCTGCAAACGTACTTTAGGGAGACGTTAGGGATCAACAGCTCTGATCGTGTTGTGTCGTTTGCCAGCTTTTCCTTTGACGCGGCATGCTGGGAAATGCTTCAGGCACTCTTCAACGGAGCAACCTTGTGCATACCGACATCAGAGACCATTCTCAACTATGAACAGTTTGAGCAGTATATGGGCGAGCATCGAATTACGATTGCAACGCTGCCCCCAACCTACGCCATATATTTGAGCCCTGAACGGATGCCAGAGCTACGCATCCTGTTCACCGCCGGATCGGCGACGAGCACTGAACTGGTCACCAGATGGAGAGACAAGGTGACATACATGAACGCCTACGGCCCAACAGAGAATTCCATAGCTACGTCTGTCTGGCCTGTACCGGCAGGCCCAGAGTCTGGAATATCCATCTCTATTGGACGCCCTGTACCGAATCACCGCGTGTATGTAGTCAATGCACATGATCAGCTTTCACCAGTAGGAATTCCGGGTGAACTATGCGTATCCGGTCCAGGTTTGGCGCGCGGTTATCTACATCGTCCGCAACTAACGGCTGAACAATTTATATCCAATCCGTTTGCAACCGGCGAAAAGGACTATGAGCGCATGTATCGGACAGGTGATCTGGCGAGATGGATGCCCGACGGCAACATTGAGTATTTGGGTCGGATCGATCATCAGATCAAAATTCGCGGTTACCGAATTGAAATGGGCGAAGTAGAGGCGGCTATACTGAGTGCAGATCGCATGCAAGAGGTCGTTGTGCTGGCACATGAGAACAGCCAAAATCAACACGAACTGGTTGCGTATTATGTAGCGGAACGGGAAATGACGGGGGGCGAGCTTCGCAAGCTACTGAGTGAAAAACTCCCGAATTATATGATCCCTTCACGTTTCATTCAATTGCAGCACATACCTCTGACACCAAATGGTAAAATTGACCGCCAAGCACTGCCGTCACCGGAAGGTCACGTGCATAGCGGAGCAGACTATGTGGCGCCACGAACGTGGATGGAAGAGAAGCTAGCAGAAATCTGGCAGGATGTGCTGGGCATATCGCAAGTAGGTATCAATGAAGATTTCTTTGAAATTGGTGGTCATTCATTGCGGGCTACCACATTGACTTCCAAAGTTCGTAAGCAATTAAGCAAACCTATGGATTTGCAAAACATATTTGAGGCACCGACGATTGAACTATTGGCGGCTTTACTTGAAGAACAGGACCATATCACATATGCAGCCATTCCGGTAACGGAAAAACGTGATATTTACCCGCTATCCTCTGCACAGACACGGATGTATGTGCTTCACCAGTTGGATCCAGATGCAGTAAGCTATAACACCACATCAGCACTGAGAGTCAGCGGTCCACTAGATGTGAAGCGGGTGAAAGAGGCGTTCGAACAATTAATTTCACGCCATGCGGCTCTGCGGACAAGCTTTGAATTGGTAAATGATCTGCCAATGCAGCGCGTTCACGATAAAATTCACTTTGACCTGGAATATGTCACAATATCGGAACTGCGGACAGAATCCAATGATCTTATGCTTGAGAATTTAGCAGAAGAGCATGTTCGTTCTTTTGTGCGCCCTTTTGACTTAAAGATTGCTCCGTTGCTACGTGTAAAGCTGGTCAAATTGGGGATGGATGAGGAAGGGCAAGAACCGCAGCACTTAATGATGCTTGATATGCACCACATCGTTTCTGACGGGTTATCCATTGAAATCTTAGCTGATGATTTTGTCCGCTTATATAGCGGTGAAGTTTTATCTCCGCTACGCATTCAATACCCGGACTATGCAGTGTGGCAACAAAGCACAACTCAGCAGGAGCTAATAAAGAGCCAAGGAGAGTACTGGCTGAACAGATTTAGGGGGGATTTGCCTCAACTGGAATTGCCAACTGACTTTAAGCGTCCGGCAACATTTTGTACAAGAGGCGACACTGTTGAATTTGAAATGGGACAGGAATTGACTCGATGCTTGAAGGAATTGGTGGTCCGTACGGAATCCACACTATACATGGTACTTATGGCTGCATATACAGCATTGCTGCATTATTACACAGGGCAGGAGGACATCATTGTCGGCACTCCGATTGCGGGCAGACCGCATGCTGACCTGGAGCCAATGCTAGGCATGTTTGTCGGCACGCTTGCATTACGTAACCATCCTCATGATGAACAGACGTTTTATAACTACATCCAGGACGTCAAGAAGTGTGCGCTACAAGCATATGCGCATCAGGATTATCCGTTTGAGGAACTAGTGGAAATGCTGGATCTAAAACGGGATATGAGCCGTAACCCTTTGTTCGATACGATGTTTGTATTTCAAAATATGGATAAAAAGGATGTGGCATTGGACAAGCTGCTCATCCGTCCTTTCGGCATAAAACAGGTTCCTGCAAAATTCGACCTTACGCTTGAAGCTAGTGAGGAAGAAGAATCTATTCAGCTCCAATTTTTGTACGCTACTTCTTTGTTTAAACGGGACACGATAGCAACCATGGCAAGGCATTTTGTACAGTTAGTCAAAACATTTGTAGCCGAACCGAACAAGAAGCTGGGTGAATTGACGCTGATTTCGGGAGAAGATGAAGGGGTTCTAAAAGAACATAGGGACACCCAGAAGGCATTCCTCTACTGGAAAGCTTTGCTTGAAGGCTATGAAGAATCGTCTCAACTGCCGTATGCCAATCTGATGGGGCGCAGTCCATATCATGCGGAGCATCTGGAGCTTAATTTGAATGGGGAACGAACCGGGGCATTGCAGCGAATTGCGCTGAATGAGCAGGTGACAATAAATACGCTGTTGCAGACAGCCTGGGGTATTTTATTACAAAAGTATAATGGTACGGATGATGTGGTATTCGCCTGCTCCACTAATCTTTTGAAGGCAACATCGGAATCGAGCCGTTCTATTGGACTAAAAAATCACAACTTCCCTGTTCGTATTCAAACCGAAGCAGGGGCCAACTTTGTAGAACTGATGAGAAAAGTGCAGCGGCAAACAGATGAATCTGCAGCATTTAAACATTTGCCAATGTCTGAAATAGTGACCACGACAGCTCAACAACAGGCACTAAATGGTCACAGAATGGTGTTTGAGACTGTTTCAGAGGGTGCCTATACTGAGCAAGAAAGCTACGATTTTAACATTATCGTATTGCAGGGAGATATGATACAAATTGATTTTAGCTACAATGCTCAAGTGTATAATCGTCAGAGTGTGTCACAGATACAAGGACATCTACTGCAGCTGCTAGAGCAAATCATAGCTAGGCCGGATAGTCTCATTAAGGAAATTGATCTGCTTACTGAGCAGGAGCGTAAGCGCATTATCCAGGTGTGGGGTAATACTGCGGCAGAGTATTCGCGTGAGCAAACAATTCACGGATTGTTCGAGGAACAGGTTTTACAGACACCGAATCAGGTTGCTGTATATTTTGAAGGTCAACAGTTGACCTACCAGGAACTGAATGAACGGGCAAACCGACTAGCCAGTACTTTGCGCAGTTATGGTGTGAAAGCTGATAGTCTGGTCAGTCTGATGACAGAGCGATCTGTAGAGATGATTGTGGGTATCCTGGGAGTGTTGAAGGCGGGAGGAGCATATATCCCGATTGACCCAACCTATCCGGAGGAACGTATTCGCTACATGCTAGACGATTCGGGTACGGAAATATTGCTAACGCAGCGGCATCTTGCGGAGAAGGTGCTGTTTGAAGGCAAGCTAATAGTACTTGAGAGTGAATGGGACGGAGCCGCTGTTGATTCAAGTAAAACGAATGTGTACGGAGAAACGGTGTCCGTATATCATCAAAACTATTTGGATCTGGAGGATGCATCGGGTCCAAACGATCTGGCATATGTCATCTATACGTCCGGAACCACAGGCCAGCCTAAGGGAGTAATGCTTGAGCATCACGGTCTTAGTAATCTTAAAACCTACTTTGAACAAAAGTTGAGCATTACTCCATCCGATCGGATTGTCATGTTTGCCAGCTACTCATTTGATACATCATGCTCGGAAATAATCCAGTCATTACTTTGCGGAGCGACATTGTATATACCTTCCTCGGAGACTATTTTGGATTATCAACGTTTCGAGGATTACATGGCTACCTGCCGAATTACAATTGCAACGCTGCCGCCAAACTATGCTGTATATCTGAACCCGGATCGCATGCCGGATTTACGTGTTCTGCTTACAGCAGGCTCTGCATCCACTGCGGAATTGGTGTCTAAATGGAAGGACCGGGTGTCATATTACAATGCGTATGGTCCTACCGAGAACTCCGTTGCAACATCCTTGTGGCGAGTATCGGAAGAAAATTCGGAGTCAGGCGGAATCATCTCCATCGGACGGCCTGTATCTAATCACCGTGTGTATATAATGGACGCTCACGGAAATCTTTCACCTGCAGGAGTACCTGGCGAGCTGTGTGTATCCGGTCCGGGGTTGGCACGCGGCTATCTGCACCGTCCGGAGCTGACACAAGAAAAATTTGTAGTCAATCCGTTTGCAGCTGGCGAAGTGGGCTATGAACGTATGTACCGTACAGGTGACTTGGCACGATGGTTGCCAGATGGGAACATAGAATTTCTGGGTAGGCTTGACCACCAAGTTAAAATCCGCGGTTATCGGATTGAGCTCGGTGAGATTGAAACGCAAATTGTCAAGGTGGAAAGTATAAAAGAGTCCATTGTCATGGCTCGTGCAGATCAGCAGGGAGACTATCAACTGACCGCTTACTACGTAGCTGAAAAAGAAATCAGCGGAAGTATGTTGTTGAATTTGCTGAATGAAAAATTACCGAACTATATGGTACCGTCGTACTTTATACAACTGCCGAGCATGCCGCTTACACCGAATGGAAAGATTGACCGCAAGGCCCTGCCAGCATTCGACAAACATGCTGACTCGACAGCAGAATATGCGGAGCCGCGCACTGCTATGGAAGTTAAATTGGCACAAATATGGAGAGAGGTACTCGACATACCGTCCGTTGGGATTTATCATAATTTTTTTGCCATTGGCGGACATTCACTGCGTGCCACTGCGTTGGCTGCAAAAATTCACAAGGAACTGAATATTGAGTTACCGCTGCGGTACGTATTTGACTTTCCAACGATTGAGAAAATGGCGCAGGCTATAAATGAATTGTCTCCAAATCCATTTGCAGCGATCCCTGTTGCCGAACCGAAAGACAGCTACCCGGCATCTATAGCGCAAAATAGACTATACGTTTTGAACAGCATGAACCACTACAATATGTCAGCCATGCTTTTAATGGAAGGAGAACTGAACCTTTTACGGTTAGAAAGAGCTTTTAAACAATTAATACAGCGTCATGATACATTACGGACCTCTTTTGAATTCGTTGATGATAAACTGGTACAACGGATTCATGACCATGTGGATTTCGCTTTGGAGGTTACGCAGGGACAGGGTGAGAATGAAGCGAGAGCAGTAATGGAACAATTCATCAGACCTTTTGATCTTGGAAAGGCGCCACTACTTCGGGCTGCTCTGTTGCAAGAATCTCCTCAGCGTCATTGGCTTATGTTTGACATGCACCATGTGATTTCGGATGGTGTATCCATGGGGATTTTATTGAACGAGCTGTCTGCACTGTATGAAGAAAAGGCACTGCCAGCATTGCGAATTCAATACAAGGATTATGCGGTATGGCAGCAGGAGGATACGGGTAGCTCTAGGATGGATCAACAAGAATCGTACTGGATGAAGCAAATGAGCGGCGATATTCCGATTTTAAATATCCCAGCCGACTTTGACAGACCTGCAACACGCAGTGCTTCGGGCAGCACCGTTTCCTTTGCAATCTCACCGCAGGACGTAAGGGGGTTGAAGCAAATCAGTTTACAGTCGGGAGCTACCTTATTCATGGTATTGCTCGCGGCATACAAAACCCTATTGTTCAAGTACAGTGGTCAGGAGGATATTGTTGTTGGAACACCTATTTCAGGTAGACAGCATCATGATTTGCAGCCGATCATTGGGATGTTTGTCAATACACTTGCATTGCGGAGCTTTCCCGAAGGGAACAGGTCATTCTACGAATATGTTCAGGAAGTAAAGGGACAGGTGCTTGATGCTTTTGAGCATCAGGATTATCCGTTTGAATTGCTGGTGGAGAAGTTGAATGTGCAGAGGGACCTGAGCCGAAATCCGTTGTTCGATACTCTATTTGAGCTTGATAATATGGACTCTGGTATGACAGAATTCCAAGGCTTGCAGGTTACCCCATGCCCAGGCGAACAGAATATGGCTAAATTCGATTTGACGCTTACAGCCGTAGAGAGCTCTGAGGGACTGGCTTTCAGCTTCACATATGCCGATAGCCTGTACAAGAGAAGCACGATAGAAAGAATGTCCGATCATTTCATTCAGTTAGTCAAAGCTATTGTAAAAGACCCACGGACTAGGCTTTCTGAAATCGAGATCATTACAACACAGGAAATCGAAAGGATATTGAATGTCTGGGGAAATACGACAGTAGAATATCCGTGTGAAAAAAACATTCAGCAATTATTTGAGGAACAGGTAGAGAAGACCCCAGATCAGGTGGCTGTGGTTTTTGGAGACAGCCAGATCACATATTGCGAATTAAATGCACGTGCCAACCAACTGGCACGCGTGCTAAGAGCGGAAGGAATTCAGGCGGATCATTTGGTCGGGATGATCATGGAACGTTCTATCGAGATGATTGTAGGCATTTTCGGTATTTTAAAAGCCGGTGGGGGATATGTACCTATCGACCCTGAGTTCCCAGAGGAACGCATACTTTACATGTTACAGGACAGCCATATAAAGTATGTGATTGCCAAGCCGGAAATGGCTGTGCGAGTACCGTCGGATGTGCAGGTCATTTCTCCTGACAACCACAAATTATTCGCAGTGAAGCGTTCCAACCTGGCTGGAGTATGCGGCCCTGATCATTTGGCTTATGTGATGTATACCTCCGGTACGACGGGTAAGCCCAAAGGAGTGATGATTCAACACTCTAATGTCGTTAATATGACAGCTGCTTTTGCACAACAAGTATATAATAAATACAAATCGACCATGCGGATGGCATGGCTATCGCCCTATGTATTTGATGCATCAGTAAAACAAATTTTCCCTTGTCTGCTTCTCGGACATACGCTTTATGTGGTGCCGAGAGAAATTAGCACTAGCGGACATCGTTTGGCTGATTATTTCAGATCCCAACGGATTGATTTCACAGATGGCACTCCAGCACACATGCATATGTTGACGGAAATGAAAGACTCTGTTGCAGATTTAAATGTACAGCATTTTATTTTTGGAGCAGAGGCGTTGCCCGGTCATCTCGTTAAAACATTTTTAAGCAACCGTCCCGGATATCGCCCGCAAATAACTAATGTTTATGGTCCTACCGAGTGCTGCGTAGACGCAACTGCGTACGACATAGACGAAAAAACGATGACAGCTTGGCCACATACAATACCAATTGGCAAGCCAATGGCTAATCAGCATGTATATATTATGGACATGAATCGGAAGTTGGTTCCGATAGGAATTGCAGGCGAACTCTACATCGGTGGTGACGGGGTAGGACGCGGTTATATGGGAAATCGTGAACTGACAGATGAAAAATTTATATCAGACCCTTTCAAACCCGGAAAACGTATGTATCGCACAGGAGATTTGGCGCGGTGGATGGAAGACGGCAATATTGAATACCTTGGCAGGATGGATCATCAGGTGAAAATCCGGGGTTACCGGATTGAGCTTGGAGAAGTGGAAGCGCAAATAATGAATGTGCCTGCGGTCCGTAAAGCAGTGGTCATTGCTCGAGAGAATGAGGCAGGATCAAAAGATTTATGTGCTTATTTTGTGGCTGATATAAATCTGACCATTCAGGAGCTCAAAGCAGCATTGATTCCCAATCTCCCGATGTATATGATGCCAAGTTATTTTGTCCAATTGGAACGGATGCCGTTGACCACTAATGGAAAAATCGATCGTAAATCGCTCCCATCGCCGGACGGAGAAATTCAGTCAGGTGTTGATTATGCAGCCCCGCGAAACGATATGGAACAACAGATGGTGGAAATTTGGAAACAAAATCTGGGTGTCAGTATAATCGGCATTGATGACAACTATTTTGATTTAGGCGGACACTCCCTAAAAGCCATTCAAATGGTTTCACAGGCTCGGGCTATTGGTTTTGAAATAGGGATTAATCAGGTATTCCAATATCAAACCATTCGCCAAATGTCAGATTATACGCGATCAGATACTTCGACACCCAATATGCTGACGCGTGATATTGCCGAAGCAATCGGCATCATCGAAGAGACTTACAACGTACAGGCCTATTTCCAATCAATAACTGTTGAAGGGAAAGATCAATTCATTTTGCACATAGAACCTTTTGATTCTGCACATTCAGAGGAGTTAAAGAAATTCATTTTGTCACGTCTTCATCCTGATCTTCATCCACATCACTTGCTTCCTGTTGAAGAAGCTGCTCAGATACCAGGGTGCGAGAAGCTACTCGCGGATACGATGATGGTTAACGATGCAGCAGTGAAGCGGCAGGCTGACGAATGGCTGGAATATCTGTTGCGGATGAATGAACAATGGAACAGGACGATACTGGCAGGTGAACCTTTACAGCGATATGCGCTTGCCCCAGCTCAGCATTATCATTTAGAGCATCCGCAATCCTCAGGGGGTGTCATTCCTTTTGACAGTTACCTGTTGGATGTCGATCGGTTATCTGCAATTATGCGGCGCCTGATAGAGCGTCATGAGCTCTTTAGGAGTGTATTGATCCAAACGGATGCTGGATGGGAGTGGGAGATGTTGTCTATGAAGGAGCACATGGACATTCCAATGGTGGATCTATCCAGTTACGATGCAGAGATGCAAAATCGTATACTCTCACATCTGTTGCCTGCATTCTATATGAAACCATATGAGACTTCAGGGAACTTGTTATATCGAGTTGCGCTTGTTCGTCTCAATTTACGGGATCATTTGCTACTGCTTCCTTGCTCACATCTCATTTATGACGGGATGAGCGGAGAAGTCGTCAAAAGCGAGTTGTACCGCGCATATGATGATATGAGCACTGTAGAGGAACAGCTGACGGAGAGCTATGTAGATTATGTGAGTCAGGTTCGTAAAGGACCTCAGAGCTTGAACGATCAACAAATCGTCGACAACTTCGGATTGTCCGATTTTGCTGCTGCTTCGGATGCTGTAGTCTTTGCAGTCAATGAACGCAGCTACACAACGGGCACAGATGTGACAATTGAACTTGAAAATTGGAATGATTCTGGCGAGGTCGGACACATGTGGGACTTAGCTATACAACTAGCTAATCGCTTCTTCCGCAGATATTTGCAAGTGGACGAGGTTCCTATTTTTCTCACCAATTATGGTCGCACCTATGAGGACAAGCAGTATTTTGATATTATTGGTGAATTTATAGACCAAATCCCGATACTGCTTACAGCTGCAGATGAACAGGGAGATGAGATCAGGAAAACGATGCAGTTAGCCGTGTCCCATAACCTTAATTTTCTAAATCTCATATACAATGATGAAACAACATCGTTGTACCCGCAATCCAACCAGTATCTGAAGCAAAGCCTTAATAAACTGCCTATTGTGTTCAACTACCTTGGTGAAGCATCGGATAAATATCAGTTGTTTAAGAATATCGAGCCGGAAGAGAGGGACATTGATCGGGATTCAATCATTTTCTTTACTGTTCAGCATTTTGAGAACATACTGCAAATATCACTTGAACTCCCTTTTGAAGAAAATCCCGAGTCTATCAAAGGTATATTGGAAACAGAAATCAAAAATTTTTCAGTGACAGCTAATAACGGAATAATGTTGACCTAATAATAATTTTTTACCTTCTGTATTAGCAATAAGCCCCAAGTTCAACTGCCCCAAAGCTGTCAAATGGCCTTGGGGCAACCTAAAAGAGCCGTAAGTCTCCAATAACACTGGGGACTTACGGCTTTTGTCGTCTATATTTTGTCAAAATGCGATTAAATTAATACTTGTTATCATGAGTTTACCCGTGTGACATGATTTCTGTTTATAACCTCTATCCGTTCTGAGGTTTTGACCATTTCAGGTAACCCTGATAGAATGAATTATTCCCTATAATGACTCTAATAATATGTGTTATTTATACTTTAGAATAGAACGGGTGAGTCGAAATGCAAAACAACACTGATACTGAACTTTTAAATGTTTGGCTGTCCCTTACTAAACTCCAATCGAATATAAACGACGAAGTGGAACGTGCACTTCAAGAAAATTATAGTCTATCCTTAAATGAATTTTTGGTTCTGTATTTCTTATCTCAAACGGAAGAAAAGAAATTGAGATTGCAGCAGTTACAAGAGATGGTTGGATTAAGTCAAAGTGCACTATCTAGGCTTGTAGTCAGAATGGAAGCTAAAAGCTGCGGAGCTTTGCAAAGACATATATGTGAAGATGATCGTAGGGGAATCTATACAAGCATGACTGATTTTGGCGAAAAGAAATTTGACAGAGCGCTCGAAACCTTCAACCAAGTTTTGAAGTCAGCTCTCTTAAAAGATGAGTTGAAACCAAAATTACAATCATTCATTGAAAAAATTTAATTCTTTCATACAATATTAAAGCTTGATACGAAAGTTAGTGCTTGACTAGAGCAAATTTAACTCCGGGTCTAGAGAATACAATCTCTAGGCCTTTATTTGTGTAAACGCATCGTTTAAACAGATAGTTGACAACATAAAAATGCATGCTATATTATATGCATGTGCATACATTCAATAATGCCTGCTATAAAACCTAGAAAGGGGTCTTTCTTAATGAAAGATTTATTTAGTCCTTATAAATTTAAAGGCTTGGAATTAAAGAACCGGGTCCTCATGCCTCCAATGTGTCAATATTCTGTTGACAAGAAAGATGGTATAGCTACCGATTGGCATTTCATGCACTACGTAAGTCGTGCAATAGGTGGAACTGGATTCATTATAGTTGAAATGACTGATGTAGAACCGGATGGACGCATTTCTGACTTTGACCTAGGGTTGTGGTCTGATGAGCAGATTCCTGCGTTGAAAAGAATTGTAGATGCTTGCCATAGTTATGGAGCAAAAGTAGGTATTCAAATTGCTCATGCTGGTCGTAAAGCAGAGGATGCTGAAGTGCCTGTTGCTCCATCTGCAATTCCATTTGATGAGAAATCTAAATTACCTAGAGCTCTTTCAACACCAGAAGTTAAAGAAATGGTGGAGAAGTTCCGCGGTGCTGTAGCACGTGCTGTGAAGGCCGGATTTGATGCCATTGAAATACATGGAGCTCACGGGTACTTAATCCATCAATTTCACTCTCCACTTACCAACCAAAGAGATGATGAATACGGGAAGGATCTCACAAGATTTGGTCGGGAAATTATTCAGGCAGCCAAGGCGGAAATGCCAAAAGACATGCCGCTTATCATGCGTATTTCCGCAAAAGAATACGTAGAAGGTGGATATGGTATTCAAGAAAGCATTTCTTTTGCCAAAGAATATCAGCAAGCAGGGGCAGATATTTTTGATATTTCTTCAGGCGGAGAAGGACCTATCGCTGCGTGGGGTAGACCAGGCAGTCACGCAGCATATCAGGTGTCACTTGCTCGAGAAATCAGACAAGCACTCGAAGTTCCTGTCATTGCAGTCGGAAGACTCGATGATCCAATCCTGGCTAATGCTGTAGTAGGAAATGAGGATGCAGATCTTGTAGCTGTTGGGAGAGGAATGCTAAGAAACCCTTATTGGGCTCTTGAGGCCGCAACAAACTTGAAAAAAGAAACATCAATCCCGAAACAGTATACTACAGGTTTTTGATATTAACACAGTAATTTAACATACACGATGATACACCCATGTGTTCTTGAAAATAAACTTGGAAGTAGAAGTGACTCCAAAGCAACCGGCATGCCGGTTGCTTTTTTATTTATGGTGGTCTAACCTTCAGTAAGCATATATTAACAAAATTCATTATACTGGAATGATCAGAGATTGAAGAAGAAAGATGGTTTCCAATAATTCCTTACCGGATTCCCCAAATTAATTCTTTCTTTCATTCGTTAATTCAAACTCCTTAATGGACTTATGAGTATTCTTATGTGTAATATGATTCGGGCAATTAGCAAGTAAAATGGAAGTAAATAAAGGAGGTCTGTATGTATGAAGGAGTCTTATACTTTTGACCATATTAAAATTCCACCAGGATTTTGGACAAGTTTATATCAATTAGGAATTTCCGCTCACGACGTAGCTTGTAAAGCAAGACTGCCGCTCACCATTATTCATGAGCCCGTAGTCACAAGCGTACAATATTTCGCGATCTGGCAGGCATATTCCGATCTCATTGGTGACACTGCGAAAGGAATCGTCAAGCTTGCAACTGTCTTTGAAACAGCGAAGTACCCACCGACCGTCTTGGCGACTTACCACGCTCGTGACTACCGCGACGCTCTAAACCGAATGGCTCGGTACAAACAACTATGTCCTCCCGAAACCTTACGTGTCATCGAGGAGGGGGAGCACTGCACAATCGAACTGGAATGGCAATATACCGAACAGTCCGGTCCAGCGATGCTGACGGGGATTACACTTGCATGTCTTCTGGAGCTTGGGCGCCGAGGCACGGGTCAACCTCTGACAGCGCAGCTCGTAGAATTTTCGCAATCCATGGGCGATGTACAGGCTCTTGAAGCTTATTTTGGGTGTAGTGTTCGAGTTGGTGCAAAATGTAATCGATTGACGTTGTATCGAAGAGATCTGGACCGGACTTTTGTCTCATATAACCAAGAGTTGTTAGAGATTCTCACACCCGCTCTGGACCGATCGCTGGATGAACAGTGCAGCCGCTCAATCACTGAGACGGTCAAATGGATTATAAAACGTAGCCTCACCGGAGGGCGCCCCGATATTCAGGCTGTGGCGAAGGAGCTTAGAATGAGCGATCGTACCTTGCAGCGCCGGCTTACTGACGACAATACAAGCTTTAAGCAACTGTTAACACAAGCTAGACATGAGCAGGCACTAGAATACTTGGCAGATCCCTTGCTTGATATAAAAGAAGTGGCCTTTTTGATTGGATATGAAGACCAGAACTCATTTTACCGCGCTTTTCGTCTTTGGGAAGGGAATACTCCTTCAAATTGGCGCACTGCACATTTAGATACCAACTCGATATCAAAATAACTGCTAGGAAGATCGACTATCTGTTATAGTTTCCCAACTCATTCATTCACAGAGAGCTTGTAATTACCGACCATATCCATCTGGCGTGTTAAACAAGATCTTTGGCGCAATATGCTAGTTACTGAGCATTGCTGCCCAAGGTAATATAATCAGATACCAGAGCTTAAGGTTGTTTAAACTACGAGTTTGCTTGCATGATAAACGAATGAAAGGAAGAAAAGTAGTATGGATATGGGATTAAACAATAAAACAGCTTTAGTTACAGGGTCTACGAAAGGTATAGGTAAAGCAATAGCCATTGAGCTTGCCAAAGAAGGTGTGAATGTACTTATTAATGGACGGAATAATGAAGAGGTAGAACAAACTGTAAATGAAATAAAAGCAAATTTTCCAATGACCTGTCCTCAAAATGCTACAGCCGATATTGTGGATCAGAAGCAAAGGGAGGTTTTGTTTGAAAAACACTCCAATATCGATATTTTAGTGAATAATATGGGGATTTATGAAATTATGCAGTATGAAGACGTTGACGATGAAGTATGGGAAAAATATTTCCGTACTAATGTTCTTGCTGCAAACGGATTATCTAAATTTTATTTACCTAAAATGTTGAAAAACAATTATGGCCGTATTATTTTTATTGCGAGTGAAGAAGCAATCATGCCTTCAGGGCAAATGCCACAATATTGTATGACAAAATCAATGCTGTTATCACTGTCAAAAAGCTTATCTAAGCTAACAATAGGAGCAGAAGTTACAGTCAATACAATTATGCCAGGACCAACGCTCTCTGAAAATGTACACCAAATTATTGAGGGTATTTACGCCAATGAAGATATGACTTTTTTAGAAAAAGAGAAACAATTTATGGCTGCAAACCTGCCTCAATCTGAAATACAGCGATTTATTAGACCTATAGAAATAGGTAGACTAGCTACATTTGTATGTAGTCCTTATGCAGCCGCATTTAAGGGCTCTCCAATCCGTATAGATGGGGGAATGGTGCCAACTATTTTTTAATACTTTTACTGCGAACACGGCTTCGCTGCGTTTTACCGTAGTGCATCAAGCACACCATCGAGCGCAAATGACTGTCCTGATGAGACAAGCTAATTTACCTTTGCATAAAGGGATTTGAGAGCTGGATTAGGGCTGTGAACTGGAATTATTGTCAGCTACCAATCGCTACCAAAAACAGCCGATCGCTCGGCTGTTTTTTAACTAAACTCCTTTCTATTTCGTTAAAAAATTAACGTTAAATAAAGAGTAGAAGGGTTTATTTGAAGAAACGGTGAACCTATGACTCTGGCAATGATCCTGACTCCCGGCGTCGTCGACTCATGAATACCAAAGTCAATGCAATTACCGTAAGGACAATCCCAAGCACTTGAAATCCCTCGAAGCTGAACTTACCTCCCATTACGATACCTATCAACAATGAAGAGAAAATGGTTCCCAGATATCTTGATGTATTAAATAATCCCGATGCTACACCGATTATTTCTTTTGGAGAACTTTGGAACAAGGCTGCTTGCATACCTACATTGTTCAGTCCGTTGCTAATACCGAATGCAGCCAAAGCCAAACACACGCTGATCACCGGAGAAGTTGGATTTAATGTTACAAGCCACACAGATCCCAATGTCATCAGGATTGCGGATACCAGTAATGCCGGTCTGGGTCCTGATTTATCAATCCATCGTCCTGCTATTGGAGAAGCAGCTAGCGAGCACAAGCCTAAGCTTAGCATGAGAATCCCTGTTTGGAACTCGCTTACATGCCTCACCACTTGCAAGTAGGACGGAAGCCCGAAAAAAAGCGAGTAATAGAGTACGTTAACGAGCATGAATTCGACATTAACCCAAGTCAACGCAGGATATTTGGCGAACGTGCGTAAAGGAATAAAGGGTGACGTCGCTTTTAACTCATATCGTACGAATGCCCCCAGCGCAACGAGGCCTATTGACCCGACAATGACGTTGTCTAACGAGATATGCCCAGATGATTTTGCCGAGAGTAATCCAACGAGCAGGGCAACCAGCCCTAATGTGAAGAGCAGGATCCCTCTTACATCAATTAAATCAAACCATTCACGAAAGGACATGTTGCGTGCAACGGAAGTTGGTGATTCGTCCTTAGGAATATTCCTCCAAGCCAACAGAAAGCTGGCTACCACAAACGGAATATTGATGAAAAAGATGGCAGGCCAATTCAACCAATGAACCAAAACCCCGCCAATAAAGGGTCCAATTGCTGCCGCTCCTGATAGGAAAATGGACAAAACAGACAGCGCAGTCGCTTGTTTCTCTGTAATATGAATTCGAACAATGGCCATTCCAACCCCCACCATCATGCTTGTTCCGATGGATTGTACAATGCGGAACACGATGAGCCATCCAAAGGTCGGTGACAACGGAGCTAATAATGATGCAATGAAGGCAACAACAAGGCCAATAAGAAACATCTTCCTACGGCCGAATAAATCGCTGGCCTTTCCCATGATAGGTTGAGCTATGCTACTTGCAATGTAGAAAGAAAAAATAATCCAGGAAACACCTGTAAAGTCAAGTTGGAACACATTTTGCAGACTTGGAATCGCAACAGAAACCATCGAAGAATTTAATGGGTTCAATAATATCCCTAGACCAACTGAAATCATTAACCACCAGCTGCGAACACTCATTTCTGGCCCCCCCATAGCGAATTAATGTCATCGTACTTGAAATCGATTATTTATTCCAATGCATTTGATGATATAATCTCATTGATTTAAGGGAATGAATGGGGGATGCAAAATGGAACTTCTTCAACTGCAATATTTTCTCACGGTAGCTCGTTTGGAACATGTAACCGAAGCTGCACGAAGTCTGCACGTTACTCAATCGTCGCTCAGCAAAACGATTCAACGCTTGGAGGAAGATCTGGGAGTCCCTTTATTCGATCGAACAGGGAGAAAACTGCGATTAAATGAGTTTGGAAGCAGATTCCTTTACCGCGCAGAAAGAGCTTTATTTGAATTAGAACAGGGGAAGCAGGAGCTTAGCGACTTATCCAGCCCAGAACACGGAGCTCTCGAATTGGCAGTGACCACCGCAAGCACATTGCCAGGTATTCTTCGAGAGTTTCGGAGAAAACGGCCCAATATTCAATTTCATGTACAAATGCTAACCACACAGGAAATGGTTACACTTCTTCATAGAGGAGAAGTTGATTTTTGCTTGTCTTCACCTCCTGTTGAAGGGAATGACATCGAATGTAAAATCGTATGTATCGACCCCATTCTTGTAGCTGTTCCAAAGGGGCATCGGCTTGCGGATCGAAATAGTGTATCCTTGACAGAGCTAAGGGAAGAATGGTTTGTCGGCGTAAAGAGAGGCTATGGTACTCGTGATTTGGTGGACTCTGTATGCATGTCGGAAGGATTTGTGCCTAAATATGTGTATGAGGGGGATGAACCTGCAAGGTTAAGTACTCTTGTGGAAGCCGAAATTGGCATAGCTTTCATACCGAGCACGGCACGAAATTCGCAGGAACATCTCAAATACCTCCAGGTAGAGAATCACGAATTGATACGGGAGATTGCTTTATTATGGAATAGGAATCGGTATATTTCGCGGGCTGCTCAGGAATTCCGCGAGATAGTTGTGAAATATTTTGATATTATTTCTAATAAAACAAACTAATTCCATATATGTTTTGATGATCTACCATTGAACATAAATAAGTAGGAGATTGCGTTAATAAGATAGCGCAGAGGCTAAACATTGTAATCCAACGAGAAGGAACTAACCGTTTTTGTTTTACCTCGTCATGAAATGATTATCATCAAAAATAACAGATGATATTTTTATTATTTTAGTGATAATATGGTTAGGTAAATTGCAATTAAACAGATTTTTACTTTTATTTTGTGGAGGCGTTAGAATGAAGTACATAGTGAAAAGAAGGGCACAAATAAAAGGGGATAACGCATTACTGGCCCTATAAACTGCGTGATCCCTGGTACTCTTAAGGGGTTTGCATGATGGAAAAATCAATGGAGGAACGCATACCTAAATCTTTGATTTGGCTGTGCGTGCTTGCATTTTTCAGTGTATTAAATGAAACTGTGTTTAACGTATCTTTGCCCGACATTGCCGCTCAATTTGGAATTGAGCCATCCGCCGCAAATTACGTCAATACCAGCTTCATTCTTTCTTTTGCTGTAGGGACTGCCGTTTACGGAAAAATATCGGACATTTACGGCGTAAAAAAACTAGTACTCATCAGTATGATGATATACGGCGGGGGATCGCTAATCGGCTTGCTTTTTCATGCCTGGTTCCCGATTTTGCTTGCCGCGCGATTTATCCAAGGAGCAGGTGCTTCTGCTGTCCCTGGACTCATTATGGTCATCGTTGCCAAAAGCATTGAAAAACAGCATCAAGGAAAGGCTTTTGGAATGATCGGATCGACCGTTGCACTGGGGGAGGGTTTTGGTCCTATACTTGGAGGCTGGATTGCGGACTATGTGCATTGGTCCTATCTGTTTTTCCTACCGATGATGACGCTAATCACACTACCGTTTTTCTTACGAACGCTGCCCGACGAACCTGTGAAAAAAGGTGGGTTTGATTTTCTGGGAGGCCTGTTCTTTGTTCTTGGAATGGTTGCGTTCACTTTATTTACAACACATTATGAGTGGTGGTATTTGATCACCAGTATCATTCTCTTTATAGGATTTGTGCTGAGAATTCGAAGAGCTAAGGAACCTTTTGTGGATCCTGCTTTGTTCAAAAAGAGAAGGTTTATCGTGGGCGTATTTGTAGGGGGAGTACTTCTAGGGACCGTTGCAGGATTTATGTCTATGATCCCTTACATGATGAGAGAAGTACACCAGATGTCAACAAGCCTTATCGGGGGCGGTGTGCTGTTTCCAGGAACGATTAGCGTGATTCTTTTCGGGATCGTTGGTGGTTCTTTGGTCGATGGGCAGGGAGCTCGTTTTGTTATGGTTGCAGGGCTATTGCTTCTTAGTACAGGACTTTTGATCGTTTCACTTTTCGCGGATCGTAGCATCTGGATCATCTCAGGAGCATTGGTTTTGATTTTTGGTGGACTATCCTTTGTCAAAACGGTCATCTCAACCATTGTCGCAGACTCGTTAAGTGCTGATGAATCAGGCTCAGGTATGGGTTTTTTAAATTTTTCCTGTTTTTTGGCAGAAGGGATCGGGATCGCAGTTGTAGGCGGACTGCTAACACAGCTTAGGTTCAACTTTCCTATGCTCCCAATCGTTACTGACGCTGCAGTGTATCTGTACAGCAATTTGACGTTACTGCTTTTAGCCGCGATAATTACATGTGGTGTCATTTTCCTGATTGTATTCAAGGGAGAACAAGCTTCCTTGAATCATCAATAAGTAAATAAGAATTTCTACAGAGCTGACATTAATGAGTGTCAGCTTTTTTTGTTCCAGAAAGTCCGCTGTTCAGGACTACGCACTTCTCACAAGTTTCAGACATCACAAACTAAAGTTTTTACAGCATAAGGTTAAATCTTTATAGGTTAAGTAGGAAGAATTCGGTGATACAATATTATTCGTAAACGTTTACATTAAAGGAGATATGAAATTATTTTTAGCAGTTTAATACGTGACAGAGCAGGGAAATGCAAATGGAGCACCTTTCAATCAAAATCTTGGAGTATTTTTTAAGAGGAGGTAGTATTTATGTTCAGAGCAAAGCTAGTAAAAGGGACAATGGCTCTAATGCTCATTGGTACGTTGTTTTCCGTGCCGATGATGCCTGTCGCCAGTGCTGCCGATACCAGTTGCGCGAATGGTTACGTAGGTCTAACGTTCGACGATGGGCCAAATAACAGTAACACAACAAAACTGCTTGCTGCGCTAAAACAGGCCGGCTTGCGTGCCACGATGTTCAACATCGGGCAGAACGCGCAGAATAACCCATCTCTGGTTCGCGACCAAGCAGCCGCAGGCATGTGGGTCGGCAACCACTCCTATACGCATTCAGATATGACTACGTTGAATAACTCGCAAATGTCGTCGGAAATCACACGGACCCAGCAGGCGATACAGTCGATTACCGGAACTGCACCACAGCTGTTCCGTCCGCCGTATGGTGCCACCAACGCGACTTTGAAGTCCATCGAAAGCCAAAACAATCTTACTGAAGTGCTGTGGAACGTGGATTCCCAGGATTGGAACGGTGCTACTACCGCCCAAATCGTAGCCGCCGCAGGTAGGTTGCAAAATGGCGACGTAATCCTGATGCATGACCAGTACCAGACAACGCTCCAAGCGATTCCACAGATTGCACAAAATCTCAAGAACCGTAGCTTATGTGCTGGCAAGATCTCGCCGAGCACCGGTCGTGCAGTGGCGCCTGACAGCACTACAACTCCTCCGAGCACAGGCACGAAAGTGGAAGCCGAAAGTATGACCAAGGGTGGTCAGTACACGGAAAATATCAGCACGCCGTTCAACGGGATCGCTTTATACTCCAACAATGACTTGGTGAAATACACGCAGTTTTTTGCAAGCGGCACCCATAATTTTTCACTCCGTGGTGCTTCGAATAACTCTAATATGGCGAGAGTCGACTTGAAAATCGGTGGACAGACGAGGGGGACTTTTTACTTCGGCGGGAGCAATCCTGCTGTCTATACCCTGGCCAATATCAATCATGGAACCGGAAATCAAGAGATTGAGCTCGTTATAACAGCTGATAACGGAACATGGGATGCATACATTGATTATTTGGAAATCAACTAGAATCGGAAGAAAAAGCAGCCAAAAACATACACACTTGAAAGTCGCCCATTTGGCGGCTTTTTTTGTTTTAACGATATTACTGAACGTTTCCCATAAGGCTGAGCATCGCGTATAATAAAATTGAATTGTTTATGTACTGAGTCTGTAATTCGTTTATTTTGGTTTGGGGTGAGTCTACTGGCATCTATTCATGAGGTGGCTAAGCAAGCAGGGGTATCGGTTGCGACGGTATCCAAAGTGATCAACAATTATACTGATGTCAGCAGTAAAACGAGGAATAAAGTGAACAAGGCGATTGAGCTGCTGAACTATCAGCCGAATGTCGTTGCTCGAAGCCTCGTGAAGAAGCGTTCCTGGACGGTCGGGATGTTCCTGCTGGATTTTTTCACGAATCCTTTTATTTCAGAACTCCTTGATGGATTAAGAAAATCCCTTGAAGATAGCGGCTATGATCTGCTCTTTCTATCACCAAATCTGAGCAACCCTGATTATACCTTTACTAAGCATTGCATCAGTCGCAATGTAGACGGGGTTATCATGTTTGGGGTTGACCGAACCAATCAGAATTTTTTGGATCTGCTTCAGGCTGAGATGCCGACGATGATGATCGATACCGATCTGCTGGGACCTAGAACCGGATATGTGACAGCTGACAATCGCAGAGGTGCCTACTTAGGTGTTCAGCATTTGGTGGAACTTGGACATAAACGTATAGCCTTTATTTCCGGGGATATGGGATGTCTGGTCGGTCAAACGAGATTTTCCGGATATCAGGAAGGGTTGCGCTCAAATGATCTTTCCTACTACGCCAAATACGTAGAGGTGGAGGATTACAGCATTGAAGGTGGATATAGGGCGATGAAGCGCCTGTTACAGCTTTCAGAAGCACCGTCCGGTGTGATTTGCTCTTCCGACTATATGGCGACTGGTGCGATCGAAGCAATCCGCGAAATCGGAATGCGAGTTCCTGATCACATTTCCGTCGTTGGGTTTGACAATACATTCTATGCGGAGCTGTCCATGCCTAAGCTTACGACGATCAATCAGAACATCACTCTAATGGGGATGAAAGCAGGAGAACATCTCATCCGAATGATTGAAAATCCCGATTATTCACCGCCAACGGAGATTGTCCCGGCAGATCTCGTTATACGAGACTCGACAGGGCGATATAAGGATTAGCAAGGATAACGGCAAGTATTTTCCTTTTTTCTGTTGGAGTTAGCATCGGCTTCTCTGTGAGATTATGTTAATCATTATTTTTAAGAATTGACAAATTCAAAAACAAATTGTATTTTAATTATGATGTAAGCGCTTTATATTTTCTGCTTTAGAATAAACATTCTTTTTGTTCGTTCTTGTTTCATTCCCGAGCTTAAAGCATAAAGGAGAGTCTTTGTATTGCATCAGAGGGAGGAAGCTGGAATAGATATGATCTGGAAAGAAGGTGATGACCAGGGAGACAAAGGGCTTTATCTGTAAAATATGAGCAAGCATGAAGGTATGAATCAATTGAATCTTTTTAACATGAGGGATTAATTACATCTTCGAATTTATCGAAAACGTTTTCGGAAATTTAAGGATGTAAAACTTAATTTCCACTTATCAAATTTCATTTTTTTTCTTTAGAATCAACAAATTATTCTTTTATGAAAAGCGCATAACTAGTAAGTTGTTTCTAAAAACTAAAACGTTTTCGAAAAATTTTCGTGTGTCTATTCCATATTAAAGGAGAAGAGAATATGAAAATTTCGAGCAATTCATTCGCCAAGCCGTTAATCATGACCCTTCTGTTCAGTTTATTAACGCTGCTTCTTCAAGCAGCCATACCTGCAAAGCCTGTCTCTGCAGCTGCCTGCGCAAACCCTGTAAGCTATTTCGGTGAAATGAAAGCAAGCGGTAACAAGATTAACGGCTCCAAAACGAATCGACCTATGATGGTCAAAGGGTCGAGCCTTTTTTGGAGTAACTGGTCCGGTCCATTTTGGAATACGGCCACAGTGAATCGGATGGTGGATGAATTTCAGGTGGAGATCGTAAGAGCGGCATATGGTGTGGACCCCAGCGGAAATCCGTATAACACGGCCGACGAATCCGAAGTTCGTGAGGTGGTCAATGCTGCAATTGCAAAGGGGATCTATGTCATTATCGATTGGCATTCACATGATGCGCACAACAATGTCAATGCCGCCAAAAGTTTCTTCAGCCGGATGGCTCAGGAATACGGAAGCTATGATAACGTTATTTTCGAGATTTATAACGAACCTACGCAAGTCTCGTGGGGGACGATCAAAAGTTACGCCGAGCAAGTTATTCCGGCCATTCGTCAACATTCCGATAATCTGATTGTCGTTGGCACGCCATTCTGGTC
This sequence comes from Paenibacillus jamilae, assembly GCF_050482105.1. Lineage (GTDB taxonomy): Bacteria > Bacillota > Bacilli > Paenibacillales > Paenibacillaceae > Paenibacillus > Paenibacillus jamilae_B. The sequence goes on along the minus strand of NZ_JBCNHI010000010.1, from coordinate 120,558 downwards.
TCAGAATGTGGACCAGGCAGCGAACGATCCCATTACTTCTTCCGGCAATATCGCCTATACATTGCACTTTTACGCTGGGTCACATTTTCAGTCACTGCGGGACAAAGCCAACTATGCAATGAGCAAGGGTATTCCGCTGTTTGTTACCGAGATGGGCTTTGTTAACGCGGATGGCGATGGTGGCATTAATTACGATTCCACGAATCAATGGCTCGATTGGATGAACCAGAATAACCTGTCATGGGCCAACTGGGCGATCAATGACAAGGCAGAAGGCGCCAGTATTTTCAATACGAACGGGAGTCTCACAGCAGGCGGTAACTATCTGAAAAGCATTCTAGCCGGGCACGCTCCGTATGCCGAATGGCGGCAGAATACGGCTTGCGGTGGCAGTAGCACGAACACATTATATGACTTCGAGGGTAATACGCAGGGCTGGACTGGTTCGAATATAGCTGATGGTCCATGGAGCGTGAACGAGTGGTCATCCAAGGGCAGTAATTCTCTTAAAGCGGATATCAACACGTCTGCGAATTCCCAGCACTACCTGCTTCTCTCGCAAAAACGCAACCTTAGTGGTAAGGCAGCATTAAATGCGACCGTCAAGCATGCATCTTGGGACTCCGCAGGTGACGGAATCTACGCTAAAATCTATGTCAAGTCGGGCTCAGATTGGGCTTGGAATGCAGGTCAAGTCGTCAAGATTAATTCTTCTGGAGGTACGACACTGTCGTTAAATCTTACATCTGTACCCAATCTTGATGATGTTAGGGAAATTGGCGTACAATTTCTCGCCTCAGCGAACAGCGGCGGTAAGTCAGCCGTTTACGTGGACAATGTGACCCTTCAATAACGCATTTTTAAATTTCCCAAGTTAAAGGACTTTACCTCCATCTTGTGAGGTTATCTTTTCAACCAAGTTATTTGCAAATGGTAGGGGAATGAGGAAAGTGACAGTTGAATGATTCAATAAAACAGTGACTAAATTAAAGAGTAGAGACGTACGACAAAGCTCTTGTCCAAACCAAATGACAAGAGCTTTAACACATTATCGATTGTGCCAATACATGATCTCATACCTGATAGGTCTTTAAGAAGTACCCGTGTTTTGTAGCTGGGAAATACAAGGTTACAGCTGCGGAGACATATAATCTAAATTTTGAAAGACAACTGATAGGAGAACAGTTCGTACCCTCATCAAGCAAGCCAAGAGCACATCATTCGCTCTTGGCTTCTTTTGAGTAGCTGTCCTATTATCTCATAACATTATGCCATGCACTTTTATCACCGTGACATTCAATACATAAGAATTGTTAGATATACTTGAACTGCCTATGGTTAGGTCCTCAACCTTATGACATGTCTGTACGGAGGCGTGTAATGAAGTATAAGAAATGGGCACGCCGGAGGTTAGTATTTTAGAAAGGATGAAATCAGATGACTTATATCGCACAAGAGAATCGGTACGAACAAATGAAATATCGGCGGATTGGACGGAGCGGCGTCAAGCTCCCGGCTGTTTCGCTGGGCTTGTGGCAGAATTTCGGCGGGGACAAACCGTTTGAGGATAGTCGTGCAATGATATTACGTGCCTTTGATCTTGGTGTCTCGCACTTTGACTTGGCAAACAATTACGGACCGCCTCCCGGATCGGCCGAGGAGACCTTTGGGAGCGTTCTAAAAAAGGATCTTGCATCTTATCGGGATGAGCTTTTTATTTCGACTAAAGCTGGCTACTATATGTGGCCTGGCCCGTACGGTGAGTGGGGATCGAGAAAAAACCTGCTTGCAAGCCTGGACCGTAGCCTTCAGCGGATGGGACTCGACTATGTCGATGTCTTCTACCATCATCGTCCAGATAGCAATACCCCATTAGAGGAGTCAATGGGAGCGCTTGCCCATGCTGTGAAAACAGGTAAAGCATTGTATGTTGGTTTGTCCAATTACGGACCGGAGGAGACGAAGCAAGCAGCTGCGATCCTTAAGAGCCTTGGTACACCGCTGCTCGTCCACCAGCCTATGTATTCAATGCTGAACCGGTGGATTGAGAACGGATTACAGGATGTACTGGCTGAAGTGGGAGCCGGCACAGTGGCTTTCTGCCCGCTTGGTCGCGGACAGTTGACGGGAAAATACATTGATAAGCTGGAAGATGAGTTCAAAACAGGCCTGCGCACACTGAAACCGGAGGCCGTATCTCAAGAGCGAATTAACAAATTCCGTGGCCTGGAGGCGATTGCAAAGCGTCGCGGTCAAACATTGCCGCAAATGGCGTTGACATGGGCGCTACGCGAAGGCGGTGTCGATTCGGTGCTAATCGGTGCAAGCCGCGTAGGTCAAATCGAGGAAAACGTGCTCGCTGTACACGCAGACCCGCTTTCGGCAGCGGATCTTCAAGAGATCGACCAAATTATGCATCATATCGGGGATGTCCCTTGGTAATATCATAGCAATAACACGAATCATTACACGGGCAAACTAGTCGAGTCTTCAAAGACCCATTGAACTGTCTCTTTTAAGCCTGGTGCGAAAGTGTGATGGAGAAAGCCCTTTCACTTTTTTAAACATTTTGGAGAACAGCAATGGGTCGCTATAGCCAACAGAATAGGAGACTTCCGTGATGGATAGTTGCGAATTGTCCAACAGATCGCCTGCTTTGTCCATCCGGAGGTTCAACAAGTACTGTTGTGGGGAAACATTAAGAATTTCCTTGAAAAGGACGGACAGATAGACACGGTCAATCCCAACCATGCGTGCGACCTCGGAAATGGATATTCTTTGGTTATAGTTCATTCGAATAAACTCGACCGCTTTACGGATATAGGCGTCTCTGGGCCGTACCTCGGGCAGTAGTTGACTTGTAGCGACCAACATTTCGATCCAATCGGCGAGGGACCTGAACAAAATGCTCTGTCTACGCAGTTCACTGGTGCTGTGCTTCATATCGCAGGCGGAAAATTCATCCAAGTAAGCATCAGACCAAAACAAGGGGGAATATCTGAATATGGGATGAAGGGTAGAAATGTGCGCACGCTCAAATAGAGGTATAACCCCGTCGCCTGAAAAGGCAATCCATGAATAAATCCAAGGATCGGTTTGGTCTGCCTCCATGTAACAAAGAAGGTTGTCGTATACGATAAAGCCTTCACCTTGCTGAAGATGAAAGGTCTTTCCGTCAATCTGGTAAATGCCTCTACCTGCATGGATAAACATGATTTTATATTGCCCTTTGATGCCGGGCCCCCAAGAATAGCTGGGTTCACAGACCTGTTTGCCATGGTAACAATAATGAATATCCATCTGATTGCTTGCCTCCCTTGATATTCAATCATGACATATAAGACTCTGAAAGTCACTCGCGAAATGTAGTCACATAGAAGAAGTGTATTGTTCTGGTTTTAAGGATCATTAGTATAATCTTGAGATACGGATAGGATGAGGACGTGCAGGGATAAAATCGGAGGAACCATCGAAGGATGAAAAGTCCAGAGCGGTGGTTCTTTTTTTCTTTTGTTACCTATGCCATCATTAGAGATGGAGGGCGATGAACAATGTTCCAAGATTTTAAGCTCGTTGGTGACCGTCCGGTCATGATACAAGTAAAAGAATATATTAAACGTTTAATTATAAAAGGGACATTTCATAGAGATCAGAAGCTTCCCTCCACACGAGAAATGAGCGGTGTGCTTAAGGTAAGCCGCAACACAGTTATCGCAGCCTATGAAGGCCTGGAGGACGACGGATTTACGTATACAATTCCAAGTAAAGGCAGCTATGTGGCCGCTATGATCGGCCGTTCGGTAGCGGATAATGAAGAGACTGACGCCTCCTTCGCTTGGCAGATTGATTGGAAGACAAGAATGAGCAAGTACGCTGTATCAGCTGTAGAGCTTGATATGATGAAGCAGGGCATTCGCGCCCCAAAAGGAACCATCTCGTTTACAAGTATCGCTCCAGATGAGCAGCTGTTTGATTTGGGAGATGTAAGGCGAGCCTTTATGGATCGGATGGCAATCGAAGGGCAGGTGTTGCTCAACTACGGCTATGCCAAGGGTTACAAACCGCTGATTGATTACCTGATGGGATATATGGAGAATAAGGGCGTCGATATAAGCAGCAAGGATATACTGATTACAAGCGGGTTTACAGAAGGCTTTGACATTGTGCTGTCAGCACTCCGCCCTTCATCGCGCCGCGGAGCGGTAATTTGTGAAAATCCGACCCATCACACAGCGATCAAAAATTTAAAGCTACAAGGCTTTGAAATTACTGGTATTCCAATGGAGCGGGACGGTATTAATGTGGAGCTGCTTGAAGCCATATTGCAGAAGCAGAATAGCTTCGATCTGGCCTATTTGACTCCTTCCTATCACAATCCTACAGGCATTGTCATGTCGCCAGCAAAGCGCAGCGCTGTAATGAATTTAATGCTGCGCTACCAGATTCCGGTGATTGAGGATGGTTTTAATGAGGAGCTGCGCTATTCAGGAGCGCATATTGCGCCATTAATAGCCACAGTAGGGCGAGGGAATGGAGTAATCTATATTGGTAGCTTCTCCAAGGTGCTGTTTCCTGGCTTGCGAGTCGGTTGGGTGCTTGGAGATCGAGCGCTAATTGACACTTTGGAGAGTATTAAGCGTGCGCGCACCATCCATACCTCAACAATCGATCAATCGATATTATATCAATATTTGCTCAATGGAAATTTTGAGAAATATGTAAAAAGAACACGTATGGAATATAAGCGCAAATACGAGCATACGAAGGTATGCTGTGAAACCCATCTCCCCGAGGCACAACTATCTGGCGACGGGGGCTTGCATGTGTTTCTTACCTTCCCGTCAGGTGTAAATACACGCGAGTTGCTTGAAGCATGCACTGAACAAGGTGTTATATATACACCTGGAGACAAGTTTTTTATACAACCAGGTGAAGGGGAGAATACTTTACGGCTTGGCTTTTCGCGAGTAACGGATGAACAGATCGAGCGAGGGATTCAGATTATAGGCCAACAGGTGCGTAACCTTTATAAGGCATGTGGTCATAAGAACAATCTGTAACTGCACAATGATTTTTAAGAAAATGGGGTGTCATGATGAAAATTGGCGTTATTATGGGTGGTACTTCGACTGAGCGTGAGGTTTCTCTGCAGACAGGTCAAGAGATGGTGAATCATTTGGACCGAAGCCGCTATGAGGTGGTTCCAATTGTGATCGATCAACCAGCGGATTTAATCGTACAGGTTCAGCACGCAGGCATCGATCTTGCGCTGTTGGCGCTGCATGGCCGATATGGAGAAGATGGAACAGTGCAGGGAGCGCTGGAGACACTGGGCATTCCCTACACAGGGAGCGGTGTTCTGGCAAGCAGCCTATGCATGAATAAGCAGCTGTCCAAGATGCTGCTGAAGTCGGCAGGCGTGCATACACCTGCCGGCCTCTGCTGGCAGGGAATGGGCGACTATGATCAGCATGCGGTAGAGCAACTGGGTTACCCCGTTATTGTGAAGCCGAATATGGGGGGATCCAGTATTGGCATCCAACTCGTGCATAATGAGAAGGAGCTTTATTCGGCAATTCAAGAGGCTTGCGATTTGGACCAGACGATTTTGGTGGAGCCTTATATGAAAGGGACGGAGCTTACTTGCTCAATCGTCGATGGCGAGGTATTACCGATTATAGGAATTCACTCCGCCCATTCTGAATGGTTCGATTATAAATCGAAATATGAGACCGGCGGTGCTGAGGAGAAGGTGATCCAGCTTCCATCCGTTATTGAGCAGCGTGTGCGCGAGGCGGCACTGGCCAGCTATCGGCTACTGCAGTGCAAGGTGTATGCAAGGATCGATATGATTTTGTGTCAGAATGTACCTTACGTGCTGGAGGTAAATACCTTACCCGGAATGACCGCTAACAGCCTGCTTCCCAAGAGTGCAGCTGCGGCAGGTATCGCCTTTACGCAGCTGCTGGACCGTATTATTACTAGCTCTCTTTATGAATGAAACGGGAATGGGAGAAAGTTTAATAGGGGTGATGATGAAGGAGGCGAATACGAATATGGATATTTTAATCAGAGAGCTAGCGGCTGAGGACGAGGAGTGTGGTACAAATCTTGATGGTAGCTTTATCGTGGATTCTACCCTTGTCTTACAATTAACGGGACAGCAAATCGGTTATACAGTGGAGGAGAGGCCTTTTAGTAAGAAAAGCTATGATGACGAGCAGTTTGAAGAAGATACAGTTGAGGATTATTCGAACTATATTGGCAATCCCGATCAAGTCATATATTTAGCACTCGTAAATAATCAAATCGTAGGTCAAATTGTACTGAAAAAGAATTGGAACAAATATGCTTATGTGGAAGATATCAAAGTCGACAAGCTATATAGAGGCCACGGCATTGGTAAGAAACTCATCGAACAGGCTAAACGCTGGGCGAAGGATGGCGGAATGCCAGGAATCATGCTGGAGACACAAAATAATAATGTTCGAGCATGTCAATTCTATGAAAACTGCGGTTTTGTCATCGGTGGATTCGATTCCTACGTCTACAGAGGCCTTGATAAAGAAAGTGACGAGGTCGCGATCTATTGGTATCTGATGCTAGATTCATAAGGAATTAACTCTCAGTATAATCTTGATAAGACATTTATATTAACGGCTTCTTTAAGATATCTCCACAATTATCTATAATAAGGACATTACGACACATATTTATTTGAAAAAAAGGAGGACAAAAAGATGACTAAGAAAAGAATGCAATGGGAGGAAGGGAATTGGATCAATTCACCTCTATATGCCCGGAAAGAGGGGGATTTCCTTAAGGTTGCGCCTGAAAAGGGAAGAGACTTCTGGAAAAAGACTTTATATGGTTTTGAATTTGAAGATGGGTCCGCCTTATTATCGGATTGGAATCACAAGACGGCGGTGGAGGTTTCGTTTCAACTTGCATCATTTACGGAGCTTTACGATCAGGCAGGTATTTTGTTGTACCATGGCCCGGAGCAATGGATTAAGACGGGGATTGAAATCAATGATGGCATTCCTCAGCTTTCCACAGTCGTAACCGCTGGATATTCTGACTGGTCGCTTGCGGCTGTGCCGGAGTGGGTCGGTGAAGAAGTCACCCTGCGCGCTTCCATCATCAAGGATGCTGTGATTATTCGCGCACGGACGGAGCACCACGGCTGGCGAACAATTCGTGTGGCGCGTTTTCCCTACACCACCGGAAATCAGGCCGGTCCTTATACCTGTTCGCCAACCCGCGAAGGTTTTGAGGTGACCTTTACTCGCTGGAACTTTACAGAGCGGGACCAAGACCTTCATAGTGATCCTCCTGTAGAACATCATTGAAAAACGACTGTATAGCTGAGCAAAGCATTATGGATACCATAAACTTGTAATTTGTACACATACAATATGATTAAAGAGTAGCATTTTATAATATTATGTATTTTAACGGCTCCAACAGGGAAACCGTGTATTTGGGTATAAAAACCGAGACTGATAAGGAAGACCAAAGCGGAAATCCACTACTTGACACCATAAACATACATACTCTAAAAATTCCGATTTTGTCTTTCCTAAACTCAGTTTTTTCCGTAACAGATATGAGGTTAAAAAATAATTACAAAGCTGAGGCGGGGGAAAGAACCCGTAACGTATTCGATTCAACAGGGCTTATTTAATGCAAAAACGCCCCATAGAGCGCACACAGGGTAGTGTATATGACATACTCTACTATGTACTCTATGGGGCGTGATTTTACGTATCCTCATCCAATTTATAGATCAGCGGTTTAATATATTTATAGGGGGATTGCCTTCCAGCCCTTACGGTCCTTCTCTTGACAGGCAACTATTCTCCGAAGGGCAAGCTCTCTTTTAGCGTCCATAGGTCACCATAGCTGAAAATACGATGATCAGCCTTGGACAAATCCTGCTGCCCCGAGCCTGGGTTGTGTAAACCGATGCAGCGCATACCCGCACTCTTGGCTGCATGAACACCGTTACGTGAATCCTCAATAACAACGCAATGGGCCGGTTCTATGCCAAGCAGTTCGGCGGCATATAGGAAGATGTCCGGTGCCGGTTTACCTTGGGGGACCTCTTCCCCGGTGATTCGAATGTCAAAGTAACGACCAAGTCCCGTTTTTTCCATAATGAGATTAATTAGTGATCGCGGAGAGGAAGAAGCTACTGCAACTGGAATTCCTTTTTCCTGTAGCCAGTCCAGCCACCGTTCTAGTCCGTCAATCGCCACCAGGCCCTCATATGCTGTTATGGTCTGCATCACATTTTTTTGGTGATAGGCAAGCACCTCTTCCACTGTATTGGTAAGTTGATGCCTGTCTAGCACTTGACGCCACATGGATTCGAGTGTCACGCCGACATAGGTGTGATGCTCTTCTTCCGTCATGGGCGCACCGAAATGGGCAAAGGAGCTGCGTTCGACCTCAAAGTAAATCGGTTCGCTGTCTACCAGCACCCCGTCCATGTCGAAAATGACCGCTTTGACTGGAACGGACGCTGATAGGTCTCCTGTGCATTCATGATTCGCCTGTGTAACATGATGAATGCTCGTCATGTCCATTCTCCCCCTTGTTAGTAGCTGAATTTAGTTGCCGGAGCCATTCGATTGCAGCACAATCTTGATCGCTTGGGACGAAGGCTGAAGTGTTCGCTCGCTGATATTGCATCCAAGCGTCTTAAAGGCTTCATGGAAGTCGTCAAGCGGATAGGAGTGGGTGATGATTTTTTTGGCGGGAATGATCTGTTGCTCAATCAGGTAATGCGCCGTGGAGAATGTGCCTAGAGAATCAATCGAGCCGATGATTTTAAGGCTACGGTCAACGACCTCTTTCGGATTAAACGAGCTTATCCCATCTCTCAGCCCCACCAGCATCAAATACCCGCCGCTCGCAAGCTGGCTTAGTACCTCAGTGCCGACCACTCCTGTGGTATCCACAATCATATCCACCTGATTTTTTTCCGGAGCAAGCTCATGAATGGCTGACTCCAGAGTGGCGTGCGCGGACCACCGTTCGGGGGCAATAGAATCCGCTATGGCGAGCCGCTCCTCCGAGATGTCAACGAGGCAACCAGTTACGCCTTTCGAAGCAAGAGCATAGCTGTACAGAATCCCGATCGGACCTGCGCCTAGAATAACGGTTGTGAAGTTCGGCAACAGGTGAATCTGGTTGATTCCGGTCAGCATACAGCTCAGCGGTTCGGTCAGCGTTGCTTCTTCGTAGCTGATATGATCCTTCAGCTTGTACAAAAAACGGTCCTCAGTCACATAATAATCGGTGAACGTACCGTCGGCGCTAACTCCGGTCTCTGTTACGGATTTGTGTGTGCAATGATTCTGTCTTCCAGTACGGCACATTTCGCATTGGCCGCAGTAGTACGTTGGATCAATTACCACCCGGTCCCCAGGCTGCAGTGAACTGACGGCTGATCCTACAGCGATCACATCTCCCGCTGATTCGTGGCCCAAGATCGTGGACGGCACGGCATGATATTTGCCGCTAATAATACCTAGGTCCGTACCGCATACACCTGTCGCCCGAATCCGGACGAGTACATCGTTATCTTTTTTAATCTCCGGGATGGGTCTTTCCTCAAGTGCGACATCCCAAGCTGATTTGTATACCAGTGCAAGCATGAATAATTCCTCCTTTTGCCTGTTGGGCAGATAGTTAGTGAAGCGTAGTCAGAACGGCGTCAAGCCGGTTAACAATTTCGACAATCTCGTCTTCTGTAGCCGTGAGGGAAGGTCTTACTTTGACCACATTGCCATAACCGTAACGGGAACCTCTGAGAATTAATTGCTGTTCATCAAATGCACGATCAATAATCCGATTGCTTTGCACTGCATCTGGGGCATCATCCTCGTCTACAATTTCTAGTCCCCACATCAGTCCGACACCACGAGCCTCACCAATGCAATCATGCTTGTCGGCCATCTCCGTCAGCAGGGATCCGAGCAGGCTTCCTTTGGACCGGACGTCTTCCAGAAAACCGGGCTCGCTTACAACCTCCAGCGTGGATTTGGCTGCCGTGACCGAGATCAGATTGCTGCCTGAGGTAAAGGAATGCTCGTGCTTCTCCAGGACATCGAGACGAGACTGCATCAATACCGCTGCAACCGGGACGCCAATGCCACCCAGACCCTTGGCGAGTGTAATAATATCCGGTTGGATGTCGAACAGCTCACTTGCGAACATATAGCCTGTCCGCCCAATCCCTGTCTGCACTTCGTCAGCAATCAGAATCATTCCATGCTCGTCGCATAGCTGACGAAGGTGCTTGAAATATCCTGCTGGAGGGATGATGTTACCTCCATTGCCCAGAATGGGCTCAATAATCATGCAGGCCACAGAGCCTGAGCTTGCATATTCAATGGCGTCCGATATGGCTTCAATACAATGATGACCACACTTGTCTGGTGAAGAATTAAAGGGACAGCGATAGCAGTAAGGAGCAGGCACATGCAGAGAATTTGCCGCAGTTGAATTGGGAAAATTCTTGCGACGAAAGGCATTGCCGGAAATACCTGTTGCGAACTGGGTCTGCCCATGATGTGACAGATGCAGGCTGATGATATCGGTTGCTCCGGTATATTTCTGAGCCAGTTTCACCGCACATTCATTCGCCGTGGAGCCGGTAATATCCCTCATCCACCCGGCATCAATGCCGTTCGGGGCATACTGGATTAGATGGTCTAGGACTTCCTCGACGTAAGGCTCGGTAAAGGATGAAGACATGTGTGCAAGATTGGCGACTTGCTCCTGTACTTTGGTGACGACATGAGGGTGATTATAACCGAGCGACAGATTGAAAGTGCCAGATACGCCATCCAAATACTCCTTGCCTGAATCATCAATCAAAGTAATGCCTCTTCCGTATCTGAAACGTTCTTTGGTCAAGGTTTGCACGATATTTACCCTCCATATCAGAAAATATATTTCACTAAATCATCCTTATAAAATAGAACGCCTTATTACAGCTAACGAGGCTGAACTCACCTCCTCAAAACAAGAAATTTATCTTCCATGCCCTGATGGACAAAGAAGCCGCAATCTGGCTGTTCCTGCGATTTCACAGATACGTGAGATAATCGCTGGAACAGAATCAGCCCGAAAACCCAAAATGCGATAGGCCTCACCTCCCCAAAGAACTAGAAAGTTATCATCCTTCCTTGCCCTGCTGGACAAGGGAGTCAACTACTCTGCTGCTCCGATCATTCCACAGATGCGTGAGAATAACTGCAAACAGCAAAATCAGTGTAAAAGCCCCTAAAATCCACAGACTAGCCGTCACTGGCCATTCGCTCATGCTCCAGCCTATTGCATATTGAAGCACCGAGCCGCCAATTCCGCCCGACGCAATCAGAATGCTGGTCGTCCGCTCAGTCATTCCCGGCATTAGCACGTTGGCATAGACAAGCGCGATACAGAAGAGTCCAGACATGAATAAACCTGCACCGAAAATCAGAAGATATGTAGCCCATTGGGTGGATACAAATACCATGGCAACCAGGAAACAGAAAGCGCCGATTGCGCTCCATAACAGGAAAGGAACATATCCTGCTGACTCTGCAATCTTTCCTGAGAACATACGGCCAATGATCATCGCAATCCAAAGCACGCTGACACCCAGCGATGCTACGGATTCCTTAAGCTGTAGCGTCTCGATTAGAATAGAAGGTAGGAAGTTCATGAGCCCCAGTTCAAGCCCCATATAAACAAAGAAGAATATAATGAAGATTCCCAGCAATACACGATGCTGTCCTGAGTATCGGGCTTGTTCAGCTGAACGTTCAGTAGTGCGGATGTCTGCCTGGGTAAGGTGAGAGGAGGCGGAAGCAGGCATGGTAAGCCAAAACAGCGCCAGGATAAAGGTCAGAAGGGAGATGGTATAAAAGGTTAGATGCCACATTCCAAGCCAGATATACAAACTTACGATCGCCGGAATAAGAAGTGCACCAAGTGCAAAATAGACATCCAGCTTGGACATGGCTACGGCTTTTTGCTCTTCAGTAAATTCAATTGTGAACGCTCCAATAGAAGATTCGATAATACCTGAGCCGAAACCAACCCAGATGGCCATTACGATAACCCAATTCCATGAGGGGAGTCCCCCCAAGATAGTACAGGCTGCTACGATACTGCCCAAAGCAATGGATAGCATTAACTTGCGACCCATATGCAGAGCCATGAAGGGGGTAAGCAGAACGCCGACAAGAAATCCGAAAAACTGCAGGAACAGCAGTAAACCGCCGTCACTGTATCCCCGTCCATAGTGAGGCAATAAAGTCGGCAATAATGTCCCAACCACTACGCTGGTGACGCCGATTAATAGGTAGAAAGCACAACTTAAAGCGAATAGTCTCTTCAAGGCCTGTCCCTCCGTAAGGTCATATTTTTTTATATGAGCATTGTTTTTACTAGAATATACCATTACTCTGGAAATGTATATATATAATTCTACAGAAATTGTAAAAATAAATCGATAAACTCTTAATAATATGCATCATGCTCTTTATCAACGTGATACACATTAGTTTTATCTTGAAGGGAACGATCAGGGTTTTGATAGGAAAGATAGAGTATTCGCCTGTACTTTCGTACAATTGACTTTGATTTAGAAGTTGATTCATACTTCAAATGAACGGTTGATTAAAAATTCTGGAGGGATCATTCATGCGTTTGGGAGGAAAAGTTGCAGTTATTACAGGCTCAGCATCCGGAATGGGGAAAGCGATTGCAGAATTATTTGCCAAAGAAGGTGCAAGTGTTGTTCTTTCAGACCTGAACATTGAAGGAGCGAAAGCGGTTGCAGCTGGAATTAAATCAGCTGGAGGGAACGCCATTGCAGTAAAAACCAATGTTGCTGACTTGAAGGATATTCATGCTATGATTGATACTGCTGTTAATGAATTCGGAACTCTCGATATTTTGGTTAACAATGCGGGCGTGATGGACAACATGGCGCCGATAGGTGATGTGGACGATGAGACATGGGATTTGATATTCGATATTAATACAAAAAGCGTCATGCGTGCGATTCGCAAAGTGATCCCGATCTTCCTAGACAAAGGAAATGGTGTGATTATAAACACGGCATCTACGGGTGGATTCAGCGGTGCGCATGCAGGTGCTGCTTATACCGCCTCGAAACATGCAGTAGTCGGGATTACGAAAAATACGGGATTTATGTATGCTCAAAAAGGCATCCGATGCAATGCCATTGCACCAGGTGCGACAGCTACAAATATTGCTTCAACGATTCACAACTTGAATGAGTTTGGCGCATCTCGAACGAAAATCACACAAGGCGTAATACCTCGCGTAGGGGAAGCTGAAGAAATCGCAAAAGTAGCCCTTTTCCTGGCTTCGGACGAATCAAGCTTTGTAAACGGGGCTGTTATTGCCGCTGACGCGGGTTGGACCGCAGGATTTTAATCGGAGCTGTGACCCAGTTTTGATAGTGCAATCCCCCTGACCAAAGTTTCTTGGCAGGGGGAAATTTTTGATGTTTGATGTAAGTTTTAGTCCACATACTTTTCAATCGTGCTTCGGACTGCTCCGGGACCTGCCAGCATCTCGTGAAACATGGTTTCAATCTTGTCGCCCAGACCAATCTCATATAATCGGACGCCAAACAGTTTTTCATCCTCAAGGAGACCGCGAACCTCGGAGGTCTGATCGCCTAGCTTTGTATTTTGCAAATATCCCTGCAATGTATCCAGTAACGGGTCCGGGCTGAGTGGGAAGGGGGCTCCTTGATCATCCACCCCTAGCAAATAGCGACACCAGATCGCAATGGTCAAGGGGATGGCAGTCAAGTTCGCAGGATTGAGCCCTGCTGTGCTAACATAAGACTTTATAGTTTCACCAAAACGGATGCTCATCTTTTGAGAGGTATCTGTTGCAATCCGTTGCGGTGTATCTGGAATATAGGGATTGGCAAAGCGTTCCTGCAATACCTCGTCAATGAACGTTCTGGGTTGGATAATTCCGGGATCAACCACAACAGGCAAGCCTTCCTGGTAGCCAATGGTTTCAATCAGCCGGCGCAAGGTATAATCGTTCATTTCATCTGCAATGAGCTGGTACCCAAGCAGACAGCCGGAGAGGGCTAGCGCTGTATGCAGCGGATTGAGACAGGTTGTGACTTTCATTTTCTCCACTTTGTCCACCGTATCCCGATCCGTGAAGATAATGCCAGCATCCTCCAGCGCAGGTCTTCCGTTGGTGAACTTGTCTTCAATGACCAAATATTCGCTAACCTCAGCATTGACAAAGGGAGCCGTATACGTATGCCTGGAGGTAACGATCATCTCCATGTCGGCTAATCCCAGCTCTTGAAGAGCAGATTGCACCTGCAAGGAAGGGCGGGGAGTGATTTTATCAATCATGGTCAGCGGGAAGGTTATTTTCTCCTCATTCTGCAGATATTCTGTAAATTCTTTTTCTACCAGATCTCTACGATTCCACTCCTTGGCGATATCAATCATACTATTCTTTAACAGATCACCGTTATGGGAGCAATTATCCATGCTTACAAAGGTCATTGGATGCTGTCCATTTCGAAAGCGCCGATAGACAAGCGAAGTAGCTATGCTCATCACATGCACTGGCTGTTCAGGACCATTCGTTAAATCCCTCTCCACAACAGGCAAATACTTGCCGTTGGGCCCAGTCAGGGCATATCCTTTTTCCGTGATTGTAAAGCTGGCCATCTGCAACGTTGGATTTTCAAATATTTCAGTCAGACGGAGGTAGTCGTCTGGATGATTCTGTGCTGCTGCGAGGCTTTCGACGATGCTTGCGACCACACTTTTGTTAAATCTTCCGTCTGCACTCATCAACACCAGTAAGGTTAGATTGTCGTAAGGCTTATAGACCTTGTCAATCATTTCAAAATCAAAGGCTTCGGCCGCTATTATACCTGTATCCGCTTTCATGTTATTCAGCAGTTGTTGCTGTGCGTTGGCTACGAACCCCCGAAAAATATTGCCTGCACCAAAATGCACCCATTGTGGTCTAAGTCGGGTGTTATGGGCTACAAGTTCCAGATTATATTTCGGTAATTCAATGCCGACTGCTTCCCAGGTCGCTCTGTCTAAAATGCCTTTTCGATCAAGCTGGAGCATCTATTCCACTCCCTTGCTTTGAGCGAGACTATCCCAGACACCAAGCAAATACATAACTCCCAATGCACGGTCATACAAACCATAGCCTGGTCGACAATTCTTTTCTTCTCCCCATAGATGTCTGCCGTGATCCGGGCGTACATATCCCTGATAGCCGATTTCAAAATACGCCCTAACTACTTCCGGTATATTGACGCTCCCGTCCTTCCCACGGTGTGACACTTCAATAAAATCGCCATTCTCGAACACTTTGACATTACGAATATGAGCAGAATGAATACGATCATGGAACTCTCGAATCATAGCTGGCAAATCATTTTCTGGATGAGTCCCCAGTGAGCCTGTGCAGAAGGTTAGACCATTATACGGACTGTTCACTGCATCAAGGATACGCCGGATAGTTTCACGACTCCGGACAATTCTCGGTAACCCAAAGATGGGCCATGCCGGATCATCTGGATGAATGGCCATCTTGATGTCAACCTCCTCGCAGACGGGAATGATGCGCTCAAGAAAATACTTTAGGTTGTCAAACAGCTTGTCTTCTGTGACATCCGCGTAAGCAGCAAAAAGCTCATCCAATTTCGCCAACCGTTCCGGTTCCCAGCCTGGCATCGTGAACTTTCCGGCTCCCTTGAGAATCCGATTCACCATTTGGCGGGGATCTTCGGTAATGGCAGCCTTTTCATAAAAGAGAGCGTTAGACCCATCAGGTAGTTCTTTATACAGCTCTGTCCTGGTCCAGTCAAAGATAGGCATAAAGTTATAGCAAATCACCTTGACTCCCACCTTAGCTAATTTGCGGATGGTATCCATATAAATGTCAATATATTGATCGCGAGATGGTAGGCCAATTTTGATATCATCGTGGACATTTACACTTTCTACGACCGCTGTACTAAAGCCCTTGCTCTTAATCTGATTAGCTACCTTCTCAATTCGCTCCATTTCCCATACTTCTCCTGCTACCTTATCATGCAAAGACCAGACAATGCCCATAACTCCCGGAATTTGCCGGATATGATCCAGTGTGATATTGTCGTTGCCTCCCCCATACCATCTCCAGGTCATGTTCATAACTATAACCTCCTTGGTTTTATTCCCTAATCTTGTATACAAGATTGGTTTGATCATAAAGTACACAGTTTGCCCTTGTCAATGGCTATTTTAGAGGAGTTCATTACATCAAAATGCTTTATAATAAGACTAGATTTATAAAGCGAAGGCAGGAATGATATGTTTACGAAGGAAGAAATCAAGCAGCTTTTAAGAAATGAAATATTGTCACTGACCTTAAAGCCTGGTACTCTGCTCAGCGAGACGACCTTGTCAGAACGCTTCCAGTTGTCCAGAACTCCGCTGCGCGATGTATTGAAGCAGCTTGCGCTGGAGTCTTATATTGATATATATCCCAAGAAGGGGAACATTGTTTCTTATATTGATTTGGAGTCCGTGGAGCAAATGAGCTACTTGAGAAGTGCACTGGAAAAAGAGATTATGAAAGAGCTTTCTACGCAATTTGCATTAAGTGATATACAGAAGTTGAGCGAAATTCTGGACAGGCAGAGAGCCGTCGTGGATGAAGATCATGCTACGGATCAGTTTCTCATTTTGGATGATGAGTTCCACCATACTATGTTCCAAATAGCGGGCCGAGAGTTACTTTGGCAGATGATTCAGCAATCAAATGTTCACTATATCAGATATCGCAAGCTGCATATGCTGGAAACAGGGAAGCTGATGGAAATCTGGCATGAGCACCAAACAATGCTTGAATATATGCTGAATCAGGAAACAAGCAAAATGGACGAGCTGGTGCACCATCATCTCAGAAAGGATATACATTCTCTCAAATTTCTTCGGCAGTTCGCTGACTATATTAAAAAATAGCGCTGCTTCTTCAAAAAAATATTTGATATAAAAAAAGGTTGAGCTTGAGGGGATTCACAGGATTTCGCGATCTTGTATACATGTTAGTTATTGATCTTCTTGAACACATATACAGGTACGCCAACAAACAGCAGATTCCGCTCAAAAGAACGTTGAGACGTTCATGGATAGAGATGACCACATTGGTCAAAGAAAAAAAGTAGTTCACATTTGCAAGTGTGAACTACTTCTGTTGCTCCTCCAACACTCATAACGAAAAATTAACAGTAAACATGATTAGTATTTTCCCCTTCAAATAGGTATTAGCCGAATGAGGAGCTGAATGCTTCAGTAGATTGAAGTTCCTTTAGTATGAGTTTCAAGTGTTCTCTAGCTGATTGATTCAATGGTTGTATAGGTAAAGGAAGACTTGGGCTTGAGATTATGCCACATATTTCTGCTGCTGCTGAAACAACACGAAGGCTGCCATATTGGTGAAATAACGTCCAAATAGGTTCAAGTAATGCCGAGAGTCGTACAGCTTCGTCAGTAATTCCGTCCTGGGCCAATCGGGTCATGTTCAGACACGCCTTTGGAAACAACCCGCCGAGAACGGAGTACCATGCCTCACAACCTGCATTCAAGCCAGTGACTGCAAATGAATCTCCACTTACTCCTATCGTTACATGGGAAGGAATGACCATTCGTAATTTTCTAATGCGTGTCTTGGCTGCCTCAGACTCCATAGGTACTCCAGGAATCTTGATAGAACTAACATGAGGTAGCTCAGCAATTCGGCCGTGCATTTCATCACTGAAATGAAAATGGGAGGTACCCGGATTATCATAGACACAAAGTGGAATGGAGAGTGAACGGGTTACCTGTTCATAGAGTGAAAATACTTCTTCATCCGTTAGTGCTTGATAGGAGATAGGGGCTAGCAGCACTGCACTTGCTCCTGCTCTTTGTGCATCTTCTGTCAATCGAAGTACTTCTAAGGTACGAAACGCACTTATACTTGTCATTACGGGAATTCCCTCAGCTGCATGGATGGCAAGTTGAAGTACTCGTAAACGTTCCTCTCGATCAAGATATGCATAGTTTCCAGTTGAACCTAATGCACCAATAGAGTCAACATTAGCTGCAACTAATCGTTGAATCAATGCCACAAAGGCTTTTTCGTCAATGCCTGTCTCATTTACTGGGGTGAGTGGAAAAGCAGATAATCCACGGAACATAAAGTTACACTCCTTTATAAATTGACCTTCCAAATACAAACACATTATAAAAATGAATTAGAGACTATTAAAGTACCAATTAAGAGACAAATAACTGTACCACTTCTCATTAGTTGACAAGAAACATAAAAAGCATTCTATATAGAATGCCTTTTATCTTTACCAGGAGTTGGTGATGTACCAGAATATATCAGAATGCAATCTAATGCTTTTTTAGTAATCGGCATAAACCAATTGAGTATTAGCCCTCCTAAGCCAACAGTTAATAAAGTCCCAATGCCAATGGGTCCATTTAAAATGAATGCTATGATCAGGAATAAGAGGTAAATGAGTGTTCTTGAAAAAAATAGATTCGTTCCAATTAATTCTTGTAGGATTAATGTTAATCGATCAACTGGAATGGGCGCGAAGTTTGTCTGTAAATAGGTTGCAGTCCCTAATCCCACAACAACCAAACCAATTCCAAAACAAGCAACTTTGCTGTACCATAGTTCAGGTGTTATCACATCCTGCAATAAAAAAAGCCACATATCAATACCAATCCCCGTTATAAATGCTGTTAACAACCCCAAAACTTCTGGTCTTTGTCTTTTTAAAAGTGAATTACAACAGATTAAAATTAAAGCCATTATGATTTCCCAACTTCCTACAGTAAGCCCCACATTGGCGGATAATCCTACCAAAAGCGCGTCAAAAGGGGATGTCCCAAGGTCTGATTGTATAGTGAAAGAAATACCAAGGGATAATATAAAAATTCCTATTACAAAGAAAACATATTTCACTGTATTCAACCTCTTTATCATCATTTGATGTTGCAAATGCAACAAAATTAGGGTAGATTAAATATACATCATGTTTATTGCATTTGCAACAAAATAGGGGCAAAGGAGTTCATTATGAAGGAAGTACTTCGTGAAATTGGAATGATAGCCCGAGCATTAGATTCGATAAGTAATATCGAGTTCAAAGAGTATGACCTTACAAAAGGACAGTATTTATACCTTGTACGAATATGTGAAAATCCAGGAATTATTCAAGAAAAGTTAGCTGAGATGATAAAAGTAGATCGAACAACCGCATCTCGTGCTATTAACAAACTTGTCATTAACGGATTTATTGAAAAGAAAGAGGATCGGCATAACAAAAAAATTAATAAACTTTTTCCAACAGAAAAAGGAAAGCGTGTGTATCCTTTTATAAAAAGAGAACATGACTATTCGGATCGTGTTGCATTAGCAGGATTTTCAGAAAGTGAAGTAAACACCATTTTTAATCTTCTTCAAAGAGTAAGAAAAAACATAAGTGATGAATGGGAATTTGTGAAAAAAGGGAACAAAAGAAATTATTAATTGATTTATATGAAGGAGCGATAAATTTATAATGAATGCGAAATTGATCAAATGCAGCCATGCAGACTTACAAATACTCCAAGAAATAAGCATTGAAACATTCAACGATACTTTTAAAGAGCAAAATTCACCTGAAAATATGCAAGCCTATCTGGAAAGAGCATTTAATTCAACACAGTTAGAGAAGGAATTGTCCAATGCCTCTTCAGAAATCTTTTTTATTTATTTTAATGAAGAACTTGCTGGATATTTAAAAGTAAATATAAATGATGCTCAATCCGAAAAAATGGGTGATGAGTCACTTGAAGTGGAGAGGATTTATATAAAAAATAAATTTCAAAAGCTTGGGCTTGGTAAATATCTGCTAAATAAAGCTATGGAAATTGCACTAGGACATAATAAAAAGAAGGTCTGGCTCGGTGTATGGGAAAAAAATGAAAATGCCCTTGCTTTTTATGAGAAAATGGGGTTTGTTCAAACAGGTGCACACTCTTTTTATATGGGAGATGAAGAACAGATTGATTTCATAATGACCAAAACCTTAATACTATAATTGAATTTAAAAATGTTTTCTAGGGTTCCGCGATGTCATATCGGCTGGTCCGAGAGAAAACTCACAGTCGTTGTACTGTGTCACGGAGGGATAAAAGCCTGGGAGAAAAACTGCTGTATGCGGTATGATCTCAGGCTTTTTTTATTTACTGCTGTAATCCACACTACATTGCAGCGTTATCAAAAAGGAGGAAGTATAAAATGAACAAGACATGGCTATCTGTTGTAATTGCCGCTTTATTTGAAGTTGCATGGGTTATCGGTCTGAAACATGCCAGTGGGTGGTTAGAGTGGGGAGGGACTTTGGTTGCTATTTTTGTAAGTTTCATACTGATGATTATGGCTTCTCGCACGCTTCCAGTTGGGACCGTATATGCAGTATTTGTCGGTTTGGGAACAGCCGGAACTGTATTGGCAGAAATATTGTTGTTTGGTGCTGAAGTACAGGCATCTAAATTAATGCTGATAGGGCTGCTTTTGCTGGGAGTTGTGGGACTCAAAATACAGAGTAAAGAGAACAAACAAGGAAAAGAGGTGCACTAACGTATGAACTGGGTATTTCTCATTTTGGCAGGCATATTTGAAATGATTGGAGTCCTCATGATTAATAAGCTCCATAAAGACCGGAATTTGCTGTCCATTATCTACTTGCTTGGAGGTTTTGGATTAAGCTTTTTCTTTCTAAACCTGGCTATGAAAGCACTACCCATGGGGACAGCCTATGCCGTCTGGACGGGTATTGGAGCCTCGGGTGGGGCCTTATTGGGTATGATCCTATATGGTGAACCGCGTAATACCAGCAGAATTTTGTTCATTATGATGGTACTCAGCTCAGCGATAGGTCTAAAACTGGTAAGCTAAAAAGGGACCTCGATATGACAAACTCCCTATACTGCGAAAGCAGCGAGGGAGTTTGCTAATCTAAATATTAAATTCTGGTGATGCATCTGCTATACCTAGCTTTGTTTTATCTAGGATAAAGTGACAGACTTGACTTGAGCAGAGGTATTTCCGTAGATATCCTTGGCCAGTACGAGAATATGCAGTGTATCGGCTTGAGAAGTACCACTCTGTTTGTATTTAGTAGTTGAAAGTGTTGCTGACCAATTGGCTTTATCTTCTGTAATATCGATACGATTGCCATTGACATAGACTTTAAGCTGCGCAATATCGCTTTGATCTTTGACGGAACCTTCCAAAGCGAGAACATCATCCTTGACCGAAGCATTCAATTTAAGTGCAGGAGCCTCTGTTTCCTTGCGTTTAAAGGGAGGAAGAGTAGTGTGAGGATTATAGGAAAAGGTCTCATCCTCAAGTGCTGGCGTACGTGCTGCAATAGGACGGTTTTTGGTCGCCTGTTCATAGGAATAAGCGTAACGAAGCAAGTTATTATCGCTGTATGCGGCACCTGCCATTGTCAGATTAACAGGCATACCAGTATCCTTCATGGCACCCATGCTCACAGACACACTTGGGATTCCATATTCGCGTAAAAGGAAATTCGTATTGGAGAAATAGTTGCCATTCTCCCAAGCCTCCTCATAGGACGTTTCATTCACATCGGAATCCGCTTTGCCGATATTCGAATTTGCCGGGAATGCAATAAAATCAAGGTTATTTTGCTTCATCCAGTCTTCAAAATCAATCTTTCGAACATTCTCAAGCCCCCGCAGCCCTTCATAAAACTGAGGAATTTGTTCGTATGGGGTCACGCCTTTCTTGATGGTGTCAATGAATACGTCATAGTGACCAAGGTCTCTGCCACGTTTGGCATCCACCGAACCGGGCGGATTCGGAAAAACGGTTGCAGGATCGATATTAGCCCATGACGGGAAGTTCGGATCGCCCACACTTTTAAGGAATTCCTCTGCTGCATAAGGATTAAGCAGCCCGAATTCCTTTTCACTCCACTTTGCCGGCATCAAACCACGTTCTTCAGGTGTTTTCGCGGTTGGACGATCCTTCTCGCTGTTCACCTGCAAGGGGAAGTCAACTTCCACAACCTCAGCTCCCAGAGCAGTTAAATCCTTTACAGCTTTTTCCCATAATGCTTGTATCGAAGGTCTGAATTTAATTGGTGTTGTGGTTTCAGGGTCCTTACCGATATAGATTTTCGGAACACCAATACGTTTGCCTTTCAAAGCTTGAATGTCTCGCAGCTCTAGATAGGAGTGGGGACGGACACTGTTGACAGAAGGGAGCCGAACGGCTTTTTGTTCACGCCAGAAATCGCCCTTGGTGATCTTATCCTCTACAACGATCACGTCAAGCAAGCGGAGCATGTCCTCGACAGTCCTCGTATGCGGGACAACGACATCCCGTATAGGGAAGAGCGGCCAGTTTCCCCGAATGGAGATTAGACCTCGCGATGGCGTGTAGGCAATTAAACCATTATTGGATGCTGGTGATCTTCCAGAGGATACTGTCTCTTCCCCCATACCGAAGGCAGCGAGATTGGCGGCTGTTGATACACCTGATCCGTTAGATGAGCCAGAGTACCAGGCTGCAGCCAAATAATCTGGATTGTACGGACTTTCAGCACGCCCATAAACCCCTCTTTGCATTCCCCCTGCCGCCATTGGAGGCATGTTGGTTTTACCAATTAGCACCCCACCAGATTCGCGTATCTTTTCTACGGTAAAAGCATCATCCTTTGCCATCAGGTTTTTGAAAGCTGGAGATCCAGAAGCGACAGTAAGTCCCTTAACCTTGTAGCTGTCTTTAACCGTGTAGGGTATGCCTTGCAGAGGTCCAGTAGTAATACCCTGCGCCCTTAAGTGATCAGCCTGAGCAGCCTCTTTTAGTACGTCAGGGTTCAGAATAGGGATGGAGTTCAGCCGAATGCCACTGGAATCATAGGCATATACCCGGTTAAGGTACATAGCTGTGAGCTCGACACTCGACAGCGCTCCTGACTTCATTGCGTCCTGCATCTGAGCAATTGTAGCCTCTTGCAATTGAAATGTAACTAGAGAGGAGGTGGCTTCACTGCTTTTAATGGAGGAGGAGGGTGAAGGAGCAGCGGATACAAGCGAACACCCCGTGAAAGTTAAAATCATCCCAGCCGCGATCCATTTGTAATAGTTACCGATTACATTCCTTGTACTTGCCTTTAGCGATCGTGCACGCATAGCATTTTCACTCCTTAAAATAGGTAGGATGAGGAATTTAAATAGAGGAGAATGAGAAAAAGTCTCTTTTGCAATATGAATCTTTCCAATTATACTACTTATTTTCACAGTAAATGTCAATTTTTGTAATGTTGGGAGCTAGGAAGTATGTTCTAGAACTAAAGAAGCCACCGATCGCGTTTAGTAGCATAGTTTATTGAGCAGACCTTTTTATGAAGAGGGCTGTTTATTGGCTTGTTTTCTTTTTTTGAAGACCATAACCGCAAATAAAAACAAAGGGAGGACAATTTGAAAAATAGGAAACCAGGTATTAATTACAACTTTTCGGCCGATTACGATGTGATGTGTATAGTTAGGCGACAAAAAACAAAGCCCACAAATAAGTATTGCAAGGGGAAGAATCCATTTTCTAAATCCAACCCCAGTTATTTTTTCTAGTCCTATCACAGCACCATTAAAAAATAAAGACATTTTGATAATCAAACCAAGAAAAAGAAGCAAGGTGAAGAGGGCATCCATTCGTTCGAACACATCTGCTAATTCAATCAACTGGACGGATTCCAAAAGAGGAAGTGTACTATTTGCGGCAATCTTGGGTCCGAGAACAAAAATTTCCAATTGATTAACAAATGTTAGAGCAAGTGCGGTCATGATATAGGCAAAAAAAACGGGTTTTGTGAGATTTCGGCCTTTATGTGCAAGCGGATAAAATACAAGAAATAACACAGTTTGTCCGAATGGAAAGGATATCAGCTCAGGAATAGCCGCTTTAAATATGGGTTTCCATCCTTCCTCTAAAACCGGAAGAGAATTTTCGAGGTGAAAGAGACCGGTTGCTGGAATTAATATACTAATTATAGCGTATCCAAGTACAAAAAAAGGAAAAAGGAATAAGCAAAACAAGAATAATGCTCTGTAGCCGTAACGAACCGTGTTGGATACAACCAAGATTGTGATCAAGATGATGATCCACAAGGGGGTTTGGCGGAGCAGAGTCATTACGGTCACCTCGCCTAAATCGCGTATGTTCCGAGAAGCTTCATATGTAAAATACATCACAAAAAGTAAGTTGATGAGTGTACCCATATATTTCCCTGTGTAACGGCGAAACAACATGTACAAATCTAATTCGGGATCCTGGTGGTGAATAGCAAGATGGAGCTTTAGCAGAAGTAGTCCGGCTAAAGCTCCTATCAACATGACTAACCAAGCATCTTGCTTTGCTTCAGCTCCCATTAGAAACAAAGTTGTACTTCCAATTTCAAATAAAGACATACAAATGATCAGCTCTGATACTCGGATGGTATTTTGACGCATTTCTTTAATTCACCTCTCCCTGTTTATTCATTCAGCAGTTCATTAAAAGATTTTTCGAATAATCCTGGACGCGCAAGCTTCATTTTTACACCTATTTTTATATCCATGTTTGCTAACTCTCCAGGCCATGTTTCTTTTATTTTTTTCCAGTCCTTTGGGTACTTTTGGTGAATTTTATTTCCAACACCAATAAGGTCGATATTCTTTTGCTGTAAGGCTTTCCAACCTTCCTGAATTTGCAATTTGATCGTTTCTGCTGCTTGCATCTGCAATTGATCTATACTTTGCATATTTTTCATTTCTCTTTGCGAAGAGGCTGACAGAAGATCTCCGGTAGCTTTAACCTCAACGTTAAGGTAATAATGATTTGGATTCTTGATTGGCGTAACCTTAACTTTGGCTTTCCTGATGAGGAAAGCGGACGTAACACTCCCATCCACATAGTTAATAGTGGTGTTATTAATTTGGTTGTTTAACCATGAAACCCCTATACTTTCTTTTGCATTTAGGAAGCCGACTCTCTTGTCTTTCTGAAAAAGGCTTAAGCCCGATAACTTGAGTTTACTTTTGGCGGAGGTTTCCTTGAAAACATCAACGGAATCTAATTTCTCGGGCTCAGATCCCTCAACAGATATTTCTGGAACTCCGGCTGCACCACTATCTGAGCTGATTTTTGAAATAAATTCATACATGGATAGTGCAGGATAAATTGATCCTAATTGGCTATCTTTTTCTAAAATATTTTCTAAAGCTTGACCAGGAATTTTCTCTGGTGGTACAAGCTTTTTCAAAAAATCACGAGCCTCTCCGTTGGCAATGAATACTTTTACAGTTTCTCGTGAATCAAGGTTGCGGAGATAAATATCAATAATCTCTTCAATGCCTTGTTCTGCTGTTTTTTTTCCGATAACAAGTATATTATTTTGGGCAAAATACAGTTTGCGTGGGTATTCCAGGCTACTCTTCGTAACGGTCTCTCTCAATGTTTTTCCATGTGTAGAAAAGGTATGTACAGCGCTTTGTGATGCCCCGGAGGAAGAACCACCTGAGCCAGTCGTCATGGCTGATGGAATTATGATTTGATAAGTATTGATCCAGTCACCTTTGTGCCCGTCAATTCCAGTTGCTGTTGTGATGCCTAATTCATTCAATTCGGTACGATCCACGCATCCTGTGAGTAATAACACTACAATATACATAACATAACCAACTCTAATTTGGCGTACCATTGATTTCTCCTATTTTTGGGTATCAGACTTATGATCACCTTTAGTATCATCCGAACTAGCAGGGTATTGGTGAGCTGCCTGTCTGGTCTGGTTATGGCCTGATTTTTCGCTAGGTCTGGTTTTCATAGCCCACCAGGGAACTCTGATGATGAGGTCCTTCATATTAGATTTAAAAGTGGGGCTATAGGGCACAAAATAATCAATTCCGAATGATTTGAGAGATACAAGGTGAACAAGAAGGGGGATGATTCCGATTAGAATACCGAATAAGCCCAGAGCCCCCGCCAATAGCATAAGTGCAAATCGTAACAACCTAACTGCTGAAGCCATACTAAAATACGGGATGACAAAGTTCGATATAGCAGTGAAGGCAACAACGATCACCATAGCACCTGAGACGAGTCCAGCTTGCACCGCGGCCTGCCCGATAACCAAAGCTCCTACAATGGAAACGGCTGGTCCAATGACCCGTGGCATTCGCACACCTGCTTCACGTATCACTTCAAACATCAGTTCCATCATTAAAGCTTCCAATAATGCAGGAAAAGGAGTTCCTTCCCGTTGAGCCATCAGGGTAATTAACAGTGTGGTGGGGATCATTTCCTGTTGGAAAGTCGTCAAGGCTATAAATAGAGACGGAAGCAACAATGAAACTATAAAAGATACCACACGAAGTGCCCTTAAAAAAGTTGAAATGTCATATCTCTGGTAATAGTCTTCGGCCGTCTGGAAGAAATTAAAGAAGGTTACAGGTGCAATCAGAGCGAATGGCGTCCCATCAACCAGAACAGCTACTTGTCCGTCTAAAAGGCTTCCTGCGACTGTATCCGGACGCTCTGAGTTTAGCATGGTGGGAAAGAGACTAAGGGGTTCATCCTGTATGAATTCTTCGATATAGCCACTTTCAAGTATGCTGTCTGTATCAATGGATTGAAGCCGTTTTGTCATTTCCTGTAATACTCCTGGATTAGCGACATTTTCAATGTAAGCTAATGTGACTTTGGTTTGTGTATACCGCCCAATAACGTGACTTTCAAATTTAAGGTCAGGTGTCCGCAATTTTCTTCTGATTAGTGTGATATTTGTTGAGATATCCTCCGTAAATCCTTCTTTAGGACCTCGTACTACGGTCTGGGTACTGGGTTCCTGAATAGCCCGTCTTACTCCGCCTGCGATGGAAACTGCCAGAGCAAAGGTATTTCCGTTGGTGACAATGACAGCATTGCCAGAGAGAATGGCTTGATACAGCTCATTTTGCGAATGTATCATTTGAATATTTCCTGCTGAAATGGTCTTCTTTAATAGAGAAACCGCGCTATTTTCACCAAGCTTAGATGAAGGTTCAGAGAGTTTTTCTGCAATTAAACTTTCCATTAAATCGGAAAGTAAGTTTTGATCAATTAATCCCTCGATATAACATACTGCGAGATGACCGACATGGGCAGGATTTTCGGAAAAATCACGAATAACGAAATCAGGACCTTGTCCAAGTTTCGATTGGAGTAAAGATAGAGTATGGGATAGTGATGGACTGATAGGGTCAGCTGAGTTTTGCTGCTTGGATTTCTCAGTATCCTGTTCATGCCTGTTTCCAGGTTTCAGAACATCTCTAAACCAATCTGACAACACGAGTCCATCCCCCCTTTATTTACTGATAAAGCATATTTTGTCCTCGCATACCCAAAATATACTCCTTGCGGTAGTTGATTCCTATGCTAAAAACAAGGAACGTGTGAAAAAACTCAAGAGCCCACAAAGTGTTGTGGGCTAAACCAAGAATAGTTTGTAGGGGAATGAATTTAAGCAAATGGAGAGGGGGGAAAGTGACTTTAGATCGAATCTTAATGCAATCTTAATGCTGTGGACAAATTCATAATACGGTACTGATTTTGCTCGTGATATACTAAGGATTGGGAGAGAATATAATAGAGGGTGGCACAGGATGGCAGTACAACAGAACGATGCCAGGTCCATACTTGATCGAATTACTGATATGCCTGAAAGGAAAAGAAGAGGAAGACTGAAAATTTTTATTGGATATGCACCAGGTGTTGGGAAGACTTGTGCGATGCTTAGTGCCGCCCACGAAGAGCAAAAAGAGGGCATGGATATCGTAGTTGGATATGTTGAACATGCTGCTCGGCCTTACACAGCGGCGCTGTTGGAAGGACTTGAACTACTTCCTTACATTAAAATTTCAGGTGAACAATCCTCTACTAAGGAATTTGATGTTGACCAAGCACTCCAGAGAAGTCCTGACCTTATTTTATTGGACAATTTGGCCCATACCAATGCGGCAGGATGCCGCCATAGAAAAAGATATCAGGATGTGGAGGAGCTTCTTTGCGCAGGAATTCATGTATATACGACAGTGAATATCCAGCAGATCGAAAGCCTAACGGATATTGTTTACTCCATTACTGGCATTTCTGTTGACGAGCGCATACCGGACAGTTTATTTGACCGTGCTGATCAGGTGGAATTAGTCGATATTGATCCGGATAATTTAATAGAACGTTTATATAGGGGAAAGATTTATCGTGAGAATGAGAATATACAAGCCCATTTATTTACCAAGGAGAAACTGACCGCTCTACGTGAAATTGCTTTGCGTAATACAGCAAGTCAGTTAGACCGAATCGCGGTGCAAATCAGTGATCATGCGAAAACGAATGAATTTAATACGAAAGAACATATTCGGGTCAGTTTGTCCACGGCTGCTTCCAATAAAAAAGTGATTCGAACCGCTGTAATAGAATCGATACCAAAAAATAAAACGGAGTTAAGGGAAAACTTTAGACTGGTCGAGCAAATGGGTGCACATATCGCAACGAAGTATGGAGACGATATTCCTGGGCGGATTGCCGAATACGTGAAAACAAGCCATGTATCAAACTATAAAAAAATGAGTTATTACGCAAAATACCCAAATCTGTCGCTAGCTGATACTACCAAGACGATTGCTATCTTGGCTATGTGCACAATCATTGGCTTGTGGTTTAAACATTTGGAATTTCGAGAAGCCAACATTATCACCGTGTACATACTTGGGGTTTTGTTAAATGCAATTGTGACCAAGGGCAGAATGTATAGTGCCATTTCTTCTATTATGAGTGTACTTGTGTTTAATTATTTCTTTACCGAGCCTTATTATTCTTTACAGGCTTATGATTCAGGCTATCCCGTCACCTTTCTGGTCATGCTGGCTGCTTCTTTCATGACGAGTACATTGACCATGCGAGTAAGAGAGCAAGCACGGCAATCCGCACATAAAGCTTACCGTACCGAGGTGCTTCTGGAAACAAGCCGGAAATTGCAACAGGCTAAAGATTCTTCGGATATTATTAATGAAATGGCGTATCAAATGGTGAAGTTATTGGATAGAACGGTTATTTTTTATTCTGTTCACCAGGGGGAACTGTTGGCGCCGCAGGTTTTCTCAAAGAAAGAATCTGCATTTGATCCAGAGGTCTACATAGGAGACAACGAACGTGCGGTTGCAGAGTGGGTGTATAAGAACAACAAGCGTGCAGGAGCTACAACGGATACTTTTTTTGGCGCTAAGTGTCTATATCATGCGGTGCGTGGAGGAGATCAGGTTTTTGCGGTGGCAGCTATTGTAATGGACCAGGAAGAACCTTTAGAAGTTTTTGAAAATAGCCTAATGCTTTCCATGCTGGGAGAATGCGCGCTGGCGCTGGAAAAAGAAAAACTGAATGAAAAGCAACAAGAGATCTCCATGCAAATCCAGCAGGAGCAACTCCGTGCCAGTCTGCTTCGATCCATTTCTCATGATTTGCGCACTCCGCTTACCAGCATCTCGGGCAATGCGGGGATTCTTCTTGGGAACTCTGAGGTACTAAACAATGAACAAAAAAAAGATCTGTATACAGATATATATGACGATTCCATGTGGCTAATCAATTTAGTAGAAAATTTACTCTCCATCAGTCGAATCGAAAATGGTAATCTAAATCTGAATTTTCAGGCAGAATTAATGGAGGAAATCATTTCGGAGGCTCTACTTCATGTGAATCGCAACAGTGTGAAGCATGTCATTCAAACGAAATTGGATGACGAACTGATGATGGCTCGAATGGACTCCCGCCTCATTATTCAGGTTTTAATCAATATGGTTGATAATGCAATCAAGTATACCCAAGATGGCTCCCATATCATGATTTCTGCAAGACGCGGGAGACATAGGGTCGTTGTAGAAATCTCAGATGATGGCCCTGGTATTTCTTCAGAAGAAGTCAAGGACAAGCTGTTTGATATGTTTTATACAGTGGATAACATTCATGGGGACGGACGTCGTGGGTTAGGATTGGGACTTTCTCTGTGCAAATCGATTGTGAATGCCCATGGCGGTACCATTGGTGTTCATAACAATGTCCCCAGAGGGGCAGTTTTTTATTTTACCCTGCAAGCTGAGGAAGTGAATATTCATGAATAAACCTTTTATTCTTGTTGTGGAAGATGATAAACCCATTCGCAAGCTGATCACGACTACGCTGGAGACACAGGGCTATAAATACCATACGGCTGAAACAGGCGAAGCATCGATTTTGGAAGCAGTATCCAGGCAGCCGGATCTCATGATTCTGGATTTGGGCTTGCCGGATATGGACGGTGTAGATATCATAAAAAAACTTCGTGAATGGTCGAATATGCCTATTATCGTGGTCAGCGCACGCAGCGAAGATCGGGATAAAATAGATGCGCTGGATGCCGGAGCAGACGATTATCTAACAAAGCCCTTCAGTGTAGAAGAATTGCTGGCCAGACTTCGAGTCAGTTTACGAAGAATTCGATTTAACAGCGATAAGATCCTGAAGGATGCTTCCAGCTTTACCAATGGAAATTTGAAAATTGATTATGCAGCAGGGTGTGTATGGATCGATGAAAAAGAAATTCATCTGACCCCAAGCGAATACAAACTGCTTTGCCTGCTTGCAAAGCATGTAGGCAAAGTATTGACTCATAATTTTATTCTGCATGAAATTTGGGGCAGCCATGCATATGATATTCCTGCCCTGCGTGTGTTTATGGCAACGCTCAGAAAAAAAATAGAAAAAACATCATCACAGTCAAAGTTTATTCAAACGCATATCGGAGTTGGTTACCGCATGCTTCAGGTTGGAGATGATACTTAGGCAATGAATGCCAAAATGTAATTAGAGGCCGTGCCCTTTTGGGCAGGGTCTCTTTATTTTTTTTCTGCCATCTAAATCTTAAGGGTATCTTTATACCTATATGAAAACCCTAATCCTAAACTAATGGTGAAAATGTTACGCTTAACCCGGAAGTTAGGAGGCATTAGGAGGTTTGGCGGGAATGAATGAAATTTTAACAATGACAGGTTTGATCTTAATTGTGCTGGTGGTGTTGTATACTGTTAAAAAAATATATGATTTTATCGATATGCAGAATGTGATACAGAGAGATATCTATGAGAACTATGAAATCTATAGAGCAGCTCAGAAGTTTGCTTTCGGTACACCCGTTGATGAGATCACAGAAATCCTGACAAGAAGCTATGAGCTAGACGATAACCAGATTAAAGAGACAATGCTTTTGGCTCTTCCTCATCGAACCGATACCGATGGTGGTTATCTTGCCTTTATCAAGGCTGTAAATCGGGTGCTGGGACAAGAGATTTACAGCTAATCTCAGACTTCGCTGCATCACTATTGTCAAACCACTATAGAACTTATCGTTTCCATCGGTGCTGAAAGCGTACATTGACGCATTGGCAGTACAAGAATTCTAATATTATTCACGGAGCAAATCATTAGGTTACATCCCTTTTGATGTGCTCTTTTTTAATTTAGAATGATATTGTCATATTTGATAGATCATGTTATGATTGTGCCAAATAAAACCAATATTATGAATCGAATTACATATTTACACTTAATATTTTACATTTCTCTACTTTATTCGATTAATACCGAAGTTTACAGCATAGATACAAAGATACGTATATAGTGATTCCTCTCGTAGAGTGCATCTAAAACAATAAATTGTAAGCGATTACAAACGAATTCTATCTCTTATCAATTTGTACGGCAGTTTTCCTTACGGGTAGAAGTCTGAGCATATTCATAAGTTTGATAAATTTACGGATAGCTCGGCTTTAGACCATATAAAAAACGGAGGTTATGTCTATGATTAGAAAATATCTAGTTCTATTTCTTTCCTTCGCTTTATTGCTGAGTGTCTTTCCCGGGATAAATGTAGATGCTGCTAATCGACCACTGGCTAAACAGCCTGGAAATTCCAACCCACTAATGGATCATAAATTGGGAGCTGACCCCTATTCATTGGTATATGATGGAAGGGTGTATATCTACATGTCTAGTGATACGTATGTGTATAACAAGGATGGATCGATTAAAGAGAACGACTTCAGTGCGCTGGATCGCATTCAGGTCATATCTTCCATAGACATGGTGAACTGGACGGATCACGGAACGATACCAGTCGCAGGTGCCAACAACAAAAACAGTGGAAGAGGCATTGCCAAATGGGCCTCTAACTCTTGGGCTCCAGCAGTTGCGCATAAAAAAATAAATGGCAGAGACAAGTTTTTTTTATACTTCGCCAATGGGGGAGCAGGTATTGGTGTCCTGACAGCGGACACGCCTATTGGACCTTGGACAGATCCCCTTGGCAAAGCACTTGTGACACATAGTACACCTGGGATGGCTGGCGTGACTTGGCTTTTTGACCCGGCTGTACTGGTAGATGATGATGGAACGGGATACCTGTATAGCGGTGGCGGAATTCCTAATGAATCCGATCCGGCTTCCATTGCTAATCCGAAAACCGCCAGAGTCATCAAATTAGGCGCAGATATGACAAGTGTTATTGGAAGCGCCACTACTATTGATGCTCCTTACCTGTTTGAGGATTCCGGTATTCATAAGCACAACGGCAAATACTATTATTCGTACTGCATGAACTTTGCCGGAACGCACCCTCCACAGTACCCTGCAGGTGAAATTGGCTATATGGTCAGCGATAACCCGATGGGTCCCTTCACTTATAAAGGCCATTTCCTGAAAAATCCGTATACGTTCTTCGGCGTTGGCGGCAACAACCACCATGCTGTATTTAATTTCAAGAATGAATGGTATGTCGTGTACCACGCCCAAACGGTCAGCAAAGCTCAAATTGGAGATGGGAAAGGCTATCGCTCTCCGCATATTAATAAGCTGGTGCACAAGGAGGACGGAAGCATCTCTGAAGTGCAGGGGAATATGACAGGAATCGCTCAACTCTCCAATATGAACCCGTATACCAGAGTTGAAGCGGAGAGTATTGCATGGCAAGCAGGTGTTACGACCGAACCTACGCAAGCCAGCGGCGGCCCGATTAGCAATCTGGACGTGACCAACATCCATAATGGGGACTGGATTGCTGTTGGAAAGGCTGATTTTGGCTCTACCGGAGCGAAGACGTTCAAAGCTAATGTGGCCACAAATGTCGGCGGCAACATTGAAGTACGGCTTGATAGTGAAACAGGTCCTCTAGTCGGTTCCTTGAAAGTGTCATCAACTGGGGGTATGCAGACCTGGAGAGAAGTAGAGACCACGATTAATAATGCAACTGGAGTTCACAACGTTTATCTGGTGTTTACTGGGTCAAGTAACGGTAATCTAATGAATTTGGATGCTTGGCAGTTCACTCCCAACACGGGTGGAAATACAGTAACAAAGGTTGAAGCCGAGAATATGAATATTGGCGGTACTTATGCTGGCAAGATCAGTACACCTTTTGATGGGGTCGCTTTGTATGCCAATGCTGACTACGCTGCATACTCTCAGTATTTTGCCAACCCTACGCATAATATCTCAGTGCGGGGGGCTTCAAACAGTGCTGGTACGGCCAAGGTGGACTTGGTTATTGGAGGAGTGACTGTAGGTTCCTTCAAATTCACAGGCAAAACGCCGACTGTCCAAACCTTGTCCAACATTACTCACGCTACTGGAGATCAGGAGATCAAACTCACCTTGACGAGCGATGATGGCACTTGGGATGCCTACGTGGATTACATTGAATTTTCATCATGATTATTCATTAAAACTGGAAACGCCGTTCCACAATATTGATCATATTTAATTATTCATGGAGGTGTATTTATGAAGAAGAAGTATTGGTTTACACTGGTGATCACGGGGATAGTTTCTCTGTTTTTTTCGGTAAGCGCTTTTGCAGCGAATGTGTTCTGGGAACCATTAAGTTATTATAATCCGAGTACATGGCAAAAGGCAGATGGGTATTCCAATGGGAACATGTTTAATTGTACTTGGCGTGCCAATAATGTCAATTTTACTAACGATGGCAAAATGAAGCTTAGCTTAACGAGTTCTGCGTATAATAAATTTGACGGCGGAGAGTATCGTTCGAAGAATACTTACGGATACGGCTTATACGAGGTCAATATGAAGCCTGCTAAAAATACAGGAATCGTATCTTCTTTCTTCACATATACGGGACCTGCTAATGGCACGCAATGGGATGAAATAGATATTGAATTCTTAGGAAAAGACACAACAAAAGTGCAATTCAACTATTATACAAATGGGGTCGGTGGTCATGAGAAGATTATCGATCTGGGGTTTGATGCATCAAGTGGCTTCCACACCTATGCATTCGATTGGCAGCCAGGATACATTAAGTGGTATGTTGACGGGGCTCTGAAGCATACAGCAACCACGAACATACCGAAAACGCCAGGCCAAATTATGATGAATCTGTGGAATGGCATCGGAGTAGATAGCTGGTTAGGTCCATATAACGGAGTCAATCCGCTGTATGCTGAATATGACTGGGTAAAATATACGAGTAATTAATATAATTAGAGCAGAAGAGGCAGCCCTATTGGGCTGCTTTTGCTTTTCAAGCCCTTTAGCTATCAGTTCAAAAGACCTATTTTTTGGATATTACTATTATCTGAACTTGAAGTACCGATAAATATAATAGCGTAGAAAAAACAGGTATATATACCAACTCTAAGAAGAATTACATAAAGGAGGGATTGAGAAAAATTTAGATACACTAATATAAGGAGAATGTAAATGTTGAAAAGAACACTATTAGTATCAATTATTTTTTGCCTAGTAATAAGTGCATTTGGATTCACTGAGAAAACATTGCCGAAAGCAACAGCATCCGCTGGATTTGCTCATCCTGGTCTATTACATACGAAAGCAGATTTTGACCGAATGAAGCAGATGATTCATGAAGGCAGACAACCCTATTTGGATGGTTGGAATCAATTGTTGTCCAGTCCACTATCACAGGCCGGCTGGAAACCACGCGCTACCTCTACCATTATCCGAGGAGGAAGTGGGCAAAATGTAGCTGTGTTTTACAATGATATAGCTCGTGCTTACCAGAATGCACTTCGTTGGAAAATTACAGGTGACACCGCAAATGGAGATACAGCTTGTGATATTTTGAATGCCTGGTCTTCTAATCTTAAAACGATCTCCGGCAATGCTGATCGCTACTTAGCGGCAGGAATTTATGGGTATGAGTTGGCTAATGCAGCCGAACTTATGAGAGATTATCCGGGGTTTAATGTGGAACAAATGCAAAACATGCTTCTTACCGTGTTTTATAAACCATTGAACGAGAGATTCCTTATTGGCAATGAGTACGGCAAAAGCCATAATGATTCATATATACAAAATTACTGGGCGAACTGGGATCTAAGTAATATGGCTGCCACCATTGCAATCGGAATATTTTGTGATCGCCGGGATATTTATGATATCGGTGTGGAGTATTTTAAAAATGGTGCAGGAAATGGCTCCATTTATAACGCTATTCCATACCTACATCCTGATGGTCTTGCTCAATGGCAAGAGTCCGGAAGGGACCAAGCACATACTCAATTAGGTATTGGTTTAATGGCCACAATTGCTGAAATGGCATGGAATCAGGGAGATGACCTATATGGTTGGGCGGACAATCGTTTCCTGCGTGCTGCTGAATATGTTGCCAAATACAACAATGGCGAAGATGTACCCTTTACAACCTATGAATGGGGATCAGGAAGAAACGGTGCGATAAATATCCAATCTGGAATATCGCCTGACAAACGTAGCGAGATGCGTCCCATCTGGGAGATGATCTATAACCACTATGTCAATCGAAAAGGTCTGTCTGCACCCAATATTGCTGTCAGAATGGCTCTGGAGGGTACCGAAGGTGGTCCAAATTTGGAGTATCCATCAACGTTTGATCAACTTGGTTTCGGAACTCTTCTCTATACCCGGCCGGCCGGCAGCGGAGATCAGGCAAGCCTCCCTGATGGAAATGTCTCTAATGGTATTTATCGTTTCATTGTGCGTTTGGACAGCAAAGCCATGGAAGCCGATAATACGCTCGAAGGTGCAAACGTAATTAAATCAACCTATACAGGTGAAGCAAATCAGCAATGGAGTGTTAAGCATCTAGGTGGTGGTCAATACAGTATCAAAAATGTGCAGAGCGGACGTTCACTTGAGGTAATAAATGGTTCTCTTGATCACGGCGCTAAATTCCAACTGGCTGCTAGTACTGACCAAGAGCAACAAAAATTTGCCTTTATCTCAACAGGAGATGGTTACTATCGTATCACTCCTATCATTTCCAATAAGCCAGCTGATGTCACAGGTCTATCTACTGCAGAGGGAGCTCCTATTCAGCAATGGCGGTATACATCCAATTATAATCAACAATGGAAGCTTGAATCTTATTAGCATTTCCTTAGTTAAGCCGCTATATTGGAAACGTCTTCTTGCCACTTTGCTGCTTGTTGCAGCTGCTATACTATGCTATCTGGTACAGTCATTTTTTAGTGAAAAAGGGAACGATACGAAATTTGCAGCATACTCGTATTCATCCTGAGAAAAGCTCGTCTAATTTTCAACTAAAGGGAGGCTGTTAATAGTGTTTAAGACTGAATTGACGCGTAATCTTAAAATTCAGTACCCGATTTTTCAAGCACCGATGGCAGGTGGCGTTTCGACTCCTGAATTAGTAGCGGCTGTTTCAAACGCCGGTGGGCTAGGCAACCTGGGAGGCGGATACTTAACGCCGGAACAACTCCGCAACGAGATCCAAAAAATCAAGCAACAAACGGCTCAGCCTTTCGGAGTAAACTTGTTTGTTCCTGAGCAATCTGAAGAGTCCGAAGAAGCAATTTACCGGATGACAGATTATCTTAATAAATACCGCATCAAACTTGGCACTGCCAAAAATCCATTAATTTTGAAGTCTTCAGAATCATTTGAGGAACAGGTAGAGGTACTGTTGGAGGAGCGTGTGTCCATATTTAGTTTCACATTTGGCATACCATCTCAAAACGTAATCCAAACCATGAAACAGCATGGAATATTCGTCATTGGAACTGCAACAACCGTTGATGAAGCCAAGCAATTGGAAGCAGGTGGTGTAGATGCTATTGTGGCTCAGGGAAGTGAAGCAGGTGGGCATAGGGGGACCTTTCTGAAAGACGCCTCCCATGCTTTGATAGGCACCATGGCTATTGTTCCGCAGATCGTTGACCATGTGTCGATCCCAGTCATCGCAGCGGGGGGAATCATGGATGGGCGGGGACTTGCAGCAAGCCTTTTATTAGGAGCCGCTGCAGTACAGATGGGTACTGCGTTTTTAGCCTGCCCTGAGAGCGGCGCCCACGAAAAGTATAAGCAGAAAATTCTCTCGGCAAGTGAAGACTCCACTCAAATTACACGTGCTTACTCCGGTAAAGCAGCAAGAGGCATTCAAACAAAATTTATGATTGACATGCATCAGTATCCCGGTACAATCCCTGCTTACCCTATTCAAAACGCGGTGACCCGTGACATTCGTCAGGCGGCTGCAAAAGCGAACAGCCCCGAGTATATGTCACTTTGGGCGGGTCAGGGTCTTCGGTTAGCCAACGACCAGCCTGCTGCTTCAATTGTAAAACAAACCATTGATGAAGCCAGTATTCTTGTTCAAAGACTTTCTAACTATTGAAATTTCCGTCTTCCATTTTTATTGAAATTCTAATATTTATATACTCTCCTATGAGTACGAAACAGACGATACCTAGTCATTTGGCTGGGTATTTTTTTATTAAATATAGTATAAAAAACGTTCTGGATATTGGAAGAATAAGCATACCTGCAAAATACTTGGACTGGTTGGTGGAAATCACACTCTGATTTTGGTACACTTCTATTCGTAATAATTACTATTAGAGGAGAAGGCCATGACTGTGAACAATAAGAATAAAAACAAAAGTAAAAGCAATGCTGCTGCACGGCTCCCGCGTGCCAAAGGCATTGATATGGCAACCATATATATACCACAGGAATGTGCCAGCAAGGTCAAGCGAATCGTGCTTGCCGAGAAAAACCAGACCATTGTAGATGAGTTTATTACGATTTTGGGAATGAAAGAGAAGTTTGAGGAGCAGGATGTGCCCATGCCCAACAAGATCGTAATGTTTGGTCCACCGGGAACTGGAAAAACATTGACGGCTTTTTATTTGGCGCAGCGCTTGGATTTACCGCTTATATTAGTGAGGCTTGACGCGATTATTCATAGCCATTTGGGGGAAACAGGGAGTAATGTGCGCAAAATTTTTGATTATGCGAATGGAACGCCTTGCGTTCTGTTTCTCGATGAATTCGATGCTCTAGGGCGTATGAGGGATTCCAATGATGAGGTGAAGGAGATGGCACGAGTGGTGAACACACTGCTACAATGTCTAGACGAGTTCGGTGGAGAGAGTGTGTTTGTCGCAGCCACCAACCTTGAGGAAGAACTGGATACAGCGATCTGGCGCCGCTTCGATACGAAAATGACGTATAAGTTGCCAACGCAGGCAGAGCGGATTCAATACATTGAACTGCTGATTGGGAAGAGCCTTGCTGGACAGGCAGCGGATTTGCTTGCCGGATGTAGCTTTGCTGATATTGAACAGATTGTGCTGAAAGCAAAACGAAAAGCGATTATAGAGAACCGAGCACTTAATTATGAAAACATAGAAATTGCGCTGTCAGAGTATAATCCTCGCACGAAGGTTTAGAAAGAGAGAAATTGTAAAAAAAGAGACACTTAATAGCTGATTTAGGTACTCATTGAGTGGTGTTATTGCGGGGTCAATTTTTGATGGGTGCTCATCCTATAAACGACATGTTGTATTGACATGTGGACAAAACAGGCTTATAGTTTCATTTAATCGTAATAATTACTATTAATAATTACTATTAATAATTCATCCTACATTCAGAAGGGGTGAATGCAAGGATGTAAAAAAGTTCATGAGAAACGATACCGCATATCTTGAGCTGGCAAAATCGTATGACCGTATCTTCACTGGCTGAGCAACAACTTCAGCCGGCTTCCATTTAACTTTATCAGAAAAAGGAGCTAGAAAAACCAATGGCCAAAAAATCAAAAGTAGTACGTGAGAAAAAACGTCAGGTGACCGTAGCTAAATATGCAGAACTGCGCCGTCAGCTGAAAGAAAAAGGGGACTATGAAGCATTGCAGAGGTTACCACGTAATGCGTCTCCTACCAGGCTGAACAATCGTTGTGAACTGACGGGGCGTCCGAGGGGATACTTGCGTAAGTTTAAAGTATCACGGATTGTCTTCCGTGAACTAGCTTATAAAGGACAAATTCCTGGTGTTACCAAGTCGAGTTGGTAAATAGAAAGGAAGTACCAATAAAATCTGCATTATAGTGTTTTATCCGGAGAGGGGGAATTCACATGGAAGTGGAACAAGATCCACGCATCCCGGTAACGATAATTACTGGATTTTTGGGAGCTGGTAAAACGACGCTGCTTAATCATATATTGAAGGCAGATCATGGTTATAAAATCGCTGTTATTGTGAATGAATTTGGAGAAGTGGGTATCGATAATGAGCTAATTGTGGAATCTGGCGAAGAAATTATTGAAATGAACAATGGTTGCATTTGCTGCACAGTACGAAGTGATTTGGTGGATATAATGAAAAATTTGCTGCATCGCAAATTTGCAGATATTTCTACACCTGTTCATTATGATCGGATTGTTGTCGAAACTACTGGTTTGGCTGATCCAGGACCGGTTGTTCAGACTTTTCTTGCGGAGCCACTGATTTCAAACTTTTTCAAAATTGATGCGGTTATAACCGTAGTAGATGCCAAGCATGCTGAATATCACCTAGATCACGGACATGAGGCAAAGGAACAAGTCGCTTTTGCTGATGTTATCTTGTTAAATAAAACAGATCTTGTTGCAAATGATAATCTGGTCCAACTCGAATCTCGACTCAAAGCAATCAACTCACATGCCCAATTAATGCATACCCGGCAATCTTTAGTTGATTTGAATCAGATTCTTGGAGTAAATGCATTTGATCTAGACCATAAGCTTAAAGTAGATCCCCGTTTTTTGGAAGAGCATCATCACCATCATCATGAGGATGACGTCTTCTCCATTGTTCTCACTGAGACGAGACCACTTGATTTAGACAAAGTGAATGACTTTATAAACGATTGGTTGGTAGAGCATTCAACCGATACGTATCGGTACAAAGGCATTCTTAATGTACAGAAAACAAATAAAAGGGTCGTATTTCAGGGAGTTCACATGATATTTGGGGTGGATACTGACAGGGAATGGAATGTGGGTGAAGACAGAACGAGCCGCATCGTTATAATTGGTAAAGATTTGGATGAAGCCTGGTTCAAAGCACGATTTAGCGAATGTGCGGTTGCCGAAGCAAGCGCCTGACGAGGAGCAGAATAACATGAGTAAGAGTGTGACCCATTCATTTGTGCTGCCTGATAAGGCTGAAAGGCTTCGACTATTCGGTTCCGTTGATCCAATTCAGGGGGACAAGCCTGTGAATCCAATGCAAGTAGTTGCCTTCATCCTGTATTGAAAAGGCCTGACGAGAAACAGATTACAGAACGTGCGTACGAGAATCCTCGCTTTGTTGAAGACGTAGTGCGGTTGATGGCTGCTGATTTGTATGAAAAGCACTGGGTAAGAAAATAAGCATCAGGTGTGAACTGCACCCCAATTTTTAGGCACGATCTAAACTTTGGTGGTGCAGTTTTTTATGCTACTTCAAGCCCGCCATATTTTCCCGAATTGACTTTAGATCCGGATATCATTATTATCTTACAGTATAAGATAAATTCAGGAGGTGATACGGCCAATGGACTATAAAGCGTCAGCAACAGAGCTCTTCGAGTATATCGCCAAATCACGCAAGCCGGTACTAGAGGAACGAACGCATTTCTCTCGTGGTGAAATGGGGATTCTCATCGCTTTGAGTCATCAGGACGGGGTTACTTCGGGCCATTTGAGCGAATACTTGTCCGTCAGTACGGGACGGATAGCAACGGCACTGAAAAGTTTGGAGAAGAAAGGGTTGGTTGTACGACGTACGGATGCCAACGACAAACGCAAGGTGATTGTATTCATTACGGATTCAGGCAAGCAATTTATGATTGACAGGTATAACGAAGGCGTCGCATGGAGCGAGAAAATTCTTCGAAAGCTGGACGAACAGGATGCCACAGAGTTTATTCGACTCATCAAGCTGATTGTCTCTAAAAGCTAAATTCCTATGTAAAGGCCGCATGCAGAGTACGTTAAATTGTACCAAGCACCTAAGATTTTCAGATAAAAGGAGAACAACAGAATGCTGAAGATATTCAAATATCTCAAGAAAAATGAATGGATGTTCGTGCTTTGCAGCTTGGCTTTCATCGTTGTGCAGGTGTGGCTCGATTTGAAGCTACCTGATTATATGGCCGAAATTACAACCAAGCTGCAAACCGTAGGAACGCCGATGTCCGAACTGCTGATTCCAGGTATTTACATGCTGTTGTGTGCTGTTGGCAGTATGATTGCATCTATAATTGTCGGCTATTTTGCGGCAAAGGTGGCGGCAGGGCTGGCTATGCGTCTGCGCGCGATGGTCTTTGACAAGACCTTATCTTTTTCAATGGAAGAGATGAGCAACTTTTCAACAGCCAGCCTCATCACCCGCTCCACGAACGATGTTACCCAAATTCAAACGGTGGTTGCGCTGGGGCTGCAGGTGATCATCAAGGCACCGATTCTGGCCGTATGGGCCATCGCAAAAATTGCCGATAAAAACTGGCAGTGGACTGCCTCTACAGGAGTGGCTGTAGCTGTCCTGATCCTCATGCTGAGTGTCATTGTTATTTTCGCTCTTCCCAGTTTCCAAAAAATTCAGCGTCTCACTGATAATCTGAACAGGGTGACACGTGAGCATTTGACTGGGCTTCGGGTGGTGCGTGCTTATAATGCAGATCAGTATCAGGAGGAGAAGTTTGGGCAGGCCAATGCGGAATTGACGAATACAAACCTGTTTGCGAACCGCTTAATGGCAATGGTTGGCCCGGGCATGACCTTTATTATGTCGGGTCTGAGTGTCTCAATCTATTGGATTGGCGCTTACCTGATTAACGGAACGGCCGTTCCGAATCGCATTACACTATTCTCTAATATGGTCGTATTCTCCTCATATGCGGTGCAGGTGGTCATGGCCTTTATGATGGTAAGTATGATCTTCTTCCTGATGCCTCGAGCTTCGATTTCTGCCAAACGTATTATGGAGGTTTTGAATACCAAATCCCGCATCATTGATGGGCATGAGACGGCCGGTGAAGAGGGCGTTATGGGTCAGGTGGAATTCCGTAATGTCAGCTTTAAATATCCGGATGCAGAGGAGCCTGTGCTTCGTAACATTAGCTTTACAGCAAAACAAGGCGAGACAGTTGCCTTTATTGGCGCAACAGGCAGTGGCAAAACCAGCGTAATCAATTTGATTTCCCGTTTCTACGATGTGACTGAGGGAGAGGTACTCGTGGATGGTCTGAATGTCAGAAACTATAAGCAGCAGACACTCCATAACAAAATCGGGTATGTCCCACAGAAAGCCGTACTTTTCAGTGGTTCAGTAGCATCCAACGTTTCGTATGGCGATAACGGAAGAATAGAACCTTCGGAGAAACTCATCAAAGCCGCCGTAGGGATTGCCCAAGGTACGGAGTTTGTCGAAAAAATGGACGGTCAGTATCAAGGGCGGATTTCACAAGGTGGAGCGAACGTGTCCGGTGGTCAAAAGCAGCGTCTGTCCATTGCACGTGCCATCTACCGTCAGCCAGAGATTTATATCTTCGATGATTCCTTCTCGGCACTGGACTACAGAACAGACCGGATTCTGCGCTCTGCGCTTAAACAAGAAACCGGCCATGCTACGACACTTATTGTTGCTCAGCGCATAGGCACCATTAAGGACGCTGACCGGATTATCGTACTGGACCAAGGTGAGATTGTAGGGAACGGCACACATGAGGAGCTGATGGCGAATTGCAGC
The DNA here is from genome assembly GCF_050482105.1 of Paenibacillus jamilae. Classification (GTDB taxonomy): domain Bacteria; phylum Bacillota; class Bacilli; order Paenibacillales; family Paenibacillaceae; genus Paenibacillus; species Paenibacillus jamilae_B. Next base: position 77,309 of record NZ_JBCNHI010000010.1, on the reverse strand, counting down.
ACCTATCAGGAGATTGCTTATTCGCAGCTTTCGAAGGAGGAACTCGTACATGGACAAAAATGAACGCACTGTCAGCAGTAACCACATCCAAATGAAGCAGCAAGCTCCCATGGGTCGAGGTCCTACGGTAGGGATGGAGACTGGCAAAAAAACGAATGATTTTAAGAAGAACATCCGTCAGCTCTTATCCTACATCAAGGCCTATATGCCAATGATTATACTCTCTATAGTGCTGGCGCTGGCCGGTTCCATCTTCAACGTGATTGGTCCAGATAAGCTCAGCGATATTGCCAACCTGATTCAGGAAGGAATCGTAACAGGCATTGATGTGAATGCTGTTCAAAAGATTGTTCTTGTATTGGTGGTTTTGTATGGTCTCGGTCTTATCTTTAATTATTTCCAAGGTTTCATTACGGTAACCGTGTCGCAGCGTATTACAAAGAAGATGCGGACAGAGCTGTCCCAAAAAATCAATCATATGCCTTTGAAGTATTTTGATGCTACGAGCTATGGTAATGTGCTTAGCCGTGTGACCAACGATGTCGATACCATTGGACAAACGTTAAACAACAGTCTCGGCACGCTTGTCAGCGCACTTGCAACTTTTGTGGGTGCTTTGATTATGATGCTGTATACGAACTGGATCATGACCATAACCGGGATTGTAGCTACGCTGATCGGTTTTTCACTGATGACTGTAATTATGAAACATTCACAAAAATATTTTGTAGCACAGCAAGCGGAGCTTGGACAAATCAACGGTCATATTGAAGAAACCTATGCTGGTCATAACGTAGTCAAGGTATATAACGGAGAAAAAGCAGCCAAGGAAGTATTCCATGGCATCAACGGACGCTTATATACTAATGCATGGAAATCCCAGTTCATGTCTGGTCTGATGATGCCAGTTATGATGTTCATCGGGAATTTTGGTTATGTAGCGGTCTGTATCGTGGGCGCCTTGCTGGTGAACCAACATGTTATAACCATTGGTACTATTGTGGCCTTTATGGTGTATATTCGTCTGTTTACACAGCCCTTGTCACAGTTGGCACAGGCTGCGACCAATTTACAATCGGCGGCTGCTGCCAGTGAACGTGTGTTCGAATTTCTAGGTGAAGAAGAATTGGTGGATGAGAGTAACAAGATCATGAAGCTGGATAACGCCAAAGGGGATGTCGAATTCAAACATGTCCGTTTCGGTTATAACGAAGACCATATGATTATCAAAGACTTCTCTATGAAAGCTGAAGCTGGTCAGAAAATTGCCATTGTTGGCCCGACAGGCGCTGGTAAGACGACGCTCGTGAATTTGCTTATGCGGTTCTATGAGCTGAACGGAGGGGAAATTTATATTGATGGAACTCCGATCAGCCAATTAACACGTGAGAATGTTCATAAATTATTCTGTATGGTACTGCAGGATACATGGCTGTTTGAAGGAACGATTCGTGAGAATATCGTCTTTTCCCAAGAGCATGTTACCGACGAACAAATAGAAGCCGCATGTAGAGCAGTAGGTCTGCACAGCTTCCTTAAAACACTGCCTCAAGGCTATGATACAGTGCTAGACGACAAAGCCAATCTCTCTGCCGGTCAAAAGCAATTGATTACCATTGCAAGAGCCATGATTGAAGATGCGCCTATGCTCATTCTGGACGAGGCCACAAGCTCGGTCGATACGCGTACGGAGTTGTTAATTCAACAAGCGATGGATCGACTTACTGTAGGGAAAACATCCTTTGTGATTGCCCACCGTCTCTCAACGATTAAAAATGCCGATCTAATTCTGGTCATGAAGGACGGTAACATTATCGAAACGGGTAATCATGAGGAATTGCTGGGCAAAGGCGGATTCTATGCCGATTTATACAACAGCCAGTTTGAACATGCCTCCTGAAGATTACAGTGTTAGGAAACATAATAGCAACACATGGAACTGGACAAAATGTTCAGAATAAGAACGTTGAATCTTAAAAAGCCGCTATATAGCGGCTTTTTTGTTTTATTGAACAAGCTCTTATGCACTAATGTTCATAAGACCCTTGATATTCTATAACGAAAATTCTCTTAATCGAGACTTTGTAAACTTCTTTCGATACTTTCTAATGCTTGTTGTAGAAAAGATCTAGGGCAAGCAAAGTTGATTCTTTGAAACAACTCTCCTCCAGCGCCAAAGATAAATCCATCATCCAATGCAACCTTGGCTTTTTTCTGCATCAGCTGTTGCAATTCGAGGTCCGAAAGTTCTAGCTCTCTAAAGTCTAGCCACGCCAAATAGGTCGCTTCCGGTTTGATCAATTTTACTTTGGGCATGCGCTCTTTCACAAACCGCTCAATAAAAGTCAGATTTTCCTCAAGATAGATAAGCAACTGCTCAAGCCATTCTTCTCCATCATTGTACGAAGCAATTTGGGCGACAGTTGCAAAAGAGCCTGGGTCAATATCGATGGTTGTTAACTTATGGTTCAGCTCGCTCCGAAGTCTTTCATTCGGAACAATGATATTCGATAATTGCAAGCCTGCAAGATTGAACGTTTTAGAAGGAGATGTACATACGATAGAGTTCATTCTGAATTCTTCGGATATTTTTCCAAAAGGAGTATGGTGATGGGGCTTATAAATCAGATCAGAATGAATTTCGTCGGAAACGACAAGCACATTATTTCGGATACAAATCTCTCCCAAACGTTTTAATTCTTTTTCATTCCATACGCGGCCGACAGGATTATGTGGACTGCACAGAAATATCATTTTTGTTTTAGAATCCTGGGCGATTGTTTCCAATTCTTCAAAATTGATTTTATATTCACCTTGTTCATATATTAGCGGATTGTTTGCAATTTGGCATCCATTATTTGTGATAATGTTTAGGAAGGGGTAGTACACTGGGCTTTGAATAATGACCTTATCTCCTTTATTGCAGAACGTCTCCACGATAAAATTTAGTGCAGGAATGATTCCAGGGGTGAACAAAATCCATTCTTTCTCAATGTCCCAGCCATTTCTTTTTTTCTGCCAGTTTACAGCTCCCTCCATAAACTCATCACTTTTGTGACCATAGCCATAAATTCCGTGTTCTGCTCTGCGAATCAACGCATCAATGATAGGTTGAGCTGTTCTGAAATCCATATCCGCAATCCACAGGAAAGCTATCTTCGGCGTTGAAGTTCTCTTCAAGATGTTTTTTTGACCATTTAATAGAATCGGTTCTTTTTCTGTCGATAATTTCATCAAAATTGTATGTTGTCATCATGATGGTCCTCTCTCACAAATAAATATATCAATCCAAATAGTATAGCACCTAAACTATTTTTGAACAATATCGCTCCATTATGGCTGAATGCCTGGTGTTCTATTCGCTTCGTGGAGAGAGCATCATTTCGGTATACCGCTGCATCACGTTGTAAAAAGCCTTGATTTCTTCGCTACTGAAACTTTCGTGTAACGTTTTGTCGGCCCACATCAGTTCTTTAATATCGTATAATTTGTGCGCTTTGCTCAATGCCTCTCCTTTTTCTGTAGCGTAAAGGTTTAAGTTTTTTGCATTACCGTTTTCCTTTTTTCGAAGGATGAATCCGCGTTGCTCCAGCTTTTTTAGAATCTGTGAAGTTGCTCCTTTTGTACGGTTCCATTCCAATGACAGCTTGGCAGCAGTGATCCCTGGATTCTCTTCAATCATCGTCAGGGTGTGCACTTCGACCATATTGATCTCTTCGCCAGTACCGTAGTCCCGAATGGCTTTAATATAATCGCTATATGTCATAACAAATTTATATATGATACTGGCCTTATTATCTAATTCATGATATTTGGCGTCTTGTTCATGAAGTTCCATCGATTGCACCTTGTCTTTCATAAAGTATTTAGTTGTATCGTACCACATGGTTCAAGCAGGTACATAATACATCGAGAAACATTACAGTTACTCTCTTATTTCATAATTTTCCGAATTTCGGGAATACTCTGAGCAAAGCAAAAACAGGAGGAATCACAATGTGGATTATGGTCTGGAGCACGATTCTTTTGGCTTGTATTGGTACCTTGTTTCTAAGGATAGCAGGACGTAAATCCATTTCACAAATGACAATCCCACAGGTCATGATCTTACTGGCAATCGGTACTGTGCTTGGTACTGAAGTAAGCGGCAAGGGGATGACGAATACGATTCTGGCACTTGGCACCTTCATTTTATTTCTTATCGTTGTTGAATGGGTTACGCTGCGTTCGAACCGTATAGAGTCGATCTTAAAAGGAAAAAGTGTATCCGTCATTCATGAAGGAAAACTGGAAATAGATAATTTACGCAGGCTTCGAGTGTCAGTCGACGACCTTAAAAAACGTCTGCGAATGGTCGGTATCTCTAATATTGAAGACGTGAAGTCCGGTACTATTGAAAATAATGGCGAGCTTGGTTATGAGTTATACCCTGAAGCAAAGCCAGTAACAAAAAAAGACATGGAGCTTATGCTAAAAGCTTATTTGCCTCAGCCCCAAAGGAACGCTTTATCAGTGGTGAAAAGAATTTCTTCAGAAGAAGATTCAACGGATTCCCATCGTTACGAAGTTCCTACACAACTTCAATGATTTTAAAGTAGAAAAAACGATCTGAACACTCCATATCAGTCTACTTCAATTCATCCAGACGTAAAGGACGTTCTTACTGGAGGAGTATTTCTTGATAAACTCTATAGATTGAAAGAGCAAAGTCGGTTGAAGCATATATAAAAAATTGAATTTTTAGAACCGTTAGTCTCACTAACGGTTTTTTTTGTTATGAAAAATGCTGGAATTTAAATAACCATGGCTATACAATAATCAATTAATTAATTATTAAATTGTTTAATTGAATAATACTCCATACTTATTTATACTAAAAATAAGCTTAAAACTAAATTTTAGGGGGATAACGGAGTGAATTATATGAAAGCAATTCAAGTACCTGCTAAAGGTGAACCGATGAAATTAGTTGAAATCTCTATACCTGTTCCTGCCCAAGGACAAGTACTTCTTCGGATTGAGGCATGCGGGGTGTGTAGTGGGGACACAAGCACGATCAAGGGAGCTGCCCCAGAGTATCCAAGAATACCCGGCCATGAAGCAATTGGAATAGTTGAACAACTAGGAGATGGAATAACAAAATGGGAGATCGGGCAGCGTGTAGGATTGGGGTATCATAGTGGAGACGATCATGTAACGGGCTTGACTATGGATGGTGGTTTCGCGGAGTATATGGTCGCTTTTGAAGAATCCCTGGTGCTTATTCCCGATGAAGTTTCTTCTGAAGAAGCAGCTCCTTTAATGTGTGCTGGGGAAACTACATTTAGTGCGCTACGAAACAGCTCTGCACGTCCAGGCGACTTGGTTGCCATTTCCGGCATTGGTGGATTGGGCCATCTGGCTGTGCAATACGCCAAGAAAGCTGGATATCAGACAGTTGCTATATCCCGCGGAAAGGACAAAGAAAAGCTAGCGAAAGAACTCGGGGCACATTTTTACATCGATTCCGAAAAGGAGGACCCTGTTAAAGCTTTGAAAGCATTAGGTGGAGCTAAAGTCATTCTTGCCACAGCGCCAAACGCTGAAGTGATATCTTCTTTGGTTAATGGACTCGGGGCAGACGGTGAGCTTATTATTGTAGCTGGATCCAGAGAACGTTTAGAACTGTCATCTATGGATTTCTTGAAAGGTCCCCATACAGTGAAGGGATCATTTACTGGAAAAGCCAAGGAAATTGAGGCAGCCGTCCGGTTTAGCGTCCTGACTGATGTTCGACCTATGATTGAAGTTTTTCCTTTAGAACGGGCAAGCGAAGCGTATGAAAAAATGATGGCAGCAAAAACACGGTTTCGGGCAGTTTTAAGTATGTCTGAAAACAAAGCCAAATAAAAGCTCGCCAAGGCAATTTGTCCTGCTTTGCTATGTGGATCTCAAGTCGAATTTGGCTGAGGTCCTTTTTTTCGCCTCCTTTTAATGAACATAGATAAACGGATACAACCTAGAATTAGAAATAATGAACTTGAATATTGACTTGACAGTAATTATAGTTCATTCTATAATTCAATTATTCAATTGAACAATGAATTGATTGAAATATATATTGGGGGTAAACCTTATGAGTGCAACTGCATTAACTAATCAGACTTTCAACGACCAAATTCAGTCTGGAATAACCTTGGTTGATTTTTGGGCACCTTGGTGTGGTCCTTGTCGAATTCAACTTCCTATAATTCATCAATTGGCCGATGAACTGAAGGGAAAAGCGACTATTGCTACTATTAATGTGGATGAACAGACGGAGTTGGCCACGCGTTTTGGAATTAGAAGCATTCCAGCGTTGCTCTTGTTCCAGGATGGTAAACTGATGGACACAATGATTGGGGTTAACCAAAAAGATGTTCTCGAGGCAAAAATCCTTAAACTTATGAATTAACGGATCAGATAATCGGTAACAACTCTAAACTTGTTGCCGATTATTTTAAACAACGCAGAAAAAAACAATATTTTTGTCAAACAACTACCAACTAGTAGGTAAAAAAATAAGGAGATGTTAAAATGAAATTTGAAAACAAAACAGTGATTGTAACTGGCGGAGGAACAGGAATTGGAAAGACTACAGCACAACGTTTTTATGAAGAAGGAGCGAACGTAGTCATAAATGGGCGTCGAGAGGATGTATTAAAAAAGACTGCCCTGGAAATTGACCCATCCGGTAAGAAAGTGATCGTTGTATCAGGTGATATCAGTTTGCCGGAAACGTCGAAGAGACTGGTCCGAGCTGCTGTAGAAGCATTTGGTGGAGTAGATATATTGGTGAATAACACAGGGAAATTTAATCCAACCCCTTTCATGGACCACACTGCGGATGATCTGCAATCATACCTGGATACCATCGTTAAAGGGACATTTTACCCTTCGCAAGCAGTGATTCCGGAAATGAAAAAAAGAGGTGGGGGAGCGATTGTGAATACCGGTTCAATGTGGGCGCTTCAAGCAGTTGAATCGACGCCATCGTCTGCATATTCAGCAGCCATGGCAGGAAGACACGCACTGACTAGAAATTTAGCCGTGGAATTGGCTGGGGATCACATTCGAGTGAATGCAGTGGCCCCTGCTGTTGTCGAAACTCCAATTTACAATACATTTATGAGTGAAGAACAAGTGGCAGAAGTACTACCAAGTTTTAATGCCTTTCACCCCATCGGACGAAATGGCACAACGAAGGATGTTGCAGAAGCCATCTTGTTTCTGGCTAGTGACTCGGCATCCTGGATATCTGGTGTAGTCATGCCTTTGGATGGCGGTGTTACTGCACGTCTTCGATAATTCTTTGAGGCTGACCTTGATTAGGTTAGCCTTACTCTTTATTTCACATATTAGAGTTAGACCTGGGTCAAGTACAGCCTTTACATTCGTAAACTCTGATAATGTTCTAACCGCCATCGTTTGACTACTACCAAGTCTATATAAGAACTTTTATCTATCTAAAGGAGCAAAGTATGGAACCTCAATTGAATAAGGATGCCCCTGTAATCATAATTGGTGCAGGTTTATGCGGACTTCGTGCAGCTGCCTTACTCAACACACACGGAATAAGATGCATCATCTTGGAAGCACGAAATCGTGTTGGAGGAAGAGGCTTGAGTGTTGAGGTTGAGGGTAAGCCTGAGCTTGGAAAATTCGATCTTGGACCAACATGGTATTGGCCCCGTTATGAGACGGCAATGAACCAGCTAGTTGAGGAGCTCAACTTGCAGACGTTTGAGCAGTTTAATGAAGGAAGAATGCTATTAGAACGATCCAGAAACGAACCACCGCAACAGTATGATTTGTCCGCAGAAGCGATGGAATATTCACTTCGGTTTATAGGCGGAGTTCGGTCTCTAATTGATGCACTGGTTGCCAAAATACCATCAGAAGCGATCTATCTGAATACTAAAGTAACTTCTATTCATCAGGAAAACGATAGCAGGGTGAAGATTCAAACTGATGCAGGAAACTTTTATGCAAGCTCGGTTATCATTGCTCTACCTCCACGGATCGTTGAACAAAATATTGCATTCTTTCCCGAACTTTCTTCAGAGCTAAAATTGAATTTAAAGAATAAGCCAACTTGGATGTCCGGTCAGGCTAAGGCTATTGCTGTTTATGACAGCCCCTTCTGGCGTGACCAAGGTCTCTCTGGATTTGTCTCAAGTTGGGTTGGTCCTCTAAGGGAAATACATGATGCCTCGCCTTCTACAGGTTCTGGCGCACTTTTTGGTTTCTTTGGCCTACCTGCAAATGCTCGCTTGAATGTGGGTAAAGAACAATTGCTTGAGCTTGTGTTGGAACAATTGACACGCCTTTTCGGATCGGCAGCAAAGCATGTAACAGGGATTTTGTATAAAGATTGGTCCTTTGATGAACATACAGCTGTAGCGGAAGATACAGCTCCGCTTCTTGATTATCCGAGTTACGGACCTATCATCGACGAAAAAGGCTCATTGCAAAATATTTATTTTGCTGGAACTGAAACAGCTTATAGACAAGGCGGTCATCTTGAAGGTGCCCTGCGATCAGCTGAAAGAGTTGTTAATGAAGTCATCAAACATTTATTTAAGGGAAATATTGATTGAAAGGGGTTATAAATTTAAATTTTATTAAAAAAGGTTTGGCATAAAAGAACAAGCTGAAAGGATAATTTAAATGAATAAAGAATTATCATCAATAGAAGAGATAGATGCTTTTATTCAAAACAACCGACTAAGTATGTTGTATTTTTCTCAAGAGAATTGCAGTGTATGTCACTCAGTTTATCCTAAATTAAAAGATTTGCTTACTAAATTTCCTTCTATCAAACTTGCTCATGTTGACACAAGTACTGTAGAAGAGGTTGTAGGCAAATTTTTAATCTTCTCAGCACCTACAATAATTATGTTCATTGATCAAAGGGAAACGTTCCGTGAAGGCAGATTTGTTCAGTTTGGACCTCTTGCAGCTCGTTTACAGCAGATAAGCGATTTTCCAGTTGTATAGGGAGGAGGATACCTTGACAGTATATTTACTGATTGGGTAGATTTCATTTATGAATATCAAGAAAAACACTGTACAAGAGATTATGGATATAGGTCTCACCTTGGTACAAGAGCGAGGGTACAATGGCTTTAGCTATGCTGACATTGCTGAAGCGATAGGAATTCGGAAAGCAAGTATTCATTATCACTTTCCGTCTAAACAGGATTTGGTGCAAGCTGTTCTAATTCGATACCGTAGAGAGTTCATGGACAAGCTTCAACAAATTAACGATCAACCTCTAAGTTGGCGACAGAAGATACAATCCTTTTTTTGGTTATATCGCGAATCTCTGGAGAACAATACCAAGCTATGTTTGTGTTCCATGATGGCTGCTGAGTTGAACTCTTTTCCAATTGAAATTCAAGATGAGTTAAACTTATTTTTTGATGCCAATACATTATGGGTTGAGAATGTGCTCAAGCAAGGGAAAGCGGCTGGTGAATTCACATTTTCTCACACTGCTTTGGAACAAGCGAAGATACTAATTGCATTTGTACAAGGCGCCCAATTGCTATCCAGAACTTCAAGTGAGATAGGATATTTTGATTCGCTTGTCGTAAACTACATGGTGACTTTGACTTAATAAAAAAGTTTAAGATGTGAATTTTCCGTAGCAAAACCACTTATCATTAAAAGATGGATAGGTGGTTTTTGCTTTGTTGAATATCGTCCCCAAGCCAACTATTAGCTTTGAGGTCATTTTACTAAAAACATAGACAGCAGGGTTAATGGGACAGAAAATGTCCTTGCCATTCATTTATTCCTTCATCCATGCGGTACGCTTTATAACCTTCTTGTTGCAATTTTTGAACTGCCAGTGCCGAGTATACACAAAGTGGTCCCTGACAGTAAGCGATGACTTCCGCATCTTTGGGGAGTTCTTGCATCAATGTATCAAGCTCGGTCATGGGCATTGAAATTGCTCCAGATATATGACCCATTTCAAAGTCTTCTTTAGAACGCAGATCCACCAATACTATGGAATCATTATTCACTTTCTCCATAACCTCATCCATAGTCAAGGTTTGAATGCCGTCAAGGTTGTTCAAAAAATCCTCTTTTAATTTTGCGATATCAGGAAGCTGCTTTTCACTTATGCGCCAAAGGGATGCCATGAAATCAATAATCTCCGGATCTGCTAGGGAGTAAATAGCATAAGTTCCCCTTTTAGTGAATTTAACAAGTTTTGCATCAAGTAAAATTTGAAGATGACGTGATACATTGGCCATATTCATCCCTGTAAATGCTGCCAATTTCTCTACTGTCTTTGGACTTTGGGCTAATACATTTAAAATCTCAAGCCGCTTGTCACTAGACAAACATTTTCCGATTCTTGCAAGTTGTTTATACAGATCTTCTTTTAAAACATTTGCTGAATTTAATGGTTCTTTCATAATGGTCAACCTCTATTCTGAGCTTTTTTAGCGTTAACATTACGACTACAACTATCTTCAAACATTTATTACAAAAATGAATCAATTGAGTATTCAAATTGTATCATGTTCTTAAATGTAATCAAAGTTAGACAGCAAATGTTTGCTTGACGAAAGAAATCACCATAACATATAATTCAATTGATCGATTGAGTATTTGAGTTTTCGGAAATCGATACATTCATCAATGGAGGTTCGAAATCATGGCAAAGGCATATCTTCAAATTACACTAAAAATTAATGCACCAGAACGCGAGGCGGCTACAAAGGTTTATACAGCATATAAGGAGCCTTTTCTTTCAGGTATCTCTGGTGCTGTGTCTAAAGAATTGTTAGTGCGTGACGAGGATGTTCAGGTTATGCATGGCTTTACTAGCGAGGCTGATGCTAAGGCTTACCTAGAAAGTGATCTTTTCACGAATGACGTTGTTGTTGGGCTTAAAGACTTGCTTCAAGCTGAACCGGAAATCCGGATTTATAGTACATTCTAGAGACCATGTTGTGCGAACTGACTATTCTTGAGGAAATAAAAGCTAATACTCAAAATTGACATAATAAACCGACATCGCAGTCTCGCTATGTCGGTTTATTTCAATCAATCATCAGATCAAAATTTTCAAATCGATTAACTACGTTGAGGAACAGCATATAAAAACTTAAAGGAGACCATCCATATGGCAAATCAAAAACTTAGTTTGAATACAGTTTGGCACGGAAATGCAAAAGGTAAGGGCAATATTAAGAGCGAAAACTTCCAAACTCAAATTGCTATCCCAGTCTCAAAAGGAGGGAGTGGGGAAGGTGTTGAACCTAAAAAGCTTCTTATGTCTTCGGCAGCAGCCTGTTATCTAATGAATTTGACATATATGCTGGAACAAAATCGTATTCCCGTATCAGAATTATCTATGGATACAGAAGGCAACACAGCTCCAAATGGCCAATTGAGCATTACTCATCGTCCCCGCATTGTTTTAACGAAATCAGAGGCAACCAATCAAGATGTTAGCATGGCAGAAACTTTAATGCATAACGCCGAAGAGAATTGCCAAATTGGCCAACTTCTGATAAAAGCAGATGTTCAAATAACAGTTGAAGGTCATGTTTCCCTCGAAGCTGAAAAGGGTTTCAACTGAATTTAGGCTGAGCATGAAGTAGGAACTTAGATATACAAAGTGGCTTTTCGTAATTAAGGGGAAAATAAATGGTAGAAACGATTCCAGAAAATAAACAATCATCTGTACAACATCAAGCTTCAATTATGGAGTATGTGAAATCACCGGTGAAGCAACGTCAGCTGCATGCCAGAACCATGAAAGTTGTAGTTGCTTCACAAATTTGCGGTGGAGCTGGCCTAGCTGCAGGCATCACCGTAGGTGCGCTGCTTGCACAAGATATGCTAGGGACTGACAGCTTCTCGGGAGTTCCCACTGGCCTCTTTACATTAGGTTCTGCTGGTGCAGCGCTCATGGTAGGGAGATTGTCGCAACGATTGGGGAGGCGGATTGGACTTGCTGCAGGATTCTTAACAGGAGGTTTTGGTGCTATTGGCGTTGTCCTCGCAGCTTTGCTCAACAGCATTCCTTTGCTCTTTATATCGATGTTGGTTTATGGAGCGGGTACAGCAACCAATTTACAGGCACGCTATGCAGGTACGGATCTTGCTTTACCTACGCAACGTGCGAAAACAATAAGTATGGCAATGGTATTCACAACATTTGGTGCTGTCGCAGGCCCTAATCTTGTGGAGCTCACGGGGAAACTAGCTACTTCAATAGGTGCTCCTGCATTAACAGGCCCCTTCATGCTTGCTTCTATAGCATATATTTTAGCCGGCGTTATACTGCTCATTTTCTTGAAACCAGATCCTTTCATCGTGGCCAAGGCAATCGCTGAGGTACAAAGTGAAGGATCAAACAGTGCCAAGTCAAATGAAGAAGGAACCAGTATCCATAAAAAAGGAATTATGATCGGTGCCTCAGTCATGGTACTAACACAAATTGTCATGATTGCAATCATGACAATGACTCCCGTTCATATGCAACATCATGGTCATGATTTAAGTAAAATCGGTCTTGTTATTGGAGTTCACGTGGCTTCTATGTATTTACCGTCTGTAATCACAGGGGTACTTGTTGATAAATTTGGATACATTTTTATGGCTTATGCATCTGGCTTTACCTTATTATTATCTGGTTTGTTGGCTGCCTTCGTACCTGGCGATTCAATGGGGTTACTTACTCTTGCACTGGCTCTTTTGGGATTAGGCTGGAACTTTGGTTTGATTAGTGGAACAGCGGCGATTGTCGATGCAACTCCATCCATTGTTCGTGCGAAGACCCAAGGCACAGTGGATGTTCTGATTGCATTATCAGGAGCATCGGGAGGAGCACTATCTGGTATGGTGGTGGCACACTCCAGTTATTCTATACTGTCTTTAATGGGATCAGTTTTGTCACTGTTACTTATTCCTATTGTGGTTTGGTTTCGTAACAAGCAATCTTTCACATAATATTCAGCAATACAATTAGCAAAGCCGTTCTTCTCGTTCGTAGTGTGATTCGTCACGAACGAGAAGAACGGCTTCTTTGCACCACGGGAATATGAACGGGCTGTCCATTTTGTCAATTCTACGAGCAGTTTTTTTGATTTTTGCAAACATTTCTCCAACACCATCTTCTATTACGAAATCATAGATGAAATTCATTCTATGAAGTCACATATTTGTCCATATAAAATGAGAAAAATACCGGGGTATATACATTAAAAGAGATACATTTATCCATATTTCTCTAGGTGATAATTCATTCAAGTATAGTTACAATCATTAAGCTAAAAGGGCAAATTTTTAATTTTCCTATGAACCAATTCAACTTCTTGATGATCTAATTTATAGATGGACTTTAAATGGAAAGGGGGAAGTGTTGCATGGATTTAACAGAGAAAGCAGAGCTTGCAACACATGGAGACAAGGAAGCTTTTGTGAGTGTTACACAAGCTGTCCAACAAAGCTTATATGTAGTAGCAAGATCAATCGTTAAAAATGAGGAAGATTGTGCAGATGCTATTATGATATAAGAAAGTCATCATACAAGGGTGATTATGATCAAATCGAGCTGTTCGAGGTATTTGACAGACTGGTTGAACAACTTCAAACTACTGTGACATCCTATATTGGTAAAGATTCTGAAGATAATATCCCTTGGCGAAACAGTCAAACCTATGATTATTGCTCTATGCCACGGAGTAAAGTTGTAGTGGATTACGTACATGGAGGAGAAGAAACAGATAATATATTTTTAGATTGAATTCCGTGAGGGGCTGCTAGCCCCTCTCTTAAGGAGGATATTTTATGGGAAAGAAGTTGTTCAGAATTATGCAAATAGGTGCACTGTTTCTTTGTTTTTCTCAACCCTATACAGGAAAAATGTCAGCCCAGAATATAGGTCCAAGCTCTCCATTTTTGAAGATTAACAATTACTATGTCTTGTTCACAGCTCCTAAAGCACCTTATATTGATCAAAATAATCGTTATATGGTGCCTTTAAGATCCATTAATGATTTGTTGGGAGGGCAGACTACGTTTAACCCAACTTCTAATACGGTCACAATTAAGTTTGGAACACACAAAGTTGAGTTTAAAATGAACTCCACTGAGATTGTTACCGACTCGAACACGTCCGTGATGGATACCGTCCCTGTGCTCTATAAAAATGCGATGTTTGTCCCTTTAGGAGTACTTACTAAGCACTTAGATATACACCAGGAATGGGATCAACAAAATAAACTGTATTCCCTTTCAGGGAAGGAATTAATGAAGACACCGATGATGGAGAATGTAGAAGATTTGGATCATTTTAGAGAACAAGTGGCTAATGAAAATGCATTTCAGTTGTTATCGTACAAATTAACTATGGGTGAAAAAATTCATCTGGCCATTACAGCTAAGAATATGACAGGGAAAAAGATTAGTGAGGGCATTGAAGATTTAAATACCACTTTTATTTTTTCTGACGATAGCACGACCGGGGAAAATAGAAATCGTAAAAGACCCAGTATAGATAAAGATGAAATTGTAACTCGCGAATATGACATAGATTATGTGAAAACAATAGAGAATAAGAAAATTATCAAAAATGAGCTGTCCTACGTTCTCTTTAAGGGCCGAATGCTAAAACCATAAGATCCCTACTCGTTTCCGTGCAGACGGCTTCTAGGACGTGAAATTGTACGAAAACCGGAAGATGAAATAAGCGTAGTTAGGTTTTCTGACCCTCCAAAGCATAGTTTACACTAGCCATCCGATCCGTAATACCTTATATATGAAGGTTCAATATAATCACCCTGCGCATACACTATTTCGCTAATACACTTCATTTCCCCTTCCGATAATAACGATATCAGTGACTTCAGCCAGTAGACAAAGTAATTGGTCCTAATAGTTGCTTGAGAAATTTTATGCCCTTTGGCTACTGGCAGGCACTTGTAGTTCACATTCCCGACTTCGTCGTAAAAATGATTCCCTGCGGGGCGTACATTAAAGAAGCCTCCTTCCGAAAGGAAGAACGCTTCTTTAATGGTTTATCTAGATTAGATTTTGGAAGCAGTGCTTGTACCAGTTTAGCAACTTCTGCTCGAGACACATTTGCTTTTGGTGCAATCTCAGTGAACTAGTGTCTGCTAGAAGCCCCGTGATGTTCGTCGCTTTAGCGATGATGACCATTGTTTGTTCACGAGTAATATGATCATTCGGACGGAATTCCCCGTCTTCAAACCCTTGAATAAGTCCATTAGAGTAAGCAGTTTGAACATATGCGTTGTACCAGTCCTCACTACCCACATCATCAAAGGAGCTTTACCCCTCGTAAACATAATGACGTAAGTACGGTGGGGGGGCATCGTTTGAAAATATACGCTGACTGATCATTGGAGAAAGGGATATATCGGCATGGGGGACTGTTAGGCAAAGCAGCCTTATGAATTCGGCATTATGAAGCTGGATCAGATTCCCGAAGAGCTTATCCTGGTAAGGAAAGTGGTGGATAAACGATACAAAGACCCTAACTGGTCAGTATTGCTCAAATAGTAGAAAAAAGATTGGAATGGAAAATGAATCAGTCTATCGAAGCAATTTGCCATATTCCATCCTTATCTTTTTCAAAATAAAAGGTATACCGTACATCAGGTGAAGAACCTTCTTCTTTATTAAGGCGTTCGCCAACTACGGGTACCAATACCCGATTCTTTTCTTTTATAGCTTCGGCAATACCTGTAAACTTCACTGGATGCTCCAAAAGATAATCGTGACCTGATCCATTGTCTGGAGCAAGCGCAGCATGGAATTGATTCAAATCGTTTGATACAAAAGCGGCTATAACCGCTTTGAGTTTGGTTATCATACCCTCTTCAATCAGAGGGTCTTTAACTTCATCCCATTTAATATTATCCAAGCTTGGCTGGGCAACTGATTGAGTTGGTCCTTCTTTTACTTCGGGTTCTGAGGATGTTGACAGTACTGTTTCATTGGTGGATGGACTTTTTGTTTCCTGTTTTCCACA
Source organism: Paenibacillus jamilae (assembly GCF_050482105.1). Classification (GTDB taxonomy): domain Bacteria; phylum Bacillota; class Bacilli; order Paenibacillales; family Paenibacillaceae; genus Paenibacillus; species Paenibacillus jamilae_B. The sequence continues at coordinate 61,264 of NZ_JBCNHI010000010.1, read as the reverse complement.
ACCAGCAAACACACCTACACTTGCAGCAAGTATAAGAATAGAAATAATTTGAGCAAGTTTGTTCATGTTTAGATGTACACATCCTTTCTCTTTCTTAAACGAATACAAGTCATGAAAGTTGCAATAATTCTATAACAATTCACACTAAACGAGTCAGATATTTTTACTGGTGTTGTATACAAACCTGCGCGCTGTGCAGAGTCTGTGCGGTTTGGCATATTCTCTTTATCCGCTTGAGCAGCCCATCCGGATTCGTTATTCAGTCCTTTCTTAAGGAGAGGCAGGAACATATATTATTGAAATATGATAAACAACAATGATTAACTGATGTCATTGCATATACAGCACGGAATGTTGGAGACATGTTTTTTCGCGTTTAACCATGTTAAAATAATAGGATAATTGGAGAAATGGCATGGAGAGAAGGCAGGTTGAATCAATGAAACCAAAACTTAATGATGTTGCACAATTAGCTGGAGTTTCACCGACTACGGTTTCTCGCGTACTTAATAATCGTGGCTATATCAGTCAAGAAACGAAGGACCAAGTTCATAAAGCGATGCAGGAGCTAAATTATTTTCCTAATGATGTGGCTCGGTCATTATTTAGTAAACGAACAAATCTGATTGGATTAATTATCCCAACTACAAGCAACCCATTTTTCGGAGAGCTGACTTTTCATATAGAGAATATTTGTGCGTCATTAGGCTATAAGTTATTGCTTTGTAACAGTTTGAATCAGCTGGATAAAGAAGAGTCTTATGTAGATATGCTTATGCGAAATCAGGTTGACGGTATTATCGTCGGTGCACACAACCGCGGTATCGTAAATTATGAACAGAAGAATATTGCCGTCATTGCGATCGATCGTTTTCTTTCCGATTCAATTCCAGTTGTAGGATCGGATAATTATATGGGTGGAAAATTGGCGTCAGAGCTGCTTATTGAAAAGGGGTGCAAGCATATCTTGCACATAAATGGCCCTGTTGAATTGGAAACACCGGCAAGCTTAAGAAGAAAAGCATATGAAGATGTGATGGAGCAGTATGGCCGAGAGGCGATTACCTATGAAGTACATGATCCCTTTCACCAACAGAAACACGATGAACCGATTAAACGCTTGCTCGATGAACATCCTGAGGTAGATGGATTGTTCGCGAGTAATGACTTGGTGGCTGCGTCTTTTATTGCTGAAGCAAGAAGAAGAGGAAGACGCGTTCCTGAAGATATTCGAGTAGTTGGATATGACGGAACAGAAACAACTCGCAATCTTCTTCCCGAATTAACAACAATTCAGCAGCCAATACAGGAGATTGCGAGATCTTCCGTAGAGTTACTTATTAAAGAAATTGAAGGTGGTTTCAGTGATGTCCCGCGAGAAACCTATCTACCAGTGAAACTGATTAAAGCTAGTACAGCTTAATACAATTTCCATAGTTTCAGCGTTGTGATAAAAGGTAGAGCTATCCTTGTTAGAGTAGCTGAAGTCAAAGAGGAGAGCTCTTTTTCTTTTGAAAATATGTCAAGCGGTTGACATATGAAAACGGTTGACATATAATCGATCTGTAAATACGAAAGTGCTTTCATTTACATTAAATGTTCAACTAGAGGAGCGTTCGATATGAGAAAGTCAAAGAGCATGTACTGGAAACTAAGTGCCTATTTCTTCTTTTTCTTCTTTACTTGGTCAGCAAGTTATTCATTGTTCTCCATCTGGCTAGGGCAAGAAATCAGTCTGAATGGTGCTGAAACAGGTGTTATCTTTACTGTAAACGCTATCTTTGCACTATGTATGCAACCGCTTTATGGCTATATATCTGATAAAATCGGATTAAAAAAGCATATTTTGTTTCTAATCAGTTCATTACTCTTATTTGTCGGTCCTTTCTATATCTTTATCTATGGGCCGTTACTTCAATACAATGTATTTCTGGGCGCCATTGTAGGTGGATTGTACTTGGGTATTGCTTTTTTGGCAGGAATCGGAGCTATCGAATCTTATGTCGAGAAAGTCAGCCGAAAATATGACTTTGAATACGGAAAATCTCGTATGTGGGGCTCGCTAGGCTGGGCAGCAGCAACATTTTTCGCTGGTCAGCTCTTCAATATCAACCCTAACATTAACTTCTGGATTGCATCAGTATCCGCTGTCATTCTGTTTATTATTATGATGACAATTAAAGTTAAAATGACAGATTCCGAGATGGAGCGAGCTGAATCGGTTAACTTTAGGCAAATCGGACATTTGTTTGCCAATAAACATTTGTGGTTCTTCATTTTATATGTTCTTGGTGTTACCTGTATTTACAATGTGTATGACCAGCAGTTCCCGAATTACTTTTCATCCACGTTCTCAACGGTTGCTTTAGGCAATCAAGTTTACGGTTACTTAAATTCCCTACAAGTATTCTTGGAAGCAGGCATGATGTTTTTAGCACCTTTCATTGTCAACAAATTTGGGGCAAAAAAGGGTCTGATATTGGCAGGATTCTTGATGGCGTTCCGGATCATGGGTTCAGGCTTAGTTATTGGACCTTATGGTATCTCAGCTATGAAATTGATTCACGCATTGGAACTGCCAATCATGCTGATCTCCGTATTTAAATACTTGGCTGCAAATTTCGATACGCGTCTTTCTTCGATCTTGTATCTGGTGGGATACCAGTTTACGAGTCAGGTAGGAGCTTCGATCTTCTCGCCAATCGCCGGTATGTCTTATGACATTAGAGGCTTTGCAAATACGTACGTGATTATGGGTGTTTTCGTATTTGCCTTTACAACAATCTCAATCTTTACCTTAAAGAAAGAACCGAAAAAGCTGGTCCCCAAGCCTAACAAGCATATTGAAACAGCATAGGAGGAAGACAAATGAACACATACAATAACAACACAAACCAAGCAGAGGAAGCGTTGAAACAGGCAGAAGCGAAGATGAACAAGCGGTACCGATTAGGTTATCATATTATGGCACCAGCAAACTGGATTAACGACCCAAATGGATTAATTCAATTCAAAGGTGAATATCACGCCTTTTACCAGCATCATCCTTATGATGAGAACTGGGGTCCAATGCATTGGGGCCACGTGAAGAGCAAAGACCTTGTACATTGGGAGCATTGCCCGATTGCATTAGCACCTGGAGATGCGTGTGACCTTGATGGCTGCTTCTCAGGAAGCGCAGTAGATAATAACGGCGAACTGACATTGATCTATACTGGCCATCACTATATTGATCAACCAAACAATATCTTTTTCCAAAATCAAAATGTGGCAGTAAGCACAGATGGCATTCATTTTACAAAACTAGGGCAGAATCCCGTAATCGCTGAACCTCCGACAGATAGCTCCCAGCATTTCCGTGATCCGAAGGTATGGAAGCATGGGGATACATGGTACATGATCCTAGGTAACAGCACGAAAGAAGATCTGCCGCGTGTTATTTTATATACATCTCCTGATCTTAGAACTTGGACCTATCACGGTGTGCTTTTGCAGGGAGATAAAAATATGGGCTTCATGTGGGAGTGCCCTGATTTCTTTGAACTGAACGGTAAGCATATATTTATGTTCTCCCCACAAGGTATTGATGCGCAAGGAGATAAGTACAATAACTTGTTCCAGACGGGATATTATGTTGGCGAATATAATTATGAAAGTAATGAATATAAGCATGGAGAGTTCATCGAGTTGGATAATGGTCATGACTTCTATGCAGTTCAAACTTTGCTAGATGATCAAGGTCGCCGCATTGCGATTGGTTGGATGGATATGTGGGAATCGGATATGCCGACGAGAGCAGACGGCTGGTCCGGAGCGCTGACGATCCCACGTGTAATTACGCTGGGTGCCAATAATAAATTGCTAATGAATCCAGTAGAGGAAATAAAGTTGCTTCGTCAAAGCGAACATGTTTTGTACCAGAATCGCGCTATTTCTGGAAGTAGCTTGTCAGAAGTTGAAGCGGCTCTGCTTGAAGTGAAGGTTGTGTTCGATTTGACAAAGTCAAGTGCAGACCTGGTAGGCTTGAAGCTTCGCGGAACAGGTGAAGAGGAGACGGTTATCACTTATTCTATCCCAGGTCAGAAACTTTTGCTTAATTGTTCAAAGTCAGGTAAGAAGACGGATGGAGTACGTCAAACAGCCTTCAATGCTGAAGGGCAGCTGACATTGCATGTATATCTGGATCGCTCATCCATTGAAATATTTGCGAATGAAGGGCAAGCTACGATGACAAGTCGCATCTATCCGAATGAGAAATTGCTAGGCATAGAAATCATAACAGAGGGCGGAGAGGCTCTAGTTACTGGGTTGACATACTGGAAATTGAAAGATATCTGGCAAGCTGAATAACTCGATGAAAAGGTTGCTTTCTGAGTCATTGAATGATTTAGGAAGCAACCTTTTGAAATTTGAGCATATGCCCTACCTATCTAAAGGAAGAATTACCTCAATTCTTGTACCCGTTTCATCGGATTTTGCAACTCTGATTATCCCGCCATGTTTTTGTCGGACCATTTTGAATCCAACAATACGACAGCTGTTCGAATTTGTTCAGTTACATTAAACAGTGTCTTCTCTGTAACAATAGTTTGACTCTCAATTTTGGTTAATTGAAGGACATTTGTGGCCAGTTCAGCAAGACGTTCCGATTCATGAATAATGATATCTAAATATTCATTACGTTCATGGTCCGGTAATTTGTCTTTTTTCAATACCTTCGCATATCCCCTCAAAGAAACAATCGGAGTTTTGAATTCATGTGAGAAATTATTAATGAAATCGGAACGCAACATTTCAATACTTCCTAATTCTTCTGCCATATGGTTAAAACTTTTGTTCAATTTTTTCAACTCTTTTGGTCCCTTGAGACTGATCCTGACAGCAAAATTTCCTTTGGCAAGTTCTTGGGAAGCACGAATGACTTCTCGGATGGGGGAGAGGGGAATTCCGCTAAAAATAAGCGAGGCCAAGATACTGACCAGCACACTTACGGTTCCAAAATAAGTAATAAGCCATACCCCATTTCTTAAATCCGGGGTGTCTGCTATAGTCGGCGAGTAAAGTCCAAGGCATGCAAGAAGCACGATAATAACCATCGCAAGAAAAATGGATATAAGCATAATAAACAACACAATAAACGTAAACATGAAAGTCAAACCAAAGCTGCGCAAGTAACCCTTTTTGTTAAATTTGATTTTCCTTGTAATCACAGTGTTTAACCGCCTTATAACCAATGCCTCGGATCGCAATGATTTTGAATTCCGGATAATCGCTGAATCACTTTCTTAGCCGGTTGATATGGACATTGAGTGTAACATCTTTCGTCTCAGATTCCATTCCCCAAATTTCGTCCATCAACTGAATCCGGGTGAAAATTTTGTCTGGGTAAGATAGCAACATGTACAACAAATAGAACTCTTTCTGCGGCAATGTCTGCACATCATCCGCCCTTGACACTGTCAATGAATCATATTGAAGAGTAATCTTTCCAATATGAAGTCTTCGCTCATTGGGAATTTTTGGCCCTTAGTGGAGTTATGTAAAAAGCATTAGTTAGGAAGAGTTGCTTCTTCAAAGTAAATTGGTATATTAGCAGAAAGGAATTGGTATTAATTATGAAAAGAAAAATGTCTCTTCTTCTTGCGTTCGCTCTCCTGATGTCTCTAATACCAGTGGGTGTATATGCTGAGAGTGCGGCATCCGCCTCGTCCTCGATTAAAAAAAACGATAATGGTCTATTTCTAATTGATCCTAAAATCACACATCCAAAAGATTACAAAAAAATTGTCGGGTTTGAACTCACTTTTAAACGGCTGGAAAAAGGCAGTTTCGGTGGTGTTATGCCTATTTCGGCGCTGATGGTTGCGAGGGGGAATCATGGGGGCAATGAATTCAAGTTTGATGTGAGCGGGGGATTCCCGAACTATGTTGGCTCTGCAAAAGAACTTGTTACTTTCACAGACACGAATTTGGGAGACATGTTTTTTGCAAATGCTTCTCAATTGACTTTCAATGGTGAGTCTGTGACTGCCAAGTTCAAAGGAACCAAAGCCTTGTTTACGAACAACACAAATGTCTTGACTGCGTTTGGTGTTTTCGGTTCATTCAAAGTGACCAATGTCACCTGGATTCTTGGCAATCCGCAGGAGACTTATTCGGATAAAGATGAATCTTACAAACCTGTAGAGACCAAAAGATACAATGATATTCCCACAGTCGAAAACGGAACAAAGTACAATTACGTAGATATCGAAGTGCCTACTAAAGGAGAAGGGCCATTTCCTGTTATTATGTGGATACATGGCGGAGGCTGGACCAGCCTTAACAGAAAATCCGCTTTTATAAGCAATACGATGAATTATCTGGTGTCGAAAGGATATGCAGTTGTATATGCGGAATATACCTTGTCCCAGGATATGGGTAAAGGCGATATACAAGGTAGTTTTCCGCAGGATATCTATGACCTGAAGGCTGCTGTTCGTTTCATACGTGCCAACTCAAAAAAATACAATTTGGATCCAAATTATATTGTCTCGATGGGCGAATCGGCGGGCGGTCATCTGTCAACGCTATTGGGAACAACCAACGGGAATCCGAATTATGAAGACCTCAATATGGGTAACGCGGGATACTCCAGCGATGTGCAAGCAATGGTCTCCTATTTCGGACCGACAAATACAAACGGACTTTTTGCGTATGCCTTGTTGGGCTCTAAAAATATCGGCAATACTGAGTTAATCAAGTCAGCCAGTCCCTATTATCAAATAACAGCCGATGCTCCACCATTGTTTTTGGCCCACGGCGAAGATGATCAGACTGTACCAGCTATGCAAAGCCATGTAATGGAATCGAAAGCCAGAAAACTTATTGGAGATGAAAATGTCACTTCGCGCTATTTTACACATGGTCCTCATGCAAGCAAAAGTGTATTTGATGCGAAGCCGGTAATGGAAGCTGTCGAAGCATTTATAACTAAGCATCATAACGATCTTAAGAATCCTTCACCTACCGATTCAAAATCAAAATTGGCCTCTGAGTACTCTGATGGCATATATATTTCTGGTCTTGAAGGTGGCTTGTTTAAGCCAGAGAAGTCCATCACGCGTGCCGAGATGGCGACGATCTTAACGCGAGTGGTAGGCAGTAAGGCCGACAACGCGAACGAACTCAGGTATGAAGATGTGGCGAAAGACTACTGGGGAGCGAAAGCCATTGCGAAGGTGTCGACGCTCGGACTAATGAACGGCTATCCTGATGGCACGTTTAAGCCCGAGCAACCAGTAACTCGCGGAGAGATGGCGGCACTACTGTTGTGGCTTAAACCAACCACAACTACGCCAGGGGCTGGCTTCGCTGATACAGCCTTCAGCTGGTATGACTGGGCTATCAAATCCGCACAGGGTGCAGGTTACATCCATGGTTATCCTGATGGCACTTTCCATCCGAGACAGGAGCTGACCCGCGCAGAGGCGATCGTCCTCCTAAATCAGGCACTTAACCGCAAGCCGCTAAATGGGCAGTTCCAATTAGCTTGGAAGGATGTGCCGAATAGCTATTGGGCAGCAAGAGACATCGCAGCTGCTTCGATGTCTCTCAATAGCGCAGCAAAAAACGAGTAGCAAAAGAGTCAACAATAAAATTTGAATTCTAAAACCGGTAGATCGATATCAATGAATGAACACCCACTTGGAAATTAAGACTCCACTTGGGTGTTTTTGCTTATAAACAGCCTAAATCACGTTCCTTAGATACGTCCAAGTATCTGAATGAACGATGATTAGGCATTCCCTAGCGGAAATAAGATATTCTATCATGGTTGTTTCATGAATATTTGACTTTGTTTCAGAGAAATATTTAAAAAAATCATGGAGCGTTGCAACAATACCGTCTTTTGATTTGTATATAGGATAGCTGGAAAACAAACAAGAAAGTAAACTTTCTCGTGAGAGTTTCCAAATTACAATTTTACGATGTGGAGGGATTACGTATGAAAATTACAAAAACTATAGTAGTCGCAGCTTCTTTGGCTGGTTGTTTATCCGTGGGAAGTGTCGGATTTATGAGTACATCTTTTGCAAATGGAGCTAATCATCCGGGAGGACAAAGCAGCATAAAGAAGGATGTTACACAAAATAACCGTTCTACTGCCAAAGATGAAAAAATAAAGGAAGTTACTGTAGGTGAAGCCTTTAAAATTTCCTTGGAAGAGAATTCGACGACCGGTTATGCTTGGAGTTACACAACTGACAGTAAAGAGATCAAGCTGATTTCCAAAAGCGTCAAAGAAATAAAGGCTGAAGATAAGCTTGATGGTGCTCCTACGCAAAAAAACTGGACCTTTAAAGCGGGCAAACCGGGCACCTATACATTGAAGTTTTCCTATGCGCGGCCATGGGAGAAAGGCGCTTCGAAGACAGTAACCTACACCATTAAGGTGACAGAAACAGCTTCTAATTCAAAAGCCAGTGACTTTGTAATATTAAAAGCCGATAGCGTCAATACAGTACAAAAAGGTCAAAAATTCAATATCGCGTTGGAAGAGAACGCGTCTACTGGTTATGCTTGGAGTTACACAACTGACAGTAAAGAGATCAAGCTAATTGCCGAAAACGAAAAAGAGATAAAGGCTAAAGATAATGTTGATGGTGCTCCTACGCAAAAAAACTGGACCTTTACTGCGGGTAAACCAGGCACCTACACATTAAAGTTTTCCTATGCTCAGCCTTGGGACACCAAAGCTGATCCAGGACAAACGAAAACCTATAAAATCGTTGTTAAATAATTTGGTCTTTAGTTAATAGATGGCTTCTGCCATCTATTTTTCTTGATATAAAAAAAGATGGGTCATAAAGGCTAGGGGGTAATCGCTTGACTATGGTTGAGCAGGGTGTTAATGGTTTTAATTATTTATTAAATCATTTTCTTCTATATATATGGAAGTCGATAGTTCAATTTGCTACAAAAGAAAAACGGCATCATGCGGGAGAGATCACGAATCTTCATATTGCAGCAAAACAACAGGAATACGTAAACCAAAAGGCGGCATGGTTACTGGAGGAGCATGGAAATTCCATTTTACGGTTGGCTTATTCCTATTTGTACAGCATCACAGATGCAGAGGATGTTTTGCAGGATACTTTGATTCAATATATCAGATCCGCTCCACAATTTGAGAATTCTGTACATGAGAAAGCCTGGCTATTACGGGTTGCTATTAACATAAGTAAGAATAAAATCTCTTATAACAAAAAGCGTGGGGCTATGGAGCTCGATGAAACGCTAGTTGCTGTGGAAGAGCACGATTTACATTTTGTCTGGGAGGCTGTCCAAAGCTTGCCCCCCAACTACCGTGAGGTGGTGCACTTGTTTTATCAGGAGGGTTATTCAACTATGCACATTGCTAATGTATTAGAAAAGAGGGAAGCCACTGTTCGTTCTTACTTACACAGGGGCAGGGAAAAATTGAAGGTTATTTTAAAGGAGGAATACGACTTTGAGGAATAAATATCAGGAGATCATGAATAGGGTTCAAGTTACGCCTCAGATGCATAGTCGAATTATGGACAAAGTAAACGAGATATGTTTTGACACAAAGCAGAAAAAATGGAACTTTCAGATTTTTAGTAAAAGGGGCTTATACGTAGCAGCCTGCTTCGTGTTTCTAATTGGAGTTGTATTTGCGCTCCCACATATTTCTGACGTAGACAATGAAACTCCACCGTTGGATACACAAGGAACGCCCCCATTAGATACACAAGGTTCCCCGGATCAACTTTCGATTAAAGATCTATCTTCAAATGTGGGATATCAGGTAAAGGAAGTCAGTCATTTTCCGTTTACCGTAGATAAAACAAGTTATTTTTTTTATGGGGGTAATATGGCTGAAACAGTCTATTCAGGAGAAAACAAGGCTGTTACTTTTAGAATGGACAAAGGTAATAAGGATGTAAGCGGGAACTATAATGAATTCAAAAATGTAAAGGAAATCCGTACAGATTCTCATATTGTAACCATGAAAGGAAACAAGGGATTATATAGTCTTGCGATTTGGCAATTGGATCATTTTTCATATTCGTTGGAAATCGACCATGCGGTAACTGAATCAGAGATGCTGAAGATGGTGCAGTCCGTGCGATAATTAAAATCATTCAGCTGCACAAATATAACATTGAATCACATTGACTTTAGTCCGTAAACAGACTATCATGATGTAGTCTGTTTACGGACTATTTTAATGAAAAGGAGACGCACTATTATGGAAAAATCTGTGGAAAAACTAATTGAAGTTTATAATAGTCTTGAGAAAGAATCTGATGATATTTATAGGAACTATGCATTAAAAATCGGATGTTCTCAGACGGAACTTTGGGTTTTGTACGCAATAAGCACATTTCCGTCGCCATGCACACAAAATGATTTGTGCAATAGTTGGTACTATTCGAAACAAACCATTCACACAGCAGTCAATTCTCTTTTGAAGTCAGGATATGTTATTTTGGCCCAAATTTCTGGAGAGAAAAAGCGAAAGCAACTGATATTGACGGAGGCAGGTAAAATTTTTGTGGAGAACAACATAAATCCACTGCGACAGGCAGAAATGAATGTGTTTTTAAGCTTCTCCATAGAAGAACGTAATCAATTCATAACATTGTTTCAAAGAGGCATGAAGGCATTACGAAAAGAAGTGGATAGTATACATATCGGAAACCAGGTGGATCATGTTGATAAAAAATGAAGAGCTGAATAAAGGAAGACAATTGGAATTTGACGTTGCAAAAGCGCTGGCAGTATTTTTCATGGTAATTATCCATGTGTCTGACATTATGGGCGATCATAGTGTTGGATCTGACAGCGCTTATAATCTGTTTCTTCAATTTATAGGAGCACCAATGGCTGCACCAATGTTTATGTTTGCAATGGGAGTAGGAATGGTTTACACAAGACATGATTCTTCAGCAGATTTTGCTAGACGAGGTTTGAAGTTAATCATCATGGGATATGCACTTAATTTTTTCCGTGAGACCTTGCTAATAATTATCTCAAATATGTTGTCCCTTGAAACGGATTATAAGAAGCCTTTGATTGATACGATTGGAACGATTGATATTTTGCAATTTGCTGGCATGACATTCCTTATCGTTTCGTTGATGAAGAAACTACGAACGAATAAATGGATGCTGCTAGGCGTGGCTATTTTACTACAGGCTATAGGAACGGTTTGTATTGGATTGTTTGATTCTGCACCGAAAATTGTTCAATATTTATTTGGCTTGCTTTTCTATACTAATCAATATATTTCATTTCCAACGGCATTGTGGCTGGTCTATCCGGTGCTTGGCATCTGCTTTGCAAGCATTCTACGTCGGGTGGCAGATAAGCAGACATTTTACAAAACGTTATTGATGATTAGTGTAGTATGCCTGGTGGGAATATCTGTTGGAACTATTACTTTAGGCTATGATATCAAAAGATTTTTTGTAAGTGTATATTACTATCAGCAAAATTTTTTCAGTACATTATGGATAACATGTATTTTGGGTATTTCAATCTCTGCGTATTATTTCATTTCAAAAATTGTGCAGGGTAGAACGCAGAACATAGTCAAATATATTTCGTCAAATTTAAATACAATATATATTATACAGTGGTTGTTAATTACTTATTCGGTTGCCATAAAAGAAATGGTTGGCTTGGGTGGCTTGCCAGCTGGGCTTACTATTCCAGTGGGAATAGTGGTTGTTCTATGTAGTATCGGGATCACGTGGCTGTGGAATCGATTGAAAGCAAGGAGAATTTCCTTGTAATAATAATTTTATCTAGATAAGAGCTTAAATATGAAATCAAAAATATCATTAGGCTTGTTCCAACAAAAGTCATATAAGCAAAGCGATAAATTTGTTGTCATAATCTCACGGCTTCTTATAGCACAAATGGTAGGATTATATGCTAATAGTAGGTGCGATGCTTTACAATATATATTTGATTGTTTTCCTTTGAATGACTAATATAATGTACGATGTCTTAAATTGCTGTATTAAAAATAGAGATGAGGATTCCAATGGTTAAAGCAAAGATTCTTATTATCGAAGATGAGGCCCCGATTGCCGACTTGCTTTCGTACGGGCTTTCTATGGAGGGGTTCCAGACACGCACAGCGGCCAGTGGAGCAGCGGGAATGGAAGAACTACAGTCGTTTCAGCCCGATTTGCTGCTGCTGGATTGGATGCTGCCTGATCAGAGCGGTCTAGACATTTGTAAAAAGGTAACTACGTACTATAACATACCGATCTGCATGATTACGGCCAAATCGGATATTACCGATAAAATTCTAGGTCTTGAATTCGGTGCTGATGATTATATTACCAAGCCTTTTGATCTGCGCGAAGTTGTTGCGCGCATTCGAACCATTTTGCGCAGAGTGGAGCAGGCGAGCAGCCCGGACAGGGAAGAAGCCACGAAAGTCGTCATTCGCTTTGAAAATATTGAAGTGATTGAAGAAGAACGGTTTGTCCAAAAAGAAGGCCGTCCCCTTGAATTGACCCCCAAGGAATTTGACCTACTTATGATGCTGGTTAAACATCCGGGCAAAATATTTACACGTTCCGAACTGCTTGATCTGGTATGGGGTTATCATTTTGCCGGAGATACCCGTACGGTTGATACGCATATCCAGAGACTTCGCAAAAAGCTGGATGTCACCGGATACATTACTACCGTCTTCGGGATCGGGTACAAATTTGAAAAATGGGTGGACAAGCATGATACGTAAAATCAGTATCAAATTTCTGATCGGCTTTTTTCTGATTTTTTCGCTTTCTTTTGTCGTGCTTAATCAGACAGTCAAGGAATTTATCAGGACAAGCAATCAGAATCTGGTTACCTCCGAACTGGTCGGACTGAAGAATAACAGCAACGTGTATGTGCGCCAGGCTTTTCTGATTAACCATTTCAGCAGTAATGAGCTGTATTTTGGAGAAATTGCCCAGGAGATCGCAACTGATCTGAGCCATACCACGGACAGCAGTATTGGCGTGTATACGGTAAAAGGCAAATTACAATATGCCCTAGACAGCTCCATGTTTCAGCAGCCAATGCAAAGCGATTTGCAACAGGCGATTGATGGCAATACAGCGTACAGCATTACTTATGATCGTAATAAGACAACGGTCCTTTTCTCCTATCCGGTTGTTATAGACGGCTCAAAGGTTGGCATCCTGCGTTTTTACAAAGATTTCAGCTCACTCTACGAACAAACCGGACAGATTCGACAAATAACCCTTTATATTGCTCTGGCGATTTTTGCGGCAGCCTTTATATTTTCCTATATACTTTCCAGGCATATTACCATCCCGCTGACCAGACTGACGCAGGCCTCCTCCGAAGTGAAAAACGGAAATTTGGATATCCGCCTTCGTTTTAAACGCAAGGATGAAATCGGCCGATTGGCTGAAAATTTTAACGATATGATTGATCAAATTAGCAGACAAATCCATATTATTGAGAAGGACCGCGATCATTTGAAGCAGCTTCACCAGCAGGAAAAGCTTTTTTTTGACAATGTTACTCACGAACTGAAAACGCCGTTAACCTCCATTCTGGGATATGCGGAGCTGATTAGGCTGAACGGTGAGAAAGACCGTGCTTTTTTTGACAAAGGAATGAATCATATTATCGAGGAGAGCAGGCGCCTGCATGCGATGGTGCTAAAACTACTGGAAGTTTCACGCAAAAATATCATGCTTCAAGAGCTTGAACGGGTGGATATCGGGCTGATCCTACAGGATGTGTGTGAATCGATGATAATCCGGGCACAGCGCTATAAAAAGACTATTGAATATGAAATTAATGAGGAATTGATCATGTTGGCCGATCGAGACAGAATCAGACAGTTGTTCATTAATTTGATAGATAATGCGATTAAATACAGCTTGCCACTTTCGACAGTATCAGTAAAAGCAGTGCGAGCAGGAGAAAATATCCGATTGAGCTTCAGTAATCCAAGTGATCCGATAGAGGCAGAATATCTGTCACGTCTGGTACAGCCATTTTATCTGGCGCATTCCGACAGCGTAGAAGAAGGCAGTGTAGGTTTGGGGCTTAGCATTGTGAAATCCATCGTCGAGGAATTTTCGGGTTCCATCTTGATTACAAACGAGCATAATGAAACCGTCGTTACGGTGGAATTTAAAGCGCTGAAAACCGCGGGGAACGGGGAATAAATAATGGGCAATAAATATAAATATGTTGTAATGCCGCTGGTCGTATCTCTCGTGATATTACTGTTGTCAGGATGCGGTTCAGAACCAAAAACTGAGACTATCGTCATCGCCGACAGCAATGAAGCTTCCAGTACCGATCAAAGCTCTCGTCCGTTTCAAGTCCAAAAAATATATCGGCTTCCAGATCGTTTTGCGAATACGGGGCAACTACTGGGCTGGTCGTCTGGAGATGCCGTCATCGCATCGTTCGGAGCTATGACCATACTGAAGCGAGGCACGCTGGAACGTTTAACTTATCCGTATGAGCAGAGCAAGACCATACCCGGAATCGGCAAGGTAACTTCCAATACGATACTTTCTCCCGATGGTAAATATATTTGCGAAGTTTCCCCTTCTTCCTCGGAGACAACCTTAAAGCTTATTTCCTTGCAAGATGGCAAGGAAAAGGAAATAGACAGGATCAGCACTAGTAACCAGTCTTATGTACAGTATGTTTCCTGGTCGGCCAACAGTTCGTATATCGGCTACCTGGTAGAAAACCAGGCTGATCATGGAGCTGATAGTCTATACATTTACGATATGGGTTCTCAAACTTCCGCGAAATATCAGTTAAAAGATATCCTAAAGGAAGACTCGCTTTTAAGTGCCGACATTGCAAATAATGGCCGCAGCGTACTGCTGCAATTATTTGGTGCAAAACAAGGTCAGAAAAAAGTGCTAGCCTTAGGGAAGGTTTCCGGGAAGAATATTGAATTTCAATACGAGCGTCAGATTGGTGGAGATTCAGTAGCCTGGATGAATAACGACCAGTTTGTGTTTCTCGGAACGGATAGTTCACTGTATGAATATGATCGGCGAAACGGCGAGCTTTCCGTCATTTTGGAAAAAGTGTTTGATTTTAAATTCTCGCCTGACAGGAAAAATATTGCATACACCGTATATGACCAAAATGTCACTTACGTAGCCAAGGTGCAGGGAAGAAATATACTGTATAAGGAACCGGTGTATCGCGGAATTGTGCCTACGTCTATGTACTGGAATCTGAACAATAAAAGTGTACTACTTCAAGGACAAAAACAGTTGGATTCTTCGCAGACTGCACCAACGGATTCTCCTAGCAAGGAGTCATTGATCATTGAGCTGAAATAGCGATGAGAATAACCATATTCATATTTGTATAAATCAAAAACCTTATTTCGGTTGTTCAGCCGGAATAAGGTTTTTCTTTTTGCAACCGTTGTGACAATTTGTTTACATGTTGATCAAACTTTCGCGACATCTTTTTTCTATAGTAAAGAAGCAAGATCATTAGCCTATAAGGACAAGGAATGGACCATTATGAATGAAAAGCCGAATCTGCATCTAAATCAACCCATTAAACGTTACATGAGCGGTCTGGATGGGCTTAGGGCCATCTCTGTGCTTGCTGTTATTGCTTATCATCTTCATTTTAGATGGGCAGAGGGCGGGCTGCTAGGGGTGGAGATTTTCTTTGTTCTATCAGGATATCTGATTACGGATCAGATCCTTTTCGAATGGAGGACGCGCAGCGGTTTTTCCATTTTGCAATTCTGGATCAGACGAATGCGCAGACTACTGCCGGCAATGATTTTTATGCTGACTGCAGTGGCATTGTGGCTTTTAATTACCGATTTCTCCAGATTGCAGGCATTAGAAGGCCATTTTGTTTCCTCGCTTTTTTACGTAAACAACTGGTATCTCATTTTTCATCATGTTTCATATTTTGAGAGCTTTGGCCCGCCTTCTCCAATTGGGCACCTCTGGTCACTTTCCATTGAGGAACAGTTTTACGTCATTTGGCCGCTTGTTCTACTGATTGGTCTATGCTTTGCACCGCGAAGAGGCAGACTGATGTTATACATTCTGGGTTGCGCCATCGTATCCGCCATAGCAATGGCCGTGATATATGAACCCGGAACCGATCCGAGTAGGGTGTATTACGGGACGGACACGCGGGCGTTTGCCATTTTGGTCGGGGCGGCTCTGGCGGTAGTCTGGCCCAGTTGGAGACTGAGCGACAATGTATCTTCTTCGTCCCGGACCATGCTGGATATGACTGGTGTGCTGGGCATGGTAATGCTGTTTATCCTGATCGCTCAGACCAACCAGTATGATGATTCGCTATATCGCGGCGGTTTTCTTTATTTATCACTCATTACGGCGATTGTTATTGCTGTACTGGTTCATCCGGCCAACCGACTGGAACGATGGCTTGGTTGCCGGCCTCTAAGCTGGATCGGTAAGCGATCTTACAGTCTGTATATATGGCATTATCCGGTCATTATTTTATCCAGTCCAGTGGTAAATACCGAGGATGCCAGCTATATGCGCATGGCTCTGCAGGTAATAGCCAGTTTCATAATGGCAGGTCTTTCTTACAGATACATCGAAGAGCCCATCCGTCGCGGGACCTTTTGGAGCGGTCTACAATCACTCCGCAGGTCAGGTGCTGGTAGCCAACTAGGCCTGGTCGTCATTGTTATCGCCATCATTCTAGTCTTGACATCATGGAAGTCGGACTCACCAGATCCTGTGTCTGATGCGTCAGCAGCTGTAAGTCGGGAACCCATCCAGACAGAAAAGCTGCAAAGCAGCTGTTCCGATGAAAATCCTTCTGCTGAAAATACAGGTATTTCCGCAGAAGGAGAGGGGGTTACAGCGATTGGAGATTCCGTTATTCTGGATGCCGCCCCGTTTCTCGAAAAGCAGCTCCCCGGTATCATCATTGACGGTAAGGTGGGACGGCAAATGTCGCAGGCGAAGAGTGTGCTTGATGACCTGCAGGCACAGAACAAGCTTGGCCATAAAATTATTATTGAACTCGGCACCAATGGCGTCTTTAACCAGAGTCAACTGAAGTCCTTGCTGGCTTCACTGCAGGAGTCCCAGCAAATTTATCTGATAACAACCAGAGTACCGAGAGGGTGGCAGAATAGCGTAAATGACAATCTACGTGAGATTGCTGGTGAATTTCAAAATGTCCGGCTTATCGACTGGTATTCAGCCAGCGAAAACCGGGACGACCTATTTTATGCTGATGGTGTTCATCTGAAACCAGAAGGCGCTCAGTATTATGCCTCGTTATTGATTGATGCTATCAAACAAGATAAAACCTACTAGCATGTTAAAAGGAAAGGATGAACTAGGAATGAACAAAAAAAATGGATGGATGGTAAGCGGATTATGGGGATTTATGATTATCCTTATCTTATTAGGAGCCATAGGTCTCCATATGCATGCAAAGCAAAATTCAGATGATCACGAATCCCGCAGCAAGGACTCTTCTCTATACAAGCTTGATGCGATGCAGCCTGCTGCACAAAAGCGTGTGGCTTCCAGCACCAGAGGAAAACAAGCTCAACCATCCGCTTCCTTAACTGGCGAGGGCGTTACGATGATTGGAGATTCGGTTACGGTCGGAGTTGAGCCTTATTTAAAAGAACAGCTTCCGAATATGACGGTTGACGGCAAGGTTGGTCGACAGATGTCTCAAGCGGTAAAAGTCATTAATGAATTAGCCGTCCAAGGCAAGCTGGGAGATCAGGTCATTATCGAACTCGGTACCAACGGTCCGTTTAGCAAAAACCAACTGCACGACGTACTGCAATCTCTTTCCGGAGCCAGACAGGTAATCTTGGTGACAACGCGGGTGCCGAAAGGCTGGCAGGATGCGGTGAATGAGACGATTGCACAGGTCGCCGATGAATTTAGCAACGTCAGCGTAGTGGACTGGTATTCGGCCAGTGCAGGCAAAGATGAATACTTTTATAGAGATGGTGTCCATTTAAAACCAGATGGTAGCCGATATTACACTTCACTCCTCGTAGCAGCCTTACAAAAATCTTAATACAGAAAGGGACAGGACAAGCGCGTCTATACATCTAGAAAGGAAGAATGACATGACACAGAGGAAAAAGAGGATATTGATTGTAACGTTGTTACTTGGGGTCGCTGCTGTAAGCTTTATCTTTTATTATTTCTTCTCCATTTACAAAGGGTTAGAAGGACTTAGCAAAACACCGGAGAACTCCCCATTGGTAAAAGTGAGTACTGATAAAGTCGAAGTTCTGAAAGCCCCGGAATGGGAGGGAACCGAACCTGTCAATATTTTGCTGATGGGCGTAGATAGTCGCGAGAACAACAAGGGTAGTGTACCCCGATCCGATAGCATGATGGTCGTTTCGTTAAATCCTATCAATAAGCATATTCATGTGTTTTCGATTCTTCGGGACACATATACGGATATCCCCGGGTATGGCAAAAATCGAATTAATACCGCTGTTACGCATGGGCCAGATACGGCGATGAAAGCAGTCAGCGAATTGCTGGGGGTGCCTGTTCATTTTTATGTATATACCGATTTCCAAGGGTTTATTAGACTCGTGGATGCGGTAGGCGGACTCGATTTTTTTGTCGAAAAGGATATGTACTATGAGAGCAAAGCCGACCAGCATAAGTATGATATTCATTTAAAACAAGGACAGCAGCACTTCGATGGCAAAACGGCACTTCAATATGTCCGTTTTCGTCATGATGCCATGTCCGATTATTCCAGAACAGAGAGACAGCGGCAATTTATTACGGCATTAGCTGAGAAGGTAAAAACAACGACTTCAATTATGAAACTCCCCTCTATTCTAGAGGAAATCAGTCCGTATATCGATACCAATTTGTCAGTCTCTGATATGTGGAATTTGGCTTCAGTAGGGTATCAAAGTACATTAAACGGAAATGAACAAATACCGCCAATGAAGCTATTAAAAGAAACATATGTTGGCAAAGCGGCTGTTCTGGATGTAAAAAGTCGAACTGACTTGAAGCAGTTTGTGCAAAGTATCATAAACTCTGACGCTTCTCATTCGATTACAGACAATTCTTTGGGGCAGAAGCAAAAAACAGATTTGGAATAGAATTAGACAATATATAAAATCATAATTTGCCGGACAATAGTCTGTTAAATGCTTTTTGTGAGCACAACATGGTCTTCCGGTTATAAAATAGGGGGAAAAAGAATGGGTACAAAACCGATCGTAAGGTTCTGCTTGGCATTAACTATATCCGCCGCCATGCTTCTTGAGATCACTGCTCCGCACATGGCTATGGCTGATGTTGCACAACGTGCAGAAAGCACGTTGTTGAACGATAAACAGAGTCAATCAACAAAAACAATCTCAACGCAGGCTAAAAATACCCCGACACTGAAATTGGATAACCATGTGGCATCCATGACGAAGAAACGAACCATTAAAGCTAGATTTAAGCTTCCGAAGGGTATCAATATAAAGAAAATAAGCTGGACCTATGGTGGCAAGCCATTATCGGAATGGAAATCGTATAAGAATCACGATTATAATGGTGCCCCCTTTATCACCGTTACTCAGGTCAAAGCAGAAAATGGAGAAGTCACTGCCAATATCAATTTCGGTCTTACTTACGGTACGGAGAATCTTGCCGAACCGAGTCTGCAGCGTCCACTGTACGCCTCATTGATGGGAACCTATGAATTGGCTGCAGCAGTCAACGGTAAAACTGTTGCCCAGGCTCCCATTAAGTTGGTCCCGTACGACAGCTTCCGTACCTATGATGAACTGAAGCCTGAGATTGATGCGATTACGGGACAGGCAGCTCGAAAAAACGACAGATACATTAAAACGATGTCGATCGGCAAATCCGTTGAAGGCCGTGATATTTATATGACTGTGGTTGCCAAAGATCAAGCGACGATTGACAAATATCAGAATGTAACTCATCCTGCCATGCTGAATGATCCTGCAAAGCTGGAGAACGATATTCAATCCGGTGCATTCCGAGATTATCAAGTGCCCATCTGGATCAACAATATTCATCCGAATGAAGCGCCGGGCTTTGATACGATTATCAATTATTTTAAGACCATGGCTCTCGATAAAAATGTTACGTACAAGACCACCTCATCCAATGGAAAATCGAGTACGGTAACTCTGAATATGGATGATGCGCTTGAACATGTGTTTTTCCTGTTCCTGTATACGGAAAATCCGGATGGAAGGGTTCATACCGACCGTTATAATGCTGAATATTTTGACTTGAATCGGGATAATTCATATCAAACCCAGCCTGAAACACGCAGCATCACAGAGCAAATCGCCAAGTGGTCGCCGATTTCTTTCCTGGATCTGCACGGGTTTGATAAGAATTTTCTGATCGAGCCTACCACACCGCCTCACGATCCGAATATTGAGTACGATCTGCTTATGGATAACATGGTAAAACAGGCCAAAGTGATGGGTGAAGCAGGGATCGCAAACACGAAGTATGATTACTACCATATTCCTTATGAAGAACATCGGAAAACGGTCGAAAATCCTAAATATGTTTCCAAAGGAACTGCATCGGGATGGGATGATGCGTCCCCAGCCTATACAGCCGTCTTCGCCATGCATCATGGTGCAATGGGACATACGCTAGAAATACCTGAATTGAATGATGAGTCGACCAAAGCACTGTATTATAGTGTCGCTGCTGCAACTGATTTTGTTATGCAAAAGAAAGAAAAGTTATTTTTGAATCAGTTAAAAGTATATGAACGTGGAGTTAATAATATAGATGATCATGCCGTAGATCGGTATCTAGTCAATGCAAAAAATCAGATCATCGGCCGCCCTCGTCATGGTAATGAGAACTTTTTCCCTGAGTATTACGTGTTGCCGACCGATAAAGGTCTTCAAAAAAATCCGTTAGAAGCTTACCGGATGATTGAATATCTTATTCGCAATGGAGTAACGGTTGAACGCTCGACAGAAGCTGTGAGCGTTGCTGGCAAGACCTACCCTGCGGGTTCATTTATCATAAATATGCACCAGGCCAAACACGGCATTGCAAACATGGTTTTATATGACGGTATTAACGTCTCAGATTATGCTTCCGTAGCTGGCGAGATTGTACAAGATTTTCCAGTCATGCGAGGATTTGAACGTGATGTGGTTAGAGAAGCCGGAGTGTTTGCTGGCAAAACTTCTCTGGTGACTTCCGTATCGATTCCGGCAACACAAATACCAAATGATTCTGCCTATGTTTTAATCCGCAACACCAATAACGATGCCATCAAAACCGTTAATGAATTGCTTAAATCCGGCAAAGTCGTTACGATGCTATCCAAAAGCGGAACAGGATATGAAGCGGGTGACTTTGCAGTGGCCTATGATGATCTGCACCCGCTGGCCTCGAAGTATTATCTTGATGTCACGGCATTCGGCAATAATAGACCTGTTGGCAAAGTTCTTAAACCTTCTACGGTAGCCGCTCTTGGTGAACCAGCTTATGTGCTCAAAAATCTCGGTTTTAAAGTAACCGATGATCAGCAACATGCCGATGTGCTGGTGAATACATTCGATTCCGATAAACTTGTCGAGAAAGGAAAGCCTTACATTGCTTATGGAAATATGGGCATGGATAACGTGAAAAACTCGATTCCTCAATTTGCGTTTGCTGGACCGACATGGGAAAGATACGAAGGGGTGTTCCTGGCGAATGTCAAACAGGATAACGTGATTACAGCCCCTTACGATAACGAAGAATACTTCTATACCGTTACAGGTTCTTACATTACAAAACTACCTAAAGTCGCAAAAGTTCTTGCAACCATTAGTAACAAAGAAAACTTCTTCAAAGCAGGCTGGTGGCCAGGTCACGATGCTGCCAGAGGAAAGATTCTGGCTTTTACCTATAAGGAAAATAAAAAGAATATTACAGTTTTCTCTAACGATCTAACCAATGGAGCTCACCCACAGCAGCAATTCCGACTACTGGCCAATTCGATTTTCAATGCCTCACCTGGAAAATCCGAGTAAATTTTAATGATATTGCAAACAGCCTTATTCGAGTGATCAACTGCGAATAAGGCTGTTTTGCGATAAAACGGTTTCGTCCGTTGTGACATTTTGTTTACAACTTGATCAAACTTTAGCGACATCTGGAGGCTATATTTGGATTATAGCATGACATGAAGCCTATTTATAACAGGGACTATGGAATGTATATATTCAGTATTTTAGGGAGGAATGCAATTTGCTAAGCAGCATCAAACTGACAAGCAGATCGGTCAGAGAATATGAGGGAGACGCAAAAATTGAAGATCAGGTTGCTAATAACCTGGATAATAAAGCAGTGGACACACCAGGGATCACCTCATCTCACGACAGTGCAGAAACCGATAATCTTCCCCAAAGCTCTGTGACAGAGCCACGGAGAAAGACACACAGTATCAAAGGACGTCTCGTTGCGCTTGATGCAGTACGAGGGCTGGCCGTGCTGGGAATGTATTTACAGCATTTTGGGTCAAATCCAAGCGTGTCTGCCCTTGTTTCCGGAACGACCACCTTATTATTCGTACTGTGCGGCGGTATCTCTTATTCTATTATGGGACAGCGTATGATGGATCGGGGAGCAGAGGTGGTCGCTTTTCGTGCGCGAATGCTGGCTCGTGCCGTATTTGTTGATATTATTGGTTATTTTCTAATTATGCTGAACACTTCATATGGCATCATTTTGCCTGCCTATGCAGCGATGTTTGTGTTGGCCCTTGTGTTATTTCGCCGTTCGACCCGTACCATTGTTACAACAGCAGCAGTTTTGCTCGTGACAGCCCCGCCGTTAATGATTCTTGGCTCAAGCCTTTTCTCGAAAGCTTATCTTCTTAGTGATATCGCGGGAGGACCGATGTCTGCTCTCGCCTTGACCCCTGCATTTGTTGCTGGTATGGCCATTGGCCGCTTTAACCTCACCAGTTTACGTACAGCTCTCTCACTCGCAGGCAGCGGTATCGTTATGCTTGTTATTGGCAAAGCACTGGCCGCTTTTATACTTCCAAATTGGAGGCTTCACTTTGAACAATGGCTGATAAGTGTCCTAGGAACTGCTCCTGTACAACCGGATGAATATGCAATTTGGCCGCTTAATACGGAAACACCGATGTGGCAATTACTCTTGGGAACGGCTCCGCACAGCGCTTCGACATTCCAAACGCTGATTGGATTGGGAATTTCACTCCTAGTATTGGGACTGGCATGCTTCGTGGCAAAGAGATTTTCTACTGTATTAGTGCCTTTCGCAGCAGTCGGACGTGTGGCTCTGACCATGTATGCCATTCAGTTTGTAGTCGTTTGGATTCTTGATTTGACAAAGATTGGGCACAGTCTGGAGGGAGTTCCGTTCGCTGACATAATGATTGCAGTTGCAACACTACTGCTGGGGTTAATGATTGCTCAGCGTCCTGTTGGTCCGCTTGAAGGATTGATGCGCCGCTTTGACCGATTGTTCAGTCCTACCCAGCCAGTCTCACAAACAGTAAAGTAAGTAGCCTTCTTGAAACTCTATTTACAAACAACCTTATTCTGGTAATCAGCTGTGAGTAAGGTTGTTTTTTGCGATAACCAGTTTCGTCCGTTGTGAGATTTTATTTACAACTTGATCAATCAAACTGATGAGTAGATCCGTCAGCGGATATAGGGGGATACAAACATTAAAGAGTCGAAAGTGCTCGTTCCGCACGTTAAAATATAAAGTTCATATAACAACGGAATTATATAAATATATAAAAATTGGAAAGAGGGCAGTTCTATGAAAAAACATATGTTAATTTTATTACTATTAGCCCTGTCGACCAGTTTTTTATCAGAGTCCTTTGTCCAAGCAGAGGAGGCGCAGCAGGTTGCCAAAGCGAATGTGAAATTAACACTCAGCCAAGCCCAGCAATGGGCGCGATCCAATAGCTTTAGCATGAAGGAAGCCCAGCAAACGATAGATCGTAACCGGATTATGCTGAAAAATGCAAGCAAGAATCTGGATTTCATTCCGGCAGGTCAAGGCAACGGTGAAGAAGATGCGGCTAGTAGTTCAGCCTGGAAGGGTTATGCCTCGTCGACAGTTTCTTATTTGGAATCCAAAAGGAAAATCGAACTTGCCCAAGATCAGGCTGATTACACTGCCATGAAGAATTATTATGACGTACTTCTGGCTGATAACAAAGTCAAGAGTAGTGAGGATGCACTTTCGCTCGCGCTACTGGAAGAAAAGGCTGCTGAAGCGAAGGCCAACCGTGGAAAAATTTCTCCAGGTGATCGAAGCACGATTATTCAGACTCGTATAGAAGCTCAAAAAAATGTAGACATTGCAAAGACTGCACTGCAAAAAGCGCGAGAATCGCTAAACACGCAAATGGGACAGCCGCAAGGGACGGTGTATGAGCTGATGGATCGACCCGTTTACCGAAAAATATATAACACGAATCTGGATACACTGGTGTCGCGTGCCATCTCGGCGAGTCCTTCGGTATGGAGACAGGAGGAGGCAGTCAAGCTAGCAAAAATGGAAATTAAATATTACACCTGGAACTCAGGAACGGATGACTATGAAATTAAACAGATAGATGTAGATTCAGCACAAGGCGGTCTGGAAAATACCAAAGATCAACTGGAAGAAACACTGAAAAGTATGTACTTTAATCTACAACAAAATGAAGAACAATATGAACAAATGCAAAGTAATCTACAGAACACTCATAAAGTGTTGGACATATCTCGTAGAAAAAAGGAACGTGGATTTGCCACGGGTACGGAGGTCGCCACAAATCAGTTGAAAGTAAAGCAAATTGAACGAAATATGGATGAACTTGTTGTTCAAATGACGCTACTGCAACATGCTTTGAACAAGCCGTGGAGCGTGTAGGATTTAAAAAATACATTTTAGGGGGATATAACATTGCCGGAAACAGAAAAGAAAGATTCATTACAAGTGTTAAGAAAAAAAAGAAGAATGAAAGGGATCATAAGTATTCTGACCTTGCTCATTATTTCGGGAATTGGCAGTACGGTCTATATGAAAAGGGGGCAAGAAAAGCCCGTGGAGGCTCCGGCGAATCAGGTTGTACAGGTACAGAAAGCTAACATAACCGATTCGCTTACCGTGACTGGAACCGTTCAGGCTTCCAAGGAAGTAAATATTAATTTTACAAATGTTGAGGGTGCCAAGCTCATTGCTGTCCATGTCAAAGCAGGAGATAGCGTCAAAGCAGGTCAGGTTCTAGCACGATTAGATGATTCGGATGCCAGGCTGCAAATTAAGGATGCCGAATCCAATGTGGCGATTGCAAGGGCTAAGCTGGAGGAAGCCAAGCGCGGACCCAAAACGAATGATATAGAGCTGCAGAAGGCGAATGTCTTAAAGGCACAGATGGCGATTAAAACAGCCAAGAACGATATAGAGTTAGAGGAAGCCGCTGCACAAAAGGTGGCAGCCAAGGTGACTTTAGATAAGGCGCAGAAGGATTATGATGACCAGGCTTATCTGGTTCAGAATGATGCGGTAGCAGAAAGTGACCTGGCGACGGCCAAGCAAAATCTGGATAAGGCAAAATTGGATATGAGCAATGCAGAGCTGCAGTACAAGAAGGTACAGACCAAACAGACTGAGGCGATCGAAGAGGCGGAAATGGGCTATAAAACAGCTTTAATACAATTAAAGGCTGCACAGTCCCCGCCTGAAGCTTCTAATATCCAATCTGCACAGGCTTCTTTACAGCAGGCTGAAACAGCATTAGAGCAGAAAAAAAGTGTTTTGAGCAAATTACAGGTTACGGCGCCGTGGGATGGGATCATTTTGAAGGTCAACGGCGATGTGGGTACCAGTCCTACTGCACCTTTTATTGTCATGAATAACTCCAACACAGGGGTTATGAAGGTTCTTGCCAAGGTGAACGAAAGTGATATTGCTAAATTGAAGACTGGACTTCAGGCGACAATGCACTCGAATTCATTCCCGGACAAACCATTTAAAGGCGAAGTATGCTTTGTTTCTCCAGAGCCAGTGACGGAATCCAATGTCACTACATACACAATTGAATTGTCTTTGGATAGTCAAAACATAAGGCTGCAATCGGGGATGAACATGGATGTATCCCTTCTGTTAGCTGAACACAAAGATGCGTTGTCTGTGCCGTTGTTTGCATTGAGATCTGAAGGTGGTGTGGATGGAGTATATGTGGCGAAGAACGCAGCAAATCCGGCAGCTTATGAGTTTAGGCCGATAAAACTAGGGATCTATACAGCGGATCAGGCCGAAATCAAATCCGGTGTCAAGGAAGGCGAAACCATTGTTATTCCTCCTCAAAACAGTAGTGCTGATCCGAACGACAGTGGAGGAGGGCAAGCACAATGATTCAAACTCAATCCAATAAAACCGTTATTGAAATTAAAGAACTGAAAAAAAGATATGAAGTAGGCGGTCAGGAGATCCAGGCTCTACGCAGTGTGAACTTATCTATTAGCGAAGGTGAGTTTGTTGCTATCATGGGGCCCTCCGGTTCAGGTAAGTCTACCATGATGAATGTGATTGGTTGCCTGGATCATCCGGATACCGGAAAATACCATCTGGATGGGTATTCCATATTGGATGCTCGTGAGAACGAACTTTCGGAGATTAGAAATCAGAAGCTAGGCTTTGTGTTTCAGAAGTTCTATCTGCTTCCTCGTACTACAGCTTTAGCAAATGTGGAGCTGCCTATGATGTATGCAGGTGTGCCTGCCAAGGAGCGTCGGGAAAGAGCTATAGAGGCGCTTCGGATGGTAGGTCTTGCAGAACGGATGTATAACAAGCCTAACGAGCTTTCTGGCGGTCAGCAGCAGCGGGTCTCCATTGCCCGAGCATTGGTAAATAATCCGGTTATTCTGCTGGCGGATGAGCCGACAGGCGCACTGGATACGAAGACGAGCATCGAGATTATGGAGCTGTTCCAAGGTTTGAATGACCAAGGAAAAACCATTGTCCTGGTTACTCATGAGCTGGAAATAGCTGAATATGCCAAACGATTGATTAGCTTTCGGGATGGTAATATTGAGCGAGATGAACCCATTGCGAATAGACGAATTTCGTCAAGGATGGTGAGCCTATGAATGTGATGGAAACGATCCGTGTATCCATGAATAGCTTAACCACCAACAAGCTGCGCTCATTTTTAACGATACTCGGTATTATTATCGGGGTGGCAGCGGTCATTGCCATTATGGCGATCGGAAACGGCTCAAAGGCCAGTATTAAGGAGGAAATCAATAAATTAGGGAATAACGTGCTTATGGTTAGTCCAGTCTTCCCAATGACCGATGGAGAAGTAAATCCAGACAACTTGCCCTCCTTTACGTGGACAGATGTCGAGGCATTGGAACAAAAGAATTCTATTGATGCATTAATGCCGAATATAACGAGCAATTCAAAAGCTACATGGGGGCGATATAACTATAATGGAACCATTGTAGGGACATCCGCTTCATTTTATAGAGTCAAAAAGGTATCTTTTGCCGAAGGTCGAACATTTACCAATCATGAGATGGATAAACGCATGAATGTCGCTATTTTGGAAAGTAAAGCGGTTCAACGTCTTTTTGGTGGAGATACCCAAAATGTATTAGGAAGAACATTTCAAGTTAAACAGATCCCTTTCAAAGTGATTGGAGTATTGGATACTCCGCCCGTTTCGAACTTGAGCTACAGTAGTAATGATCAAATCTATATCCCTGCCACCACGATGATGACCCGTTTGGGACAGAAGAATATTGCCACTCTGGATGTGTCGGCCAAATCACCAGCTTTGATGGATCAGGCTCATTCCGATATATTGGAAAGCTTGCGTGTGACGCACCAGCTAAAACCCTCAGAACCGGATCAATTTCAAGTGATGAGTCTGTCTGAAGCAGCAGGTGCAGCTTTTGGTGTAGATAAAATCATGAGTAATTTGCTGGGGGGGGTAGCCGCAATATCGCTCGTGGTAGGGGGAATCGGAATTATGAATATAATGATGGTCTCCGTTATAGAGCGTACGAGAGAAATCGGAATTCGAAAAGCGATCGGCGCCAAGCCAAGAGATATTATGATTCAATTTCTGTCAGAAGCCGTTATCTTTGGTCTTCTGGGAGGGATCCTCGGGGTTATTACTGGTATAGGAGCATCTAAAATAATTGAAGCAACTTCTCATATGGCCATTGAATTTACGGTCTCTCCTATCCTATATTCGTTTCTCAGCTCCGCAGGTACAGGCATTCTATTCGGGGTATACCCAGCTTATAAAGCAGCAAGCCTGAAGCCTATAGATGCATTGAGATACGAATAATTTTATTGGCACATGGTCGCAAAAAAAGACGTAAACTGCTTCTAAAACTTGGAGGAACATATACTATGTAAAAAAACTATACGCATATAGAATTAGAGCTCATCAGATGAAGAAAAATAAATGAAGACTACTGTTTATTATTATCATTTGTATTGTTCTAATTATTCTGAAACTTTTGTAAACCACAGCAAATAAAAACGATTGAATTTGCAGAAAAAATAAAATCAGTATCAACTGGAATATGACACGTTTCTAGTTTTAAGGAAAAACTTCAGGTAAGGCAATTCGCAAACCGAGCAAGACCCTAGCCCATTCAGCTGAGTCTTCTCGGTTCATTAATATCTAAGCCAGATTTTAGATTAGAGTATTCTCGGAAGAAGCAGGAGTGTGAATGTTCAGAATTTGTTCAGTCATACCATGCTAAAATCTTCATATCAAAATAACAGCCAAAACCTACATAAGGAGAGAGTGATTGTGCACAGGGAAGCAGCATCGTTTCATATAAAATATTTATTTAATGTATGTCGATATTGCAATGCATATAATCACATCCTGATTATAGTAGGCCAGAGGAATGTTATTTAATTATAGGGCAGCGACGGTAAAACCAAGAGAGTCTGAAAAGTGAGTATCCGTTCTTTCACTTGAGAGAAAATAGAGTCGCTGTACTTAGTACTATATGAGATGAGGTGGCATTAGCCAAAATAATTCAGATGATTTTATTTGTCACGCAAGAAGGAGGCACTTTTATTGTTACCCTTAATTAAGGAATTTCGCCTAAACCAAAAGACTATTTCTTATTTAAAATTAATCCTAACGGTCATTATTCTTGCCGCAGCTATTGTTCCCGTCGCCCCTTCACAGGCACATGCGTTTTCCGGAACGGGAAACGGTACGGAACAGAACCCTTATATCATCACGACGGCAGCGATGCTGGATGATATAAGGACTGATCTGAACGCTTATTACAAATTAGGTGCTAATATCCAACTAACGGATTATACTTGGAACCCAATTGCCAATTTCGCGGGTGTGTTCGATGGGAACGGATACACGATTTCCGGCTTGACGATTAATCAGCCCTTGTCAATGAATGTCGGTTTTTTTGGCAATTTAACGGCTACGAGTATTGTTCGTAACGTCCGGTTTATGGATGTTAACATAATCGGAAATAGAAACGTAGGAAGTTTTGCCGGTACAAATTTCGGTCAAATCAGTAATGTATTTGCATCCGGCAGTGTAGAAGCGCTCGGAGAGGGCACCTATGATTATGCGGGTGGTCTGGTCGGTGTTAACAGCGCGTCGATTACTAAGTCTATATCGGCTGTCAACGTGAGGGGAACGAAATCTGCTGGATATGTTGGAGGAATTGCAGGCTATAATGTGCAGGGCACCGTCAGCCAAAGTTATGCAACTGGCCAAGTGGATGGACTGTCCCGCGTTGGTGGTTTAGCCGGATACAATTCTAACGGAACCGTGAGCAATTCTTATTCAACGGGTTCAGTCACAACGACCGTCAACCGAGCTGGAGGACTTGTTGGACAAAATGCTGGTCAGGTAACAAGCAGCTATTCCACTGGATTAGTAATTGGTAGCACGCAAAGTGGAGGACTTATAGGTATAAATAGCGGTACGGTAACGAATTCTTATTGGGATATAACCTCGTCGGGACAGAGCACCAGCGGAGGGGGAACTGGAAAAACGAATGAGGAAATGATTCTACAAAACACCTTTGTAGATTGGGATTTTACAAATATTTGGATGATGAACGGTGCCAGCCCAATTTTGGGGCAGCTTGGACCTGCTGACCCACCAGCAGTGGTAGAAACAGCTCCACCAACAATCGATATTCAGCCGGTAGGGGATAACGTAAACAAGGACGCTATCAGTCCGATGTTGAACGTAGTAGCAAGTGCAAGCGACGGTGGATCGTTAAGCTATCAGTGGTACAGCAACATTACAGATAGTAATAACGGAGGCACACTGATTATTGGAGCAACGGACAGTTCTTATGCGGCACCCACCACAAGCGTGGGAACAACGTTTTACTACGTTGTAGTCACTAACACTAATACCAATGCAACAGGTGCACAAACAGCATCTGTAACAAGCAATACAGTTGCGGTGACGGTAAATGCCCTGACACATGCAGCAGAGCCGCAGATCAACACACAGCCGTTGGGACAAACGGTGACCGAGGGGGCCGACAGCCCGACATTGAGTGTGGAGGCTAGCGTGAGCGACGGTGGGACCCTGAGCTATCAGTGGTACAGTAACACGGAGAACAGGAATAGTGAAGGTACGTTAGTCTTCGGGGCAACCAATCCTTCATATGCTCCACCGACGTCGACTACAGGAACAACCTATTACTACGTCGTTGTAACGAATACAAACATCAACGTAACCGGTATAAATACAGCATCAGTAACAAGTCATGTGGCCGCAATCACGGTAAACACACTGACGTCTGCAACTGGCTTAACCGTAGCTGCTATCGATCCTGCGGGGGCTGCAAATGACGGACGTACACAGATCACCGTAACCCCTCTTACAGAAGCGGGGAACAGACTTGTATATCTAAACGCTGGCAGCGGATCGGTGACCGTGCCTTACCAAGGTGAGGTACTCAGCGGATATATGGATTTACCGGAAGATGGGGTTATCCCTGCTGTGAATGGAGATATCATTGCCGTAGCAGAAGTGAACGACTCCAATCGAGTCGTGAAGTTTGGACAAGCAACAGCGATCGTGATCGCTGAACCTGTTCATCTGCCAACCCCGGCAGGTGGCCTAACTGTAACTTCTCGTGACCTAGTGGGTAAGGAAAATGACGGACACACATTGGTAACGGTAGATCCTTCTCCGGAAGCAGGTCATAGACTGGTCTATCAGAACCTGGGTACGGATGAAGTTTCTGTGCCGAACGAAGGCGATGCATTAACAGGCTTTACGGATTTCCCTTCGAATGGAATCATACCGGCAGAAAACGGAGAAAAAATCGTCGTTGCAGAAGTAAATTCCTTAAATCGGGTACGTAAATTCGGTATGACTTCAGCCGTAGTTGTGAAAGAGCCTGTGGTTACTTCACCGCTCGTACTTCATGCTATAGCTGGAAATCAACAGGCAACCCTGAACTGGAATAGCATTGAAGGAACAGAAGAGTATCAAGTATATCAAAGCACGACGTCCGGCAGCTTTGAGCGTGAACCTGTAACCGTCTCTAACTCGGTTTATCAATCGGTCTACCTATATGTTGCGGGCGACTTGATCAATGGAACGACTTATTATTTTAGAGTCACGGCTGTAAATGGCTCTGGAGAGACTACTGCCTCCAATGAGGTGAGCGTCCAACCGAAAACGACCCCAGCTGCTCCGGTTCATGTACGGGCCACAGCAGGGAATGAGCGAGCAACCGTATCATTCGATCCACCAACAGATAATGGAGGAGGTCTCATTACCGGGTATGTAGTCACTGCCATGCCAGGCGGTATTACCGCTACAGGAGCAACCAGCCCAATTACCATAACCGGGCTAACCAATGGAACCGAGTATTCGTTTATTGTGCAGGCCATAAATAGTGAGGGAGTCGGTGCTTTATCTGCGGAATCCAACCGTGAAACACCGAAAAAATCTTCAAGCGGTTCTTCATCGGAAAGCGGAAGTTCCGGCAGCACCAGCTCCGAAAGCTCAAAAACGGCTAATGAGTCGAATGACTCGTCAACCAAGGGAATCGATATTCTCGTAAACGGCAAAAAGGAGAGTACGGGCACAGCGACGGTAGAAAGCAAAGATGGTCAATCCGTCATTCGTATTTCCGTCGACCCAGAGAAAATCGAACAGAAGCTTGCATCAGAAGGTCGTAGCACGGTGGTTACCATTCCGGTCGTGTCCCATGAGGATGTTATCATCGGCCAAATCAATGGTGAAACCCTTAAAAAAATGAACGATCTTGAAGCGATTCTGAAACTGCAAACGGAAAGTGCCACTTACACGATTCCTACTAAACAAATTCAGGTTGCCTCGATTCTTAAACAACTTGAAGAAGATGTACAGCTTGAAGATATCGTTATTCAGCTCATCATCGCCAAACCTGTGGATTCTATGCTGAACACCATTAATAACGCAGCTGCAAACGAAGGTTTTACCTTGGTTACCCAGCCACGGAGTTTTTCCATTAGCGGAACTTATAGGGACCAAACCGTTGAAATCCCCCGCTTTAATGCATACGTCGAGCGGGCTATTACGATTCCGGGGGATGTGGATCCTAATCAAATCACCACGGGGATTGCCGTTGAAGCCGACGGAACAACAAGACATGTGCCGACAAAAGTGGTTCAACAAGACGGTCAGTACTATGCCACGATTAATAGCTTGACCAACAGTACGTATGCTGTCATTTGGAATCCAGTGGAATTTAAAGATGTCGAAGGGCACTGGGCCAAGGATGCCATAAACGACATGGGGTCACGGATGGTCATTAACGGAGTAAATAAGGAAGAGTTCAATCCAAATGCGGATATTACAAGATCTGAATTTGCCGCGATTATCGTGAGAGGACTGGGTCTTAAACCCGAAGAGGGGCAAAACTCCTTTGCTGATGTGGGTAGTGAGGACTGGTACAACGCATATGTTCAAACTGCATACTCTAATGGACTTATTCAAGGGTTTGAAGACGGGAAATTCCGTCCGAATGATCATATTACTCGTGAACAAGCAATGGTCATCATGGCTAAAGCGATGAACATCACGGGGCTTCAAGCAGACACTAGTTCAAGTAGTCTGAATAACTTTAAAGATCGATCTTTAGTATCTGGATGGGCAGAACAAAATGTTGTTCAATGCATGGGAGCAGGACTCGTATCCGGCAGAACTTCAACTGAGATTGCACCAAAAGCGAATGTGTCTCGAGCAGAAGTTGCTAAACTGGTACAAGCATTGCTTTCAAAATCTAATCTAATCTAGATAAACCAGTGAAAAAGCCTTCTTCCTTTCGGAAGGAGGCTTTTTTTAATGTACGCCTAACAATGTATACTATGCTTTGGAGGGCAGAAAACCTCAAGATACCTATAGAGTATTTTTCTTTCTCGATAGAGGAGAATACTTTAAAAAGAATGTATTTTATATAAATTGCAATCTTAAATACAAAATAAAAAAATATTGAACTGTCGGGTGTTGTAGAGTCTGAAATCAAGATGGTCTTTATATATAAGAGCCGTTACATACAAATGTGGTTTTAGATTAGCTGATTCTTCAGATATCTTATAGAAGAATTGGAATAAGAAGGTTGATATAATGGATAATTCAACTTTTAAATGGCTGAAAACTCAAAAAGAGAAGATAAATACTGAGTATATATTTCTACCAAAATATTGTAATATTGATCTGTTAACACGGATACCCTCAAGTGTTAGACAAAGAACATTTCAAAATGTTAAATTTCTAACGATGACTAAAAAAAATTTGCAATTTAGATCTCAGTATTACTCAGGTCGTTGCTCAAAGCTCTTATTCCAGCTTATCCGAGACTGGAGAGGCGCTTTGAGCGCGACTTTTTTCAATGCGAGAAGTCCATGCGGCTCTTGAGTCCATTTAAAACGGCTGGGAGGTACAAATATGCTAAAAACGATATTAGTTGTAGACGATGATGAAGAAATCGTAAAACTCATCACAAAGAGTTTAAGGTACGAGCAATTTGCAATACTGTCGGCATATTCTGGGAAAGAAGCCTTATCTGCATTAGAAGAAAATAACATTGATTTCATCGTTCTTGATATAGTGCTGCCTGATATGGATGGACTTGATGTCTGCAGAAGTATCCGAAATTTTTATAATGTTCCAATTCTGTTTTTAAGTGCGCGGGATAAGGACATTGATAAAATCGTCGGTCTCGAAATAGGAGCAGACGATTACATGACCAAACCTTTCAGTATTCAGGAGCTTGTCTCCAGGATAAAGGCTCACTTCAGAAAAGTGGACAGGCTTTTTAAAGAGTGGGATGAACTTAGTTCCAGTAACGAAAAGGTGGATTCTCCGCTCATGTTGAACGATAAGACGTTTGAGGCATTCCTGAATAGCAGAAAGCTCGACTTATCAACGAAGGAATTTCAGATTCTGTCTGTCCTCATGCGCCACCCCAATAATGTATTGACTCGTGAGCAGATATATGAAAACGTTTGGGGAGACGAATACGGAGAAATAAATACCGTAACGGTTCATATAAAAAATATCCGTAAGAAACTTGGTCCTGAATATGACTTTATTAAAACAATATGGGGCATAGGTTATAAATACACGGAAAGAGAGCAATAGTATGAAACTGAAAATAAAGCTTCCTCTTTTGTTCCTGCTGATGTTTATATTGTTCATGTTTTCGATTGGAATGTACCTGAAGCTTGTCTTTGCAGTATATTCCCCTATACGCAGTTCATTACTGGACTCGCGATATATAGCATTGCTCCTGCCCATATTTGCAATTGCCTGTTTCATATTTATTATTCTGATTATCTATATTCATTTTTGTATAGAGAAACCCATTCAGCTTCTGAATACTAGGTTTGAAGAAGTAGATATTGTACATCCACTGCCTCCACTAGCTATGAGAAGTAATGACGAGATCGGAGAACTTTATAAACACTTCAATAAGATGGAGCATCGGCTTCAACTCGCGCACAAAGAACAGACCGATATGATCGCGGCAATTGCCCACGACTTGAAAACACCCTTGACATCTATTAATGGTTTTACTGAACTGCTGGCTACGCACAAGGATTTACCAGAAACTGAAAAGCAGGAATATTATGATTTAATTCAAAAAAAGTCAGGATATATGGTCGAACTCATCAATTATTTCTCCAGTTTCACCAAAGAAAAACTAGAGTTGGAATCTATGGTAGCTAAACCTGTAAAAGCATCAAAATTATTTGAAAACATTGCCCTTGAATATGAGTATGAGTTGGCGGGACTTGACATCGAGCTTACTTGCCGCCATTCATTCACAGAAAATATATTGCTGATGGTCAATGAACCGATGATACGTCGGGTTTTCGGCAACCTCTTTAGCAATGCTGTAAGATATGGGGGGGAAAATAAGCTGAAAGTGTATATGACCGGATACCTGCTAGGACAGTATGCCTATTTTCAAATCGAGGATAATGGAATTGGAGTGCCGGATAAGGATATATCTTCTCTGTTCCTCAAATTTTTTACTGTGGATAAATCGCGGCAAATCCAAAAGGGCGGGCTGGGACTGGGTCTTGCAAGCTGTAAATCCATTATTGAACATCATAGGGGCGAAATTGGTGCCTACCCTTCCGAATATGGCGGTTTGGGGATAAGATTTAGCCTTCCCTTGACCACACAACACTGATTTTATTTTTGTACATTTTCTTTACTACAGGAGTTAAAGGCTGCTGCCAGCTGTGAACACCCAGGCAGCAGCCATTTTTATTTTTTCAGTGTTTTATAATTTTTTATATTCTCTTTACAAACATTTATTTTTCTTTTAAAGAAGCTTTATCTTTGTGTTGTAAAAATTACTTGTAGTAAAAAAACTACAATAATAGAACCGGAAAAGGGGATGTTACAATGTCAATTGAGTTCAGCCGTTGGCCCAATCACTACATGATGTCATACCAAGTCACCAAAGCTTTAGGTATGGCAAGCCTCGGTGCTACGGACGTCACCGAGATCTACGAGGCCTGCAAAAAAATCGACCCTGATGACAAGGACACATGGCACAGGGAATGGCTCATAACGGCTCAGGCATTGGAAAGACACGGCAAGGAGGCCGAAACGGCTGGAAACTGGTATACAGCACGAAACTGCTACATTCGTGCCTGCAATTACTACAGAATTGCGGAATATACGGTGATGGATGATGACACCGAGAAAATCCGTGTATTTAAAAAAGTAAATGAACTCTTCGAAGCTGCCGGGAAGTACTTCGATGTCCAACCGGAGAAGATCCAAATCGATTACGAAGATGTCAAGCTTGATGGTTACTTCTTTTCCCCTTCCTGGATAAAAGGTCCGAAGCCGACCCTTTTTGCTCTCAACGGTGGCGACGAGTGGTCAATTGAAAACTATTTCTGGCTAGGTCCCGCTTTTATTTCGTGTGGATATAACTTTCTGGTCTATGACCAGCCAGGCACCGGCCTCTCGCTGTACGAAAAGGGAAAAGGAAGACGAGCGGACAGTGAGGCTTTCCATTCCCGAGCAATCGACTTTCTTCTAACGCGGCCGGAAGTCGATCCCGATAAGATTATCGTGCACGGTGAGAGCTTTGCGGCTTACGACTCTTTGCGATTCGCTTCGTTCGATCACAGGATTGCTGCCGTCATCTCCGACGGCGGTACACACGCTTTTGATTGGGATGCAATGCTTAAATGGATGCCACCGAGTCTAGCGGCACATGGCATGAGAATTCTGGGGGCAAAAAGTTTGGAGGACTTTGCGGGTAATCCGCGTTTTGCCTATGATCTTGAAGGCGTGCTACACCAGATAGAATGTCCGCTTCTTGTAATGCACGGAGCGGAAGAGATATTGGTTCAGCCAAATCCGCTGACACAAGCCTTGAAAAATTATGAGCAAGCGGGTTCGAAAAACAAGACGTTCTTCCCAATAGAGGATAGACGACTTGGGGGATTAGAACACTGTCAGGTAGACAACATCAACGTGCTGCATGAGGTAGCGCTGAATTGGCTCTGCTCAATTGGGCTTGGACCAGCCGCACCTCGCCCTAACTGATTGCCAGGACGTCATAAAGTAAATATATTTTTTATTTCCGCGCCAAGCGCGGTCTTTTTATTTTCTCATGAACTAGTTCTGGGAAAACAAAAAGACAACATATTCACTTTATGAGCAAAAGTGCTATGACGAAAAAAGACATTATGTTGTCTTAATAGAGGGGGTAATAATGGATTATTCGAAGGAACTTAAAGATTTATTTTTTATGCAACAAGCTTACGCGACTCTTTTCTCAGTTCTGAATAAGATACAGATTCGCGGGGATGAGTATTTTGGAAGTTTAACATCACTAGTTACAGAACCAAGTCCAAATGATAGGAGAACCATTAATGTAAAAATTTAACAATGGAAGAAATAGAAACACTTTGGAACTTGCTGAAAAAGATGTACAGCTATGATGGTGAAGAACAGGATGGCTTTGAAGAAACTGCGCCTGGTTTTGAGTTGGAACAAGATCGGGAAGGTTTACAAACAAGAACATTACAAGAATTTGCAAAACGTCGAATGCACAAAGGAGCTAATGTATGAAAAATAGGGAAGTTAGTTATTTAATATGACATGAAAAGAAGATGCTTTTTTATATTTTATTGACAAGCATGGACAAACACCAAATTTGGATAATCACGTAATTTATATAAAATCTACAGGGAGATGAACATTTGAAAATATATTGCAGACATCCATTTAATACGTCGGAAAGAGTCTGGGTCACTCAGGGGTGTGGACCTGGTCATATCCCCCCCGGGAAAGACTTGGTGTTTAATGGTATTTCATATTCAGGACAGACCGCACACGGACTGGGCACGCCTGTTTATGCCATGGAATCGGGCACAGTACGATTTATAAGGCGAGGTTTACCGCATTGTCCAGATCCGAACAACTGCCCCGGGAATGATAATATGATTCTGGTCGAAGGTAGTGATCGGTACTACACCGGGTATCATCACGTTAGACCGGATTCCAGTATAGTGGAAAAT
This sequence comes from Paenibacillus jamilae, assembly GCF_050482105.1. Classification (GTDB taxonomy): domain Bacteria; phylum Bacillota; class Bacilli; order Paenibacillales; family Paenibacillaceae; genus Paenibacillus; species Paenibacillus jamilae_B. The sequence goes on along the minus strand of NZ_JBCNHI010000010.1, from coordinate 23,165 downwards.
ATGTCAATTACAAGAGGGGTATTCCTTGGAACGGTGGACGATTCAGGTCGTTCGTATGGAGCACATGTTCATATTGGACGATACAGTCCCGGTAATGTTGCAACTTGGTGGCATTCGGATAGAGCTACTTGTGATTGGGCTATAGTAGGTGTCGATGCACCTTACGTACCATTAGAGTGTATGTCACATCCACCTACCCCCGGTCAACCTCATCCATGGCACTTACTACCTTGACACTGGTCCAACTCAAATTGAATACTCGTAATAATTTTAATTTTAGAACTTATATTCGCCAACCCTACATCTCCAGAATCTCCAATATAACAATATTAAAAAAAGTTGGGGAGAAATCAAAATGAAGGAGTTACCTAAAATTAGAGTTACGAAACACTCAGATGGGGGACCGTTGGAGGATTTTCGCAAACCAGCAGAAAGTAATAAGATAAAGCGTTATAGAAAAGGATATCAACCAGTTGAACAACAATTTATAAACATATTAAAAAAAGTTAAGAGTATTAAAGAGAAAAATACATTAAAAAAATATGGATTTGAGATGGTCTTTTATTTGATTAAAAAGTCTAAAGTCGAGATTGTGGACGAAGTGTTCTTGCCGCTTGTATTAAAGTGGTGATTACCAATTCCGGCCCTCCGCAAAAACCTCACAAAAAATGCTGGAAAAGTATTGGAGGCTTAAAACAGCAACCCGTTGGATTTCTCGACGGGGTTGCCGTTTGCATTATGAATTTCATTTGTACATGTTCGAATTAGACGAGCATGTTCGGATCAAACTTGCGAAGACCCGATGAGATCATCATCGGGTCTTCGCGTTGCTCTTCGATTATAGATCCCCCTATACAAGGTAGCTGAAGTGATAAGGAACAGCCTTCCGTCTTAAGTGTGCAAACGAATGGCCGTTTTGAACTGTCGTCTTCATCGTTATAAATTAGTGAAATTTTTGGGACGATATATAGAGTATAGAATACCATTTTGATCCGCGTTTACCCTTCATTGACTGCGCCAAAGATATAATACGGTTTTATCCCATTTGCAAATAGGCTATCGATCAGTTTGACCAATTCTTCCGACGATAAATCTTTGCCGTTGCGTATCCAGAGGCGAAACAAAGATAGTAATGTTGATATGTAAAACTCAACCAGGTATGGCGCTAAGACATCATTTGTTGGAAGATTCACAATCAATCTCTCAAAGGGAATTTCTCTTTTCAGGCGTTCAACAAAATGAACAGAACCATAGTCACCGAGGAGGGCTTTTAGGACAGAAATTTCTTCTGTATTTTCCAAGCATTGAAGCGCATCTTGGAAAGTATGCGTAGAAAGTTCCCTGCTTGCCATTTCCTCGTTAATGGATTTCAAAACCTTCTCTTCAACGTAGTTCAGCAACTCATAAATGTCTGTAAAGTATTGATAAAATGTACTGCGGTTATACCCTGACTTGTTGGCAATCTCTTGAATAGATATTTTTTCAATTGGCTTTTGGCTATATAAATCACAGAACACATTTATAAAGGTCTGCCTGGTTTTGTCCGTAATTTCAGGTTGCTTGTTCATGATTTGCCTCCTTTTCCAGTTCAATAGATGATCCGACAGATATTGAAAATCTGATGGTTGATGACTGTATGGTGAATCCATACAATATTATTATACAACACGTTGTTTAATCATTAATAACGGATTATCAACTCTTTGGGGGAGTCTAACATGAAAATTTTATTCTTCGGTAGAGGTGTAATATCGACCCAATATGCGTGGGCTTTCGAACAGGCAGGTCATACAGTTGAGTTTTACGTTAGAAAGGGGAGGAAAGAAACCCTCGGAAGCCGTATCGAGCTTGAAATGTGGGACACACGAAAAGGGAAAACGCTAATAAAAGAAAGCTGGAACGTCAAGCTGAATGAGGAGATCCTTCCAAATTATGATCTCATTCTTGTGAGCGTCAACACTGAACAACTTCCGGAAGTAGCACAATTCCTATCAACTGCCGCAGGAAATACCCCTATCCTCATATTCAACAACATTTGGCAAGATTTGAAATCATCGATCGCACCATTGTCTATGAACAATGTTGTCTTTGGCTTCCCCGGAGCAGGAGGCGGCATAGCGGACAATAAGCTTAGAGGTGGTTTTTTGAAAATGGTAATTCTAGAAAAACCACGGGCAGGCACTGAGCATATTAACCAATTGGTCAAGGAATGTTTTGAAAGTGCCCATTTTAAAATTAGCTGGGTAAAGGATATGCAAAACTGGCTATGGAATCACTTTGCCATGAATGCAGCGATGGAAGCTGAGGTGTTAAAACGGGGAAGTTTTCCAGCGCTCATGAACCATAGTGCCTCATTCTCCAATGTTGGGTTAAATATGAGAGAAATGATCCCTGTACTTAAAGCAAGAGGTGCAAAGCTTGATGCCATTTCTCTCCTGCTGACTAAAATTCCACCGGGACTTCTCGGCACACTTTTTAACAAGGTTATTTTTGCAAAAGGCAGCTTACCGCGGCTTTTTGTGGAATACAACAATAGTAAAGCAGGTTTTGCGGTACTTGAAGTTGTGAGAGAAGCAAAAAAGGCAGGCATAACTTTGCCGCGTCTTACGATGGCATTTGAAATTACTGAATATGCAAAAGAAATATAAAGAATCCTGGTCATAACCCTATACTGCACGCAAAGTAATTGATGCAATTAATCGATTGAGTGAAGATTTTCATTATAGTTCTAAGGCTAATTGGAGACTGGCTATAATAATGTAGCCAGTCTCCATAATGTAAACACAAAGGTGTCGAAGGACAAGAACATATACCCATTGAAGTCGCTAATTTAGCGGCTTTTTTATTTTATCGATACAAGTTCTTATCCCAAGCCAAGGACAAGAACTTGTATCGATTACCAGAATTGACAAGAACATAGTCCGATTGCCGATTTGATGCAAATCTAAACATTAATCACATGAACTTAATACTGTATTAAGACCATAACAAAGACTTTATTTTCTGGTCCCTAGCTGTTGCCGTTTCATTTTTAAGAGCCAGTCTAAACTATTACTTTACCCAAGCGGGGTTTCGTCATCATCAACGCCTGCCGTTGTTCCTCCCCAGGTTTCACCCCATATGCGCATCTCCCGAAGTACAGGTATGTACGCCCTTCCTTTATCTGTTAGCGAATACTCAACAGTAACAGGTGAGGTAGGGAACACCTGGCGGTTGATGACTTCATGCCGCTCAAAATGACGCAGGACATCCGTTAAAGACTTGATGCTGACATTGTCTAAATATCTTCGCATCTGATTAAATCGCTGCGGACCCAGACTAAGTAAGGTGAGTACCAAAATAGCCCATTTTCCGCGAACAACCTCCAACGCCTCGCGAATGGAGATGAGACATTGTTCGTCCTCTTTGCTTATATCCACAAAATCATTCCTTACTATAGTATAGTTAGTCTAATTTATAGATCTATATAAAAATAATGTGTCTACTTTAAAGTATACACTAAATAATTTATAGTAACAAAAAAGCTTATTTAACTGCAATGGTTGAATTTGTTTTGAAGGTCTACTACTAATTATTTAGAACATCTTGTGCCAACTTGGGGCAAGGTAATTATGAGGAGGAGAGAAGCATGTCCGTTGAACAATCGTCACAGAAGGTGGAGGCGCACTTTTTTGATGTTATTCAAGATCGGAGATCTGTAAGGTACTATGATTGCGAAGTAAAGATCTCACGGGACGAAATGAAGGATATATTGCAGCTAGCTACACTGGCTCCTTCTGGCGCCAATCTCCAGCCGTGGAGGTTTCTCGTCATCGACTCGCAGGAGCTAAAACAAAAACTGCTTCCGATCGCCAACAGCCAGCAGCAAGTGATTGAGGCTTCAGCTGTCATTGCGATACTCGGAGATTTGGAAGGCTATAAATTGGCCGAGAAAGTTTACGGGATGGCGGTCGATGCGGGGTACATGCCTGAAGAGACAGCTAAATCATTCGTGGAGCGATACCAAAGACTGTTCGCGAGTATGCCTCCAGAAAATGTACTCCGAAAAGTATTTATTGATAGTGGACTGGTATCCATGCAGCTAATGCTTGTCGCCCGTGCAAAAGGCTTTGATACGGTCCCGATGGGCGGATTTGACCAAGTAAAATTTGTAGAAGAGTTTGATATTCCGGCGAGATACGCTCCTGTTATGCTTATCGCCATCGGTAAGGCGGTGAAGCCCGGACACCAGACGGTAAGATTACCGATAGAAGATGTCGCTTTCTTTAATGAATTGCCTAAGGATTGATATTAATCATTCATGTAATATAAAAGAAGCTAAAGAATATGAAATGCACCTCCAATTGTTAACCACTACTAACAATTGGAGGTGCATTTTTGAGTTTTTTGCGGAGATCAAGAAATTTCGTAATGAGGTGGCACCTGATCCTTATTGATCATTAATGAGGATGTCCCTGGACATTTGCGCTGTGGGGCGGACCACTATTTCACTTACATCCACGCCAATTAGGATCAGGACTTAGGCTCTCTGAGGTAGCAGGCATTGACATTGAAGATCTGGATATGACTAAAGCTTTAGTGAGGGTTATACGCAAAGGTAATAAAGAACAATATGTGTATTTCAGCAAGCAAGCTCTACTTGATTTAGAAAATTATCTGCAGATCAGAGAATCTAGATATATCCCAGAAAAAAACGAAGCCTTTTTGTTTATTGCAGCTCCCATAGGCCGTAAAGGAAAAAGCAGACGCTTAACTCAGCGATCCATAGAGAAACTGATCGAAAAATATGCTACAGCTTTTGGAAAGCCGGCTTTAACCGTACATTCTCTAAGGCATTCATTTGCAACGCGTTATCACTTGGAGAACAATGATGTGCCTAGATTGAAAAACCAATTAGGACATTCATCGATTCAAACAACAATGATTTATACACATTTAACAGACGAAGAGATGAGAAATGCAGTAAATAATATGGATAAATATTATCCTACCAAAGAAACCCTTATTTTATAAGGATTTTTCTGTTTTTAGTAGGCAACTTTGTGTCATTATTTCGTGACACAAAGTTGCCTACTTGACTGGGAAATGACACTAAGTTACCTACTTGACTGGAGAAGTAAAAGTCTTATGCAATAGCATTACTGATACAGCTATGCTTATCTGTTCAGAAACAAACTTTAGAAGATGAATAACGCTTTTCCAACAAACGTTTACATGAAAAAATCCGTTCGATACTTTTTTAGAATTCGACAGAAAAGGTGTTTTTTCAACAAAGGAGTGTTTAATCAAAGATCGAATATATAGAACTATGTCAAACTTCTACAAAATATTGGAGGAAATGCATATTATGTACTCACCAGTCCGAAAGATAGAGAATGAGATGGGGAGAAATAGATTTTATGTTTTTAGTAAGAGGCTTGGTAGGGAGGTCAGACTTTATAATTCCCTTCAATATGATCATTGGGTATTAACTGAAACTGACCTTTCTGTCTTGGATTACTGTGAGAGGCCACATAAAATCACAGTTTCTGTGGCTGGTAAAGTTGTAGAAACAGTTTTTGATATGTGGATTAAATCGGCAAATGAGGAAAAGTTTATATTCATAAAATATTCCTCTCAAATAGACCCTGATGACAAACGTTCAAGTCAAAAAGCTATTTATGAAATGTACGCTCAAAAAATTTGGTGTGCAGAAAATAACAAAACTCACTGCGTTTTAACTGAATTAGATATAAGAATTAATCCGATTATAATTTCAAATAAAAAAACTCTCATACCTTATTATTTGCCGGTTAATGATATAAAAAAAGATCTTTACGATCTGATTTTTAAAAATACTATTTTTATTTCAGGAGGTTGGTCTCTATGACCCAAAAGAGAAGTCCCAAGTCCGATAGGATGTACCCCTGGTATGTCTTATCTGTAACCAGTCTCGGAGCGTTCCTGGTTCTGGTCAATATCGGAACGCTTAATGTCGCATTGCCGGAATTAAGCCAGCAATTTCATGCGAATGCGGCAGCTTCCAGCTGGATTTTACTTTCCTATATGCTGGTAAACACTATCCTGATTTTAATCTTCGGACAAATTTCGGATATTTTCGGAAGAAGCCGAATGTATTTAATAGGAATGGCCATCTTTACCGTATCCAGTTTACTATTCGGTTATGCTTTTAATGTAGAGGTACTAATCCTTCTTCGGATCGTACAGGCTGCCGGAGGAGCGCTCGTAGTGACGAACACAACACCGCTGATTACCGATGCGTTTCCCCAATCGCAGCTGGGCACCGGTCTCGGTCTGAATTTATTGTCCGCTTCCGTCGCGCAGGTGCTTGGCCCGGTCGTCGGCGGCGTGGTCACGACCGCCTGAGGCTGGAGGTGGGTGTTCTGGTCTAATGTTCCCTTCGGGATCATTGCTCTCATCTGGGGGCTCTGGATTCTAAGGGTGAAGCCCCTAGCGCAGCTCCATAAAAAAGTGGACGGATATGGAGGCATCATGATCTTTGTCGCTTTAGCGGGTCTAATCATTGCTTTATCCAAGGGGGGAGAACTGGGCTGGGGAGACAAGCAGGTGATCGGAGGTTTTGCGATATTCGCCATATTTACTACTATATTTTTATGGCATGAGCATCGTTCAGCATCACCTCTACTAGATTTAAGCCTTTTTGAAAGCTGGACGTTCAGTATGGGGAACATCGCTACATTCTTTAATTCTTTTGCCCGTACGGCGGTTGCTCTGCTCTTCGCTCTCTATTACCAATTTGCCTTCCACCAAAACGCGCTTAATGCCGGTCTAAGGATCCTTCCAATTACGATAGGGATGTTGGTCATTTCTCCGATTGCTGGCATGTTGACTAAGAAGGCGGCCATTCGAGTTCTGGCCTCACTTGGAATTCTTATTTCTATAGCAGGACTACTACTCCTATTCGTGGTCGGTGGAAATTTCTCTTACGGGGTCACCGCTTGCGGCATGTTGTTAATCGGGGTCGGGACCGGTTTATTCCTTACCCCCAATACGACGGAGATCATGTCAAGCGTTCCGGAGCAAAGCCGCGGGGTGACGAATGGACTGCGGTCCATGCTATATAACTTGGGTCAAGTGCTGAGTACGGCTCTTTCTTTAACCATCGTCGGCGCAGCGCTGCCAGCCCACCTGAAGAACGTGCTGTATTCCGGAAAGAACAATGTGATTTCTGCCGTTGATTTTGCTTTCGTCATTCACGGTTACCGCTGGGTCATCATCGCACTAATAGGGACTTCTCTACTCGCTCTTGCTGCCTCGTGGTTCCGTCCGCAACAGAAAAAAGCTTACGAAAGCTCTTCAGCGGCCTCTTGACTTTGACGCATTGATGCCGCGTCAATCCGTCCGATCCTCATCGATCGGTCCTGCGGCTGCCGCCATAACCCCAGCGCGTCCGGTAAGCCCAAACTTCTGGAGCTAGCGATATATATCCGGCGGGTAGTGGAGCGTTGCGATATACTTTCACACGACAACAAGATATCCTCTTCTCCTAAATTCCGCCTTTTGGAGGCGCGAAAAAGATGAGAGTTCTAAAGTTAGAACATGTAGGTGTTCTAACACATAACGAACATTGTTCTTTACGAACAATGTTCGTTATGGTATAAATATTGTATGAACGTCCAAATACTGCATATTCGGTAAATGATACAGTAACATATAGTGGAAGTACTTATACCTGTCTTCAGGCACATACTTCCCTTGTAGGCTGGGAACCATCCAATGTTCCTGCTTTATGGAAGAAAGGCGGCAGCGGAACTACGCCACCTACAACACCGCCAACAACGCCACCAACAGGTCCTTCAGTAACAAAGCCTTCCGAAGTTCCAAGCCACATATGGACATACACAATGAATGCGGGCGATAAATTCGATAAAGGCGGAGATTTTGCTTTATTGCTGAGTGCTGTGATCAAAAAGGAAAGCAGCTTTGGTGCAGGCTTACCAGGCAGTCCATCAGCCGGCGACGGATTGATGCAGGTAGAACCAAACACACGTAATGCTTATTTATCTCAATTCAGCTCAAAATTTGGCCGTGCTTATAATCACGGCAGTGAACAAGATCAGGTATGCTTGGGCGGACTGATTTTAAATGAAAAGATTACTAGATTCGGCAACATATATAATGGCTTATTACACTATAACGGAGGAGATAACTGGTATCCGGGAGCTACAGACTCTTATGGCCGTCCTATTCTGGCCAATCAATATGCAGATGCAGTTTACGCTACTTATAAGGGCTATGGCGGTAAGAACTAAGATGTTATTTATTTTCCACCCTTGCAGGTTTTACAATCCTACCGTACATGTACACCCAGTTTTGTAAGTAATAACGGGAGTGGGCGGGGGAGGACAAAGGCAACGATGCACATCCACCACAAGCCGGGAGAGAACATGGATGTGGATTGGGCCGGAAAAATAAACTGAAGTTAGTGTTTAAACACTAACTTCAGTTTAAGGGAGGAATTATGAGTATGGAAATTTTTGAGCAGTATGAATCCAACGTAAGAGCATATTGTAGAAACTTCTACGATGTGTTTGACCGGGCTAAAGGTGCACTGATTTATTCAGAATCCGGAAAGAAATTTGTTGATTTTTTTGCAGGAGCAGGAGCTTTAAATTATGGACATAACAACGAATACATCAAACAAAAGATACTCGCTTATCTTGAATCGGACAGTATTACTCATGGGCTTGATATGTACACAAAAGCGAAACGTGAATTTATCGAAAAATTCTCGCAGATCATATTGGAACCCCGAAAGTTAAACTATAAAATTCAATTTTGCGGGCCTACAGGTACAAACGCTGTAGAAGCATCGCTGAAGCTTGCCCGAAAGATCACTAAACGGACTGGTATATTTGCGTTTATGGGAGGATTTCACGGAATGTCGCTGGGGAGTCTGGCTGTTACCAGCAACATTCAGAAAAGATCTTCCTCCGGCATAGCATTATGCGATGTTACCTTTTTCCCATACTCCGAGAGTCCAATTGACTCATTCGATACTATTGAATACATGGAAGCCGTTCTAAACGACGGTCACTCGGGAATCGAAAAACCGGCGGCTATTATATTTGAAACCATTCAGGCGGAAGGCGGCGTAAATATAGCTTCACCCGAATGGATGCTCAGGCTGAGGGAACTTAGCGACAGACACGGTATTCTACTGATTTGCGATGACATTCAGGTTGGCTGCGGACGCACCGGACCGTTCTTTTCATTTGAACGTGCCGGGATGATCCCTGATATTGTACTGCTTTCCAAGTCAATCAGCGGGTATGGCCTTCCCATGTCTATTCTGCTGATGAAACCGGAACTTGATGTCTGGAAGCCTGGTGAGCATAACGGTACGTTCCGGGGAAACCAGCTTGCTTTCATTGGAGCTACAGCTGCGTTGGAATATTGGGAAATGAATAATTTGGAACAGTCTGTGAAATATAAGGAAGCATTTGTAAGAGAATATTTAACCAAGCAGATTTTGTCATTACATAAGGGCCTGACCATTCGGGGTGCAGGTTTGATTTGGGGTATTGATTTTTCCAATGTGGAGGATGAGCGAATCACGCAAAAAGTAGTAGAGGAATGTTACCAAAACGGTTTAATCATCGAAAGCGCAGGAAGAAAAGACAGTGTTATAAAACTTATGCCTCCGTTAACCATCGAGCTTGAACTTTTGCAGCAGGGTTGTTCAATTATCAGACAAGCTATTCAAGAGAATATAAATAAAGTATTGGAGGTCGAAAGTTATGGATAAAATCGCCATTATAGGAATAGGATGCCGTTTGCCAGGAGGAATAAGGGGGCCTGAGGAGTTCTGGGAAGCATTGACTGCGGGAAAAGATATGACTTCCGATTTACCCGAAGGCCGCTGGGATTTAGAAAAGTTTTATGATCCTGACAAATCAAAGCCAGGCAAGCATTACACCTGTCATGGTGGATTTTTAGATAAAATAGATGAGTTTGACCCTTTGTTTTTTGGTATTTCTCCAAGGGAAGCGGCCTTTCTTGATCCACAGCAAAGACTGATGCTGGAGACATCATGGGAAGCAATGGAAGATGGAGGCTTGGATCCGGCCAAGCTAGCAGGAACCAATACCGGTGTCTTTGTAGCGGGCTTCACCCTTGACTATCAAGCAATACAATTTAAAAACGAATCGGTTGAAAGTTTAGATACACATTCGGCAACGGGTATGATGATGACAATGTTGTCCAACAGGATTTCATATATATATGATTTCAGAGGTCCAAGTTTGTCTGTAGATACAGCGTGTTCGGGCTCTTTGGTTGCAACACACCTTGCATGCGGGAGTTTATTGAATAATGAATGTAATCTCGCAATAGCAGGCGGAGTAAGTGTTATAGCTACACCTGAGTATACCATAGCGGAAAGTAAGGGTGGTTTTTTATCTCCCGATGGACGGTGCAAAACTTTCGATTCCAGTGCAAACGGTTATGCAAGAGGAGAAGGAGCCGGCGTTGTGGTTTTAAAACGCCTGTCAGATGCTATCGAAGACGGAGATAGGATTTATGCCGTAATAAGTGGATCGGGTGTAAACCAGGACGGCCACACAGACGGGATTACTGTTCCAAACGGGCAGGCTCAGGAAAACTTAATGAAGGAGGTATACAAAAAGGCAGGAATATCACCTTCAGATATAACATATATTGAAGCTCACGGCACCGGCACTCCGGTTGGAGACCCTATTGAGGCTAATGCAATAGCACGAGTGGTTTCAACAGACAGGCCAAAAGATAAAAAGTGTATTGTCGGATCTGTTAAGACAAACATTGCCCACCTTGAGGCCGCTGCAGGAGTTGCCGCACTGATAAAAGCTTCACTAATCATAAAGCATAAGCAAATACCTCCACATCTGCACTTTAAGAATCCAAACCCTAAAATTCCCTTTGACGATTTATGTATACGAATTCCTCAGACCCTGGAGCCTTTGCCGCAACCCGCATTGGTTGGCATAAATTCATTCGGTTTTGGAGGAACAAATGCCCATATCCTCTTGGAGGAAGCTACAGATCTCCAAAAAGAGGGTACTCCTGAAGTTAATGTAAATACCGGATGGCCATATATGATTCCCATATCTGCGCGCTCAGAAAAGGCGCTAAAAAACTATGCGCAAAAGTATGTTGATTTTATTAATGGAAGTGGAGAAAGTATTTCTTTATATGATATTGGAAGCATGATGAGCAAAAAGCGCACCCATCATGACTATAGACTAGCGGTTTCGGCATCTTCAAAGGAAGAACTTGCAGGAAACCTGGAAGCGTATATTAAAGGACAAGCACGCCAGGGGATGTCTGCGGGAAATGTTGAGGCAGGAAAGTACAATAAAGCTGTTTTTGTATATACAGGTATGGGGCCCATATGGTGGGCTATGGGCAGACAGCTCCTTGAAAAAGACCCTGTGTTTAGAAATATGATAGAAAAATGCGATAAACTTACACGTCAGTATGCTGGATGGTCTCTACTGGAGGAACTTCTCGCCGATGAGGAGAATTCACGTCTGGACCAGCCCCAGTTTGCTCAACCTGCCAATTTTGCTGTTCAGGTGGGTTTGACTGAAGTATGGAAATCCTTGGGTATTATACCCCATGCGGTGGTAGGACACAGTGTTGGAGAAGTGGCTTCTACATATGTTGCAGGAATTTACAGCCTTGAAGATGCCATGTTGGTAAGTATTCACAGAAGCCGTGCACAGCAAAAAGCAGTAAACAAGGGCACAATGCTGGCGGTAGGTTTACCAGAAAAAGAAGTTGTGGCCCTGCTGGATGAGAACATAAAAGGTGTTTCAATGGCAGCAATCAATAGCCCAAATTCGGTAACTTTGTCAGGTGATCCTGATGCCCTTGAGCAGATCCAAAAACAGTTGCAGGATAAGGGGGGGTTTGCGCGGCTTTTAAAGGTCAATGTAGCGTATCACAGTTACCAAATGGAACCATATGAGCAGGAGCTATTGGAGGCATTAAAAGGAATAAAGTCCCAGCCTGCCGGGATACCGATATATTCCACGGTTACAGGGAAAATGCTGACGGGTACAGAGTGTGATGGACATTACTGGTATAAAAATGTAAGAGAGCCGGTACGTTTTGAAGCAGCAATGTATGAAATGATTTCGTTGAATTATAACTTATTTATTGAGGTGGGCCCTCACTCTGTTTTAGCAGCTTCTATTTCTGATTGTCTGTCAGCTAAAAACGTTGAAGGTAAGAAGTTGTTCTCTATAAAAAGAAATGAAAACGAACAGGTTTCAATACTGGAGAACTTAGGGAATCTATATGCACTGGGATACCCTATAGATTGGAACAAGATTTACCGGTACCAAGGTGAGTTTGTAAGTCTCCCTCTTTATCCATGGCAATGGGATAAATACTGGATGGAAACGCAGGAATCAAGTGAATTTAGGCAGGGAAAAAATAAGCACAAGTTTTTAGGACGCCGTTTGAAAACTTCCAGCCCTATATGGGAGATTGAACTTAATACTACCTATATGACGTATCTTTCTGATCATAAAATACAAGGTATAGAAGTTTTCCCCGGAGCAGGGTATGTAGAGCTGGGAATGGCTTGTGCCAGAAGCTATTTTGGAGAGGGTTTTTATACAGTTGAAGATATAAAGTTTGAAAATGCTTTATTTTTAAATCAAGGAGTATCACCTGTGGTGCAGGTGGTTTTGGATCCAAAAACCGCAAAATTCGAGATTTCAAGCAGGATACCGGGACAAGATAAGACTTGGACATGCAATGCATCCGGCACAATAAGAAAACGGCAAAACATAAAGATCACTGCTAAAGATGAGTTGATTCAAATACTTGGCAATTGTACCAAAGAATACGGAAAAGAAGTATGTTATAAAACCTTCTATCAAATGGGTTTCCATTATGGTCCTTATTTCCAAGGTATAGACAAGATATGGAAAGGTGATAACGAAGCTCTTGGCAGGATCGAGATCCCTAAAATACTGGAGATTGATAGCTCTATCTACGGTCTTCACCCGGCAGTATTGGACGCCTGTTTCCAGGTTACCATTGCGGCAGTTGCACCACTTAATGAAGATGAAAATAACGAAGGCCAATCATTCCTACCTGTAGGAATAGACAGGGTGCAGCTTTATGGAAGGCCGGAGCCTGTCATGCTTTGTCATACGCAGATGGTAGATAGGAAAGATAATAATTTGAACGCCAACATCCGTCTATATAGTGAGGACGGAAATCTAATCGCCGAAATACTGGGCATAAGAACTAAGGAACTTGGAAATAGTGGAGGGTCTGATGCTGGAAGAGTTAAGGATTATCTTTATGAGATAAACTGGGAGCTTCTAAAAAGTGAAGAAGTTGATACCCGCACAGCTGCTGCTAACTCTGGAGCATGGCTTATTTTTGTGGATCATAAAGCAGCAGGAAAAGAACTGGCAAATCTCCTTGAAAAAAGGGGAGAAGAATGCTTTATGGTATATCCTGGTGAGAATTTTGGTTGGCAGTATGAAGAGCGTGAGATATATATAAACCCTCGAAGCATTGAGGATCTTAGAGCGTTGTTTGATGAATTCTCAAAAATTAAAACGAAGCTAACAGGTATTGTATATATGTGGAGCCTCAATATCCTTGAGATCCAGGAAGTTAGTAATACAGCTATAGAAAAAGCTTGTTTTGAAAACCTGTTTGTATTAAAACACCTGGTACAAGCAACCACAAATCTGGGATTAAATTTTAAGCTGTGGGTTATTACAAGAGGAGCCCAAATGATCAACAGGGCTACTCCAAATTCTGCATTCTTACAGTCGTTGGTATGGGGCCTTGGCACCGTCATAGGTTACCATGAGTTGCCTTCAAATTGGGGAGGCCTTGTAGACCTTGACATAGAGGCCAATGCGGGTGAAATGGAAATGCTGTTAAAAGAAGTCTTAGGTAATGGAGAGAACCAAATTGCTTTCCGTAATGGGAATAGACTTGCAGCAAGAATCGATAAACTGCGGATTGATATGCAGCATCAAGTACCCGTACATCTTCGCCCCGATGGAAGTTATGTTATTACAGGTGCTTTTGGTGGCATAGGTATGATTACAGCCCAGTGGATGGTTGCCAAGGGAGCAAGACATCTGGTACTGCTTGGACGCGGAGAATTTCCAAAACGTTCTGAATGGAACAATGTAGAGCCAGGCAGCAGCCTTGCAGAGAGGATTGAGTTTGTTCGTAAGCTGGAGTCCCAGGGGGCAACAGTATATATTGGATCAGTGGATGTAACTGATGAGGAAAAGCTTGCTGGATTTTTTAAAGATTTTGATAAGGAAGAAAGGCCTCCTATTCGAGGTGTTGTACATTCTGCTGGTATTACGGATGATCAATTTCTTGAGGTTAGTAAAGATGAGACTTTTTATAGGGTCCTTTCGCCTAAGGTAAATGGTGCATGGAACCTTCACCGTATGACAGAGGGACGGCCTATTGACTTCTTTATTTTATTTTCTTCAGTTGCTTCTGTATTTGGTTCACCAGGCCAGGGAGCATATGCAACTGGGAATGCCTTTTTGGACTCACTTGCACATTACCGTTTATCGAGAGGACTTCCTGCACTGAGTATCAATTGGGGACCATGGTCAGAGGTTGGAATGGCTGCAAGGTTTATGGAACGTGATCCGGAGTATTATATACAAAAATCCATAGAATCTGTAACGGTAGAAAAGGGAATTAGGGCTATGGAGCACCTTGTTGGAGAAGCTGTTGCACAGTCTGTGGTTCTACCTATACTCTCGTGGCAAACGTTTGGGGAAAAATGGTTCTCACCCATGAGTTCTCCACATGCGCTTAAAACTCTTTTGCAAGATGAGTCAGGACAACAAGAGAATATAAATAAATCAAAGGTGGATGTTGATATCCTGGAGGATATTATTTCATCTCCAATACAGAGCAGGCAGAATATCGTTGAAATGCATATTAAAACAATAGTAGCGAAGGTTTTGCGTTATAATCCTGAGGATCTAAGTACCAAACAACCACTAACTGTTTTTGGGATGGATTCATTAATGGCCACCGAAATAAAAAACAGGATGGAGGTTGCCTTTAAAACACCTGTTTCCATAGTAGAACTTCTTAAGGGTTCCAGCATATACGATCTTTCCGAGCAAATGATATCAAAGCTATACGAATCGGGAAAGATTTCAGAACAGGGTTCCCTAAATATGGGTAAGGCTGAGCTTGAAAGAATACCTAAAGTTTCTGAAAAAGAGTACTATGAAACCTCATCTGCACAAAAGATGATGTATATCATTAATAATCTTGAGGGTAACAACATTGGGTATAACATACCTGTGGGAATTTTATTTGAAGGTGGGATTGAAAGGGTTGCCCTTGGGGAAGCATTAAAAACATTGATACAAAGGCATGAAGCATTTAGGACATCCTTTGAGATGATTGATGGGGAGCTTGTGCAAAGGATACAAGATGAAGTTGATTTTACTATAGAATATTTTGAGTCTGAGGAAGACGGAGTAGAGAAAATAATCGATGAATTTGTAAGACCGTTCGATTTAAGCAAAGCACCCTTAATAAGAGTAGGTCTTATAGAAATCCATGCTAGCAGGCAAATACTTTTGCTTGATGTACATCATATAGTCTCGGATGGAACTTCAATAATCAGGACTTTTGATGAAATAGTTTCTATATTAAGTGGTGAAAGCCTTCCGGCAATGGAGGTGCAATATAAGGATTTTGCCCAGTGGCAGAATGGCTTGTTTAGCACTGAGGTTTACAAAAAGCAGGAAGAATACTGGCTTAATAGGTTCAAGGGTGAAATTCCTATCCTTGATATGCCTACAGATTATCCTAGGCCTGTCCTTCAAAGCTTTGAAGGAAATAGGTTGCTATTTGATTTAGACAGTCATTTGATGGATAAATTAAATGTACTTTCCTCCCAAACAGGAGCCACCGTGTATATGATACTTCTTGCGGCATTAAATACACTAATGTATAAATACTCAGGACAGGAAGACATAATTATTGGTACTCCTATAGCGGCAAGAACTCATTTTGATACTGAAAGAATACTGGGGATGTTTATAAATACCCTGGCATTAAGGAATTTCCCAGAGGGAAATAAGGCCTTTACTGAGTTCTTGGAAGAAGTAAAAGAAAGCTCCTTAGAAGCATATGAAAATCAGGAATACAGGTTTGATCAGTTTGTGACAAAACTTAACGTAAAGAGAGATTCAAGCAGAAATCCTTTATTTACTGTTATGTTTAATATTGTTCCTTCTGATGAGCATATTATGGAACATCGTGGTGAATTAAAGTATTCCAAATATCCGGTTGAAAGTAAAACATCAAAATTTGACCTAACATTCCAGTTGATACCAGATGGTCATAATATAATATTATGGATGGAATATGCTACACGTCTGTTTAAGAAGGAGACGATAGAAAGGCTTGTTCAGCATTACTTTAATATCCTTGAAGAGATAACCTCAAACCCTGAAAAAAAACTATCAGAAATCAATATGTTATCCCAAGAAGAAAAGGAGCGAATAATATACGGCTTTAACGATACGAAGGTTGAATTTGAACATCACCTGACGGTACACCACCTGTTTGAGCAGCAGACGAAAGTACGTCCAGACAATATAGCAGTAGCGTATGAAGGCCGTAGATTTACATATGGCCAGATCAACCAAAGGGCAAACAGGATAGCAAGGTACATGCTAAAGGCTGGCACTGGTAGAGAAGAAGCCGTAGTTGTCATGCTGGAGAGGGGACCCTTATTTGTAGAATCGGTACTTGGTATATGGAAAGCAGGGGGGGCTTACATACCTGTAAATCCAAAATACCCTACACAAAGGGTGCTTGATATATTTAAGGAATCTAAAGCTGCCTATGTGTTGACCTTATCAGATTATGTGACCCAGCAGCTTAGTGAGAACTATAAAGGCCGAATTATATACCTTGACCAGTGTGAAAAAGAGATTGAGGCTGAAAGTGGCGAAAACCTAGATCTAGATATAAACATAAATAGTTTGGCCTATGTTATATATACATCTGGTTCAACTGGTGTACCAAAGGGAGCTATGATAGAGCATCTTGGCATGATAAACCACATCCATGCGGAAATAAAGGAACTTTGTATAACTAACAACAGCATAATATCCCAGAACTCGCCTCAATACTTTGATGTATCTGTATGGCAGTTCTTTGCAGCCCTAACCATAGGAGCTCAAATTATCATCTATCCAGATGAAATAGTAAAGGATGTTGCAAGGTTTACGAATCGGATCATAGAAGATGGCATAACGGTCCTTGAGGTGGTACCTTCATACCTTGCTTTAATGCTTGAGTATGTGGAAAATACAGGGAATAAACCGGAAAAACTTCATTACTTGCTGATAACGGGAGAAACCGTAAAATCCGGCATAGTAAGGAAATGGTTTGACCTATGTCCAAATACTAAAGTAGTTAATGCCTACGGACCTGCAGAGGCAGCGGACGATATTACTCTATATACTATGGAAGCTGCTCATGAAGGAGAGAACATTCCTGTAGGCAAGCCTATACAAAATATGAATCTATATATAACAGATAAAAACATGAACCTGTGCCCTATCGGAGTAAAAGGAGAGATCTGCGTCTCTGGAACAGGTGTAGGAAGGGGTTATTTAAATGACCCTGAAAAAACAGCCCATGTATTCCTTGAAGATCCTTTCAGAGAAGAAAAGGGGATAAGGCTGTACAAAACAGGAGACCTGGGAAGATGGCTGCCTGACGGGAATATCGAATTCCTGGGCAGAATAGACCATCAGGTTAAGATCCGCGGATACCGAATAGAGCTTGGAGAAATAGAAGCTCAGCTTCTAAAACATTCTTCAATAAAAGAAGTTGTGGCAGCAACAAGGGAAGACCCCCAAGGGAACAAGTACATCTGTGCATATATAGTTGGAGAAAGTGAATTGACAATACCGGAATTAAGGGAGTATCTCTCCAAAGATCTGCCAGACTACATGATCCCTTCATATTTTGTACAGTTGGAAAAACTGCCTTTATCAGCGAATGGCAAGGTAGATAGAAATGCCCTGCCTGCCCCTGATGGAAATATTAATACAGGGGTAGACTATGCTGTACCATTCGGTGAAATTGAGGAGAAGCTTGTACTGATATGGACCCAAATCCTTGGAGTCCAGAAGATTGGAGTAAATGATAACTTCTTTGAATTAGGAGGAGACTCATTAAAGGCAACCAATCTTGTATCAAGGGTTCATAAAGAATTTGACATAGAATTTGCATTAAAAGAAGTGTTTATGGCTCCTACAATTTCGGCAATAGCAAAAAGTATTAAAAATAGACTTAACGATACAGTGGAAATCGAAGAAATTTTAAGCATGATTGAAAATCTATAAATAGGAATTAAAAGAGATGAAATAGAGAAGAGGGACGAAGTTATGGATAATTTGATGAAAAGAATAGAATCTCTTTCTCCAGAAAAAAGAAAGCTATTTGAGACGATGCTAAAAGAAAAAGGAAAAGATGTTTCAAAATATACGCCAAATGCCTTTTCTGGAATACCTTCTGCCAGAGAGCAGGAATTTTACCCTATGTCATCTGCCCAGAAAAGGCTGTATATACTAAACGAGCTTGAAGGAGCAGGTACTGCATATAACATGCCAGGCGTCGTACTGCTGGAAGGAAACATTGATGCAGTACGCTTCGAACAGGCATTCAAGGAGCTAGTAAAAAGACATGAGGCTCTGCGCACATCATTTCATATGGTTGAGGGTGAACCAGTACAAAAGGTTCATGATTACGTGGATTTCAGTATTACGTACCTGGAACTAGATGAAGAAAAAGCAGCAGAAATAGTCAAAGAATTCATAACGCCCTTTGATCTTAGCCAAGTTCCATTACTGAGAGTAGGACTTGTAAAAACGAACGAAGACAGGCGTGTTATGATGTTTGACATGCACCACATAGTATCAGATGGTATATCAGTCAATATACTTATGAGTGAGTTTTTGGATTTGTACCAAGGGAAGACCCTTTTGCCACTACGGATACAGTACAAGGATTTTTCTGTATGGCAGAAGGAGATGTTTGCCGGAGACTCAATAAAGAAGCAGGAAGAATACTGGCTCCAGACATTTAAGGGTGATATACCGGTACTGGATATGCCTACTGACTATCCAAGACCGGCGGTACAAAGTTTTGAAGGAGATGCTGTAAGCTTTGAAATAAACCCTGAACTTTCAGTCAAACTAAATAAGCTTGCAACAGATAATGGAGCTACCTTATACATGGTACTGATGGCTGCATATAACGTACTCCTGTCCAGATACACTGGACAGGAAGACATCATAGTTGGAAGCCCTGTAGCCGGAAGGCCCCATGCTGACCTGCAGGGTATCATTGGTATGTTTATAAATACCTTGGCCATAAGGAACTATCCTGAGGGAGAAAAGACCTTCGTCCAATTCTTGCAGGAAGTAAGGGAAAATGCGTTTTTGGCTTTTGAAAATCAGAACTACCAGTTTGAAGAACTTGTAGAAAAACTTAATCTCATGAGGGACATGAGCAGGAATCCTCTTTTTGACACTATGTTTGCACTGCGCACTTCAAACAAGACAGAATTTGCAGCAACGGGTATAAACTTCAAACAATACAACAACTGGCTGGAAGGCAGAAAGGCAAAATTTGACCTTATGCTTGAAGTGGTAGAGGGTCAAGAAGGTATAACATTTAACCTTGAATATTGTACCAGGCTGTTTAAGAAGGAGACAATAAAAAGGTTTGGAACCCATTACATTTCCGTTCTTGAAGAGATAACGGCATGCCCTGAAAAAAGGTTGTGGGAAATTGATGTACTGTTACAGGAAGAAAAACAGCAAATCCTATATACCTTTAACGCTACAGAGGCACAGTATCCTAAAAACAAGACTATCCATCAGCTTTTTGAAGAGCAGGCAGAGAAGAACCCTGATCATGTAGCTGTGGTATTTGAGGGTAAAAAGCTTACATATAGTGAACTCAATAAAAAATCAAATGGGTTGGCCCATGTATTAAGGGCTAAAGGAGTCAAACCGGACAGTATCGTAGGTATTCTGGCAGAACGCTCACTTGAGATGATAGTAGCAATCCTAGGGGTATTAAAAGCAGGAGGGGCATATCTTCCCATAGATCCAGATTATCCTGAGGAAAGAATAAGTCATATGCTGGAAGACAGCCGGGCAGTGATCCTGTTGACCCAATCACATTTTATAGACAAATATACATCAATAGGTACAGTAATAAATTTAGAAGATGAGCAGGAATATTCAGATGAACAATATAACTTATCGGAGGTAAATAAACCTTCCGATCTAGCTTACTTAATATATACCTCAGGCTCTACAGGTAAACCCAAAGGGGCAATGATAGAGCATAGAAACATAGTAAGGCTGTTATTTAACAGTAAAATGCAGTTTGATTTTAACGAAAATGATGTATGGACTATGTTTCATTCTATGAGTTTCGATTTTTCCGTATGGGAGATGTACGGGGCGTTGTTATATGGGGGCAGATTGGTGGTAGTTCCTAAAATGACAGCACGCAGCAATGTAGAGTATCTGAGACTTCTAAGGAATGAGAAGGTGACCGTATTAAATCAGACACCTTCAGCCTTCTATAATATAGCCAATGAAGAAGTATCATATGAAGAAAAAGAACTTAAGATAAGATATGTCATATTCGGAGGGGAAGCATTAAAGCCTGCATTGTTGAAGGGATGGAGAAAGAAGTACCCGCGAACTAGACTCATCAATATGTATGGAATAACCGAGACAACAGTGCATGTCACATATAAAGAGATAGAAGAGGAAGAAATTAGATCTAATGTGAGCAGCATAGGAAGGCCTATACCAACCCTTACAACATATGTAATGGATAAGAACATGAAAGTTGTTCCCATTGGAGTAGCCGGAGAGCTTTGTGTAGGAGGAGACGGAGTTTGCAGAGGATATCTTGGAAGACCGGAGCTTACAAAGGAAAAGTTCGTTCAAAATCCGTACAAGCCGGAAGAGAGGTTATATAGATCTGGAGACCTGGTCCGGTTATTATCTGATGGAGAAATGGAATACCTGGGTAGAATAGACCACCAGGTAAAGATAAGAGGCTTTAGGATAGAGCTTGGTGAAATAGAAGCACAACTGCTAAAGCATCCTTCAATTAAGGAATCTTTGGTGATTGCAAAGGAAGACCATCAGGGCAGTAAATACCTGTGTGCATATATAGCGGGAGAAAATGAGCTGACAATATCAGAACTAAGGGAGCATCTCTTAAAAGAACTGCCCGAATACATGGTACCATCATACTTTGTGCAGCTTGAAAAAATGCCATTGACAGCTAATGGCAAGATAGACAGGAAGGCATTGCCTGAACCCGAAGGTAATATAAATACGGGAATAGAGTATGAAGCGCCTATAGGCGAATTTGAAGAGAAGCTTGCACTGATTTGGCAAGACATCCTTGGAATTAAGAAGATAGGAAGAAATGACAACTTCTTTATGTTAGGTGGACACTCTTTAAAGGCTACAAGCCTTGTAGCGAGAATTCACAAAGAGTTCAATATAGACATGCCTCTTAAGGAAATATTTAAGGCTCCAATTATAGCGGAAATAGCAAGGTATATGAAGGAAGCAAAGGAGAGTATATATCAATCTATCCAAACTGCTAAAGAGATGGAATACTACCCTATGTCATCAGCCCAAAGAAGGCTGTATATATTAAATCAGTTTGAAGGAGCAGGGACAGCATACAATATGCCAGGCAGCTTGCTGGTTGAAGGCAGTATTGATCTGGAGCTTTTTCAGAAGACCTTCCAACAGCTTATAAATAGGCATGAGACCCTTCGAACATCTTTCCATTTCATAGAGGGTGAACCCGTCCAGAAGATCAATGATCCTGTGGGTTTTAGTGTAGTGTATCTAGAATCTGACGAAGAAAAAGTGGGGGAAATCGTAAAAGAATTTATAAAGCCGTTTGATCTTGGAATTGCTCCGCTGCTAAGAGTAGGCCTTGTGAAAACGGGAAAAGACAAGCATGTCATGATGTTTGACATGCACCATATCATATCTGACGGTACGTCCATGGATATACTGGTACATGAGTTCATGGATATGTATGGAGGAAATAACCCTTCTTCCCTCCGTATACAGTACAAGGACTATTCTGTTTGGCAGAAGGAACTATTTGCTGGGGACAAAATAAAGAAGCAGGAGGAATACTGGCTCCAGGAATTTAATGGAGAAATTCCTGTGCTGAATATGCCAGTAGATTACCAAAGGCCTTCGGTTCAAAGCTTTGACGGAGGTTTTATCCGTTTTGAAGCAGGCAGTGAGCTTACGGGAAAACTTATTAAGCTTGCAAGGGATAATGGGGCTACTCTTTACATGACATTGCTTGCTTCATACAACATACTGCTGTCTAAGTATACGGGGCAGGAAGATATTATAGTGGGAAGCCCTATAGCTGGAAGACCTCATACAGATTTACAAGACATAATAGGTATGTTTGTAAATACTTTAGCCATGAGGAACTATCCCCAGGGAGAAAAGACCTTTGCTGAGTTTCTAAAGGAAGTAAGGGAAAACTCTATAAGGGCTTATGAAAATCAGGACTACCAGTTTGAAGAACTGGTGGAAAAGCTTAATGTAAAGAGGGATATGAGCAGGAATCCTCTTTTTGATACTATGTTTGTATTGCAAAATACCGGCTCATCAGAATTGAAGATAGATAGGCTTAAGTTTATACCCTATACAAATGAATTTAGAATATCCAAATTTGACTTGACATTAAATGCTCGGGAAACCCAGGAAGGTATTGCATTTGATTTGGAATATGCCACAAGGCTGTTCAAGAAAGAGACTGTAGAAAGGTTTGCAGCCCATTACCTTAATGTTCTGGAAGAGATAACGGTTTATCCTGGAAAAAGGTTGTCAGAAATTGATATGCTTTCACAGGAAGAAAAGCAGAAAATACTATATGACTTTAACGATACAAAGGTCCGGTATCCTAAGGATAAGACTATACATCAACTGTTTGAAGAGCAGGTAGAAAAGACACCCAATAATATTGCTGTAGTGTTTGAAGATAAACAGCTGACTTATAAGGAAGTAAACGAAAAGGCAAACCAA
>NZ_JBCNHI010000009.1:0-202884 GCF_050482105.1 Paenibacillus jamilae | reverse complement strand
TCATCCTCCACCAGTTTTATAGGGGCATAGTTTAAAGGTAGAACAACGGTCTCCAAAACCGTTGGTGTGGGTTCAATTCCTGCTGCCCCTGCCAATCATTCATTACTTGCGGCGGTCGTGGCGAAGTGGTTAACGCACCGGACTGTGACTCCGGCATTCGTGGGTTCAAGCCCCATCGGCCGCCCTTTCTTATTGGGGATTAGCCAAGCGGTAAGGCAACGGACTTTGACTCCGTCATGCATAGGTTCAAATCCTATATCCCCAGCCATCTTATGCGGACGTGGCTCAGCGGTAGAGCATCGCCTTGCCAAGGCGAGGGTCGCGGGTTCGATTCCCGTCGTCCGCTTTGTTATAATCTGGCGCCATAGCCAAGTGGTAAGGCAAAGCTCTGCAAAAGCTTTATTCCCCAGTTCAAATCTGGGTGGCGCCTCCATAATTAAATATGCCGGCGTGGCGGAATGGCAGACGCGCTCGACTCAAAATCGAGTGGGAAACCGTGGAGGTTCGAGTCCTCTCGCCGGTATTAACCAAAAGAGTTCATTAGAGACATTCTCCAATGAGCTTTTTTTATTTGAGCTTTAGTACCCCACTCATTGCTTGAGCTGAAGACACCTTTGAGTTGTATTCCAAATGCGAATAAATATTTGCCGTTGTTGCATAATCGCTGTGGCCTAACCATTCCTAAACTTCTTTCATGCTTACCCCTAGTACATCTACATAAATATACTCCAGGTATTCAAGACAATAAGAATTGTCAGAAGATAAGCGATAGGATTCTTGTTATTCCCTCATACGAATCAGAAGCTCATAGAAGTGTCCACCAGTGGCAGTATATGGCGAATGGCTTAATTCTTGGTTCGTTCCTTTTCAATTTCAGTATATATACCATTCAAATTGCCCGATGTGGCGGTATGTTTAATATTAATAGTCCAATTCAATAAATCAATAGCCGACCATTTTATTCTACGGTCTCGCTTCGGCTTAGCCCATAAAAGGCAGCCAGGATAACGAAAAGCTAAATTCTTTATCCTCGGATTACTGCGAGGAGTTGATTCAGCTCCTCGGCATTGTAGAAGCTCAGGATAGCGTACTTAAACGCGGCGATACGGCTTTAAAACAGCTCGGCCAAGCACCACCTTTGTCCTCTTTTACGATAGCGACCCCGGTCTGTGGCAGGTGTACCATGACGTTCATAGGCAACGGTATTGGACTTAGGTTCGGTTATCAGATCCATCCGGGTGCTACCGAATGGGTTCCATTGTTCAACCCTCGCAAAGCAGGATTGATCAGAGGTAATCAAAACCATTTCTGGGACGTGCCCTAGTCAAAACACAGCATGAGGCCGATGACAATGACAACAAATCCATGAAAAGCGCCTCCAAAATTGCACCACATTTAACACAATTGATATTGATTATCAATATCAATTGTGTTAATATGGTTTTGTTTACTAGTGAACAAAAAATAATCTAATGGTGACACTGAGCTTGGTCTGCAACTACTACAAGAGAGGGGAGATCGGGAAATTGGAGTTTCAAAATCATTTTAAAGGTCATCTTTACGAGCAATATATTAAAATGCTACATCTGAATGAGCTGTATACTGAACAAGAAATTAACTCGTTTCGGCAACAGGCCAGAAAGTACCAGATTGACATGCTCTCCAACAATATTACTAGTGTACACGTTATTGATTGCATTGGTGATTATGAACCGATAAATCATACCGGGATTGTGGAGAAGATGGGGTTGTCCAAAGCTAGTATTACTAAAATTAGTGCAAAGCTGCTGGAAATGGGCTTCATTATGAAAAGTCAACTGAACAGCAATCGTAAGGAGATTTACTTTAGTTTAACGGATAAGGGAAGACACGTTTATCATTTGCATAAAAAACTGCACAAAGAAAAAGAAGAAAGGTTTTACCAATTCATTGAATCCTATTCAGAGGTTGAGCTGCAGACTATTGGAAAATTTATGAGTGATTTGGTGGCGCGTGCCGAAGAATACTCCGAAGGGAAGTTTACGATAAATGACGACATTAAAGATTGAGGAATTAAGATCCAAGATTGAAGGGAAAGAAATTTTAAAAGGGCTCACACTGGAGATTCATGGCGGAGAGATTCATGCGATTATGGGGCCTAATGGGACGGGAAAAAGTACATTGGCTTCAGCTTTAATGGGCCATCCCAAATATGAGGTTACTGGCGGTAAGGTGACATTGGACAATGAAGACCTTCTTGAGATGGAGGTGGATGAGCGTGCCCAGGCAGGCTTGTTCCTCGCTATGCAATACCCAAGTGAAATTGCTGGCGTGACCAACTCGGATTTTCTTAGAAGTGCCATCAATGCACGGCGTGAAGAAGGCGATGAGATATCCTTAATCCGTTTTATCCGTGAAATGGAGAGCAAAATGAAGGGGCTGGAGATGAACCCGGAATTTATGCATCGTTATTTGAATGAGGGATTCTCTGGCGGTGAAAAAAAGCGAAATGAGATTTTACAAATGATGCTGCTTGAACCCAAGTTTGTGATCCTGGATGAAGTGGACTCAGGGCTTGATATTGATGCACTGCGTATTGTGGCCAATGGCGTAAATGAGATGCGCAGCCCGGATAGAGGCTTTTTAATCATCACCCATTATCAACGACTGTTGAATTATATTACCCCGGATTTTGTGCATGTCATGATGCAAGGCCGGATAGTTAAATCTGGCGGTCCGGAGCTTGCCCACCGTTTGGAGGCTGAAGGGTACGATTGGGTGAAGGAGGAACTTGGAATTACGGATGAGACGGTAAGTGAAGCTTAAAAGCCGGAGAGGAGGAACAGCACGTGGATATACAAGCTAGAGTTTCAATGAATGTGGACGATTTACGCGCATGGTCAAGCGCTAAGGATGAACCTCGTTGGCTGATTGAACGCCGCGTTCACGCACTCGAACTGGCAGGGACGCTGGAGTTGCCTAAAGTGGAGAAAATCAATCTTGAAAAATGGGATATCTACGAAAGTGGAGATTACAAAGCTGAGACTGCGTGGTCTAGTTTGGAGGAAGCGCCGGAGGTTGTTCGAGGTTTGGCTGCTTCTCCAGTGAAAGGCGGACTAATCGTTCAGTTCAACTCGGATGTAGTGTATACGAAATTGTCCGAGAGCTTAGCCGCCCAGGGAGTCATTTTAACGGATCTGCATACTGCGGCAAAAGAGCATGAGGAGCTGGTTCAACGTTATCTCTTTGAGGCAGTAAAGCCAGAAGAGCATCGTTTATCTGCTGCACACAGTGCCTTATGGAGTGGTGGCGTTTTTCTATATGTCCCAGACGGTGTAGAGGTTGAAGCACCTATTCAAGCGATCTTTCTTAACGATACAAGCGGTATGTGTTTTGCTCCTCACGTCTTAATTGTGGCAGGGAGCAACAGCAAGATTACTTATGTGGATAATTGTGTATCGAGTCGTGATGATGTCAAGGTATTGCATAACGGTGTGACGGAGGTCTTCGCGGGGGCGGGCTCAAAGGTGCAAGTAGCTTCGGTTCATCAGCTTGCTGCAACTACAACGGATTTCACCCAGCGACGGGCGGTCGTTCTTGTTGATGGGGATGTGGAATGGATTATCGGTGAGATGAACAATGGTTATACCGCCAGCGATACCAAGACTTTGCTACAAGGCAACGGGGCGGTCTCCGACAATAAGGTGATTGCTATTGGCACGGGCAATCAAAAATCGAGCTATACAACTCAAGCTCAGCATTTTGGCAGAAGCTCGGTAAGCCAGATGATTACGCGTGCAGTCATGCTTGAAGAAGCTACGGCCATTATCAACGGCATTACAAAGATTGAAAAAGGTGCAACCCATTGTGATGGTCAGCAAACAGAACGCGTGCTTATGCTAAGTCCTAAAGCTCGCGGCGATGCCAATCCGATCCTGCTGATAGATGAGGATGATGTAACCGCGGGTCATGCTGCATCCGTGGGGCAAGTAAATGCAGAGCAAATCTATTATCTGATGTCGCGCGGGATATCACGGAGTGAAGCCGAACATCTTGTTATTTTTGGATTTCTCGCTCCTGTCATTTCGGAGATCCCGCTGGAAGGTGTTCGCAATCGCCTAAAAGATTTAGTGGAAAGCAAGCTCGGCAGATCATAGAAAATCAAAATGAATCTTGAAAGGTTAAAAAGGAGTGATACTAATGGCTAAAAAAGCACCAGATATGGGCGAATATAAATATGGGTTTCGCGACAAGCACCAGTCTATTTTTCAATCTGGAAAAGGTCTGACGGAAGAGATTGTCCGGGAAATTTCCCGGATCAAGGAAGAGCCGGAGTGGATGCTCAATTTTCGGTTGAAAGCTTTGAATCAATTCTACAAAATGCCGATGCCTAAATGGGGAGCGGATTTGACCGGGCTAAATCTTGATGACATCCAGTATTACGTTCGCCCTTCTGAAAAACAGGGAAAGACCTGGGAGGAGGTTCCTTCCGAGATTAAAGCAACCTTTGACAAGCTGGGAATCCCTGAAGCGGAGCAAAAGTTCCTGGCGGGCGTATCCGCTCAATATGAGTCGGAAGTAGTTTATCACAGCATGCGGAAAGAACTGGAGGATCAGGGCGTTATTTTCCTTGATACGGATACTGCATTAAAGCAATACCCCGAAGTGTTTAAGCAACATTTTGGGACGATCATCCCTCCCGCAGACAATAAATTTGCGGCGCTTAATAGTGCGGTTTGGTCAGGCGGTAGCTTTGTATACATTCCGAAGGGTGTTCATTGCGAGGTTCCTATACAAGGTTATTTCCGTATTAATTCTGAAAATATGGGTCAATTCGAGCGGACATTAATTATTGCCGAAGAGGGCAGCTTTGTCCATTATGTTGAAGGATGTACAGCACCTATTTATAGTACCAGTTCTCTGCATAGTGGAGTTATTGAAATTATTTGCCGGAAAGATTCCCGTGTCCGTTACACGACCATTCAGAATTGGGCTCCTAATATCTACAACTTGGTAACCCAAAGGGCTGTGGCAGAAGAAAATGCCACAATGGAATGGGTGGACGGCAATATCGGCTCAAAGGTAACAATGAAGTATCCGGCAGTATTATTGAAAGGACGGGGAGCCAAGGGGTCCATCCTGTCTATTGCCGTAGCCGGTAAAGATCAGCATCAAGATGCTGGCGCGAAGGTAATTCACCTTGCTCCCGAGACAACATCTACGATTATATCCAAATCCATCAGCAAGCAGGGCGGAAAAGTAAACTACCGAGGGTTGTCCAGCTTCAGCCGCGATTCCGCGGGGTCCAAGTCCAATATTAAGTGCGATACGTTGATATTGGATAACATGTCAACATCAGATACGATTCCGTACAATGAAATTAAAAACGATCAGATTACTTTGGAGCACGAGGCAACAGTATCCAAAGTGTCCGAGGAACAATTGTTTTACTTAATGAGCCGCGGACTTACAGAACAAGATGCTACACAAATGATTGTAATGGGCTTTATTGAACCGTTTACCAAAGAATTGCCAATGGAATATGCCGTTGAAATGAATCGGTTGATTCAATTTGAGATGGAAGGAAGCATCGGTTGATTCATTAATTTAATAGATCAAACCTTTATCATTCTTTAATGAGGTGCTAGTAATGAAGAAAAATAATTCGGACGATTCGGAACTAGCTCAAATTACTCGAGAGATACGAAAACTTCAGTTCTGCCTCCATATGCTGTCAGGACTGAGCGCAAGTTGTGGTGTGATGATACCTTTAGACTCTATTCATACGCTTATAAGGGAACTTTCGGATCAAGAGGTCACTCTAAGGCAAAAAGCAAAGGATCACCCAGACGATCTAGGATGAAAAAAGGTCTGAATGACGGTTGGTAAAACAATGGGGGGAATTGACATAATGGATGAAAACGGAGTTTTATTCGATGAAGTATCGGAAGTTCTTCTCAAACTACGTCCTTTCTTACTGCGTGACGGTGGAGATGCTGAACTGGTCGAAGTTGAGAACGGTATAGCAAAATTAAGATTTTTGGGAGCTTGCAATGGTTGCCCAAGTGCTACGATTACGTTAAAGGTTGCTATTGAGCGCGCAATTCTTGAGGAAATTGATGATATTAAAGAAGTTGTACAAGTATTCTAAATTCCTTGATACTGAGCAACTGAGTTAGTCCTGTCGCAGACCATAGCTACGGAAGTTGATCCCGCTGCTCAATACCAAAGTACATCGACAGAATACCTTGTGGGTCGAAATCGACGAGCAGTGCCTTTACCATTCATCAAACAAGGTATTATCAAGATTTCATTCGGTATCGAGTGGGAAACTGTGGAGGTTCGGTTTCTCTCGCTGGTATATACAAAAGGATGATAAAATGCTTTAAAGCATTTTATCATCCTTTTTATTAATTTCATTCTCAATTTCGGCTACATAATTGATCAGGTGTCAGATGAATGGAAGATAAGAACTTCGCATAGTTTCTTTTCTAAATAGTATATTTGACTGGGACTTTGATGTTGTTGTAGGATGGTGGTACTAGAAAAACATTTATAGTTTATTAAGTGTAAAAGAAATGAGGAATGCATATGCAAGAAAGAATTTTGGAAGCTTTTGTAGAGGAAGTTCATGAAAATGGCTTGAAATTTACTATGGATGATCTTGCGAAAAGACTCGCTATCAGTAAGCGTACGTTGTATGAAAATTTTTCGTCTAAGACGCTTATTTTAGAGACCCTTATTGAGCGTACAAATGATGATATGATTCAAAAGACGGAACAAATTATCCAAAACAATGAATTATCTTTGTTAGAAAAGATTAAGCAATCGATTAGAGTTATGCCGTTGTATTATAAGTTTTATGATTTAAGAATACTGGACCAGATGAAAAAGTATTATCCTGAGCAATGGAAAAGAGTACATGCTGATTTAAATGATTGGTCTCCGATTAGAACATTAATTCAGGAAGGGATTCGAGAAGGAATTATTGTGAACAAAAATGAGGCTCTGATTATGAAGCTGATTATTGATTCAGTCAATTTAACGCTTGATCAGCGTTTCTTTCTGGATAACAGTGTGACGGTAGAGGAAGCTACTTATTCCATTGTAGATATATTGTTATTTGGGTTAGTCGAACAACAAAAATAGCCTAATAATATATGCCTATTAAAGGAGGCTTTTTTTCATAATAAAACTAATAAAACAATTAAAGTTTTTTTGTTTTTTGAAGTTGGGATACTGAAATTATCTAATGATAAATAAAAGGGGTTCTGAAAAGAAAGGGTGGAAATATGTCTATACTGACAAGAAATCGGGGAGCAATGCTGTTATTGATGCTTAACATTTTTTTAGCATTTATGGGGATTGGATTAGTTGTTCCCGTGTTACCGAAATTTATAAGCGAGCTAGGGATGAATGGTTCTTCAATGGGACTGATGGTTGCAGCTTTTGCGCTGACACAGCTTTTATTATCACCTTGGTCAGGAAAATTGTCTGACCGTTATGGACGTAAAAAGTTGATTGTTTCTGGGATGTTTATTTTTATGCTGTCAGAGCTTGTTTTTGGGTTGGCGGGTTCCGTTCCTACCTTGTTTGTTGCACGAATCATGGGCGGGGTAGGGGCAGCGTTGCTTACTCCCTCTATAATGGCCTACGTCGCTGATGTGACCTCATTTGAGGAAAGAGGCAAGGGAATGGGCATGATCAATGCAGCAATTAATACAGGCTTCATTATCGGGCCAGGGATTGGTGGTTTGCT
This sequence comes from Paenibacillus jamilae, assembly GCF_050482105.1. Taxonomy (GTDB): domain Bacteria; phylum Bacillota; class Bacilli; order Paenibacillales; family Paenibacillaceae; genus Paenibacillus; species Paenibacillus jamilae_B. The sequence goes on along the minus strand of NZ_JBCNHI010000009.1, from coordinate 195,146 downwards.
TGCCGCCTATGGCATACGTATTCCCTTCTTTGCAGCTGCAGGAGCTGCAGGAATAGCAGCTATTTTGTCTCTGCTTGTGCTGCCTGAGTCTTTAAGCAAGGAAAAACAACAGTACAATAGAGAGCTTCCACGTCAAAAAGAAAACCTTTTACAGCAATTTGCCAAGTCCTATCAATCTCCGTACTTTATGGGCTTGCTCATTGTATTTGTCGTTGCTTTTGGGTTGGCGAATTTTGAAACGGTATTTGGACTGTTTGTTGACCATAAATATGGTTTTACACCGATGGATATTGCCATCATTATAACGACAGGCTCTATTTTGGGAGCTGTTGTGCAAGCAACTATATTTGGCTGGATTATTAACCGTTTTGGTGAGAAAAAAGTGATTCACCTTTGCTTGGCTATCGGAGGACTGTTTATTTTCCTAACTTTATTTGCCGAGCAGTACGTGATGATTATGCTGACGACCTTTATCATTTTTCTGGCTATGGATATCCTTCGCCCGGCAGTAAGCACTTCTCTATCGCGGCAGGCTGGGGATGAGCAAGGGTTTGTAGCGGGTATGAACTCGTCCTATACCAGCTTAGGGAACGTCATTGGACCGTTAGTTGCAGGACTGCTGTTTGATGTTCATATTAATTTGCCTTATATGGTTGCAGCGGTAGCCTTATTTGCTTGTCTCGTCCTTTCATTACGCTCTAAGCATGCAGGAAAGCGGCACTCCACATCTCTTGCATCAGAGCAGCATAGAAGTGGTTAGCCGCAGGTCTATATTCATCCCCGACTTAGGTCTAGGTTCAAAAACCGTCTGGAGTCCGTTTTGTCAAACGCTGGGTCAGCGTACAATAAGAACATAAGCAAGACACAGTGAAAGGCGGTGAGAGATAATGAGAGTTAACAAAGGGAATGGATTAGCCATTGTACTGATCGTGTTGGGTTCGATTATGCTGCTCGGTAAGTTTACTCCGTTTTTCGGTCACTTTGTAGGACATCTGATTGGTTACTTAATTCCGATAGCCATGATTATGCTGGGGTACTACGGTGTGAAAAGAGGAAATGCGCTCTTCGGTTGGATCGTGCTTGTGCTCGGGGTACTGATTTTACTGGGCAAGCTGTCCTGGCTTATTGGACCACTGCTGGCAATTGGATTAATCATATTCGGTGTATCCATGCTGAGTGACCGTAGAAGACGCTACTGATGGAGACAGTATAAGGAAGAAGAAAAATGTACGAGAGCAAAGAGTATGAAATGAGGAAAATTCGAAGTTGTGAAAGGAGTAGACGCCAATGAGTGTTTTTCGAAGAATGCGTGATATCACGGTAGCAACCTTCAATGAGCATTTGGAACAAAGCCAAGATCCGGTTCAACTCATTGACCAGTTTCTATATAATACCCGTCAGGAAATCGCAGAAGCGGAAAAGCTTCATCAGCAGTATACAGTGCACACAAGACAAATGAAGCAGCAGTTGGATCATGCGGTGTCCATGCAGGCCAAACGGGAGGAACAGGCGCTGCTGGCCTTGAAAGCAGATGAAGAACATGTTGCAAAGTTAGCCCTTCAGGAAAAAATGCTGTATGCAGAAAAAGAAGAGCAGTATAGAGAACTGTGGGAGCAGAGCCGTGAATCCTTACGCGAATTGGAGCAACAACTGGATACATTAAAGACAGAATACCAGACAGTACACAGCAAGCGTCAATATTACGCCGCACGTGTGCAGACGTTGAGACTCCAGCAGCAAATGAACGAACGGGCAGGTACATACGGTGGACGAAATGTTCCCCGAATGTTCAACCGCTTGGAAGACCGGGTAGCCGATATGGAAGCAGAAACAATGAGTCTGCGTGAATTGCGCCGGGGTGAGGAGTATACAAGGGATGATCACAGCGGTGGATCGCTGCTCGAACAAGAGTGGGCGAGACTGAAAAGCAAGCTGAACAACAGCGGGAAGGAGTAAGTAAATTATGACCCGAATTTACCGATCAAGCCGGGATAGAGTATTAACTGGAGTATGTGGCGGTCTTTCTGACGCAACAGGGATGGACTCAACCTGGATACGTATTCTGGTTGTGATCAGTTTCTTTATTACAGCAGGTACCACATTTATGATTTATGTGATTGCAGCGTTGGTTATTTCCAAGGAACCAAGATCTCCTTACGATGGAGGATTTGGTCCAGATAGCGGTCCTTATTCCCAGCAAGATCCACGCTATTATGGCGGTAGTAGTACTAGAACGCAATATGGACAAGGAAATGGTTACAATCAAGGCGGAGCATACGGCAACTCGAATCCGTTTGGACAGGATGCCCGCTATTCATCCAAATTTAATACAGGGAACAACAGTGATCTGGATTCCATGATGGAAGATATCGAGAAAAAAGCAATGAAAAAGGAACTGGAAGAGTTACGTAAAAAAGTAGAGCAATTCGAGAAGGGAGAACGTAAATAATGGGAATCTTTAAAAGAATGAAGGATATGACAAGAGCATCGGTGAATGAAGTGTTGGATAAAGTGGAAGATCCGATTATTATGTTAAATCAGTACTTGCGCGATATGGAGGCAGAAATTCACGAGGCTGAGGTAACGGTCGCCAAGCAAATGGCAAATGAGCGCCGTATGAAGCAGCGTTTGGAAGAGGCTGTGCGTGTATCCAATGAGCGTGAAAAGCAAGCCGAATCTGCATTGCGGAATGGCCAAGAAGAAGTGGCACGCAAGCTGCTGGGCGAGAAAATTTATTTTGGACAAAAGCAGGATGAATACCGTGACTTGCACACTCAAGCCGAGCTCCAAGCGAAAGAACTGGTACAGCAGCTTCACGGAATGAAGGATGAATTCTACAAAATGCGCAACAAGCGTAATGAGCTGGTATCCCGTGCCCAAATGGCAAAAGCTAAAAAGCAAATGTCGCAAATCAATAGCTTGCACACGATTGAAAGCGGGTCTGCTTCGCTGGGATTCCACCGCATGGAGGAAAAAATCATGCAAATGGAGGCAGAAGCTGACGTACTGCGTGCTCCTTACCGTCAAGCACCGGGAGAGGCTTATGTTAATCCCGCAGAGGCTGAAAAGGAATTTAAAGTGGATGAGCAGCTTCAACAATTGAAGTCCAAAATTCAAGCAGGTGCTAAACCTGTAGATATGAAGAAGGACTAACTACTCGGAATCCAAACATTATGATATGCTGTATAGATGGACACTGATCAACAATAGTGCTCAATCTGTATGGTTCGGGAAGCCATATGGCGGTATATTGCGCCACTATGGCTTTTCCTTCCTGTATAAACAAAAAAAAGGGGGTGCAGCATGGAGAGAAGAAAAACAGCCTTGGCACTGGCAGGGATTGGCATCGGGATTATCGTTTTATTCGGTCAGTGGATTGGGTTCCTCTCCGTGTTTGCACTGATCCTAATGTTGGCTGGAATATATAAGATACGCAATTCCAAAATCAAAAAGGGCTATACGATGCTTGCCATCGGCGCCGGTCTGCTGGTGCTGGATCATTTGTTCTTGTTTGTGGTGATCACGTTGGCTTCGCTGGCTGTGTTCTATTCACGTTCCAGGAAGCTGCATAAAGGCCAAAGCTCCATATTCAAACACAACTTCATATCCAATCACAAATGGGATGAAGTGCCGTGGAGCTTGCGCAGCACAAGTATATGGCATGTGGTTGGTGATGTGGATGCCGACCTGACGCTGGCTCTGCCTGAGGAACGTGAGTCCGTCATATTTTTACAAGGAATCTTCGGTGACATTGACATCACGTTGCCAGATAATTACGGGGTAGAGGTGGAGATGTTCGTATTATTCGGGCAGATTCAGTTTGACCGGGATCATGAGGCGGGGATGATCAATCGACTGGTGTGGAAGTCTCCTCATTTTGAGCAGAGTGAATATAAAGTGAAGTTTGTCGTTTCGTACTTAGCGGGCGATGTCCGCGTTCGATTTTATTGAATCAGGAGGAACCGGGATGAATCATAAAAAAACGTCCAACATGGTAACCCGCAGTATGGGTGAAGGTATCCTCCTGTGTGTTGTTGTAGGCGTAGTGGTCTTTTATATGCTGTATACATATGGATATGTGAATTCGTTCCCAACCTGGGGAATGATGCTGAAAGTAATAGGAGCCGTTATCCTGGTGTTGATAGGGACAGGGGCAATGTACGGATTTTATGAAAGCTATCGCTTTAAAAGCAGACTGGAAATGCTGAGAGAGACGTTGCTGATGTGGGAAAAGGGAACTCCTGCCCGCGAATTGCCGCCCCTGGGGCATGACGAGCTTGGCAGGCTAGGAGAGCAGTTGGAGCGGATCGGGCGTAAATGGCAGGAGCAAGTTACGTCTTTGCAACGCTTATCTACGGATAATGCTCAGCTGGCAGAACAGGCGCGGATGACTGCAATTGTGGAGGAACGGCAGCGGCTGGCCAGAGAGTTGCATGACGCAGTATCACAGCAATTATTTGCTATTTCAATGACGGCAACGGCTGTGGGCAGAACGCTGGACAAGGATTTTGATAAAGCACAACGTCAAGTTGCATTAATTGAAGAAATGTCTTCCGTGGCACAATCCGAAATGCGGGCGCTACTACTCCATCTACGGCCTGTCTATCTGGAAGGGAAACGGCTTGAGCAAGGTTTGCGCGATTTGGTACAGGAATTACAGGCAAAGGTACCGATGGAGATTGATTTTGAGATGGAAAGCGGAGTACAGTTGGTTAAAGGTATTGAGAATCACTTGTTTCGTATTGTTCAGGAAGCGATGTCTAATACATTGCGCCATGCCAAAGCAACTCGTATGGAGATTCGAATCGTGCAACGCCCGGATTCCATCAGGCTGACGATTCGGGATAATGGTGTTGGTTTTGAAATGGATGAGAAAAAGCAGACATCCTATGGGTTATCCACAATGCAGGAGCGTGTGAGTGAAATTGGGGGAGCTATTCAGTATATAACGGCTCCGGGAAAAGGGACACGGATTGAGGTGTCTGTGCCAGTTATTTATGATGAAAGCGGAAGGAACGATGATCATGGAAACGGAATTACCGATTAGCGTGCTGCTGGTAGACGACCATGAAATGGTACGGATTGGACTTGCGGCGGTGCTGGGGACGGAAGAAGGGATTGAAGTGGTCGGCGAGGCCGGAAGCGGAGAAGAAGGCATACGGTTAGCTTCAGAATACAAGCCAAACGTGATTTTAATGGATTTGGTCATGGATGGCATGGATGGCATCGAGACGACACGCCAAGTGACACGCCTGCTTCCAGAAACGAAGGTGATTGTACTGACCAGTTATTTGGATGATGAGAAAATGTATCCGGTCATTGAAGCAGGAGCATTCAGCTATTTACTTAAAACGTCTCGTGCTTCCGAGATCGCGGATGCGATCCGTGCAGCTGCACGAGGACAATCCGTCTTAGAGTCGCAGGTGGCCTCTAAGATGATGAATCGATTCCGCCAGCCGCAGGCTGAAGCGCCCGCACATACGGAGCTAACAGATCGTGAGATGGAGGTTCTTCGCTTGCTGGCACAAGGGAAGTCTAACCAGGATATCGCTGATGAGCTGATTATCGGGATTAAGACTGTAAAATTTCATGTCACGAACCTTCTCGCCAAATTAGGAGTGGAAGATCGCACACAGGCGGCAATCTATGCCTATAAAAACGGCTTAGCAGAGTAGACTGTAGAACAACAAAAACAAAGAACCGGAGACGATGTATAGTCCTCCGGTTTTTTTTGTATTCCGTAACAGTGTTCAGATAAGGAGGAATAAAAAGGCGATTAAAGCCAGATCTAATGCAAGCCCTGCTCCGTATCCATATCCGCCGCGATAGCCTGCTCTGCCGTTTGCATAATTTCCATTTCCGTTTGAGCCAAATTCGCCTACGTTATAAGGAAAGTATGGATTTAGAAGTTCGTCAGGTGGTCTATTAAAGGCATTTAGCTTGGCAGAAGGGCGAGCTTTGTTGTTGGAATTTCTTTTTTTCTTTTTAGAGGAGATTTTTTTAGCTTTTTGTTTTCTTTTGTTACTGTAGCTTCCGGCATAGAGACTACCAGGAAAGGAGGATGGATATCCGTTCAACATCAGCTTGCCTTTGCTACACCCGCTTAAGATGCCGATGTGTCGTGTACCATCACGCATAATGGCACAGACCATCCGTCCGCCATGAGGTGCTACACTGGCTTCATTTACTGGATAAATGGGAAACATGATTTCACCTCTTTTGGTGTAAGATGCGTTGTGATAATAGTCTATTCTTATAGTACCAATGGTGTATGGTCGAACACCCAGTAGGCAGACGAATATTTTTGAAGATTGTGGCTAACTACCTCTACGTATAAAACCTCTGGCAACGGGCATGCTATTGATAGATTCATAGATTTGCATCGAGCTGATAAAAGAAAGCATTTCAAGCATGTGTGTGGGGACCATGTGGTTATGGAGAGGGAGGAACGGCCATGCTAAAAGCAGAGTTGGTTAAAAAGGGAGTCATTGCGATTTTGGTATTAGGGACGGTGTTGGTACTGGCTGGATGGCGTTATGGAGCTCTTCAGACAAACGGAACTGGTTCCCGCGAGGCAGAAACGACTTTACGTTCGTTGCTAACCATCTCGGATCAAACCCCGGGTACATTGGACAAACTAGTTGTAAAATGGCAAGGAGATTGGATTCCTAATAGTGCAGATCCGGCAGATATGGCGGCACAGATAGCTGATCAACTGAATCTACCCGCAGCAAGCAAACTCGTGGAAAATGGACACGCACTTTATCGTTCTGTTCGTGATAGCGAGGATTTAAAAATTCGCTTAAATATAATGGAACGTCAAGCTGGACAATGGTATGTAGTCGTTCAACTGGAAAGCAGCGACACAGGACGTGAGCAGTTGATTCAGCTTCATAAGCTTTGCGCCGAGCAATTACATTCTATAGGAGTTCAAGCGCAGTGGAACATCGCTGTTCAGCGTTCGCTGCAAGCAAAGGAAAGCGTGGATCAACTGATGAAACAGACAGAAGCGAGCTTAGCAGGGAACATCTCCATGCAGGCTAAAGAAAGATACACAGATGCGACTACAGTAGCTGTATCTTATGAAGCTCCAGAACTGCCATTAAGGGTTCAAAGTGGTCAACATCAAGTCCAGATGCAGATGGCTGTACATGAAAATAGAGAGCAGCACAATAAACGAATAACGCTCGGTTTTCCGCTTATTACGATTGAATACTGACTTATAAGGTAAATTTATGATTCATCGGATAGCTTATCCATGTGGAATATGATAAAATGTCATCAAATCTTTAGTTCCATGTTTTTCGAAAATCAAGTATGATCTTGTATAAATATACACAATACTACATGCGGATTTCGGGGATTGTGGATTGCGGAATCTTGACATGGGAAGAATGAGGTACTTCATGGCTGACATACCTGTTAAAGAATCTCTTGTGACGCAAGGTGCAGTTCTGTTTATTTTTGGCGCTACGGGTGATTTGGCTCGTCGCAAGCTATTTCCTGCTATTTACAGCTTATACCGCGAAGGCAAGCTTGCCGAAGATTTTGCTGTTATTGGTGTAGCAAGACGTCCTCGCACAGAAGAAGAATTCCGTAATGACCTGTATGCTTCCATACAGGAGTTTAGTCGCTACAAAGCAGAGAATGATCAAGAATGGCAGGCATTTGCCGAGCATTTTGAATATAAATCATTGGATATCAACAATGTCGCTGGGTTTCATGAACTGAAACAGCAGACGGAGTCTATAGAAGGTAAGTTCAACATACCGGGAAATCGGTTGTTTTATTTGGCTTTGGCTCCTGAATTGTTCGGAAGTGTGTCGAAGAGCCTGAAAGAGGGCGGCATGTTGGACGGTAAGGGCTGGAATCGTCTGGTTATAGAGAAGCCTTTTGGTTACAATCTGGAGTCTGCACAAGAGCTGAACATTGAAATACGCGAAGTATTTGCTGAAGAAGAAATCTATCGGATTGATCACTATCTTGGTAAAGAAATGGTGCAAAATATTGAGGTGATTCGCTTCGCTAACGCCTTTTTTGAACCACTCTGGAATAACAAGCATATTGCCAATGTGCAAATTACGCTTAGTGAAACGGTAGGGGTGGAGGAACGCGGAGGCTATTATGATCATTCCGGTGCCTTGCGCGATATGGGGCAGAACCATATGCTGCAAATGCTCACGATGATCGCGATGGAACCACCTAGTCGTTTGTTGCCGGAGGATATTCGGGATGAAAAGGTGAAGGTGTTACGTTCACTACGACCTTTTGAATCGTCTGAGGATGTAAAGACCCACGTGGTACGTGGTCAATATATTGAGGGTAGTTATCGCGGCCAGCAGTTGCCAGGGTATCGCCAAGAAGACAAGGTTGATCCGCAATCGAATACAGAAACTTATTTTGCTTCACGCGTGTTTGTAGATAATTTCCGTTGGGCTGGCGTACCGTTCTACATTCGTACGGGCAAACGTCTCCCTGTAAAAACGACGGAGATCGTTGTGGAATTTAAGAGCATGCCGACCAATGTATATCTCGGTCAAAAGCATAAGCTCGAACCCAACTTGCTCGTCATTCGGGTTAATCCAATGGAGGGCATTTACATTAAAATCAATGCCAAGAAGCCAGGTTCGGAGTCAGATATTGAGCCGCTGGCGATGGATTTTTGCCAAAGCTGTATGGTGGGGATCAACTCACCGGAAGCTTATGAACGGTTGCTAATGGATGCGATTGAGGGTGATTCGACGTACTTCACACGTTGGGATGAGGTGGCTACAGCGTGGGGATTCGTTGACCGAATCGCCAAAGCATGGCAACAGACTCCGAATACGCTCGAAACCTATGCTGCAGGCTCATGGGGACCTGATGGTGCTCATAAGCTATTGGAGCAGGATGGCTTCAAGTGGTGGCCGGTTAGCGGTCAGGATGAAGATAATGTCATCTGGCGAGTAGGCGGTACTCAGTAATCCCGATTTGTCCAGCATCCCCCTATGTCCTGTTCAGGATGTAAGGGGATGCTTTGCGTTCGGAGTATGCTATAATAGCTTAGTCTCAGGTTTTCAGTTTGCAACTGATTATACGTTAAAGGCAGGCTAAAACATGTAAATAGATCGTATTTATCATGAATATGGTAACGGAGTATGCCGAATACTGGAGCTAACGGCAATGAGCCGATGAACTTATGAAAATAGGCGTGCATCATGGCCTTTTTATGAATAGCTTGAGCAGAATTGCAATGGATTTGATCATGAAGGGATATGTGAAATGAGTAAAACAACAGATATACTTCAACAGGAAGTCGACAAACGGCGTACGTTTGCGATTATTTCTCACCCGGATGCGGGTAAAACGACACTGACGGAAAAGTTGTTATTGTTCGGGGGCGCTATTCGTCTTGCAGGTACAGTCAAAGCTCGTAAAGCTAGCAAGCATGCGACGAGTGACTGGATGGAGATTGAAAAACAGCGGGGGATTTCGGTAACATCCTCAGTAATGCAATTTGATTATAATGGGCATCGCATTAATATTCTGGATACCCCGGGTCACCAGGATTTCAGTGAAGACACGTACCGCACATTGACAGCCGCAGATAGTGCGGTCATGCTGATTGACGTAGCGAAAGGTGTGGAAGCGCAAACGATCAAGCTGTTTCAGGTTTGTGCGAAGCGCGGAATACCGATATTCACCTTCATTAATAAGCTGGACCGTGAAGGACGCAGTCCCTTTGATCTGATGGAGGAGCTGGAACAGGTGCTTGGTATCCGTTCGGTGCCGATGAACTGGCCGATTGGTACAGGGCGTGATCTGTGTGGTGTTTATGACCGTGTCAAAAATCAGGTCGAGTTGTTTCAGGGAGATGACCATTCCACGATCAAAGTACAAAAAGTGGAAGGTTACAATGATCCGATTATTCGCGAGATGGCGGGCGAATACTTACACGATCAATTGTGCCAGGATTTAGAGCTGCTTGATGTCGCAGGTGACTCTTTTGATATGGAAAAGGTACAGCGTGGAGAATTAACGCCTATTTTCTTTGGCAGTGCGATTAATAATTTTGGTGTGCAAACATTTTTGGAAAACTTCCTTCAGCTTGCTCCTAAGCCGGAACCGCGCCGCAGTACAGTGGGGGAAATTCAGCCAACGAACGAGAAGTTTACCGGCTATGTATTTAAAATTCAAGCCAATATGAACCCGGCTCACCGTGACCGTATTGCATTTTTGCGTATCGTGTCCGGTAAGTTCCAACGCGGAATGAGTGTTAAGCATGTTCGAATGGGCAAGGAAATTAAGCTGTCCCAACCACAGCAGTTTTTGGCACAGGACCGTGATATTGTCGAAGAGGCATTCCCAGGCGATATTATAGGCTTGTTTGACCCAGGTATTTTCCGCATTGGCGATTCACTCAGTCAAGGTGGCGAGGTTGTATTTGATGAACTGCCGACCTTCTCGCCTGAGATTTTTGCCAAGGTTACTGTGAAAAATGCTTTGAAGCACAAGCAGTATCTGAAAGGTATTGACCAGTTGACCGAAGAAGGTATGATTCAGGTGTTCCGTACAGTAAGCTTCGATGATACGCTGCTGGGTGTTGTCGGCCAACTGCAATTTGAAGTATTTGAATACCGCATGAAGGGTGAATATGGGGTAGATGTACAGCTTCAACGTATGCCGTTCCAATTTGCACGCTGGATTGTGGATGAGCAGATTGATCCGAGCAAGTTCCGTATCAACTCTACGCTGGTGAAGGATAAGAAAGGCAATTATGTCGCCTTATTCGAAAATGAGTATGCGATGCGTACGGCTATGGAAAAAAATCCGACCGCTAAGTTTTTGGAGATGGCTCCATAGAATTAATATGCAGAACAGTCTCATCTCAGACATTTAATAACTACCAAGAATAGTCCACTCGATAGGAATACGAGTGGACTATTCTTATTTTTGAATACGGGTAAAAATAATGAGCACAATTAAAGCATAACAAGAAGTTAAATAGCTAGGGCTAGGTTAAGGGCACAGGTTTGATTTTGTCAATTTGTTCATGTGCCAAATGGACAAAATCCTGCTGCTGGTTTGGACTCATATGCTTCCATACGATTTCAAGAATAACACCCAATCCTGGCAAAGCGGCCTCGGGTCCGTCCACTGACCCAATGATCATATCTGTAAGATCAGCCTCTGATTTACCGTGAACTTTGTGAACAATCGCTTGTCGTAAATCCATTGTAATGGGCATGTGTACCTCCCGTATGTTGTAATAGTGGTCGAATGTATTATGGCTTGGGCTGTGGCTCAGTATACATGGAGAAGCATTTGGAATAAAGATGTCAAAATTTATGTTTGTAGCATGATATGCTATACTATGACGGACAGTATGGTGAGCGGGAGGTAAAGAAGGAATGGCAAAAAAACAGTATGCGGTCATTGGCATGGGACGCTTTGGTTCCAGTGTTGCCAGCGCGCTGAGTGAGATGGGTTTTGATGTGCTGGCGATTGACTCGGACGAGCAGCGTACACAGGAAATGTCGAATATTGTGACGCATGCGGTGTCTGCCGATTCGACGGATGAGGAAGCACTGCGAGCACTGGGTATCCGCAATTTTGACGTAATTGTAGTCGCGATTGGTGAAGATATACAAGCCAGCATTCTAACAACATTGATTCTCAAGGACATGGGTGTGCCCGCTCTTGTGGTCAAAGCACAAAATGAACTGCACGGGAAGGTGCTGCAAAAAATAGGTGCGGATAAAGTGGTTTATCCTGAACGGGATATGGGGCTGCGAGTAGCCCACCATTTAACATCTCCCAATATTTTGGATTATATCGAGCTATCCAAGGACTACAGTATTTTGGAGATGAGAGCTGCCGATTCCATGATCGGCAAAAATCTGAAGGAACTGGACATACGTGCACGCTTCGGCTGCAACGTGATGGCGATTCGCAGAAATCAGGAAATGAACATTTCACCTTACGCCGAGGATCGTCTGGAAGCGGGGGATGTGCTGGTCATTGTGGGGCACAAGGATGATCTGACCAAGCTGGAGCTGGCTTTTGCAGCATAGTTGAGGCTTGATGTTCAAGTACAAGTGATGCATCATTTATTTTTAAAGAAACGGACCATAGAAACGGAAGGTTAAACCAATGGAAATCATTTCACCAAATAATGCGCGTGTAAAAGAATGGTCGCAATTGCTGGAGAAAAAGCATCGCACACGGCAGCATAAATATATTGTCGAGGGTATTCATCTAGTGCAGGAAGCGCTGCGTTCGAACGCGGCTGTTGAAAGCGTCGCCTACGATTTGGACAAGGGGATTCCTGCCGAGCTGAATGGTCTGGATTCAGCCGATCAGCCGGTGGAATGGATTCCCGTGTCGGCGGCGATCATTGCCAAATGCACCGATACCAAGACACCGCAGTCTGTCTTTGCTATCGTGCGTAAGCAGGAGCAGCAGAGTGCATTCGCAGCATTGCTGGAGCAGCCGGATGCACTGGTGATGGTGCTGGACGGGGTACAGGACCCCGGCAATGTAGGCACCATCATCCGTAGCGCGGACGCTGCGGGAGCCGCAGGCGTTATATTGGGTCATGGCTGCGCCGACCTGTATAACCCCAAAACGATCCGCTCTACGATGGGATCGTTGTTTCATCTGCCGGTGATCGAAGGCAGTCTGGAAGAGCTGTTGCCGCAGGTCAAAAGCAAAGGGGCCCGCTTGCTCAGCACCTCGCTGGATGCGAGCTTATCCTGCTATACCATAGATTTGCGTGTATCCACTTGGCTCGTGATTGGCAATGAGGGACAAGGTATTTCCAACGCAACTGCACGTATGGTGGACGAAGCCGTATTCATCCCAATGCAGGGACAAGCAGAATCACTGAATGCAGCCATGGCCTCTACAGTGTTATTATTCGAGGCAATGAGACAGCGAAGCTAAGAGATAGAGCGATGAATCTGCAAGTGTGATTTATAACATCAATTGATACTAAAATGAGTCGGGTCATAGACCTGACTCATTTTTTTTAGAAATGTTATATCTGTCCGATCTTTATACCTTACAACAAAGTAATGTTTTTGTAAGCTTTGGCTGTTGTTCCTTAGGTAGAAGCTAATTAGTATGAAAAATAGCGAGCCAAGGAGAGAAGTGAGCAAAATATGAAATATTCAAAGTATAAACTTAAAGAAGTAATGAAGTCCAAATTATATTGTAATGAAACGTTAAAAAACTATAAAGGGATCATGATTACTGTAATAGCCATCTTCATTATAATGATCATGTTAACCGCTCTGGTGCTTGGCACCATGCATATCATTCGGGATTCAATTTACACCATGAAGCCCTCCTAAACTATAAACTTAAGGAAGATTATTGTTATTGCTTAGATGATCAAATCAAGGCATTATATAGAGAAAATTATGTTATTTAAAATTCAAGCACTAAGAGGGTAGAAAACACGATGCATAAAATATTAATCGTAGAGGATGATCCTCAAATTAGCTCCTTACTTCAATCCTATCTTGAAAAGTATGGTTATGAGGGAGTGGTCGTTTCAAATTTTGATCAAGTCTTGGGGATCTTCGAAGAAATAAAGCCTGATTTGGTCATACTGGATGTGAATTTACCTCGTTTTGATGGATTTTATTGGTGCAGGCAAATTCGCACTCAATCTACTTGCCCCATCCTGTTTGTATCCGCGCGTGACGATAAAATGGATCAGGTCATTGCTTTGCAAAACGGAGCCGATGATTACATTACCAAACCGTTTCATCCTGAAGTCCTGTTAGCCAAAGTAGAAAGCAATCTGCGACGTGCCTATGGTTTATATGCAGTTGCCCAAAAATCACGCTCCATAACAGTGTCAGGCTTGACTTTGTACCCTGATACTATGGAGCTTGTGTTTCATGACCAGCAGGTAGAAATGAGTCATAAAGAAGCGGCCCTGCTGGAGCTACTGATGACATATCCCAAGCAGGTTGTAGGGAGAGTTCATCTCTTGGAGGCTTTATGGGACGATTATCAATATGTAGGAGAAAACACGCTGAATGTTTATGTTACACGTGTCCGCAAAAAGCTGAGCGAACTGGGGTTGGAGGATATTATAGAGACGGTTAGAGGAGCTGGATATCGGCTGCACTTGACTGAGGAGGAAGAACAGTGAAGCTGTTTTGGCGTGACCATTTCTCATTGATCATATTCAATATCATCCAGCTTTTTCTGGTGTTAAGCATTTATTGGATGGATGGTTATCATAACTTGTCAACGGCCCTGTATTCAGTCTTTTTTGGGTTCATCTTATTGATGGTCTATTTGCTGTTCCGGTACGTCATGTATTCTGGTTTATACCGAATATTATCCACTGCTAACATTAGAGATTTAGATGAGCTTATTCAGATGAAGGTACTTAATCCGCTTGCCTCCTCATTACAACATTTGCTTTTACAATATTATCAATTGTATCAGTCTCGAATCCATCAGTTAGAGCATCAGCAACGCGATCATATTACGTTTATTAATCAGTGGGTTCACCAGATGAAAACTCCCCTTTCTGTTATTCATTTAATCCTCAAAGGGAAAATAGATCATGAATCTGATCAGATTCACGATGAGATTGATCGAATGGGCAAAGGACTGGACATGATTTTGTATATGTCGCGCTTGGAGTCCTTTGAACCAGATTTTTATGTGGAGCCTGTCGTATTACGAAACCTGGTTAGTGAAGTGATTTATGATAACAAAAGATTATTGATTCGCAATGAAATTTATCCCTCCAATGGAGTGGACGAGCAGTTGAATGTAATTACCGATGCCAAATGGCTCAGATTTATTATTAATCAATTGGTGACCAATGCGGTGAAGTACTCTTCAGGTCATGCCCACAGTCTAAAATTAATATCTGATGTAAGGAATCATGGAATTGTGCTAAAAGTACAGGACGAAGGGATTGGTATCCCTAAAAAAGATATAGAGCGGGTATTTGAAGCTTATTACACAGGTGAAAACGGACGAAAGTATAGTGAATCTACCGGAATGGGGCTCTATTTGGTGTCAGAAATCTGCAAAAGGCTGAATCATGAGATTCAACTGAAGTCGACGGTTGGTGAAGGAACGACGGTTGAAATCTTATTTTCAGTTCACCAATAAGAACCTTACAACACATTTAAGGTTTCTGTAATGTTAATCGATCGCTTCACTCGTCTAGATGGATTATGATTATGCCATAGGAAAAAGAAAGGAATGAATGATGGAGATTGTACGAATGGATCAAGTCACCAAAATATACTATGGTAAGGTTCCCCATCGCGCGCTCAACAATATCCAGTTAACGATTCGACAAGGTGAGTTTGTTGGCATTATGGGGCCGTCTGGTAGTGGGAAGACAACATTATTAAATATGATTTCGACCATTGATATGCCGACTTCGGGTGAGGTTAGCATTAAGGGGGAAAATCCCCATCTGTTCAAGAAGGATAAGCTGGCTTTATTTCGCCGCAAAGAACTGGGGCTTGTATTTCAAGACTATAATTTGCTGGAAACCCTCACTTTGGGAGAGAACATACTCTTTCCTCTGATGCTGAATAAAAGAGGGTTAAAGGAAATGGAGCACAAGCTGAAAGAGGTAGCGAAAAAACTGGATATAACAGATATTTTGGACAAGCGGCCTTATGAGGTTTCAGGAGGACAAAAACAACGGGCAGCCATAGGCAGGGCTATGATTCACTCTCCTTCACTCCTGCTTGCAGATGAACCAACGGGGAATCTTGATTCCAAGGCTTCACGTGTTTTAATGGAAATGCTGGGACTTATCCATCGTGTGAACTATTCCACAATCGTGCTGGTAACCCATGGTGCCTTGGAGGCCAGCTATTGCGATCGGGTTATTTTTATTAAGGATGGTGAGTTATATAATGAAATCCACCGTAGTCATAGTCAGCAAATATTTTTTCAGGAAATCATAGATATGCTCTCCTTTTTGGGGGGAAGTAGACATGAACATGAGCTTTCGTCTGTTAGCATGGAATAATCTCAAACGCAACGCGCGTGCCTATATTCCTTATTATTTAAGTAGTTCTTTGATGATTACGATTTTTTTCGTATATGCTATATTTATTTTTCATCCGAATGTTTCCAGTGCAATCATGGCAGCCAACATAAAAAAGGGATTACAAGTTGCTGATCTATTGATTTTTGTGTTTTCCTTTTTTTTCGTATTATACACCAACAATATTTTTGTTGCGGCACGAAAAAAAGAATTTGGTATACTGACTATTTTGGGGACACATCACAGACAAATCTATTTTTTGGTTGCTTTTGAAAATCTAATGATAGGCATTTTATCCTTGATTACCGCGGTTATTGGAGGATTTGTTTCAGCGAAGTTCTTTCTGCTTTGGGGCTCCAGTGTCACAGGATTGTATTTAACATTTTATTTTCCTTGGAAAGCACTGGCTTTCACCGTAGTTGGCTTTATGTTCTTATTTACCTTGATCTCACTTGTATCTGTCTTCTTCATCCACCAATTTAAATTACAGCAGCTTTTTAGCAAGATTCCTCAGCTCAAGAAAGAATCCAAAGCATCATGGAGCCTGTCGCTGCTTGCAATTGGGTTAATAGGAGCGGCTGTATATTTAATGAAGCTGGATTATCCACCTTATATTTATCTGGCACCATATCGTTTGGGGTCTCTATCCTTTTATATGTTGCACTATTCAGTTGGAGACACCTTTAAATATACAATTGTTATGGGTTTTATTGGAACTTACTTGTTTTACGCCCAATCAAGTGTATTGTTCATTCAATGGCTTAGAGCTAACAGGAAATGGTGTTGGAGTGGAACCCGTTTGTTATGGTTATCTGAAATCACATACAAAATGAAAAATAATGCAGGGCTGTTTTCATTGATTACCTTAATTTCTATCGTTTTCTGTGTAGGAGCAGCTTCAAATTTTGACTCTATGCAGCAGCAAAAAAAATTTTTTAGGGATCAGTCTTATTCATTCGCATTTTTTTCTGATGTTGTAAGTTCTATAAATCTTGAAAATGAGATTGACCAAAATCTTCGTCATGCTGGGGTGGATTATTCGAAAAGTGAAGTACTAATTTTTCCCTTTCGTGAACTCATCGTACCTGTGATGAAGCTATCCAACTATGAAGCTCTGGCCTCTAGGTTAAAGAAACAAATACAGGAGCCTGCGCTTCGAGATCACCAAGGCTTTTTCATTTTGGATACGAACGAACTGTCTAACGAGATGTCTATAGAAGAAGGGAAATCCTTTTTTGGAAAAAAGCTGACTTACAACCAAGAGAAATCTCAAATTATGAATATCAAGATTGTGGATACTCAGGTGATAGATCATAGCCTGAAGATTGATGGAAATATCATCTCCGAACTAGGAAGGTTGCTTGTTGTTCCAGATCGAACTTACGATCATTTAGTTGAACAACGGTATTTCAATGTTCCATTGGCACAAAAATCTGTTTATTATTTTGTGCCTAAATGGAAGAAGGGTCAACTTTCCTTGAATACTTCTGAAACTCAGGAGGAGGTTTGGTTGTATTCCGTGTTGGTCAACAAGGTAAATAAGGGAGCGTTTAACTCTAGAGCAGTGGATTATTTTACGTCGGAGATGGATCTGAATATTAGTAAATTTATTGGCGGATTTGTCGCTGTCATTATGCTGGCAAGCACGGTCAGCCTGCTGTATTTCAGATTGTATGTCGATCTTCAGCGGGATGAGGAAATATATCGGGCTCTATCCAAAATTGGACTAAGCTTAAGGGAAATGAGGCAAGCCGCATCCAGACAAATCGCATTCCTATTTTTGCTGCCATTAGTCGTGTCATCCATAGGTATCGTGGTGTGTGTATATATGTCAAAAGCGGGAGGATACGCAACACCATTCCCTCTTACGCTGATTCAGATGATGCTGTGCTTCTGGGCAATCCAAATTCTCTCCTTTCTTATTGTACGTTTCCTGTATCTTCGTCAGCTGGATTTAAAAATACTGTAAAGAACGGTAAGTTGTGTGCAAAAAAGTTGCAGAGGGGTAGGATGGCGTTCCTCCTTTCTGGAATTTTGCACTGAAAAGAAGATAAGGTCTCCAGTGTGCTGACATCCTTGACGAGCAGGTAGGAGAGGCCGATTTGATACAGAAGTAAACATCTAATTCACATAACAACGTACTAATTTTATTAATGGGCGTTATCATATTTTAAAAGTGGGGATTTCTATGAAAAAACATATGTTCATTTTACTGCTGCTCGCCTTGTCGACCAGTTCTTTATCAGAGTCCTTTGTTCAAGCAGAGGGGGCGCAGCAGCAGGTTGCCAAAGCAAGTGTGAAATTAACACTAAGCCAAGCCCAGCAATGGGCGCGATCCAATAGCTTTAGCTTGAAGGAGGCTCAGCAAACGATAGATCGTAACCGGATTAACCTAAAAAATGCAGGTAAGAATCTCGATTTTATTCCAGCAGGGACAGGCAACGGTGAAGAGGATGCGGCTAGTAGTTCAGCATGGAAGGGGTATGCCTCGTCGACGGTTTCTTATCTGGAATCCAAGAAGCAAATCGAACTTGCCCAAGATCAGACAGACTACACTATCATGAAAAGCTATTATGATGTGCTTCTGGCTGATAACAAAGTGAAGAATACTGAGGATGCACTTTCGCTTGCGTTATTAGAAGAAAAGGCTGCTGTAGCGAAGAACAACCGCGGGAAAATTTCACCAGGTGACCAGAGTACGATTATTCAGAATCGTATAGAAGCACAAAAGAATGTAGAGATTGCAAAAGCTACGTTGCGAAAAGCGATGGATTTACTAAATACGCTAATGGGTCAACCTCAAGGTACGGTGTATGAACTGGTTGATCGCCCTGCTTACCCCAAAATGGACAACACGAATTTGGATACGTTGGTGACGCGTGCAATTTCGGCGAGTCCTTCGGTGTGGAGACAGGAGGAGGCTGTCAAGCTGGCCAAGATGGAAGTTAAATATTACACGTGGAACTCAGGAACTGATGATTATGAAATTAAGCAAATTGATGTAGATTCAGCAGAAGGCGGACTGGAAAATACCAAGGATCAACTGGCAGAAACCTTGAAGAGTATGTACTTTAACTTACAGCAAAATGTTGAACAATACGAGCAAATGCAAAGTAATCTACAGAACGTCAATAAAGTGTTGGACATTTCTCGTAAAAAAAAGGAACGTGGTTTTGCTACGGGTACGGAAGTCGCCACGAATCAATTAAAAGTGAAGCAAATCGAACGGAATATGGATGAACTGATTGTTCAAATGACGTTGCTGCAACATGCTTTGAACAAGCCGTGGAGCGTATAGGATTATAAAAATACTTTTGAAGGGGATATAACATTGTCAGAAATAGAAAAGAAAGATGCATTGCAGGTAGTGAGAAAGAAAAGAAGGCTGAAAAGAATTATAGGCATTTTTGTCCTGATCATTATAGCGGGGATTGGCGGTACTTTTTATTTGAATAGGAGTAAGGAAAAGCCTGTGGAGGGCCCTGCAAACCAGATCGTACAGGTACAGAAAACAAACATGACCGAGTCGCTTAAAGTCACTGGTACCGTTCAGGCTTCCAAGGAAGTAAATATTAACTTTACAAATGTCGAGGGTGCCAAGCTCGTCGCTGTCCATGTCAAAGCAGGAGATAGCGTCAAAGCAGGTCAGGTTCTAGCACGATTAGATGATTCGGATGCCAGGCTGCAAATTAAGGATGCCGAATCGAATGTTGCGATTGCAAGGGCCAAACTGGAGGAAGCCAAGCGCGGACCGAAGCCCGATGATATTGAGCTACAGAAGGCGAATGTCTTAAAGGCACAGATGGCGATTAAAACAGCCAAGAACACGATGGAATTAGAAGAAGCCGCTGCTCAAAAAGAATCGGCCAAGGTGACTTTGGATAAGTCTCAGAAGGATTATGATGACCAGGCTTATCTGGTTCAGAATGATGCGGCAGCAGAAAGTGACCTGGCGACAGCCAAGCAAAATCTGGATAAGGCAAAATTAGATATGAGCAATGTGGAGCTGCAGTACAAGAAGGCACAGACCAAGCAAACTGAGGCGATCGAAGAGGCGGAAATGGGCTATAAAACAGCTTTAATACAATTAAAGGCTGCACAGTCCCCGCCCGAAGCCTCCAACATCCAATCCGCACAGGCTTCTTTATTGCAGGCTGAAACGGCATTAGAGCAGAAGAAAAGTGTTCTGAGTAAATTACAGGTTACGGCGCCGTGGGACGGGATCATTTTGAAGGTCAACGGCGATGTGGGTACGAGTCCTACTGCACCTTTTATTGTCATGAATAATTCAAACACAGGGGCTATGAAGGTTCTTGCCAAGGTGAACGAAAGTGATATTGCTAAATTGAAAACGGGACTTCAGGCGACAATGCACTCGAATTCATTCCCGGACAAACCATTTAAAGGCGAAGTCCTCTTTGTTTCTCCAGAGCCGGTGACAGAAGCCAATGTGACTACATACAAAATCGAATTGTCTTTGGATAGCCAGAAGATAAGGCTGCAACCTGGGATGAATATGGATGTATCCCTTCTGTTAGCCGAACACAAAAATGCGTTGTCTGTGCCGTTGTTTGCACTGAGATCTGAAGGTGGTGTGGATGGAGTATATGTGGCGAAGAATGCGGCGAATCCGGCGGATTATGAGTTTAGACCAGTGAAGCTGGGTGTCTATACAGCGGATCAGGCGGAAATCAAGTCTGGTGTCAAAGACGGCGAGACCATTGTTATCCCACCTCAAAGTGGTAGTGCTGGTTCGAATGGCAGTCCAGAGGGTCAAGACCCTGATGGGGGGCAGGCACAATGAGTGAAACTCAATCCCATAAAGCTGTAATCGAAATTAAAGAACTTAAAAAAATGTATGAGGTAGGCGGTCAGAAGATCCAAGCTCTGCGCAGTGTTAATTTATCTATTAGCGAAGGTGAGTTTGTTGCTATCATGGGTCCTTCTGGTTCGGGCAAGTCTACCATGATGAATGTCATTGGTTGCCTGGATCATCCCGATACCGGAGAGTACTACCTGGATGGGTACTCCATATTGGATGCACGAGAGAATGAGCTTTCGGAGATTAGAAATGAGAAGCTGGGCTTTGTGTTTCAGAAATTCTATCTGCTTCCCCGAACTACAGCATTAGCAAATGTGGAACTGCCTATGATGTATGCAGGTGTACCTGCCAAGGAGCGTCGGGAAAGAGCCGTAGAGGCACTACGCAGCGTTGGCCTTGCAGAACGGATGTATAACAAGCCTAACGAGCTTTCTGGTGGTCAGCAGCAACGTGTCTCCATTGCCCGGGCATTAGTGAATAATCCGGTTATTCTGCTGGCGGATGAGCCGACGGGAGCACTGGATACGAAGACGAGTATCGAAATTATGGAATTATTTCAAGGCTTGAATGAGCTGGGAAAAACCATCGTCTTGGTCACGCATGAGCTGGAGATTGCTGAATATGCCAAACGGTTGATCAGCTTTCGGGATGGTAATATTGAACGAGATGAGCCTATTGCGAATAGACGAATTTCATCAAGGATGGTAAGCCTATGAATGTGATGGAAACGATCCGTGTATCCATGAATAGCTTAATCACCAACAAGCTACGCTCATTTTTAACGATACTCGGTATTGTTATCGGGGTGGCAGCAGTTATTGCCATTATGGCGATCGGAAACGGATCTACAGCCCGCATAAAGGCGGAAATCAACAAATTAGGAAATAACGTATTGATGGTTGCTCCGGCTATGACAATGGTCGATGGTGAAATAGATTATGATCACACACCATCGTTTACTTGGGCTGATGTCGAGGCGTTGGAACAAAAAAAGTCTATAGATGCATTAATGCCGAATATAACGAGCAATTCAAAAGCTACGTGGGGACGGTACAACTATAACGCCACTATTGTAGGAACTTCCACTTCATTCTATAAGGTCAAAAAGTTTTCCTTTGCCGAGGGTAGAACATTTACCAACGATGAGATGGACAAACGCATGAATGTCGCCATTCTTGAAAGCCAAGCGGTTCAACGTCTTTTTGGTGGAGATAGCCAAAATGTATTGGGACGAACGTTTCAAATTAAGCAGATCCCTTTCAAGGTAGTCGGAATATTGGATACTCAACCAGTTACGAACTTAAGCTACAGTAGTAATGAACAGATTTACATCCCTGCTACAACGATGATGAACCGTCTGGGTGAGCAGAATATTACCGGATTGGACGTGTCTGCTAAGTCACCAGCCTTGATGGATCAGGCTCGTATAGACATATTGGAAAGCTTGCGTGTGACACACCAGCTCAAACCTTCAGAACCAGATCAATTTCAAATTATGAGTCTGTCCGAAGCAGCAGGTGCAGCTTCCGGTGTAGAAAGTATCATGACCAGTCTATTGGGTGGAGTAGCCGCGATATCCCTCGTGGTAGGGGGAATCGGAATTATGAATATTATGATGGTCTCGGTTATAGAGCGTACAAAAGAAATCGGTATTCGGAAAGCCATTGGTGCCAAGCCGAGAGATATTATGATTCAATTCCTGTCTGAAGCGATCATTTTTGGTCTGTTAGGAGGCACAATCGGGGTTGTTACAGGTATAGGGGCTTCCAAAATACTTGAGGCGGCTGCGCATATGACCATTGAATTTACAATCTCGCCGATCCTATATTCGTTTCTTAGCTCTGCAGGCACAGGCATTCTATTTGGGGTATATCCGGCTTATAAAGCAGCAAGATTAAAACCAATAGATGCATTAAGGTATGAATAATTGGATTGGCACATGGTCGCGACATAAAACGTGAACTGCTTCTAGGTTTTGGAGGAACATATACTATGGAAAAAAGCTATGTGCAAAATAGAACCAGAGCTCATCGGATAAAGAAAAATAGAAGAAGACTACTGTTTATTATTATCATTTGTATTATTCTAATTGTTTTAAAACTCTTTGACATTCTCAGTAGTAAACCACAACCAGTAAAAACGATTGAATTTGCAGAAAAAATAGAATCCGTATCAACCGGTAAATTAAATAACGAATCCCAAGGGAGCGAATCCCCTAAAAAAAATGTTTCGAGTGCTGAGGATGCTGCATTTGTTGAAAAGTACTTGAATCAGCAAATGCATGGGCAGCGGCCTGAGGGGATCGACGGTAAAAAAGTAGTCTATTTATCTTTTGATGATGGTCCATCAGTTACCGTAACGCCTAAAATATTAGATATTCTTAAAAAGGAAAATGTGAAAGCGACGTTTTTTGTGGTCGGAAAAGCAGTCGAAGAAAATGAAAGTACTAAACATTTAACCAAAAGAATAGTTAAGGAAGGGCATGCTATCGGAAATCATACCTACTCACATGACTACGGTTATTTATATCCTAATCAGACTGTGAATTCGAGCATTTTTATGAACGATATTGAAAAAACAAATCAAATTTTAAAGCAAGTATTGGGGCAGGGCTTTTCGACAAGGGTGATTCGATTTCCTGGTGGTCATATGACATGGCAGAGAAATGACCCCAATGGTATGGAAGTGCTGGACAAAGCTTTACGTGATAAGGATTATCATCAGATTGATTGGAACGTGTTACCTAAAGATGCAGAAGGTGCACCTAAGAATGCTAAACAACTAATTAGCGAATTCATGAGGAATATGGGGAATAGAGAAAAAGCAGTGGTGCTCATGCATGACACCTATGGGAAGGAAGAAACAGCCAAAGCCTTGCCTGAAATCATATCATATTTAAAAAAACAAGGATATGAATTTAAGACTTTAAGGTAGCTAGTATATTGAAGCCAAGAGGAACACTGTAACCCATCGAAACAGAAAGGAAAAGCAATAAATATGGACATTAAAGATCTAGAAGATCTATATTTATCTCATAAATCTGAACTCCTTGGCTATCTTTTAAGAATAGTGCATAACAAACAGGATGCTGAAGATTTGTTGCATGAATGCTTTATTCGGTTTATAAGGGCTGCTCCTGATTTGCCCGAAGATCGTATTCGATTTTATCTTTTGAGAATTGCTAAAAATTTAGCTATAGATGTAATAAGAAAACGAAAAAAGATGGAGGAATTTATTTTACGTAAGGAGCAGATCTACTATCACTGGGATATCTTCGATTTTGAAATTCAGGATGAGGTTAACCGAATTCTTCTGATGGCAAGTAATACCGAGCAAAGGACGGTACTTCAATTGCGTGTACTTCAAGGGTACTCCATAAAAGAAACGGCTAAAATTTTAAACAAGAGTGAAAACTCAGTGAAGTCTTCGCTTCACAGAGCCTCCAAACGTATCAAATTGAAATATATTTCCTGAACACTATGGAGTGCTTCCTTTTTATAACAAAAAGTAAAACAAACAGTCCCGATGAGAACTTTCGATTGCGGGGCTGTTTGTACGTTGTACATAGTAGGTAAAATGGTGGAGAAGGTCGTAAGTAATTACGGTTATTTTTTTATGCCGATCAACAAAACATCAGCTTCAAAATCATGCATACCTATGATCGTGGTGTGCTCTTGCACAGAGATTGAAGCTGTGCCAAAACGACGATTCTCCAGGTCAATGACCGTGAAGTCGTATTCACTCAAATCCACGTTCAGCTTCAGCACCGTGTTGATTGGAACATAGATGGCGACCTTGGTGTAATCGGCGCTTACAGCCGCACAAATTTCTTCCGTATTTTTAAGCACTATATTCCAAGGCTGCATACCTGTAATTCCATATATCCCGAAGAGCCATTTGGCCAATCCGTAATCCCATGCCCCTTCAAATGTAAGTGCAGACTGCCAATCATATGGACTGTCGAATCCCTCCCCAGTTACACCGAACCTTTTGCCTTTTCGATGCCAGCTCCAAATACCATGGGCTCCATAGGTTATGCCCGCAGACGCCCCGGACAGAAGACTTTGCCAGGCTGCCTTACGAACATCGGCGCGGCTGAAGCGGCCATAGACTTTTCGACTGTAGCCCATTTGTTCATAACAGGGCTCCGAGTTGAGCACCGGTCGGGTGACAGGCTTATTGCAGAAATCCAGTGCGAGTGTATACGCTGTTGGTTGAAATTGTGAATTATGTCCTGACTGGTACATGTAAAAATCCAAATGGGGGTCATCAATAAATTCCTCTGGCAGTGCCGCTAATCTTCCTTGAATATGCAGGGTGGTCAGACACTGCGGGCTGTGCTGTTTTATGGTATGGAGAGCAAGTCGGTAATATTGGTTGGCACGCTCGGAAGGGAAATCGGTGTCACCACTTATAATATAAATAGGGTAGAATTTGGAGAACCGATCGGCAATGTAACGCACATAAGGTTCCACTGCCCCAAGTGGCATTTTTTTCTCCTCACGAAGCTTGGCAGCCCAAGTATCCGGAATATAATTACACCATAATAGAACCAGGGCAGGAACAAAGCCTCTGTTTACAGCCATTTCGATCATCGTCTCGGCTCTGGTAAAATATTCTTCGTTCAGCATATAGAAATTGTAGCTGCCATCCTCGGCATATGCAAAAGGCTCATAGTTCAAATCGCTGCCACTTGCATCCCATTGGCGCAGCAAATTGATTTGCAAGACATTGAAGCCCTGACTTTTCCGATAATCCAGATAATAGGCCCATTCCTCCAGCGTGATGTTGGTAAATGCGCTCCAAACCGTATCCGCCAAATAAAAAAAGGGGTTCCCCTTATTCATGAAATATCGTTTGTTCTCAGCGATACTCAGTTGAATCAAAAGCTTCCTCTCCTAACGATTGTAATGGCAGAAGCGGCGAACGTTTATCCGTCTCACCGCTTCTGCCTTTTTATTATAGGATAACAGGACTTGCTGTGGTTTCATTTGCTTGCTTGTCCAGTTGCTCCTGCGCTTCGTGTTCCTTTTTTAGAGCCTGCTTATCCAGCGCTCTAAAGAACGGGTAGTAAATCAGCATACTGATCGGGATGAGCACCAGTTGTGCTGCGGCTAGTTTCCAACTGCCCTCAATGAAGCCCAGAGCAAAGATAGGGGTGCCGAAAGGCGGGTAAATCCCGATGGGTGCCGGCAACAAACCGATGTTGGTGGCAATATAGCCGAGTACCGCACAAATGATGGGGGCAACGATAAACGGAATGGCTAGCAACGGGTTCAATACCATTGGAATTCCGAAGATCAACGGCTCGTGAATGGAGAAAAAGGTACCCGGAAGACCAAGCTTGCCGATCGTGCGAAGCTGTTTGCTCTTGGCCAGGAAAACCAATAGCAGAGCAAATCCAAGCATCGGTGCATAGTTGCAGTAGATGGACCAGAAGGCCAGACCGATCGTGTTCGGAAGTGGAGCGCCTGCCTGGAAAGCGTCAAGGTTGGCTAGATCCAGACTCATCCAGATGGGCTTAACGATAGCGAGTATAACAATTGCACCGTGAATTCCGAACATCCACAGAGCCTGCATAATAATCAGCGCGATAATCAAAGCGCCGAGTGATCCGCCCAACCCTTCCAGTGGTATTTGGAGATAAGTGTAGATAAAATCGTGAACTGTACCAAATGGAGTCTGCATGAACAAACCAGCAACGATAACAAACACAACTGCTACCAAGACAGCTGGGATCAAGCCTGAGAAGGTTTTGACAACGGTGGGCGGGACCCCTTCAGGCATTTTAATCGTCCAATTGCGGTCGACAATCCAAATATACAACCGTGCAGCAACCAAACCGACGATCATGGCAACGAACAATCCCTGCGCGCCGAGCCATTGAAGTGGCAAGGCACGAACTTTATCAAAGGTTTGGATCGGTGTAACGATAAGAAAAGAGAGAAGAGCGGTTGCCGCTGGCACAAGGGGGTCCTTGTCAAAAGCTTGCGCCAGTCTGTAGGCGATAAAAAATACCGCATACAGTGCAATGATGCCAGTGGTCATTGTCGATGCCAACCCGATTATCGCCTTTACGGGTGCAATGAGATTCTGGTAAGGCTCCCAAGCAAGTGCAGAGAAGAGGGTTGCAAATGCTCCGATAATCAGAAAAGGAAGGGTGGACATCAGCCCGTTGGAAATTGCGCTCATGTAACGGTTTTGCTGAATTGTACCCGCTACTTTTTGAAGCTTATAAGAGAATTTTTGTTGGTTAGCCATATTTATTCAACTCCTACTATAGACTTTCATTCGCCTATATAATGACTTAGAGAACGCTTTCGTTTGGTGAAACCCCATGCAGAACCTCATATATCGTTGCCTGATTTGGCCAACCTCCTTGTTCTGAATG
This sequence comes from Paenibacillus jamilae, assembly GCF_050482105.1. Classification (GTDB taxonomy): domain Bacteria; phylum Bacillota; class Bacilli; order Paenibacillales; family Paenibacillaceae; genus Paenibacillus; species Paenibacillus jamilae_B. The sequence goes on along the minus strand of NZ_JBCNHI010000009.1, from coordinate 167,906 downwards.
GTGAGTGAGCATCTGGCTCTGAGCTTTACAGCTTAAGCGCGTCTTCTAGCACTTTTTCACCGTTCATCATACCGTAGTCCACTATATTGATAACACTTACCTTAATGCCCTTAGGTTCATATTTTGCCTTGAAATCATCCTGCAGGTAGCCGACCTGTGGTCCAATTAGCAGTACATCTGTCTTGTCGGCATATTCTTTAAACGAACTTTCGGAAGTAGCCCTGATTTCAACCTCAAGGTTTTGTGCTTGTGCGGCCTTTTGCATTTTCTGTACCAACATACTTGTAGACATTCCTGCAGCACATACGAGTGTAATTTGTTTCATCCGTTGTTCCCTCCAATAGAAGTGTGGTTTGTGATTTCTTCATAACGATTTAGTCTGTTGTAAAGCTCGATTATATGTCCAGCTAGATCTTTAGTTGTGATGGCTGACATAAGGTGATCTTGAGCATGTACCATAAGCAGTGTGACTTCGTGGGCGGTTCCGCCAGCTTCTTGTTGAATCAGTCTCGTTTGTGATTTATGAGCTTTAACCAACTCGGCTTTGCTTTCTTCAAGCCGCTCTGCCGCCAACTGTGTGTTACCCTTTTGAGCAAGAGCGATTGCTTCCATCGCTTTACTCTTGGCAACACCTGAGTTGGTGATAATTCCCATAATGATTTCTTGATACTCCTCCATCTCGTTCACCTCATGCTTTTTTCTCTTTAACTTACAGTTTCAGTGTATAGGTTTACTGCCAAGATCTAAACCCAAGTCTTTTCCGCCAGTAGCGGAAATTCATTCATTGCTGCTACTCTTCCAATTTAAAAAGCTCCGAAGCAGCACCTGTTCTGTGATATCAGCCGGATGCACTGCGGAGCTTGATTCAATACAGCTTATATTTTACGATAATCCTGGAGAATTCCTCGTACGTTTCGCATTTTAACATCTGCTGGACGATATCCGAATTGTCGACCAGTTCCATGAGATGGTTATACATTTTAGCGGGTGGCTCTTTACCGTTTCTTTCAATGCTGAGGAGACAGATGAACTGCACTGGCTTGTCGCCCCATTCGATAGGCTGTTGAAGGGTGCAGACCGCCCATACGGTTTGATTGCTTTGCGGAATGATAGGGTGAGGAATGGCTACCAAATTTCCGTAAGCGGTGGGTGCAGCCTGTTCTCGTTCCAGGACAAGTCCATTAAAACCTTCGGCAGAGCGAATCAGCCCTTCAGCATATATGTTTTGGCCCAGAAATGAGATGACCTCTTCCTTGGTGGTAAAATTTTGCCTCAGAAATACGAGTTCCTTCCGGATGTAATGAAAATCAAACTCGGCTTCACCAGCCAGCAAATTTTCAATTTTCTCCATATCGCTGCCCCCAAGAAGAGTCTGCACGACTACGACTGGAACCGATAATGGCAGCTGAATGGGAATGGTGCTCACCACGAAATCAATGTCATGAAGGGGAACCTGCTGAAGCTTGTAATATTCCGTTGTACCCGCCACTTCAAGCAAGCTGCCAAAAGTGCTTTGCAGTTTGTATTTGAGCAGTCGGGCGCTTCCGACTCCTGAAGTGCAGACGACCAGACAGCGTTTTGGCGAGGTGTTCATACGCTGTCGTTCGATGGCTGCCCCGATATGAATGGCGAGATAGCCCATCTCCGCTTCCGGGATGGCAACATTCAGCTTGCTCTCGATCAGCTTGGCACCAATGACTCCCGCTTGAAAAGCCAGAGGATAGTTGCTCTTGACATGATCCAGCATGGGGTTTCGGATGTTCATCCCGTACTTTACCCGGTTCAGCGCTGGCTTCAGATGAAGGCAGATGCCTATGAGCAGTTCTGTATCACGGCTGATGTTCAGATTCAAATCCCTGTCAATCTCGGCGAGCATTTCCTTGCCCAGTTCATAGAGGTTCCAGTCCAGCAGCATCTCGGGTCCCATGTCCTCTATTTGGTGTCCTTCAATTCCGACAAACCACTTGTTCCCGGCAAGATGCATGGCAATGTAGGCGATTTCATTTTCAGGAAAAGACAACTGCAATTCCTTTTCGATCAGCTCGACAATATGCTCGGCAGCCCGAAATTCATCTGTGCCCCGCAGATCTCCTATTTCCGCCGAGAGCATAGCTACCTGATTTCCGTCACGAATGCGCTTGCAGGCGATCGCAATATGAATGGACAAATTGCTGAAGGCGATATCGGAGAGCGTTACTTCATATTTCTGAGTCTGTTCCAGAACGATCCCGCAAATCAGCGTCATTTCGCGAGGGGTGACGATGCGCAGCGCTGCATGAAGTGTTCCGCCTTGTTCTTCAGAACGGCTCACAATAAACTCGGACAAACAGAACCGAAGCTGAACTTCATCACCTTTCAGTTTGACTCCGTAATTTGGCCGTTTATCAATGGCGATTCCGTAGCTTTGCAGGGTTTGTTTAACCTCTTTGAAATCATTCTGCACCGTAGACTTGCTTATATATAGCTCATCTGCGAGGTCTTCCAGCTTCACATAATGATCAGCGAGCAGGAGACGCTTGATTAAATACAATTGCCGGTAGCCGGGAGAACCTGGATCATCGGGCTCGCCAGACAGGAATAACTGCTGCAGCAGTGCACGAAAGCTACGATGATCCGCAATTTTCAACTCATATCCCCTTGAACGAACAGGGTCAATTGCTGCCCCATGCTTGGATAGAAACTCATCCAGTTCCCGAATATCGCTGCGGATGGTACGTGAAGTAACTTGAATCAATTTGGCGAGATAATCACTTTTGACAGGGGCATCGGCAGCCAGCAAGTGCTGAAGAATTGAAACCATGCGTGCATTCATTCAAGGTTCCCCCCTTTCTGTAAAGCGGAATACGTGCAGTGTACATAAAAAACCTCCGATTATCCAAGTGTAACACCTGTATAATAATCGGAAGCTTGTAGTAGGCTCAAAAGTAAATGAGGAAGAATAAATCAACCATTAGCGGAGGAAGATGGTGTAAACGGCTGTTCTGAACGGATTACCATCTGCACAGCATTTTGCCAACCTGTATAAAGCCGCTGGCGACTAACTTCATCCATACTAGGAGTGTAGTGCTCATACAGATTCTGATCAGAGGTATCTCCCGTGACGATGCCTTTAGGATCTGACCAGTATCCGACACCGAGACCACCCAGATACACAGAACCCATTGCAGACAGCTCGGCACAGGTAGAGCGGGTAACGTGGCTACCCAGAATATCTGCCTGAAACTGCATGAGCCAGCTGTTAGATGAGGCTCCGCCATCCGTACGTAAACTAGTAAGGGGCACACCGGATTGTTCACGTATAAATTGTACCGCATCTTTCACTTGATACCCGATACTCTCCAGCGCTGCGCGCACAATATGTGCTTTGCCGTTTCCACGGGTCATACCCACAATTGCAGCACGTGCAGAGGGATTCCAGTAGGGAGCACCCAAACCGACAAAAGCAGGGACCAGATATACACCCTCATTGTCCTGCAATTCGGTGATCATGGATTGCATTTCCTCAAATGAAGAGAATAATCCTAAATTATCCCGTGTCCATTTTATACTGTCTCCGGTTGTACGTATAACAGCTTCCAATGCATAAGTAACTTTTCCTGAAGCCCCCCAGGCAATCGTTGTGACCAAGCCTTCACCGCCCTGCACGGGTTGCGAGCCAATATTCATAAGTACAGATGTTCCAGTCCCATATGTCGCTTTGGCGTCGCCAGTCTCGAAGCAACGGTGTCCGTACAGTGCACCCTGTGAATCTCCGATTATCCCTGATATCGCTACTTGTTCGTCCCATAATTCCGCTTCCTGTGTATAGCCATACAAGGCATCGGATGCTTTTACCTCAGGGAGCAGGGAGGAAGGAACACCAAATATATTGCACAAATCCATATCCCAAGCCAGAGTGTGAATGTTAAAAAGGGAAGTCCGGCTGGCGTTACTGTAATCGGTTGCATGCATTTGACCGCCCGTAAGCTTCCATAGCAGCCAGCTGTCCATGGTCCCCGCAAGTAGTTTACCTTCAGCAAGCAATTGGGGGGCATGAGGTACATGTTCCAAAATCCAATTGAACTTGGCGGCAGAGAAATAAGGATCGAGCATTAGACCTGTCTTGGAGCGTATAATATCTTCATAGCCAGTATTCTTCAATCGTGTGCAGACCTCTGCCGTTCGCTGGCACTGCCATACAATGGCATTATAGATAGGTAAGCCAGTAGAACGGTCCCAGATCAGAGCCGTTTCTCGCTGATTCGTAATGGTTACTGCGGCCAGCGAGGAAGGAGAAAGCCCGGCTTTCTCCAGTACGCCTTTCGCAGCAATAAGTACATTGTGATATATCTCAAGCGGGTCATGTTCAACCCAGCCCGGCTGTGGGTAATATTGTTTGTGCTCCAAAGAATAACGGGTAATCACTTCTCCCTGCTGATTGACCAGCAGTGTTTTGGTTCCAGAAGTGCTTTGATCGATCGCCAGAATATAGGTCTCGATATTCATTACAGCTACAGCTCCTTACTTGTTCATCAATTCGAGCACAATCTTGCTGATATTCTCAGAGGTAAGTCCATAATGTTTAAAGACTTCAGCTGTTTTGCCGGCAATCGCTGGTTCATCTGGTATGCCCAGTACTTTCATAGGAACGGGTTGATGTTGAACAACCACTTCTGCTACAGCGGCACCCAGGCCTCCGAATACACTATGCTCCTCTACGGTGACAATACCTCTCGTTTCCCGGGCTGCGGCGATGATCGCTTCCTCATCAAGTGGCTTGATGGTGTGCATATTGAGAACACGAGCTTTCACACCCATCTGCTGGAGCAACTCAGCCGCATGCAGAATGATACGGACGGTCTCACCAGCGCCAATTAGGGTAATGTCTGATCCTTCTTGTAGGGTAACAGCTTTCCCAATCTCAAACGGATAATCATCGGACGGATAGACATCCTCAACAGCATTACGTCCGATCCGTACATATGCGCCTCCTTCATGCTGAACCAGTGCTTCGGTCATTTTCTTGGTTTCATGACGATCGGCGGGGAGTAATACCATTAAACCAGGAATCGCTCTGGCTACAGCAATATCCTGGACAGAGTGGTGGGACATCCCCAGTGCGCCGTAGCTAACACCACCACTTATCCCAATCAGCTTTACATTGGTCCCAGAATAGGCTACATCTACCTTGATCTGCTCAATACTACGCATGCTCAGGAAGCAGGCAGGAGAGGTGACGAACGGCTTTTTACCGCTGTGTGCGAGTCCGGCAGACATACCGACGATATTTTGCTCGGCAATGCCTACCTCCACAAATTGTTCTGGATGTGCATCGGCAAAGGGGGCCATAGCAGCAGAGCCGCGAGAATCACTAGCCAACACCATAATATCCCGATCCTCTTTGGCAAGGCTAAGTAGCGTTTCACAGATGACCTGACGATTTGGGATTTTGTTCATTGTTTATCTCACCTGTCCTTCCCCGGATAATTCGTCTATTTCTTTCGTTAGTTCCGCCAGTGCACGTTCAAGTTCATCATCACTTGGAATACGGTGATGCCAGCCTGGAACACCCTCGGCAAAGGATACGCCTTTTCCCTTGATCGTGTTTGCCAACACCAACGTTGGTTTGCCTTCAATTTCAGGGACATTGCGGAATGTATGGATCAGTTCCTCCATGCTGTTGCCGTCAATGGAGATCACGTTCCAGCCGAAGGCGGTCCACTTTTCCTCCAACGGCTCAAGTCCCATAACTACCTCGGTTGTCCCGCTAATTTGCAGGCCGTTGCGGTCAATGATACCGACAAGATTATCCAGTTTGTAATGGGCACCTGCCATAGCAGCTTCCCAATTGGAGCCTTCCGCTTGCTCCCCGTCACCCATTAGACAGAATACACGGTAGGATCGTCCGTCACGCTTGGCAGCCAGTGCCATACCGACTGAGATGGGGAGGCCATGGCCCAATGCACCTGTATTCATTTCAATACCAGGAACTTTATTGTTCGGATGCCCAATCAGACGGGTTCCGAATTGACTATAGGTTTCCAGTTCTTCTTTAGGGAAGAAACCAAGGTCTGCCAGAATACACCATAAAGACTCGACGGAATGTCCCTTGCTGGCAATAAAGCGGTCACGTTCCTCCCATTTAGGATTAGCGATGTCAATATTCATGATTTCGTAGTATAGGGCGGTGAGTATATCTGTATTGCTCAACGAGCCTCCTGTATGCCCTGTTTTAGCACGATGAATAATGGTGAGCAGGTCCTTACGGATTTGTGCGGCTTTGATTTTCAAGTCTAGGATTTCCATAGTGTCCTCCTGAAATAATATAGTTAAACCAGAATACCCGACTTGGTGACAGCGAGATCGGAGCCACGCAACCAGCGCTGGATTTCCTGTTCGGTAGGATCTACCGGATCTGCCGTGACACCTGGAAGGTAGTTGCAGGCCTCGTACAGAGCCGGGATGACATTAGCGTGAATGCCAACGGAGTGATGGACGTAAGGACCTTTGACGAGCTTTTCTTCCCATAAAGGCCAGTCGTTGACTTCTACCCAGACATACGAGCCGCGGGTATAAGGTCCCTCAATTCCTTTAGCCTTGCCGAGGAAAATGGAATAATCTCCGTGATCACCATCAAAACGTGCGATGGTCATGCCGCCGCCTTTGATCTGTCCTTCATGTGTGCCTGGTGCGTGATCATCGAATAGAAAGTGCTTGCGTAGTTTGGGCTTGTTCTCAATAGACATGGATACTGGAAAGTTCCCACAGTGGAAAAGAAGCTCTCCATTTTCGTTCTCGGGGTGACGTACCGTAATATCAGCAAAAAAAGTAGGAAGTTCGTTCATCCCAGCCGCTTGCACCATAACTGATGTAATTGCTCCGTGAATATCGGTTTCGCAGGTGACCGGAATTTGTTCATCTGTCAAAATGGCATTGGCCAAACAAGGCATAATCCCCATGGCTTCCTGGAGGGAGGACCAGCATTGGATGGCGATGGCTGTACTTCCGGTTTCGATAGCATAGGATTTCATGGCTACTTTAAGTGCAGCGATGCGTCTGATATCTTCTTCGGTGACTTCACTGTAGTCCAGCTTCTCTTTGATATAATCAATCGCTTCTGAAAGTTCAGCACTGCTCCCGGCTGCAATTTTCTTTGAACGCAGCTGAATATCTACTAGCGTAATTGGATGAATCTCAATACCGAATCGCTCCAACAATTCTCCTTCATTGCAGATCATAGTCCAAAAGGAAGCAGGACGAGGACCTATCTGAAGAATCCGTAAACTTTTGAACTGTCGTACTACATTGGCAGCCGAGATAAAGTTGTTAAAGCCGCGTTCAAATACCGGATCAGCTACACGACTGTTTGTGATATAGGTAAAAGGGACATTAAAGCGACGAAGCACTTTCCCACTGGCGAACAATCCACACTGGGTATCCCGCAATCTCATGCCGTCGGCCAAAGGAGCCTCATCACGTGGACCCCACAATAGAACCGGCTTGCCAAGCGCTTTGCCCACACGGGCAACCGTATCCTCGGTACCAAAATTACAGTGGGGGAAGAAAACGGCGTCCACTTCCTCTTCCTTGAAACGTTTGATAATTAAGTCCGCGTTAATATGATCGTCATACAGCAAACCTTCCTCATTAAGTCCTTCCAAATCCACGATATCAATGTTCATTCCGAAGCTCTCGATTTGTTTGCGAATGGCAACTTTGTAGCGGAATGCATCTTCAGCACTGAAGGTGAATCGTCGAGTAGGTGCATAACCCAGTTTCAGCTTTTTCATAAATAACTCTCCTTGTACTAAAGTAAATGAACTGAAATTACGCTAAACAAAACTAAACTAAAGCAGCTAAATTAGATGTTATTTTATTTTCAAAGTCATCGTATCACCTATATAAACCGCTGTCAATTAGCTTGTTTATAAAAAAAGAGTTGCTTAGTTTAGTTATTTTGCGAAAATAAACTAAAAATTCGTATTTTGTTTAGAGTGAATAGCGTATGGATCGTATCTATTAAATTTGACAGGCTCCTAAATCTTTGTTAGAGTTTCAAACAAATATGAATAACCTTTTCATGGGATGTTACCGATAGGGCATAACCTGAATCGGCTTGTTTACACTGCAAGTGTACTCAGGCTGGTTTGGGTTTTTTTATTACTCACACCCTTTCTGTACCTCCTTTATCACACATTTGGAAGGAGAACGTTTATGTCTAGTTATGTTTTTCCTAAAGACTTTTTATGGGGTGGTGCTCTTGCTGCCAATCAGGCCGAGGGGGCTTATTTGGAAGACGGTAAAGGATTGAGTTTGGTGGATCTGCTGCCTACCGGAGAGAAGAGAAGAGGCATAATGAAAGGGATTGTTCCTTCGCTGACTCCACTTGAAAGCGAATTCTATCCTTCCCATGAAGCCATTGATTTCTATCATCGCTATCACGAGGATATTGCACTATTTGCGGAAATGGGTTTCAAAGCACTGCGTGTTTCCATTGCCTGGGCTCGTATTTTTCCAACTGGAGAAGACGCTACTCCCAATGAAGCGGGGCTGCAGTTTTACGATGATTTGTTCGACGAATTGCATAAACACGGCATTCAGCCGGTTGTAACCCTCGCTCATTTTGACGTGCCAGTAGCTCTGATCGAAAAATATGGAAGCTGGCGCAGCCGTAAATTGGTAGGTTTGTTCGAAACCTATGCCAAAACCGTATTCACTCGTTACAAGGATAAAGTGAAATACTGGATGACGTTTAATGAAATCAACATGCTGCTCCACTTGCCGTTTCTCGGTGCCGGGCTTGTATTCCAAGAAGGTGAAAACGTTAAACAAATTCAGTACCAGGCTGCACATCATCAGCTTGTTGCAAGCGCGCTGGCTGTAAAAGCATGTCACGAGATCATTCCAGATGCGAAAATTGGCTGTATGCTTGCTGCTGGCAGCTTCTATCCGTATACATGTAATCCCGAAGATGTATATCAGGGGATGGAAAAAGACCGCGAGTCCTACTTCTTCATTGATGTCCAATCACGCGGCGAATACCCTGGTTATGCGAAGCGCTTCTTCAAGGACCATGGATTAAACATCGAGATGGAATCCGGCGACGCAGCCATTTTGAAGGATCATACCGTTGATTACATCGGATTTAGCTATTATTCGAGCCGGACAACCAGCACAGACCCGGAAGTTGTCAAAAATATGACTAGCGGTAATGTATTCGGCTCCGTGGCCAACCCATATTTGGATAAGTCCGAATGGGGCTGGACGATCGATCCAAAAGGATTCCGCATCACAGCCAACCAATTGCATGACCGTTACCAAAAGCCTCTTTTCGTAGTGGAAAATGGCTTTGGTGCCAATGACGTGGTTTCACCTGAAGGAGAAGTGAATGACGATTACCGAATCGACTATCTCAAGCGACATATTGCCGAAATGGGTGAGGCTCTTCAAGACGGCGTCGAAATTATCGGTTACACCAGTTGGGGACCTATTGACATTGTCAGTGCTTCCTCTGGAGAAATGAAAAAACGCTATGGTTACATTTATGTAGACCGTGACAATGAAGGCAACGGTACGTTGAAGCGTATTAAAAAGAAAAGCTTCGACTGGTATAAAAACGTAATTCATTCCGACGGTGAAAATCTCGGCGAATAATCGTACGACAAGAAAATAGGATCGGATGTCCTCAATCAACGGGAATTTCCGATCCTTGTTTCCCAATTGAAAGCGTTGACAATCGTTCCTTTTCAGGCTATACTTGACGCAATTCCATCATTTTTAGGATTGTTACTGCATAGCAGGCAAAACCTAAGCCCACGAATAAGCGGATTTTGCAGTCTTGTTTATTTGGCGTGCTTCGGTTTTTTTTGTTTGCAAAAAAGTGGATGGAGCATGAGTGGCTCTTGCTGGCATATGGAACGGGGGATCGAGATGAATATAGCAAAGGTCATCAACAACAATGTAATTAGTGTCTACCAGACAGACGGTACAGAACTCGTGGTCATGGGACGGGGGATTGCTTTTAAGAAAAAGCCTGGAGACACAGTAGATGAAACCAGAATTCAGAAGGTATTTGCGCTGAAAAACAAGCAGACATCCGATAACTTCAAAATGCTGCTGCGTGAGGTACCGCTGGATTTGATCGTGATTGTGGAGGAAGTCATTAATGACGCCAAGCATAATCTGAACAGAAAGCTGAACGAAAATATTTATGTTTCTCTGACCGACCATATTAATTTCGCTATTGAAAGATACCGGGAAGGCCTGGAAATTAAAAACGCATTATTGTGGGAAATCAAGCAGCTATACAAAGAAGAATTCGCGATTGGTCTGAGAACGCTAGAACAAATCAAACAAAAGCTCGGTATTGAACTACCTGTGGATGAAGCCGCTTATATTGCCCTTCACATCGTGAATGCTGAAATGAACGAGGAAGTCATTACGACCATGAGTATTACGAAGTTTATCCAGCAAATTATCAATATCGCAAAGTATCATTTTAAGGTTGATTTTGACGAGGATTCTTTGAGTTATTTCCGCTTTATTACGCATCTGAAATTTTTTGCCCAGCGCGTATTTAAGGGAAATCACTATGAAAATAACTATGATCATTTGTATGACATGATTAAGGAAAAGCACAAGGAAGCGGCCGCTTGTACGGAGAAAATCGGAACCTTTGTAAAAAAAGAATACGATCACGAATTGACGAACGAAGAAAAGCTGTATTTGACTGTGCATATTGAACGAGTGGTGAACAGGTAAGCCAAACTCTTTATTCGAAAAAGAATCAAAAATATATCTTTAAATGTTTTTGTTGACAAATATGGCAGATTAAATGTATTATGAGAGCAACAGGAATTTAATAAGTTTTAACTGGGATTGTTACTGGTTATGCAGGCAAAACCTAAGTCATGAAAAATTGCGGGACTCAAGTGCCCACCATTTTTCAAGGCTTAGGTTTTTTGTGTGCCTAAATATGTAAAAAGCCCCTTAGAACATGGAGGTGTCCATCATGAGTTATGAAAAACTAGCTAAAGAAATTGTGCACCTGGTAGGCGGTGAAAAAAATGTAGTATCGCTCGTACACTGCGCCACCCGCCTGCGTTTTGTGCTAAAAGATGATGCGAAAGCAGACAAGGCAAAGCTGGAGAAAACCGATGGAATTATTACGGTCAAGCAGAGCGGTGGCCAGTTCCAGGTTGTGGTCGGCAACAAAGTACCAGAAGTATATAGTGCCATCGGCAAAGTATCCAACATTTTAAATGAAACTGGAAAAGAAGAGAATTCAGCTAAAGGCAAAAAAGGATTTGGCGCTGTCATCGACGTAATTTCCAGCATTTTTGCACCATTGCTCGGAGTTATGGCGGGTTCTGGTATTTTGAAAGGCCTGCTGCTGATTGCGAGCAACCTCGGCTGGTTGGTGCCGAAGGACACGACCTATATAATTTTGTATGCTGCGGCCGACAGCTTGTTTTATTTCCTGCCTCTCTTGTTAGCGGTTACAACGGCACGGAAATTCGGAGGTAACATCTTCGTTGCTCTGACCATTGCCGGAGGGCTGCTTTACCCAACCATTGTCACGCTGAAAACGGAAGGCACGCCTACCGATTTCTTCGGGATTCCCGTCGTGATGATGAGTTATTCGTCTACCGTTATTCCAATTATTTTAGCCGTTATCGTCATGAGTAAGCTGGAAAAATGGTGCAATCGCGTGATTCATGAGAGCGTCAAAAACTTTATTACACCTTTAATTCTACTTGTAGTTATGCTTCCACTGACTCTGATGGTCTTTGGTCCAGTCGGAGTGTATGTGGGCAACGCAATCGCTACCGCACTCGTTGCTGCGTTCAGCTTTAGTCCGCTGCTCGCTGGAGCAATCCTTGGTGCCTGCTGGCAGCTGCTCGTTATTTTCGGTGTTCACTGGGGTCTTATACCTGTATTTATTAATAACATTGCTGTTAACGGCCGGGATGGCATTAAGCCTGCTGCTTCGGCTTCCGTCTTTGCTCAAACCGGCGCAGCGTTTGGCGTCATGCTGAAAACGAAAAATAAAAAGCTGAAAACGCTGGCGGGTTCCGCTACACTTACTGCGTTGTTTGGTATCACAGAACCAGCGGTCTATGGGGTTACGCTGCCGCTGAAACGTCCGTTTATTGCAGGTATAATCGGTGGTGCTATCGGTGGTGCCATTATCGGCCAAGCGGGGACGCAAGCATTCGCCTCCGGCGCACCTGGATTGCTGACCTTGCCGATCTTTTACGGTCCAGGCGGACAAGGCTTCCCGGGATTGATTCTAGGGATTACTGTTTCATTCTTGGTTTCGGCCATCTTGACTTATATTTTAGGTTTCGAAGATCCAGTTGAAGAGGAAGAAACCACTGACCATTCGGCTAAAGAATCGACTTCTACGGTTGCCGTTTCTAATGAAGAGGTATTAAGCCCGATTGAAGGAACGGTGGTCGCTCTGTCGGAGGTTCCCGATCCTGCGTTTGCTTCGGAAGCTATGGGTAAAGGTATCGCCATCCAGCCGACAACAGGCAGAGTCGTAGCTCCGTTCGACGGAACCATTACTGTAGCGTTCAAGAAAAAGCATGCGCTAGCAGTGGTTTCGCATCATGGTGCAGAAGTTCTAATTCACGTCGGAGTAGATACGGTTAAGCTGGACGGTAAGCATTTTACTTCCTATATCAAAGAAGGCGATCAAGTAAAGGCAGGAGATCTGCTACTCGAATTTGATGTAGAGCAGATCAAGGCAGAGGGTTATCCTACGATTACGCCAGTTATCATCACAAATACTTCTGAATATACGGAAATCCTCCCCATCCCTCAAGGGCAGGTAGCGGAGCAGGCACCGTTGTTGAAATTGTCTAGCGCTCCAAATGAGCAAGCAGGCAACGCCTGAATATCTTAAGTAAGGACCAAGCTCTGATGATCCACATTCACGGATCATCAGAGCTTTTTTGTCGTCTTATGATGTAGCGAATACGTCTATTTGTAATTGACAATATGTCAATTAAATTAGCTTGTACGGTTGTGAAAACTAATCTATAATTTTTTGTAATTATGCAAATTTTCTGAAAACACAGACTAGATGAATTGATGGATCAGGGGGAAATGCAAGGAATGTTAGAGAAGTGGGCAGAGGCAGTAAATGGCGTCATTTGGAGCAATCCAGTGGTATATGTCTGTTTGGGCGTGGGGCTATTATTTTCGATCATGACTCGATTTTTACAAATCAGGCATTTCAAAGAGATGATTCGCCTCGTCTTTAAAGGAAAAAGCTCAGAGGCAGGCGTTTCTTCTTTTCAAGCCTTTACGATGGCGCTATCGGGACGTGTAGGGACGGGGAACATTGCTGGGATTGCATTGGCAGTCGGTATGGGGGGGCCTGGGGCGATATTTTGGATGTGGGTCATGGCCTTTATCGGGTCGGCCACTGCGTTTGTTGAATCTACACTGGCTCAGGTATATAAGGTAAAGCGTGATGGTCAGTACCGAGGCGGCCCGGCTTTTTATATTGAAAAAGGAACAGGCTTAAAATGGTTTGCCATTATTTTTGCGGTAGTAGCGTTGGTCGCTATGTGTTTGTTGATGCCGGGAACTCAATCGAACTCCATCGCCGTAGCCTTTCATAGTTCGTTTGGTATGGATATGAAGGTTTCTGGGATATTAGTAGTCGTGTTGCTGGCGCTTATCATTTTTGGCGGTGTAAAAAGAATTGCCAATGTGGCTCAGGTTGTCATACCGTTTATGGCACTGGGCTACATCCTTGTCTCTTTCTATATTATGATAACGAACATTACTGCGCTTCCCGAGGTATTTGCCCTGATCTTTCGCAGTGCTTTTGGTGTAGATTCAGTGTTCGGCGGTATAGCAGGGACAGCCATTGCTTGGGGTGTAAAACGAGGCATTTATTCTAATGAAGCGGGACAAGGCTCTGGTGCACATCCAGCCGCCGCCGCAGAAGTGTCCCATCCGGCAAAACAGGGGCTCGTTCAGGCCTTTTCCGTATATGTAGATACTTTTTTAGTCTGTACGTCTACGGCTTTTATGGTTTTGTTTACAGGTATGTACAACGTGAAGGGACCAGATGGGGGTTATATTGTGCAGCATCTCCCGGGTGTTGAAGAAGGAACCCAATATACACAGGCTGCTATTGAATCGGTATTCCCGGGTTTTGGCTCGAGTCTCTTGTCCATAACCTTGTTCTTTTTCGCATTTACCACCATTATTGCGTATTATTACATCGCTGAAACGAATATGGCTTACCTGGTTGCCGACCGTAAAGCCAAATGGCCTATGTTCCTGTTAAAGTTGGTGATTCTGGGCTCGACGTTTTATGGAACGGTCGTCAAAGAATCGGCCTTGGCGTGGACACTAGGGGATATGGGCGTCGGTATTATGCTTTGGGTCAATCTGATTGCTATGATCCTCCTGGCCAAGCCTGCGCTTCTCGTGCTCAAGGATTACGAGCAGCAGCGGGGGCAAGGGCTAGACCCGGTATTTGATCCGAAACAGGCGGGAATTTCAAATGCAGATTATTGGTCACGGGAATATCAGCTTTCTTCAGATGAGTTGACGATCACGGTTAAACCGGATAAGCTTCAAGCCTAAATAAGATAGATTACTACATTTAAAGATGGCTCCTTGTGGAGTCATCTTTTTTTCGTTATCTTGCCTTTACATTCCAAGAGGGGTACATATGTTCACAATTTAGTTTATAATTTAGGTGCGAGGAAGGGTATGTTGCACAAGAGAGGGGATTAACATGAGCACATCCGATTTATGCATAACAGATGAGAAGTGGAGAGCTATTGTAGAAAACGACAAGTCTTATGACGGGGTATTTTTGTATGCTGTGAAGACAACGAAAATATTTTGTCGCCCCTCCTGCAAATCCCGCCCTCCTAAAAGAGAGAACATTCGTTTATTCATATCAGCAGAGCAAGCTTTGGCTGAGCATTTTCGTCCATGCAAAAGATGTAAACCGACAGGACAACGATTGCCTGATCATGACTGGATCGCAGGAGTTACAGAATACGTAGATTCGAATTATATGAAGGACTTGACATTGCACGTCCTGGCAGAGATCAGTCATGGAAGTCCGTATCATTTACATCGTACCTTCAAGCGAATCATGCATGTAACTCCGATGGAATATATACAGCGTACGAGGTTGAAACAAGCGAAGAAGCTGCTTATTTGCTCGCATCAATCTGTAGCGGAAGTGGGGGAGAACGTAGGTCTGACCAATACACCTTACTTCATTACGTTATTTAAAAAGAATACAGGCTACACCCCGCTCCAGTACCGCCAACTCGAATCCATAGCAACTCAAAAAGGAGATACACAGCATGGTATATCAAATGAATAAAACGATCTATTGGTCATTATTGGCACATGAGGATTGGAATTTATACATTGCAGCTACATCGGAAGGATTATGTTATGTTGGTTCGCTTAATCAAACTGTTGAGGAATTGATTGTATGGGCAGGAAGTCGATTTCCCGGCAGTCCTTTAGTTGAAGAGGATACCATTTTACAGCTCTATGCCAAGGAGTTGATTGAATATTTCCAAGGGGAGCGCACACATTTTACATTCCCCTTTGACTTTCATGGAACTGCATTTCAAATGGCTGTATGGAACGCGCTGCGTAATATTCCGTATGGGGAGACACAATCCTATTCAGACATTGCCAACGTGATTCAAAAACCGAACTCTGTTCGTGCGGTAGGTACCGCTATCGGTGCTAATCCGATTTTGGTCACCATCCCTTGTCACCGGGTCATTGGTAAGAATGGAGCTTTAACTGGGTATCGTGGAGGTCTGGACATGAAGGTGAAGCTTTTGCAGCTTGAAAAGAATCGCACACACAAACCAATATAGTAGTGAGGTCAGGTATGAAAAATGAGTATTACAAATCCCCCAAGACTCTTTTGAATAAAGGGACCGGCTTCTTGTCAGGGTATACACACTCGTTGAACCCGTATACCGGCTGTACCTTTGGGTGCTCGTATTGTTATGTACGCCAATTGCCAGTCTCTACGTTTCGGAAGGAAGCTTGGGGAACATGGGTTGATATTAAGAAAGAGGCGGCAGATATTCTTCGCAAGGAGCTTCGCAGGGCCAAATCCAAGGGTAAAGTCACGATTTTTATGTCGTCAAGCACAGATCCTTACCAGCCGGCCGAGTACAAAGAAGAGGTGACCCGATCTCTGCTAGAAGTGATGGTGGAAGATCCGCCGGATTTTCTCTTTGTACAGACGCGTAGTCCGCTTGTACGACGGGATATTGATTTATTGCTTCAATTGAAAGAACGTGTACGTGTGAGCATCACGGTAGAAACAGACCGCGAGGATATACGCAAACATTTCACCCCGGAAGCACCTCCCATTCAGGCTCGTCTCCAAACGCTGCAACTTTTAAAAGAGGCAGGTGTACCGACGCAAGCTACCATTGCTCCGATGCTGCCAAGCAGTGAGCATTTTGCAGACAAGCTCATGCCTTTGGTCAACCGCGTCTGTATAGATGATTATTTTATGGGAGACGGCAGCGGGGGAAGGCGGACGCGTAGCTTGAAAATGGGTGCGCTGTACGAGTTATTGGGGCTGGAAGAATGGTATCACCCTGCTGCATATAAGGTGGTTTATGAGCGTTTTCTTCAAGTCTTTCCGAAAGAACAGCTCTATGTGAGCAAAGAAGGATTCGAACCCTGATATGTAAGCAACTATGCCATTAAATGAAGAGTTCACCTTACAAGGGGGCGGAAGAAGCAATGGAAATGGTAATGACCAAAAACTTTGACTATGGTGAAAAGGAAATCAACTACCTGAAGACGGTAGATACTGTACTTGGTACAGCTATAACGCAAATGGGCAAGGTAGAACGCGTAATCATCCCCGACCTGTTTGCAGCGCTTGTTCATGCGATTGTGGGGCAGCTTATTTCCGCCAAGGCGGTTCAGACCATATGGACAAGGATGCAACAGAAATTAGGAGCGATCACTCCACAAAACATAGCCGTTCAGACAGCTCAGGACATTCAAAACTGTGGCATCACCATGAAAAAGGCAGCATGTATCCTGAATATAGCCCAAACGATTGAGCAGGGAGCGTTGGATTTACAGGAGTTGTATGAGCTTTCCGATACACAGGTGATCCAGAAATTATCCTCGCTGCAAGGGATAGGGCCTTGGACGGCTGAAATGATGCTGATTAATTGCATGGAACGTCCAGACGTCGTCAGTTGGGGCGATATGGCTATTCGGCGGGGAATGATGAAGCTGTACCATTTAGATACATTGACCAAACAGCAATTTGAGGAATATCGCCGGGTTTATTCACCCTATGGTTCAGTGGCCTCCATTTATTTGTGGAGCATTTCATTTCGTTAACAAACAGGGAGTGGAAAATATGGAGAAGACCATCAGAGAACAGATATTGTCACATGTGGATACAGATTTTCAGAAATTTACAGCTGCATTGCTTCCAACGATTAATAATGTGCTGGGTGTGCGTCTGCCAGTGCTGCGTAAGCTGGCTCAAAATATTGCCAAAGGAGATTGGCGTCTCTATCTGGAGACCGCTGAAAGTGAACACTTTGAAGAAGTGATGCTGCAAGGTATGGTAATTGGTTCTGTAAAAGCAGATATTGAGGAAGTTTTGAGTTATACCGCCAAGTTTGTTCCTAAAATTGATAATTGGTCCGTATGTGACAGTTTCTGTGCCGGATTGAAAGTTACGAAGCAACATAAAGAAAGAGTATGGGATTTTATTCAGCCCTATCTGTTTTCTAAGAAAGAATATGAGATTCGGTTTGGGGTGGTTATGCTGCTGAATTTTTATATTGAGGAACAGTATATTAACCGGGTGCTTGCTTTGCTAGATCAGACCCATCGGGAAGATTATTATGTACAAATGGCGGTAGCATGGGCGATATCTATCTGTTATATCAAGCTGCCCGAGGTAACAACGGCGTATTTAAGTCATAATACATTAGACGATTTTACTTTCAATAAAGCTCTGCAAAAAATCACAGAATCATACCGGGTGGATCAGGCCACAAAAACAACCATTCGTAGTATGAAGCGAAAAAGAAAATAGGAGGAGTCCCCGCCTGTAAGTGTTATACTGAAAAAAACATCCGTGTATAAGACCGACAGGAGGGGAGTCTGTGAATTCGATCCCGCTGGGAGTGCTTGTTGTAGATGATGAAGCTAGACAGCGTCGTGGGTTGGCTGCCATGGTCCGGGATTTACGTCCAGAATACGAGGTATGGGAAGCCAAGAACGGAAAAGATGCTTTGACCATTTCGTTATCCCAACCGATCCAGATCGTTTTTACAGATATTCAAATGCCGATTATGAATGGAATTGAATATCTTCAACAATTGAGAACATCGGGTCAGCATGAGACCAAAGTTATTTTAGTGACAGTCTACCAGGAGTTTAGCTATGCACAGCAGGCGGTACGGTACGGAGCGAATGATTATTTGGTGAAACCGGTGCAATCACAGCAGCTTGTTGAAGTGATTCAACAAATGGAGAAGATCATTGTAGAAGAGCAGGGAGCACTCGGTGAAAATCGAACAGCGCTAAATCAGATCGAGCAGAGTATGCCTGCCTTTGTGGAGCATTTGTTTAGCAGATGCGTGACAGACAAGTTACAGCCTAACGAGAAAAGCTTATTAAAGAGTCACTTTGGATGGCAGGGGGTAGGAGAGGTCCTCGCATTAGGGGCATCTGCATCCCGCCCGGAGGATATATATGCGTGGAATTCTAAGCTACGAAACACGGTGGTTGAAATATTGCGGCCGTGGGCAGCTTCTGTCGTGTTCCCTCTTGAAACTGATAAAGACCACGTGATCGCTGTGGTGAATTGGAGGGATAGGGCTGAAGGCAGAGAGGCCAAAAGCACACTTCAAGCTGGACTGAAAAAGGTGGAGCAGCAGCAAGCTATCCCTATTTGGTTTGCTTGGGGTCAGCCTTTTGGTTTTGATGAAATGCAATTAAGCCAATCTCACGAAAAGGCCGCACGCCTTATCTCCATGCGTTTTTATACGCCTCATATCAGATGTCTGAACCTTGTCGTTTCAGACGATGAACAGCCGGTACAGGAAGTGAGCACTCACGAACAAATGGTTTTTCTGAAATCCATTGAAAGCGCTATCTCCAATGGAGAACTTAATCAGCTATTGGACGAGGTGCACCATTTCATTGGACGAATGACACAAGGGTATCCCCCACCTGATGCACTTAAAGCTAAATTGACACACCTGCTGCTGGTTCGTTTACCACGGTTAAATATAGGGTGGAGTGAGGAAGTCTTCTCACGTTACTCGGAACAGTTGAACCGAGCTGTCGAAGAGACCCCATGTCTTTCGCATCTTGAAGATTGTATTACAGCATGGTTAAAAGGGCTGATTCTTGAGCTTGACGGCAGCTCCAAAGGTGAATCCATTATGAAAAAATGCAAGGAATTTCTGGATGCACATCTACATGAAGACCTAAGTCTGGAGATTGTCGCCCGGCGCTTTCACTATAATGCGTCCTATTTTAGCATTCTGTTCAAAAACTATTTTGGGCTTTCGTTCACGGAATATATGGTGAAGCTGAGAATGCAAAAGGCTCAGCACTTACTGCTGCATACAGATGCCAAGGTCGTAGAAATTAGTAGACAGGTTGGTTATAAAGATATCAAGTACTTCTTTAAAGTGTTCAAAAAAAACGTAATGCACACACCCGAGGAGTTTCGCAGGAAATTCATTTAATCGTTAGGTGAAAGGAAGATACAATGCGCCAAGTCAAATATATATATCAAAAATTTTTGGACAGTAGCTTTCGTACGAAGTTGATGCTGTCCTATTTTTTGTTGTCTGGTTTTATCGTTTTGATCCTGGGCTTTGTCTACTTCGAAACCAGTGCGCGGAATATTACTGCAAACGTAACAGATAGCGTTACAAGTGTATTGCGTAGTAATAACCAGCTGCTGGATAACAAGTTGATAGCTATTCAAAAAACTGTGGATATGATTCCAATTGATCATGATCTTTTACAGACCATTACAGACGTGGATACTACGGATTCTTCATCGCTTTTACGAGCTGATCGGAGCATTACGAAAATTTTGTACAGATACTTTGGCAATATGGAGGAAGTGTACGCTTCTCAGATTATGACGCAAAAGTATGCATACGGAAGTACAGAGCGCATGTATATTCCCGTTCTGCCGTTCTATTCTTCTCCTTTGGCGACAACGGCGGTACAAGCCGAGGGGGCTACCAGGTGGATTCCTGCCTATTCGTATGCCGACACCTTTCATCAGCAGGATTTAAAACAAGGTTCCTATGATTTTAGTTCTTTATTTGCTGTGGTGAAGCAGCTTCATTTGACCGCATTAGATGATGTTGGAACCTTCCATACGCTTCCTGAAGGAAGGGAAAAGCCTATACTTATATTGAATTTCCGGCCTGATTTGTTAAAGGACGGTTTTGAAGATTATGCAGCCCGCAGCGGATTTGCACATCTATCCTACGGTATGATTCACGATAACAACGGGATAGTCATGAGCTCAGATCGACAGCAAAAAGCGGGGGAGCCCGTGGCGGATTGGCTAAAGAATGCCATTACTTCGGAACAAGGGACAAAAATGGTAAACGTGAAGGGGCAAAGTATACTACTGGTTTACGAAGCGATGAAGACAACGGGCTGGGTATCATATATAGCCATTCCCATGGAAGATGTACTGGGGCATTTGTCTACGATTCGTACCTACACCTTGTTCTTTTTAGGCTTTATGATGCTCATTGCTGTCATCCTTGCTTATTTGCTGTCGGTATACATCAGTAAGCCCATCACGGATATGAAACAGGCAATGAAGGTAATGGAGAAGGGACATTTTGATATTCGAATTCCTGAACGCGGCTATGATGAATTGGGGGACCTGGTGATCCGATTTAATCAAATGAATGAGAAAATTAAAGATTTGATCGAAGAAAATTACAAATCACGTCTGCGAGCCAAAGAGTCGGAATTAATGGCACTTAATTTACAGCTTAACCCCCACTTTTTGTATAACACCTTAACGACAATGTATTGGATCGCACTAGAACATAAACAACAGGAATTGGGCCGATTGATCATTAGTCTGGCGGAAATGCTGCAAATTACGACTCGAAACAAAAACGAGACCTGGAGCCTGGAAACCGATCTGAATTGGCTGGAAAAATACATTTATATTATGCAAAATCGCTTTGAGAACAAGTTCACAGTGGAGTATGATATTGATCCCATTTTACTTCAGATGGAGGTTCCCAAACTCTTCTTGCAGCCTTTTGTGGAGAATTCAATTATTCACGGATTCGCCGAAATGGAATCAGGTGGTCGGATTAAGATCACAGCCTGGGTCGAAAAGCAATTGGTGTGTTTTAAAGTCGAGGATAATGGATTAGGAATTCAAGAAGATCATATACGCCGCATTCAAGCTGGAGAAATCCGGTCAACGGGCATTAAAAATGTAGACAGAAGAGTACGGCTGTTATATGGGATGGAATATGGGGTTGCGCTCCACTCACCAGAAGATAAAGGGACATTTGTCCTGATCCGAATCGGAGAAATGCATAGATCTAATCAAATGACACCAATCCAATGAGAGTACGACTATTAAAAATGTAAGCGTTTGCTAGAATAAATTTAGTGACGAAGCAACAAACGAAAAGATAAAAAAATAAACGGTTTGGGGGCGTTACTCATGTTAAAACGAAAGTTATGGATCGTCTGCATGTGCTTGGTCGTTGGACTGATGTCAGCCTGTAGTTCAAATGAGAGCAGCAGTAAGCCGGTAGATTTACAAGGGCACGAGCAAGTGACACTGACCTATGCCAGTTGGGGGAGCACCAATGAGAAGAAGGTTCAACAGGAGATTGCCAAAAAATTCACAGACAAATATCCGTGGATCAAAATCAACTATATGCACATCCCCGGGGATTACGTCACCAAATTAACGACGATGTTTGCCGCCAATCAGGCACCAGATGTATTTCCTATTTATAAAGCACAGGCTCTGCAATGGGCTGAACAAGGCAAACTATATAATTTAAATGAATTTTTGAAGGAGGATAAGGAGCTAACGAAGGAGAGTCTCATTCCTAATTCAGTCATCTATTGGGATAAGGATAAAGTGGCAGGGATCAAGGTGACTGAGGAAGCCTTTGCGCTTTATTACAACAAGGATTTGTTTGATGAGGCTGGTGTTGCCTTGCCGCCAGTCAAAGCTGAAGAGGCTTGGACATGGGAACAGTTCTTAGAGACAGCACAAAAGCTCACCATCGATAAAGCGGGAAATAATGCGCTCAGCCCTAATTTCGATGCAAGTAACATCAAACAGTATGGAGTTCGGTTTGACACATGGATATGGCATCTGCTAGTTCCTTCCAACAACGCAAGCGTTATTTCAGACAAAGGGGACTCGCTTAATCTTGAAAACCCTGATGTGATTGAAGCCGTGCAAAAGATGGCGGATCTGATCAACAAGTATCATGTGGCGCCGTCACCCACGCAGTCCAAAAATATCCCTTCTCCGGCCGTAGCATTGCAAAGCAAACGTGTAGCAATGGATCTGGATGGGCAGTGGGTCCAATTGGATCTTGGAGAATCAAAGGTGAATTTTGGTGTGGGCGTATTACCCAAACTGAAAAGCAGCAAAACGATCTTGTTTGGCGAACCGGAAGTGATCTCTGCCAAAACCAAACATCCGAAAGAAGCATGGATGTTTTATAAATTCTTGCTGGATGCTGAAAGCGGGCTTGACATGCATTCCAGCGGATTGTGGATGCCTGTCATGAAAAAGTGGTACACCGAACCAGACTTGATTAGCAAATGGGCAGATGTCAAGCCAGGCCATGCTGACGGATATCGTGATGCTGTCATGAACCAAACGCTGCATAACGGTGTCAATTCTTATGACTACTATCTGAAAAATTCGGAAAAAATCAATGCGATTATTAACCCGGCGCTGGATCAAGTATGGCTGGGCAAGAAAACGGTGGAGCAAGCATTTAAGGAGGTTTCCGCCAAGGCGAATGCTGAATTTAGGGGGACATACCCGAAAGAATAAGGTGAAGGCAGTGACAGAAAGTGAGGGATAGAATGCAATCGTTATCTTCGATTCGTAAGAGGGAAAATGGGTTGGGGTGGCTTTTCGCCGCCCCTGCTATTCTCGGCTTTGTCATCTTTGTGCTGGGACCGATGTTCGCTAGTCTCTGGTTCAGTCTTACCGATTACAAGGTTGCTTCACAGGCCCATTTTATTGGTCTGGATAATTACGTCCACTTATTTGATGGTACAGATCAATTTTTTTATAAATCCCTTGGGGTTACGTTTTATTATGTGTTTCTGAGTGTGCCCCTACAAATTATTGTGGCTTTCTTTTTGGCCATATTGCTCAATCAAAAGGTAAAGGGGTTGGCTTTTTTTAGGACCGTTTTTTATCTACCTACGATTGTGCCGCTCATCGCATCGTCTATGATCTGGATGTGGCTGTTTGATCCGGATCTTGGCTTGCTGAATGTGGTGCTGCGCACGCTGCATTTGCCGGAAAGTCAATGGATTTATAGTGAAGGGTCGGTAGTTCCTACACTGGTTTTAATGAGTTTGTGGACCGTTGGGGGGACTATGATTATTTTTTTGGCTGGCCTACAAGACATACCTAGGCACTATTATGAAGCCATTGAAATTGACGGTGGGAACGCTCTTCATAAGCTTGTTTATATTACGATACCGTTGACATCGCCCACTATTTTCTTTAATACGATTATGGGCTTCATCGGTGGATTTCAGGTATTTGTCCAGCCTTACGTCATGACTCAGGGCGGACCTAACAATTCCAGCTTGTTCTACACGTTTTATTTATTCCGCGAGGCATTTACTTTTTCGAATATGGGTTATGCCTGTGCGATTGCATGGGTGCTCTTTATTGTAGTTTTGATCTTCACTGCCTTTCTATTCAAGACAGCCCGAAAATGGGTGTACTACGAAGGCGGGGGGGCATGAGGATGAAAAGCCGTGGTTTGAGTTGGGGCAGGATTTTACTCTATACGGTGCTCATTGTGGGGTCACTTTTTTGCATGTTTCCTTTTTACTGGCTGGTGAGAAGCTCCATGATGGATTTAAGTCAGATTTTTTTAATCCCGCCGAAATGGATTCCGGAGCCATTTGTACTTGAAAATTTTTTGCAGCCGTTTGAAGAGCTATCGTTTGGTCGCTATTTTGTAAATACATTTATCGTCGTAGCAGGTACTTTAGCCGGTGTACTTCTGTCGAGTACTATTTCTGCCTATAGCTTTGCGCGAATGAGATGGAATGGAAGAGATAAGGTATTTGCCGTGTTGTTAAGCAGCATGATGCTGCCGTTTGCGGTCACGCTAATTCCGACTTTTATTGGTTGGCAGGCGTTAGGCATGGTTAATTCGTATGTTCCATTGGTGTTACCTTCGTTTTTTGGTGGAGGCGTTTTTAATATCTTTTTGCTCAGACAATTTTATATGACTCTTCCGCGAGAGCTGGATGAAGCTGTATTTGTGGATGGGGGCAACCATTTTACTATCTTTACTCGCATTATTTTACCTTTGTCCCGGTCCGCGATTTTAGTCATCGGATTGTTTACATTTTTGAACACATGGAATGATTTTATGGGGCCGCTCGTTTATCTTAATGATGAAAGCAAATTTACGTTGGCGATTGGGCTACAGCAGTTTCAGGGAATATATTCAGCGCAATGGGGTGTTCTGATGGCCGCTTCTTTAATTGTCGTGTTGCCGGCTATCATTCTTTTTGCCATAGGACAGAAATATTTTATGGAAGGCATTGCCTTAACGGGGATCAAGGGATAAGAACAGCAGCCAGGTACGCACTTTGCTTTTTTTGGAATTTAATAATAAAATGGAAGTAACTTTCGAAAAGGAGATGACGTGAATTGGCAGAGCAAGTGCGTATTGGCAAAACTGATCTTTATGTAAAACCAATCGGTTTGGGTGCGAATAAGGTAGGAGGACATAATCTTTTTTCCGGTTTGAACGATGAAACGGGCAAAGAAGTCGTTCGCACAGCTTTGGATAACGGCATCAATTTTCTGGATACAGCTTTTATTTATGGGCCTGAGCACTCAGAGCGGTTGATCGGTGAGGTGCTTAAAGAGCGCGGCCAGCGTGAGGAAGCTGTCCTTGCGACCAAGGGGGCACATAAATTTGTAAACGGAGAGGTTGTTTTTGACAACTCGCCTGCTTTTTTACGTGAATCCGTCGAATCCAGTCTGAAAAGATTACAAACAGATTATATTGATCTGTTCTATATCCATTTCCCAGATGAAGCTACGCCGAAGGCAGAAGCAGTCGGAGAATTGAAGAAGCTCAAGGACGAAGGCAAAATTAAAGCTATCGGTGTATCTAACTTTTCCATTGAACAACTTAAGGATGCGAATAGTGACGGCTATGTAGATGTGCTTCAATCCCACTATAATTTGTTTCAACGGGAAGCCGAGAAGGATCTGCTGCCGTATACCAAGGAAAATGGTATTTCATTTGTGCCTTATTTCCCACTAGCTTCGGGACTGTTAGGTGGTAAGTATACGAAAGACATGACCTTCACGGACATCAGAGCGAAGGATCCTTTGTTCCAGGGAGATGCCTTTGCACGTAATCTGGACAAAGTGGAGCAGGTACGTGAGATTGCCAATGCATTGAATGCAGAGATTGCGCATGTGGTGCTTGCATGGTATTTGACCCGCGATTCGATCGATGCCCTCATTCCAGGCGCGAAGGGACCGGAGCAGGTTCTGGCGAATCTGAAAACATTGGACGTTCAGCTGAGTCAGGCCGATATCGAAAAGATTGACCACATTTTCAAATGAGTTTGAGTTGAATCGCAGTTGAAATTATATATGTTTACCCCCAAGAGGAGCTGCCGGACGGGCGGCTTCTTTTTCGTTTATTTGCGGCATATCCTTGTAAAGTAAGCTCATCGCTGCGGGGGGATCAGAATGAATAGAAAACCGCAATGGCACAGCAGACCGAACAGAAGGCGACGTGGTAGACGCAGGATGTGGCTCATTGTGGCATTGGCGCTGCTAGTAGGAATCGTACAAGTGGCTGCTTATGTGGAACAGCATTTGAAGCCACCCATGATGCATCTGGCCAAAGTGCGGGTCAAACAAATGGCGACAGAGGCTATTAATTCAGCAATTACTGCGCAGGTAGAGCAGGGGAAGACTGCTGATAACCTAATTGAATGGAGAACGGATACACAAGGGAGAACCTCTGGATTTGTTCTAAACTATGCGGAGCATATGAAAATTACGTCAGACACGCTCAAAGCAGTCAAGGCCACGATGGATAGCATGAGCCATTTTGATGAAAGTGTTCCGATTGGGCAGGCATTGGGTAGTCCACTGCTGGCAGCTTATGGACCCAAGGTCCCTTTAAAGGTGGAGCCGCATGGAGCAATCAAGGTGGATTTAAATACACGTCAGCAGGATGCAGGCATAAATATGATCTTGGTGGAAGTGTACATTCGGATTACGACAGAGGTTTCTGTGGTTATACCGTTTGAGATGCAACCTCAGATTGTGGAGACGGAAATCCCGGTTTCTTATTTACTGGTGGTGGGCAACGTGCCGATGTACTACTATGACAATCAGGGTAAACCTGTCGGTAAAAATGGTGCAACCGCTCCGCAGCTGGCTCTGCCTTCCCATTCCATAAAGAGCAGCGGCGCTGTAGATTCCAGCATTGAAAGTGTTCCAGAGATACAGGAAGACTCAAATTCTCTCAGCCAGTCCCCAACGCCATAAGGAAGAGGGGCGATGTGAGATACTTAGGAAAAACCAAAGGGACCTATGAGGAGGCCCCTTTGGTTTTTCCTGATTTGAGCGCTTTACGTTCACTCTGTTCCCACTGTCTTAATAACGGATAGGGGTCAAAGGACCAATCTGTCCAGCCATTGTCCCGATATATACCATAGTGCAGATGCGGTGGAAACTTGCCTTGGGTACCCGGTTTTCCATAGCCCGAGCTTCCGACCCAGCCAATCGTCTGACCAGGTGTAACGATGTCTCCGGTGTGGACGGTTTTGTCAAAGCCGGAAAGATGTGCATAGTAGTGATAGCGGTTGTGGAGATCACGAATTCCGATTCGCCAGCCTCCAAAGGGATTCCAGCCCTTCATTTCAACTACACCGTAGCAGGTACTGCGAACCGGAACTCCGTATCCAGCAAACAGATCAGTTCCTTCATGTATACGATAGCCGCCCCAGCTGCGACGGCTTCCCCAAGTGCTGCGGTAGCTGTAAATGCTGCTTAGAGGTAGCGGAAAAGCTTGGCTGACCAGATCGAGCTTGCCATATGTCTGATACAGCTTGGCAAACTGCTGTATTCTTTGAACCGCACGACTGTTATGGTAATATTCCCACACGGCAATCCCAAATTCATCCCCGTTATTTCCATACTTTCCGAGATAAGAAGCGATGCTGAACAGTAAATCCTTGTCATTATTGCGGTCAGCAATTCCATCGCCTGACCCGTCTTGTCCTAGCCCGGAAAAAAGTTCAATGGAACGGGGATTTTGATCCTCTGAATCAGGGTTCAACAGGCCGGACCATATTGGTCCTGTCACATAAATACCTATGATCCGTTCCGCATGCTTGCGATCCTTGGGATGAGCCACCGTAAGTGTGCGTTCATACTGGTCGATGGCAGCCAATCTGTACCAAGGGACTCCTGTCAGGGCTTCGATGGAGTGATATAAGGCAAGTCTAGAGGTATACAATGAAGACGAAGCATGTGAAGCATCTGCATTTGCTGTCATGTTATTTCCGGCTGACGAGGACTTTGTGTGCTCGGCAAAGGCATGAGCAGGAAGCGGACAGGCCGTTGTCAGTGTAGTAGCGCACAACAGCAGCGATAACAGACGAACAGCGCGGACTGCCCGCGTAGGGTAAGACACGTGAACCGACCTCCTATAACAGGCTTTAACGCCTGGTAAATTCTTGGCCCGTATCAAAGCGTAATTAGGGCGCTTTTGATTAGATTGAGCCATATCCGCCGCTTTTATCCATCTCAAGAGTTTACTTTTTCCGGCATCAATGTCATATCAAAAAGGGAACAATGAATGGAGGTTTTTCCATGGCTTTCATGCTATAATGTATGGCAATGACAGCTTAAGCTTATCAGAAAGAAGGTCTATGCCATTGTCTAAAAAAGTGAAGGAAGCTAAGCCCGACTGGATTCGTATTAAACTTACGACAGGCGATAACTATCAGGAAATCAAGAGCATGATGCGTTCCAAGACATTACATACCGTATGTGAGGAGGCACGGTGCCCTAATATATATGAATGCTGGGCCAACAGGACAGCTACATTTATGATTTTGGGTGATATTTGTACGCGTGCGTGTCGTTTTTGCGCAGTAAATACGGGAATGCCTACGGAACTGGACTTGCAGGAGCCTGAACGGGTCGCGGAAGCAGCTGAGAACATGAATTTAAAACACTGTGTCGTAACCAGTGTGGCCCGCGATGATTTGAAAGACGGGGGCGCTACAATATTTGCAGAAACGGTTCGTGCGATTCGCCGCCGATTGCCTTTTTGCAGTGTAGAAGTATTGATTCCCGACTTTATGGGCGACGTGGAGTCGCTACGAATCGTCATGGATGCCAAGCCAGATATTCTGAATCATAATATTGAAACGGTGGAACGCATGTCCGACAAGGTTCGGGCTAAAGCGAAATACCATCGCTCTCTCGAATTGCTTCAACGTGCAAAGCAATTAAATCCGGCGATCCCAACGAAATCAAGCATCATGTTAGGTGTCGGAGAAGAGTGGGACGAGATCTTACAAACCATGGATGATCTGCGTAAAGTCGATTGTGATATTATGACAATTGGTCAATACTTGCAGCCGTCCGAGAAACATTTATACGTGCAAAAATATTATCCACCGGAAGATTTTGCGAAGTTAAAGGAAGAGGGATTACAGCGAGGATTCAGCCACGTCGAATCCGGTCCGATGGTCCGCAGCTCCTACCAAGCGCATGAGCAGGTGAAGTCGGCTGCTCAGCATAAGGAAGAAAGCGCCCTTTCGCAGGTTTGATCCGGGAAAGGCGGTCAGAATAGCTTGTTTCAAATCGGTGGTAAAAACTATGAAGTGTTGCAGGATCACAAGAACGGGTGGAATCCCGAAGCCTTTCGTGATCGATATAGTGAAGTGTTGGATCGCTATGATTACATTATTGGCGATTGGGGTTACAATCAGCTACGTTTGAAGGGGTTTTATCGAGAGGGGCACCCCAAAGCCAATAAGGATACATCCATTGTGGTATTGGACGATTATATTAATGAATACTGCAATTTTGGCTGTGCCTATTTTGTGCTGCAAAAAAGCCGTGAAGTGGAAAATAAGAATGGCACCAATGATGACTTCGTTCCTCCCGACATTCAGCAGTTGGTAGATGCTCAAAGGGAACAGGCGGAAATGTCAGAATCCCAAGAGCGCCAAGAAGGATCGCAACCTACAACTGGACAACCGGAATGGCCACAACCACAGCAGGATTCCACAGCTACAGAGGAGTCACGAGTGGAGCAGTCTTCAGAAGCTCGTGAACCGCGCGAGCTGCAACGTAGGGAACCGAAGGATGTTCAGGAAGTACGTGAACGACAGCCTCGTGAAGCTCGCGAAAGTCGTCCATCCAGAGAAGGGCGTGAAGGAAATCGGCAGCGTGAAGCACGTGATTCGCGCCAGCCAAGGGAACCGCGTGAAGCAAAGGATGGACGAAATCCGGGGGAAGGGCAGCAAGCCCGGGAACCACGTAGGCAGCGCAATCAGCAAGGGAATTTCGATAAAAAGGAATCGCGTGGACCACGCAATGATCGCCAACCAAAGGAAAATCGGGAGGGACGGCAAGTTCGTATCTCACGTGAATCCGAGGGGCAGCGTCAGACGCAGCCGCCAGCCAAAGTCGAAAGAACTGAAGGTAGCAAAAAAAATAAAACATTCACATCTCCACAACAAAACGGTTCCTGAATTTTCAGGAGCCGTTTTGTTTGTAAGTCGTTCACAGCTGCCAATGCTATGACCAACTTTTTGTACATTTTAAAATGGAGCTAATCCCCCTCCTGACAAATTAAAAAAAGAGCCAGAATTCGGCTCTTTTACAGATTCTAATTGAGGAAAGCGTTGCGTACCCGATCCCAAAATGGAAAAGGACGGTAACGAGCGAAGCTGATCTTCTGACTTGCAACCTGACATCGAACAGAGATTAAGTCATCCACAGGAAAGTTCAGGTGATCTACTGTCAGTAAAAGACGCTGGTCTTTCCGTGAAAAAATATCACAATGATGATGTTTGGGCAATAGCAGTGGTGATCCCAGTGTCCGATATACACGGTTATTAATGGAGGCGATCTCAGTCAATTGCAATGCTTCAATGGTAGGGTGAACCATTGCTCCGCCAAGTGCCTTATTATAGGCAGTCGTTCCTGATGGTGTAGAGACACATATGCCATCACCACGGAACATTTCAAAGGTGATATCGTTAATATCTACTTGGGCAACGACTGTGCCATCTACCCCTTTTAACGTAAACTCATTTAAGGCAATAAAAGAAGCATTGCCTGACTTCTTGTGAATTTCCAACTCAATTAGTGGATATTTCACGATTCTCGGGTTAAGCGGTCCCTCAGAACCGTTTTGGCTCATCAGGTGGATTAGTTCCTCCAGCTCGTCCGCACGCCAATCCGCGTAAAAGCCCAGATGACCGGTATGTACACCAACAAAGGCAATATCCGGAATGCGGTCAATAAAGGTATGGAACGCATGAAGCATCGTACCATCGCCTCCAATAGACACGACGATTTCCGGCGACTCGGCATCCAGCTTGAAATTCTTTTCTTGGGCAAGACGGTGAAATTGCTGACTCAAGTCCATGGAGTGCTGATCCCCGCGATCCAGAACATAATATCTCAAGATGAAAAGCTCCTTTGTCATGGGTATATATCGATCATAATCAATTATGAGCAAGAACACAATCGTTCATTGCCGGTGTGTTCCTCTCAATCGTACGAATAAGCGACTTGTACCCACGCTTAACCCGGAGAGAGCCAGCATTCCGCCCAGCATACAGGCAAGAAGTAGCAGACTTTGCAGCAGCATGACAGACGAGAAGCCAGGGGACCATGCGATATCGTGTACCGGAGAAAAGACCGGAGAGCTTCCCTGTCCCATTAACGGACGCCATAACACGAGAGCGAGCAATGCGGAGATGATCCCATGTGCAGCCCGGGCCAGTAAAAATGGCATATAGCGGAGATTCGTCATATTTAAAATACTTGCAACCTGTGCATGAACCGATAGTCCGCCCCAGGAGAGAACAAAAGCTGCTGCGGCTACCTTGAACGGTAATGCCGCTACTGCGGCTTCACCCGCAGCCTGCGCGCCTAAAGTGACCTCAAAAATACCACCAACGATGGACTCTGTTAGTGCAGGAGGAAGCCCACATGCAGCCAAAAGGCTTGCTGTAAGCAGATGAAGCCCGCTCATTAAGCCAGAGTTCGTCAAAGCTTCTAAAATGACGCAGAAGAATACAACCAGCCCTCCTACGACAATAATAAGGCGTAGGGAGGAAACAATCGCCTGACGAAGCAACTCACCCAACGGGCGGCCGTCTTCCACACGTGCTGTATGCATGGCATATAACGCTTGGACGAATGGTCCAGACTGCTTATTGCGAGCTGCTGTTATGGTGCTATCTGACTTCGACCAGGCCTTTTGGGGAGGTAGAGAGCGTTCGCTGCGAATATCGTTTTTTTCTGAACGGGAACCGTGAAAGCGCATGAGTAGTCCGATGATGAGTACGCCACCGTAGTGGGCCGCTCCCAGTACGAGTGCAATTTCGGGTTGATGGAAGAAGCCAACAGAAACGGCACCAATCAGAAATATCGGATCAGAGGAAGTTGTAAACGCGACTAGACGTTCGCCTTCAATGCGTGTGATCCATTTTTGCTCCCACAGCTTAGCGGTTAATTTGGCCCCTATAGGGTAACCGGATGCACAGCTGACCGCAGCGACAAACCCTCCGCAGCCAGGTACACGAAATAGAGGCTGCATCAGCGGGTCCAGTAGCGCACCTATGAAATGAACAATTCCGAAACCGAGAAGAAGCTCGGAAATAACGAAAAATGGGAATAAAGACGGGAATAGCACATCCCACCAGATGGCAAGACCGCGAAGTCCGGCATTCAGAGAAGATTGCGGATACGCAGCCATAAGCACGAATAGGAATAACAGCATAAGAATGAGCAAAGGAAGCGAGTAACGGCGGTACATCGACATAGAGGCCCCTCCTTTGGAGTTGTACTATTATACCTATGTCGGGGATGGACAAAGAGTACAAAAAAGTAAAGAAAACGATTACATGGAATGCTGTTTTTTTGTAAAGAGTATGTTAAAATAAGAAAACAACGATTCCATAACCTTAAGGATGGAGTGATCAGGATGAGTATCGTTGCCGGTCTGTTTGTATGTGCTTTTGTGTATGTAATTCGTGCCTCTCTCGTCCATCCCGGTGAAGAGGATTGGCGGAGTTATTAGCTGTATTTATGAAATGACGAAGCTCTGTGCAGCGAAGCAAGCCTCTTCATATGTTAAATTGATAAAATGACGCTTATTTTTAGCGTCATTTTTTGTTTTTTGTTATAATACGAGTGTATATTTATTACCATAGCACAGAAAGTTGGAGGAAAAGTGAATCCTAGCCTGAGCATTTATGATAACCTTGGGGGTGCGGAAGGTATTCGTGCTATTATTGAGGCCTTCTACCCGAGAGTTTATAAAGATCCGTTGTTAAGTCCCCTGTTTCCTAAAGACATGGAGCCGGTAAAGGAAAAGCAGTTTATGTTCCTGAGCCAGTTTTTTGGAGGGCCATCCCTCTTTTCTGATGCATATGGTCATCCGATGTTACGTGCAAGACATATGAAGTTTCCCGTGACGGAGGAGCGAGCAGAGGCATGGTTGTCTTGTATGGCAGATGCGTTAACGGATACGGGAATTGAAGAGCCGCTTCGTTCAATCATACTTAGTCGTTTGTCCGGTCCTGCGCATCATTTTGTAAATACCCCGTAAGCTTTCGGGGATTGCCGAATTTTGGAGAGGGTTGTAAAAACATTGGAACTTGAACCGTTATACCAGATCAAAATCGCCTGTCCGCAGTGCGAACAAGAATTTCAGACATCCCGTGTCAGACCAAGCCTAAAGAAGGCTATTCGTACCGATTCAGATTTTTGTGCTTATTATAAGAACGAAAATCCGGATTTTTATGTCGTACGGGTCTGTCCTCATTGTGGATTTACCTCGACAGAGCACTCTACTGTTCAGTTAAGCGATCAGCAAACCAAGCTATTTAAGGATAAAATCGGTAATCGCTGGCAGCCCCGCGAATATGGTGGGCATCGTAGCTGGGAAGAGGCGTTAGAAACATACAAATTGGGTTTACTTTGTGCACAGGTCATCGGAGAAAAGGAACGCGTAGTAGCCAGTCTATTGCAGCATATTGCATGGATGTACAGATACCAGGGAAATGAGGAGCAGGAGCTTCGCTTTCTCAAATTTAGCTTGGATTCTTACGTTCGAGTCTATGAGCTGGAGGGTGTTGGTGCGAATAATGCCAAGCTGCTATACCTGATTGGTGAACTGCATCGACGTACGGGTAACTTTAACGAAGCAGTGCGCTGGTTTTCGCGTGTCATTAATGACAAGAAAATTATGGATGCGGCGATGATTAGAGCTTCCCGTGAACAGTGGTCTGTCCTACGCGAACAAATGCTGGCAAAAAACTTCCAGTTACCTGAGGAAATGCAAGACGCAAGCTCCTCTTGAAGAAATAAAGGTGTGCACTATGACCAAATCTAGGCTCATGGTTCACACCTTGTTTGT
This sequence comes from Paenibacillus jamilae, assembly GCF_050482105.1. Taxonomy (GTDB): domain Bacteria; phylum Bacillota; class Bacilli; order Paenibacillales; family Paenibacillaceae; genus Paenibacillus; species Paenibacillus jamilae_B. The sequence continues at coordinate 133,953 of NZ_JBCNHI010000009.1, read as the reverse complement.
AAAACGGATTAATGATGGCGCAATGTGGTATCTGACAGCAAATAATCGTCGTCACAATCTACCAAAGTAATCTTGTTATGGCAGCATGGAAACACAAGCAGCTTTTTCATGCCTTCATGAATGAGCTTAAGCTCTTTGGGCTTCAGGGGCAGCAAAACGTTATCATGGTTGCAAAACGGACAAGACTGTACATAAACGTCTCCCATGACAATGTCATAAGGCCAGGTTTTATCAAAAGGAATCATGATTTGTCCGATTCTCCGCCGTCCGGGTTAGCGGTATCTTCTTTAGCCAGTTCGGCCAGCTTTTGCATCAAAATGTGCTGGGGTGTATGCATAAGGTGTTCCAGCGGAATGCCGAGTTTTTCGGATAATTTCACAGCCGTTTCCGGCGAAATTTGTAAGGGTCTCATCCTGTTTCCTCCTAATTGTAATGATTGCACCATCACGATGTAGCTTTATTGTATATGAAACCACATGAATTCGCCAAAAAAGAAAGGTGGAACTATTATGAAAACACCGTTAAAGCAAACATGGGATCTGGAATCCATTTTTAGCGGAGGCTCCTCCTCTGCCTCTTTTCATGCATTTTTAGAAGAACTGGAGAGCAAGGTCCAACAGCTGCAATCTCAGCTTAAAGTAGCCAAAGTGCCACAAACGGTGTTGGATACTGAGCGCCTGGATAGTGTTCTGAATAGCATACAGGAGCTGTTTAATGGAGCATCGCAGGCGGGTTCCTTTGTATCTTGTCTAACTGCTCAAAATCAGCATGACAAGTTGGCTGTTCAACTGGGGGCGCGTGTCAATTCTTTGTATGCCCAAGGGAAAAGTGCTTTAGTCGCTTTCCAAAACTTGCTGGCACAAACTAATGAAGACGTTTGGCAAAAGTGGATGGAGCGTGAAGCGATCAAGCCGATTTCTTTTGTTCTGACTGAATATCGGAACGAAGCGCGTGAAAAAATGGCTCCTGAGCTGGAGAGCCTTGCATTGGATTTGGCAGTGGATGGATACCATGGCTGGGGTGACTTTTATGATACCATTGTCAAAAATATGACGATCCCTGTGCCTGAAAATGGTGAGATTGTCCACTTGTCTGTAGGTCAGGCAGCTAATAAGCTGGACGAAGCAGATCGCAGCGTCCGTAAAGATGTATTTGCACGTTGGGAAGAGGCATGGACTCAGGTAGAGGACTATTGTGCCGATACACTGAATCATCTGGCAGGCTTCCGTCTCAAACTATATGAAAAACGAGGCTGGACAGACGTGCTTAAGGAACCGCTGGAAATTAGCCGTATGTCAGCCCAAACGTTGGATACGATGTGGCAAGTGATTAATGAAACCAAGCCTATTGTAGTTAAATATTTGGAACGGAAAGCGAAGTTGCTGGGCTTAGAAAAGCTGTCCTGGCATGACATTGAAGCTCCGCTGGGAGCATCGACTACTAAAATCCCTTACGACGATGCAGCCGTAACGATTGTTGAGCAATTTGGTAAATTTAGTTCGAGAATGGCGGATTTTGCCCAAATGGCTTTTGAGAAAAGCTGGATCGAAGCAGAGGATCGTCCAGGCAAACGTCCGGGTGGGTTTTGTACATCTCTGCGTCTAAGCAAAGAGACCCGCATTTTTATGACCTATGCCGGATCACCGTCCAACGTTTCGACACTGGCCCATGAGCTCGGACACGGTTATCATCAGCATGTGATGAATGAGTTACATTCATTGAATCAAAATTATGCTATGAACGTGGCTGAGACGGCATCGACGCTGGCAGAACTTATCGTATCAGATGCTTTGCTGGAAGCTGCTGAGGGGCAGGAGAAGGTAGCTTTGTTGGAGGATAAAATTCAACGTGGTGTAGCCTTCTTTATGAACATTCATGCTCGCTTCCTGTTTGAAACCCGCTTTTACGAGCTGCGGAAAAAAGGTGTTGTAGGAGCACAGCAGTTAAGCGAGTTGATGGAAGAAGCGCAACGTGAAGCGTTTTGTGGGGTTCTGGATGAGGCTCATCCTCATTTTTGGGCTTCCAAGCTGCACTTCTATATTACGGAAACTCCTTTCTACAACTTCCCATACACATTCGGTTATATGTTTAGTGCAGGGATTTACGCTTTTGCGAAGAAAAATCCGGATGGCTTTGCCGATCAATATGATGCTTTGCTGCGTGATACAGGTCGCATGACAGTAGAAGAACTGGCCTCCAAGCACTTGGGTACCGATTTAACACAAGCGGACTTCTGGCGTAATGCTGCGCAAGTTACTGTTCAGGATATTGAGCAATTTTTGCAAATGACAAAATAATAAAGTTATATTGTAAAGGGTCTCCTGTAAGGGGGGCCTTTTTTGTATTTTTTGCAGAGGTTGATGAATAAAGTCGCAAAATGTCGATATGTAATTGATACTACCTGTTAGCGAAATTTAAAATGATGGATATACTTAGAAAATAGTTATAAATACCCAATTATGTTGATTTTGATTGTAAGCTTAAAAACCTTCGCATATAATTGAGCCGTAAGACCTATTAAATATTTTTATACAAGGTATATAGGAGGGTTTTTTGATGGATGAAGTGGGTCAATTGTCGTTAGCAAGGCAGATGGATATTGTTTTTAAAGAATTGGATCATGAACTGGCGGGTTTATCGTCAGGCATCGTATTTGTGCAAATACGAAACAATGTAGTTGGGAAATTTGGGATTCGGCATAATCCAATTGCAGGTAAAGGTGGCACCTTTGCAGCAGTAGAACCAGGCTTATCTGCACAGCATCGGGAAGAGTTTCGGCGCATGGCCCTGGAAACGCTAAATCACAAGCGTAGCTGGACTCATGGTGAGATTGCTTTCGATTTTGCCATCAGACAAGGGACGATCTTGGTAGATGCAACATTAGAGTCCAACTACAACATGGCGAATCTCATGATCCGCTATAACAAGCCTACATATCGCGCGGCAAAATCTGAATAGTTAAAAAAGCAAAGAAAAGGCGGTCTTCTAATGAAGACCGCCTTTGTTATAGACCGTTATAACGTATTTTGGTAAATTACGATAACGGAATGCTCATGTGGAATAATGATGCTTATTGACCTGAACGACCTGATAATTGCTGTTCGGCCAGCTGTACTAAGCGTTTAGTGATATAGCCTCCCAAAGAACCAGCTTCACGGGACGGCATATCACCATAGTAACCGTCTGCCGGAATGGTGATGCCTAGTTCTTGCGCAGCTTCATATTTCAATTGTTGCAATGCATTAGTGGCTTGAGGAACGACCAGAGTATTGCTACGACGTCCTCTGCCTTGATTGGCTTCATACATGTGTAGTCACCTCCTTCGGCTGTGATGAGGTTAGTATGCGACAGAGATATGAAAATATGCGCCGAAGGAAGAAAAGTGACTATAGGAAAATTACGGATATAGGATATGAATCTGAGTTTTGAGGTCAATGGATTGTTGAGGTTCCAGACGGATCAACCCACCATCTGCGACTGGATCAGGTAAATTGGGAGCATTGGACAGCCAAGTATAAGGCTCAATGCAAAGGTACTGATCACATTCCCCTTTGGTATATAGCACCCAATATTTAAAGTATTGCTCATCTGCTGTGTAGCGGATTTGATAGCCGTCATCGCGCGTCAAGACAGCTTCAGCAGGGCCTTCCGTTGCTCGCAATAAAGTATCTAAATTTGTACCTTTCAGGGATAGACCCGAGGAGAGCTGCTCCAAATGATCTAAAGAAGTAACAACACCTGTAGGCAACTGCTCAGCATCTTGCTCGTATATTCCATTCACCGGCAGCTTCAAGCGCCAACGCTCAGGCTCTCCATCCACCATAAACCAAGTGTGGTATCCCAAGCCGAATGGTGCAGTTTTTTCACCTAGATTTGTGACACGCAGCGTTTGGCTTAATACGGTGCCCTGCAAACGATATGTCATTTCCAGCCGCAAAGGAATGGGATATTGTTCCATCCAGTGCGGATCGCTTTCTGTCAGAAGCTCAGTTGTTACACTGCAGCCTTCTTCATCCTCTTCAATATCGCTGCAACACCAGGATTGATTGCGGTGCAGACCGTGTATATGATTGTCGTTGGCTGTATTTCGGTCGAATTGATAGGGGACACCATCAAATTCAAATTGTCCTTTGCGAATTCGGCCTGGAGGAATCAGAATAGGTAAGCCAAAATGGTATGGCTTTTGTAAATAAAATGCCAATTCTTCCTCGCCAGGCCGACGTACGATATCCCGGTTCAGCTTCAGATCACGCACGGAGATAATATTATTCCCGAGACGAGGGATCATTGTAACTTCCAATTCACCACTATGTAAAACATACGTGTCGTAACCGTTCCAGTGTTCTTTGGTCACTTGTTTCATATCCATGCTCCTTTGTCCACTATAATCGGTTGAAGCTTCGTGTCATTATGATAACAGATTTTTGGGCGTATGGCACAATCGTCATTTGACAATAATAGTATGCGGAATTATCATTAACGTAGCTTAGAAAGAAATGACATCGATAACGCGATGATGAGGACAAGTAAGCTTTTGTATAAGCTCTTCAGAAAGCCGGTGGTAGATGAGAACCGGTGAGCCTGCACTGCTGAATGGACCTCGGAGTGCCGCACAGAACAGGATTTTACTTTCCTCAGTATGACGGCCGACTGCTCCTCGTTAACGGAGCTTTAAGATTGCAGGCGGCCACGGGGGATAGCTCCGATAGCTAATAAATGGTTGGCGGCAATGAATAAGGGTGGTACCACGGTCTCGCGTCCCTTGAGGATGCGGGGCCTTTTTGCGTTCTAAAAATATTGAATTAAACGGAGGAAGAAGAAGATGAAAACCGTACTTTCAGGTATTCAGCCTAGTGGACAACTTACTTTGGGTAATTACATTGGCGCAATGAAAAACTTTGTCAAATTGCAGGAGGATCATCAATGTTACTTTATGGTCGTAGACCTTCATGCGATTACTGTACCGCAGGAACCAGCTCAATTACGTGAGCAATCGGAGGCAGTAGCGGCATTATTTATCGCAGCGGGTATTAACCCAGAGAAATCCAACATCTTTTTACAATCCCATGTTCCTCAGCACGCTGAGCTGGGATGGTTGATGACGACACTGACAAATATGGGCGAGCTGGAGCGTATGACTCAGTTTAAGGATAAAGCGGCTGGCAAGGATTCCGTAGGAGCAGGGCTGTTCGTATATCCGTCGTTGATGGCAGCGGACATTCTGCTCTACAATGCGGATCTTGTCCCAGTAGGCGATGACCAAAAACAGCATCTGGAGCTGACACGTGATTTGGCGGGCCGTTTTAATCATCGTTATGGAGATTATTTTACGATTCCCGAGCCGTATATCCCTGAAGTAGGGGCGAGAATTATGTCCTTGGATGATGCATCCAAAAAAATGAGCAAGAGCAATCCGAATGCAGGTAGCTTTATTGCGCTGCTGGACGATCCGAAAGTTATACGGAAAAAAATCAGCCGTGCTACTACCGATTCGGGCAGTGAAGTTAAATATGATCCGGCCAATAAACCGGAAATTAGTAATCTAATGGGCATTTACAGCCAGTGTTCCGGCTTGTCGCTTCAAGAAGTGCAGGATCGTTATGAAGGCCAAATGTACGGAACATTTAAAAAAGAATTGGCAGAGACGGTTGTTGCTATGCTTGAACCGATTCAGCAGCGCTATCGCGATATCCGGGAATCCGGTGAGATTGGACATATTTTGGCCCAATCCGCAGAGCGTGCTCAAGAAGCTGCTGAAGTCACGCTGTCTGCGGTCAAAGAGCGCATGGGCTTTTTGCCACGCCTACGCTAGAGCCTATTGAAAAATATTTTTACAAATGGACTTAAGAGCGGCGTTGTCGGGCTTTGATTACGAAGCCCCAGCCGATATTGCCGACAGATAGAAGCCCGAGTAGTATAGCAAGCCATGCAGAATAGCTAATGGATATAGCGGCTGCTGTCAGCAGGACAATGGATGAAACGGCGAACCATAGGGATAGACCTTTGCTCATGGTAAAAACCTCCAGCATTCGAATGTTGAATTTCAGGAATAAGTAGATGTAAGTGAGCCATAATAATCTTGCAAGCTTGCAATGAACCTCACTCACAAAGAACTGAAAGGAGATTCAAATATGAGCAGACGTCGTTCAAACAACCTGCAAGTACCGCAGGCCAACGCCGCTTTACAACAATTAAAATATGAGGCAGCTCAAGAACTTGGCATCACCATCCCTCAGGACGGTTACTTCGGTAATGTCGTTTCCCGCGAAACAGGTTCTCTTGGGGGATACATCACGAAAAAGCTGGTCCAACAAGCAGAGCAATCCTTGTCGGGCAGCAGTCGCATGCAGTAATACACATAAACACTCCCATCTTGGAAGCTGTATTATGAGCAGCTGTGATGAAGAAAGTCCGGAGCGAACATGCTCCGGACCTTTTTGCGCATGCTTACGACCATTGTGAATCACGCAAGTCTGCTTCGTCAAGAGGGCGCTTTCACGAGATGTGATTTTTACGGGTTTGTTCAAAAAAACAGCAAGCTCCAGATTAAGGGAGACTTGCTGTTAGTCATTTATTCGCCTTATTGTTAGCTTTTCATATTTTAATTCGTGTGCAGGGAAAGGCGCTTCTGCATTTTCTCGTCACTGAGCCATCCAATATAACTGTTGATCAGTCCGAATTGCTTATCCATGGCAACGACTGCCACGAATGGATATTGCCTCCGGTGCCGATACCTTACGTCCCCCCAGCGCACAATATATCCCCATTCCAGTTCCTCCACCTCGGCAACGGCAAAGGAGGAAAAATAACGAAATGCTTGCACATCGCGAAAGGATTTGGATGCTTCTACGGCTGGATGTGTGGAAGGTATTGCGTGTTTCGTCCAAAATAATTGCTTGCCATTCAATCCGCCAATGTCATAGCTTCCATTCTGATGAGCTTTTACCACATGCCACCGGTTCCATGATACGGTGGGAATGATATAATAGGTGTCGCCTTCCTGACGTTTGATGTCCATATCACGTACCGCTTTTCTGGTAATAAAGTGATTCCAGGTTCGCCAAATGTAATACAGGCCAATAATGACGTACAGCGTAATAAATAAAGGAGCTGGTGGAACCAATCCAGTAATCCATAACATTATCGCAGCAACATGGGTGCCAAAAATAAAGGGATCAAATATATGGATAATATTCCAAGATATCCACTTATTCGTAAACGGTCGAAATGCCTGTGTTCCGTACGTATTGAAGAGGTCTGTGAATACGTGCAGGCACACTGCAATCGTTACCCATAATGCTATATGACCCGGGGGCACATCCCTGAAGATCAGGCAAATTAGTCCCGTTATGGACAAGATCCATATCAACCAGAAGGGGATAGAATGCGACAGTCCACGGTGATTGCGAATGTAGGCTGCATTGTTCTTTAACCGAAGCAAGGTGTCAAAATCCGGAGCCTGTGATCCTACGACCGTAGCAAGCAGTACGACTGCGGCCAGCTTTGGATCTCCGGCGACGACAGGATCAGTGTAGGCCAGCCCGGCCAATCCGATTCCCATGACAAAGTGTGTGGCTGTATCCATTTCTGTCGCTCCTTTTGTATTATTTCCTGTACTTATTACTACCCAAATTTACTGTAAACGATCAGTAGGGGTGATTTGCCATCTGAATTGTGAACGTTTTGTGCGTTTTCTGTCAAACTTTTTGGGGTAGGTATATGATAAAATTTATATCGGAGTTCAACTTACTCCCGAATTCATACATCTCTAAGGGGGAGTTACTCACAATGGATAATATTAGTTATAAGACTTCTTCGGATGCGGCTACCTATTCTGTAAAATCTAAACCACCCGGCAAGGCGGGCACTTGGAAGGATTTTATTACAGTAACGAAGCCAGGCATCCTTCGCACCAATCTGGTTGCAGCCTTTGGTGGTTTTTGGTTAGCATCGCAATGGGACGTTGACTATATAAAGTTAATCCTTACACTCTTAGGCACAATGCTGGTTATGGCCTCTTCTTGTGTGTTTAACAACTATTTTGATCGTGAGCTGGATTTGAAGATGGAGCGTACACGTAATCGCTCGTTGCCAACAGGGCGTCTGACCCCTACAACGGTGTTGTCATACGCTATTATTTTGGGCATCGTCGGATTGGCTGTTTTGTTCTACTTCTCCGGTGTGAAGGCAGGACTACTGGGCATATTAGGTATGATCGTCTACGTCGGCATCTATACACTCTGGTTGAAACGTTCGTCTACATGGAGCACATCCATTGGCGGTATTTCTGGGGCTATGCCTCCGGTAATTGGATATGTGGCCGCATCGGGTCGCATTGACATGGGCGCTTGGCTTTTATTCGCACTCCTGTTCTTATGGCAGCCACCTCACTTCTGGGCACTTGCCATTCGCAGAGTCGAGGAATATCGTGCAGCAGGATTTCCATTGTTGCCAGTCGTGAAAGGTATCCATCGGACCAAAATTCAGATGATTCCTTATATTGTGCTGCTGATTCCGGTACCCATCCTTATGTACGCTTATGGATATGCCGGTATGATTTTTATGATCGTGTCCGTGTTATTGTCCGTGCTTTGGGCATTTTATGCCTTTAAAGGATTTACGATTAAGGAAGAAGAAACGGATTCCTGGGCAAAGAAAGTATTTTTCTTTTCTATTAACCATCTGACACTCAGCTTCTTGCTGATGATCGTTGATACGGTTCATAAATTCTAATACCACTCCTAGAAGCATTGATGATGGTGTACTATATAGCTGTCCAACAGGCATGAAATTGGCCTGAGGACAGCTTTTTTTATTATTTGCAGGACTAAAAAACAGGAGGGTATACAATGTATTCCTCTAACCCTGCTTTTTCGAGCTGGGCAATCACATATTCATCCGGAGTACCTTCTACGCCAGCATAGCCTTTGCGTGTATACATATGAAGTGCATCTGGAAAGGCGTCTGCAAGCACACCTCTTATTTTTTTCCCTGAGCTGTCGTTGTCCATAAATAAATAGATTTCGTCATGCTTGGTCCGTTTACGGAGGGACTCCAATTTTATAGAGTTTAGTGTGCCGAAGGTGCATAAAATGTTGACCTCCGGATCAAGTAATCGGCGAAGTTTGCTACGGTCGTTTTTTCCTTCGACGATCACGGTTATCGTCATTTTGCTCACCCCTTGCTTGATGCCTGTGCTCGAAATTCCCCGGGAAATGAAGGAATATGTGTATAGTTTAGCTCTAAACGGGGTTCTCATGCAAAAAACAACAAAACAGCCTGCCGCAAGTGGCAGGCATGGGTTACAAGCAGCATGTTAGGGTAAATCAGACATTAGATCCAGCAAGTACGAAGAATGATGACGAGTAGAACATAAAGAACAAGAATGGTACCCGTTGAAGTACCAATAGGGCAAGGGCTTACAGGATGACAGTGGCTCACAGGCTGCACCTCCCTTTGTAAATGAATTGTTCAGTCAAATTAGTCTATGTTGGTAGGGGCATACGGTACTGTGCGTATACCCCCTAGCCAGCAATTTGGGCATTAAAGGTAGTACCTTGGCATAGCCCCTCAGAGGTAACTAGGAATGGTAAGGGCCAGAGGCAGGCAGTGGTGGTGTAGGAGATAATCGCTGAACGGGAGTGAATAGCAGACCCGTCATCAAAATCAAAAATGCGATAAAAAAAGGAGAAATGTGATCTGGAAGCTGACCAGCGAGTACGGGGCCGGCAAAAGATCCGATAGACGTTGCAATGGACTGCAGCGCAAATGTTTTGCCTAATCGCGACCCTCCAATACGTATGAAAAGCGAGGCGAGCGCGGGAAAAATAATGCCTTTGGCTGTTCCCAAAATAAACAGGATGATGCCTATTGTCGCTTCGGGCGTGATGGCGAGTGCGTAGAAGCTTAAAGACATCAGAATAATGCCGCAAAGTAGCCGTACCATCGGCGAATATTTGTTTAGAAAAAGCAAGCTTAGTGTACAGAGTGCTCCCAAACTGATGATGGAAAAAAGCAATCCGGTAGACATCATGGACGCTGAACCGTTATTTCGTAATGGGATCTCGTAAAATAAAATGCCTTGTGCGCACGCCAAAACAAACGGTAAAAGCAGATAGCGCCAATTGAAGGGTAACCGCGTCTGTGTTGCCGATAGCGGAGCGGGTGTCGCGTGACCATCAGATAATTGGGCCTGTGGAGCAGGGGCTTTTTTGGGTAAGGTGAAATAAGCCATAAGCCCCGTAATTACGAGAATGATGCCAAGGGAACTAAATGTCTCGCTAAAGCCGAAGCTGGCTACAATAAATGCGCCTGCTGCTGGAGACAGAACAGAGGCCAATGTGTGGACGACACCATGCCCCGACATATATTTGCCCTGCGTAACCGGATGATCAGACAGCTGCGCCAGCATGGCCAGACAGGCTGGAGATAAAAAAGCCAGCACATAACCACTAATCGCACGCAGAAAAAGTAATTCCCACGGCGTATGGATGTACGATTGAATGATCAGGATGAGGCCTGCAGCTGTCAGGCTGAACATAATATATCGGCGACTGCCGTGTTTGTCGACTTTCGGACCTGCCATCAAGTTACCAGGCAGGTGAGTTAGAGAGTAAATCCCCATCATCCAACCGATAAAGGTAGGGGCTGCCCCCAGAGAGATTGCGAATGGTGTCAAAATAGGATATTGTGCATGCAGATCGAAAAAGGCAATGAACAAAAATAGATACAGCCAGAGGGCTGTTTTCATGTGAATGACCCCCTTTCCCTAATGTAAACTTTCAGGTTACTTCGTATTGGCCCTTCCTAAGTTGTACGCCGAATTGGACGAACATAGACCACTTTGTTGGACAGGAATTGAATGACAAGGTATGTAATAGACTCAAGCTGACAGGACATTGCGTAATCATGTATAATTACATAGACTTTGCAATTTGAATCATGTAGTTGGAAACGGGAGTGTAGCGAATGGATAAGAACGTCTGGTCAGAGTTTTTGGAACATAATTGGCAGATCGTTCAGGATAACTGGCTGTATATATTGATTGGGCTTGTCCTATTGTTAGTCATATTGAAGATTGTAAGAACTCTCGTAAAATGGCTGATCGTCATTGTTGTGATTGCAGGCTTGCTAGTCTACAGTGGTATTTCCTTTGAACAGGTTGGCAAGGTCGTGACTCAGGCAAAGGATGATGCAATTAACAAGGTTCAGAGCGAGGCTTTGAACATGATGATAAAAGAGGGGCAAAATGCCAAATACACCTCCAACGGAGATGGTACATTTACAGTGACCAGTTCCAATCTGGAAGTAAAAGGTCCGTTTGAGGGGGACAAGGTTAAGGTATGGTTTCAGGGAATGTCGCTGGGCGAATGGAGTATGAGCGACACCGTCAAGAAGTATATTGAAAGTGCGAAAGACTTGGCTGCTGCACAGTCGCCACAGTCGCCATAGAGACAGGAGGAACACAAATGAACCCGTCCTGGCTGGAGTCTATTCGTCATTGGAATGGCGTGACGGTGTTTCTGATCGCCATCGTATTATTGTCGTTGATACAGGGATGGAGGCGAGGGGCTTCCAGATCTGTAGGCGCGCTGTTTAGCCTCATTGTAGATGGCATACTCACTGTGGCGGGTATTTTGTGCTCGCTTGGGTTAGCCATGTGGCTTTCACCGAAAGTGCAACAATGGCTGGCAGCTTACATGCAGCATTTGCCGCAGCGAAAACTAAGTGGGATTGAGCAATTTTATTACACGCTTGTGGCCGGGGTAGAGGGTTTTCCGCTGCTCCGGTTCGCCGTATTGTTCATGCTTAGCTATGCCATTGCCCAGTTTTTATTACGTGCCGTTTATGTATTAGTGGTAGGTGGGAAGTCGGATGCCCATGAGCATGAAAAGAAATCTGGCTTTTTCAGCAGGGTGGCCGGGGCCGGAATAGGTACTATTATCGGTGGAGCTCGCGCCATGATGATCATAGCCCTGCTGTTCATAGGCGTAAGTCTGTACCCGGACAGCGGGTTTAGCAGCTACGTACAAGCCTCGCCGATCTATAAGCAAGGTGCGCAGTCGGTCATTGAGCCGTTGTCAGGTACGCTAATTAAGGATAAGCTGCCCGTATTTACGCAGGCTGTTACCAAGGAATTAAACGGTATTATGCAGCGCAAATACGAGATAATCGACCGGGACATTCCGAGCGATATCGGTCAGGCAGCGGCCAAGATTACAGAAGGGGTTAGTGGTGATGAGCAAAAAGCTAGAGCGTTATATGAATGGGTAGGTACCCGCATTAGCTATGATTACAGTAAGGTGGAAGCCTATGAGCAACGTGGTGACTGGCATGAACAGACTCCCAAAGATACGTTTGATACACGTAAAGGAGTGTGCATTGATTATGCCCGCTTATACGCAATGATGGCTCGTTCGCAGGGACTACAGGTCAAGGTCGTAACAGGTCTTGGATACAACGGACAGGGAGGATACGGGTCCCATGCCTGGAATGAGGTGTATTTGAGCGGACAGGATCGGTGGGTACCGTTAGACCCGACTTGGGCACAAAGTGGAGACTGGTTTAATCCGCCTGGTTTTGCCCAAACACATATCAAGGATAAAGTGATTTAAAGAAGGAGTGGAGAAGGGTACATGAGAAAGATGGACAACGAGCAAGGAAAAGACAATGAGACATCCGACCGAAAAAGATTTAGCTTCCGGATCAATCTGTTCTTTTTCAGCTCGTTCATTATATTTACGGTCATTATTGTAAGACTGGCGATACTTCAATTTGTAGATGGACCTCAGCTCAAGCAGCAGGAGGCCAGTAATGTTACCAAAAATGTACCACTTACGCCGATTCGCGGGACGATTTATGATTCCACCGGGCAAAACAGACTGGCATATTCAACACCTGTACAATCACTGTATATCACGCTCTCCAAGAACTATAGTGACAGCATGGAGAAGTTGCGTAATCCAGATAAAAAGCTGTTGCCTGAGCTGGAGAATATGACACAAAAGCTGGCGAATCGATTTGCTCAATACGGCGATAAGAATGAGCCGAAAATGACGGCAGAGCAAATTATGGACGCTATGGACCGGAACTATCAGCGATTTAGCGGTTTTACACCACGTCTGATTAAAACGAATCTTAATAAAGACGAAGTTGCCTATTTTATGCAGCATAAAAGCGAGTTCCCAGGCGTAGATGTCGTAGAGGAAACGGTACGTCACTATGATCCTGATACAGTAGCTGTTCAAGCAGTCGGCTATATTAAAAGCTACAAAAGTGCGCGTGAAACGTTGCCTAAATATAAAGAAATTCAGAAATCACTCTCCGCAGATAATGATCCCGGACTCATTTATATGGATAATGAATCTGTGGGATTTGATGGACTGGAACTGCAGTATCAAGAGCAGTTACGAGGGAAAAATGGTTATAAAACGGTTCCGATTGACCCGCGCAATATGCCGGAAGGCGTAGATTCTGTTACTCCTCCACAAAAAGGAGATAATGTCTATTCTACGATTAACAAAGAAATTCAGGTGAAGACTGAAAATGCCATTACGGATCAATTGAGATGGCTCCATACACACGCAGTATCTGGCAGTACACATCCTTATGCGAAAACAGGCTTCGCTGTAGCGATGGAAGTAGATACAGGAAATGTGGTTGCGATGGCTAGTATGCCGGATTATGATGCGAATATTTGGCAGAATGGCACTATTTCAAGTGACCAATATCAAAAGATTGAACATGTTTATCAAAACGGTACTATTAAAAACTTTGGTTCTGGCCAAAGCGGACAGCATCCAGATTCGACCGTGCTGCTAGGATCGACGGTCAAACCTCTATCCGTTCTTATTGGACTAGAGGAAGGACTTTTTACGACAAATACGTACTATCAGGATACTGGGGCTGCTTACTTCGGGCGAAACAATTCGTCACGGGTTCGAAACTCTTCAGGTCATGTGTACGGTGGGCTTGATCCAGCTTCTGCTATTCGGCATTCCTCCAATGCATTTATGGTTGATATGGTGGGCAAACGTTTATATAACAAATACATCAATAATGCTAAAGAAGACCAAGGCGTTAACGTATGGGATCGTTATATGAAGGAGTTTGGATTAGGCGTTGCCACAGGAGTAGATCTACCAGGTGAATTTCGGGGGTTGCTTGAGTATAAGAGTAAATCAGAATCGGCACTTTCTAAGCTGGCATATGCTTCTTTTGGTCAGCAAGGTAAATATACGCCTATGCAACTTGCTCAGTATGCAGCGATGATTGCAAACAAGGGCAAACGGATGGAGCCACATCTGGTCAGTCAAATTAAAGATACCAACGGGAATGTAGTCCAGACTATTAAGCCTAAAGTGTTGAATGAAGTGAACTTCCCAGATGCTTACTGGAATGAGGTAATACGCGGAATGTCTACAGACGTCAGCGCATTTAATGGTTTCCCTTATGACTTTGCCCGCAAAACAGGTACATCGCAGCAAAGCGTAGGCGGCAAGCTGAAGGATAACGGGGTGTTCATTGCTTTTGCACCACGCAAAAATCCCAAGCTGGCCGTAGCTGTTGTTATTCCTGAAGGGGGCTTCGGGGCTTGGAGCGCCGGACCTGTAGCACGTAAAATTTTTGATGCTTACGATGAAGTATATGGATTGGACGGAGTACCTAAGAAAAAGGATACAGCAGCTACAACTGATCCTAATGCAGCCAAACAGCCATAATTGCTTTTATACAGATATTTGTTTATATAAGCTTCTCTTAGCCTTTGGGCTAAGGGAAGCTTTTTTTGTGTTTTTTATATGTTTTCTTACAAAATTGTAATCTTGAATTTCATCGTTTCTTGCTTCGAATATGGTAGGATCAGGAATATGAGACCCTGTTGGAAGGAGTAATGACCAGCTAATATGGACAGAGGAAGTTTAGATAAGAAGTTTTCATTCAAAAAGAAAAATGATGAAGAGAATGAAGAGTCACGAAAAAAACGGACGGTTTTTCGGACCAACCTACTGTTTTTTAGTGTTTTTGTGCTGTTTGCCCTGATCATTACCAGACTAGCTGTATTGCAGTTTATACAATCGGAGGAGCTGAAGGGGCAGCAGCAATCCATAAATACGAAAAATGTCCCGCTAACCCCAAATCGCGGTACGATTTATGACTCCACAGGTAAGATCAAACTGGCATATTCAACCCCCATGCAATCTCTGTATATAACCTTGCCTAAGGATTATAGCAAGCGTACGGAAAATGATCGCAAGCCGGGGGAGAAGCTGCTCCCTGAGCTTAATGCTTTTGCTGCCAAGCTTGCTAGCAAATTAAACGAACTGGGCCGTGCCGAAGGAGAGCAACTGGATGCAGAGGAAATTATCAAACGTCTCGACCCCGATTATATTCAATATAGAGGATTTACCCCGCGTTTGGTCAAATCTGACCTAAGTCAGAAGGAAATCGCTTATTTTCTGGAGCATCGAGCTGAGTTTCCAGGTGTAGAGGTCATCGAAGAAAGTGTACGCCATTATGACCCGGATCGGGTCGCAGTCCAAACGATAGGATATATGTACAAATTTAAAGGAGCCCGAGCGAATCGCTCCAAATATAAAGAGTTGTATGAGGCCAATTCGGAGGTCCTAAGACCGGAACAGGTGTATTCGGAAAGCGAAATTGTCGGATATGATGGCTTGGAGCTTCAGTATCAAGACGAGTTGAGAGGAAAAAACGGCTATAAGACGATAGAGGTCAACCCGCGCAGCATGCCGGAAGGCATTGAATCCATTACGCCTCCAGCGAAAGGTCATCATCTGTATTCTACTATCAACAAGGAAGTTCAACAAAAAACCGAACAAGCAATTATGGATCAACTCCACTGGCTTCATACTCATGCCGTATCAGGCAAACTTCATCAGGATGCTACCACTGGCTTCGCTGTGGCGATGGAGGTGGAGACCGGACATGTCGTAGCGATGGCCAGTATGCCTGATTATGACTCGAATGTATGGAAAACAGGAAGTGCATCACCCTCGGTATATAACGATATTCAGCATAAAATGGGGAACGGAACGATTAAATCCGTGCCTAGCGGAAAAGCAGGTCCGCACCCCGAATCCTCGGTTTTGCTGGGTTCAACCATCAAGCCACTGACTGTGCTGATTGGGTTGAAGGAAAATTTATTTTCGCCTGGACAAACTTATCAGGATACGGGGAGTGCGTACTATGGTAAAAATCGTTCCAGCCGGGTCGGTAATTCAGGCGGACATGTGTATGGCTCGCTAACACCTAGTAGGGCAATTGAGGTCTCGTCAAATACGTTCATGGTCGATATGATCGGCAAGCCACTGTATGCCAAATACGGAAGTAATGCAGGAATGCATCAGGGAATTGATGTATGGGACAAGTATATGAAGCAATTTGGACTAGGCGTACCGACGGAAGTCGATCTGCCCGGCGAGTGGGCAGGCAGACTGGAGTACACTAGCAAGCATGAAAGTGCACTGACACGCTTAGTACAGGCATCCTTTGGTCAGCAAGGGAAATATACAGCGATGCAACTGGCTCAATATACGACTGTACTGGCAACCAAGGGCAAGCGAATGCAGCCTCATCTAGTCAGTAAAATTGTGGATGATCAGGGGAATCTCGTACGTGAGTTTAAACCGGAGGTGCTGAATGAGGTCGCTTTTTCAGATACGTACTGGAATACTGTGATTCGCGGCATGGCTACCGATGTTAAAGCCTTTAACGGATTTCCCTATGATTATGCCCGCAAAACGGGAACTTCTCAGCAGGTGGTGGGTCGTACGGTTAAAGATAATGGGGTGTTCATTGCTTTTGCGCCGCGCCAAAATCCGAAGTTGGCTGTAGCCGTTATCATCCCGGAGGGGGGCTTTGGTGCGACGAGCGCGGGACCCGTTGCGCGTAAAATATTTGATGCGTATGACGAAGTATATGGGCTCGATGGCATTCCCAAAAAGCCTCAGACAGCAAATTGAGGGTTTGAATTCTTTTGTGGGCTTCTCTTTTTCATGGTAAAATGTCGTTGGACATAAGGGACATACAGGAGGAAGAGAGACGATGGGAGAAAACCAATATAAATACAAACTGCTTGCGCTCGACATGGATGGAACTTTACTGAATGATAATCATGAAATAAGTCTGGAAACGATTAACTGGATTAACAAGGCGATTCAGGAGGGAATTCATGTATGCTTGTCCACCGGACGTGCAGCGATGCATGCTTTGCCTTACGGTCAGCAACTTGGCCTGGAGACGCCTATGGTAACCGTAAACGGCAGTGAAGTGTGGAAATCACCTCACGAATTGTGGCGCCGCTACTTGCTTGATAAGGAACTTATTCGCAAAATGCACCAGATTGCCGTAGAGACAGACTCATGGTTCTGGGCTTACTCAACCGAGGAGCTATACAATAGAGATCGTTGGCCGGACACATTGGACACACAGGAGTGGCTTAAATTCGGATATAATACGGAAAATGACGAAATTCGTCATCAAATTTTGCTGCAACTCCAAGATATGGGGGGACTTGAAATTTCCAATTCCTCGATGACGAATCTGGAAATTAATCCGGCTGGTATATCCAAAGCCAGTGGCATCGCTGAAGTGTGCGACTTGCTTGATATAACGATGGAGCAGGTAGTTGCCGTAGGTGACAGTTTGAATGACCTGGCTGTGATTCAAGCGGCTGGACTGGGTGTAGCGATGGGGAATGCTCAGGATACGGTAAAAGAAGCCGCTAATGTGGTTGTGGCTTCGAATAATGAGGACGGCATTGTAGAAGTGATTCGCGATTATGTGCTTGTGTAATAAAATGATGGTGCACAAGCAAAATGAATAGACGAGAAGGAGGAGGCCCATGGACGTTGTAGGCTGGATTGTTGTCATTGTACTGTTCATTGTGGGCATGGCGGGAGCGGTATATCCCGTACTGCCGGGGGCACTCGCCATCTATTTTGCATTTTTTGTATACGGCTGGTTTTTCTCGTTTGCTCCATACAATGCATGGTTTTGGATTATACAAACACTAATTGTCGTTGCCCTTTTTGTTGCGGATTATGCTGTCAATGCGTGGGGAGTCAAGCGATTTGGCGGCTCGCGTCTGTCAGCGATCCTTAGTACGGTGGGAATCATTATTGGTCCTTTCGTTATTCCAGCATTTGGTCTGATTTTGGGACCCTTTATCGGTGCTGTGCTGGGTGAACTGATTGGCAAAGCCCCGCTGGATCGAGCTATAAAAGTGGGCTTTGGCTCCGTCTTAGGCCTATTTACTAGCACCGTGATGAAAGTAATTTTGCAGCTTGCCATGATTATTGTATTCTTGATTTGGGTGTTATAACCAGAGATTATGATTTGCAGAGACAGAATCGACATGCGGCTCCGCACCGGTGATGGCTCAGGCCATGACTGTTTGTTGCGGAGCTTTTGCATGCATGTGAACAGCAAGAAAGAAGGGAACGCATTTTGTCCAATAAAGAAACATTCCTTAAAGGTACGCTTATTTTAGCCGCTGCCGCCTTGGTAGCCAGAGTGCTGGGTCTGGTGCAGCGCGTTCCATTGGAGCATTTGCTCGGCTCCGTCGGGAACGCCTCATTTACTATTGCGAACAACGCTTATTTGATGCTGCTCACGGTCGCTACGGCCGGCATTCCCAGCACACTGAGCAAAATGGTTTCGGAACGCTACGCACTGGATCGGCCTGCGGAAGCGCGACGTGTGTATCGTGCGGCTTTGATATTCGCGGCCGTAGCCGGTATTATCATTACCGCGCTGCTGTATTTTGGAGCACCTTATTTTGCTGAGCATGTAGCAGGGGTTCCACAGTCTGCTCTGGCTATTCAGGCTTTGGCCCCTGCTTTACTGTTGTTTCCTGCCATTGCCATGATGCGCGGATACTTCCAAGGACGCGGTAATATGACCGCAGGCGGGATTTCGCAAATTGTAGAGCAGGTCGCACGGGTAGCAACTGCCATTCTGCTTGCCTTTATTATTCTCAAGCTTGGCTATGGAGATCGTGAGGTTGCGGCGGGTGCCTCCTTTGGGGGTGTCATGGGAAGTCTTGGCGCTTTGGCGGTTATGTTGTACTACACGGTGAAACTGCGCCGTCAGGATCGCCAAGATCGTCAAGAGCAATTCCAAGAGGAAAGCTCCGCGCTACCGATGATGCGTATTTATAAAGATATTTTCAAGCTCTCTATTCCCATTGTTTTGTCGTCCTTGACGGTTCCGGCGGTCAATTTTATTGATACATCGATTGTGGTTAGACTGTTGTCAGGGCAAGTGGGATTGGATCAGGCGACCACTCAGTTGGGTTATCTAGGCTCCAGAGCACAGAGTGTGGCAGGCATTCCGCCGATTTTGGCTATTGCACTCAGCCAATCGCTCATTCCGATTATTTCGGCGGCTTTTGCTCGTAAGGACGAGCAGCATTTACAAAATCAGATGACGCTCGCCTTGCGTATTTCTATTTTGACTGGTATGCCCATTGTACTGGCCTTATGTGTAACTGCTTATTCTATTAATGGTCTGCTGTTCAGCTCGCTTGGAGGCAGCGGAATTATCGCTGTTCTGACACTCGGAACGATCTTCCAGATTACGATGATGACCTCTAATTCGATATTGATCGGTATGGGCAAGCCGCGTATTTCAATGGTCAATGTCATGGTTGGTATCGTCGTGAAGTTGGCAGCAAGCTGGTTGCTGGCTGGTTGGCTTGGAATCTACGGAATTATTGCCGCAACCGGATTATGTTTTCTCGTCATTACGCTACTGAATTTGCGCGTGCTGAAAGGAATTGTTTCCTTTTCGATCATGGGCCGTCGCTGGGCAAGCTTCATAACTGCGGTCGTAGTCTCGGGAGCTATCGGGTACGGTGTAAATGAAGCCTGCATTTTGCTGGTACATCTGATGCCTGCGCGTGTAGCCTTCTTAATCGCGTGCTGCATTGCCGGAGCGGTTGTTCTGGTATGCTACTTGGTATTGCTGGTTGTACTGCGTGTATTGCGCAGGGACGAGCTGGGCAACTATCCACGTATGTTGCAGAAGGTATTGCGTCCGTTAATGCGCCTGCAGCGTGAATCCACTGGACAACAAGGCTAAAAGTTTCCTGTATCTGTTTAGTGAAAGGACCGCAAGCTGTTATGGGCATCATGGGCCATCGCTGTTTTTTGAATGCCATGGCGGTGTTCATGACGCATGGCGAATAACAGAGGCCGTCTTGGTTCACTGAGATGCCCAAGCGTGGAACCATCCTGAAACCAATCATAACGAGGGATCGGATCATAGGCGGTATCTGACCAGACAGCGTTAAGCTCCGGGCTATATAGACGTTGACCTGACGGGAGCCATTCATGTGCTAAAAGCGTTGCACTCTCTTTTGGAGAGCGCAGCGCTTTTTGTTCATTGGGAGTGAACAGGCCGGGCCAATAGTCGCTGCGAGAACCGGTATGCGGTACGCTGGTAACAAATGTGGTTACCTGCTCCAGTACCTGCTGATGGCCAAATAACATAGCATAGAGACTTTTGCCAAAACCGATCCGCTCGTCCAGATGTCCGAAACGCTCCATGACAAGTCCGGCAAGTCCATCGTTTAACCCAAGTGGAAATATAACCTGATTGAGCTGGAGCCAGTCATGTAAATAAAACCCGGGCTTGTGTGTCACAAATTTTTGAAAATACGGATCTTTTACGACCCGTCCTTCAATATAGTTTTGTTCATTAATAATGAGCGCTACCGTCAAAAGAGAACTATCCCGCCAAGCCCAGAAACGTTCCCAAAAGGGCTTCATGAATGGCGAAACGTGAAAATAAGGCAACAAATGAAAGCAACTCCGTCCCAAATGACGGCTGTGCATGTAAAGCTGCAATTGTGGATAAGCGTCCTGAAAAATAAGGGCGTTACAGCGCTCAAGCAGTCGATACAGCCACTCCTTTTCCTGTTCGCCGAACAGGTCGCCAATGAGCTCACTCTTCAGATCGGTCATATTATAGCCGCCATTACGAGAAACCAGATGAGCCAGTAATGCCCAGTGTAATTCAGGGTAGCCACGATAGCATTCGAGGTAAGCGGCAGTGCGCGTAATATTGCTGCGATTCTCGTGTGCTGTATCGTTCTTGATCCGCTCCAGCAGCTCACAGTCTGTTTCACATAAGGGCATATTTAGAGAAGAGGGACGCGTAGAGGGACCGTTCACCAGCATTAACGCTTCAGCCTCATTCATAGCAGCCTGTGCCGAATGATAATCCCACGGTAGATCACGTAAGGGATAGCGTAAATTTCGGGATTCGGTCCAAGCCGCACGTTTGCCTTCCCATGCCTCTTCTGCAGCACGCGGAACGGAACCCAGTAATTTTAGCCCTCCCTGAAGCTGCCGAGATGCGGCATGGAGCCATTCGGTGAGAGACATGTCTAAATAACCTCCTTTCAAGTGCAGGCATCCCCGTATTCCACCATGTATGTTGGGTATGCTGTTAGGATGTTGTCACTTTCATGACGCTGATGTTGATTCTTAAGTATATCTTTAGTATGCCTCAATGAGAGGGCTTCCAATCGGCATGTGAGCAGAATAGGGAGTGTGCAAAAGCTTTCCTTGGCGTTAAAATAGAAGGTACAGGACTTTCTATGCAAAAGAATTTAAAGGAGGAATTATGTATGCAAAAAATCGTCTCTCATGAAGACTTTAATAAGGCTATATCCAATTCAGGCGTAACGGTAGCTGTGTTCAAGGCGGACTGGTGCGGGGATTGTCATTTTATTGATCCGTTCATGCCTGAGGTGGAGCAGCAATATGCAGACAAGCTTTCATTAATTGAGATTGATGTAGAACAGGCCGAGAGTGTCAGTCAAGAGCAAAATGTTCTGGGCATTCCCAGCTTTATCGCTTACAGTGAAGGACGAGAACTGGTGCGTCTGGTGAACAGACTGCGTAAATCCCGCGAAGAAATTGAGCAGTTTTTGGACCGGGCCGTAGAAGTCCATGCTAATCTGGCAAAATAATGGGTCATAGTATGTATGATGGTTCCGAAGGGTACCCTAATCATCGGGACATTCAGAAAGCCGCTTCCTTTAGAAGGAGGCGGCTTTCTTACGGACACGTTCACATTTTGTCAACAAAGCTCGTATGTCAAGGACTGATATATCAGTTATAATTACTTTAAGTGATCATTTCACAACATCTAAAGTGAATAAATATTATATTTGGAAGGATACGGGTGAATTCATTGAATAACAAAATCAGAATATTAAAATGGCTGGCACTCGTAACATGTATTGTCATGTTTTTAGCTACCTTTGGTGGAGGGGTCGTGACGCGAACCGATTCGGGTCTCGGCTGTGGACGAGAATTCCCGCTTTGTAATGGTAAGCTGGTTCCAGCACATACCATCGCATCCCTTATTGAGTTCTCTCATCGGTCCGTCAGTGCCATGGCCGGGATTCTTTCTATTGCCTCGTTTGTCGGCTTTTTGCTGTTTATGAAGCATCGGAAGGATTTACAGCTATTCTCGTTGCTCACGCTATTGTTTGTAATCATACAAGGTGCAATGGGGGCGCTGGCTGTCGTCTTCTCTCAATCGGCTGCAGTTATGGGGCTGCATTTTGGCTTTGCGCTTATTGCATTTGCCAGTGCAACCATGATGACGCTAGGGGCCTGGCAGGAGCATGCGGATTCACGCTACACTCCGCGTCTGATTCCTGGGCGTGTCAGTCGGGGTTATCGTAACTTTATATGGCTGTCCACGATCTATACCTATATTGCTGTCTATTCAGGGGCGTTGCTTAGTCATTCGGTCATCCAGAAGGTTGTAAATATTGGGGGCATTATTTCTCCACTGCTGCTTCATCAAATTTCAGCCGGTCTGCTGTTCGTCATTATTTTGGCTGTGGGTCATTATTCGTATCGTTATCACCCGAATCACCGGGATATTCGTACACTGGGTGTCGTATCGGTCCTATTGATCATTCTTCAAGTCGTGATTGGCATTATTTTGCTGTACGTTAACAGACCTGAAATTTACATGTTTATCGTGCTGGGACATATGCTGGTGATTGCATCGTTGTTCTCCATTTTGGCTTATCTCAGCTATCGTGTATGGCAATTATCACCGGACCGCAAGCTTGCTTCGATCCAAGGACAGCGTACCTAAGCAATTCGTAGATCATATTGAAGCGTATTTTTGCCCAAGTGGCGTTGGAACACGTATAATAACATCATAAGAAACAAACCAGGCCCACGAGTTTCTCGAGGGCTTGATTTGCTTAGGAGGAATCATCCAGTTGATCTACCAGAATTTGCGCCAATTTATTGAAGCGCTGCGTAAAGAAAATGATCTTAAAATTATAGAAGCACCTGTTGATCCTTATTTGGAGCTGGCCGAGATCCACCGAAGAGTCATTGAGGAAGAAGGTCCGGCGCTGCTGTTCACCAATGTCAAAGGAACTCCGTTTCCTGTCGCCAGTAATTTGTTTGGCACGAATCGCCGTGTGGACATGGCTTTTGGGCCTCGCCCAGAGCAACTGATGGATGCAATTGTAGGTGCGACCAAAACATTACTTCCACCTACACCCAAAGCGTTGTGGAATGAACGTGGGCTGATTAAGGACATGCTAAAAGTAGGACTAAAAACAGTAACTCATAACGAAGCTCCTGTATTGGGCGTTCGCCGTACGGATGCTCCGCTGGCTCCACTGCCTAGAGTGACCAGTTGGCACGAGGACGGAGGACCGTTCATTACGCTTCCGCTCGTGTATACCGAGAAGCCGGGTCAGTCCAAGGATCACAATTTGGGGATGTACCGCATCCAGATTTACGATGATCAGACGACTGGAATCCACTGGCAGATCCATAAAGGCGGCGGCTTCCATTATCATGAAGCAGAGCTACGTAATGAGCCGTTGCCTACGACGATCATCATCGGTGGCCCGCCTGCCCTGATTGCGTCTGCGATTGCCCCTGCTCCGGAGAATTTGCCTGAGCTATTGCTGGCTTCCCTTATTATGGGGGGCAAGCTGCCCATGACGGAAGACCCGCTTGGAGGTCACCGGATTCCGGCAGAAGCCGAATTTGCAATCAGCGGTTATGTGCCGCCTCATGAACGCCGCCCAGAAGGACCTTTTGGTGATCATTTTGGCTATTACTCATTACAACATGATTTTCCTGTGTTTCATGTCAAACATATGCATCATCGCAAGGATGCCATTTATCCGGCAACCATTGTAGGTAAGCCACGGCAGGAGGACTACTATCTCGGCGAGTTTTTGCAACGTCTGTTGTCACCCGCCTACCCACTTGTGATGCCTTCTGTTAAGTCCCTATGGGCATATGCTGAAACAGGTGTACATGCGTTGGCAGCAGCAGTTGTACGTGAAAGCTACTCCCGTGAAGCACTTGTATCAGGTTTTACCATTCTGGGTCAAGGCCAATTATCGTTGACCAAATTCTTAATGCTGACAGATCGGGTGATCGATTTATCCGATTTTAACCTGCTGCTCGAAACCATTCTGGAGCGATTTAATCCAGCAAGAGATTTGTTTATTTTCAATCATACGTCTCATGATACACTTGATTACACGGGCCGCAAGCTGAATCACGGCAGTAAGGCGATTTTAATGGGAGTAGGCGAGCCTGTGCGTGAACTGCCTCGTGCTTATGAGGGCGGCGATCTGCCGGGAATTCGTGACATCGAAACCTATTGCGGAGGTTGCCTCGTTGTATCCGGCTCGTCCTTTGAGCAGGAGCCTGAACTCGCTGCGCGTGTATTGGAGCGATTAGCTGCGGGTGAGCAAGAGTGGCCGCTTGTCTTTATCGTGGATGATGCCAAAGAAGTTGTTCGCTCTCAAGCCTCGTTCCTGTGGACGGTATTTACACGCTTCAACCCGGCTACAGATATGTACGCAGACAGCGAAGTTCGTTTGCATCACCTGAACTATAAGCTACCGATTGTAGTGGATGCACGTATGAAACCGGGCTACCCTGATGAGGTACTCCCGCGTGAAGATATTGTTAAGCTTGTAGATCAACGGTGGACGAGTTATTTTGCCTAACGCCTACTAAAAGCATTTAACAGCCGGATTTTACAGATATGAAGGAGGCGTAAGCAATGATACGCAAGCTGTTGGGCGAGCCCCCACGTGTAAACCATGGTTTCCTGCTGGATGCCATGAATAGCATGTCAGACATGTTACATTTACTGGAACGGCAAATCCAGGCCAGTGGTGATCCAAGTCACGATTTTCGGAAGGCGGATATTTTGACACGTGGTCTGATGTCGTCTTTGGATGAACTGGAGCAGAGCCATCATGCTGCCGCCTTTTTCCGTATGAAAGTAAAAGCTGGATACGCCGAAGATATGAGCAAGGATGAAAAATCCGATTATGCTTTGTATGTTTTCTTTTACAAGGATGGGTTTGTGCGTGTATTCTCCATTTTGGATAAGCTTGGTAACTGGATGAATGATCTGTATGATTTAAAAACAGGGCAGTATAAGGCGCATTATTCTTATTTTACCGTGTTGCGACAGCTCAAGTATCTCAAAATGCATCCTGTATTGACCGATAATTTGATTGATATCAAGGACACATACAACGATGCCGTCAATCGGCTACGTAAGCGGCGGAATACGGAGATACACTACATGAACACGGAAATGCAGGATGATCTCTGGCAACGTCATCGGGCTTTATATGGCAAAATCCAGCTGGAGGACCTGGATCACCACCTGGAAGATCTACAGCAGGGCTTGGAGATGGTGTGCCGGTCGCTGTCAAATGTTTTTTCTTATACTGCGAAACATTGGGAGAACCGGGCAGTACGCCCATAATTATGTTAGAAAATATCCTTTGACAAAGCAATGTAAACTATCTATACTGAAACCTAGTTTCAGAAAATGCTTGATTTATATTTTATAAAACTTAACGGACAGCTAAAGCTGGAGTTTAACATATTTTTCTTATCCAGAGAGGTGGAGGGACTGGCCCGATGAAGCCCGGCAACCCGTTCTTTCCCAGTGTATTACACTGGGAGGAGAACATATGGTGCTAA
This sequence comes from Paenibacillus jamilae, assembly GCF_050482105.1. Lineage (GTDB taxonomy): Bacteria > Bacillota > Bacilli > Paenibacillales > Paenibacillaceae > Paenibacillus > Paenibacillus jamilae_B. Next base: position 107,911 of record NZ_JBCNHI010000009.1, on the reverse strand, counting down.
TTCCTACAAAACCGCTAGAGTTATAGCGGTTTTGGCAGATGAGAAAAGGTTCGCAAGGTGGGCCCTTTTCATTCTGTGAAAGGGGCTTTTTTGTATAAATAAATAGTGATTTTATACAATCCCAAGAGATAACAACTGGTTAACAGGGTAAGGAAGAAGTGAAGGAGGTCGCAGCACGTTGATAGAGCTTAAGCAATTAACCAAGCATTATGGTAAAGGCAACCGACGCGTTAATGCGCTGTCCGGGTTGAACCTTTCTATAAAGCGTGGAGAAATATTCGGGGTGATTGGTCACTCCGGGGCGGGCAAAAGCACACTGATCCGCTGTATTAATTTATTGGAGCGCCCTACTTCAGGCGAGGTATGGGTAGATGGGGTTAACCTTGCGACTGTGAGTCAATCGCAGCTACAGAAGCAACGTCGAAAAATCGGAATGATTTTTCAACATTTTAATTTGTTGTCTTCGGCGACAGTGTATGACAACATTGCATTTCCACTGCGGCTGGTCAATACCCCTAAGCAAGAGGTGGACAAGAAAGTCCGCGAGCTGCTGGAACTGGTGGGGCTGAAAGAACATAGTGGAAAGTATCCGTCACAGCTCTCAGGTGGACAGAAGCAGCGGGTAGGCATTGCACGGGCACTGGCTAGTGATCCTCATGTATTGCTGTGTGACGAAGCAACGTCTGCGCTTGATCCGCAGACGACAGGGTCTATTCTGAAATTGCTGATGGATATTAATCAGCGCTTTAATTTGACCATCGTATTGATTACACATGAAATGCATGTTATTCAAAGTATTTGTGATCGAGTTGGCGTCATTCATCAAGGCGACATCGTGGAGCAAGGACCGGTGGCGGAAGTGTTTTTGAAGCCACAGCACCAGGTAACTAAGGACTTTATCCAGCGGGAGGCAGAACATCCCGAGGAGTTGCAAGCAGCCATTGCAGCCGCAGGGAGCGGGGAATCGGCGCAGGTGGTACGTATTTCCTTCTTGGGCAGTAAAACGTATGATGCAATTTTGTCACGTACGGCTCGAAGTACAGGGGTTGATTTTGCAATCTTGCAGGGCACCATCTCTACGATTAAAAACGTGCCGTATGGACAGCTGATCGTTCGTTTTGAAGGAAATCATGAAGATATAGAGCATACGCTGCGCGAAGTGTCTGGGCAAGGACTTGATGTGGAGGTGATCGGACAATGAGCGAACTTGATTTCTCGCAAGTGAGTTGGGAAGAGCTGGGCAATTCTACTTTGGAAACCCTTCAGATGCTTGGGGCGTCTGCATTGTTCACCCTCATTATTGGTTTGCCGCTCGGTATATTATTGTTTCTAGCGAGCCGATCCTCGTTGAGTCTGATGAAGGTGATATACATTGTATTATCCTTCATTGTTAACATTTTGCGTTCCGTACCATTTATCATTTTGATTGTTGCACTTATTCCTTTTACACGTTCGTTGGTAGGTACCTCGACTGGGGTACTGGGCACCATCCCGCCATTGGTTATCGGGGCTGCCCCTTTCTTTGCCCGCCTTGTCGAAACGTCTCTGCGTGAAGTGGACAAGGGTGTCATTGAGGCTGCGCAAGCGATGGGGGCCTCGACAGGACAAATTATCCGGCGTGTGCTATTACGTGAGGCACTTCCGGGCCTGCTGGCCGCATTAACCATTACTGTCGTTACACTCGTATCGTACACGGCAATGTCCGGTATGATCGGGGGCGGTGGACTGGGTACACTGGCTATCAACTACGGCTATTATCGTTATGAAACGGCTGTAATGATCGTTGCGGTCGTGCTGATGGTCGTATTGGTTCAATTGCTGCAAATGGCAGGAGATCGCCTCGTGCGGCATTATACTCGAAAATAGGGAAAACATATATAGATATCCTTATTGATCAGGACGTCTGATCCTGAATATTACAAATTATTGGAGGGGTAACAACATGAAGAAATGGGTATTGGCTGTATTGAGCTTGACATTAATTGCGGTACTGGCTGCTTGCGGTACAAAAAGCACAACATCAGACACAAACAATGCGGCCGAAAATACAGGCGGGTCACCACGTGAAGTCGAACTGAAAGTTGGAGCTTCTCCTGTGCCTCATGCGGAAATTTTAGAAGCAATCAAGCCTCAGTTGGAAAAAGAAGGGGTTCGCCTTCAAGTCGTTCAGTTTAACGATTATGTACAGCCGAACGTACAATTGTTCGACAAGCAACTGGATGCTAACTTTTATCAACATGTACCTTACCTGAATGTGATGAACAAAGAGCGTAAAATGGATCTGGTTTCTGTTGGCGCGGTTCATCTGGAGCCATTCGGTATCTACTCCCAAAAATATAAAAAGCTTGATGAAATTCCAGACGGTGCAACGGTAGCGATTCCGAACGATGCGACCAATGGAGGTCGTGCATTGCTGCTGTTGGAGAAACAAGGACTGATCAAGCTGAAAGATGCAAGCAACATTGAAGCTACTGTAAAAGATATTACTGAAAATAAGAAAAACTTGAAGTTCAAGGAGCTGGAAGCAGCTATGCTGCCACGTCAGTTGCCTGAAGTGGATATTGCGTTGATCAACACGAACTACGCTTTGGAAGCTAAATTGAATCCAACCAAGGATGCATTGGCACTGGAAGATAAGGATTCTCCATATGCTAACGTACTGGTAGCACGTCCTGATAATAAAGATTCCGAAGCGATCCAAAAACTGCTTAAAGCTCTGCAATCTCCTGAAACTAAAAAATTCATTGAAGACAAATATCAAGGCGCGATTATCCCTGCATTTTAAGCAGAAAATAAGAACGCGCTGAATGTAAACCCCAGCTTCTCTTGAACAAGAGGACTGGGGTTTCTTTTTGGCTGAGAGTTGTAGGGACTGCTTAAATATTTTATACTTGGGGTTGACCGTTCTCTGTGAAGAGGAGGAAAATTGTTGAGAGACAAAGTCGCACTCATAACGGGCAGTGCCAAAGGTTTAGGTAAAATGACCGCTCTGCGTCTGGCTGATGAAGGTTGTGACATTGCCCTAAATTATGTCCATAGTCAGACTGAGGCTGAATCACTTAAGCAGGTAATTGAGTCTAAGGGAGTACGTTGCCTGTCTTTACAAGCAGATATCTCGGTTCAAGAAGATATCACGAGGCTGATTGGTGAAGTGCAGGATCGGCTGGGCGGGGTCGACATTATGGTGAATAATGCCGGACCATTCATCCGGGAACGCCGTCTGTTTGCGGATTACAGTGTAGCTGAGATTCATGCCATGATACAGGGAAATCTGGTGGGTACCATGTTGCTGGATCATTTGGTATTGCCGCACATGCGTAGCCAGCAATGGGGACGTATTATTCATTTTGGCTTTGGTCATGCTGGAGAAGCGAGGGCTTGGCCGCATCGCGCTGTCTACGCTGCTGCCAAGGTGGGGCTGGTGTCTTTTACGAAGTCACTGGCTGTAGAGGAAGCTCCCTATGGCATCACGGTTAATATGATCTGTCCAGGGGATATCCGAGGAGCGAACAAGGAAAAGTCGATTGCCGATGTTATCGGTATGCAGGATAAAGAGACACCGCGTGGGCGTCCAGGAAGCGGAGAGGATATTGCGCGAGTGATCGCCTATTTGTGTGAAGAGCATTCAGATTTTATAACGGGCAATATTATGGATGTGTCTGGAGGCTTGGACCCCATTCGGCCAACCATATAGCTTGAGAGAGCGGCAGACGTTCTAATACAAAAAAGAGTCTTGAGCTTCGTTACCGAACTCAAGACTCTCTGATCATTATGCATCGAGCATTAGAATACTTGTACCACTTCTTGGACGCCTTCGACTTCTTCGAGAAGAGCGCGTTCAATCCCTGCTTTCAGCGTAATTGTAGAACTTGGGCAGCTGCCGCAAGCGCCTACCAGTTTTAGCTTAACGATGCCGTCTTCAACGTCAACCAGCTCAACGTCACCGCCATCGCGTTGCAGGAACGGACGGAGCTTATCCAGTACGTCTGCTACTTCATCATACATTTGAACGCTTTGTGCTTCGCTCATTAGAATTCAACTCCTTTCCTATACCTTATTTATTATATTACAAAGCGGGCCAAATTAAAATGCCCGTCATCCAAAGCAGGTGAAAAAATGTTAAGACCTATTATTGAATTTTGCACCAGTAACATGCATTTTGGTACCGATGAGATTATGTCCAGACTGGAACAGAATCCGGATTATGATGTGATTGAATACGGCTGCCTAAGCAATTGCGGTCAGTGTAACGCTGAGCCGTATGCGATGGTTAACGGTGAAATTGTATCCGCAGATTCAGCAGAGCTTCTGTACGAGGTGATTATGAACAAAATCAAAGAAGCCGAAGCATGGGACAACCTGGATTTGGATTGAGAATAGAAGTCATCCACAAGCCAGCTTCCTCTGGTAGAATATACTTCATCTATAGATGCAATAACAAAGAAGACCTACTTCCAGAGCAGGTCTTCTTTGTTGATTAAAGATCTGATTAGCCAAAATGGCGTTTGGACTTCCAGAGCACACCGCTTTTCAGCAGACGTGGCACTCGTCCACGCAATGAGGTGCTGCCCATAAAGCCGTAACCGAATCCGGCCTTCTTGCCAAGCGCTCCTAATGTGCCGCGGAGCTTTAGAGGATGGGGATGAGGCGTTTGGCCTTTCCACAAGTCGCGCACAATGTGGGCAATCTGCTCTCCTTGCACCTCTGCCGCCTGAGCGCTTGGGGAGTAAGGGAGGCTTGCGCAGTCTCCGACAACGTAGACCTCAGGATGATCTGGTATTTGGTAATATTCGTTGAGCACGATGCGGCCCTGAGGGTCTTTAGGAACCGCTAAATCCTGCACCATTTTTACGGGCTGAATCCCGGCTGTCCATACAACCGCATCGGTCATGATTTGCTCGTTACGATTGTAGATAGCCCCTGGTTCAATACGCGAAACCGCGACATGATTCAGCGCATTCACTTGGTGCTCCTTGAACCAGGCATGTACATAAGCAGACAAACGTTGCGGAAATGCTGATAGCACCCGCTCGCCCCGATCCATAATCGTAATATTCAAATCCGCGCGGCTTTCACGTAACTCCGCAGCTATCTCAACACCACTTAGACCGCCACCTACAATATGCACATGTCCATAAGGCTTGATTTCATTCAAGCGCAGATACGTTTGGCGGGTATGATTAAAGGATTGGATCGTACAGCTGTATTCTTCAGCTCCCGGTGTATTATGAAAACGGTCGGTACAACCTAGCGCGATGACAAGCTGGTCATAGGGCAAAGGGTCACCGTCTTGAAAATGAACCATTTTACTTTCAAGATCCATCGAAGTGACTTCTCCGTATTTGCGAATAAGGCGTTGTTCGTCTGGAAAATGCACTCGCAAATCAAAATCAGATACCGTACCTGCCGCGAGGGCATAGTATTCTGTTTTTAATCCCTGAAAGGGCATCCGATCCACCAGAATAACTTGAATATCGTCGGGAATGTGTTTATCCAGCAATTCTTTGGCAATGGTAAGGCCGCCATAGCCGCCCCCCAGAATAACGAAATTTTTCATCAAAATCCGCCGTCCTTTCGTTACCGTGTCCCCGGCAAATGGTCTAGTGTCTTGTCGATCTAGCACAAGTTTTTGTTGTTGTAAAACCCGGATAAGCGGGTCTGCCTTGTGGCAGACAGACCCGTGTGTTCCGAGGCAGCTTGATGCTGCATGGTGTGAGTAATGGGGATAAAATGCACGCGGGAAATCTGAATCCGATCTTACACTTATTCGAAAACTTCGATTTCGTTATAGAAGGTGTCCCGTTCTACAGGAATGCGTCCTGCACCTTTGACCAGCCAGATGAGCTCTTTGCGGGTCAATCCAGCAGGGGTCAATGCACCTGCGGCATGGCTGATCTGCTCGCGCACAATCGTACCATGGACATCGGATGCGCCAAAGGTAAGAGCGACCTGCGTCAATTGTGGGCCAATATTAATGAAGTAAGCTTTGACATGGTCAATATTGTCCAGCATCAAGCGGCTGATCGCAATGGTCTTGAGATCCTCATAAGCAGAGTTGCGACGCATGATGTTGGCGTTTTTGCTTTTCGGCTGCATGGACAGTGGGATAAATACCATAAAGCCGTTCGTTTCATCCTGCAATTCACGAATTTGCAGCATGTGCTCAATCCGATCCTGATAAGTTTCGACTGAACCGTACAGCATAGTTGTATGAGTTTTCATACCGAGATTGTGGGCCGTACGATGAACTTCAAGATAGCGGTCCACATTGGCTTTCGTAACACGCATCTTCTTCCGATACTCATCAGATAAGATTTCTGCGCCACCACCAGTTAGGGATTGAAGTCCTGCCTTTTGCAGTTCTTGAAGAACTTCTTTAACATTCAAGCCGCTTATGCGTGTGAAAAAGTCAATTTCCGCTGCAGTGTAAGCTTTCAGTGTAACGTTGGGGTACTTTTCATTCAGCGCCTTCAGTGAATCTACATAGTATTGGAAAGGTACATGATTATTATGACCGCCAACAATATGGAATTCTCTTACACCCGGATGGATATGTTGCTCTACATAATCAATCATTTCCTGCCCAGACAACGTATAAGAGCCTTCCTCCCCCTGATCCTTGCGGAAATTGCAGAACGCGCAGCGCGCTTCGCATACATTGGTGAAGTACAGGCTCATGTTTTCGATAAAATAGACCTTTTTTCCGTTCTTGCGTAAATTAGCTTCGTTAGCCAACTGACCTAATGTGAGAATATCGTCAGTTTCATACAAATATATACCATCTTCGAGGTTCAAACGAATCCCGTTTTGTACCTTTTCTACAATTTCCGCCATTCTGCGGTCTGTAAAAGGTGTAACTAATGTGGACATGCCTATTCCTCCTTCAAGTTGCTCTGTGCGAGGCCGTTCGCCAAATCAGCGGAACGAGCGCTAGATGCGCACAGGATGTCCGTTCCGTCGGAAGAATCCGGCAGCGCGGAAATACGATATGTGAAAAATGTTACAATGCCAGGCTACAATGATGAAAGTCTCAAAATATCGCCTTTGAAATGACAAATTTCCGACAGTTTCTTTTACACACTCTTCACCTATTATAAACCTCACACCACCGGTGTTCAATACAAACGAATAGAAAAAGCGGGGTTTAAGCCTGTAGCGGAAGGACATTCCATGACTTGAGCACCCGCAAATAAGAGAGTATACTGAAGGGGAGCATGAAGTAAAAGAGGAGGCTGGAGCTATGATTAACATCACCGATTCCGCTGCTGAACGTCTGAAAGAAATGCTGGAGCAGCAGGAAACGCCGAATATGTTTTTACGTCTGGGTGTTACGCCAGGTGGTTGTACCGGATTTTCGTACGCCATGGGCTTTGACGACAATGAGACGGATCAGGATATATATATGAATGTACAGGATATGAAAGTAGTTGTGGAAAAGGAAAGCATCCGCTATCTGGACGGTTTGGAAATCGACTTTGAAGAGTCCGGTATGTCCGGCGGCTTCACGATTCATAATCCGAATGCTGTAGCTACATGCGGCTGCGGTTCAAGCTTCCGTACAGCTACAGATGCAGGGAAACCAAGCGAAGAACCTTGTTAATTTTTCGAGTGGTGGCCTGAACTATCTCTAAAGACACGCGTTTAGGTTACGGATAACGGCCTTTGTGACGAATTTTACTCGTTGCGAAGGCCGTTTTTGTGTCGTTTACAGAAGCTAATATGGCGCGTTATAACCTGATTATGCAGTGCTTTTTTTGTTTATGTTCATCTTCTGCTTAGGATATACCGATATAACATTAAGTCTAAAGAACTATTTTGTACATAATAATTTACCTAAAGGAAGTGGAAAAAAGATGTTGAAAAAGAAATGGCTGATTACCTCTATAGTTGTGGTGGCCCTGTTTTTCAGTCAATCCGCATTGGCGGCAAAAACGTTTCCTGATGTGGACGGTACAAAATATGAATGGGCAGCTGAATCCATCCGTTCGATGGTCGACAAAGGTGTTGTCAGCGGTTATAAGGATGGGACCTTCAAGCCAGGAAAAACTATAACAAAAGCGGAATTTGTCCATATGTTTCATAAACTTTTTCCAGAAATCAATTATTCAGCTGGTAAATCTTCAGAGTTTGTGGATGCGCGCAAGCACTGGGCGAATAAAGATTTTGCAGCCATATTCAACGGGGATTATGTGTGGCTGTTTGCTGAAAGTGTAGGGGCCGATTATCCAAACTATCAATTCTATGTCAAACCCGACAAACCGCTGACCCGGTGGGATATGATGATGATTGCTTCTGTTCGAACAGACTATACCAATCAGACTCTTCATCCTGAGATTCCCGAAGTAATTTCCTCAGCTGCGCAGTACAACGATATCAAAGTTCGTAAGGCCAATTACAAAGACAATTTCTCTGCCTACTATCCGGTACTGTACATCGACCAAACGGGAGATGAGTACTTCTATGATGGAGATTCCCAGGATCAAAAGGCAGAAGCATTCTACACCCTGACCAAGATGGGCGTCTTTACCGCTGACAATGGATACCTTCACCCAAGAGCGCAGGTCACACGGGCCGAAGCTGTTACTGTTTTACAGCGTTTGTACGATGCCACAACCAAGTGATTTAGCAAGACAGTGAAAAAGAAGAGCGCTACCCCTAAAAAGGGTAGCGCTCTTTCACTTACGCCGCGTCATATGAGTTAGTCATGAATATTCTCGCCGCGGTCACCCACCTAACCCAATTTCGTTACCAATTGCGCTAGGACCTTAAATCCGTAAACAGCTCCTCTGCAGTACGCACAAATAACTGTACAGCAAGTGAAGCATTGTGTAGAGAGGGGATAGCGATACCGATTTGGCGCGTGATCAGAGGTGTGGTTTCTTTGACGGTCAGATCATGGGGGAACGTGGATAAGGCGAGTGAAGAGACAATTCCCATACCTAGTCCTTGTCGGACCATGCTGACCAGGGTGCTGATATTGTGAGTAATGAATTGTGCCTGCAACTGACTTTGCTCGCGTTCAAAACCTTCCATAATGGCGACCTCATGTCCACCTTTGCAAAAGATCATATCCTGTTGATTCAAGTCCCGAATGGCGATTTTGTCGTGCAATTGAAAAGGGTGACCGTCAGGCAGCAGAATAACCATGTCATCCTGACATAAGGGGATTACATCCACCTCTGGGTCTGGCAATAGAATGATTCCCGCTTCAATTTCTCTGTTATGCACCCACTCTTTAACTTCATTCGTGGAGCCTTCATGTAAATCGAAAACAAGGTTCGGATAGTGCTGACGAATATGATCAATAATCGGAGGCAGAAAATAGGCAGAGGCAGATGGAAAGGCACCAATTGTGATCGTACCCACATCCAAACCTTTTTCAGCGGCCACCTGCTGCTGTACCTTTTCCATACTTTGCAGCATCATGCGGAATTGCAATAACACCTTATGTCCGATATCTGTCAGGAGCACGCCTTTTTTTCGATCCCGCAGCAGTAGCTGAACATCAAGCTCGTTCTCGATACTGGCGATGGCATGGCTGACCGCAGGTTGCGTCATATGCAGCTCATGGGCAGTTTGGGTAAAGTTTAGTGTTTCAGCTACGCGAACAAAGATCATAATCTGAGTTATAGTCATAAGTGAAAAGTTATCTCCCTTATTGAAAACATTCATTTTATTTATTAGTGATCACAGTATAAGCTAGTAAAGCAAAACTTTGCAAACGGCTGATTAGATTTTAGTCGTAAGCAAAACGCAATGAAATTCTAAGGAGAGAGACAACTATGAAAAAATTAACGCCTAAAGCTACGTTGTGGCTTGTTTTGATATTAGTGATGGTATGGGGGATCAACTGGCCGTTGACCAAACTGGCTTTGCCAGATACACCGCCGATATTTTTTTCAGGAATCCGCACTTTGCTGGGTGGTGTGATTCTGCTGCTGTTCGCTATGCGTAACCGGGAAAGCTTGCGTCTTAGACAAAATGCGTGGACTTATCTTGTGCTGGCTATTTTTAATATTGCAGGCTACTATGGCTTGCAGACGGTAGGGCTGCGTTATTTGCCTGCTGGGTTGTTTTCCACTTTAGTATTCCTTCAGCCGATCTTGTTGGGTTTATTCTCCTGGATGTGGCTGGGAGAGCGTATGTTTCCCCTGAAGGTCATTGGACTGGTACTGGGTTTTGGCGGAGTAATCGTGATTAGCTCAGGCGGCATGGCAGGTCATTTGTCTGTGCTGGGCATTGTGTTAGGGTTAGCCTCAGGACTATGCTGGGCGCTCGGAACGATATATATGAAGAAAAAAAGCAAACAACTGGACTCCATTTGGGCGGTGACAATGCAGCTTATTCTGGGGGGGATCCTACTCAACGGAATTGGGTTTACGACCGAGAAATGGAGTGATATCCACTGGACAGCCTCCTTTATTGCGATTCTATTGTTTATTTCGATATTCGTCATTGCGATGGGCTGGTTGATTTATTTTAAACTGATCGACAACGGGGATGCGGGAACCGTCGGCTCGTATACGTTTATGATTCCGGTGCTATCCACGATCTTTAGTATGGTCATGCTCGGGGAATCTCTCACTTTAACATTTGTAGTGGGGCTGGTGCTGATTGCAGGGAGTGTGTATCTGGTAAACACAGCATCTCCTGGGAAGGGGAACTCAAGCTCAAAAGCTGATGAAGCGAATTCCTGTACAAATGCTTAGAAGATATAGAATTAGGAAAAATATACTAGATTATCAGAGGGGCTGATAGTAAAATATGACTAAGATCATCGGTCAGCAGCAGGAGAACTCTAATGTTATCCGATGCTAGGCTACAGATTTTTGTCTTAAGGAATGCGATTTGAGCGGGGGAGTTAAGAAATGGACAGATACACACCTACAGCGAGGGAACGCTGGCAGATGAAACAGAGTGAGCCGCAGCCGCAGGGCTGGGTGCTTGCTCTATTTGGCTGGATTTTTTCAGGTTTGGGGTTCGTATTTAGTTTTTTTGTTATTGGCGGCTTATTGGGGCTGATAGGTCTGGTTTTCGGAATTTTGACTAGAAAGATGGAACAAAGAAACACGCAGGGCATCCTTATTATCGTCATCAGTTCCGTTGCTATCGGTATTGGCTTATTGATTTTTATGATTTTTTTCGCGCATGGTTTTGTAGAAGGTCTGAGAGAAGGTTATAATGAGCATTATTAGGTCAGGGAGGTAACACTTTTGAGCGTCATTATTTCACAGCAAATCTCGGCAACCGGTGTGAAGGAATATACGAAGGTGATAAAAACATTTGATTCCTCGTTTACACCTTTGGTTGGGCAGAAAATCAGGGATACGGCATTTGGCGATATGCAATATTACGACGTCGAGGATGTGTTTATTGATTTAGCGGAGAATGAATATTGGGTAATTCTACCTGCCGTTTTGCTGCATACAGATGATATTGAGGATCTACGAGATGCTGTGCGTGAGTATCGTTCACATGGTTGGGAATGTACGAAACCTCTGTAAAGTCAAACCACTTAAGCATCTATATGGAAGCGTCTTTCTTTTGCGAGATAGGCGTTTTCTTGTGTGATTGTTTATAAATTATTCCTAATGATTGGCATGAAATGAAAGAAATTATGCTGAAAATGCGCAAAATGTATCATTTTTTATCATAAAACGACAAGTTGGGAAATGAAAACGGACTTAATGTGTTATACTTAGTATATCAAAGGACAAGAGTCTAAAACGACCGGTAAGGCCCTTTCTTTGAAGAACCTCTGGAGGGTTCAACGTTTATCCAAAATAAATGGTCAAAAGGAAAAGGGGAAATGCTAACGTGAGAGTGAATTTGAAATTTACGAACAAAGGGCAAGTTGCAGTTGAGAAGTTCAACAATGAGGAGCTTATCGAAATCTTTAGCCGCTACATTAAAACGTTATGCAAGAAGTACGATATCTCGGTTACGGTACCTGAGGACCTGAATGAGCAGATCTTGGAAGAGGGAACCGTGAAGGTTGTGTTGGATAAGATTAATTGTGACATGGACGCTTTTTTCAAGGAGCTGAGCCGGGATATCAAGGTGCCGCTGGTCAAACGATTGGGTACCAAACTGGATAATGTGTTTAAGACCGAGGTCGTGGAGCAAGAACAGAGCTAATAATAAGGATCAAGCGAGATCTAATGAAGATTTGATTATGAAGTGAAATGAAATTATAAAACCTCCCGAATGGGGCGCATGGCTAGGCAATGTGCTCGTTCGGGAGGTTTTATATGTTTAAGCTGCTCTATTCAGTAGAAAACATGCATGGCATGTCTGCCTTTTTTAACGAGTTGTAGTAGAAGGAAGGCGCAGTTTGGCTAAATCAAACGAAGGCACCAGCCCTTCCTGTGCGGCGCGACCAAGCAAGGCTTCGATAGCGGCATAGCCGCTGTCGCCCAGATTAGCGGTAAAATCGTTCACATACAGGTCGATATGCGATTGGGCGACATCGGGTGATAGCTCTTGCGCATGAGACAATACATATTCACGCGAAGCTTCGGGATGTCTCCAGGCATATTCGACCGAGGCACGTATCCAGTCGGTGATCGCATCCAGATCTAGTGTACGACGGGCAATAATAGCTCCGAGCGGGATCGGTAGCCCTGTATCTTCTTCCCACCAGTTCCCCAGATCTACTTGCTTGCTAAGTCCATAGGACGGATATGTGAAGCGTGCTTCATGAATAACTAAGCCCGCATCCATATGACCGTCACGGACAGCAGGCATAATTTGGTCGAACGGCATCACGACGATCTCGCCGACTCCCCCAGGTACGTGTTTGGCCGCCCATAGACGGAATAGCAGATAAGCAGTGGAACGTTCACTTGGAACAGCTACACGCTTGCCGGACAGTGCCTCCGGGCCTTCGACGGTTGAACCTTCCTTAGTCAGCACGAGCGGTCCGCATCCCCGGCCCAATGCGCCACCGCATGGCAGCAAAGCGTATTCATCCAGCACCCATGGGAGTGCAGCATACGAAATTTTCATGATATCAAGTCCGTCTGGTGTGATCGCCAGATTGTTGGTAATGTCGATATCGGCGAATGTAATGTCCAGTGCGGGTGCACCCGGAATCAATCCATGCGCCAAGGCATGGAAGACAAAAGTATCGTTAGGACAAGGTGAAAAAGCAATTTGCATCTATATAACCTCCGTTAATGTAGAAAATGCGGCTTCCAACGCTTGCAAAGCCTCTTTGATTCGCCAAGCTGCACGGTCACGTGGACCAACAGCGTTGGAAATCGCGCGGATCTCCATCATCGGCAGCTCCAGCGTGTTAGCCGCTACGGCTACGCCGTAACCCTCCATCGCTTCGGCAGCAGCTCCGGGAACGCGTTTGGCTAAGCGTTCTGCTGTTGCCGCTGTGCCGGTGGCTGTCGAGACGGTCAGGATCGGTCCGGCGACAGCCGTCTGGCCAGCGTCACGCAACGCCAGAACGAATCGCTGCGTGGTAGCAGCGTTTACGGCAATGCGGCTGGAGCCAAAACCCAGCTCGTCCACGCTGCTGAAGCCCTCTGCCGTCTCTGCCCCCAGGTCGGCGGCAATAATCGCGTCAGCAACGACGACGCTCTCCAATGCGGCAACCTCTGCAAAGCCGCCTCCAATCCCGGCGCTAATGACCAGACGGTAGCCACCGGTCGTCAGTGCCAGCGCGGTTGAAGCCGCTGCGGACGGAGCGCCTACACCAGCCAGCTCGACTACAAAGCGAGTGTCGCCTTTCAGGCCGCGCAGCACAGCCTCCCGTTCGCCTTCAACCGCGGTCATGACCAGGATGCGCCCATCTGATGTTGTATGCTCCATCGGTTGATTCCCCTTTAAATTTAGGTAATATGCATTCTTATCATACTGCTTTTCCAAACGATGTTCAAAAAAAGTCGACAAAAAAAGCGCTCTATGGCGCTTTTTCAGAGAAACTGCAAGATTCAACAGATATGAAAATTGGTAGTTTAAACATATAATCATTCTAATCTGGAAGAACAGCGCAGACATAGCATATAATAATTATATCGGCTGATCCTTTGTGATTAGCTGAAACATTGTGATGTTGCGGTCATAATGGCTTGGGGTCCCATCCTGATTGCGCACTCGAATCATCTCGCTGCTGAACAATTCGATATATCCACAGCCTATCTCACAGTATACGCCCGCAGGGTCTTCTTGCCAGACTGAAACCAGGTGTTGAGACAGCGCTGCGGTAAAAAATTCGATGTTTTTTTGCAGTACGCGTGGCGTTTTCTTGGGTTCCATAACGTAAATCCTCCCTATATCATGCCATATGAAAATCAGCAATTAAACGTGGCTACTAGTGGTTACTACACATCATAATGAACTTAAACAACTGTAAAGGTATGGTTCGTATTCTATTCTATGAAACAGACGTTAACACTGTACCGCTTAATGCTATTTTTGTAAAGCATCCGTTTGACCTTTTCAACATCCATTTTGTGTTTACACACATTTTACATTGCGTTTACACTTCTGTGATGCTAGTGCGTTTCATCTAATAGTACAATAAAGGGTAACTATACTGCATGAAATTGATGGAGGCCATATGTTGATAGAGAGTCAGAAGAAGGATAAAGCCGGGTCAGAACGTTACTTTAATCGGGATTTAAGCTGGATTGAATTTAATCGCCGTGTGCTCCAGGAGTCACAGGATACAGATACACCGTTGCTGGAGAGAGCCAAATTCTTAGCAATTGTGTCCAGCAATTTGGATGAGTTTATGGCTGTTCGTGTTGCTGAGACGCGCGAGAAGATTAAGGCTGGTTTTATGCAAAAAGATTTTACGGGATATACCCCCTCGGGTTTGTACAAACGGCTAATGAAGCGTGCAGTTTCGATGGTATCCGAGCAATATCGGACTTATCGTGATATTTCCCGCCTATTGACGAAAAAAGGTCTGTTACTGCTCGAATATAATGACTTAAATACGACACAGCGCAAGTCGCTGGATGCATATTTTCATGAAATTATATTTCCGGTGCTCACGCCGATGGCAGTCGATCAGAGCCGCCCATTTCCACTGGTTCACAATAAATACGTATATTTGGCAGTCGTCTTGAGACGTCCGGGAGATACGGAGGAGGATAAGCCGCTTTTTGCCATTGTGCAGGTGCCTTCCAATATTCCACGTGTGGTTTCGGTGCCGTTACGTTCCAATAGCAAGAAGAAATCATTTATTTTAATTGAGGAACTGATTAAGCATCATATACAAACGCTGTTCACCGGATATATTCCCGAGGCAGTTCATGCCTTTCGCGTTACGCGCAACTCCGATTTGTCTATTAATGAAGAAGAGATCGAAGATTTGCTCGAAGAGATTGAAAAAGAGCTGCGTCGCAGACGGCGGGGAGCACCAGTCAGACTGGAAGTGGAGAAAGGGATCAATTCCTTTGCCCTAACGGAGCTACAACGTGAATTCAAGCTGTTTGATCATGTGTTTGAGATCGACGGGCCGTTAGATCTGACGTTTCTGTCGTCTTTTGCCGATCATTTAGAGGGGTATTCGCATCTGAAATTTCCGGCAATCAAACCCTTGTATCCAGAAGAACTGCCTCCGCAAGAGGATATCTTTAACGTACTTCGCAAACGGGACGTGCTCGTATACCATCCGTATGAATCATTCGATGCAGTAACTGATTTTATCATTGAGGCATCAGAGGACCCGGATGTAATGGCCATCAAGATGACCCTGTACCGTGTCAACGGAGAATCGAAGCTCATTCCGGCTCTGGCACGTGCAGCCGAATCGGGCAAGCAGGTGACAGTGGTGGTCGAGCTGAAGGCACGTTTTGACGAGGAACGTAATATTGCTTGGGCACGCACGCTTGAAAAAGCTGGCTGTCATGTAGTATACGGGTTGGTCGGCTTGAAGACACACGCCAAAATTATTTTGATCGTACGCCATGAGCGTAATATGCTCAAACGATACGTGCATGTGGGAACTGGCAACTATAACGAAAGCACGGCACGTGTATATACGGATATTGGTTTATTCACAGCGGATCCGGTGCTAGGTGAGGATGCCTCTGAGCTGTTCAATGAAATCACAGGCTTCTCGGCGCTCAAGACCCCACAAGCGTTCACCGTAGCCCCGACGGGCATGAAAAATAAGCTGTTTGAGCTGATCCGCAGGGAAGCCGAGCACGCACTTGCAGGCAAGCCAGCCCGTATTATTGCCAAAATTAATTCTCTATCCAATCAGGAAATGATTGATGAACTATACGCGGCTTCTCAAGCAGGTGTAAAGATTGATTTAATCATTCGAGGAGTCTGCTGTTTACGTCCCGGTGTAGAGGGCTTTAGCGAGAACATTCGGGTTATCAGTATTGTCGATCGTTTCCTGGAGCATTCCAGACTGTTTTACTTTGAAAATGCAGGGAGTTCGGAGCTATTCTTGTCCAGCGCGGATTGGATGACGCGCAATTTGACTCGCCGGATTGAGCTGATGTGCCCGATTTATGACGACCGAATCAAAGAAATGCTGGTGGATATTTTACGTTTATCTTTGAAAGATAACGTGAAGGCGCGCCAGCTGTTACCTAACGGCAGCTATCAATTTGTAGCCAGAAACAACGAAGAGGCTCCTATTAGGAGCCAATTCGAAGCATTGAAGGTTAAAAACTGGAAGAAGGAAGAATGGACCACGACAACATAAGGTTCCAGGCTTTTTGAAAATCTTTTGCGACAGCCACCAGCTCCCGTTGCTCCAGAATCGGTTCACTCTTGCTTTCCAGACGAATATGTAGTGCATCGTCTCCTATCGTGGGTTGGATGCTGGTGATGATGCCGGATTCGCTGCGATCCATGCCAATCGCTAGCTGGAGCAGCGAGCCGAGCCGATGTACACGTTCTTCGTCGGAAGGCTCCAAAATATCCGCATGTGCGCGCAGCAAGCGAGGAGTCCGGTTTTTGGGGTGGTAATCAGCGATCAGCGCGGCTAGCACTGTTTCACGGTGAGATAAACCGCCAATGCCTGCGTGCAAGATCCAGAACACGGAATGCTGGCGGAAATGATAGTAGTTCAGGGCTGCGCCTGTTTTGTAAAGAGTTGCTGCGGTCAGTAGCAAGCGTTTGTCCATAGTAGTTGAGGTTCCCTCAGCTAAAGTGTCATAGAGCCGACCGGCGTATTCGTTAACCCGTTTGACATGCGCTTCGCTAACCGGGACAGCAAACGATAAGATATTGTTAATGGACGCAATGAGCGGATTAGCCACCACAGGCTGTTCAGCGTTGACCAGCTCATGAAACAGACCGTCTCGCAGACCCGCTCCACTGACCAAATATGCGGAGCCTTGAGCAGCTTCAAAGATCGTTTTTAATATAATGAGACCCGGTACGATAATGTCGGCTCTGTCTTTGGACAGGCCGGCTGTTTTTTTGCGTTTTTCATAAGGGAGATGGGGCAGGCTGCTATAGAAATAATCGACATCTTCTGTCGTCATTTCGTAATGGTGCGTCACCGGAAGCGAGTAATCGCGTCGTTTCTGATTGATTTTAGCCAAAGTACGGAGGGTTCCACCCAACCCGATAAATGGCAGCCCTGGATTGGAGAAGATCCAATCATGGTTTTGCAGTGAAGAACGGACAAAGCTCTCCATTTCCTCAATCTGTCCAGGGGACCATTCTCCATTTTTGACCTCACGACCAAAGCGCCAATTCATATTGACTGCGCCAAAAGGAAATGAAACCGTACACAGTCGTGTCCGATCACGGAACAGTGTAATTTCGGTGCTGCCGCCCCCGATGTCAATAATAATTCCGTCACTCACATTCATTGTATTCACTACGCCCAGAAAACCGGCATAGCCCTCTTGCTCTCCGCTCAGTATTTCCAGTGTTAAGCCTGTCTCTTCCGCAATCCACTGGACGATTTCGTCCGAATTCGCCGCATTGCGGATGGCCGCTGTTGCTGCTGCACGCATTTGGACAACTCCGTGCGTACGGCAAACTTCCATAAATTGGCGAAGCAACGGAGCGATACTGCGGATTGCTTCTCGTTCCATACGGCCGTTAGGCCCAACTTTTTCGCTCAGCCGGGCAGCTTCTTTGCATTCCTGCACAATTCGATAGGCCCCTGTCTCTGTCATTTCATAGATCACGAGACGTATGGAGTTTGAGCCAATGTCCATGATGCCAATTTTGCTATTCATGAGTTGACCTCCTTGTTGAAAAAACAATTTGCCAGCAAATTCAACTGCTCCGTTCAAAATGGTAGTCAGATTATTGTCATTGTACCAGTGATGTCCGGTGTATGCTACCGTTCGCTGTGATCTTGTCGAAATAGACACGTGATCCTGACAATCATCCAAGAATAGCGTATCCCTGTTGAGTATGTATAAGTATACCTGACGGCGAAAGGAGAGAATCAGATGAGACAACTTGCAAGCAAATGGTTAAAGACAAAGGCGCTGCTTCATCATTCATATACCGCCGTTTATATACCGGAAACCTGTCTGTATAGTGAAGATCAATTGCGCATGATGCTGCGGCGACATGCTTTTGTATTTATAAAGCCCGTCAAAGGGGGCGGAGGAGTCGGGGTCATGCGCGTGGCAAAGGAGGGGAGTAACTATACCTGCACGCGTATGGAACAAACACATCGGTTCAGCCATTTTAGAGCGCTTGTGATCGGAATCAATAAGCTCCGAATCCAACGTCCGTATCTCATTCAGCAAGGTATTCAGCTGGCGAGCATTCAAGGTAGACCTGTTGACTATCGAGTCAAAGTCGTAAAAGAAGGAGAGAAATGGGGCTTTCGCGCGGTGGTGGCACGTCTTGCTCGCCCCGGACTGGTCATAACGAATCTGTGCAAAGGGGGAACCTTGCTGAAGGGAACAGAGGCGCTTCGGATGATATATCCCCAGCGGCTAGCTTCACGAAAGCGACGAGAGATCATTGAACTTACTCGGCACTGTATTCCAATACTCGAAAGAAGATTTCCTGGCATCGAACAATTGGGATTTGATTACGGGCTTGATCGGAACGGACAGGTATGGATTCTAGAGGTAAACACAAGGCCTCAATAAATTTATCTTTTTTTAAAAAGTTTCCATTAATATCTATTAACAAGATGCTAAATATAATATATTTGTATAAATATAAAAAAAATTTTTTTTGCGGTAAATCGCCAAAATTCTGTGTATAAATATTGTCCACATTATCCCCTGTCACATATAAGGGGTAACGACACTTACCAACAATTTGTACACAGGATTTCCACAATTGTCTGTGGATAACAGAACGCTTGTTCCGTTTTTGGTATTTTGATAGAATAGATTTTGAAATAAAAGGAAAGGTTGTGTCGAGGATGGCTATGCTGACGGATGAAATGCTTTTGGATTCCTATCAGATGGCAATCGAGCTTAAACTTGAATGTGACTTCATTGCACTGTTGCTGGCTGAAATTCACAAAAGAAATCTAGAGATGAATACAGCCGTAGTCCTTCATTAGACCGGACAAGCTCTCGTACTGCGACTGTAAAGTCATTCTGGGTTCGAATGACTTTACGGACAATCACTGCAACGAATAGGCACACCGTGAAAAAGGGTATTTCACTCCAAGGATTCTAAACCTGGAGTAAAATACCCTTTTTTGTCATAGTCTAAACTAACTACAATTTCATGTTACTGCTGTGACCCGGAGACAACTTGGCGTCTGGATCTACATAGATCTTGGCGTTGTTGACTGCCGTAGGAGCTTCACCAAAGCCAACCGCAATCAGCTTGAGCTTGCCTGGATAGGTAGTGATGTCTCCTGCAGCGAAAATGCCGGGGATATTCGTCTCCTGGCGGGAGTCAACCACAATGGAGTTACTCTCGATTTCAATTCCCCATTCAGCAATCGGACCAAGTGTGGAAACAAATCCAAAGTTAACGATGACATCGTCCACTTCGATTTCCTGAGTTTCTTTGGTTTTTACATGAGCAAGAGTGACCTTCGTAATCGTATCTTCCCCATGCAATTCTGCAATTTCCGTTGGTGTAATAACGTTTACTTTGGAAGCGAGAAGGTTTTCGACACTGTGTTCATGCGCGCGGAATTTGTCACGGCGGTGAATCAATGTGACCTGTTCCGCGATCGGTTCCAGCATAAGGGCCCAGTCTACAGCAGAGTCACCGCCACCGCTGATTAATACCTTGCGGCCTGCAAATTTGCTCAGGTCGCTGACAAAGTAATGCAGGTTCGTTTTCTCAAAACGCTCAGCCCCTGGAAGTTCCAGTCTGCGCGGCTCGAAAGCACCCACACCAGCGGTAATAATAACCGCTTTACCATGATACTCGCCACCTTTGTCTGTTTTTACGATGAAGTGGCGTTCGTCTTTCTTCTCTAATGATACGACTTTTTCTTCTAGCTGCACCTGTGGACTAAAATGGTTCATTTGTTGAACCAGATTGTTCACCAACTCCTGTGCAGTCACTTTAGGAAAGCCGGCAACGTCATAAATATATTTTTCAGGATAAAGGGCTGCAAGCTGGCCGCCCAGTTGGGGCATACTTTCAATTAAGGTGACGGATGCCTGACGCATTCCCCCGTAAAAAGCGGCGAAAATACCGGCTGGACCGCCTCCGATAATGATCAGATCGCGGATTTCCGCACCTGTGGATTGAGCTGTCACTCTAAAAACACCTCCGAAAGGGATAGTATGAATTGTAGATATTGAATCAGCCGCATAGAGGTTCAGATAGCCGCCGAACGCATGATTCACTGTTTATCATTATAAACTGCTGGGTTCCTCTTGCAAAGTTAAAGCGATTAATATTTGATGAAGACTTTCCTGTGAGTAGAGTATTAATTAACCGTGTTGAGAGAAAAGCTGTGAATATTGAATGATTATGTATATCGGAAGGGGTAGAAGCATGAGCAGTATTCCCAAAATTGTCATTGTGGGTGCTGGATATGGAGGTATATTGACGGCTCAGCAATTGCAAAAAGAGCTCAAGCATAATGAGGCGGCTGTTACGCTAATCAACCGTCATGATTACCACTATATTACGACACATCTTCACATGCCTGCGGCAGGCACGGATACGATTGAGCATTCGAGGATTCCGATTGCGCAGCTAATCGATGAGTTCAAGGTGGATTTAGTCAAAGGAACAGTGAAAGAAATCATACCAAAGGAGAAAAAAATCGTGCTGGAGGATGGCTCGCTATCCTACGATTATTTGGTCATCGGCCTAGGCGGGGAGCCGGAAACATTCGGTATTCCGGGGATGGATCAGTTCGCGCTAACGATCCGCAGTATTAACTCTGTGCGCCTGATTCGTGAGCATATTGAATACCAGCTGGCCCTGTATAAAAATGACGGTAAGCCGGGTCGCCTGAATTTTGTCGTAGGGGGCGCTGGTTTTAGTGGCATTGAGTTTATAGCGGAGCTAGCGGATCGTCTGCCACAGCTGGCTAAAGCTTATGACATTGATTTTAACCGGATTCAAATTATTAACGTCGAGGCAGCTCCTACAGCATTGCCAGGGTTTGATCCTGAACTGGTGGAGTATGCAATGGATGTCCTCAAGCGTAAAGGCGTTAAATTCCGTATTGGAATTCCGATTAAGGAATGCCTGGAGGATGGTGTAATCGTCGGTGAGGGGGAAAAGATTGAAGCCTGCACAGTGGTCTGGACGGGCGGAATCCGTGGGAACGGATTGATCGAGAAGGCCGGATTCGAAGTGATGCGTGGAAGAGTGAAAATCGACGATTTTTTGCGTGCGCCGGATCATGATGATATTTTCATTATCGGGGACAGCTCCCTGATGTTTAATCCCGAGGGGCGCCCATACCCACCGACGGCCCAAATTGCAATGCAGCAAGGGGTGCTGTGTGCCAAAAATCTAGCCGCTACACTTCGCAAAAAGGAACTGCATAAGTTCGTATTTTCCAACAAGGGTACGGTTGCTTCTCTAGGGAAAGGCGAAGCCGTAGCCGTAGTCGGTAAGCGCAAAATCAAAGGCTGGGTGGCCGCGCAATTGAAAAAAGTTGTGGATCTACGCTATTTGTTCATCATTGGTGGCATTCCATTGGTTTTGAAGAAAGGGCGGTTTTTTTAAACAGAAAGGTCTTCACTCCTAAAAAGGGGCTTGGAGACCTTTTCTATTTTGCAAGCCCGAAAAAAGATATTGACTCATAACTATTCGATGACATATAGTGTGATTACTAATTACATAGGGGGAGCTTCACATTGAATTCTGATTTTAAAATTAATGCCGATCCGAAGAGAATAAATTTACTGACTGAAAAGTTTCCAAATGTGGACTCCCAATCGTTGAATACGTTAATACTTTTTGTGCAGGCCGCACATGAAGTGTACAATGGGGTGTCTTCCAGGCTGTCTGAGTATGGATTATCCATTGGAAGTCTTAAAATCCTAATGCCTTTGTTTTTGTATGACCGTTCATTAACTCCGTCTGAGTTGGCTGAGTATTCCGGTGTTACACGTTCAACAGTAACCAGCGTAATTGACAAACTGGAACGGGACGGGATCATCCGAAGAAGTACACTGACAGATCGCCGTATGACAGCCATTATTTTGACTGATGAAGGAACACAATTAATGACGGAAAAAATCCCGCTGTTCATTCAGCTTTTTTCGGATTTGTTGAATGAATTTACGCAGGAAGATCATGTTCTATTTGCTAGATTATTAAATAAGCTTTCCTCAGGTCTTGAACAGATAAAAAGGGAATGACCAAATTCCCGTCTTAGATAGTTAGACGTCGTACTATCAGGTGTCTTACTTGTTTTTCTATAAATTTTTACTATCACTGGCTAAATCATCATGTAGGAGGGTTTATTCTAATGAACAAAAAAATCATCGTGTACATGTTACTTGTTGTCGCGTTAGGTACCGGGGGTACGCTAATGGCAATGAGCGGTAAGGATGCTGTGAGCTTGGCAGCTGCACAAAAAAATACACTGCTGGCCGCAGATACCGTAAATGTTGCTTTTCAGGGCGTAGGTGGAAGAGTAAAAACGATTGAGGTGCAGGAAGAACAGCAGGTAAAAAAAGGGGATGTGCTCATGACTCTTGATCCTGTAGACCTTGATTTGCAAATTGAGAAATTAAAAACGGATATCGCACAGGCTGATATGAAAATAAAACAGGCTAAAGAAGGGTTGCAAAATCAGTTTGAAAAAATTTCAAGTTCGGAAATACAAGGACAATTAGACATTCAAGCCGCGCAAGCGGGAGAGACCTTATTAAATCAAGGCGCACGTACAGAGGATATCGAAAGACAAAAGCTGGCCATTGAAGCAGCACGGCAATCGTTGGACGCAGCCCTCACAGGAGTGGAGACTGCCAAAGGAAATGCGGAAATTGCGAAAAAAACAGTGGCATCCAGACAGCAGGCTTTAGAATTGGCCAAAGTTAATTACAACCGACTCAAAGTGTTATATGATGCCGGAGCTGGAAGCAAGGCAGAACTGGATAACGCTAAAAACCAACTGGATAATGCTCAAATTGCGTTAGATACAGCTAAAGACCAGGTTGAAATAGCCAATAACCAGATTACAGCAGCTAGCAAACAATCGGACATTACTAAAAATGGAATCGCTCAGCAGCAGACCGTTTTGGATAAATTGGAGGCTGGAGCAACGGCTGAGGAACGTCAGCAGGCTCGGATCAAAACAGAAAAAGCCAAGGAAGCTCTGAATCAAACCTCGCAAACACGAAAAGATGTTAAGAATAGCCAATACAATGTCGATCTTCTGGCTCAACAAAAGCAGGCATTTATGGTTCAACTCAAAACTGTTGAGTTACAGCGCGGACGTATGGTGCTGAAGGCATCCACGGATGGTAAGGTTTCGCGTATTGTACCTAAACTGGGGGAGATTATTTCTACGGGAGCAACGGGTGTCGTCATTGAAACCAATCAGCTATACTACGATATTTATGTGGGCGAGGATTCCATATCGCAGTTTAAAGCTGGACAAAATGTGATTTCGCATGTTGTAGCTTTACATAAAGATGTTCAGGGCACGGTGAAGTACATTACTTCCGCCCCTCAGTATACCAACATGAGGATGAGTCGGGACAAAGGTCTAGCGGATATAAGCTCCTTCCAAGTACGGGTGAATGTCCAGCGAACATCTGAATTATTGCCTGGAATGACGGTAGAGGTTGTGACAAAATGAAGTCGTTTATAGAAGAGTGGAAGCTGTTGGTCAGCGGCAAAATGGTCTTCGTAATGCTACTTGTTCCGATTATAGTAGCTGTAGCCTTTGGATTTGTTTTTAAAAATAATCAGCTTAACGATGCTTCTGTAGCTGTAGTTGATTTAGATCATAGCAGTTATAGCCGACAGCTTATTAATAAGTTGGATGCATCACAATATATTGATGTACATCATGTGCAAGAGAATGAAACCGATCCGAATTTACTTTTATATAATGAAAAGTTTTTTGCAGTGATTTACCTTCCAGCTGGGTTGGAGGAAAATAGGATTAGAGGAGTTCAGAGCAATATTGGCTTTTATGTAGATAATACGGTAGGTCAGGCTACTGGAAACTTACGCTCGGCAGTCACAGAGATCATAGCGACGGAAAATGCAATGCTCGCTGGCGGTGGATTAAAGGGTATGGGAATGAGTGACAGCCAGGTTACAGGGCTTACTTCCAATATGCTGCTTCAGCAGCGCCTATTGTATAACCCTACCAATGCTACTTTAATGACTTCGGTAATGGGGTTCATCAATACGGTCATGATTTCACTGCTTGGTGCTGCTACACTGACAATTGTTCCACGATTGCGGGAGCAAGGAAGATTAAAAGAGGAGCTTCAGCATTCGTATGGTTTGATTCTTAGAGTGTTACCCTATACATTGGTAGGATGTGTGTCCTTTTACCTCTCCATTGGTTTGCTTAAGCAAATTGGTGGCTTACGCTTTGAAGCAAATGTATGGCAGCTCAGTATTCCATTTCTCCTGTACACCATTACGTTGAGTTTGTTTGCGATGGCTCTAGGGTGGAGTGCGGCCAATCCAGGAAAAGCTTCTTCACGCCTCATGCTAATTATATTGCCTTCGTTTTTACTGAGCGGTGCTCAATTGCCGGTGGCTATGCTGCCTCAATCGCTGCAATATGTAAGTAATATCCTTCCATTAACCTGGCATTTCAAGTTTCTGAGAGGTATGGGCTTTAAAGGTGGGAGCTTAAAGTATTTTATTCCCGAGTTGGGGGGCTTTTTGATCTTATTAAGTGGTTTGCTACTTATTATCTTTATACTGATCGCTCTGGAAAAACGAAAACTGGCGAAAAGTGAGGATTTATCCGTAGGGGCGGAGCCTGTACTGCAATAAAAAAAGGATTCCGTAGTCCTCAGAGGGGAGTGTACGAAATCCTTAGTTTAATCGTGCAAAGAGTTCTAGTTGTCTGCGTCTTACATTTTCAGCATGTCTTCAAATGTTTCTTCATTCAAAACGCTGCCGACATAGAAGGAACCGAATTCACCGTATCGGGCACTCACTTCATCAAAACGCATTTCGTAAATTAGTTTCTTGAATTGAAGTGCGTCGTCGGAGAACAGGGTCACGCCCCACTCCCAATCGTCGAAGCCGATGGAGCCTGAAATGATTTGCTTTACTTTGCCAGCATAACTGCGTCCAATTAAACCGTGGCTGCGCATCAAAGTGCGACGCTCGTCCATCGAAAGCATGTACCAGTTGTCGTCCAGATCACGTTTCTTGTTCATTGGATAGAAACAAATATAACGAGCTTTATTTAATACAGGCTTCAGGCGTGCGATAATCTGTGGATTTTGCATTGGATCTTCATCCTTGCTCAAATAATTACTCAGTTCCACCACACTCACATAAGAATAGGTTTTGGTCGTATATTTGGCAAAGGTTGTTTTGTTAAATTCATTTTCTAGTTTATTGAGGTCTTCCAGCGTTTCACGCAGGTGCAGCATGACAAAATCAGCCTTTTGTCCGACTATAGTATAGACAGCCGAGCTGCCCAGACCTGCTTCCTCGGTAACGCTCCATTCCTTCATAAATTCTTGAAGCTCGTCCAGTGCTCCCGCACGCTCTTCATCATCTGCAGTTTTCCATGCCGTCCAGTTGATGGACCGGAAATCGTGAAGCGCGTACCAGCCTTCCAGTGTGGAGGTTACTTCGTTGGGTGTTGCCGGGGTTTGTTGAGGTTGATGTTGATTCACGATCTACACTCCTTTACGATCTGTAAATGTAATCGGCTTTAGCCGAAATATGTGTACTTCCGTATATCGTTCCTGTATCCAATGCGCCATCCAATACGTAATGCTTAACCATTATATTGTAGCTCAATTTGGAGCTTTTCACCAATGAAAGAAGTGTGAAGAATATTATTTTTTCCATGATGCAGGTCACAAAGTCATAAAATAGTTAGTATTCTCGAAAAAAGGAGAACTCAGACGAATACGGCTGCCAAAAAGGAGGACAATTGCCCTTATTTTGTTGGTCCCACCCGAGGGCAAGTATGATAGAATAGAAAAACATCTTGGAGAACGTTATGTCAGGAAAGGAAGAATGTCGAAATGCGGATGAAAAACCTGCTGCACTATACTGAGAACCACCGCTACTGCGTTTATCGGGAATTTGGCTTGAGCGCACTGGATGAATTGATGCTGGGAAGTGTCTATCAGCCGATGGTAGGCGCATTTGCGGTCAGTCTATATCGACTGTTGTTCCAGCATGTGCCAGTCGGACAGATTGGTTATTCGCCGTTGGAACAGCAACGTCGACTTTTTCTGACATTGGGACTGGAGCCGAGTGAGAAGGGACGCAAGTATTTGATTGAGCAGACCTCCAAGCTGGAGGCTGTCGGTCTGTTACAGACGTCCAGGCTGTATGCGCCCGAAACGGACGATTATATGTATGAATATGAGATGCAGCCGCCGCTGGCACCTGCTGAATTTTTCAGAACGCAGCACCTGACCCTTTTGTTGAGAGACAAAATCGGTAAGTTTGCAGTGCTTTCACTGAGAGAATCGTTGTGGAGCAGGGAATCTAGCGAATGGTCGCAATCTTCCTATAATAAAGAGAATATTTCGGTTCCGTTTTATGAACTGTTTGAGCTGAATACCCATGTTATCGATTATGAGCTGGAACAGGCGCTGTCCGAGGTGTCTACGAGCCGTCAGACTGGAGCATTAGCGTCCGAATCGGAGGAGGCATTGAATTATGCAGATATTATCCTTCGTTTTCCGCGTGAATCCGCCAATCGCAAGCACGTGGAGCGTCTTCGATTTGAACATGAGCAATTAGGGATGGTCAATTACGTGGTCCGCAAATTTGACCTTTCTGTACAGGATATCAGCCGCTTGCTGGATGAGGATGGAATTTTTACCGAAGCAGGCGATTTATTGCTCGACGAGCTTCAGCTTCGGGCTAGCCAACACTCCAGGCAGGAACGGAAGCGTCAGGAGGAGCAGCAAGTACAGGCCGCCAAGGTGGTTGCCTTGCGCCAGAGGGAAGCTTCGACACCTGAAGAGCCGCCTGCAGAGCAAGCTGTGGAAATGGAGTTTTATGTAGAGGTTCCACCACAATTTACAGCCAAGTGTGACATTCACCAATATAATATGATGCTGCGCAACGAGCCTTATCGCCGTTTGCTGCAAACCTTTTTTCCCGGCACGGTTCCCGGTAATCTGCTGGATATATTCGAAAAGATTGATATCAGCTATAAGCTGCCTGGCGAAGTCATCAATGTGCTGATTCATTATTTAATGTCACTGCTCGTATCGGGGAGCGATCAGCGGATTAACCGCAATTTTGTCGAGGCCGTCGCCTCCAACATGCTGCTAAAGCAGGTAAACACTTACGAAAAAGCCGTTCAATATATAAGAGATCAAGCCAAGGTAAAAGGAAAACAGTCTACTGCTTCTTCTTCCGCGGGCAGATCCCGCACGTATGCCAAAAACAATGGGCCTGCCAAGCCAGCTATTCCGATCGTACAAGACCACCCTTCCGAAGAAACCGTATCCGAGGAAGAACTGGATGAACTGCTTCGCCTGGCCGAACGAATGCAATCGGGTAAACAGAAAAAGGTGTAGTGGAAGCCTTACGTTAAAGTTATTTAGGTTTTATAAAATTATTAGGCGCGGAGCCAATTCAATAATGTGTCGACTTTATGGCGGTAGGTAGCGAGCGGGCAGAATTGTTCTGAAGAAGCGAAGCGTTTGCCTTTATCTTCGGATTTTAACCTTTAAATCCTTATTCAATAGAAAAAATCCGGAGATAACAGCAATCGGAAGAACAATCTGCACGCGAAGCGTCTCTCCCGCTCCATAACTCTGCACATTTTAGAAAGGAGGAGCGTTCTTGGAATCACTCGGCGATTTGCTACAGCAGATGCAGAACCCTTCGTTTCGCCAACGCACTCGCAGTGTAGCCGATCAGGTTCTGAACGATCCGCTGGTGAAGGAATTTTGTGCTGCCCATCCTGATGTGGACGAAACGCAATTGCGACTTAATATGAGTATGCTCTTTCAGTATGCCCGGGATCGTCGAAATTGCGACAACTGTCCAGGATTGGAACGGTGTCCCAACGATTTTCAGGGTCACTTTTGCAAGCTGGGCGTGGAGTACCCCAATGGAACAGCGGAAATCGTGGACATTCGGACCCCATGTGCCAAGCTGGTAGCCTCCCAGCATGAACAACGGGTGCGCCAGCGCATCAAAAGCTTTTATGTAGATGAGCGCGCGCTGTTGGAAGGCTATAATGCCGTTGAAATTGCCCGCAAGGATTTGCAACGTGTGCCCGCAGTAAATCAGGTATTCCGCTATATTGAAGAAACGAAAAGTCAGGGTTTATTAAAAAAAGGGCTGTATCTGGAAGGCACGTTTGGTACGGGAAAAACCTTTTTGATGGGCTATCTGTTGCACGAATTGGCTCTGTCGGGCTTCAATGGTGTGATTGTGTACATGCCTGATTTTGTAGAGGACTTAAAGTCCATGATTCAGGATGGACAGAAGCTCAAGGAAACGACCGAAATGCTTAAAAATTGTGATTTGCTCGTATTTGACGATATTGGTGCTGAAAATTTGAGTCCATGGGTACGGGATCATGTAATGGGCTCCATTTTGAATTACCGAATGAATCGCAAACCGACCTTTTATACTTCAAATTACTCGCTGCAAGGGCTAGAGAAGCATCTTAGTTTTACAAGCAAAGACGGTGAGGAAATGTACAAGGGACAGCGCTTGATGGACCGGATTCGTCCTTTTGTAGATGTCATTACCGTCAAGGGCAAAAATCAGCGAGGATAAGCATTCATCTGCCTACTCTTTTGATATCTTACAATTAAAAGACTATTGTGATATAATTAAAAGGTGTCGAAACAGACATTACAGGTTATAATAATCTTGACTTTTCTATAAAGGAGGAACATACAATGGCAATTGTTAACGTGTCCGATCAATCCTTCAACGCAGAAGTCGAAGGCACAGGAACCGTTTTGGTTGATTTTTGGGCGCCATGGTGCGGTCCTTGCAAAATGATCGCTCCAATTTTGGAGGATCTGTCCACAGAAGTTGGCGATAGTGTCAAAATCGCAAAGGTGAACGTGGATGAAAATCCAGAGTCTGCTTCCCGTTTTGGCGTAATGAGTATTCCTACCCTGATCGTCTTCAAAGACGGACAGCCTGTTGATAAAGTGGTAGGTTTGAACTCCAAAGAAGCACTGAAAAGCATGCTTACCAAACACCAATAATCATGGAATGTGACCCATGCTCCTGCGGGGGCTTGGTGGAGCGGCATGAATGGTCAATGCCTCCGGTTATATATACCGGGGGCGTTTTTGTGCATTATTCCTATATAATATAAGTAGTTAGTTGAGCAACCACTAAGAATGGAAGGAGGAACCGGGCGAATGAAATCCTATGCGGAGGACTTGCACAATCAGGAGAAGGCGCTGGAGAATATACGGCACAAATTAGCATTGCTGCCGGATGCATCAGGCTGTTACCTGATGAAGAACAGCGAAGGCACCATCATTTATGTCGGCAAGGCCAAAGTGTTGAAAAACCGGGTCCGTTCCTATTTTACAGGTAGTCATAACGGCAAGACGCAGCGATTGGTTGCCGATATTCGGGATTTTGAATATATCGTTACAGGCAGCAATATGGAGGCGCTCATTTTGGAGTGCAACCTTATTAAAAAGCACCAGCCGCGTTATAACGTGCTGTTGAAGGATGATAAGACCTTTCCGTACTTGAAAATTACGAACGAGGCACACCCCAAGCTGGAGGTAACCCGTCGCGTTCTGAAAGATAAAGCGAAATATTTTGGACCGTACCCTAATTCCTACGCGGCACATCAGACGAAAAAGCTGCTGGATCGCATGTATCCGTTACGCAAGTGTGGTGTGATGCCCAAGGAAGTGTGTCTGTATTATCACATGCATCAGTGCTTGGGACCTTGTGTGAAAGAGGTCGAGAAGGAAACATATGACCAGATCAGTCAGGAAATTGGTTCCTTTTTGAGCGGGGGACATGAGGAAATTAAAAAGGATCTCCAGCGTAAAATGCAGGAGGCTGCAGAGGAATTGTATTTTGAGCGTGCCAAGGAGCTGCGGGATCAGATTATTAGCATCGACGCGATGATGGAAAAGCAGAAAATCACCACCTCTGATGCGAAGGACCGAGATGTATTTGGCTTTTCGGTGGATAAGGGCTGGATGTGTGTACAGATCCTATATGTCCGCAAGGGAAAAATGATTGAGCGCCATATGTCGATGTTCCCTTTTTACGGCGAAGCTTACAGTGATTTTATGTCCTATGTGACGCAATATTACAGTGACAACCCGGCAGTACCGCAGGAAATATTATTGCCGGATTCTCCTAAGCTGATGAAGGCAAAATCGGCTGATGTCGATCAACCGATTGTAGCAGAAACTGAACTTTACAGTGCAATCACAGCTGAGACTACCAGCATTACAGATGAGGGAGCAGTAGAGACGGAGTTGGACCGTTCTGTTGATTCACTGCGGGTAGCCGAAGCACGAGCGTCTTATGCAGAAGGAACGATTCAAGACCCAGTTGGTGACCAAGCAGCCGGGGAAAAAGAACCCGAAACAGAAACAGAAACTGAAACTCAACTATCCGGTGGATTAGAGGACCCAACGGCGGCAGCTCTTGCTCTGGCTGAATGGCTGGATGTAAAGGTACTTGTGCCGCAGCGTGGGCTGAAAAAGCAAATGACGGGGATGGCGACGGAAAATGCACGTGTTGCTTTGGATGAGAAGTTTAAACTGATCGAGCGGGATGAGGAACGGACATCAAAAGCTGCAAGCAATTTGGGACGTGCCATTGGGCTGGATAGTCTGCACCGGGTAGAGGCGTTCGATAATTCCAACATTCAGGGTTCCGATCCAGTGTCGGCCATGATCGTCTTTATTGACGGGAAGCCTGCCAAGAAAGAGTATCGAAAATACAAGATCCGTTCTGTGCAGGGACCAGATGATTATGAAACGATGCGTGAGGTTATTCGGCGCCGATATGAACGTGTACTGAAGGAAAACCTCGAGCGTCCCGATTTGATCATTGTGGATGGTGGTCGTGGACAAATAAAGGCGGCAACCGATGTATTGGAAAATGAGCTGGGATTGTTTATTCCTGTGTGTGGTTTGGTGAAAGATGCCAAACACAGAACTTCCCAATTACTGATGGGGGATACATTGGAGGCCGTAACACTTGCACGCAACAGCGAGGAATTTTATCTGCTGCAACGGATTCAGGATGAGGTTCACCGTTTTGCCATTACATTCCACCGTGAGCAGCGTGGCAAATCTATGGTAACTTCCCAATTGGACTCCATTCCGGGCATTGGAGAGAAACGGCGTAAGCTGCTGCTTAAGCACTTTGGATCGCTCAAAAAAATAAGAGAGGCCAGCGTCGAAGACTTCCGGCCTCTCTCTATTGGGGATAAGCTTGCTCGTCAGATTATAGCTGCCCTTCGGGAGGAGGAGTCGTAGAATACGGCTCCTCTTTTTTTAGATTATAGAATTTATAAGTTTTCAGTAGAGCCGAACAATTCTATAATCGCAAGAAAAACTCCCGCTAAGCGCGGTCTGGATCCTGTGAAGGTTCGTCGATAGACGTTTTCTTTATGGGCTCAAACATGATTCGATTGGGCTTTTTAGGGCTAAACCAGTAAATGATGTAACCAACAATAGCTGGAAGTAAGATCCAGAATAGACCAGCGCTCACATTCACGGTGTCTCCCAGACTTATCACACTAAGCCCCATGAGTATGCTGTCAAAAATAACGTGGCTGAACATGGCGGCGATAAAGCCATAGCGCAGAAACACAAAACTGAACAGCAAACCAAGAAAGGTCAGCTCAATAGGTCTGGAAATCACCGGATAGATTGGATAAAGCGTATGTCCCAGTGCCCAGATAAGTGTGGTGATCAGACAAGCAACAAACGTATTTTTGACTATTTTTTTGACCATCGGAATACCAAACAAACGGTAGACAGTTTCTTCTCCAATGCCTGCCATCCAGGCCATAATCGGTAGTAGCCATGGATAAGCCATATTGTAAGGGGATTGCGTGGCATCTGTTGTAGAGAACGTATTAAATGTGCGCTCCAGTACAAAGAACAAAATGGATTGTACGCCGAGTAAAATGAAGGCCCACAGGTAACCGACATACATACTGCGAAGCACATACAGCCCGTAGCCCGGCTCTTTGGCGCGTGGCCATGCATTAAGTCCAACTTGACGCATAAGCCCATCACCACCGACCAAGGAGAAATAGAGGGCTACGGCCATGACGAAGGTAATACCAACCTGGAATACCATAAGAAAGATAAGCATGCCCTTGCTGCCTGCTTCAGCTTGCAATAAAGGCAGCATGTTCATGGTCCCAGCTACACTAGCAATAAAGTATACAATGGACAGAATAATACCACGTACAAAAGAAGTGTGACGACGGGTGAGTGATGCATACACAATGGCAAGTACACCTAAGACAAAGCTAAATAGGGCATACCCTGCGTAAGTCATCCAATTCGCCCAAAATGTTTGCTTTTTGACATAGTCGGTATAAGACGAAGGGGCCGAAAAGCTTTGGGTAAACGAGCGAACATCCCCGTCTTCAAAAGTAAAGGCGAGTGTAAGCACCGAGGCGCCGATTTTCTTTTCGTCCACGGTATACTTTAATCCACCCTCTCCCTCAGAAGTGACGAGCTTCAATTCCGACGGCTTGAAGCCAAAGCGTTTGATCCATATTGCTGCAGCCTGTTCTTTGGCTTCAAGCGTCATGTCGCCCTCAGCTGCACGTACAAGCCTGCTTCGTGTTTGTTCATCCGTTGAAACATCAGCCTGTGTGTAGTTGGTGCTGGAGGTAATTCGCTTAAAGCTAACGACCTTCCCGGTGGATAAATCTACATGAATTTGCAGTTTGCCCTTCGCAGAGGAGTCGGGCAAATCAACCCGAAAGGTTTCATAAGGATAATTTTTTTTCCATGTACGATCGTATTGCTGAAGCAGTTTCTCCCTGGATAAATAACCATACAAATCCGTTTCAGCCTGATAGGTCACGACAGGGTTCTCTGGCTGCGATTCCGTATAACTCAGCTCGGAACGGGCAAAGTCCAGTGCATGTATGACTGCTTCTTGTTTGCTGATGACTTTTGCATTCATTAATGATTCTGGACTCGGATTGCTAAGCGAGGGAATAAGCAATTGAAAGACAAAAAAGCAAATCAGGCCAATCCCGCCCAGCAAGCCTAATTTTTTGAAGTTGGCCGTGAGCACGACCGGTTTCCCGATAGGATTCATGAGTTTCCTCCTTAATCTGTAAATAAGAACATCCATTAAAGATATCATACTGCACAGGTTCCCGCCAACAGACCAACGATATTCATGAAAACAGAGTGAAAGCACTTTAAAGTTTTAATAAAATTAGATAAGCAGTGATTAAACGATGCCTATTCGCAAATTAAAGCCAATTTCACGTTTTTTCGGCGAAATTGGTTTTGTGATCTGGATAGAGAAGGATTATAATCTTGAGGCAATGCCTATGAATTATATAGGTAATGATATACATCTAAGCCGAATTTCTATGAGAAAACGGGGGAACCATGTTACTGGGGTGAATTTTACAGCCGATCCTGATGGACTGGAACTGTAAATAGGGCATACTGTGCTGTCCGAATCCGTCAGCTAACCTCGTAGGCTGTAGGCAGGAACCCAGTCAGGCACTCGGTTTTCCGGTGTCTTTTTTTGTGTGTATAAAAGTGTTTGGATTGGTTAGGCCGCTGCGGGTTCAGATTATTCTTCCGATTGCTGTTATCCCCAGATTTTTTGATTGTATAAACCCTTTAATGGTTAAAATCCGGAGATAAAGGCAAACGCTTCGCTTCTTCAGAACAATTCTGCCCCCTTCGTTGCTGCCCGCCAATAGCATAGGGGGCCGAGTAGTGCTTGACATGCATTCTTCCTGTATTCAGGGAATGTTAATTATAGTTATTTAAGGTTTGGAAAATTAAAAAAATCAGGGGCAACGACGATCGGAAGACAAATGGAACGCGTAGCGGGTTTACACCGTATTAAATCACTGTTTTTATAGTTTTAAGGATTTAGGAGAGAAGTGATGAATAAATGAATCCCAATGCAAGGTGGCTTCGGCTTTCTCCACCACAGATATTCGTTGCAGGCTTTGCCATTATCATTCTAATAGGTAGTTTATTGTTAATGCTGCCCATCTCTAATACAACAGGAAAGCCACTAGCGTTTATAGACGCTTTGTTTACTGCTGCGTCCGCGACCTGTGTAACCGGGCTCGTCGTTAAGGATACAGGGAGCTTTTTTACAACCTTTGGCCAAATTGTCATCGTTGCGCTGATCCAGATTGGCGGACTTGGCTTTATGACCATGGCTACCTTGATCGCACTGGTGTTCAAGCGTCGGATTTCCTTGCGGGAGCGCCTTATTTTGCAGGAAGCGATGAATCAGACCTCTATCGAGGGGATTGTCGGCTTGATTCGCAAGGTGCTGTGGTACTCGCTGATGATTGAGGGCGTATGTGCAGCTATTTTTTCGATTCGCTGGTCGTTTGATATGCCTGTAGGCAGGGCGATTTATTTTGGAATATGGCACGCCATTTCCATGTTTAATAATGCTGGTTTTGACTTATTCGGTGAATTTCGCAGCCTAACAGGTTATGTATATGATCCAATTGTTAATTTTACAGCTATGTTTCTCATTATTTCGGGCGGTATTGGTTTTGTAGTAATGTCAGACCTGGTAGAATACCGGAAGCGCAAGAGACTGTCCTTGCATACCAAGGTGGTACTCAGCATGACAGCCGCTTTAATTGTAGTTGGGACGCTCGTCATTTTTGTATTTGAGTTTACGAATCCGAAGACGCTTGGCTCGCTTGATTGGGGTGGTAAACTGCTGGCTTCTTTATTCCAGGCTGTTACCCCTCGTACCGCAGGTGCCAACACGCTGGACATTGCAGGCTTGCGGCAGGCAACGCAGTTTTTTATCATCATACTCATGTTTATTGGGGCTTCGCCTGGCTCCACTGGAGGCGGGATTAAGACCACGACATTTGCACTGCTCGTTGGGGCGGTGATTTCAATGCTGCGAGGGCGGGAAGATATTGTGCTGTTCCGTTACCGACTTGCGCAGGGACGCATTTATAAGGCTTTAACCATTACCTTGCTGGGACTGCTGTTCGTGATTGGAGTGACGATGATTCTGTCCGCAACCGAAGATCATCATTTTTTGATGATCTTGTTCGAGACGGTGTCTGCATTTGGTACGGTAGGACTGTCCATAGGGCTTACACCTGATTTGTCAGTCGTAGGCAAGCTGGTGATTACGCTGACGATGTTTGCAGGCAGACTGGGTCCACTCACGCTAGCTTATGCACTGGGTCCGAAAAAGGGTAAGGAATTGTATCGTCATCCAGAAGGTAAAATAATTATAGGGTAAGGGAGTTTTCGAGTAGATATGAAAACGCAGCAGTTTGTAGTCATTGGTTTGGGGCGGTTTGGCTCAAGCCTGGCTTTGCAATTGGTGGATATGGGGTGCGAGGTGCTGGGCATTGATCGAAATGAGGATGTCGTAGACAGTATGAGTGAGGTTCTGACACATACTGTCGTGGCGGACGCTACAGATGAGGATGCGTTGCGATCACTGGGCATCCGTAATTTTGATTGCGGCATTGTTGCGATTGGTGATGATATCCAGGTAAGCATCCTGACCACCATTTTGCTGAAGGAGCTGGGCGTGAGAAAAGTCGTAGCCAAAGCCATATCTGTGCTGCATGGGCGTGCGTTAGAGAAGCTTGGTGTGGACCGTATTATTTATCCAGAACGGGATATGGGCATTCGGGTAGCGCATCAGCTTGTCACGCCTAATCTGCTCGATTATTTGGAGTTGTCCAAGGAATACAGCATTGTGGAACTTAATGTTCCTACATGTCTGAATGGCAAAACGTTAGCAGAATTAAACGCCCGCACCCGCTTTGGTTGCAGCATCGTGGCGCTTCATACGGCGAATGGTATTCTGATTGCGCCGACAGCTATGGATCGGCTAAAAGCAGACGATATTATGGTCATCATCGGCTCCAATGACAATATCGGCCGTTTTGAGGATGAGGTGGTTAATGTCAATGAAAAGGGTTAAATCCTCTACACCATACGATAGCCTGCAAACGATGCACGTGTCTCGCTAATCCAGCGTCGTGCTGTCGGGCCAAGATCGGCCGTTTCTGAGTAGATGAGGGAGGTCGTTCGGCGTGTCTCTTTCAAATCAGGCAAGTACAACGCAGTAAGTCCATTATCTCGCAGCAGCTCGCTGCGCAAATAGGATTTGGGCAGCAATGCCGATGCCTTGCAGGTAGGAAGCAGGCGTACAATCGCCTCGAAGGAGTCAATTTCCATGCGAATATCTGGCATAATGCCGCTGCGCTGGAACAAGTCGTCCGTCAAGCTGCGATACCAGGTTCCTTTGGAAAAAATGATCATCGGTAATCCTTGCAGGTCCTTCATTGAGGCCGTTTCTGTTTTGACTGTTAATTCATGTCCGATGGGGACGACTAACTCCAAATGATCGTCAAATAGCGGAATGCAACGCAGTCCAGCTTCATGAATGGCAGACCCGACCACGCCGGCGTCTGCTTTTTTATCGCGTACAAAGGCAACGATTTCATGCGTTTTGCCAGTGAGCAGCTTTAGCTCAGTCTGAGGATGCTTGCTCATGAAAGCCTCGACGAGGGTAGGCAGTGTCGTTTGGAGTGTCGTGAGACTGGCGCCCAGTGTAAGCATGCTCTGAGCTTCATTTTTGTGCTGTGACAGCTTTTGTAAGAAGCGAAGCTGACGTTGCCGTTGCTCCAGCGCAAAAGTATATACAAATCGGCCAGTCGACGTAATTTCGAGCCGTTTACCCCGACGATCAAAGAGATGGACACCGAGTTCTTCCTCCAGCTTGGCAATTTTGCGGGACAGGGCAGGTTGGGACAGATTCAGTAGCTTGGAGGCTTTATTCAGGCTGGACTGCTCGACAATAACGGCAAAAGCGTTCAAATCCTCAAACAAATCATCCACTTCCTCTCTATATGCAAAAAAGACATAATAATTAATACGTATATTGCAATTCCATTATAAGCCGAAAAGGAGTAACATGAAAGCGACACAAGATGTTCACACTTTTGTTTTTCCTTATAAGGGACACCTTGTTGGACATTTCCTGTCGGGAACTGTCATTTTATATGTTATATTACTATTGAAAACGCTATTATTGGGAGAAGGGAGCATTACCTAGATGAGAGGATTTTATTCCAGAAAGCTGCATTCGCTTCTTGGCGTCATTCCGTTGGCTCTATTTTTTGTTGAGCATTTGGTGACGAACTTCACAGCGGTGGAGGGCGGCAAGGAAGGATTTAATCGCAGCGTGGCCTTCCTGAATGGTTTGCCACTGGTTATTGTGCTAGAAACATTATTCATCTACTTGCCATTATTGTTCCATGGAATCTATGGCTTGTATATCGCTTATCAGGCTGATCCGAATGTCAAAAGGTTTGGCTATTCGCGTAACTGGCGCTTTTTGTTCCAGCGCATTTCCGGCGTCATTACGTTTGTATTTATTATCTGGCACGTATACGACACACGCTTTCAGGTGGCTTTGGGTAATGTAACTCATGAGGAACTAGGCGGCGTAATGCACGGCATAGTGACGAACCCGGTCTATTTTATTTTGTATTTAATTAGTGTCGTTTCAGCATCATTTCACTTTGCTAATGGACTGTGGGCGTTTATGGTCAGTTGGGGAATTACGGTGGGACCCCGTGCCCAAAAAGTATCTTCCTACATCTGTATGACCCTGTTCGTGGTGGTGTCGATCGGCTTCGTTGCTTCCCTGCTTGCATTCCGCAGTGCGGAATTCCAGGAAACGGCAACAGCCCTGGTGCAATGCAGCGCTTTTAAACAGCTATTGTAATGGAGTCTTTTTAAATTATACATCGTGTTGAGATCCTATTTTGAAGGGTAAAAGGGGATTTGGTACAAATCCTGAAAAGAAGGAGTGAGCAGAAATGGCAGCATCCAACATTATCGTCGTGGGCGGCGGTCTGGCAGGTCTAATGGCTACGATCAAAGCGGCAGAGGCGGGAGTCCACGTTCATTTATTTTCTTTGGTTCCGGTCAAAAGATCCCACTCCGTTTGTGCTCAAGGTGGCATCAACGGCGCGGTAAATACCAAAGGTGAGGGAGACTCACCCTGGATTCACTTTGATGATTCAGTCTA
This sequence comes from Paenibacillus jamilae, assembly GCF_050482105.1. GTDB lineage: Bacteria > Bacillota > Bacilli > Paenibacillales > Paenibacillaceae > Paenibacillus > Paenibacillus jamilae_B. Next base: position 69,142 of record NZ_JBCNHI010000009.1, on the reverse strand, counting down.
TGGCGGTGATTTTCTGGCAAACCAGCCGCCGGTAAAAGCAATGTGCGAAGCAGCTCCGGGCATCATCCATCTTATGGACCGCATGGGCGTCATGTTTAACCGGACACCGGAAGGACTGCTGGATTTCCGCCGCTTCGGCGGTACCCAGCATCATCGGACAGCCTTTGCTGGTGCGACGACAGGACAGCAGCTCCTGTACGCTCTCGATGAGCAGGTACGACGCTGGGAATCTGCAGGTTTGGTGACCAAGTACGAAAACTGGGAGTTTTTACAGGCTGTACTGGATGATGAAGGCATCTGCCGAGGGATTTGTGCGCAGGATTTGCGTACGATGGAAGTGAAGACTTTTGCAGCAGATGCCGTTATTTTGGCATCCGGTGGTCCCGGGATTATTTTCGGCAAAACCACGAATTCCGTCATTAATACTGGCACGGCTGCGGGTGCAGTGTATCAGCAAGGCGTTCGCTATGCGAACGGTGAGTTTATTCAGATTCATCCGACGGCTATACCCGGTGACGACAAGCTGCGTCTCATGTCCGAATCGGCACGGGGAGAGGGCGGTCGTATTTGGACGTATAAGGACGGCAAGCCGTGGTATTTCCTCGAAGAAAAGTATCCGGCATACGGAAATTTGGTGCCTCGCGATATTGCGACCCGTGAAATATTCAGTGTATGTGTTGATGAGGGACTGGGGATTAATGGCGAGAACATGGTCTACCTAGATTTGTCCCACAAGGACCCGAAAGAGCTGGATGTAAAGCTAGGCGGCATTATTGAAATTTACGAAAAATTCGTTGGCGACGATCCACGTAAAATTCCAATGAAAATATTCCCGGCTGTTCATTATTCAATGGGCGGCATGTGGGTCGATTATAATCAGATGACGAATATACCAGGTCTGTTTGCAGCTGGTGAATGTGAATTCCAGTATCACGGAGCGAACCGCTTGGGTGCAAACTCATTGCTGTCGGCCATTTATGGCGGGATGGTGGCTGGACCGAAGGCTGTGGAATATATCAAGGGCTTGAAAAAGTCTGCCCAGGATGTAGCTTCTTCGGTATTTGATGCGGCAGTCAATCAGCAAACTGAGAAGTATGAGCGTATTTTGCATATGGACGGAAAAGAAAATGCCTATGTTCTTCATAAAGAGCTGGGTGAGTGGATGACGAACAATATGACTGTGGTTCGTTATAATGACAAGCTGGAAGCTACGATTCAGAAGATTAAGGAGCTGAAGGAGCGTTACTCGAACATTAATATTAATGACGCTTCGCGCTGGAATAATGCGGGTGCAGCGTTTACACGGCAGCTGTGGAATATGATGGAGCTGGCCGAAGCGATGACCAAGGGGGCGCTACTGCGCAATGAAAGCCGCGGGGCTCATTACAAGCCGGACTTCCCGGACCGCAACGATGAGGATTATCTGAAAACGACGATCGCAGATTGGACACCGGAAGGACCACAAATTTCGTATGAAGAGGTCGACGTTTCACTGATTAAACCGCGTGTTCGAGATTATTCCAAGAGCAAATAACAGAAGGGAGTGTATTTAGATGTCGGAGCAAGCAATGAAGTCGAATAAAACAGTGAAGTTCATCGTAACTCGTCAGGATGAGCCTAATGCTAGTTCCTATACGGAAGAATTCGAATTGGCCTACAGACCGGGAATGAACGTGATCAGCGCGCTGATGGAAATTCAGCGTAATCCGGTAGATAGCCAAGGTAAAGAGACGGCTCCGGTGTGCTGGGAGTCGAACTGCCTGGAGGAAGTATGTGGAGCTTGCTCCATGGTGATTAACGGCAAGCCGCGTCAAGCCTGTGCAGCGCTCGTCGATAAGCTGGAGCAGCCGATTACGATTGCGCCGATGAGTACATTCCCGGTCGTACGGGATCTGGTCATTGACCGCAGCCGGATGTTTAACGCGCTCAAGAAGGTCAAAGCGTGGATTCCGATTGATGGTACCTACGATCTGGGACCTGGCCCTAGAATGGCAGAGAAAAAGCGGCAGTGGGCATATGAGCTGTCCAAGTGCATGACCTGTGGTGTCTGTCTGGAAGCATGCCCAAATGTCAATGAGAAGACAACGTTCATCGGACCTGCGGCGATTTCTCAGGTTCGCCTGTTTAACAGCCACCCGACAGGGGAAATGAATCAGGAGGAGCGCCTGGATGCATTGATGACGGACGACGGGCTGGAGGGCTGTGGCAATTCGCAAAACTGCGTGCGCTCTTGTCCAAAAGGCATTCCGTTGACAACTTCTATTGCCGAAATGAACAAGCAAACGACCAAGCATATGTTCAAGCGCTGGTTGACCGTGTAGCACAGCCAACTCACAAATTGTACCTAAACAGGCTTTTTTCCAAATCGGAGAAAGGCCTGTTTTTTGCGCTCAGGCATAATGGAGGGTAACATGGAGGAAGGAGCGCGGAATAGCACTTATGGTATAATTATGGTATTGTGTATCGTTTTTGGAGAAAGGGAGGCTGGACAGGTGACTGTGCAACCGATAATGAAACGACCTGTTACGAGGTCGGATGTGTTGAAAGGATTAAAGGAGCTGGGAGTTCGGAGCGGCATGACATTGCTGGTTCACTCGTCGATGCGCAGCTTTGGACGTTTTGTTCCAGGCGGAGCCTCTGCCATTATTGCTGCATTAACTGAAGCGATTGGCCGGGAAGGGACGCTGGTGATGCCAACACAGTCACACGACTTGACAGATCCGTCTATCTGGATGAACCCGCCTCTGGATGAGTCATGGTGGGAACTGGTACGCGAGGAAATGCCCGCTTATGATCCGGCCTGGACGCTGACCGGGGGAATGGGCGTCATCGTAGAGACGTTCCGTGGCTTGCCGGGAATAATGCGCAGCGGGCATCCGCACGTTTCTCTGGCGGCACGTGGACCGGCTGCTTCAGGCTTGCTGGAAGCGCATGAGCTTGATTTTGGGCTGGGTGAGCATTCACCCTTGGCGAAGCTATATGAGGCAGACGCCTATGTACTGCTGCTGGGTTGCGGACATGACAGCAACACGTCTTTGCATTTGGCGGAATACCGAACAGCCTATAATGGACGTGAAGTCATCACGCATCAAGCCCCTATGATGGTGGATGGGGCCAAAGCGTGGGTGTCTTTTCAGGATTTTAATATTACCTCGGATGATTTTGAGCAGTTGGGACTTGATTTCGAACGGGAATGTCCCACATCCTTTACGCGGGTGAACATTGGAGAGGCTTCATGTTTTTTCGCAAGGCAACGGGATTTGGTTGACTATGCAGAGCAGTGGCTGTCCACTAATCGGTGTGCTTTGGGAACGTGAATTGTAAAAAAAGTGAATAGATCACAAGGAGGGAACGTATATGGGGAAGACGCCGCAAATCCGCCGCGAGAGCCAGGATGGCCCACACCAGAAGGCCGCTAGCCCTCCCGGTTCTTCGCGGCGTTCCTTATCAAATGAGCCAGCTAATCCTTCCCGCCGCCGTTTTTTGAAAAAAGCGGCTTTGGCCACAGCAGGAACTGCACTTTTGGCTGGAGGATATGCTTCCTTATGGGAGCCTAATCATTTGGAGATTACACGCTTCAACTTGTCTCTTCCTCGTCTTCCGTCTGCATTTGACGGAATTAGGGTGGTACATTTCAGTGATGTGCACTTGGGCTTTCACATGGATGAGCAGGATCTGCGTGAGCTTGCGGACCGGATAGCAGATCTGAAGCCGGATTTGCTCTGTTTTACTGGCGATATTGTAGACGACTATTCCGTATCAATGAAGGCTGCTGTTCCAGTTATGGCTTCCATGCACGCTACCCTTGGTAAGTTTGCTATTCTGGGCAATCATGATTATAGAGGTTTACCCGCCGGCGTTCAGGAGTTGTATCCGAAAACCGGATTTACGTTGCTGAGAAACGAGCATGTAGTTGTAGAGCGCGCAGGACAGCGTGTGGCTATTGTTGGCTTAGAGGATAACATCATGGGCAAGCCCAATCCGCAGCGTGCCATTCACGGACTGCCTGATGAGATGTGCAAGCTGCTGTTGATGCATGAGCCAGACTATGCAGATGTGGTGGCGCAAATGTCCTTTGATCTTCAATTGTCAGGACATACGCATGGGGGGCAGGTACGTTTGCCTGTTATTGGGGCACCGATGCCACCTCCGGGTGGACGCAAGTACATTCAGGGGTTATTCCATGTGGGACCGGATAGAATGCCACTGTATGTCAGCAGAGGCATTGGTATGACGCATTTGCCGATTCGTGTGCTGTGCAGACCGGAGCTTAGTGTCATTACGTTAAAATCTGGCCAATAGGCCATGATCTTTTTTTCTTCTTCATCCTATATGTTGGAACTACATAATGTTGGCTTGAATGTAGTGTAGAGATGTAGCCGTTTTGAACAAAGGAGTGGGATTCAGATGGATCGTATTGCTGTCATTTCAGATATTCATGGCAATTGGCCAGCTTGTGAGGCGGTGCTGGAAGATATTGCTTCCCGAGGCATTAGCCGTGTGTTTTGTTTGGGGGATCTGATCGGCAAAGGGCCTAGCCCATGCGAGGTTCTGGATGCTATCCGTCAACATTGTGAAGTCGTCGTTCGGGGCAATTGGGATGAACTGGTTAGCATAACGGATGATCTCCATTTTAGCTGGCAAGCCGAACGTTTGGGTGCAGAGCGAGTGCAGTACTTGGCACAGTTACCGTTTCATTATGATTTTACAATGAGCGGACGTCGTATCCGCTTGGTGCATGCCTCGCCGCAAAGCGTGTATCACCGTGTGCAGCCATGGGATGAGCCAGCCAAAAGGCTTGCCATGTTCGATCCGCTAACAGAAGAAAGTGGAAAAGCTCCTTTTGCTCCAGAGGTCGTGGGCTATGGTGATGTGCACAATGCTTTTATTCAGCATTTTCAGGGGAAAACACTTTTTAACGTCGGGAGTGTCGGGAATCCATTGGATATCACGCAGGCTTCCTACTGCATTTTAGAGGGGAAATGGGGAGAAGAGCAGCTCACGTCTTTTTCCATTCATTTTGTACGCGTACCGTATGATATAGAGTTGGCAGTAAAACAAGCAGAAGAGGCGGATGTGCCTTCTTTGGCATATTATATTCGAGAACTGCGTACCGGAATTTACCGGGGAATTCAGGACCTGGATTAAGTATGGAAATGTAAAATATGTATTGCTAAAAGCAGAATCCATCCGCAGGAGGGAACATTGTGCTGACCAGAGAAATGCTTCGTCTCGGACTGCCGGAGCTTTGCACTTGCCGAGTCCGATTGCGCCAGCTCAGAGCGGAAGATTATCCTGCGCTGGAGCGGATTTTATCCGATCCATTGGTAATCCAATATGTGAATCGAATTCGCAAGCCAGTCTATGCAAGAATGAGGCGCCTGGTTGCACAAATTAAAATATCTGCTGACTCCCTAGATTCCCTGCATTTCGCAGTGGAATGGCATCGGAGAAATACAGAAAAAAGCAATCTGCATGATGAATTCCACGAACGGATCTCTTCACCGTTGCTTGGTATCGTTTCTTTTCAGCAATGGAATGAAAGAACGGGGGAGGCACAACTGGGCTATATTCTGGATCGGCCTTTTTGGGGAAAGGGCCTGGCTACAGAAGTCGTGGGAGAGATGCTGAAATTTGGTTTCGAGTCTTTGAAGCTCAATCGAATCGAAAGCCGTTGCCAAGAGAATAACCAGGCTTCTATGCGTGTGCTTATGAAAAATAAGATGCGCCTGCTGCGCACCATTGGTGCCTATGATCCCTCTGGAGAGGTGCCGAGTATATTGGTATTTTCGATGACCCAAGGGGATTATGCATAGAAATGACATTGGAATATTTTGTTACAAAGATGAAATATAACTGCAAAACAACTCTAACACAGGACGGGTACAATACAGACATGACCCCCTTTTGAATAATATATGTTGCTGGGACCCGATGATTCGGGTCCTCTTTTTTTGTTATCCTATAGTTAGAACCAATCAGGAAAGAAGGGCTGGCATTGGCTTTAAATATATGGAGTGCAGACATTCATCATTTATTTGAGCAATTCACAGAGGTTGTGGATGGTCCTATTCAGGAGGCTTGTCCGCTCTTTGAACTCAGCTATTGCTTAAACGGTGAAATATACTGCGAATAAAACGGCAGAGAAAGCCATACCCAAAGTTTGACCGGGAATATTTTATATTTAGAGGATGAACTGGTTTTGACATGATACATTGTAACTACAATGGGACGATGAAACGGTTATACATGGAAAGTAAGGCAAGGGAGTTGATTGCATTTTTTGGGGAGATCGATGGACATGTAACCAGGGGGGCAAGCCATTTTATAAGCCGTGAGGATATATCAAAGCTTCATAAGGCTCGTGAGATGCTAATCTGTCGGATTATATCAGGGCATTCTCTATTTCTGTGGCGGTGAGTGGTTTTCTTGCCTTGGCTGCGCTCATTTGTGTTTCATTTTGTTACAAAAATGAAATATAAATGCAAAATTACTTTAATATAGAGTGGGTAAAACATAGACATGACCCCCTTTGAATCATATATATTGCTAGGACCCGAAGCTTCGGGTCCTCTTTTTTTATGATTCATAGGTACGGTTCAGGCTGGTTATCAGCTCTGGTAACCATTCGTTTAGGGAGAGGAATGAGTATCCCTCTGACTGGGCCTTTGTTGTATCCATATACCATGATTGTGTAATACCAAATGGAGACATGTGCTCGTCTGCTGTTTGTTTTTGGATCACAGCTTGTTTGCCCGTGACCTGTTCAATAATCGAAATGATATCTCCAATCCGAACTGTACCGTTGGAGCAAGCATTTACAGGGCCTGTTAGATCAGCAGAACCAAGCCAGAGCAGAAAATCTGCGGCTTCATCGGAACGAATAAATGAGATAAGTGCTGTGGAATTAGGTAGTCCGATTTCTTGGCCTGCACGAACATGTTCAATATGAAATTGAAGTCTTTTCGTATAATCATCTGTTCCCAATACAATTGGAAAACGAACAGCCACTACAGGAAACGTGGCTTGTTGCATAAAAACGGCTTCAGCCTGCCGCTTAGCCTCTTGATATGTAAAATCGTCCTTCCCGCCCTGACGAACCAGATAAGCTTGAGGGTCAAAGATCCCTTCTGTCAGCGCTTCCGGGCTTGGATTATAGACAGATAGACTAGAGGTCATAATGTATCTTTTGGCTGTAGCATCAAAAATACGACAGGCTTCGCTGGCTTCATCTGGAGAATAGCAAATATTATCATAAACAACGTCCCATACTTGCTCACCTACCGCCTCAGCAAGCGCTTGCGAGTCGGTACGGTCTGCACAGATCCGCTGAACGCGGTCACCGAACGAATCGCTTGTGTGACCTCGCGTAAGGATGGTAACGGAGTTTTCGGAACTGTCCAGCAGACGTTCCACCAGTCTTTTGCCAAAAAATCGTGTCCCACCCAATACGAGTATCTTTTTCATACTTATGTCACTCCTCCTGAAATGGTTTTCACTTATATTAAGGTAGACGGACTAAGGAATGGAAAAGATACAGGATGCTAAATTTATTCACCTAGAAGCTTCAAAAAATTGGCTGGTACCGTAATTTGCTGATTATTAATCATAATCTTTCGAAGCTCTTCCATAGAGTCTTCTTCACCTCTGGCATCTTTAATCTCCTTGATTTCACGATGCAGACGTTCCATTTGCAGATCCAGCGCATTAGCGGAATCCGCTGCGTTCTTTAATTCACGTGTCAGACTCTCGGGAACAGACTGGTTGTATTTATAAAAGATTTTATGCTCCAGGCTTGCCCAAAAATCCATCGCAATGGTTCGAATCTGCACCTCTACGCAGACAAGTTCCTCACAGTCCGACATAAATACAGGAACTTGAACGAGCAGATGCAGACTCTGATAACCGTTCGGCTTGGGATTTTTGATATAATCCTTGATTTCCAGCACCTTGAGGTCACTTTGTCTTTGGAGCATGTTACTAACATCATAAATGTCAGAAATGAAAGAGCAAGTAATACGCAAGCCCGCGATATCCTTGATAGAATCTTTGATAGCCTCCAGCGATAACTCGCTATTTTTACGAAGCATTTTGTTCATGATGCTCTCAGGAGATTTAAGGCGTGATTTGGTGTGCTCAATAGGGCTGTAATCATGCAATGCTTGAAACTCCTGCTTTAATATTTCAATCTTGGTTTCCATTTCGTCGAGTGCAAACTTATAGATGAGCATAAAGCGCGTGATGTCATGCTTTAGCTTTTTGAGCTTGTCCATAGGATCTTCCAATTGCATATGTAATTCTCCTCACACAAAGATGTTATTTATTTAAGATAATGGAGCTGTACGGTTTAAGGCGATTGGTAGCAGAGCGAGGATTTGAATCTGGAGAAGCGTAGTGTTCGCCCTTGCAATGGGATTATTACTCTAACTCTATAAAGAAATACCTAAGCATCCCATTGCAAACAGCGATTAACACCTTTCATGCCTTTTAAAGCGCCACAGGAATTTTACGTTTTTCTTTAAAATAAACCCATTCCCGGAAGCCGATATCCTTCAGCATCGCTTTTACGTCTTCCCAATCGTCACCTACCCGCGAAGGCTTATGGGCATCCGAACCAAAAGTGACCTCGACACCAAAATGGTGCGCTCTTTCTAAAATAGAAGCAGACGGGTACCATCCGCCACTCAGCTTGGTTTTGCCTGAAGTGTTAATCTCAATTGCCACATTGGATTCCGCAATCACTCGCAAGGTTTCGTCAATGGCTTCATCGGCGGGAATGTCTGAAAAGGCAGGGAAATTCCCCTTCATGGCGTCAATATGACCTAAAATTTGAAACATGCCGCTTCGCGCAGATGCCTGAATGAGCGCATAGTAGGCTTGTTTGACCTCAATTTTAAGAGCATCATTTAATTTTTTCCAACGATTGCGGTTAAAAATGCTGTCCCCTTCGACATTGTGAATCGACCCGATGAGGTAATCAAATGGGTAAGGAGCCAAAGTGGAGCGATACAATTCAGCAAAATCGGGGAAATAATCGGTTTCCAATCCAAGGAGCACGTCTATACGACCTTCGTATTCCTTCTTAAGCTCCTGTACCTCTTTTACATATTCAGCAAGCTCTGATTTGGCCATATAAATTTTGGGGAAAGCCTGATCTTTATCGCTACATAGGAAGGGGGAATGATCGGAAATACCAATAGCTTGTAAGCCAGATTGAATACCTGCTTCGATATAATCCCGAATGTTGCCGTCTGCATGACCGCAGCGGAAATGATGGGTGTGCAGATCAAATTTCATGGACTGTCTTCCTTTCGTAACCAAGGTTTATATTGTGTATGTTGTTCATAGCGAATTACGTTATTCAGAACTGGTGAAATTCGTCTCTGGCATCCCCTTCAGATCGCTTAAAAATTGCTGCATTGCTGAGTTTAGATAACGGCCAGACTTATAAATCACCCCTACCGGATGACTGACTTCCAGCTCAGGAATATGGATCATTTTTAATGTACCTGTACGCAGCTCAGAAGTGACGGACAGTCTGGAAATGATGGCAGCACCGAGATTGATTTCGACCATCCGTTTGACTTCCTCACTGCTGGACAACTCGATCACGACATGGGGCACGATTTGGTGCTTTTTAAAAACATCGTCCACGAATTTCCGCCCTACCGTATCGGGAGAGAGCAGAATGAGCGGAATTTCCCGAAGTGCTTCAATGGTAGCGTGTGGTTGCGAGGCCAGCGGATGAGTAGGAGACACAACAAGTTCAAAGGAGTCATAATACAGGACCGAAGTGCTTAGATTGGGATTACGTTCGATCAGATAACCGATACCAACATCAATAAGTCCGTTCTCCACCTGCTGATAGATCATCGAGGAAGCCATGGATTGAATGGAGGTTTTGATGAGAGGGAACTGGTCCTGAAAGTAGGAGAGCACACGCGGTAAAATTTGAATGGCGATGGATGTTGTGGTACCCAGCGCAATGTGACCCTGTGGTGTTTCGTTTAGGTCGTACAATCTCTGTCTTAATTCCTCAACAACCTCCAATATGCGCTCGGCGTGTTCCAAAAAAACAACTCCCCGATCGGTCAGGGTGACGGGCTGGTTGCGGTCAATCAGAATGGTTTTGAACTCATCCTCCAGACTTTTGATTTGGGCGGACACCGCCGGCTGCGTCAAATTGAGAAGTTCTCCGGCTTTGCGGAAGCTCATCGTTTTGGAAATCATGATAAGCGTTTCAAGTTGACTGATGTTCATGAAGTTCCTCCTCTCTTTTCTTTAGCTTGTCGCAGCTGTATAGACTGAGTTTAGCCAATCTACTTGTTTATATGTAAAACCATCGTTATGCTTTATTTCATTAGATTATAGGTTATTCGAGCAGGAAGGGCAATGAATCGAAGCAGTCTACCGTAAAGTGTGGTATATTGGGAAATAAAGACTAAAGTCCTGATATACTTCAAAAATAACCTGTCTAAATCCGACATAGAGCAAAGATATAGGACATTATTCACATTTTTTGTGACTTAGCTATAAAAAATTGCCGGACTGCTGTCGATAAGTGATAGAGAGAGCATTTTATTGCAGGTTGAGTCGTTATACAGCATTATTTAAATAAAAACTTAAATTTAAATGGGACTTTTGTTGTGTGTCTAAAAGCCCATCGTAAAGGGGCGCAATGATCGTGAAGGCAGAAGTGATAAATCCTTTTTTGGAGTCGGCGAGACGGGTCATTGAACAATTGATCCAAGTATCTCCTTCACCCGGAAATCTCGGTGTGAAAAATGTCGAGCTGGTGGACGACCACATCTGGATTATGATCGGGATGACCGGACAGCTTAGCGGAAATATTGTGTTCGGCCTGAATGAACAGGTGGCGCTACGTATGGTATCAGCGATGATGGGCGGATTTGTGTTGACTGAAATTGATGAGATGGGAAAAAGTGCGATTTCGGAATTGGGCAATATGATTAGCGGCAATGCCAGTACGATTTTGTCCAATCAAGGAATTGTTGTGGATATCACCCCTCCGCAGGTCATGAAATCAGAAAACCTGACCACTTTTGTACCTCAGCGTGCTCTTTGTATTCCGCTTTCGGTGGAAGGAATCGGTGAGCTGGATATTCAGGTGATGATCTCTTAATATTAAGGAGTAAGTTTCTTTAATGTGGGGGGATGACCATGAGTACATTGCAGGATAAGGTAATTGTGATTACAGGTGCATCCAGTGGGATTGGCGCTCTTTGCGCTCAGTTGTTGAGTGCAAAGGGCGCAATTCCTATTTTAACAGCGCGCTCACGGGAGCGACTGAAGCAAGTATCTGCGGGAATCAGCGGCAGGCATGAACTGATCCCACTGGACGTTACCCGCCAGGAGCAGGTAGAGGCTGTTGCTGCACGAGTATTGGAAAAGTACGGACGGGTTGATATATTACTCAACAATGCGGGCTACGGAAAGTTTGAGTTTTTTAATGAAACCAACCTGACAGAGTTTGAGCAAATGATGGACGTGAACTATATGGGGGTTGTTCGCTGCATTAAGGCGTTTCTACCGCAAATGACAGCGCGGAACGATGGGCAGATTGTTAATGTGGCATCGATGGCCGGGAAAGTTGGGACAGCCAAATCGGCTTCTTATACGGCCACGAAGCATGCGTTGCTCGGTTTCAGCAATGCGCTCCGGCAAGAGTTGCGTGGAAGTGGAGTGACCGTGACGACGATTAATCCCGGGCCGATCGACACCCCGTTTTTTGAATTGGCAGATCCTTCGGGAGGTTATGTGCGGAATGTTAGCTGGTTTATGCTGAAACCTGATAAGGTAGCACAGCATATCGTAAGAGCGATGGAGCTTCGCAAGGAGGAGGTTAATCTGCCACAGTGGGTATCTCCTTTTCTCAAGCTGTATCAGTTAGCTCCCAGACTGATCGACAGGCTGGGGCATGGTGTGATGAATAAGAAATAATAGATGTCCCGTAGCCATCAGGTGTGGTGAGGGACATCTTTTATTTTTGTGATTTGGTAACAGGGCTATTTTCGCATATAATGGAGAGTAACGAATTTACGTATAGGGGTTGGACCTTTTCATGACATTGAATTTTGAAGCGCTCGGCGTCGAACAAGATCTGCTGGATAAATTGGCTGAGCATGAAATTACACAGCCTTCGCCGGTTCAGGCAGAGGCTATACCGGAAATAATGAAGGGAAAGCATGTATTGGCGCGCTCGCAAACCGGCACAGGCAAAACACTGGCTTATTTGCTACCGCTGCTGCAAGCGATTGACCCACAGAAAAAGGCTACGCAAAAGCTGGTACTGGCTCCAAGCCAGGAGTTGGCCATGCAAATTGTGCGTGAGGGTCAGCGCTACGGAGAGCATCGTGGAATCCGTGTACTGGGTCTGATTGGTGGGGCGGCCATCAAACGTCAAATTGAAAAGCTAAAGGATCATCCGCAGCTTGTGGTGGGTACACCAGGGCGTGTACGGGAACTTATCGCTTCGAAAAAGCTGAAGATGCACAATATTACAACTATTATCATTGATGAGGTGGATCAGATGTTCCAGCTCGGCGGAGCAGGCGATGTGACCAGTATATTGGGCTCCACCCAGCGTGATCGTCAATTGGTATTCCTGTCCGCAACGCTGAATAATGAAATTCAGTCGCTGGCACAACGGGAGATGCCTGATTACGTAGAAATCGGGATTGATCCTGATCGTAAGACGGCTAGTGGTCTGGAACACTACTATTTCATATCTGAAGAACGGGATAAGGTAGACATGCTGCGCCGTCTGGTACGTCATTTTAATCCGAGAAAAGCGCTGGTGTTCGTGAATACGACCAATGCCATCGGAGAAATTGAGGCCAAGCTCAAGCATATGGGTCTAACGACGGCGTCCTTGTATGGGGATGCAGATAAAGTTACGCGCAGCAACGTGTTGGCCCGATTCCGCGAGGACAAGCTCAAAGTGCTGGTCGCTTCGGATGTGGCAGCCCGCGGTCTGGATATTGAAGGGCTTGAAATGGTCATTCATTTTGACCCGGCTACGGATAGTCAAGCTTATGTTCACCGCGCAGGGCGGACAGGACGTATGGGACGCAAAGGATTAGTGGTGTCGGTGGTGACCGACCGCGAAACGTTTATCATGCGTAAGTTTTCTCGTGAACTGGGAATCGATATTGCAGAGCGTGCGTTGTACGGAGGTCGGGTTGTGGTGCCGCGTCCAGCGGATGCCAAGCGTGCCCCTGTAAGACCATCTGAGACCAGATCCAATTCTGCTGGAGCGTTAACGGAAAACCGCAAGACACCTGTTCGGAATGAAGGTGGACGTCCAGGCAGGAATTCTGTGAACGGTTCAGCTCCAGGCAAGAGCCAGGGAGCGGGCTTATCTAAAGCAGGAAAGGCACAGCGGGAGCGTGATCGTAAAAACAAGGGTGCGCCAAGATGGCTGAAGGAAAAAGGATCAAAACCGAACAAGTAAAGGAGAAGAGGGGGAGCCATGGAACAACAGCCTGTGTTGGAAATTAACGGACTGACCGGTGGTTATAGCGCCAAGCGTCCAGTGCTGCATCAGATTACGCTCGATGTGAAGCCAGGCGAAATGGTGGGACTGATCGGTCTGAACGGAGCCGGGAAAAGCACGACCATGAAGCATATTTTGGGTCTGATGACACCGCAGGCCGGAGAAATTCGCGTACGAGGGCATAAGCAGAGTGAGAATCCCGAGGCGTATCAGGGAGCCATTGCTTTTGTACCCGAAGCTCCTGAGCTGTATCCAGAAATGACAGTGATGGAGCATATGGAGTTTACGGCCAGAGCGTACGGGGTCAGCGAGGCAGATTTCCGCACGCGCAGTGATCAAATGCTGGACTTGTTCCGCATGCGGGATAAAAGCGGAAGTATGTCGATGCATCTCTCCAAAGGGATGCGCCAGAAAGTGATGATTATGTGCGCATTTTTAGCAGGGCCGCCGTTGTATGTCATAGATGAGCCTTTTTTGGGATTGGACCCGCTCGGCATTCGTTCCCTGCTTGACTTTATGTTGGAGATGAAGCGTTCGGGCTCGTCTATTTTGCTCAGTTCTCATATCTTGTCCACGATTGAAAATTATTGCGATCGTTTCATCGTGCTTCATCAGGGTGCCATCATCGCTCAGGGTACGCTGGACGAAGTAACAGCACAGGCGGGTAAGCCGGGCATGCCGCTGGAAGATGCATTTTATGAGCTGGTACAGGGCAGGGAATGAGCATGGATTTGCAACGATTGCATAGAGAAAGACGTGTAGCGTTCTGGGGACAGGTGCTTCCTTATCTGGGCTATGTCATTCAGAGTGGCCTAGCGGTGGTCTTCGGCTTTGCGCTAATTGCCTTTGCCGCATGGTACACGTCGCTGCTGATGCATATTCCGCCGGATTTGCCCATCCGCTGGATTATGCTTATTGTAGCTATTCCAATCGCTCATGCGAGCTTTCGAACGTATTTGAATGCGGCGGATATTGTCTTTCTTCGTCCCCAGGAGCACGCCATGCACCAGTATTTTAAGGCCAGCCGAATTCGAGGCGTGGTGTACAAAATATTTGGTCTGCTGCTGCTGTCCATTATTTTGTGGCCGTTGTATATCCGCAGTGATGCTGCGCCTAAGCCGCTGCTACTGACCCTGCTGCTGTTCATGCTGCTGAAGCTGCTATTTAGCTATGGCGGCTGGCAGGAGCTTCGCATGGTCTCGGTTGGCGGGAGTATAGGCTATCGTCTGCTGCGGTGGGTGCTGGCTGTGCTGATGGTAGCCGCATGGCTATGGCAACCTCCACTACACAGCTTGCCATTTATCATATTGGTCGGCGTGGTATATGTACTTGTTCTGCGTTTGCCGGTCAAACTGCTAGTGGCTTGGGAAAAGATGATCCGCATAGAAGGTATACAGGCTGCTCGTGTGATGCGTACATTGGGCTGGTTTGTCGATGTGCCTGCCCTTACACAGAGAGTGACGCCGCGCCGCTGGCTGTCCTGGCTGGGTGGTAACATCCCCTGGGACAGAAGGGGAGCGTATCGTTACCTGCTGTTTAAGACGTTTTTACGTACAGAGCCTGCGGGTATTGTTATTCGGTTAGGTATTCTGGGTCTGCTAATTGTATACATCACCCATGCTAGCTGGATTGGCATTGCCGTATATTTATTTTTTATATTCCTCATAGGGGTTCAGATTACTTCATTAAGACAGTACCACAAGGATTCGTTGTGGCTTCAGTTATATCCGATTCCTGCGCATAGTCGCCGTGCGTCTTTTCTTGACTTTGTTGTTCGGTTGACGTTGCCGGCTGCTGTGGTACTATGGCTTCCTTTTCTGGCAAAAGGAACGGAAGATCTACTGACTACATTGCTCACATTGGTTGGGGGAGTTCTGGTTGTGTTCCTCATTCGAGGTGCTCAAGCCAAAAAATGGCGTATGGACGGACAGGATGAGGAAGAAGTGTGATCCATATCTGGATGAACAAAGTAAAGGCTAATTCGCGAGCAGCACAAGCTGTGCTGTCTGCGAATTAGCCTTTTTTGTATATTTGCTGCTATGGTAGTCGTGGGTGCAGATATTCGTTTACTTAAATGAAGATCGTTTTGCTGATGATAACTAACAAAATGAACAGTACCAAAATGGTCCCTGTGCTTGTGAATGCGCCGTAACCACCGTAACCGCCTCTTGTTTCTTCTGCTCCCATGCTCATTCTCCTCTCGGTCATTGTGATAAAGGATACATCGTATCTTATGATATGGATTTTCGGATTGCGTGGGCCAATGCTCAGGTGTGTTGTCAAATCGCCCTATATTTTTCATCAGATACAGGAGGTGAGAGAGGAAAAGGTACGTATTATCGAGAATAGAAGAAGTATGTAATCATTATCACTTGGAAAGTGGGAAAGACGAGATGCTGGTAGATAAGCTGCTCGTAAACATATTTCTTGTGTTTATACCGTTACTCGTATATAGTGCTTTGTCGGATCATCGGCATAACAAGCATACCCCGTTGCTAATGGGAGGGGTGCTGGGTATTTCTTCAGTGCTTTGCCTTATGTTTACCTACATTCGGTATGGATTATATTGGGATCTCCGGTATGTTCCTTTGATCCTTTCCGTTTTGTATTTTGGTCCTAAGGCAGGGCTAATGAATGTGACGCTAATGGTAATGGCTCGTATGTATGTAGGCCCTGAGTCGATGGTGGTTGGGCTTCCGAGCATGATGTTGTGTTATTTGGGACCTCTCTTGGTAAGAAACAAATTTATGCAGCTCAAAAGTATGTTGCTTCGAGTGGGCATGAACATGGTAATGAGCATATGGGTTGCTGGGGTCATGCTGATTTTTCTTTTAATACATTCTTGGATAAATGGCAGACTGGAGAAGGATGAAATTGAACTGATCCGCTCAATTCTCTGGTTCGGTGTAATTCAATTTATAAGTATTGGTGCCTCTTCTTTCTGGATGGAGTTTAGTTTGGAGCGGGAAGAAATGAGAAGAAAAATCAAATATGCCGAGCGTCTGAATACACTGGGTGAACTCGCAGCCTCTATGGCTCATGAAGTACGAAATCCTTTAACTGTGGTAAAAGGGTTTCTACAAATGGTTCAGTCAGGATTGGAAGGGAAAAATCGTAGATATGTTGCTTTGGCATTAGCAGAGGTGGATCGGGCTGAAAGAATTATCAGCGACTATCTGAACTTATCCAGACCGCAGATTGGAAATACAGAACGGATGGATCTATCTGGCATGGTTCAACAGATCGTTTTGCTTCTGAAGCCAATGGCGACCAAGCAAGGCGTAAGGCTGTATACAGAGCTAAGGAATGAAATTTACGTACATACAGATCGTAACCAACTGCTACAGGCGTTAATACATGTGACGAAAAATTCGATCGAAGCTGCAGAAGATGGAGGCAGAGTATACATAAAGCTGGCGATTCAGGAAGAGAAGGCATGTCTAAGTATCAGGGATACTGGAAAAGGCATGAGTCAGGAGCACCTCGAACGAGTGGGTACTTTGTTTTTTTCAACCAAAGAGGTAGGAACAGGACTGGGAACGGTCGTTTCCTTTCGAATCATTGAAGCCATGAACGGGAGTATACGCTATGAAAGTGAGCCTGGAGTCGGAACGGAGGTAGTCATCCTACTGCCAATGGCGCAGGAATCTCTGCTTGCTGCGGAAGGATAATTTGTCTGGACGTGTGGTGAATATGGTTCAGCGGACCAAAAAGCGGTATGCCCTAATATCCGGCATACCGCTAATTATGCTATAAACCTGATGCAGATTAGGCGTTCAACAAATCTTGTGCGCCACGATACACAATGTCATACAGATCTTCCAGATACTCTTCTTCGATACATGAGAACGCGATGCGGAGATCGTATTCACCCAGTGCAATCGTTCCTACCCCATATTGTTCCAGCAAATGTGTACGTAGTCGTTCAGCAGACAATCCGTTCAGCTTAAGACACATAAAATAGCCTGAATTAAAAGGATAGTAGCTCCACACATCTCCGTATTTTCCACTATCGAGGAGTGCTTTGACTTTATTAGCCCGCCCCTTCATAACTTGGAACTTCTCATTCTTCTGTTGTTCAAATTCTGGTGATTTGAGAGCATCCAATACGAAGGTTTGAGATGGGTGAGGGCCGCTCGAAATCGTCGCCCGGATAATCCCTAGTGTTTTTTGTTCCAGTGCGCTCAGTACATTCTGATCCTCCGAAGCAAAGGTAATAAATCCGACACGGAAGCCCCAGACGAATTCCTCTTTGGTAGCTCCGTCAATTTTGATTGGTAAAATTCTCGGATGAAGTCCAGCTAACTGACCGAATAGTGATTCATGCAGGGAGTCCTCGAAGAACAGACCGAAATAAGCGTCATCTGTTACAACTACGACATTGATGCCTGCTTCCGCCGCTTCCTGAATGGCAGTGACAATTGCTTTACCCTCTTCAATGCCCGGTGTGTAGCCTGTCGGGTTGTTCGGGAAGTTCAGTACAACGATCGCTTTGCCGTATTCTTTCTGCGCCAGTAGCGCTTCGCGTAAGCCCTCACTATTAAAACGGTGATCCTCTGTGAATAACGGGAAATTCACCAAACGTCCATGACGGCGAATACCGAAAGTCAATTCATAGTTCTCCCAGTTTTTATCTGGATAAATGACAGCATCGCCCTCATCCGTAAACAGGTCGGCGACGATGCTCAAACCATGGGTCAGCGCGTTCGTAACTACAGGGAGGCCGTAGCCTTTTCCAGCCAGCGAAGGATTTTCTTTCAGCATTTTGTCACGCCATACACTACGAAGTTCAGGCTTGCCCGCCGGGGGAGCGTAAGGATATAAATCCTTGGGGCTATAAGCAGACAGCTTTTCCTGAATAACCTCCAAATGCATGGGACCATTGCCTTCAGTGGCGATCCCGATCGTAGCATTATATTTTTTGGCAAGTTTTCCTGCCTCAGCGGATTGACTCAAAATCCCTTCCTTTGGAAAATAAATCTCTTTACCTAAAAGAGAAAGCATTTGATATACATGCTCGTTGCCTGTCTGAATGTTTTGATTTAACTGCGCTGCCAGTGGATTCATTCCCGTTTCATCCTTCCAAGTCATTTTGATTACATATTATAGCATTACACACGGTAAGCGTCACGCACAAGCATTAGGGGCTATAATGGCGTATTTTTTGCTTAATTGTGGCACTGCGTATTATTATAAAATAACGGGATAACAGGACAACCAGAGATGAACAAAAGGAGGTGCAGATTTTGCTGGATACATCTGCGTCAGCGTTTATCCTGCTGTCGGCCTTTGCCAAAATTGTGTGCGAGCCGGGTTGGAAATGGCAGGTACGCGAGAAGCCGATGCCAAACTATGATTTATTTTATGTATGGAGCGGAGAAGGGACAGTTGTACTGAATGGGGAAGCCTATCCGGTGAGTAAGGGCAGTTGTTTTTTGTTCAAGCCGGGAGACGATACTCGTGCCACACATAATCCGCAAAAGCCGCTCATACTTACTTATATTCATTTTGATCTTACGGAGCAACCCAAGCAAATTCCAGCCAGCTACCGCATGCTTAAGGAAACGTTTGAGGTGGAGCATATGCTTGCCAGATATGTGCGTCTGCGCCTGGAGCGTGCTTATGGGGCTGACGAGGAAGGTCAGTTGATCTTGAAGCAACTGATGATTCATCTGCTGCGTGCAGACCGCAAGGAACCGCAGGAGCAACAGGCCAGTAACCAACTCACCGAGGTCATTCGGGAAACAGCTAACTACGTGCGTCAGCACCCGGGACTCCCTCACCGTGTCGAGGATTTGGCAGCACGAGCAGGGCTGTCACCACGTTATTTTTCAATAAAATTTAAGGAGCTGCTAGGTGTTTCCGTGCAATCTCATATTATCAGTATGCGGATTGAGCGCGCACAGCATCTATTACTACATGCCGGAATGAACGTGACCGAAGTGGCGGAGGCTTTGGGGTACCGTGATATCTTTTTCTTCAGCCGCCAGTTCAAGCAGTATACGGGGAAAAGTCCGTCTGAGATTCGATAAGGCTATTAATGCATGACCGAATATAAAGGAGCAATCAAAAAGGACCCGAACGGTTACGTGGGTCCTTTTTCATATGAACAATTAGAATCATTTGATCCCAGTGCTTATGTGTGGTTATTTTTTGTTGTGATCCTTCATTTATGCTTTGGATGGTGTCGAAAGCTACCAAGACGTTGTCCCATTCTCACCATATCCCCTAGCTTCAATGCGGGGTCTGGCTCAAATGTGCCGTTTTCAGTTAGCAAAACGACGGTAGAGCCAAATTCGAAATAGGCGAGATCTTCACCTTTTGTCCATGAAGTCGCTTGTTCATCCGTATATTTAATGCTGCTCACATTCATTGCGCCAACCTTGACGACCGCCACCTCACCATATTCGTGGGCCATGTACGTAATCTGTCGTTCATTGCGGCTAAGAACTGCCCTCATATGCTGCAAGCCGAAGTCATTCACTGGGTATACTTTGCCACGCAGATGTTCCTTTTCTACCAGTGTACCGGATACCGGTGCATGAATGCGATGGTAATCTGTCGGGCTGAGATAGAGCACAAAAGCATAGCCATGTGTGTATTTCTCAAGCCGCGGTGAGCGATTAAGAAGCTCTTCCAGCGTATAGTCTTGCCCCTTGACATTCAAAAGAGTGCCAGACGTAATTGGACCGGTAAAAGTAATCCGCGCATCCACCGGACTGGTCATCACCTCGGCGTTCGTATCAATCGGGCGCATGCCCGCTTTTAATTTGCGTGTAAAATAGGCGTTCAGGGAACGGTATTCTTTCCAATCCTGTTCCGCCTCATGCGTCTGGATTTGGTACGTACGTATAAAGGTGGGGATAAAAAGTCGGCTTGCACCGCTTTGCGCGAAGGAGCCCACAATCCGGCACACCCACTTGCGCGATGATAGCTCCGTCATAAGCCGCAGCCACTGTTTTGCCATTATAGATCCCCCTTGTTCATTTCCGAGCCGTCTTGGCCGGAACCTGTCCGGCCGCTCTGAACTATATTGACACAGAATGTGGCGTAAATCAATACAGTGGACGGCCTGGTGAACGTTAGGTGCCTGACGAAGATGTTCGTTCGAGAAGCCAACGAGCGTAAGCCATCGGCTGAGTATACGTTTCTTTCCAGACATTATTCATGCCTGCCTGGCTAAAGCCATAGCGCTGATCACGACCGTTGCATTCGATAAAAACAATTTTGCCTTCATGGGTAATGCCGAGATCCAGCCCGACATCGGCAAGATGGGGCAGGTGTTGTGCCAATCGGTGGACGATTTGCAAGGAGAGTCGCTCTAGCTCATTCATCAGCCTAGCGATATTTGAGTTTTGAACTGTCTCTGTTCGTGATAACACCTCTGCTAGGGAGCGTGCCTGACCGCCTTGAGCTACATTGGAGACGAAAGTGTGGGATGGAGCAATTTTGGCAAACATGCCTGTCACTCCCCAGATTCCACCATATCCGCGCTGAACCGTCACACGGATGTCAAATGGACGATTGTCGCACAAAGCAAGCGGAATGGTTTGCTGCACGATATGAGGCGTGTGCATTAGTCGCTTATGCAGAAATAAAGGGAGTTCTCCGACATTTAAACGTAGGGTGGACCAACGTTCAGGTATAGTTGGATGAGCGCATTGCAATGTCCAGCCTCCGCTGGAATGTCTTAGCCGCATAATTCCTCTACCTACGCTACCACTGCTAGGTTTAATTACAACATCCCCGGTTTGCTCCATTAAGGTACGGATAGAGGAGAGGTTGCCTTGCAATGTTTTGGGAAGGTGGGGGTGTAGCAGAGGGTCTTCCTGTAGAATTGCATGTATATGATCTTTGCCAAAACGGTTTTGTTCATTAAAAATATAAAATCCCTTGTGCACCAGCCTGTTGATCTCGCTGGCATTTTCATTTCGCCGGTAGAGAGTTCGATTGTGGATGACTGGCGGCAACGGAAGCGTCATCTGCCGATACTCGTTGCCGTATTTAACAAAAGCCCGGCATGTTCCGGTCGATATATGAATATCTTCCAGACGAAGAAAGCAGGGCATTAGCTCGTAGCTTAACGCAGCTTCCTCGTAATTGGCGATGGATTCATATCGCGTCCTCATGGCGGGAATGCCCCGGTAAGTTACCGGGTTGAGCATGACGCCGACATGCAACATGAGTATGTCCGCCCTCCTTATCGTCATTCCAACTGACCATACTGTGATTCTAGTCCATCATATGTATCAAAGATCGGCCAGGCATGGACGCTAGCCTTTTGCGATATGCCCAAAGTGATAAGTCAGGCACCTTACAGCGCAGGAAACGATATGATACAAGATGAGTGTTGAAGGGTGAAGGAATAAGGTGAGGGAAGTAGGTGAGGTGATGCAGAGACTGAAGGTAGCAGTCATTACACCAGGTTCGTTTGTTATACCTTCCGCCCGCAGCAGTTCAGTGGAGCGGGTAATTGCTTGCATGGTACCGCTGGCCAGCCATAAGCTTCAGGCACGAATCTATGGCATAAGAGGGGCAGAAACACCGGATCACGGCGATATTGATGGAATCCCCTGTATACGCTATAGGCGAGGAGCAGGTTATATTCCCGAGGTGATTGCTGATCTAAAGAGATGGTTACCTGCGGTAATAGATGTACACAACCGCCCCGCCGTTGCATGTGCCATTCGCGAGGCTTTGCCTGATCGCAAAGTTGTGCTGACTTTGCATTCCACCACGTTCATTCGGGAGCCTTACCTCAAACGGAAGGACATGGGTAGGCTGCTGTCGGCAGTGGATCGCATTATTGTAAACAGTGCATATTTGGGAGCGATCGTGGCCTCTGACATTCCCGATGCGGTTCGAGAACGCATAGTCATCAACAAGCTGGGGATTCATCCCGGCGATTTCCTGCCACGGTGGACCCCTACAGCAGAAGCGCTCAGGTCGGCGCGATTAGACGATTTGGGCTGGTCGGGCCGCCGAATCGTTTTATATACAGGCAGACTGATGCCAGGGAAGGGAGTTCATCGGCTGCTGAAGGCTCTGCCACGTATCGTCCAGATGTGTCCGGACGTGCTGCTGCTCATAGCTGGCAGCGCCTACTATGGTCACGACCGCCTCACACCGTACACAGCGGCATTGCATCGGCAGATACGTAAACTAAGGGTAGAGAGGCATGCACATTTCCTGGGCTATGTCCCGCATCCGGCATTGGCCTCGCTATATCAGCTAGCCGATGTAACTGTTGTTCCTTCGGTGGAAGCTGAAGCCTTTGGCTTGGTCAATCTGGAAGCCATGGCGGCGGGAGTGCCTGTGGTAGCCTCACGAATCGGTGGTATCCCCGAGGTTATACAACACGGCAAGACAGGCTGGCTTGTTTATCCGTCACACGGTGAGCAGGAAATGGCTGATGCCATCGTCAGACTGCTCCAGCAGCCTGACTTGCGGCGACGGATGGGAGAAGCCGGACTGGACGAGGTGCGGAGCCAATTTTTATGGCAGCACTCCGCACAACGCTGGGCTCAAATTGTAACTGACTGCGCAATAGAGTGACGTGGCCATGGTTACGTGCATAGGCTATCGCATAGGCATTAGGCCATGATTCCCAGCCGGGTGAATGAAGCGGAGCGACCGCTGGTTCACTCCTGTGTCAAAGGAGCGCTCATCATGAACCATCGCACGAACCATAGCCCTAAGGATAAAAAAATAGCACGGCGTAACCATTCCAATGCTGTCTCCTCTCCTCGTGTAAACAAGGAGAAAACAGCTTCGCCTGCTGGTAGTAAACCCATTCAGCGTGGAACGGCAAGTGTACCTGTCCCTGTAGAGAAGGATACCTCGGTTCAAGCTATAGAAGAAGCGGCATGGAAAAAGCATAAGCTTCCCAAAACGCTGGAGGAAGCGATGCAGTTGAATCGAGCATCTGTGCTTTTGTTGTCTGTGCCTGAGTCAGATACCGAATACGGAACGGATAACGACAAAGCGTCTATGAAGGCGGAAGGTCAGAATGAGCAAGATCCGTTATTGGATTGCTCCATAACCAGTATTCATGTTGCAGAAGGAAGACAGCGTACACAGCAGCGAATATGCTCGCCTGAGCAACATGCCGATTTAGCTTTTTATACCGAGAAGGAACTAGGCTTGAATGCCATTCATGATGTCTCAGCGACTGGCGATGAGGCTTCTCACGGTGAAGTGAGTTCGCTTCAATATGGTAACATTTCTTTTTATCTTCCTGCCCAAGCGGTTACAGGTGAAGTGAACGTTGTGTTTGAGAAGCCTTTTATAGACACACAATATGCAATCACCGCCAATGCGAGCGTACCGGGAGTGATGGTATCCATCACACAACGTCAGAGGCATTCGGCAGTGCTTACAGTGGAACGCAGACAATCGGGGCCGACATGTGAAGGAGTGGTTCACTGGATTGCCATGGGAAAATGATTAAGAAGCCGGGTATGTAACTGGAGTTGCATATCAACGTCATAACTGAAATAGGCGTCCCATCGCGGGACGCCGTATATACCGGCAAGAAGAGGGTAAACTTGTGATAATAGGAAGGTGGATGTGATTTGGTTTTATTTCACACCTACAGCATCAAAAGATTTAATAGCAGAGGTTACTGCTATTGAATTCTCACCATAGCTATCTTTGGCTGCTTGGATAACGGCAGCACGCGCAGTGGAGAAGTTAGACGTTGAAGTCAAATAGTTTGTGAAGGCATTGTAGTAAATATATACAGCTGCGTCACGTCCAATTCCATCTACCCTTACCCCATGGAAGGTACCTCCTTGTGCCAGTAAATAGTAGGCTTTATTAATAATACCGCTATTAATATGGGCTCCACCGTAATCCTCGTTGTTAGGATCGGGATAAAGATTGCTGTAGTGATCGACTTGACCATATTTGACAGGGTCGGAAAGGGAGCGAATGGCGTCACCCTGAATGTTAGGTGTATATGCGGCTTTGCCAAAATCCCAATTGGTACGATCAATGTCGTTACCTATAATATCTGAGATGGCTTCACTTAGTGCCCCTGATTCGGCGAAATACACGAGACCGGATGAATGCTCAGTCACACCGTGTGTGAGCTCATGGGCGACAATCTCAAGATCGCTGCTGAAAGGGGCAAATAACGTGCCGTCTCCATCTCCGTATAGCATATGAGTGCCGCCCCAGTGAGCATTATTGTAGTTCTTTGCACCGTAATGGACTGCTGAAGCTATAGCCATGCCGTGTCCATCAATGCTGTCGCGTCCAAATCGATCCTTGTAATAATCGTAGGTACGGATAGCGTAAGCATGGGCATCCACCGCAGCTGGATCCTCCCATACGTTGTCGGAATCTGTATACAGGGTGCCAGGAAGCGTCTCAGTATTATGAACGTTATAAGTTAGGATGCCTTTGCCCCGAGTCGTATCCTTCAGTTGGTACTTTTTCCCGGATGCTGTGGTCTCAAATGTTTTAATATCACCGAATACGCCACGTCCTGTCCCGATAACCTCGTTGAGAATATCATACTTGAATACAATTTTTCCGTCGTTAGCGTCGATAAAATAACGTGTGCGCAGTAGAGTAGGCTGCAAAATATTAACTTCAGTTACATAGACTAGCCGTGTTGTGTCTCCATCAGGATAGAAATACAGTTCGGCTTTGGGTTCTACGCTTGGTTCCAGATTGGCGATCTTGGCAATAGAGGATTCAGGATCGATCACTTCCAATGTGCTGTTCTTCAGTTCAGCTTCTTTATCGAGATCCAAGGAATCCTTATCGATAGAAATTGCTAATTCATTGTTAGTTGATTTTGTATAGGTGTCTGTACTTACACTACTTATGGTTTCGGAAGCTTCAGGTGCGATATGAACGGAGGAGGAAAGTGTGTGAATCCGTGCAGCTGCATCTTCATAAGCAGTATATACGGCCTCAGTAGCGCTGATTGCTGGAGTTGTGTTTTCTTTAGCATCGGCTTGCTGATCTTCTGAAATGACAGCTCCCAAATAAGAGGTAATCTGACCGGATTTGTTCACATGAATAGTCTGTTCGGCTCCAAATACGGGAATTCCGTCCACGTACTGTTTGAGTCGATAATGTGTTGTACCAAATTTGTCGGTGGTGCGATCCATGATGCGGAATTGCTTGCGGACATTACTGCTATTATTGATATTGTCCAGGCTCATTAGCGTTTTCTGTTGCCGATTCAAAAAACTCCAGACCAGCTCGTCACCAGTCATCACTGCTGAAGGTGACTTCCAGCCAACCGTTTGGAATATTGGCTTAAACTGAGTCGGATCGGGAACAGAATTTTCAGCTGCGAAGGCCCCGGGTGCTACAGATCCTAGCAACATAGCCCCTCCAAGAAGTGAAACCCATACTTTTTTCAATTTTTACTCACTCTCCCTAATTCATGTCGGGGTAGAATACCCCTTGTTTGATGAAGCGTTGCGTCCTATATGTAAGTCTTGTTGCTCCTTTGAAACGAGAAAATGATGGATAAAGATGATCTTTTGTAAAATGCTAAGGTTTATTTTTTTGCAATTTCATCGTCTCGGCTCTGATATTAGCACAGAGACTGTCGAACGAGAAGATTAGTTTTACAAAAAACTCCAAAATGAATCTTTAGTCCCTGATTTTCTTTTTATTTGTCTTATTAAGTCGAAAATGATCGAGGAAATCCATCAACAAGAAAAGGGCGCCCTTTTGAGGGGCGCCTTAAATAAGGGGGGAAGGGGTGCAGACTTGTACACTGCACCCCTATTATTCGTCCATGGTATGGCAGGGCCAAGTGACAGCTGCGCAACGGCAAAGGTCTATGGACGAGTATATGAGGAGGATAATTTATGTGATTTAGTTTACACCTACAGCGTCATAAGACTTGGCAGCTGCAGTTGCTTCAGCTGAGTTCGCACCGTACAGGTCTTTTGCGGCTTGAATCACAGCAGCACGTGCGTTGGAGAAGTCGGAAGAAGAAGTCAGGTAGTTCGTAAAGGCACTGTAATAAATTTGCACCGCTGCATCACGGCCGATTCCGTTTACAGTGACGCCATGGAAAGTACCACCTTGTGCCAACAAGTAATAGGCTTTATTGATAATACCGCTGTTTGTATGAACGCCTCCGTTATCGGAGCTGCCTTTATACAGGTTGGAATAGTGATCCGGTTGATCGTACAGAGTAGGATTGGACATGGAGCGAAGAGCATCGCCTGCAATGTTTGGCGTATAAATATCATCGCCTACAAGCCAATTTTTACGTTGAATATCATTACCGATAACATCCGAGAAAGCTTCATTAAGTGCGCCGGACTCTCCGTAATATTCCAAATTCGAAGTATACTCTGTGACACCGTGTGTAAGTTCATGCCCTACTACATCGGGGTCCCCACTGAAGGCGATAAATGTAGTACCGTCTCCATCTCCATAGGTCATTTGGGAGCCGTTCCAGAAGGCGTTGTTGTAGCTGCTGCCGTAATGGACCGTCGAACGAAGTTGCAGACCGCGTCCATCAATGCTGTTGCGTCCAAATTTGGATTTATAGTAATCATAGGTTTTGGCAGCATATGCATGGGCATCTACACCGGCTGGATCATTCCATACATTATCAGCATCTGTCAAAAGGGTACCTGGGATGCTTTGACGGTTAGAGGCCGTGTAAGTCACGATACCGTTACCGCGTGTTGTATCCTTTAACTGGTAGCTACTGCCGGAAGCGGTAGTAGTGAACGATTTGGTATCACCAAGTACACCTTTACCTGTGCCTGTGGCTTCATTAATGATGTCATACTGGAATACGATGCTGCCGTCATTGGCATCAATAATGTAGCGGGTGCGCAGTGGGGCAGGTTCCAAAACATTAACTTCTGTTACATAAACCAGCAGCAGGTCATCTCCTTTAGGGTAGTAGTAGAGTTCTGCTTTAGGATCTACTTCAGGCTGCAGATTAGCGATTTTGGCAATGGAACTTTTTTCTGCCTGCACTGCTTCGATTTTGCTATCTTTCAGGGCAGATGCTTGATCAAGACTCAGCGTGTCCTTATCAACGGAAAGCGTTTTGTCGTTGTTAGCTGCTTCCGCGTAAGTATCTTTACTTACACTGCTTGGCTCCTCAGCATCTTTAGAAATGGTATCGTCGGAGGTAGGGAGGGCTTCAATCCGTGCAGCTGCTTCTTTATATGCGGTGTAGACCGCTTCAGAAGCGCTGATTTTTGGAGTTGTACCTTGCGTAGCTTCTGACTGCTGATCCTCACTAATCACCGCTCCTAAGTAAGAGGTGACCTCACCAGATTTGCCCACATGAATAGTTTGCTCAGCTCCATATACGGGAATTCCGTTTACATACTGCTTCAGTCGATAATGGCTCACACCGGACTTGTCGCTTGTCCGATCAACGATTCGGAATTGTTCACGTACACTGGAGCTGTCCGCACCCAGCAACGATTTCTTTTGTCGATTCAAATAGCTCCATACAATGTCGTCCCCTGATACCGAGGAAGGGGCTTTCCATTGCTCGGCGTGGAAGGTTGGTGTAAGCTGAGCTGGTCCCGAAACGGAACTCTCCGCAGATGCACCAGACGCGACAGACCCTAATAACATAGCTCCTCCAAGAAGCGAAAACCATACTTTTTTCATAAAAATTCACTCTCCTCGATTAATGTTAGGATGAATCATCCTGTCTTGAATAAGGCATTACACCATTTATGTAGGTCGTGTTGTCGTCTGGAATAGAAGAATGGAACATGAAGAGAAATACCGAAGTGTTTTCATGAAGCGTGCGTGAAAAGAGGGTACAGCATTTGAAGCATGTAGCCTAAAAAGGTAACAAACTCCTCCCTTCCTGTCATATGCAAAGATAGTGGAATAAAAGTGGATAATGGAAAAAAGTTGCCTTATGCAAAAAAAACAAAAGTTGATTTTTCGAACTCCCATCATCTGGCTCTGATATTAGCACAGAGAATGACGAACGAGAAGATCTATGTAACAAATTTATCCAAAATGATTCTTTAGACCCTAAATACTCATTTATTTAATAGGAATAATAAGTTTTGTAAAATAAAGTCGAAAATTGCTGTGTCGAAAAGACTCCACGCTTGCCGTTACATACGGCTTTTGGACCGCATAGGTTATGTTGAACTGTCCTAATCATGCTGTTCATTTATAAGCAGCAAGGGAGGTGAGACGGGAGCATGAGGAAGCGTGGAAGAGCTGGATTCAAGATGAATCGGAGGCGGCATTCCGGGGCTTATTATCATTCTAAGATGTGGCTGCCGTACCGAATGCCGAACATGGATAGGAAGCCGATAGTCTCTGACAAGAGCGATGTATCCGAAACGGAGAGAGTGGCACAAATCGGCGAAGCGCGGCCATCTGCACCCTCATCAGCGGGAAAGGTTCTCGTATCTGTCATTATTCCGGCCATGAATGAGCAAAGAACCATCGGAGCTGTGATTCGTGAAGCACGCCATGTCCATCCCTATACAGAGGTTATCGTTGTTGAAAACGGATCACACGATAGAACGGCGAAGGTGGCTGCGGCGGCGGGAGCTCGCGTACTTTCTTTCCCGGAACCGCTCGGACATGATGTTGGTCGTCGTATTGGAGCGGAGGCGGCATCCGGGCAGATCCTGCTTTTTCTCGATGGCGATATCGTCATTCCCTATGTCCGACTCCGGCCGTTTATACAGGCCGTACGTGCAGGAGCGGATGTGGTGCTGAATGATTACCATGGACCTGTGAACCGCACACCCATTCATCCTGTAGTTGAGGCAAAGCATGTATTGAATATCTTGTCGAATCGTGCTGATTTAGGGGGAGCATCTATGACTGGTATTCCACATGCCATAAGTCAAAAGGCTTTAAAGAGAATAGGTCTAAAGTCCTTGGAAAAACCCCCGCTATTTCAGGTGATGTCCATTGTCTCCGGGTTACGTGTGGTGACTGTATATGGAATAGCTGTCGGTAAAATGAATGCAGCACGTAAAAAACAGAACGGTAAGGACCCGCTGGCAAGTGTAATTGTGCAGGATCACCTGGATGCCATTGCCTGGCTTACATCACGGCTGGGAGCGCGTGCGGGATATACGGATTTGGAGCGCAAACGGATCAGGGACGAGGTGAAAACGTGACTAGAGCGTATCGCAGAAGAAAGCGTGAAGACCCCGGCTGGAGGCTAAGACGTGTACAGCGAAAACGAGAAATGACAGCTTCGGCTTCAATGCATAGCCGCAGGGTGAGAAAGCTCTCACCTCGGGCAAAAGTAGCCCCCGAAGCCAATCCGCCCGAGGAACGTGAAGCCCCGAGACCGAGAGATATTGTCTTGCAGGGGACGGCAGCAGCCGTGGTCAGTGTCTGTAATGAAGAGGCTACGATTGACCAAGTACTGGGTGAGCTGGAGAAGCTTCCGCTGGCGGATATCATTGTCGTATTGAATGGCTGTACAGATGGTACGCGCACCGTCGTAGCTAAACGTCATCCTGGCGTGACTCTCGTCAATGTACCGGATCGCCTGGGGCATGATGTTGGCCGTGCGACAGGCGCACGTTTGTCGCAGGCTGATATCGTGCTGTTCGTGGATGGAGATTTGGCGATTCCAGCGTCTGATTTGCTGCCTTTTCTTCAAGCGGTCGATCAGGGAACGGATGTGGCGCTTAATGATTTGGGCAGACATTTGCCGCCTTATACCCAGCAGGACAGTGTAACACGGTGCAAAGGGTTTCTGAATCGCGTACTGCGCAGGTCAGATCTTGGAGCAAGCTCGCTGACCGCTGTACCGCATGCATTATCACGGCGTGTGCTGGATCAACTTGGGCCAGCCGTGCTTGCAGTACCGCCAAAGGCCCACGCCATGGCGATTCTGCATGGCATGGTCGTGGCAGCAGTACATGCTGTTGATGTGATTAAAACAAACCGCAAGCGTACCTTCAATGTCGGAAAAGGAAACGCTATGGAGCAGTTAATCATCGGTGATCATGCAGAGGCGTTGACGACGGTGTTTCAGGTAGCAGGGAATTCCCCATTCGGACCTGTTCCAACACGGGTAGACGTTGCCAAAAGGAGGAATGCACGATGAGTCTGACGAGCATCATTATTCCGACTTATAATGGCCTGCATTTATTAAAGCCGTGTATTGAGGCGATTCGAACACATACGACAGATGCACCGTATGAAATTATTGTTGTAGACAATGCTTCGAATGACGGAACGGATGATTTTTGCGCATCCGAGCGACTGATCAGTATACGTCTTCCTGAAAACAGGGGCTTTCCAGCAGCTTGTAATAGAGGGCTCCGTCTGGCTTCAGGTGAACAATTCGTTATTTTAAACAATGATGTGACGGTAACGCGGGGATGGTTATCGAATATGCTGGCTGCTTTGCACAGTGAAAGTACCGTGGGATTAGTGGGACCGGTGACGAATTACGTCAGCGGTATACAGCAGATTCACGGAATAGAAGGGGATTTGGCCAGCTGTCTGAGATATGCCGAGCAGAATAATGTGAGTAATCCCTCCAGATGGCAAGAGGTCAAGCGGTTGGTCGGATTTTGTCTGTTATTTCGTCGTGAGCT
The DNA here is from genome assembly GCF_050482105.1 of Paenibacillus jamilae. GTDB lineage: Bacteria > Bacillota > Bacilli > Paenibacillales > Paenibacillaceae > Paenibacillus > Paenibacillus jamilae_B. The sequence goes on along the minus strand of NZ_JBCNHI010000009.1, from coordinate 38,068 downwards.
GATGGAACGGATCGGGTTGCTGGATGAACGGTTCAGCCCCGGACATTATGAGGATGACGACTATTGTCTGCGTGCACGTGTGCATGGCTACAAGCTGCTAATGTGCAACGACTGTTTTGTCTATCACCAGGGGAATGCGAGTTTTTCGCGCTCGGAAACTTCCTGGCTCGAAGAGCTGATCGAGCGGAACTATCGATTGTTTATAGAAAAATGGAGCATAGATCCGAGAATGTTTATCGAAACGGGAAACGTTGCGATTCCATACCATGAACATGCTGTCGAAGGAGGAAGGAAGATATGAAAGGGGTTATTCTCGCAGGAGGAACCGGGTCGCGCCTTCATCCGTTGACTACATTACTCAACAAGCATCTGCTTCCGGTCGGCAAGTATCCTATGATCGTATATGGTATCGAAAGGCTGCGACAAGCAGGAATTACCGACATCCTCATTATTATTGGTAAACAATCGGCCGGACTGTACACTGATTTTTTAGGCAGCGGCAGTAATTATGGTGTCCAATTGACCTACCGGATTCAAGAAAAAGCGGGTGGCATTGCGGAAGCACTCGAATTGGCAAGAAGCTACATGCAGTCAGAAGAGAAGTTCACTGTTTTACTAGGTGATAATTTGTTCAAGGAAGACTTGAAACCTGTCATCGAACGATTTAAACAACAGCCACCGGGGAGCGCCAGGGTCTTGCTGAAAAAGGTAGCAGACGCCCGTCGTTACGGAGTACCCGTATTTGATCCCGAACGTCCAGAGAGCATTACGCGGATTGAAGAAAAGCCGCAGCATCCCCAGTCCAAATACTGCGTTACAGGCATCTACATGTACGATACTGCCGTATTTGATAAGATCCGGGAAATAACACCTTCGGCACGCGGTGAGCTTGAGATTACCGATGTTAACAACTGTTATGCTGCCGAAGGCAAGCTGGAGTATGATATTTTACGGCGCTATTGGAGCGATGCGGGAACTTTTGATTCCCTTCAGGAAGCTGGAGTGAAAATGAAGGGACTTTTGCCTTGAATTTAATGAAACACCATCCAGCCGGGCCAGGCATATAGTATAGGCATAATGCCACCCGGAGGAGTGAACGGCATGAAGCGCCTGAGTACGCAAAGGAAATACAGCAAACGGCTCGGAAAGAAGGGCTATTGGTCAGGATATAACAGAGGTCAGGAGCAAGGCAGAAAGTTGGGGCAGGCTTCGTTCGGCAAGGTTTTTGAAGGCGTAAGTATTATCATTCCGTCCTGCAATCAGCTTCAACAGCTCCGTGCATGCATTCACCATATTGAGGAGAATACGAGCCATCCTCATGAAATTATTGTGGTGGACTGCGGCTCGACGGACGGGACACCTACCTATTTGCTCCGTAAAAGCATTGCTGTGCGTTATACGCTGTTAACAAAGGATGTTCAGATAACCGGCAGTTTGAATCAGGGATTGATGATGGCAAAAGGTACAATTATTGTTGTACTGGACCCACGCTCCATGGTGACTTCTGGCTGGCTGGATCGATTGACGGGCTGCTTGTACAGCGATCCGCGTTTTGGAGTCGTCGGACCTGTATCGAATGGTCCTTTCGGAGAACAGCAAGTTGAGGTTCCTGAGATGAACGAAAATGAAATACATTCATTTTCCAAGGCCTATAATAGCCCCAACCCGGTTGCATGGCGGGAGACTGAAAGCTTAGCCGCATTTTGTCTACTCCTGCGTAGAGAAACTTTGGTGAAGACGGGATACTGGGACGAAGGCTGCCATAGTATTGAGGAAGCCCATGCAGATTGGCTCCTGCGTGTACGTTTGTTGGGGATACGAATGGCAATTGCCGGAGATGCTTTTATCCATTTTGCAGAAAATGATCGGGATACGGTTAATGGTTTTCCGCAAATGGCCGAAGGAATCGGTTCATTGAAGGAAAAAGGCCGGAACCGATCATTTTTTGTCCAAAAGTGGGGTGACGTGGATAAGCTGCTCCACGACTCGGAATTCGGACTAGCAGAGCCGGACAGCCATGGGATACCCCATAAGGAAACACACTTATCTGCGGCAAGTTTTTATCCCGCTGGCGTGCTTGTTCAAGGACCGTCTGGTGAAGTATTTCGGATAGAGCCGGGAAGCAGACAGCTACTGCACGGAGTTAGCGCCGGGGGAGGTAAATTACTGCGCCCCGTTAGAGTATCTCAGCTTGATTTGTTGGCGCTTCCCTTGGTAGGGGAACCGGAGGTGGCAGTTTCCGGTGGTATTGACGCCCCCCCTGTAGAGGTAGCGCCCAAGGAACCCTTGCCTGTACTGGCAGCTCCTGAACTGGGGAACATGTCCATGCTGCCCACACTTCATATCCCGGCTCAACGCAAACGATGGATCGAGTTACTGTATGCTGAAGGCGGGCGACTGTACCAAATTGGAGACGACTGGAAAAGACCGTTTCTTACCCTATATGCTGCGCTGAGCTGGCAGGCCGGGGACTGTCCAATTCAGTGTTTATCCTCCGAAGATTTGTCAGCATTGACAGAGAAGCTGCCTATTATTGCACCACCTGTACTGCGAGGACATCTGTGATGATGGAATAGGCGCTTTTAGGCGGAACCGACTACTCCCTGCGGCATACGCTGTAGTAGCGGAAAGCCCGTAGGTATTTCGTGCGTTCCGCACGGCGGAGCACATAAAGGAGGGGCTTATGCATAACGAGTTAGATGATTTGCTCATCCATATTTCGCACTCACAGCAGCAGATGTCAAGGCTGCTGGATGCGGAACGGCAGGTGGTCGTGCGCATGGCACAGATCATACATGAACTGCCGGATGAGGAGCCGCGTTTTGATGGAATTCCGGGTATTATGGATAGCTCGGGACAAGTAAACAAAAGCATTGTTGCCTATTTGAACGGTATTGCCGACCTTCAGGAAGCCATGGCTGAAATGCTCGTTCGTGTCGTGAAGGAAACGGCATACTCGGAAGAGGAGTAGCGTAACAACCGAGGGCAGGGAGTGAACACATGAGTAGGGAAAAAGCAATGATTCACATGCTGGATGCAGCCTCTAAGATGCAGCGGAATGTGTCTATGATTTTGGAGGCCAAGGCGGTCGAAGCAGAAAAGATGCGTAATTGGACGCTGAACCATCTGGCGCCTCATGCATTTGAGACCGACGAAGAGCAGTTGGGACGGCCTTTGGAAGTTCACGAGCAGATGGTGGAAATGCTGGAGGGATTAACCCGGCTTCAAACCGGGCTGTGCAGCAATCTTAAAGCACTGCTGGATCAGGATGAGCAGCAGGGTGGCGGGATGGAAGGGATGATGGGAGGTATGGGCTCGGGGGATATGAACTAATGAGCATGAGGCGTGAACGTGAGATTAAGCTGGATATGATGGAGTCTATAGCTGCCAGCCAGCACGCCGTTGCCCGGATGCTGACCAGTCTTGCGGATTTGACGCCCCATGCGGATATGTCGGCTACCCGCCTGGAAGAGACCATCCGTATACTCAGCAACTATCAGGGGAAAATCACGCAAATGCTGGCGGACATTCCTTTAAGAAGGCAAGTATATGGGAAACCGACCAAGCCGTGGCTCCAGGTGCCTGTTCCAAAAAGTGAAACCAAGATGAGAAAGCAAAGGAGGAATGAAAATGAGTACAAGGTGGGAGCGCATCATGCGAGCCAAAGCTCGCAAAAGACGTAAAGATGCCCGCCGTTCCAGCATTCGTAAATTAAAACGGAGAAGAAGACGTCTGCTTGCTCTAAGACGACGTAAAAGAGGGCTTTATTCTGTACGTAGAAGACGCTCTCTTCTGCGGCGACGGAAAAAACCTCAAGCTAACCCGGTCGTAGCTCCTACAGCAGAGAATCCACAGCCCGCTTCTGTTGTGTTGGAGCATGATCCACAGGCATTCCAGCAGGGATATGATGCTGCGTACAATGAGGGTTTCAATTCAGGTTTTGCCAAAGGATATGAAGATGGCCACCAGGTCGCTTACAAGGCACAGTAAGTTATGCCAATCATCTATTACAGTTAACCCCCCGAAGCTGGCAGCTTCGGGGTTATTTGCGGTTGGGCAGCTGGACGGGCAAACGCCAATTTTGTCCGGGTAGTGGCAGTCGTCCATGATGCGTTTGACCCCTCCGCATATAGTTTAGGAGTGACAGAAGTTTATCCTACAACAGGACAGGGTGAAGGATGTGAATGATCAACGAAGCGGAAATGAACGCGAAGCATACCGATGCGGCTATCGGGAAGGACGCAGAATGGGCGGTTGCACGGCTGCTCTGTCACAGGTCGTGGCAATACAACCTGCTGTTCGCCAATTGAAAGTGTTGTATATTCCGCAAGGTTTCGCAGCTATAGACACAGGTGTGCAAGAAGCATTGAGCCAGATATGCAGCTCGTGCGTCGTCGGTACGCCTGCCACGATGCTGGCTGACGCTGAGGCTCACCGTCCAGACCTCGTACTGGTCATGAACGGGCTGCATGTTTTTCCGGCGGATCATCTGGTGCAGGTACAACAAATACGAGCCATGGGCATTCGGACGGCCATATGGTTTGTAGATGATCCCTACTTTACGGAGGATACGGCGTTGATCTGTCAATCCTACGATGTCGTTTTTACGCATGAAATCTCTTGTCTGCCATTTTATCGTGATCAGGGAGTAACGAGGGTTCACTATTTGCCGCTTGCTGCGTCGGCCCGTATCTTTTATCCCCGGCGGGTAGAGCGTGAGCATCAGCATGATATTTGCTTCATTGGAAATGCCTTCTGGAACCGTGTGAAGCTGTTTGATTACCTTGCTCCCTTCCTGGCAGACAAAAGAGTGCTGATCGTAGGTGGGCACTGGGATCGGCTGACCCGGCGGGATGTGCTGGAACGCTTTATCCGTCCGGGTTTTATGGAGCCGGAAGAGACCGCTCAATATTACAACGGCTCCAAAATTGTCATCAATATGCATCGCCCGACAGCCCCCGGACTGGATAATCGGAATACACACCAGTTGTCAGCGGAGTCCATCAATCCTCGGACATACGAAATCTCTGCTTGCGGGACGCTTCAAATCACGGATGTGCGGAAGGACCTGATCCGCTATTACCAACCAGGCTATGACATTGAAACCTTCTCGGGAGCAGAGGAACTGAAGGTGAAGCTGGACTACTATCTCAAGCATGACTGGGAACGCGAACGCATAGCCTGGCGCGCACTGCACACAACCATGCAAAAGCATCGGTATTCGAATCGTATGGAGGAATTGCTGGACAAGGCGATGGCCTAAGTAAACACCATAAACAGTGAGGAGTGAAAGTGATGACGATATCTACGACAGGACCGTATGACCCAGCTGTTCACCAGACGGCGGCGGCCTCCTGGGAGAAGGGGAGAACTGCGGGAATTCATGACGGATACGATGAAGGCTACCTACGCGGACGTGCTAACGCGATTGTGTCGCGAACGAAAGCAACGTTCCCTTTTCGACAGATCCATGTACTGTATGTCGTTTCGGGCAAAGGTCTTCCGTATTCTCCTCTGGATGAGGCGGTCATTACCACGTTGCAGAGCATGACGGCTCAGGTTACCGTGACAGACCCGCGCCAGCCGGTAGGAGATATTGCCGCTCAGCTCCGTCCGAATCTGATGCTGGCACTGGATGGGATGGATCTTCCGCTGGAGCAGGTGGCTGCGGTACGCCAGTTGGGCATCCCTACTGCCATCTGGCTGACGGACGATCCCTATTATACCGACACGACGACCAAAATGGTGACGAATTATGATTATGTGTTCACCTTAGAAATGAACTGTATAGAGCTGTACCGTCAGTTGGGTTGCACGTCGGTGCACTATTTGCCCTTTGGAGCATTTTTGACTCACTATTTTCCACTCAGCTCGCCTGCTTCAGTACGACGTGAGATTGGATTTACAGGCTCAGCTTACTGGAATCGCATCTATTTCTTTAATCCGATTATGCCGCAGCTCATGGCTCGTAATATTAAAATCAACGGGATCTGGTGGGATCGTCTCCCGGATTATCAGTCGTACGGTGACAAAATTGAACTGGGTCGCTGGATGTCTCCGGCCGAGACGAATGATTCGTATAATGGCAGCAAAATCGTAATTAATTTGCATCGTTCCCATCAGGATGATTCAGTGAACAACAACTCACTGAAAATTCCGGGGGTCTCGCCGAATCCCCGCACGTTTGAAATTTCCGCCAGTGGCACGCTGCAATTGACGGATACAAGAGATGATCTGGCTCGTTTTTACAAGCCGGGGGAAGAGATTGAAACTTACAGCTCCCAGCAGGAGCTGCTGGAGAAAATTGAGTTTTATTTGACGCACGAAAAGGAGCGCCGTGAGATTGCTCTGCGTGCTCTGGAACGAACCCTTCGGGAGCACACGTATGGTCATCGGATTGACCAACTGCTATCGGTCATATTCCCATAAGGCCATTCACACGGCCGATGGTTGCTATTTTAAAGGAGGTGAACTCCGATCAAGCCGAAAATGATGCTGTTCAGCCATGTTAGTAATGTACGCAGTATTACAGGGGCGGAAAAGCTGCTGCTGCAATTTTGCCTAGATGTTCGCACGTATTTTGATTGCATTCTGGTGACGCCTGGTGAAGGGCGGCTGACCTCAATGGCCCGCAAGCGTGGGATCACTGTTCAGATTCAGAGTCTGTTCATGCTGCATGGCATGTATACCCCTTATGAGGGATTGGCGCAGGATGCGGAAAATTTGCGGAGCCATGTGGCGTATGCACCGTTACTCCAGATGCTTGGGCAAACTCGGCCTGATGTGGTACTGATCAATACCTGCGTGAACGTCATGCCCGCAATAGCTGCTCAGGAGCTTAATATTCCAGTGATCTGGAAAATAACCGAGGTCATTAACCAGAATGCGCATACGCCAATTTCTGTCTCCATAATTGAGCGTTATAGCCAATGGGTCATCGGCATTTCACAAGCGGTTATGCGGCCTTTGCATGGCGGGGGGCTGACACGTCAGCATACGGTGTTGTCGCCATGCCGGGATATGGAAATGCCGTCTCCCAAAGAACATGTGCTGGAACGGAGAAGGAAACGTGAAAAGCTGGGACTGCGGGATTTTCATATCTGCATTGGTTATATTTCTTCCTTTATCTACGAAGCCAAAGGGCTGTTGCCTTTTGTCCAGATGGCTCTAAAGCTGTGCGAAACCAATTCGCGATGCCGTTTCTGGATCATCGGTAGTTCCGTGGATTCCGAATATTACGTAAAATGTGTCTCTTTGATTCGCCAGTCCCGTTACAGCCGTCGCTTCCAGTTCAGTTCATTCGAGGAATCCGTCTCAACGGCCTATAGCGCAATGGATATTGTTGTAATCCCTAGCATGGTGGAGGAAGGCTTTGGTATGACAGCCCTAGAGGGTCTGGTGTACGGCAAGCCCGTGGTAGCCTTTGCGCAGGGCGGACTTGTGGAATTGATGGAATCAACCGGAAATACAGATTTTTTGGTAGAGCCGGGAAACAGCGATATGCTGGCGCAAAAAGTAGGCTATCTGCTCGATCATCCGGAGGAAGCGGAACGAATTGGTGTGCGTAACAACAGTGCGGCTATGCGTGTATATGGACCTGATTCCTACCGAAGCAGTCTGCACGTCATGGTCAGTCAATGGGTATGTCATCATCCACATTGGTTCCCGTTGATTCAGCAGCCAGGTGGACCTGTATGGACGAGAGAAGGCGAAGGATTGCGTCAGGTCATTGCAATACCGGAGGCTTATACCCACACTGTTCGAGAATTTCCCGAATCGGTGGTTAATCAACTGCCGGTGCTGGGTCTGCCGCCAATCGAATATGCAGCTATTCAGGGCTTGCCACAACCAGCTCCCCCTTTGCCTGAGGCACCATCTGAGTTGCCTCGCCGCAAGCGTAGTATTCAGGCAAGATGGCCAAAGGGACGCAAGCATACCAGACTGCGGAATCGCAGGTACAAGAGAAGCGCTGGCAGAAGCCGTCTCAAGAAAATTCACGGGTCCCCGTTATATCGAAAATCCAAGTCCAGACAGAAGCTCAAGCGGAAATTGAGGCTCCTGTCACGGCGATCCAAAGCACACAAGCAGAAGCGAGCCACATTCAAGGCCAGACAAAATGCCAAACAACGGTCCGGGTGAACCTACGCCGGGCCGCTTGAGATGAACGATAAGCTGGAGCACAGCCAGTCTGCTGGATGGCTATTATTCAATGAACTCCACAGTTCAATGAAACAACGACAGCAAAGGTGGGTTCCAAAACCATGAAAATATTGACCGTGCTCGGCACAAGACCGGAGATTATACGGCTCAGCCTGATTATTCCAAAGCTGGACCACTATGCAGATGAACATGTGCTTGTGCATACGGGCCAAAATTATACGGAAAGCCTGAGCGGACAATTTTTCCGCGAGCTGGGATTGCGCGCCCCGGATTATGTACTTCAGGAGAAAGCGGGAACACTGGGCAAACAGCTGTCTGCCATGTACTCGCAGATGGAGGACATTTTAAATCAGGAACGTCCAGATCATGTACTATTGCTTGGTGATACGAACAGCGCCTTATGTGCCTTGCTTGCGGAACGTATGGGTTATCCCGTTGTGCATATGGAGGCAGGGAATCGCTGTTATGATCTGGATGTGCCGGAGGAGAAGAACCGGCGCGTCATAGACGCGATTTCTACTATTAATATGCCTTATACAGAGCAAAGCAAGCAGCACCTCCTACGCGAAGGCTTCCCAAGTCAACGAATTATACTGACTGGAAATCCGATCTATGAAGTGATGCAGCACTATGAGAAAAAGGTATCCGGCAGCGAAATTTTGAAAAAGTTGGGATTGTCGCCGGGGGAATATTTCCTGGTTACTGCCCACAGAGCTGAAAATGTCGACCACCCGCCGCATTTGCTGGCTATTTTGGATGGTCTTAACCGGGTAGCTCGGCAGTTTGGGCAGCGGGTCATTTGCAGTATTCATCCCCGCACCGCCGCCCGGATCGCAAGCCACCCGCCGATCCAGCTTGACCCGCTGGTAGAATTCCACGAGCCGTTTGGTTTCTTTGACTTCGTTCTGCTGGAGCGGCATGCCCGCTGCGCTTTGACGGACAGCGGTACCGTACAGGAAGAATGCTGTGTCATGGGGGTGCCGACGGTTACGATGCGTCGCACGACCGAACGGCCGGAAACGGTAGATTGCGGCAGCAATATCGTGTCCGGTCTTGATGGCGAGGTTATAGCAAACGCGGTAGCCTTAATGACCGGGATGAACCATAAGTGGCAATGTCCCACAGGCTATCTGGCGGATGATGTGTCGGATAAGGTAGTAAAATTTCTGCTTGGAGGGAAACGGCATGTTTGAAAACCAACGTATCTTGGTTACCGGAGGCACCGGCTCCTGGGGGCATGAGCTGGTTACCCAGTTATTGCCGCGTAACCCCAAAGAGGTCATCATCTTTTCACGTGGTGAGTCGAGTCAGGTTGCGATGAACAGGCAGTTTGAGGATGAGCGGCTCAGCTTCTGTATTGGGGATATTCGGGATAAGGATGCGCTGACCACCGCTTGTCAAGGAGTAGACTATATTTTTCATTTGGCAGCTCTCAAGCACGTGCCTGTCTGTGAGGATCAGCCTTATGAGGCGCTCAAAACCAATGTCGTAGGCACTCAAAATGTGATCGAGGCCGCTGTCGCCAATCAGGTAAAGAAAGTTATTTATATATCGACGGACAAAGCCGCCAACCCGTCCAATTTCTACGGCATGACGAAGGCGATTGGAGAAAAATTGATTGTTTACGCCAATTTGCTGAATAGCGATACACGTTTTGTAACGGTGCGCGGCGGTAATGTTTTGGGCACAAACGGAAGCGTCGTGCATTTGTTCCAAAGCCAGATTCGCCAAAAGGGCAAGGTTTTTATCACAGATATGAACATGACCCGCTTCTTCCTGACCTTGCGTGATGCTATCAGTCTGCTGTTCAAAGCTTCTGTAGAAAGTGTCGGCGGCGAAATCTTTATCATGACCATGCCAACCTGCCGTATTGTGGATTTGGCTGAGGTGCTTATTGAGGATTCAGGCGTGGAAAATGTAGAACTCATAGAAAAAGGCGTCCGTCCCGGTGAGAAAATTCACGAGATTTTGATGAGCGACTTTGAAAGCCTGACAACGGTAGTATATGACGAGCAATATTTGGTCATTCTCCCAACACTGAATATTCCCCAATTAAAGGACCGTTATAGCCAGTGCCCTCCGGTGTCGTTCAGCAGCTTTAGTTCAGAGTTTAATTTGATGTCAAAAGAGGAGATTCGAGCCATTCTCCAAAGCGGGGGGTTCATCAAATGAAGCTGCTTATTTTGGGTGGTAACGGCATGGCAGGCCATGTTCTGGTTAAGTATTTTCAAAACCAGAGCGGGTATAACGTGTTCTACACCACCCGTGATTCAGCAAATAAAGGCGGTCTCCTGCTGGATGTAAAGGACGGCTTTATGGTAGAGCAGCTCGTACGGAGTGTACAGCCAGACGTTATTATTAACGCGGTCGGTGTACTCAATCAGCATGCTGGGAAGGATCTGATTGCGGCATACCAAATCAATGGATTGCTGCCGCACCTTCTCCGGCAGACGGCAGACAGTATCGGCGCCCGATTAATTCATATCAGCACAGATTGCGTGTTCGAAGGAAAGCGGGTTCCCGGCTTATATGAAGAGACCGATCAACCTGATGGGACAAGTGCCTATGCTTTGACGAAAATACTCGGAGAAGTAAAGGCACCACGGCATTTGACCATCCGTACCTCGATTATCGGACCGGAGATCCGGCCGGGCGGTATTGGTTTGCTGCACTGGTTCTTGCAGCAGAGCGGAGACGTTGACGGATACCGCCGGGTCTTTTGGAACGGAGTCACAACGCTGGAATTAGCGAAAGCAATACAAGTGTTGATGAATGAGTCGCTGGATGGACTCATTCATCTGGTGCACCCTGAACCGATCAGCAAGCATGATTTGCTGCTTCTGTTCAAAGATATCTGGAAGAGAGAGGATATTCGGATCGTGCCGAAGGATGAGCCGGTGCAGGACCGGACGCTTCGTTCTACCCGGGCCGATCTGCTCTACGATGTTCCTCACTACAGCATCATGCTGAAGGAGCTGCTGGAATGGACAGAAGCACAGCGGAACAACGTCGGCCTGTCATAGTCATTACCGGAGCGGCGGGCTATACCGGGATGCATGCCTGCCGCTATTTTGCAGGACTTGGCTGGGAGGTGGCAGCGCTGACTCGCACTGCCGCTTCTGCTTCAGAAATATCCTTGCAGGCTGGGGAGGATGGGAACTTTACCTCGGAGACAGTCACACATGGCCGTATTACCCCTTATGTGTGTGACCTGCTCGACAAGAAACGTTTGGGCGAAGTGATTCAACAAATTGCTCCGGATTATGTGCTTCACCTGGGTGGCAAAAATTCCGTACCTGAATCTTGGCAGAGTCCATTGCTATACATGGAATCCAATGTACTGTCTACCCTGTATCTGCTCGATGTACTGCGACCTTTCCCCAAAGCCAGAATTGTTGTGGCGGGTTCCCGGCTAAAGACGGCCTTGCAAGCACCGTACCATCCAACGCATCCATACAGCCTTAGCAAAAGCATTCAAGAGGCAGTTGCGCTCTCATGGGGCGCACTATTCGAGCAATCCGTCATGCTGGCAGAGCCTTGCAACCTGATTGGTCCGGGTCCATCCACCGGTTTTTGTGCATTACTCGCAGGATATATCGTTCGATCGGAACGCATGAAAGAGCAATCCGTAACGGAAGCAGCTCCGTTTCGCGTGTCTTCCCGGCATGCGCAGCGCGATTTTCTTGACGTTCGCGATGCTGTTCGCGCCTATGGAGTGCTATTGGAAAAGGGCGTGCCAGGCCGAATTTACTCAGTCTGCACAGGCCGAATTGTGGAACTGGGGGATATCGTGGAACGTATGGTTGCGCTGGCGAAAATATCTATCCCCGTACAATGGGGGGATATGGCCGAGCCAGCGGCAACGAAGGCATATCGGGCGCAGGAGCTGGAGGAGATGGGCTGGAAGCCGACCATACAGCTGGGGCAGACGCTGAAGGATATGATTCAATACCGCCGAGCTGGAAAGGAAGGAACGATATGAGACCAAAAGTAACGATCGTCATTCCCTTTTATAACTGTGCATATGTGGATCAGGCTTTGCAAAGCGCATTGGAGCAAACCTATGGGCCGCTTGAGATAATTGTCGTCGATGACGGGTCCACCACACATGTTAATATGCTTCAGCCCTATCTTCCCTATATACATTATTTGGGCAAATCCAACGGTGGAACAGCCAGCGCTTTGAATCATGGTATTCGGCATGCCAGTGGCGAGTATATTGCGTGGCTCAGTTCCGACGACACCTACCATCGGGACAAAATTAATAATCAGGTTTCTTTTATGATCGAGCAGGGTGCATACATCTCTCATACGAATTTCAATTTCATCAATCAACACAGCCAAGTCACAGCCAGTCAGGCAGCCGCTGTATTTCCTTCCTTGACGGAGTTTTATCGTTTTTTCCAGCAGGGGAATCCGGTCAATGGATGTACGGTGATGTTTAAAAAGGAGCTGTTTGCACATATCGGTTTGTTCGATGAACTGCTGCCATACACCCATGACTTGGATATGTGGTACCGAGTGATGCTGGCAGGCTACCCATTTCCTTTTCTAAACGAGTCTTTGGTTAACTACCGTTGGCATGATGAAATGGGAACCAAAAAGCATTGGCCCGCTGTGGAACAGGAGTACACCATCACCCAAGCACGTTATCGAGATCGCTTCAGTCAGATGTTGAGCGGTTTATCCTCATAAAGCGAGAGTTTGTCAGGGGGGATTGATATGGTAGATACGGGGATTGTTATGCCGCTGTACAAACAGGATATCGGTTATCTGCAAGCTGCGATCTCATCCGTACTAGCCCAAAGCTACAGGGCATTTCGCTTCATCATTGTTATTGACGGGGCGCCGGAAATGGTAGAGCCGGCGCTTCACGCAGCAATGGGTGACCCGCGCGTTCAATTGGTTACACTTCCTCAAAACCAAGGAGTATCCCATGCCCTTAACCGGGGATTCGATGAATTGTTTAAAGATCCAACGATTAAGTATGTGACCTGGGTATCCAGCGACAATGTGTATCATTCATCCTTCATCGAACGATTACGGTTGGAACTTGTGCAGGGACCGGATTCGCTTGGTCTTGTGTTCTCCACCTTCCGTCAGATTGACGCTGCAGGTAATCCGTTGTATGACGAGCAGCATCAACAAGCGTTGATTCGGTACCAAAGTCAGCCGCATCATGAATTATTGAACGCCAGCATTGTTGGGGTGTCATTTATGTACAAAAGTCAATATGCCCGCCTGATTGGCGGCTATCGGCTGCAACCTGTGGAGGATTATGATTACTGGCTACGGCTGACCGAGACCTGCAGCATGAAATTCATCCCGGAGATTCTGATGGATTATCGGGTGGATTCTGCTTTTAGTGTATCGGCCAGCTTGCGCAGCCAAAAAGAGCATCGACGCTGGCGGCACGCATTTCAAATTGCCAAGTATGAGGCTCGTGCGCGCCGGGGTATCCCTCTTGAAATGACCATTTTAATGCCTATTACGGATATGGCTCAAGCTGAGTCGTTGCTCGATAATCTGCTGGAGCAGCATTACAGTAATTGCATCGTGCGGTTGCTGGATATTACGTCGGAACAGGGAGCTTCTTCCTTTCTGGAAATGATGCTTGACCCTCGGCTAATCGTAACGCCGAGACCGCATTATTCCGTCAAGGAAGCACTGATTCAGGCGATTGGTGAAACGACAACCCGCTTTGTTGTATGTTTCGGTGTCAAACCTTATATTGCCGTGACGGATTTGTTGTATCTTACGGATTTGCTGCGTCCTTTGCAGGCTACCCATGCCTTTTCCTACTATACAGATGACCACTCAACCATCGGCAGCGGCCGAGCGGTTCAGTCTGTACCGCCAGAATGGAATTACGTGTATTATACCCACAGATTGCATCAGGCACTGGAACAGGGTGGATTTTAAGTAACAGGGGACAGCGCTGGGATTGCGGTCAGCTCGGATTGGAGAACACGATGTTCCTGTACAACATTACCAAACTGATCTAGTCCAAAGTTGGAAAGCACAACATTGGCTGGAGCAGGGGAGACTACGTTGTATTGTACCTCATAGGCAAGAACCCCTTGTACAAAGAAAGTACGGCGTGCAATCGAGTTTGCAGGCAGATTAACCGATGTTACGTACAGTGGTGTCTTGGTATCCGGTACGAGTGAGAAAAAAATTTGGATGGTCACGGTTGCCGCGTTCACCGTGTCTTCATTGACCAAATTTACAACAACATTGGAGCAGGCCGTACCAAAATCCCTCGTGTTGGTCATATATCCGGTTGTAAAAGCCAATAGAATCATCCTCTCCAAACAGTGTGATGGAATCCCTTCGTAGGGATGCTTCTATACTATGAATCTATGGAGAGGAAAGCTTGGATGGTTGTCTGTAGGCTATACCGAAAAAAGTACATTTTGATAGAAGCAATTCAGGCACATCTATATATAATGAAGGGAATGCTCGCGATGCCTTTGAATTTTCAGATAACTCCCAGCGGTCTGCCCAAATTTGAGCCTAGTGTTGCTGTTAATTTATTGAATCCGAATATCGTTGTAGCAGTAGCTGTTGACTTTAGCAGCGGGCCTCCTTTAATTGGACTGTATCGCTCACTGGACGCCGGGGCGAACTGGGCTGATACTTTATTGCCACTCCCACCGGGATATACAGGAGCAGAGGCGGGAATGGTGGCCTATCTGTTCCCCAACATTTTTATCGTCTCCGCACATGCTTTTCCGGGAAATGAGAACGGGGCAGTCGTGATCTATCGTTCTACGGACGATGGAGCCACTTTTGGCCCTCCCGTGGTCATTAACCCGGGCTATGGAGATTACATTAATAATGACTGGACCAATATTACGACAGATAACGCAGGGGCAAGTCCCTATCTAGGGCATGTTTACGTTACGTATAACCGCCAATACAATGTAGAGTTTAATGCTCGGTCAGCGGCCTTCTACCAGCGCTCCACTGACGGAGGATTAACCTGGGAACGACCGTTGTTGCTTTCAAATATCCAGTCCTCCACGGAGCGACCTGAGCCCGCGGTCGACAAATATGGCAGTGTATATGTCAGTTGGATTCGTACGGGACCGCAAACACCGGCTTTCTTTATCCGGCGGTCCTTTGATGGAGGAGCCACCTTTAGCGGTGATATTCTTGTATCCAATATAACGCTGGTACCTAGCCCGTTGCCCGTCCCGGGTTATGAGTTTCGTGTATTGAATTCCCCCTGCTTGGCAGCGGACTGCTCGGGAGTACCTTCTACAACAAACACGCTATATGCCGTGTGGCAGGATTTTGGTCAGGGCTACAGCAATGTTTTGTTGTCCAAATCCAGCGATTTCGGCGGTACCTGGAGTGCCCCGGTCATTGTGACGGACAGCCCGCCGGGTTCCCAAAACTTTTTTCCAGCGATTTCAGTGTCGCCTAAGACGGGACTGGTTGTTGTCGTGTACTATACCAATCGCCTGGACGGCTTTAATCTGGATGTGTTCGCCGCTCAATCATCAGATGGAGGCAATACTTTTACGAACAGTCGTCTCACAACGACTTCCTTTAACCCGAATGTTGGTGGAGGCGAATCAGAACTGATTGGCGATTATATCGATGTGGCTATTTCGCCGCCCAATAACTATATTGCCGTCTGGACGGATACGCGCACAGGCAGCTTGACGATATTTGCTGGCGTACCGGGAGGTGGAGTCTGATGCCGAACGTACAGCTTACGCCTAACGGAAGGCTGGCACAGGAGCCGAGTGTGGCTTTCAACCTGCTCGATGGTACCATAGTGGCTGCTGCCATTGATTTTACGACCGGACCACCATTGACGGTGGTATACCGTTCAGATAACGGGGGCGTCTCCTTCACACAGCAGCTTTTACCGCTGCCAGCCGGCTATGTAGGAGCGGAATCCCATAGCGTCAGCTACGGTTTTCCCAACCTGTTCGTCATAGCCTGTCACGTATTTACCGCAGACGGTTTGAGCGGTACCATCGCTACCTACGTGTCCAGAGACAACGGCAATACATTTGATCCACCTGTGATTGCCCAGCGAGGGTATGGGACGTTTGTCAATAATGTGGAGGTCGGTGTAAAATTCGATACCTCTCAGGTCAGTTCCTATACTGGCAACATCTATTTATGTTATACGCATCAGTATAACCCCGATTTTTTCGGCGGCTCGGTCATGTTCTTCCAGCGTTCGCAGGATGGAGGAATCACATGGGATACCCCCGTGGTGCTTACCCCTGGCTCCAATCAGATTACGCGCGGAGAAATCACCGTGAGCATTACAGGGGTGATTTATGTCGGGTATATTGTGACGAATCCGGTTAATCAATATCAGGTCATTGTGTCCTTCAATGGGGGAACTTCGTTTAGTTCCTCGCTGCCAGTGTCCTCTGTCGTTCCCGTTCCGAGTCCGTTGCCCGTGACTGGCTTTGGCTTTAATGTTTTGCCAACGGCAAACATTGCCATAGATCGTTCCACCAGCCCGAATCAGGGTAGGCTTTATGCGGTTTGGCAGGATAATCGGGCAGGGTATGCGGATGTGCTGCTTGCCCGGTCCGTGGATGGCGGATTAAGCTGGACGGCGCCGCAATCAGTGACAGGAGCCAGTGCAGGGGCACAGCATTTTTTCCCGGCCATTGATGTTTCGCCTGTGACCGGTGTGATTCAGATTGTGTACTACTCCAATCAAGTCACAGCCTCTTTATTAGATGTATTTGTTGCAGAATCATCGGACGGAGGGAATACATTTTCGAACCTCAGAATAACAGACAGCTCCTTTAATCCGAACGGAATTAGTCCCGTTCCAGTTGTCACGATCGGCAATTTTATTGATGTCACAATTGTGCCGAATGACGGTTTTTTTGCAGTCTGGACAGATGCATTATCGGGTTTCCAGCAAATTTACGGAAGTAACGGAATGTAGCTTAACGTACGAGACAGAGGAGGTGGGGCTGTTTTGAAAATTTTGTTGGCTACGTACTGGCCGATTCCTCATTTGGGTGGTGTGTGGCCTTTTATGCTGCAAATTAAACGAAGGCTCGAACTGCTGGGTCATACGGTAGACCTGATGGGGAACGGGCCGGATACCCCTAAATACCATATTGTTTTTGAAGATAAGGAACTACTGAAGGATCAACTGCTGCCTCTGCTGCATACGAAGCTGAATGCGTCGGCAGTTCCTGTATTACATTTGGATTCCTGGGTGCAGACGGTGGAAAAGGATCGATACTGTATGGAGCTGGCGGCAGCGTATTTCGGGGTCGAGCAATATGACGTCATTCATACGCAAGATGTTATCGCTACGCGCGCGCTCAGTCGGGTCAAACGCAAAGACAGTGCGTTGGTAGCGAATATTCATGGCTCGCTGGCTCGTGAAGTCATGATGGCTCTGGAGCGGGATCATGAGGAGGGCTACCGCGATACACTGATGTGGAAATATTATTGGGCGCTGGAGCATTATGGTGCTATATCTGCTGATATTACCATTACATCTACAGAATGGATGAAACAGACGC
The DNA here is from genome assembly GCF_050482105.1 of Paenibacillus jamilae. Classification (GTDB taxonomy): domain Bacteria; phylum Bacillota; class Bacilli; order Paenibacillales; family Paenibacillaceae; genus Paenibacillus; species Paenibacillus jamilae_B. Next base: position 20,381 of record NZ_JBCNHI010000009.1, on the reverse strand, counting down.
TTGTACGTGAGTTTGAGGTGCCAGAGCAGCAGATTACCACTTTCCAATATGGCTTAGACACCGAGTACTTCTGGGAAGTTCATGCCAAGGGAACAGACATGACACGACCTGAGGGAAAAAAAGTTATGATCTGTCCTTCTCGGCTGGTCTATATTAAAGGGCTACATTATTTAATGAGCGCCCTGGGTCTGCTGAAAGCAAGGCGTACAGACTGGGTTTGCTGGATTGTCGGGGAGGGGGATAAAAGGGAAGAGCTTCAGACACAGGCGAAGGAGCTGGGACTGGAGGAAGACGTGGTTTTTCTGGGACATCGTGAAGATGTGCCTGCTCTTTTACAACTGGCAGACCTTTTTGTTCATCCGAGCATACAGGATAATCAGCCGTTTTCGGTCATGGAGGCGCAGATTATGGGGCTTCCGGCAGTAGTATCGGATGCGGGTGGACTGCCGGAAATGGTGAAGCATGAACACACCGGACTGGTTTCCCCAGTTGGCGATGTGGAGGCACTTGCAGCTCATTTGCAGCACTTGCTGGCTCAGGATGAAGTACGGATAGCGATGGGGAATCGCGCCAAAGCATGGGGAACCGCACACTGGTCTCTGGATGTTATGATTGAACGGCTCGTAAATATTTATGGGCAAGCACTTAATCAAGTGCGTTGATTCGAAATTTAGGAGGGGGAGCATGACTTTTCCTGTCGTTGGAGACTTGTACAACCGTATTTTTGAAATCCAGCAGTCACATCCAGATCTGGAGGTTGATTACACTATATGGACCCGAATTAACACCTCGTTGCCGGAAGATTATAAGCTGCCGGATGCTGACATTTTGGAACGGCTGAAACAATCTGCGCCATGAGGATGCAGATCATATAAAAAGGCAGGTCGGGTTCAACATCCCCACCTGCCTTTAGTTCATTTTCAGCTCATTGTCCATCCGGGTTGTCATCCATTTGATCTACATATACCGAGCCTCGGATCATAAGCGGTCCCGTAACAACAGCGCGGCGGTCAGCTGATTGCACGGTCAAGCAATATACATAAGGCTCGGCGTGTTTTCCTGTTTCCTCGTAGCTTAATTCGGCAAATCCCTCCTGATAACAGGAATCCTGCAACCAATCCAGCACAGGTCCCTGCTCATCGTTACGGCGCAATCGAATATCCAGTTCCCCAATATCCCAGTTGAGCAGCGGGTTCTCCCATGCCAAAGAGACTTCGATGACAATACGTCCTTCAGCTTCACTTGCAGGAATGATCAATGTAGAGAGCACGATTTCCTGTTCAGTGACCTGAAAAGGCAATGCATATGTGCCAGCTTCAGCTTTGTTTTGAACCGTATATTTCAACAACATACATTTATCCCCCTCTGCCTGTTCATTAAGGTGTTACGGTAAAATGACTGGCTGTCCGCTTAGCCACTATGTTCCCGTTTTCCATAAATTCTACTAGGATAAACAGCGTTTCCGGATTGTAAATATTCGTGACCACTCGTAGATAAAACGGATTTTGGGCTGCTTCTATATCCTTGAGTTCCATTACAGAGCCAGCTTCAGGAGAAGGGCTCAGTCGAAGAAGCTGCCGCCTGAAAACGCCACTGTCATTCCCCATTTCTAGCAACACATCGACGGCTCTCTTTTCACGATTGAAAAAGGTTACATGGCAGTTTTGTATATGGGCGCTGTAGTAAGCGAGATGATGATCGACAGTTAAAAGAAACACAGACATATCATGATGCCTCCTTGAATTCCGTTAGGTTACCAGCCCTATATGATATGAAAAATGACCGGGAGTGGACTGGATAGTTGTACGCCTCTTTGACAAAAAAGCGCACCAATGTCCAACCCTTTTTGCCATGCTATGCATGTAATGTAGAGTGGAAAATTCTACGGCTTGAGGCCCCTATTCGATTACAGAAGACGGGGGAAGGGGCGTATTAACAAAGGAGGCACGGCTATGAGACTCGCACAGCTGGCAGGGGAATATGAGGCGGTCTTCAGTCTGGGGCAAAACTGTACACCTGCCATTCAGTTGGAAAAAAACCGTTTACGGCCGTTTGCTGGGGTGCTGGATTGGATGATGTCTGACACACTCTCTGATGTGAACCGTTTGCTTGAGAATCGGTTTGCCGGCTTTATGGATTTGCCCAATTTAAGTGTCGTTGGTACGAGCCAACTCAATTATATGGTCAGAGATATTGCTTATAATGTGATCTCGGTACACGATTTTCCGCAGGAACGCAACACGTCCGCAGATCTGGTGACCTATCCAGAGTTCAGGGAAAAGATAGACCGTCGTATCGAGCGTTTTTTTGCAAAAACACAGATGGCCAAGCGCAGCTTGTTCGTCCGTATGCTGGGAACCTATGAAGAAGTAGAGGAACTGGAGCGGATTTTGAGGGGGATCGTAGCCAATGAATTTCGTTTGCTGGTGGTGAATTGTTCCGGCGTAACGGAGCTGACGGAGGTGGATTGGCAGCTTCCTCACGTATGCGCAGTAGAAATGCCTTTTGCCGATGTATGGAATTACAAGAGTGATCCACACTGGCGCACCCTTTTTGAAGGAATGTCCTTGTCTTCGAAAAGAGGAGGTCTTCGTGCTTGAGCGATTGCAGGGTGATTATGACGCAGTGTTTAGCCTGGGAGGGCATTGCTTGCCTTCGATTCAGCTGGATAAAAACGGACTGCGTCCGTACGCAGGTCCGCTGGACTGGATGATTTCCGGCAATTTGTCACAGATCAGCCGTTTACTGAATGAGCGTTTTGCCCGTTTTATGGATGTTGAAAGCCTGCGTATCACGGGGCGTGATTACGGGGGCCATAACTTCTTGGTTGAGGATGCGTCCTATGAGATTACAGCAGCACACCATTTTCCGGTTAGTCAGAATACATCAGAGCATCTGGCTTCCTATCCTGAGTTTAAAACGACACTTGACCGCCGCATCGCCCGTCTACTGGAGAAATTCACGCTGGCCTCTCGTCTGCTGCTGATTCGTCTCGGTGGCAGCAGGGAGCAAGCGGTAGAATTGCATGATGTGTTGTCACAGAGAATTACACATGATTTTCGCTTGTTGTACGTGGATTATACAGGGACTGAAGGTGTGACGGAACTGGATTGGAAACTGGAACGATTGGTTTCAGTAGCGCTGCCACCTGAGGAGATATGGAACGGTCAGGATGAAATGTGGCGTTATATGCTGGACAACGTCAGACTTCATGTCTGAGGCCGGACTATAGGAACACGTATAGATTGTCTTCTGTCTGTGCTTGCGCCTGCGCCAAGCTGTAGAGCATCGCATAACATGATGCGAAGGGAAGATACATGCTTCGGTTTAAAAGGAGGGTGCGCTAGTGAAGGCTTTGGTCACCGGAGGAGCCGGATTTATTGGTTCCCAGCTAGTACGTGCACTTGCTGACTCAGGCATCAGAGTACATGTGCTGGATAATCTGACAACCGGGAATGCTGCAAATGTGGACCCACGTGCGGTCATGCATGTTGCAGATATTCGCAGCTCTGAAGCCAAGACGCTGCTCGTTCGGGAACGCCCGGATATTGTGTTTCATTTGGCTGCACAGGCTGATGTGCAGCATTCCGTTCATCACCCCGATGAGGATGCGGATGTGAATGTGCTGGGGACGATTCATTTGTTGCAGGCTTGTCGTGAAGCGGGTGTGTCGAAAATCATATTTGCCTCCACATCTGGCGTATACGGAGAGCTGCAAAAGCAATGTATTCAGGAAGACGATCCCGTAGAGCCTATTTCAGGCTACGGACTGTCCAAGCTGACCGCAGAATCGTATATTCGGCTTTTCTATCGGTTGTACGGTTTGAACTACACGATTTTGCGTTACGGAAATGTGTATGGTCCCGGCCAGGCCGCGAAGGGAGAGGGCGGTGTCGTAGCTATTTTTATGGAGCGGCTGAAAAAAGGAAGCCCCTTGCTCATTCACGGCGACGGAACGCAAACCCGTGACTTTGTGTACGTCAAGGATATAGTCCGAGCCAATATGGCGGCTATACAGGCAGCGGACCAACGCACGGTGCATGTAAGCACGGGACGTACAACGTCCATCAATCGGCTGGCCTATGATTTACTAAAGCTGCACGGTTCGTCGGTGCGCCCTGTGTATTCTCCGGCGCGGGCGGGAGATATTCGCCATAGCTGTCTGAGCAACGCAGTCGCCAGACATTGGCTTCATTGGGAACCGCTATATGGCATCTCTGCCGGTCTAAAGGAAACGTACGTGAGCAGTATGGGCTCAGGTAAAGAAGGCATATAGGGCTAACGAGTAGATGGATCAAGAAAGAGACTGAGAAAACCTCTCAGCCTCTTTTTGGTTTGAACGAATTTATATGTTTTCGCCAGCCAGCTTGAAGGCCTGATCTAGGACAGCTGCACCGTTTCCTCTACCGTAAGCCAACGTGTCAATGACATCTACAGGGATGCCGTAGGGGGCTGCAATTTCGGTTACTGCCTTTTTGCGCATTCGTACCTGAGGTCCAAGTAAAATAGCAATCACAGGATCTGTCATGCCTTCCAGCTCTTCTTTAATGGTGCTTTCGGGGATGGCTTCGATGTTCAGCTCTATCGATCTTGCAGCGGCTTCTTTTTTCATCTTGGATACCAGAAGGGATGTCGACATCCCTGCAGAGCATGCCAGAATGATTTTTTTCATATCAACAGCGCCTCCAGAAATTCATGTTTAACTACTTATACTCTTCATCCAGATCAGCAACAAACAAACGTTCCTTAATAGCAGCTTGATACCAGTAGCCGGATTTCTTCAAATGCCGACTTCGATCATTCTCCAGATTAATTTCCACCAGTCCATAACGATTTTTAAAAGCGTTCATAGGAGAAACGTTGTCTGTGAAGGCCCACAGCATATAACCTGTACAGTTGGAGCCTGCTTCTACAGCTTGTAATGTGTAGTATAAATGCTCACTTATAAAGTCAATCCGATAGTCGTCCTGAATGATGTGTTCCTCATTTTTGAAAGCAGCTTCGTTTTCAATCCCCATGCCGTTTTCCGCGACAAACCATTCGATATTGTTATATTCGTTCTTGATACGCATCCCCATATCATAAATGATCTTGGGATAAATTTCCCAGCCCCGTGACTTATTCATTCTTTTACCTGGAAGTTCGAAATGCTCATAGTAGTATGAGGGGTGAAAAGGAATGTTTTCGTTCCATGCTTTACTCTGCGCTTTGACCCGGTGGGGATAATAGAGATTGATTCCAACGTAGTCAATGGTGTTTTCCTTAATCAAGGCCAGCTCTTCCGTTGTAGCCTCAAATGCAATATCATGCTTGCTCATAAGCTCGAACAATTCTTGCGGGTATTCGCCTTTAATAAGCGGGTCCAGAAATACTCGATTGTAAAATAAATCATATACATGTGCCGCATACTGGTCATGAGGGGCGCTGGATCGGGCATAAGTAACTTCGGGATTCAGAATAGCACCTATTTTTGCCCCGTTCTGACTATAATGTTTGGCTTTAAAAAGCTGTACGCATTTCGCGGTAGCCAGCGTTTTGTTGTAGTTCCATTGCATCCACTTCCGCGTATTTTGTTCATAGGGATAGCGAAGGGCATCCAGATAGACGCGAGTCTGTACAACAATGGGCTCATTAAACGTAAACCAGTGCTTGACCCGATCTCCATACCGTTCAAACACCTTTTCTGCATATTTCACAAACAACTCCACCACATGCTTGGAAGACCAGCCTTCATATTTGTCCAGCAAATAAGCAGGTAATTCATAGTGTTCCAGACAAATCATCGGCTCGACTCCACTTGCAATTAATTCGTCAATGACCCGGTCCATATAGTCCGCATAGGTTTCATCTACCACAATATTCTCATAATCCGTTAAGAAGCGGGACCAATTAATAGAGGTGCGATAATGAGTTAGTCCAATCTGCTTCATCAGCGCAACATCCTCGGCATAACGATTATAAAAATCGGTTGCACCCGCGGGTCCGTATCCATTGTGCCAGACATAGCGGTCATTTTTGTACCATAAGTCCAGATACGAATCCTGGCCTTCCTGTTTACCGCTCCAGCCCTCTGTCTGCCAGGCGGAAGCCGCTGCCCCCATCATGAAATTCGGTGGAATTTGTATTGTGTGTTTAGCCATGATATGCTTCTCCTTTTCATTCTATAGATTTCCCAAGGCGATCCTCTACGGGTATATCTCTACATTAGCGCATTATTCAGTCGTTCGCTTGTTGGCAATTTTGACGAACGGGAAATAGATGATAATGGCTACCATAATACAAACAATTTGTGTTACGACGGCGCCAATGCTTCCACCTGTAGACAGGTAGGCATTAATAATGGGTGGCGTAGTCCACGGAACCATAACAACAGCTTTACCTGCGAATCCAAACAGCGTTGAAAAGTAACCAATTGTTCCTGTGATGAGTGGAGTTATAATGAAAGGAATCGCCATCAATGGATTCAGCATAATCGGAAGTCCAAAAATGACTGGCTCATTAATATTAAACAGACCTGGCCCAAGCGAAAGCTTGGTTATTTCTTTCATATCCTCACGCTTGGAAGCGATCATAATACTAATCAATAGGGCCAGCGTAACTCCTGAACCCCCAATACTCATGTATACGTCCCAGAAAGGCATCGTAATAATGTTCGGAATGGGAAGTCCTTGGTCATATGCAGTCATGTTGACCGTAATCGCTCCAAGCAGCAAGGGTTCACGAATGGGCTTTACCATTTGGTTTCCGTGAATACCGATCACCCAGAAGATTTGCGCAACCAACATGAGTACCAGTATACCTGGCAGCCCTTGGACTATGGTCTCCAGAGGTTGCTGCACCACATTATAGACAGCATCGTACAGGTAGAGTCCTGTAAACTTATGAAAAAAGAATCCAAGCATTGAGAAAACAGTTACCGTAATAATGGTAGGGATGAGTGCGGAGAAAGAAACAGCTACATTGCTGGGGACACTTTCAGGCATTTTAATCTTTAGCTTATCGGACTTGCCCAGTTTGTTGTATAGCTCAACGGATAGGATACTTATGAAAATACCCAAAAACAAGCTTTTAGTATCCGTGAATTGACGGGCGATGACGTCCGTTACTTTTTGCATGTCTCCGTTAACCATCAGTTCGATCGTAGTTGGTGTCACAGAGATAAAACAGATGAGAGCAAGTAAACCGGGGAAAAGATTTTTTTCTCCGTTAATTTTCCCTAGCTCCAGACCAATCATAAAAATAGCTAGAATGGTGAGGATATTCAAGCTGGCATAATTAATGCTTGAGAAGATCGGTTTGTACTCTGCCAAAAATGAGAATGGCTTAAAATGGGCCAGACCATTGACTGGGTCCATGACCATATTGGAAATCAGTACAGCAAAGGCACCAACAATAATAACAGGCATTAATGTGATAAAAGCTGATTTGATCGCGATTATATATTTAAAATTGTTGATTGCATTTGCCACCGATGTGAGACCATCGACCAGTTTGTCTTTAAAAGCCATGGATAGCCCTCCCTCTACGATTTTAATACGAGCTGATCAATGCGTTCATACAAGTCTATAAACTCTGAGGCCATATCGTGAATGGTGATGGCATTCATCAAATGATCTTGTGCATGCACCATCATGACAGACATCTCTGTTTTTTCACCGGCTGCTTCCTTACGAATGATTCTGGTTTGAATTTTGTGGGAGGATACCAGTTCTTTTTTAGCTGAGGCCAATTCTTCTTTGGATTCACGAAATTTGCCCGCCTTTGCAAGTTCAATCGCTTCCATCGCCGAGCTGCGTGCATTCCCAGCGTATAATATAATTTGGAATACGATCTCTGTATCGTCCATGTCCTCCATGTTCACATCGTGTTCTGCTGATTCATCATTATTCATATGTTCTTGACTCCTTTCATTCATTTGCTCGTATTGCCATTATAATTTGGAATCGCTTTCAACATAACGCATATTATTTCCTCTTCTTAACGGAAATCCATCGTTCTTTCTAGTTGCTATCTCTATCACTAAATATAAAAAGAGAGAAACCCCAGCCATGTAGGCTTCGGATTTCTCCTTTGTTTTACATCCTGCTAATCTTCAACTATTTTTATGCAGCACCTCTACGAATTCCATGTACGTTTTGCAACGAATTAGCTGCTGGACTAGCTTTACATGATTTAAAATGTTAAGCAAAATATGATACATACTTTGTAAATCTTCTGATTTGGTACGCTGTATGCAGAGCATACAAATAAACTGTACCGGTTTGCCATCCCAGTCGATCGCTTTTTGTAATGTACAAATGGCCCAAAACGTAGAATCAGCAAAAGGTTCCATCGGATGCGGAATCGCGACAAAGTTGCCAAATGATGTGGGGGAAACAGCTTCACGCTCTATCACAGATTGCAACAATGGACCTTTTACCAGACCTGCTTCTTGTATCTTTTCGGCTATGAATTCAAGTGCTTGCCGTTTGTTATCAAACTTCTGCTGAAGAAAAACCAATTTTTTTCGTATATATTGTACAGCAGGGAGTTTTGACTCTGAGATGGCTTGTTCGATTTTAGTAATATCCGAGTTGCCCAAAAATGTATTCACATGGATCATGGGGATAGAAAGCGGTTCTGATATGGGGGTCGTGCTAATGATAAAGTCCAGGGCATCCAGCGGCAGTTGCTTCAGCTTATAAAATTCAGTGGTGCCCACGATATCCAGCCTGGAACCGAAAACGGATTGAAGCTTGTAATACAGCAGCTTTGCGCTGCCGAGTCCAGAAGCACATACGATCATACATCTTTTGGGTGTGCCCTCCATTTTCTTTCTCTCCATCGCGACTCCGATATGAATGGCTAAATACCCAATTTCATTGTCCTCGATGTGTATATGAAGTCGCTGTTTGATAACTTCCGCAGCAATGATGCCAGCTTCAAAAGCAAGCGGGTAATGGGCTTTGATTTCATCCAGCATGGGGTTACGCAAATTCATTCCGTATTGATAACGATTAATGACTGGTTTGAGGTGAAGGCAAAAGGCAATCAGCAATTCTTGATCATTTTGAATGTTCATGTTCAACTGCTGATCGATTCGGTCTAATATTTCGATAGTCAGTTCGTAGATATCTTGATCAATAATTTTTTTAATCTCTACTTCATCCATATGAACCCTGACAACGGTCCTTACACCCAGCAAGTGCACAGCAATGTACGCAACTTCAACAAGTGGAAAGGAGTGTTTCATGTTCTGCTCCAGAGTAGATACGATCTCAGCCGCGACCCTAAACTCTTTTTGTGCTTCGATTTTTTTCATCTCTTGAGGATAATACGATACATACCTCTCTTCACGAATACGCTTACATGCTATAGCGATATGAATAACCAGATTGTTTAGAGCAATGTCTGACAACTGAATATCATGATGCTCAATCCGCTCCAAAATCACTTCTCTTATGCATTCCAGCTCTTCATTAGAGATCAAAGAAGGGTGGGGCATCTGTTGCCCGCCTATTTCATCTGTCCTATTAAATATATAATCGGAAATGCAATAACGCAGCTTGGCCTCATTACCCTTAATTCGAATACCATGATACGGTCTGTTCTCCAGAGATAGTCCATAAGTTGACAGTAATTTGCGTACTTCTTTGAGGTCATTCTGTAAAGTAGATCGGCTAACATACAGCATCTCAGCTAAATCATCAAGTTTCACATAGGCAGGAGTAAGCAGCAGCTTTTTCATTAAAAAACGATGTCTGGCTTCTGAGGAACTCGCTAATAGATGGGGCACATTGCTTTCATAGTCCTTTAATTCCTTCAGCAACTGATGAAATGATTGTTCGTCTTGAACCTCTAGCTTGTAGCCTGTTCCTTTAAGGGGTTTGACTGTCGCCCCATGCCTTGACAACAATGCACTCAATTCCTTTACATCTGTTCGTATGGTTCGAGAGGATACCTTCAATGCATTCGCCAAATGTTCTCCATTAACCATCTGCTCAGCAACCAATATACGTAGAATATCAAAAATACGCAAAACGAGCCCCCTTCCTTAGCTGTTCTGATGAACAGTATACAATGCTTAGAGCGTAACCAAAAGAAGGACTGGCAACAGCGTGCATCATCCATGACTTGACACTCCAACATATTCAGAGATATTATAGATACAATAAGTCTGTGATTGGGGTGTAGTTATGAAATTTACTAAAGCAACCAATTATGCTCTGCATACCATGCTCATGCTCGTTACGGATTCATCCGTGAAGCCTGTAGGTGTTCAGCAATTGGCCGAATCCCAAAATGTCTCGCCCACGTATCTATCAAAAATTTTGACTAGGCTTGTGAAGGCGGGAATGATTGAATCCGTCTCTGGAGCTAATGGGGGCTATCGTTTATCCCGCAATAAAGACGACATTACCTTTTTGGACATTATCCATGCCATTGAAGGGACAAATTCTTTGTTTGAATGTGATTTTGTCCATGGATCAGAATGTCTGATTCAAGCCGTCATGAGGGAAGCGGAGGAGAAAATGGAGAGCCATCTTAAAAATACGAAATTGGTCGATTTGGCCCAAAGGCAAGCGCAAGTATAAAGGTAGTGGCTATATATAGAAAGAGGGTGGTTGCCAGTAATGTGAATTTTTTTGTTTTTATCACAGACATAAAGAGTCTTTAATATCTTTTAAAAAGGAGCTGGATGTTATGCTGTACGATTGCGCTATTATTGGGGGAGGACCCGCTGGATTGAATGCAGCCCTTGTACTGGGCAGGGCAAGGAGAAGTGTAGCTTTGTTCGATAATAACCGGCCCAGAAATGCGGTCACGCATGCATCGCACGGTTTCATTACAAGAGACGGCGTAACGCCAGCCGAATTCCGCCGCGTAGCCTATGAGGAAGTGCTGCGGTATCCGTCTGTGCAGCATCTGCAAGCCGAGGTTATTTCGGTTACGAAAAATGAATCTGGATTTGACATACTTGATTCGTCAGGTTTTCGCATTCAAGCACGAAAATTGATATTGGCTACGGGCGTAAAGGAGATATTCCCCGAGATCGAAGGTTTTTATGCGTTCTACGGGAAAAGTTTGTTTAATTGCCCTTATTGCGATGGCTGGGAGCTACGGGATCAACCGCTTGTCCTCGTCTCTGAGTCGCCAGCCATATATCACACAGCCAAACTGCTCCTGAACTGGAGCAAGGATTTGATCGTCTGCACGAACGGTCAGGCTTTCTTGTCGGACGAGCAAAAAGAACGACTTCAATCTAAAGGAGTCGCGGTAATGGAGCAGCCTGTTGCCTCGTTCATCGGTCACCATGGACAACTGGAGCATGTATGCTTTACAGATGGCACTCAGGTCCCGAGGGCCGGCGGTTTTGTGAACCCCCAATTCGTACAAAGTGCACCTTTTGGAGAACGTTTGGGCTGTGAAAGGACAGAGTCGGGCGGGATCCAAACGGATGGAGCGGGGAGAACCTCCATTCCTGGTGTATATGCTGCGGGGGATTCTTCATACTTCATGCCTTCTCAGTTGATTTTTGCTGCGGCCGACGGTAGCCGAACCGCTGCGAGTGTAAATCTGGATTTGACAGAGGAAGACTTTAACGAATGATGAGAAATTGAAGGTATCCATTTCATTGGCTGGACAATTAGTTACCATATATGCCTTACGATCATTGCTTTCTTCAGCTTTAATTTTACGCTGCTTATGCTTTCCCGTATTGTACTCGGTATGACCTTAGGTGCAGGATTAGGAGGAGTCATAATTGAGTATACATCCATCCAGAATTTAGGCTGGATTAGTGGATTAGTCGTACTCATAGCCCTTGTTGTTGCATCTTTTTCGTTTACACTAAGCAAAAAACAACACGCTTAAATCTATTTGCTATAAAGTCACAATTCAGGAGCATAGAAGCTGAAAGGCCGCCTATAAGGCGGCTTTTTTCTATTCGCTTGATTATAATTCTACGTCTATACAAGATCTTCTTTCGATAACCTCTGTATTCACAAGAACTTGAGTATGATGCTCCTGGTTGTGATTAAGCCTTTCCATCAGCAAGTTTACAGCCGTGCGGGCCAAAATATCCTTTTTCACATGAATGGTTGTAAGTTCCGGACTGATGACCTTGGCTTCATGAATATTATCAAACCCCATGACAGAAATTTGTTCAGGCACTCGGATGTTCATTTCCTGAAACGTTTTAATAGCACTGATCGCCATATAATCATTTTCACAAAATAGGGCCGAAGGCAGTTCATTCAATTCATGAATAGCTGTTTTAAATGCGTCCTGTGACATGACAAGCATCGGATGCATATCAAATGTAAGCCCATGACCTATGGCAAGATTGTGCTCCTCTAAAGCAGCCATAAATCCCTCTTTGCGTTTTGTAAAGTTAAGAATTCTGGTGCTGGATTGTACGTACCCTATATTTCTGTGGCCGGACCGGATTAAATATTGGCCTGCCTGGTACCCTCCAAGATAGTTATTAATCGATACAAAGCTGGCATCAACGTGTTCAAAGCAGGTATCTAAAATTACCATATTGGAATGAATAGATTGTAAAGAATGAATAATCTCGGACGTTAAATTGGTGCCCAGCAGAAGTATACCTGAAGAAGGCTGGTCCTTTTCCAGAGCAGATAATTCTTCTTCAAGGCTATGGCTGTCAAATGACGAGAAAATCAAAGTATTGCCATGTTCTCTCACCTGCTGGGTAATATGATGGATCAATTCATTGAAAAATGGAAGTGATTCATATTGCTCGGTCACGATGCCTGTATTTTTGCATGCAACAAAACGAATGACATGATGACTCTTCGTAAATTCCTTATTTGACTTCATGGTACGTGGTCTATATCCATGCTCGTGGGCAATTCTTAAAATATGCTCTTTGGTTTCTTCGCTAACACCGGGTTTGTTGTTAAATGCTAAAGAGACAGCTGATTTTGAAACACCGGCAAGCTTTGCAATATCATCTATTTTCAACACGGAACCTCCCATTGGACTAAACTATATAAATTATATCACGATTATATAATAAAGTTTAGTTTATAAATTAAACTAAACAAATGATGTGCAAAATGAGTTGACCTTTGCGAATAAATAGTGTTAATATTCAATTGTGAACGCTTTATTTAGTTTATTTTATCCAATATCATATAAAATTACACTTTAATTTAGTTTTGTTTATGGGTGAAGGGGTGATCTATTTGAGTTTAAGCATGGCTAAAAATCAAAGAAGTTTTGTGAAAAAGGGCAAGCCTTTCTTTTACTTGGCAGATACCGTCTGGAGTGTATTTACCAATGCAACTATTGAAGAGTGGGGCGATTACCTGGACTATCGAAAGATGCAGGGATTCAACGTTTTGCAAATCAACATGCTCCGTCAATGGGATGCAAGTGAAGCGGATTTGGATCTACAACCGTTTGCATTATTGGAAAATGGAGATTTCGATTATCACACATTAAACGAAGCCTATTTTGACCGAGCAGAAGTTATGATCCAGATGGCTGTAGAGCGTGGATTTGTTCCAGCCTTGGTACTACTGTGGTGTAACTATGTACCGGATACATGGGCTGAAATGTTCCAGAAGGGCAATAAAATGCCGCTGGATTGTGTTGAAGGCTATGTAACTTACGTTGTAAACCGCTATTCCCGGTTCGAGCCTGTTTATTTGATCAGCGGGGATACTGATTTTCCTACAGAACGTGCTAATGCGTACTATATGAAGGCGCTGGAAACGGTACAACAAGTAAGCCCGACCAGCCTAACTGCACTGCATATCCAAGGAAGATTGAGGGAAATTCCTGTAGCTTTTGAGCAACACCAGGGTCTTGGATTCTATATGTATCAATCAGGACATAATTCAGAGTTCCAGCATTTTGCCCATGAACTTGCCCAGCATTTGTATCACAAGCCGGAGATCCGTCCCGTCATTAATGGAGAACCTTGCTATGAGCAGATCAGTTACAGTCGCAATGTGTACGGCAGATACACTGCACTGGATGCCAGAAAAGCAGCATGGCAAAGTCTCCTTGCAGGCGGGGGAGCGGGAATCACCTATGGAGCGCATGGCATTTGGAGCTGGCATAAAAAAGGCAAGAAGTTCGGCATTGTTGAAGGAGAGGGCTTTGATAGTCCCTATGATTGGAGAACAGCATTACGATTTGAAGGCGCATGGGATTATTCCTTTATTAAATATTTGTTTGAAATGTACAACCTGATCGGCATAAAGCCGCTGGATATTGTTTTAAACAAGACAGAGGAAATCAGAGCTGCGGGGAATGAGAATACCATCGTCTTGTATATCCCGGTTAACACGAAGGTGCGGCTAAGTATCCATGTACAGGACTACAAGTTTACAACCATTGATTTAGTGGCGAAACGATTTGCCCAAACGGAGGTGGATATCCAGGCTGATCAATCCGTCATTAATATGCATAGTTTCGAAGGTGATGTTGTGATCATCGGAACGAAATAAAACAAGAGAAGACTATGAGTAAGCTAACAGGTGGAGTGGAGAAATAGAAAACGCATCCAGGAGTGATCATGATGGATTACCAAAAGACGGCTAGAGAAGTGCTTAGATCGGTGGGGGGGAACGAAAATGTGAGCAGTGTCATTCACTGTGTCACTCGTTTGAGATTTAAGCTGAAGGATAATCAATTGCCGGATAAAGAAAAAATCAAACAGATTGACGGTGTCATTACCGTCGTGGAAAGTGGCGGTCAATTCCAGGTAGTCATTGGGAATGAGGTTCCCAAAGTATACGAGGCTCTTTTGGATACGATGGGAGTCAAGCATGGAGACCAGACAACTGAGGACAATCAAAAAAATGAAAAAGCGAGCCTGTTCAGCCGATTTGTCGATGTGATCTCAGGCGTATTTATGCCCGTGGTTGGTGTGCTCGCCGCTGTAGGGATTCTAAAAGGGTTGCTGGCTTTATGCACATCTCTGGGCTGGATGACTGATCAGATGGGCACATACAAAATTTTATATGCAACAGCAGACGCTATGTTTTATTTCTTTCCAGTTATTCTAGGGTTTTCAGCAGGAAAAAAATTCGGAGGAAACCCGTACTTGTCTGCTGTTTTGGGAGCCGCCTTGGTGTATCCGACCATTACTTCGGCTTTTACGGATAAAACGGCGCTATCCTTTTTGACCATACCTGTCGTGCTGATTAATTATACTTCTTCTGTTATACCTATCATTATTGGGGCGTTCTTGGCAGCCAAGGTTGAAAAATTTATAAGTAAGTATGCACCTGCTTCTATTAAAATGTTCATTGTGCCTTTTCTGACCTTGGTCATTATATCACCCATTGTTTTTCTGGTTGTCGGGCCGATAGCCACTATAATCAGTGATGGATTAGCCAAAGGCTCCATGTGGATTTACCAGTTAAGTCCGGCTATAGCTGGTCTCGTTCTGGCCGGGTTCTGGCAGGGCATTATTATCTTTGGCTTGCATTGGGCGTTCATTCCGATTCTCCTGAATAATGTAGTTACGAACGGGTTTGATCCGATTAACGGTATGCTGTTCTGCACTACGTTTGCGCAGACAGGTGCGGCTTTTGCCATTGCTTTGAAATCACGTGACCCTAAATTAAAACCCATTGCGACTTCTGCTACCATCGCGGGCTTGATGGGGGTTACTGAACCAGCTATTTACGGGGTAACGCTACCTACTAAAAAACCGTTTATTTTAGCCTCGATTGCTGGGGGGATAGGAGGAGCTGTGGCGGGCTTACTGGGCTCAACAGCATATGGATTTGCCTCAGGCGGGATTTTTGGTATCCCTTTATTCATTAATCCAAAGGGGATAGATGCGGGCTTTATAGGCTTTATTATCTCTTTGGTTGTCGCTTTTGTGGTCGGATTTATACTGACCTATCTTTTCGGCTATAAGAATGCGAAACCTGCGCCTGAGATTAAGGTTGCAGATGAAAATAAAAAGGAAGAAAAAACAGTATTCAGTCCTTTGAACGGTGAATTGGTTCCTCTGATCACAGTGAAAGATGAAGCCTTCTCCAGTGGTGCAATGGGTCAGGGAGCCGCGATTATCCCGCAAGAAGGGGTAGCTTATGCACCGTTTAACGGAACTGTTGTTACCGTTTTCAAGACAAAACATGCGATTGGACTTATCTCTGAGGATGGGGTTGAACTACTCATTCACATTGGAATTAATACGGTCAGCTTGAAAGGAAAACACTTCACTTCTTTTGTGTCCGAAGGAGATACGATTCAAAAAGGGGACAAGCTGGTTGAATTTGATCCACAAGCTATAGTGGAGGAAGGATATGATCTCACTACTTCTGTTATTGTAACCAATACTGCGGTGTACACGGATATCTTAGCGGAAGACTCGAAGGATATTCATGCAGGAGATCGCTTATTGAAGATCAAATAGAATCCATATTCAAAAAAAGTTAAAGCTGACGATATCCCCTGTGTGTAAGGGCTGCCGTCAGCTTTTCTTAGATATTGAAACAGACTTTTGCAGCAAGTAGTACTATAGCAGACTACCGCACACCCAACGTATTCATCATTTGCCGGAAGGAGCGCACATATTTATCCGGCGCTAACAGGTTTACAATCCGTGTCCGCCCCTTCTCACGGATAGATTCGCGGTGTGGGACGTTGTTCATCAGTTCTAATCCTTGCAGCACCGCCTGTAAAATGTCTCCCTGCTGATAAAACTTACCGGTTTCATTGTGGTCAATAAATGCTCGTACTCCATCTGAATCAGAGCTTAGCACCGGGCAACGACAGGCCATGGCCTCAGCTACCGCATAACCGAATCCTTCCACCAGCGAAGTCGAAAGCAGATACCCACCTGAATCGCCAATCATGGAATAATACAAAGGCATTTTAGCATGAGGCACGCTTTTAAACCGCTCGATAATCGTAGACATGCCAAGCTGAGCAAGCATGTTCTCGAATTGCATCTTATCATCTGGCTGAGACAAGGTGTCATCATAGAACATCCAAATCCGAAGATCTGCACGATTTTGCAGCATCCAGTAAGAAATGTCGACAAAATGCCTCCAATTTTTATTGGGCTCTAACCGTCCAACCCATGCAATGACCGGATTAACCGGAGGAGTATTCAGCACATAATTAAATACGCTAGTATCCAGCACATTTGGGAATACAAAACGATGAAGCCATGGACACATGCTGGAAAATAGCTGTACGAGGTGAGTTGTATCTGGTAGAAGCACCGCGTCAGCATAGTTTTGAAGATACGGAACGGCATCTGCGACAACCCAAGCAGCTTCTTCATGAGTACCAAAGCCCTGTGATTCATAGATTAATATCCCTTGGTAGCCCAACATTCGCAGTCTGGGGAGCATAGGATAGTCCGAAGAGACGATAATTGCATCGTAGCGATGAGTCTCCACCAGTTTTCGAATTTCTTCTTCAGAGGAAGTCATGAATACCGGAATATCGCCGTGCAGATTTTGCATTCCTGTACCCTGCTGATAATAGAGAAGATGACATTCAATCCCGTCCTGAATGAGCGCTTTACAGCGTTGACGGTTCAAGGTTTCCACGCCACCGCTGGGTATATAAAAAGTAAATAGAACTTTGATCTTAATAACCTCCTTTGCCAACCACAAGCTCTTATACCAAGTTATTCAACCTACAGGACGGGGTGTGGGTTTCTATGGAAGCCTAGATTGAATTAGCACATAATTATGGCGAAGGCGAGAATCTTCCGGGGAGCGTTCTGTTGCTTCTTTCGCAAATTCACAGGCTTTGTGCATTAGACCCAACTCGTAGCAAGCGAGGGCTCCGAGATCATAGAGTGTAGCGTCCCAGCAAAAATCCTCTTGCATGTACGTTTCCGGCCGTGTTGTAATGCGCAGCGCTTCTTCGACCATATGATAGACAGCGGTCCAGTTCCTTGTATGATAGGCAAGCTGAGCCATTTCCGTATAAGGTTCACGTAAATAGGGCGCTTCGGCAATAGCTCGGTATAACCAACGTGCAGCCTCATGCCATTGCTCAGTTGCCCTATACGCTCTAGCGATAAAGCGCATTGAAGCGCTGCGTTCATCGGCCCAGCGCGCCTGTGGCATGGCAAGATGTTGTTGCAGCGTAGCGATGCACTCGTCCCAGCGACCATGATACATATATTCTCGCCCCAAGTAATGCATATTGCGGTCATCCTCGGGAAATTCACGCACAGACTGCTCCAGTAGCGGAAGGTATTGACTGCGGGACTTGTGCGGGTCTGGATCATGATACAAGCGGAGTTGCTCTGATCGGATGCTGTGTTCTTCGCCTTCCCCGATATATTCAAGCACTTCATGAACCGGGCGTACCCAGTGGTAGCCATGACGAGTGTGTATTTTTTCTTTCCAAAACCATGTATAAGCGATATCCTTCCCAGGCTGTCCATGTGTAAAGGCATACAGCATCCGAGTTGTTCCATCCTTCCAGTTGCTTTCCAGGCGCGACCGCCATCCCTCTTCCCAGACTTCATCCAGATCTGTACAGACACAAATATTTACATCGTCAGGGACCAACTGCAGGGACTCATTGCGAGCCTTGTCAAAACGCCAAGGGACTATCTGAATACGATGCACCTCTGCACCTGCCTCGCGCAGCAGGGCAACGGTGTCGTCTGTAGACCCAGTGTCGGCTACAATGACAACATCGGCTTCCCGCATGGAGTGCATCCAGCGCTTGGCGAAGCGAGCTTCATTTTTACTAATGGCATAGACTGCTATCTTGTACCGATTCTGTGGTTGCATGTATTTGCTTCTCCTTTCATCGAATTAAAGCATGATGGTTGCGATAGGAGGTACTCTATTAGGAAGAATTCAGAATTGAGCTGAAATATTGTCGATTATGCAGGACATGTGGGTCATTGGGAACGTACGTGGCTGCTTGCTCATTGTGCCAGTTCGCACGTGTATAGTCTTTTAGCCGAAAATGGCAAATACATAGCTGGATATGAGGAAACCACGTTCGGTACGCGTCTTGTACCAGACCCATCGTGTCAGGAGGGTTCAGAGTGGTAGCCATGTCATACCAGTAAACGGCTTTGGGGATCTCGTTTTTATGCAAAAAATAATGACCCATCCGACAGCAAAGGTCTGCCCTGGGCGTATCGAAGGTCAAGCTACGGAGAGCCGCAGTAATACTTTCTTCCAGCTTGCCAAGTTGTTGCAGACAGTCGGCCATTTTGCCGCATGCACTAATTGCGTCCTCTATCCAGCCTTGTTCGGTGTTTAGAAAATCCCGGTAAGCCTGCACGGCCTGTTCATGTCTTCCATTGTCTCTAAGCTCGTTAGCGTAATAGTAGAGATCGCGGGGAGAGAAGGCATGGCCCTGAGCGAGCAACTTCTCATAAATTCGTAGATTTCGGCCCGGGGAAAGTGTATGTGTTCTGGTGTGAGTTATGGCAATATCCGCATGTTGAATATTTCCATCTACGGCAAGGTACTCATGCACGGCTCCGTGCCAGCGGAATCCGGCCGATCGTCTGACCAAGCGATTTCGACGAAAATGCAGGGTGACATTACCGTGATCGTCAAAAGCGTAATGATATTTCATCGACACTGAATCAACGGTTGGTATGTTTGACGAATCAAGAGTATGCTTCAGCTCAAGCAGCCTGACAGCATCCTGCTCCTTCAAAATGTCATCGGCATCCAACCAGAGAATGTACCCCTGTGTAGCTTGCTCAAAAGAATAGTTACGTGCAAGGGCAAAATGATCCACCCAATCAAACGGAAAAATCCGATCTGTAAAGTTGCGGCATATGTCAATGGTCCGATCCTGTGAACCTGTATCCACGATGTTGATTTCATCTACAATATGATGGACCGATTCAAGACAAGGACCAATGGTATGTTGGTCATTTTTGACGATCATGCACAGGCTGATACTGATCAATTGAGTATCACTCCTTTGGGAACCATTTAAGGATTAAGGTCAAACCTAAAGTTGGAATTAAAAGAGATCTGATTATAGAAGCCCTGCCGCAATTGCGGCAGGGCAAGGATGGCAAAGCCGTAACTTGCTAGGCGGCTTTGTCGGTAGGGTATGATAGGTCGTTTAAGTCCATGATATGGTAATAATAGAAGATTAGAGTCCGGTCGGTCCAGTGGGTCCAGTAGGACCAGTTGGCCCCGTAGGTCCGATAGGTCCTGTAGGGCCAGTCGGTCCAATTGGACCAGTAAAGCCAAGACCAAATGGCCCGGTCGGTCCAGTAGGACCAGTCGGCCCCGTGTCGCCAATAGGCCCGATAGGTCCGATAGGTCCGGCAGGACCGGTAGAGCCCACGACGCCCGTAGCACCTGTCGGTCCAGCAGGACCGGTAGAGCCCGTGTCGCCTGTGGCACCTGTCGGTCCAGCAGGACCCGTAGCGCCCGTGTCGCCCGTGGCAC